>NZ_UFXX01000001.1:1262367-2524735 GCF_900447535.1 Dermacoccus nishinomiyaensis | reverse complement strand
ACCGGGCGTGTCAGCGACCGGCTACGGGGCGGGAGATCGAGGTGCAGCGTCGGATCAGCGAGGAGGTACCCGGCGACGATCGCGTCGCGGGCCCACAGCCGGATGACGCTGCGTCGCTGATGCTGCGTCGATACCGATGGTGGCGCTTCGTTGCCCTGCCTGTCACGACCGTGCGCGCGGATGAAATCGCTCACGAGGTCGGGGGTGACGTCGGCGCAAATGAGGGCGCCCGTCGCGTAGGCGTAGCGGTCGAATCGCCCATGAGCAGGGTGAACTTGTCGACGGTCTGAGGCGACATGTCGCCCGCACTGGCACGCTCGCGCCAGGTGGCGATGAGGACGCGGATGGCGGTCGATAGCGGCGTATCACTCATGGCGGCCACCAGCACATCGGCCTGGTCGAGAGTCAGTGGTGCCGGTCGCGTGGCGGTCATGCGCCCATCCCCAAGTGGTGCTCATGTGCACCATTAGAGGTGTAGGCACCGACAACCCCGAAATTCCGGGCAAAATGGGGTGCATGAGTGACGCCCGCACACCGCGCACAGCCCGCTACGTCGCGAGTGGCAGCTGGCCCGATGCGGTGCTGCGCGACGACGCCCCACCGCACGTAGAACGCGTGCAAGCGACGTGCCGCAGCCTGCGTGACCACCTCCACGCGTCCGGCGAGTCCGTGCGTAGCGTCGCGGGCGCGCGCCAATGTCGCGCACACGACGGTGACGCGAGTGCTCCGCGGTGAGACGTGGTGCGACGTCGCGACACTCGCCGCGCTGGAAGACGCGCTCGACGCAGACGTGTGGGTCATGCGCGGTTCGGAGAGTTTTGGGCATGGGGCACCCCAGGAGTGATGATTGCGTGCCCGCTGGGGGTGCCGTAGCATCGAAGGGCGGTTCCAAGACCTTGATGACGGCTCTCGTATCGCCAGTTGACGCTGGCGGCGGGAGCTTTCGTCTTTTCTGGGTGCACCCGATACGGGTGCTCACTCATGTATTCACGTGCTCCTAGCTCCGAGCCCGCTTGCGGCCCGGATCGGTCGGGTAGGGCTCGTGACCGAACAACTCCGTCGCCGGCTTGGACGCCATGCGAGACGCGCCGCAGTTCCTTGTCGCGGCGCAGGCCGGACAATCGTCTGGTCGATCTGATTGTCGGTTGGTGCCGCGTCGCCGAACTGTTCCTTGACGGCTTCGCGGATGTCCTTATTCGCGATCGGGGTGCCATCCGGGGGGATGACTGTGCGCACCATGTCTCGCTGCGTCAGGGGCGTCACCCGGTAGGCGCGCCCACTCCCATGCAGCAGCAGACTCACGTCCTTGCCGCCACGGCTCGGTGCGGTCGTTGCTGCATTGTCGATCAACAGGTCAACGAGTTCGCGGGCAGCGTGCACAGCACCTGCTCGATCAAGAGCCGGTGCAGCCGCAACAAGGGTTCCTTCGGTCACGGGAACACCCTGATCAACGATGCGGGTCAGCTCAGGCTGGTCCACCTCTTCTCGAACGCGTCGCAGCAGTCCGAGAAGAAGTCGACTTCCCAGTAGTGGCGCGGTTTCCCGGCGACCGTAGTAGTAAATCTGCTTCGTCATATTTAGGCAGCTCGCGCCCAAGCCTGATGGTCTCGCACATGTGCCTTTGCAGGGCCGTTTGCACGCCTGGCACGTCCCGATCAGGGCAACCCCGCAAAAGAGAGTTGAGCGTTTCCGCTACTGCCACGGCGACCACACCGCGTACCGTGACGCCGACGACGCGACCGGCCTCCAGGCATTTCAACCATTCGGTGTCACCCATGTCGGCGGGTCGAACGGTGGACGCTTCCCAGTCCACAACTCCGCCTTCCGGGGCAGCGCTTCGCTCAATTTCGCGTCCGGGGTATGGGCGGGTGCCTCAGGATGCTGAGTCATGCCACACTGGCGCCAGGAGCTCGTCAAGAGTCGCGTCGAAGGCCCTTGCCAGCATGAGCCAGGTGCGCAAGTCGCCCTTCGCTGCGCCGCGGGCGATGTTGGTGAGGGTTTGCCGGTGCAGGCCGGATGCTTCAGCGAGCTGCTCGAACGTCATCCCCGACTCCGCGCGGGCGGTGACAAGATATCTCGCAGGCGGCTTAGGTCTGGTTCGGGTGACGGCACGCCTCCCACGTTCTGGGCTGCCCCCCGCACGCACAGTACATAGTCATGTACTTTCATGGCGGGGGTTGGAAGTGCTACCCCCTAGTGTCACGCGTCTGAACTTGTTTGACGAGTTGGGTGGGGCGATTGTAGTTCAGCGGTTACTGTATCGTTCAGTGCATGCTGACTCTTGCTTCCCGCTTGGACGCCATGCAGCGTCTGGGCCGGGCGATGGCCGACCCCACGCGTTCACGGATCCTTCTGTCGCTTCTGGCGTGCCCCGCGCATCCGGCAGAGCTCGCCAACGCGCTAGACCCTGACGCGCTCGAATGTGTCGAACCACCTGGGTTGCCTGCGGGACTGCGGGATCGTGGTCGGCACCCATGAGGGCCGCCAGGCCCTTTACGAGATCGCTGACCCCCACCTCGCACGTGCGCTCACCGAGCTGGTCGAGGTCAAGCTGGCCGTCGACGCGGACGCCCCCTGCCTCGACGTCGCCTGCGAGGTGCCTGGTTGCCACGACGGCAGGTCCGGCGCATGACGGCCGCGGCGCTGCTCCAAGCGATCGGGCTCTTCATCGCGACCAACATCGACGACATCATCGTGCTCTCGCTCTTCTTCGCCCGAGGTGCCGGACGCCCCGGGACGACCGCGAAGATCTTGGCCGGGCAATACCTTGGCTTCGTCGGGATCCTCGCCGCCGCACTCGTGGTGACCTTGGGGGCGGGGTGGGCGCTGCCAGAGGAGGCGATTCCCTACTTTGGGCTCATCCCCCTCGCGCTGGGTCTCTGGGCTGCGTGGGAGGTCTACCGCGGCGAGGGCGACGACGATGATGCCGCCGTGTCAGGTAAGAGCGTTGCCGTGGCGACCGTCGCCGGCGTCACCTTCGCCAACGGTGGGGACAACATCGGCGTTTACGTCCCGGTCTTCCTCAACATCAGTACTCCCGCTGTCATCACCTTCTGCATCGTTTTCCTCGTGCTCGTGGCAGTGCTGGTGGCCACCGCCAAGTTCGTCGCCACGCGTCGACCCATCGCCGAGGTCCTCGAACGGCGGGAGCACATCCTCTTCCCCATCGTCCTGATCGGACTGGGCGTCGCAATCCTCGTCGGCGGCGGCGCGTTCGGTCTCTGATGTCACGCGCCTGAACTGGTTTGACGGGTGGCGTGGGGCAGGATTTCCTCGGCGGTCTTGGTCCAGATGAATGGGTGGCAGCGCTCGTTCCAGCCGTCGATGAAGGTGCTGATCGCTGTGACGAGTTGCTTGACGCTGTCGAAGGAGCCGCGGCGGATGGCCTGTCGGGTGATGATCCCGAAGAAAACCTCGACGAGGTTGAGCCAGGACCCGCTGGTCGGGGTGAAGTGCAACGTGATCCGCGGGTGCTTGGCCAGCCACTGCTTGATGTCCTCGTGCTTGTGGGTGTGGTAGTTGTCCAGGACCACGTGCAGCTCCCGGCGCGGGTAAGCCCTGGCGACCTTCTTGAGGAAGTCGAGGAACTCGGCCTTACCGTGCCGGTCGTAGCACTGGTCGGTCACCGCACCGGTGGCTACCTCGAGAGCGGCGAACAGCGTGGTGGTGCCATTGCGCTTGTAGTCGTGGGTCGCCTTCTCCGGCAAGCCTGGTCGCAGCGGCAGGATCGGCGCGGTCCGGTTCAAGGCCTGGATCTGGGACTTCTCATCCACGCACAGCACGACCGCCTTCTCCGGTGGGTTCAGGTACAGCCCGACCACGTTGATTCTGTCAACCTCGTTTGGCCCCAGGGTGACGGTTTGATCCGGCCCCGCCGGAAGTGAATCGCCGGTAAGTGTTCGCCGACGACGACGTGCTGTATGCCCGCCGTCGCGGCGACCGGCGTGTCGGCGAGAATCACCCGCATCCGTCCTCACGGCCAGCCAGCAGGGAAGGATCGCAGCTTCACCGGGACCACCGACGTTCGTGCTCGCTCAGCCGGGCCAGCCGGTGGGGCTGGCATGGTGGCTGCACCCCGGCTGCGGCCAGGACCGTAAGGAGATCTATGCCAAGCCCTCGCAGATCAAGTCCCGTGACCGTTTGATCCGCCCCCTCGGTGTGGCGCGGAGTGAACCGTCGCGGGAGGCGAAGGACGGCTGCTAGCGCGTCATGGTGAGGGTTCCCAGTAGTCCGGCGATCAGGAACCCGGCGGCGAAGACCAGGAAGCTGACCAGGGTCATCGACGCCAGCTTGCCCCGACTGGGCCGGTCGGGCATCGCCTGGTGCGGTGTCTCGGCCGGCGGCGTGGTGGCCGGGACGAGCCGGTATCCGCTGAGCGCCGCGCTGGCCGCCGCTACCGCGGCCGCCTGCGGAACCGGGGTGCCGTCGGGGCGAACCGTCATCATGCCGTGCTTGAGGCCGTGATCCACCAACCACCAGTTCATCGGCAGCGCCACGACGAACCCGGCGCACAGCGAGATCGATATAACGAACCAAAACGTCGGCCCGGTCGGGCTCATCGCGTCCATGTTGTGGGTCATCCAGGGCACCATCACCGCGGTCATCCCGCCCATCACCGTGTTCATCGACAGCAGCTCGGACATGAAGGTGCCGGTCAGCGACCGCCGGTAGGAGCTGAACATGCTCTTCATGAACAGGGCCTGGAACACTGTCCATCCGAAGATGAACCCGAGCGCGTACTCGCACAGCACGTCCGCCCACATCGGCAGGCCCAGCCGGGAGGTGATGACTGCGGCGGCCAGGATCCCGATCCCGTCGCCGGCCACGCAGTGCATGGTGGAGCCGACCACCTGCCGCCATTTCGCAGCGACGTACAGCTCGTGGGTGCCGGGCAGCGGTTCGCGGCAGCTGAGCACGTACAGCAGCGCCCCGAATAGGCCGCTGAACGCGGTGATGATCACGAACCCCCACTTCATCACCGTGGCCTCGGGGGTGGTGTGGATGTCGACGGCGACGAACGCAACTGCGATCGCGACCTGGATGAACCACAGCAGCATTACCCCGTCGAGAATCACTGCCCGCCGCCTAAAACTTGGGGGCCCGCCGACCGAATCACCGAGTCGAAACGCCGGGCATTGCCGGGTGGCGGAGCGGTCCGCCACGCGCCTTCACCGGTGGCCCTCACCGCGTTTGCTGTCCGCATGGTCATGGGGCTTCGCTCCTTCGCCGAGGTCATCGAGACTGGGTCAGGTCGTCGCCGAGCGGCGACTGGGTCGCTCATTTTGCGGGTTTCATCTCGTCCTGGACGACCCATTTGTGGTTCTTCATTGTCATACCACCGGCGGTGTAGTCGACGACGTAGACGGTCTGGTCGGTCGAACTGGCGATCGTGGCGGTCGCGCCCTTCATGCCGGGCATGTGGTCGGCGGTCAAGACCACCTTCGTTCCGTCGGCGAGCCGGCCAGTGCCGGCGTTCTTGATTTCTTGCTGCACCACCCACTTGTGGTCCTTGACCGCCGGCCCGCCGGTAGTGGGGGTGTAGTTCACCGCGTACGTAAAGGTGGAGTACGCCCCCACGACGGTGGCCCGGGCACCGTTCATGCCCGCCATGTGATTCGCGGTCAGAATCACCGTGCTACCGACCGGGTACGTGGGATGCGCAGCCGGCTTCATCCCGACCGGGACGGGACCACCGTCGCCGTGGTGCATCGGCATGGTGGACGAGCTCATCGACATGTGGCTTATGGGGGTGCTGGAACCGGTGCCGGCCTGATCACCGGAACCGCCCGAGCACGCGGCCAGCGCAGCGGCAGCTCCGGTAGCCGCCAGTGTCAGCAAGAGTCGTCGGGGCAGTTTCGAGTTCGAGATGTCCATCCTTCCACCATATACCCCAGGGGGGTATATGGTGGAAGGTGGGGGTACACGCGTCATCGCGCTGCCTGCACCGTTGCCTGGCTGTGGGCGAGTCGGTAGCTGGTGGTGCCGGTTTCGATGATGGTGCCGTGGTAGGTGAGCCGGTCCACGATCGCGGCACATAGGCGGGGATCGGTGAACGTGTCGGTCCAGCCGCTGAAGCTTTGGTTGGACGCGATCGCGATTGAGTTCTTCTCCTCACGTTCGGTGAGGACCTGAAACAAGAGTTCCGCGCCGCGGCTATCTAGTTCCATGTAGCCAAGCTCGTCGATGATGAGCAGGTCGACGCGGCCGTAGCGGGCGATGGTTTTCGCGAGGATCTTATCGTCGGCGGCTTCGACGAGTTCGTTCACTAATCGGGTGGCCAACGTGTAGCGCACCCGGTGACCTTGCTCGGCGGCCGCGGTGCCCAGCCCGATGAGCAGGTGGGTTTTGCCCGTGCCCGAGTCGCCGATCAGGCACAGGGGTTCGCCTTTGCGGATCCAGTCGCCCTTGGCGAGCTGGTGGATGGTCGCTGCCTCGATCGCCGGGTTCGCGGTGAAGTCGAAGTCACCGATCCATTTGCTGCGGGGAAACTGCGCCGCCTTCACACGACGCATCGACGAGCGGCGATCGCGATCGTCGACCTCAGCCAGGAGCAGTTCGGCCAGGAACCCCGGATACGACAGCTGTTCCTTCTTGGCCACGCCGATCGCTTCATCCAGCACCGCCCGGATCGTCGGCAGCCGCAACCGGCGGCAGGCTTGGTCGACGGCGGCCAGGGCGGCTTCCTCGGTCAGGCCGCGTCGTCGCCGCAGAGTCGGAGTGATCGCGGTCCCGGGCGCAGTGGGCATCAGCTGGTACTCGCTTTCGTCGGGCCCTGCGCGGCGGCGGTGGTGGTGCGGCGTCGCGGCAGAAGTTGGTCGTAGACGGCCACCGAAGGAACCGGCCGGGTATCCGGCGGAAGACCGGCGATCACCGCAGCCGGGTCAGTCAAGCGTCGTTGTGTGAGACTGACAACGCGTTGCTCATGAACACCGTCGTGAGCAACAAGGTGACCATCAGAACTGGCCCCACCTTCGCCGCCGATGCCAGCGTCACAGGTTGCCGCGTGCCGGCGGGCTTCGACCGCGACGACCTCGGCGGTCACCGCCCCCACCCGCAAGGCGGCCGTGATGCCGGCGACCACGGCGTCGGCCGGCAACCAGCGGTGCAGCAGCAGAACGTCAATGAGCTCTTTGGTGCCATCGGTGTCGCCGTTGACCCTGCGGGAGGCGGCCCAGAACGCGTCATGCGCGGGCGTGAATGTTCCCTTGGCGCGGGCATCGGCCAGGGCGGTCGAGCCCGGTAACGCGCCGGGCTTGTGTCGCAGGACTTCCAGGTAGTGGTCCAGGTCGACGACGCGCCCGCCGCGGGCGGCGACCCGCGGGTGGGTGGCCACCAGGGTGTGGCCGTCGAACACGACCAGGTGCGAGGCGCGTAGCGAGACGCGGACCTTGCGGCCGATCAGGTGCGCGGGCACCGAGTACTTCATCATCCGCACGGTGATCATCGCGGATCGGTCGACGCGTGGGTGCAAAACCAGCCCGGGGTCGAACCTGTCGATCGGCAACGGTGCCAACAGGTTTCGTTCAGCAGCGTAATCGACACCGATGGTGGCCAGCTTCCCGTCGATCCGCCGGCTGTCGTCGTCGGCTTCCCATCCACGGATCTTGTTGAATCGCCCCGGGTTTGTTAGAGGCTCGTAAGTGCCGTCCCGGCGGGCGCCGGCACGGGGTTCTCATGATGGTAGACGTCCTCGAACTCGACCGGAGGGACCAGCCTGATCTCGCCGTGCACACGACGATGGTTGAACCAGTCGATGTACTCCGCGACCGCGATCTCCAGGTCCTCGATGGACTTGAATGGCCCCTTGTTCCGGATCAGCTCCGCCTTGAACAGCGAGTTGAACGCCTCCGCGAGGGCATTGTCATACGAGTCCCCCGTCGAGCCGACTGAGGCGACTGCGCCGGCCTCGGCCAGCCGCTGGGTGTATCGCACGGCGACGTACTGGACTCCTTTATCGCTGTGATGCCGTAGCCCGGCCACGTCTTGGCCTGCGCGCTGACGCGTCCAGAACGCCATCTCCAACGCGTCCAGGGCCAGGTCCGTGCGCAGCGACTTCGACAGCTGCCAGCCCAGCACCCGTCGGGAGAACACGTCGATGATGAACGCGGCGTACACCCATCCGCTGAAAGTGCGGCAGTAGGTGATGTCAGCGACCCACAGCTGGTTCGGAGCCGCCGCGGTGAAGTCTCGCTGGACCAGGTCTTGACGCTCATCCGGGCCGCGGCCTGGGACCGTGGTCCTCGGTCCCTTCGCGCGGCTGATCCCGCGCAGGCCTGCGGCTCGCATGAGCCGCTCCACCGTGCACCTGGCCACCTGCAGGCCCTCCCTCCGCAGTTGCGCGTGGACCTTCCGGGCCCCGTAGACCCCGTAGTTGGCCTCATGCACCCGCCGGATTTCCACGAGCACCTGCTCATCGCGCAGGCTGCGCACTGAAGGAGTGCGCGTCTTGGCCGCGTAGTACGTGCTCGGTGCGATCTGTGTGCCTGCCGCGGACAGCGTGGCGCAGATCGGCTCGACACCGAACTCGTGCTTGTGTTCGTCGATGTAGTCCACGATCAGCGCTGTGGGCGGTCGAGCTCCGCCGCGAAGAAAGCCGACGCCGAGCGCAGGATCGCGTTCGCCCGCCGTAGTTCACGGTTCTCCTTCTCCAGCTCGGCCACCCGGGCGGCTTCGCTGGTCGTGATTCCGGGGCGGTGGCCGTGGTCGATCTCGGCTTGGCGGACCCAGTTGCGCAGCGTCTCGGGATTGATCCCGAGCTGTTCTCCTACGCGGCGGAATGCTCCGGTCCTCGTGGCGGGGTCTTGACGGGCTTCCAGCGTCATCCGCGTGGCGCGTTCGCGGAGCTCGTCGGGGTACTTCCGTGGTGCGGGCATGCTCTGCATCCTTCCGTTGGATCAGAGCCTCCACCAGACCCGGAGCGATTCATGTCGTTGAGCTCGTCCAGGGAGCCGACCTCGGGCATCGGGGTCAGGTGGTTGCGGCGGAACCAGCCGACCTCACCTTCGACGCCGCCCTTCTCATGCGCGCCGGCGATGCCGGGCTGGCAGTAGAACGAGTCGAACCCGTACGCCGATTTGAACAGCACCCACCTGTCGTTCTCCTTGCGGCGACGGTCACCGCCATGCAGGACCGCCAGCACTGCGGAGGTCAGGTTGTCATACCGGATGTGCCGGGTCGGGACCCCGCCCAACGTTTCGAAAGCGTCGATGTGGCCCTCCAGGAATGCTTCCTGCGCGCAGTCGGGTAGACCCGATGCACCGCCTTCCCAGAGAAAGACAGGCGGTAGATGAACATGTGGCACTTGGTCTTCACCCCAGCCAAGATCACGTAGACCTCGCCGAAGTCCACCTCGGCTTCCTCGCCCGGTGCGTGTTCCTGCGGGACGAACGCCTCCTCGACACGGCGACCGGCCTCCACATCAATTTCCGCGCGCCGGACCCGCACGTAGTCCCGCACCGTCGAATACGACAAGTCGGTCGCGGCGTACTCGTCGATGAGCCGCGCCAGGATCCTGGTCGCGGTGTGCCGCTGCTTGCGCGGTGCTTCCAGATCGGAGCGCAGCATGGCGTCGATCGTGTCCTTGAACGGATCCAACCGCGGTGAAGACCTGATTGGCGTCTTCCGTGCCGGCGGTGTCGCCGACGCCAGGGCTTGCCGCACCGTGCGCCGATGCACCCCGTGCCGGTTGGCCAGCGCCCGAACGCCCAGGCCCTCGACCCGCGCGTCCCGGCGGATCGCCGCGAACAACTCCACCCGTGACTCCATCCCAACCCCGATCGCTCGAAACCAGTAGATGAAGCCAAGGTTCGGGTGGGGCCAGATCAAACCGTCATAACCGCCCCGGCAAGTCGCACATGGGGCCAGATCAGACCGTCACAGTGGGGCCACACCAACCTGTCACAGCCACCACGTCGCGGACCTTGGCCTCCAGCTCCGGGTCTGTGGAGAACTTGAACGTCTCCCGCCGCCATGGCTTGACCCCGTACTTGCGCCAGGCACGGGCGACGGTGGCATCCCCGATCCCCAAGTGCCTGCCCAGCAACCGCGAGGACCAATGCGTCACCCCGAGTTTGGCCGGTGGCGGCTCGAGCGTGGTGGCGATGATCACAGCATCATCGATGCGTTTCGGTCGGCCCGAACGCTCCTCGTCCTCGAGGCCAGCGAGCCCGTCGACGGCGAACCGGTCACGCCACTTGATCACAGTCGGACGCGAGACCCCGACATGCCGCGCCACTGCCGAGGTGCCCGTCCCCGCCGCGACGGCCAGCACGATCCGCGCACGCTGCGCACGTCCCGCCGGCAACGTCCGCGACCGTGTCCACGAGGTCAGGGTCGCACGGTCCTCTTCGATGATCTCCAGCACAGGTGACGGCATATGCCACCATCCCATACTGTCAACGAATTAATGACGCGCGACACTAGCTGCCACCACCACCACGCAGAAAGGGCCGCCACCATGAACAAGTCACCCACACCAATCCTCGCGCGCCGCAGCGTCCTCACCCTCGCCATGACCGGCGCACTCGGCGCCCTGGCAGCCTGCGGAGGCGACAAAGAACCGGCCAAGGCAAGCATCAGCGGCACTGGTAGCGCGCCGACCACAGCGAACTCACCCAAGATCACCCCCGTCGACGGGTTCTCCTCCACCGCGGCATGGTCGAGCACCCAGGTCAAAGACCTCGCACCGCTCGTACCGGTGCCCGAGGCAGGCGCAACCTGGTATCAGGACCGCGCCTGGTTCCCCATGGCCACCGGCACCGACCCTGCCACCGGCAGCCGAGACGTGCACATTGTCGCCCTCGACCCGGCCACCAAGAAGGTCACTGTCTCTCCCGTCGTGAACAAGAAGCTAATGGACGGCACCCGCACCCAGTGGGTGACCATCACACACCCCAGTCCCGCCCTATTGCTCGACACGGGCGGGTTTAGCGGCGGCTCTGTCCTGGTAAAGCTCAGCGGGGGCACCATCACCACGACGCCCCTATCGGTGCCTTCCGTCGACAGTGAAGCGCCCTGGGTTTGGTTCCGACCCACCTGAAGGAGAATCGGACCATGCCCAAGAAGTACGACCAGGACTTGCGTGAGCACGCCGTCAGGATGGTGCTCGACAAGCGCGCCGCCGAAGCATGCTCACAGCGGGTCGCGATGGACGCTGTCGGAGCCTCGCTCGGCATCGCGCCGGCGACCATCCGTAACTGGATGCCCCGTGTCGGCGAACAACTAGCCATGGCGGGCGCGGCAGCGCCGCGTGAGTCGCTCGAGGAAGAGAACCGGCGCCTTCGCCGCGAACTCGCAGAGACACGGCGCGCGAACGAGATCTTGAAGAAAGCATCGGCTTTTTTCGCAGCGGAACTCGACCGCCCCACGACGAGATGATCCGGTTCATCGACGAACACAAGGGTCAGTTCGGGGTCGAGTCCATCTGTCGCGTTCTGCGCGCGACGGACTGTGGGTTCATTCCCCCGCAAGCGGGAGGTGCCCCCACCTCCCGCGGCTACCGGGCCGCGAAGACGCGCCCGCGCTGCGCGCGAGCGATCCGCGACGATGTCCTCGTGGAGGAAGTGAAACGCCTTCACGCCCAGAATTACGGCGTGTACGGCCAGCGCAAGATGTGGCACGCGATGCGCCGCCGGGGCTGGATGATCGGGCGTGATCAGACCGCCCGGCTCATGAAAGTCGCTGGGCTGCACGGTGTTCGGCGCGGGCGTCGCCCGTTCACGACCGTCGCGTCGAAGCTGCCCGATCACCGCCCGGACCTGGTCGAGCGTGACTTCCACGCGATGGCGCCGAACGAGCTGTGGGTTGCGGACATCACGTACGTGCGCACCGTCGGTGGGTTCGCGTACACGGCGTTCATCACCGATGCGTGCACAAGGAAGATCGTGGGCTGGTCGGTCGCGTCATCGCTGACGACGCAGGCATTGCCGCTGATCGCGTTGCAGCAGGCGATCACCACGACCCCGGCGGCGCGTCAGGGCGGGCGGCTCGTGCATCACAGTGACCGCGGAGTCCAGTACGTTTCGCTGGCGTACACCGACACGTTGGCCGAGCACGGCGTTGCGCCTTCCGTTGGGACAGTGGGCGATTCGTACGATAACGCCTTGGCTGAGACGGTGAACGGCTTGTACAAGGCCGAGCTGATCTACTCGCGCACGACGTGGCCGTCGACGTCGGCGGTTGAGTTGGCGACGTTGGAGTGGGTGAGCTGGTGGAACCACCAGCGCCTGCACGAAGCCCTCGGCTACCGCACCCCAGTCGAGGTCGAAGCGGCTTACGATCAATCCCACACGAGCACCCTCGTCACCACATAAGCGCGGAACGAAACCCAGGGCGCTTCACAGCTTCAACGCCGTATGGATGGGCGACGTCATTTTCGCGATTGCCACACGTAACGGCGAGGGAAGCGGATCATTCTATGACCCCACTAAGAACACCTACACTACGCTCGCGCCGCAACACGGTGGGCGCATCATCGGCGCCAGCGTCAACGGCGGCAAGGTCATGCCACTCGAGCTCGTCGGCGGCACTGAAGGTAAGCCGACGACTCGTCTGTATGCGAACGGCCATGACGCATCCAGCGGCATCGCCGGTGACGAAGGGCAGGACCGCGCCATTCACGCGATGGCCTGGACCACCAACGGAAAGATCGTGCTCAGCGTCGATGGGCCAACCAATGGCGACGTCATCTATGTCCCTTACGGAACCGACCTGAAACCCGCCGCTAGGGGCGCCTACCCGCGCCAAGGCAACCCGGACCGGTTCGATGAGAGCAGCATCGGGGATGAGACCCAACCCCAGGCCATCTCTGCCGACCGCACCCAGGCCATCCTGAGTAATGGCCTGCTCTACGACACCGTGCAGAACAAGATCACCCGCGGCATCTGGACAGACCCGGTGACCATGTCATGGGACCTGAACAACACCGCAGTCACCACGGGCCACCTCTACGGCAACGCATCCTCGCGGAACCGCGACGCAAGAGTGCCCACTACTGGTGCCTACGCCAGCACCACCGGCGCCCTCACCGAACAGAACCAGCCGAACAAGACCGCACCCGCGCTCGTACTGCCCAACGGAGACGGACTGTTCCTTGACGAGGCAGCTGAAGTGCTAGCCGGAAGCTGAGGCCGTTGCGTGTCGCGCCGAGCGCAAAGACGCGAACTGCCCGGCCGAGTGCTCCCGTGCCGCGCACCGGACGTTAAGGCACTCCCCAACTGCGGCAGCCCGCCAATTTCGAAAGACCACCGCTGGAGCGGCCGAGAGATAGGCTCCCACCATGCTTGGATTCGCAGTTGTTGACGCGCACCCCGGAGCCGCTCAGTGGGCGGTCTGGCTAACGTCCCGAACTGGGACAGCGATGGTCGACCACACCAACGCCGTTGTTCTTGATCGAGCCGCTCCCGACTTCGAGTCGACCTTTAACAATCTCCTTACGGAGCGCTACGTGCTACTGACCGACGGCAGCTCCATCGGCGACAAGCGGCCCGCCGCAAACTTCGATGGTCTCTCTCTTCTGGAGGAACGCACCACCGCCCTGCACGCCGAAATCCTCTCGGCCATTGCCGCATACAAGCACAAGACGCGCAACGCGAACCTAGCGGTCCCGGATGCGGTGCCCGCGCGTACGTTTACGCCGGCCACCACTGACACGCCAAGCGAGCGAGCCCTCGCGTCTGCCAACTACCTTCGACGCGTGTGGCGCGATTGGCTGGAGACGGAACGTGAGAGAGTTCGCCGAACCACGCATCCTCGGACCGGGGATACGCCGTGGATGATGCCCGCCGAGCTAAACGAGCCGGATATTCGTGCCCTCCCATCAGAGGTCATCAGCCTATTCACTGGGACGGTCTCCTGATGGACGGGCTCGACTTCACGGCCATCGACTTCGAAACAGCGAACTCCTACCGGGGATCACCCTGCTCAGTGGGCCTCGTGAGGTTCCGAGGGGGCCGCCCCGTCGATCGCGCCTACTGGCTCATCCGACCCCCGGCGGCAGCATCACACTTCGATGCGTTCAACACCCAACTCCACGGCATCGACGCCGACACTGTCCGTGACCAACCGTCATGGGCTGGTCGCCTAACCGAGATTGTCGAGTTCATCGGCGACGACATTGTCGTCAGCCACAACGCCAGCTTCGACATCGGCGTTATCCGCTACGCATGCGCAGCCGACGGGATCGCCTGGCCGCGCATCGACTTCTTCTGCACCCTCGTCGCCGCCCGACGCCACCTGCGCCTACCCTCATACCGCCTCCCCTTCGTCTTGGACGCCTACGGGGCGGAAGTGAACGACCACCACCATGCCCTCGCCGACGCAGAAGCCGCAGGACGCGTCGCCGTGCTCATGGCTCAGCAGCTCGGCGTCACGAGCATTCCCATCCTCGCCGAATCTGTCGGCACCGTGATCGGGCACATGAGCGCCGACCAGTTCACCGGCTCGGTCAGCATCGCGACAGCGCGTGGGGGCAGCGCTGCACTCGCTCTACCTGATGCGAACCCCGACGCTGACCCGTCCGGTTACCTTTATGGCCGGACCGTGGTCTTCACCGGGGCACTCATGTCGATGACACGACAGATGGCCTGGGACGCCGTCGCGGATGCCGGTGGCCAACCAGCACCCACCACAACGAAGAAGACCAATGTCCTCGTCATCGGAGACTTCAACCCCGCCAGCCTTCGCCCCCGCGCGAACGTCTCTGGAAAGGCAGCCAAGGCGTTTGCGCTGCAAGACAAGGGTCAAGACATCGAGTTGATGACCGAAGCTGATTTCCTCCAAGTCCTTGATGGCGTGTCCACCCTGGACGAGCAACTTCAGCATCTGACTGTTCAGCCAAAAGCAAAGCCGGACGGTCCCGGTCTGGAACCGGTCAGCACACCGTCGTTCCGGCCGCTGCAACTTCCCGCAAAGGCCACTACACAGCTGTGCAGTGAGGCGGACTGTGGTAGGACCGCTGCGTTCCGCACCCGCACACGACCCACATGGTGTGTCGAGCACATTGACAGCATGCTCGCCCAGGCTGGATTACGACCACTCGAAGGCTTCACCCACCCCAACTCGTACCGCCTTACCGAGTGCCTCACCTGCGGCTGCCAAGCGCACTACCGGCTGGAGTACGTTCTAACCAAAGCGGCCGAAGGTGAACGCATCTGCCGTGCCTGCTACTGGGTCGAATGGTCACGCACCGCGGTCCGCCTCCAGGACGAGGCGCTTCAGCGCGCAGGGCTCACCCCCGCCGAGGTCGAACTCTTCTACGCCGAACACGGTGACCCCCACATCGTGCGCACGCATGACGCCGAGCGCTTCGCACTCGACGCGACAGCGAAGCACCGGGACGCGCTCGGGGACGCCCCCGTCGACAGCGACCACCTCGTGCAGCGAGTCCGATGCCAGCACTGCGGCAAGATCGACGTCTTGCGCTCGAACGATCTCTACCACTGCACTTGCTGTAAGTGCTAGACCGCCTAGTCTACCGGAGGCCGCGTCAGTTGACTACATTAACGAACAGCGCTCGATTACTCCGGGTAAAAGATGAAATCTAGCCATACCTGCGCAGTTTCGTAGGAGCCATCATTGGCTCGCTCTCGCGCTTTACGGGCTGCGTCTGCGTAGAGGCCTACTAGTCGAGCCCTGTCGGTACGGCTGACCTGCGGGCAAGCCTCGATTCTGCGCCCGTCGAACTGTGACGGGTCGTTCATTGAGGCGAGCCCGCCAACATGGAGCGCATCGAGCAACCAGCAAAAGTCATGTAACAACAGGAGGGGCGGGTTGTTGAGGACGTGCTTGGCGGCGCGCATCTCTAGGTAGAACGAGGACAGCCCCACATTCTGGCGGTGGTTCCATGACTTCACCAGGCGCATGAATTTCTTCGCGCCGGGTTCCTTAGATTGGGCGCTATCGACGTAGGCCAGGTGCTTGCGTGGGTTGCTGCGAATCCACCCCGTTGAGACAGGGTCGGGTATGAGATAGTCGTCTGAGATGAAGTCCAGATAGGCGGGCACGATTTCAACGTCGGGGCTGCCATCGTTGAATTGCACTCGAACGGCTGGCCGGTTGATAGTGACGGTCGCTCTCCAGAGGTGCGTGGCCAGGCTGGTGCGGAGCGATTCGAGGATGTCTTTGCTTGCGCTGGGCCTAGCTCCGCGTAGGGAGAGGAAGTAATCGACGTCGCTCATGCTGCGTACGGCGGTGCCATGGGACCAAGACCCCGTTTCGCGGAAGCCGTAGTTGCCCATGAAGGTGGTCTCCGCCCAACGGTTCAGCGCAGCACGGTTCCGTGCAGCCGCAGAACGGTCCCTGGCAGTGGGTGTGGCGTCCGTGATGACCTGAGTCAAGAAGTCCTCGGGTCTCACGCGTCCACCTCGTGCGTTTGGCCTCCATTTTCGATGTTCGTCTTCGCGCGCTGGTAGGCGAAGCGTGGGGGTGGTGCGGCCTGCGCATTGATCCGCTTGGACTGCTCCGCGAGAGCCTTCACCGACTCGTAAGAGGCGGAGGGGTCCATGTCTGGCAAGCCGAGCAGACGTAACCGCCGTGCGTCACCTTGGATCGCCAGGTACTCGTTTGCGACGCTCTGCGCAGCGTCCGCCTGTGTTCCCGGGCGTAAAGTTGTCAGTACCGCCGCGGATAGGGCGGCTGCGATGGCTAAGCCCCCGCCGAGCATTTGCAGGTCGCCGCTAGCAAACGTGAGGACACCCCCGATGCCACTCGCGCCGGTGGCGAGTCCTCCCAGAACCCAGTTCCAGGCCCGCCAAGACTTGGCTGCTTCAAACTGGCTTTGAGCGGCAAACTTCGCGCTCTCCTCCAGCCTGGACGCTTCCTGTTCAAGTGGAGTCATCTCGCCCTTTCGATCCTGGGACCGCGCCGAAGGTTGCATGGCCAAGTTAACGTGCACATCAGGTGTTTGTCGTGGGCATGGTCCGCGCCGGGGGCAGATGAAGGGTCCCAGGTCGCGCCGGTTGGCGTTCGCGGCCAGGCCCTGAGCGATGAGTTCTTGTGCCGCAGCGGCCCAGTCCGCGTCTCGCGGTGTGGTGGGGTCGGCGGACAAGACGACAGGAGGCGTCTTCGGTGCACGTTCCCGGATTCAGCATTTCGCGTTCCTGGGCTGCTTCGGCTCCCGCGTCATTCCGGGGCTAGAAAACTTTTCGCCCGGTCCCACGAGAGCGTGCGCCGAAGCGCGCCCGTCAGCCTAGCCGATCATCCGGGCGCGCTGGCAGGCCTCTCTCGGGAGGCCGCCCTAAGATCACCCCATGCCCACCTGGCGAAGCCGTTACGTGCCCACCCCGCTCGGGGTCATCCGCGCGACCCCGCCTCCCGCGTCGACGCCGCCCGAGGAGACGTCGTTCGAGCCGCTTCGCGACGAGGACGACCAGCCGCCACCCGAGGCGACGATCGTCAACTCGGCGATCTACGCGGGCGAGCAGAAGGTCAGCGACGCCGGGTCGATCGCCGAGGCGTGGCGCGAACTGCACCACCCGTCACACCACGACCACGGCCCGCGCATGGCGTGGATCGGCATGACGCAACCGACGCCGCGTCAACTCCAGCAGGTCGCGCGCATCTTCGACCTGCACCCCCTCGCCGTCGAGGACGCGATCGTCGCGCACCAGCGCCCCAAGCTCGAGCGTTACAACGAGACCCTCTTCGTCGTGCTGCGCCCCGCGACGTACGACGATGCGACGGAGACGGTGAAGTTCGGTGAGATCCACGCCTTCA
Organism: Dermacoccus nishinomiyaensis; assembly: GCF_900447535.1. NCBI lineage: Bacteria > Bacillati > Actinomycetota > Actinomycetes > Micrococcales > Dermacoccaceae > Dermacoccus > Dermacoccus nishinomiyaensis. The sequence continues at coordinate 2,507,023 of NZ_UFXX01000001.1, read as the reverse complement.
TCGGCCCCGACTTCGTCATCACGGTGCGCCACACGGCGCAGCCGGTCCTCACGCCCGTGCGGAGCCGCTTCGAGAACGACCCCGACCTGCTCGCGCGTGGGCCGCAGGCCGTCCTCTACGGCCTGCTCGACTTCATCGTCGACGGGTACGCGCCCGTCGCCGCCGGCCTCGAGAACGACATCGACGAGATCGAGACGCAGGTCTTCGAATCCGACCCGACCGTGTCGCGCCGGATCTACGAACTCTCCCAGGAGGTCATGGAACTCCAGCGCGCCGTCAAGCCGCTGCAGACGATGCTGCGTGGCCTCGAAGCCGGCGCCGCCAAGTACGGAACCGACGACGAGATCATCACCGCCCTGCGCGACGTGCGCGACCACGTCACTTCGATCGTCGAACGCAACGACAACTTCCGCCAGTCACTGTCTGAGATCCTGCAGCTCAACGCCATCCTCGTCGCGCAGACGCAGAACGAGGAGATGAAGCGCCTCGCCGAGGTCGCCAACAACCAAGCCGACGAGGTCAAGCGCGCGTCCTCATGGGCCGCCATCCTCTTCGCCCCGACCGTCGTCGCCGGCGCCTACGGCATGAACTTCGACCGCATGCCCGAACTGCACTGGGCGTACGGCTACCCATTCGCGCTGTTTCTCATGGTCGCCGTGTCGTTCTGCATGTGGCTCGTGTTCAAACGCAAGAACTGGCTCTGACGGCGACGCGGCACGGCCCGCTCGGACGTCACTCGCCCGCGACGCGGTGACCCCGCTCACGCCCACGCCCACGCCCACGCCAGAGCAGCCTCACCCCGCGAGCGCCTCCTCGACACTGACGACCGGCCGGTCGGTCGCCTCGGCGACGGCGGCGTTCGTCAGCTGCCCGGCGTGCGTCGTCAGCCCGCGCCCGAGGGCAGCGTCGCGCTGGCATGCGGCGCGCCATCCGTCGTCGGCGATCTGCAGCGCGTGGCGCAGCGTGACGCCCGCAAGCGCATGGGTCGACGTGTGCGCGACGGCGCCCGGCATGTTCGCGACGCAGTAGAAGATGCTGTCGTGCACCCGGAACGTCGGGTCGGCGTGCGTCGTCGGGTGCGAATCCTCGAAGCACCCGCCCTGGTCGATGGCGATGTCGACGAGCACCGAGCCCGGCCGCATCCGCGAGACGAGCTCATTGCTCACGAGGGTCGGCGCCTTCGCACCGGGCACGAGCACCGCGCCGATGACGAGATCCGCTCGCAGACAGGCGTGCTCGACCTCGTGCGCGTTGCTCATCACCGCCCGCATCCGCCCACCGGTTGCCGTGTCGATCGCCCGCAGCCGTGCGGCATCGAGATCGAGGACGGTGACGTCGGCGCCCATTCCGAGCGCGACACGAGCCGCGTTGAACCCCGACACGCCGCCGCCGAGCACGACGACATCCGCGGGGCGCACCCCCGGCACGCCGCCCATGAGCACGCCGCGCCCGCCGTACGGCTTCATGAGCGCCTGCGCGCCGACCTGCGGGGCGAGGCGCCCGGCGACCTCCGACATCGGTGCGAGCAGCGGCAGCGACCCGTCGTCGCGGCGCACCGTCTCGTAGGCGATCGAGGTGACACCGCGCTCGAGAAGCTCCCCCGTCAGCGTCGGGTCGGCCGCGAGGTGCAGGTAGGTGAACAGCACCTGGCCCTCGCGCATGCGGTGATATTCCTCGGCGACCGGCTCCTTCACCTTGAGGATGAGATCACTGTCGGCCCACACCTCGTCCGCGTCGTCGACGATGACGGCGCCCGCCGCGCGGTAGTCGTCGTCGGTGAGGCTCGAACCGTCCCCGGCGCCGCGCTGCACCCGCACCTCGTGCCCGTGCAGCACGAACTCGTTGACGCCCGCCGGCGTGCACGCCACCCGGAACTCGTTGTTCTTGACCTCGCTCGGAACACCGACCCGCATGATCTTCTCCTCCGACTCCTTCGACGTGACCGTGATCACTTGCCACGCTAGGAGTTCACCGCGCTACGAGCGAGTAGGGCCGGGCCGAGCGCCGTCAGAGCCGTCACATCCGCCCGCGATCCCACGCGGGCAGGGCTGCGATGAACGCATCGAGGGCATGGATCAGCAGCCGCCCGTCCCCCCGTTCGAGCAGCCACCCACGCCCCATCCGGCCCAGCGAGCGCGCCCGCCATGCAAACACCGGCCATGCAGCTGAGCGAGCTGACGAAGAACCTCGGCAGCCACCGGGCCGTCTACGACCTGACGCTCACCGTGCGCGCGGCTCGATGTTCAGCGTCGTCGGCCCGAACGGCGCCGGCAAGACGACGACCCTGTCGATGGCGACCGGGCTGCTGCGCCCCGACGGTGGCCGCGTCGAGATCCTCGGCCACGACGCATGGCGCGACCCGGCACGCGCGAAGTCGCTCATCGGTGTCCTGCCCGACGGCCTGCGCACCTTCGACCGCCTCAGCGGCCGCGAACTGCTGCGTCACACCGGCCTGCTGCACGGCGTCGACGTCATCGACGTCGCCCGCCGCAGCGACCAACTGCTCGACGCGCTCGGCCTCGACGAGGCCGCCGACAAGATCGTCGCCGACTATTCCGCAAACATGACGAAGAAGATCGGCCTCGCCTGCGCGCTCATCCACGCCCCGCGCGTCTGGGCGCGCGGCAGCTCGAGCGGACGCTGCCCGAACTGCTCGCGAAGATCAACACCTGAGCCGTGCGACGCCCTGACGGGCGCGTCCAGGCATGCTCGTGATTGCATGGGTACTCACCGGTAACAACGAAGAGGACCGCATGAAGCACTGGATGCGCCCCGCCCTCGCGATGCTCGCCGTCGCCTGGGGCGGCAACGAGTTCACGCCCCTGCTCGTCATGTACCGCACGCAGCATCACCTGGCGCAGGTGACGGTCAACGTGCTGCTCTTCGCGTACGTCCTCGGCATCATCCCCGCGCTGCTCATCGGTGGGCCGCTCTCCGACCGCTACGGCCGGCGGCGCCTGCTCGTCCCCGCGCCGTACATCGCGATGCTCGCGAGCGCCGTCCTCGCGTTCGCCCACGCCAACGTCACCGTGCTGTTCCTCGGGCGCGTGCTGTCGGGCATCGCGCTGGGTCTCGTCATGGCCGTCGGCTCATCGTGGATCAAGGAGCTGTCGAGCCCGCCGCACGACGACGCGCCCGACGGCACCGGCGCCAAGCGTGCGTCGATGTCGCTGACGGCCGGCTTCGGCCTCGGCGCCGCGTTCGCCGGCCCCCTCGCGCAGTGGGCGCCCTACCCCGACGAGCTGTCGTACCTCGTCAACATCGTCGTGACGGCGATCGCGGCCGTGCTCGTCCTGCGCACGCCGGAGACGGTCGACGCGGCGTCGCGCTCGACGTCGTCGTTGCGTGACGATCTGCGCATCCCCGCCATCGGCCACCGTCGGTTCCTGTTCGTCGTGCTGCCGATCGCCCCGTGGGTCTTCGGCGCCGCCGCGTGTGCGTACGCCGTCCTGCCCGCGCTCATGTCGTCGCACGTCTCGTCGGCGCCGATCGCGTTCTCGGCGCTGCTGTGCGTCGTCGGCCTGACGTGCGGCTTCCTCGTCCAGTCTGTCGGGCGCCGCATCGACTCCCCCGGCACCACCCGAGCGGTGCGCGTGGGGCTCGTCGTCCTCGTCGTCGGCATGCTCGCCGGCGCGCTCGCGAGCCGCGAGCTCAACATCGCCACCGCGATCCTCGGCAGCTTCTGCCTGGGCGCCGGCTACGGCCTCGCGATGGTGAGCGGCCTGCTCGAGATCCAACGTATCGCCGGGCCCCGCGACCTCGCCGGGCTGACGGCCGTGTTCTACGGCGTCACCTATCTCGGCTTCGCCGTCCCCGCGATCATGGCGACGCTCGCGCAGGACGCCGGGTTCAGCTACCCCGCGATGTTCGAGTTCGGCGCGATCATGGCCGCGCTGTGCCTCGCCATCGTCGTCATCGCCGACCGTCGGATGCTTGCGAACGGCTGAACGGCTTGCGGGCGCAGCTCACACGACGATTCACTCGAAGACCGTGAGGAGCACGATCGCGACGACGGCGGCGATGAGGAAGCTGCTGATCGACGAGGCGAGCAACCGCTCCGACGTGCGCTGCGGCACGAGTTCGGGGTGACGCTCGCCGTCGGCCCGGCCCGTGAACGGCGACAGGATGACGGGCGAATCGACCGGAACATAGGCCCGCGCGGCGCCCTCCAACGCGTCGAGGTCGGCGGGCGCGAACATCGAGATGCCCGCGACGAGCAACGGACGATCGCCCCCGTCGAGGAAGACGATGGCGTCCTCGGCCGTCCACCACCGGAAGCGGCGCGGCACGATGCGCGCGGTCTCGTTCCACGCGATGAAGACCTGATCACGCCCACCGGCGAGATACTCGACGCCGTCCTCGTCGACGCGCAGGCGCGTGCGCATGTCACTGAGGAACGAGAAACCGAAATAGGCGACGAAGAAGACGACGACCGCGACGATGTTGCCGACCGACGGGCGAATGGCGAGCACGGGCGCCGCCAGGACGGCGAACAGCACGACCTCACAGGCGTGACGGCGCCAGAACGCCCACGGGCTCGCCTCGATGACCACGGGGCCTAGTCAACCAGACCGCGCCCGCGGCGACGAAGCGGGCGCGGGGGCCGATCGAGCCCCCAAGACTCCACCGACCCCGCCCGCGCATCGCCCAGCATGCACACCCCTGAGCATCGAGCGCGACGCACGGCTGACCGCCGTTCATTCATACAGACGCCCGACATCCTGAGCCGGTTGCACCCCACCGCAGACTTTTTTTCGACCGGGAACTCCTGCTCGGGCCCAGGGCGCTCGCGCGAGCGCCCGCCATGGGAGACAATCCACATGACGCGGGGAGGCACCCTGCGACGAGCGAACCAGGGAGCCACCCGACGATGCACCGCCTCACCCCCAGCACCCACGCCGGCCTTCGTGCCGGCTCTCGTGCCGGCGCAGCCGCCCTGCTCGCCGCGGGAGCCATCGTGCTCGGCGCGCCAGCGGCAACCGCCGACCCCACCGCACCGTTGAGCTCGCCGAGCACCGGCGCGGGCGTGAGCAGCGCCGTGTTCCAGAGCGCCACGTGCAGCGCATCCGGCGGATACTCGGCCCTCGTCACCCTGACGAACGCCGCCCCCGAAACCCAGACGTTCTCATTCACGACCGGCGCCGGAGGCGGCGCGACACCGGCAGCGACGAGTGTCGGCGCCGGTCAGAGCCTCACCGTGCGCGTCAGCACACCCTCGCAGGCCCGTGCCATCTTCGTGACGACGGCCTCCGGCGGCTCCGCTGGCTCGCTGCCCCTCAGCGGCTGCGGTGACGCACCGTCCACATCTTCGACGTCGCTCGCGACCGCTGAGCCGACACGGACACCGCGCCAGAGCACCTCGCCCGCCCCGACGAGCGACGAGCCGACGCTCGCGCCCACGATCGCATCTACGGGCGCATCGAGCCCCGCATCCCCCCTGGCCCCCACGACGCCGATGGCACCGACGACACCGCGCAGCAGTTCGACGAGCGCCACCTCGTCGCCCGAATCGTCTTCGTCTTCGTCCGGGTCGTCTTCGTCTTCGTCGTCGAGTCGTTCCAGTTCGGCGTCGTCGACCAGCACCTCCAGCCCGTCGCTCGCCCCCTCGGACGCGGCATCAGCCGACGAATCCGACTCGAGTTCGACGAGCCCCCTGCTCGTCGCCGGCGGTGTCGGCCTCGCACTGCTCGGCCTGGCGCTCGCCGTCACCGTCATTCGCCGCGACTACCACTGACGCAGGATCGTCACGGCAGACCACCACGACCCCGCTCGAAGCACGCGCCACACGAAGAAGCGCCCTCCCCGTCACGATGACGGGGAGGGCGCTTCTCAGGTGGCCGCGCGGGCCGACCGATCACATCGATCAGAGGCGACCGTAGGTCGAACCCGACAGCACCGGGTACAGGCCGGTGACGGTGCCCGGGTGGCGCGCCTCGTAGACCATGCCGTTGCCGGCGTAGATCGCGACGTGGCCCGGCAGGAAGACGAGGTCGCCGGGGCGCGGGTCGCTGACGGGCGTCGTCATCGCCTTGATGGCGCCCGACTGGTGCGGCAGCTGGATGCCGGCCTTCGCGAAGACCATCGCGACGTAACCGGAGCAGTCGGCACCGGAGGTCGACGATCCGCCGTAGACGTAGGGGATACCCGTCAGGCCCGCGGCGATGGAGACGACTCCGGAGTTCGAACGCGAGGCGGAAGCCGTGTTCGTGGCCTTCTGCGCGCTCGAGGCGTAGGTCGGCGTGGCCGAGTGCGTCGTGGTGGCGTGACGCACCGTCGCGCGGTGCACGGGTGCCTGCTGGTGACGCGGCGTCTGGGCGACCGGGCGAGCCTGGGTGTGCTGCGAAACCGCCTGGCGAGCGTGCGTGCGATGCACGCGCTGGTGCGTCGCGGTGGCGCGCTGGGTGTTCGTCGACTGCGACGCGGCGCGGTGGGTGTTCGTCGACTGCGACGCGGCGCGGTGGGTGTTCGTCGACTGCGACGCGGCGCGGTGGGTGTTCGTCGACTGCGACGCGGCGCGGTGGGTGTTCGTCGACTGCGACGCGGCGCGGTGGGTGTTCGTCGACTGCGACGCGGCGCGGTGGGTGTTCGTCGACTGCGACGCGGCGCGGTGGGTGTTCGTCGACTGCGACGCGGCGCGGTGGGTGTTCGTCGACTGCGACGCGGCGCGGTGGGTGTTCGTCGACTGCGACGCGGCGCGGTGGGTGTTCGTCGACTGCGACGCGGCGGGCGCGGTGCGCTTCTTGACGACGATCGAGCGACGCTGCGCCGGCTCGGCGATCTTCGCCTTGCGCTCGGCCCTGACGGGCTTCACGGAGGCCGACGTCAGCGCACTGCGGGCCTGCGAGCGCGACACCTGCTTCAGCGCCTGCGACGTCGCGCGCGTCGACTTCTTCGCGGCGGCGGGCTTCGCGGCGGCCTTGGCGGCGGGCTTCGGGGCGGCCTTGGCGGCGGGCTTCGGGGCGGCCTTCGGGGCGACGACGAGCTTCTTGGCCGGCGTGACGGTCTTGAGCTCGAGGGGTGTCGTGGCGGCAGCCGCGGCCTCGTGAACGGCGCCCGACTCAGGGGCCGCACCGGCGCTCTGCGTGATGCCGAGACCAGCGACCAGACCACCGGAGACGGCGACGGTCGTGGTGAGCATGGCCAGGGTGCGCGTCTGCTTCACAGGACGCAGCGGGCCCGGCGTGTTCTTGATGGACAATGTGCAACCTCTCGAACGCCTGTGAGGTGAGCTGTCGGGTTCGGACCTGTTGCTCGGCCCGGCTCTCGGCGCTTCGTGCGTGCGACGCGAGCTTCACCCCGAGTTCTTGATCTGCGCTTCGCGGATCAGGAACGAAGAAGTGGGTCCCCCACCCCTGCCAGGTGGTGTAGCTGACATGACTCGCGCGCCGCAGGCAGGGCTCGGCGTGTTCGGCACGCGAGTGTTCGTTGTCGAACCAGGTAAGACGGTAACGAATCAGTCACGACGACGGTGAATCAGGAACCGGCGAGATAGGCGTCATTTCGGCATCGAGCACCCGTCTCAGGCCCCGTTCGTCGCGCCACCAGCGGAGGTTCAGAATCCGTTACAGAGTGTGCTCGTGATGAACATCACATGCAACCTCAGGCCTGCTGACCCGTCACGGACACGAATACGTGCGAGGCGATGTCCTCGGGCAGCGACACGGCGTCGTCAGGCCGATCGGCGACGGCCGCGTGGACGCGGTCGCCGTCAGCACGCACGTCGAGGGCCACCCCGGGGCTCAGCCCGACGCTCGTCAGCACCGCGAGAGACTCGGCGTCCGCTTGCGCGGGCTCGCCGATGCGGCGCACCACCACGCGCAGCGACTCGCTGCCGGCCACCTCGACGAGCGACTGCACGCCGTCACGGAAACCCTCCGGCGCCTCGCCCCAGCCGAGCTCGTCCAGCCCGGGAATCGGGTTGCCGTACGGGGACAGGCCCTTGTCGACGATGAGCTCGAGGATCTTGCGCTCGACGCGCTCGCTCATGACGTGCTCCCACCGGCACGCCTCGTCGTGGACGTACTCGAGCTCGAGGCCGATGACGTCGACGAGCAACCGCTCCGCGAGGCGATGCTTGCGCATGACGCGAGTCGCGAGCAGGCGCCCCTCGGGTGTCAGTTCGATGCGCCGGGAGTTCGCGACGTGGAGCAGACCGTCGCGCTCCATGCGCGCGACCGTCTGCGACACCGTGGGCCCGGAGTGGCCGAGGCGCTCCGCGATGCGGGCGCGCAACGGGGGGATGCCCTCTTCTTCGAGGTCATAGATGGTGCGCAGATACATCTCGGTGGTGTCGATCAGGTCAGTCACGACGACAAGAGTGCCACCTCCGGCGCCGCCGCGCACGGGTGCTCGCGATACCGGCGTCGGTGGGGCGAGGCTCGGAGCATCAGTCGCGCGAACGGATCGCCTCGAGCGGACCGCCGGAATGAGCAGGCGCGACGGGCAGTGCCTCGGAGGTGTTCGTCAGAGCGATGTTCGTCAAGGGAGCGACGTCGGCAGGGGTGAGGCCGGGCGAGCCGCGAAGGCAAGGGGGCCGAAAGAGAAGAACCCGAGGCGCGCGCTCACGAAGAGCGCTGCGGCCTCGGGGTGAAGCGCAGCCGCCAGGGGGGAGGGAGTGCGGCGCGCTTCGTGACGAGACGCTACACCCGCTCCCCCCATCATTGAAAGTTAAATCGGGAAGCCAGGGCTGTGAAGATGCTGTGAGCTTCGCAACGCGCTGTCAGAGCCATTCGCCGAACGCGGCCGGCTCGCGCGTGAAGCGGTATGTGGCCCAGTTGAGTTGGGTGACGGAACCGTCGGCGTCGCGGGTGATGACGAGCCATTCGCCGCGCTCGCGACCCGCGACGGTGCGGTAGCGGTCTTCGTCGACGCGCTCGAAGACGGCCGGCGCCTTCCACTCGGGCAACCCCTCGACGCGAGCCTTGAGCGTGCCGCCCTCGACGACGAACGTGAACTGCGTCCCCTCCGAGAACCACACCCCGAGCAGCGGGACGAACTCCGGGGGCACGGTGATCCCGGGCGTCCAGGCTGCGGGCAGCTCGGGTTCGCGCTCCTGGACGGCGCTCGCGAGGTCCGTGGCGAGGGCCGCGGGATCGGGGGTGTGCGTCGCGTTCATGAGAGCGACGCCCGTCGTCGCGCTCTCGCGGTGCGTGAAGACGCCGGTGATCGCGCCCGGCCAACCGCCGGTGTGGCCGACCCAGATGCGATCGTCACGGCGCAGCAGCATGAACCCGAGACCCCATGCGGCGCCCCAGCGATCGACGTCGGCGACGATCTGCGGCTGACACATCTCCTCGAGCGTGTCGGCGGAGAGGATCGCGGGGTCGGGGTTCGCGACGAAACCTCCCCAACGCGCCATGTCGCGCACACTCGAGACCATGCCCGCGGCCGGCGCGATGGCGCGCGAGTCGAAGACGGGTTCGTCGACGGGGACGTCGCTGTACGGCGGCACGAAATAGGTGCCCGCAGCATGCGGATCGGTGTCGACGCCGCCCGGGTGGCCGAGAGTTGTCGACGTCATGCCGAGTGGGTCGAGGAGCCGACGCTGCACGCTAGCGAACCAGTCGCCACCGTCGAGACGATTGATCATCTCGCCGAGCAGCGCGTACCCGAGGTTCGAGTAGTGGAAACGCGTGTGAGCGGGCAAGACGCGTTCGCTGTGGGCGAGGCTCGCGAGGAACTCGTCGCGACCCGGCATGACGAGCGTGTCGAACACGTCGCCGACGGCCTCGCGCTGGATGCCGGAGCTGTGCGACATGAACTGACGCGGCGTCATGCGCGCTAGCGGCGAATCGGCGGTAATGGTGTCAATGATGTCGCGGGCCGGAGCGTCGATGTCGAGCTTGCCCTCGTCGCGCAGGGCCATGATCGTCACCGCCACGAACGTCTTCGTGTTCGACGCGATCTGGAAGCGCGTGTTCTCGTCGGGCGCAGTCTGCCCGACGCGCTCCGCGCCGACGTTCTGGCCGAGGTGCGCCGCCCCGAAACCGTTGTGCCACAGCAGCGTCCCGCGTCGCGCCACCCCGGCGGCGAGGCCCGGCACGCGACCCGAGCGCTGAGCGTCGAGGGCGATGCGGTCGAGAGCCGTCGTCGTCTCGCGCGACAACCGCGTCGCCGTCGAGGGTTCGACGCGCCCGTCCACCTGAGAGACGCCGGACGTGGCAGCACGATCAGCCTGCACGTCCCGCGCGGCCGACGTCATCGCGGCAGCGTCAGCCTGGGAGTCGAGCGTCGCGGTAGCTCCTTCGTCCTGCGCGTCGAGTGCTGCCAGGGCACGATCGGTCGACGGGTCGTGGGGTGTCGGCGTGGACGAGTCAGTCATACCTCCACGCTAGGTGGTGACGCCGTCCGCTCCGGTTTTGCGGGCCGGCGAATCAGCGACGGCAGATTCGCGGGCGGCCTCGAGACGCATCACTGCCACGCGTCGCCGCCCCGCCTCGCCATGCCGGCGACGCCCCACTCGTATCCATCGGCGATTTTCGTCCACATTCGCGAATCTCGCCCCATCTGCGAACGGCGTCCACCCCGGCGAATCGCGTCCCCATCTGCGATTTGCACACGTCGACGGCTCAGGGCCAGCGACGTTCGATGCGCCAGGCTGACGGGTCGTCGAGGTCGCCGTCGCCGACGCGCACGTAGACGAGGCGGTCGTGCAGCCGGGAACGGCGCCCCGCCCAGAACTCGATCTCGTCGCAGTTGATGCGGTAGCCGCCCCAGAAGTCGGGCAGGGGGACGTCGTCGGCGCCGCCGGTGTCGGGGTAACGGGCCGTCATCTCGGCGTTGGCGGTCTCGAGCTCGGCGCGGCTCGTCAGCGGCCGCGACTGCTTCGACACCCACGCCCCGACGCGCGAACCATACGGGCGCGAGTCGAAGTAGGCGCGCACGACGTCACGAGGCAGCTCGACGGCGCTACCGGTGAAGCGGATCGCGCGAAACATCAGCGGCCACGTGAGCGCCCCGGCGATCTGGTCGTTCTCGGCGATGTCACGGCCCTTGGCCGATTCGAGGTTCGTGTAGAAACCGGGGCCGTCGGCCCCGAGGTAGCGCATGAGGACGGTCCGCACGTGCGGCGCGCCGGCGGCGTCGGCCGTCGCGATGCTGATGGCCTCTGGCTCGGGCACGTCGCCTTGGGCATTCTGGCGTTCGCGTGCTTCGCGCACCCACGCCTCGATCAGCTCGAGCGGCGCCGCGGGCAACTGCGACTCGTCGAGACCTTCACCGTCGTAATCCATGCGCACCTCGGTCATGCCCCCATCTTGCCCGCCCGGGCCGCTGCGCAGGGCGCCGGGGCGCAATCTGCGTCGGGACGAGCGGACAGGCCCGGTTCCGGAGGCACTCAGCGACGATTCTCGCCGCCTCCGCCGTGACGGTTCTCGCGGCTGCACGGCTTGGCGCTTGGTTGGCGGTCACACTGACGTTTTCTGCCGGGCACGTCGGGCAGGTGATGACCTGACGGGTCACAACCTGTCGGAGCGTGGGCGCTCGGTCTGCGCACCTCGGGACGAGGGCGCGTATCGCCTTTGACACCCTCCCGACGCGTCGACGGGCGCCGCCACCGGTCGCGCACTGGCCCGTCATGATCAACACGCCCGGCCAGCCTGTCTGGTCAGGACGAGCACCAGCGGGTGCGCAACCCCGCGCCCGCGCGGGACGGGCCCGCGCGGGACGGCCCCGTCGACTCGCCATTTCGGCCGCGCCCAGCCCACGATCCGCCCTGCGGAAAAGGTACCCGCCATGCGAAACGGGCGGCGCGGGCTGCAGCGCCCGTCCTAGAGTCGACAACGTGACTGACGCGAAGAGCCCCGCCATCGTCATCCCCGACGCCCTCAAGCCGAGCGACGGACGCTTCGGTGCCGGCCCGAGCAAGATCCGCCCCGACGCACTCGCAGCGCTCGCCGCTGCAGGTGAGGGTGCAACTCCGCTGCTCGGCACGTCACACCGTCAGGCGCCGGTGAAGAACCTCGTACGCGAGGTGCAAGAGGGCCTCGCGCAGATGTACGACCTGCCCGACGGCTACGAGACGGTGATGGGTCTCGGCGGGTCGAACGCGTTCTGGGACGTGGCCGCGTTCAGCCTGATCGAACACCGCCAGCAGAACCTCGTCTTCGGCGAGTTCACCGCCAAGTTCGCGACGTCCGCGACGGCGCCGTTCCTCGAAGCCCCCGACGTCATCGAAGCCCCGGCGGGCAGCGTCGCCGAGGCGCAGCCGAAGCCCGGCATCGACACCTACGCGTGGGCGCACAACGAGACGTCGACAGGCGCGATGGCGCCCGTCACGCGCCCGGAAAACACCGACGACGACGCGCTCGTCCTCATCGACGGCACGTCCGCCGCGGGCGGCCTGCCCGTCGACCTGACCGAGTGCGACGTCTACTACTTCGCGCCGCAGAAATCGTTCGCGAGCGACGGGGGCCTGTGGTTCGCGTTCATGTCCCCCGCCGCGATCGAGCGGGTCGCGCGCATCAAGGCGTCGGGCCGCTGGATCCCACCGTTCCTCGACCTCGACGCCGCCATCACGAACAGCCGTCAGGCGCAGACGTACAACACGCCGGCGCTCGCGACGTACGTCCTCATGAAGGCGCAACTCGACTGGTTCAACGCGAACGGCGGCCTCGACTTCGCCGTCGAACGCACCCGCGCCTCATCGAAGGCCCTCTACACGTGGGCGGACGCGCACCCCCACGCGACACCGTTCGTCACGGACCCGGCGCACCGCTCCCTCGTCGTCGGCACGATCGACTTCGACGACGCCATCGACGCGGCGGCGATCGCGGCGACGCTGCGCGCCAACGGCATCGTCGACGTCGAGCCCTACCGGAAGCTGGGACGCAATCAGCTGCGCGTCGGCATGTACCCTGCCGTGGAACCCACCGATGTGGCGGCGCTCACCCACTGCATCGACCACGTCATCGAACGGCTCTGACGCCACCGTCACCTCAGACCGCTCCAACGAAAGGCCCACCGCGTGCCCCTCGCTCACAACCTCACTCGCGAAACCGCCCAGCACCGTTCTCGCACAGTGACATTGAGCGACCAATCCATTCACCTGGATCTGACGGGCGCGCCGACGGAGGCCGCGACGTTCACCTCGACGTCGACACTGCGCCTCACCTGCACCGAAGGTGCGGTGTCGATCGACCTCGTCGCCGATGCCGCCCCATGCGTTCTGCTCGACGGCGTCGAACTCGACGCGAACGCCACGAGCTTCGAGGATTCTCTCGTCACCGTCCGCGGCCTGACGCCGGGGCGCGAGCACGTCGTCACCGTCATCGCCGAGTGCCACTACAGCCACACCGGCGAAGGCCTGCACCGCTTCCGCGACCCGCAGGACGGCGAGACGTACCTGTTCACCCACTTCGAACCGACCGACGCCCGCCGCGTCTTCGCCTGCTTCGACCAGCCCGACATCAAGACACACTTCGCGATCAGCGTCACCGCCCCGTCGCACTGGCTCGTGCGCAGCAACGGCGCACCCGAGAGCGCCGAACCGGCCGCCGCGAGCGACGAGACGCACGGCAACACCACCACCGACCTCACCCTCACGACGTTCACCCCGACGATGCCGCAGTCGACGTACATCGTCTGCGTCATCGCGGGCCCATACGCGCTGGTCGAGGACGAGGCGGTGCTGAGCGACGGACGCCGCGTGCCGCTGTCGATCATGTGCCGCCCGGCGATGCGCGCCAGCCTGCCCAGCGCGGACATGCTGCGCTGGACGAAGGCCGGGCTGCCGTGGTGCGAGCGCAAGTTCGGCTGCAGCTACCCCTGGGGCACCTACGACCAGATCTTCGTGCCCGAGTACAACATCGGCGCGATGGAGAACCCGGGCCTCGTCACGTTCAACGAGAACTACCTCAAGCGCGGCGACGCGACCCGCAGCGAACGCGAAGCGCTCGCCACGACGCTGCTGCACGAGATGGCGCACATGTGGTTCGGCGACCTCGTCACGATGCCGTGGTGGGACGACCTGTGGCTCAAGGAATCGTTCGCCGACTTCATCGGCGCGCAGGCCGCGTCCGAAGTCACCGAGTTCGACGACGCGTGGGCCACGTTCGGGCTGGGCCGCAAGGCGTGGGCGTACTCCGCCGACCAGCTGCCGACGACGCACCCCATCGTCGCCGACATCCCCGACGTCGAAGCCGCGCGCGCCAACTTCGACGGCATCACCTACGCGAAGGGCGCCTCCGTGCTGCGCCAGCTCGTCGCGTACGCCGGTGAGGACGCGTTCTACGAGGGCGCGGCGCTGTACTTCGAACGTCACGCCTTCACGAACGCGACCCTCGACGACTTCCTCGACGCCCTCGGCGAGGCGAGCGGACGCGACATGACGGCGTGGGCGCAGGCCTGGCTGCAGACGTCGGGCCCCGACACGCTCGAGGTGGCCGGCGGCGTCATCACGCGCCGCGGCGACCGCACGCGCCCGCACCGCTTCCACGCCACCGCATTCGACGTCGAGGCGCCCGACGCCTCCGAAGCCGCCGCCTGGCACGCCGCCGGCGACGCGTGGCTCGACCTCGAAGGCGAGAGCGACACGCTCGAGCTGCCGGGCGAACTGCGTGGCGCGGTCGTCCTCGTCGACGACGAGGACTGGACGTACGCGAAGATCGCGCCGAGCACCGAGACGCTCGAGCTGTTCGCGACGCAGCTCTGCCACCTCGCCTCGGCGACGCATCGCGCCACGGCGTGGGGGCAGCTGTGGCAGGCCACGCGTGATGCGCGCCTGCCCGCCGAGACGTTCGTGCGCGCCGGGCTGACCCAGCTCGCGGACGAACCGTCGGCGACGATCGTCGACGGCGCGGGACGGTTCGCGATCGCCGCGATCACGTCCTACCTGCCCGACGCCGCCTCGCGCGCCGACTGGGCGCAGGCGTTCTGGCGTGTCGCGATCGACCGGGCCGACGCATCGACGGGCACCGATCTTCCGGGCGTGTGGCGCCGACTGGCCCTCCTCGTCGCGGCCCTCGCCCCGAGCGTCGACGATGAACTGCGCGCCCTGCTCGACGCGCACACCCCGTTCGAGCCCGGCCAGGACGAGCGTTGGAGCGTCCTCACCTCACTCGCGGCGCACACCCGTGACGACGACGCCCGTCGCGACGTCGACGCCCGCCTCGCAGATGAACGCACGCGCGACACGACGCAGCGCGGTGCAGCCCAGGCGCTCGGCGCGACGGCAGCTCTCGGCCTCGACGACACCAAGCAGGCCGCGTGGCAGCGCGTCGACGACGCGTCGCTGACGAACGAGCAGGTCGCCGCGCTCGTCGCCGGGTTCACCCACCCCGCGAGCGTCGAGCTGGCCGGCGCGTACGCCGACAGCTACCTCGATCACCTCGAGACGTGGTGGCGCGAGCGCAGCCAGGTCATCGCCTCACGCCTCGTGCGCGGCCTGTTCGACACCCAGCCGGACACCGACGCCGCAGAAGCCTGGCTCGCCTCGCATCCCGACGCGCCGGGGGCACTGCGTCGGATCGTCGCCGAGGAGGTCGACCAGCTGCACCGTCGCCGCCGCGCGCAGGCCGTCAGCGACGGCTCGCGCCCCTGAGCCACATACCCGAAGGGCCGGGCCTCAGTTCGCGAGCTGCGCCACGAGCGGCACGAGCACGAACGCGGCGAGGGCGATGATGACGATGAGTCGGCGGGTCTTCGGGGTCATGTCGCCGATTCTCTCACCGCGAGATGGGTGGGCCGCATCGCGATGACGTCGCGCGCCGCGTAGTGCCGCACCCGCATCAGGGCGAGGCCGGCGACGAGCGTCGCGACGCCGACCGCGACGCTGCCGACGGCGATCGTCGCGCGAGCGCCGAAGGTGTTGCCGATCCACCCGATGAGCGGCGCGCCGACGGGCGTGCCGCCCATGAGGATCGCCATGTAGAGCGCCATGACGCGCCCGCGCAGCTGCGGGTCGACGGAGAGCTGGACGCTCGCGTTCGCCGTCGTCAACGCCGTCAGCGCACACAACCCGACGGGCACGAGGAACGCGCCGAACAGCCACACGTTCGGCGCCATCGCGGCGAGTGCGGAGAACACCGTGAACCCGGCGAGCGCCGCGAGCAGCAGCCGCAGTGACGGCGACTTGCGCCGGGCCGCGAGCAGCGCCGCGGCCAGCGACCCCACCGCCATCACCGACGAGATGATGCCGTAGGCGCGCGCGTCGGCGTGGAAGACGCTCGTCGCCATGAGCGCCGTCGTGATCTGGAAGTTCATGCCGAACGTGCCGAGCACGAACACGAGACCCATGATGAGCTGCAGGTCGCGCCGCCGACTCACGTAGGCGAAACCTTCGCGCACCCCGCCGCGGCCACGCCGTCGGGGCGCCGGCCGTAGTTCTCGCGGATTCATCGCGAGCAGCGCGGCGAGGACGGCGACGAACGACGCCGCGTTGAGCACCATCGCCCAGCCTGTGCCGATGCCCGCGATGAGCAGACCCGCGACGCCGGGGCCGATCAGGCGCGCCGCATTGAACGACGCCGAGTTGAGACCGACGGCGTTCGTCAGGTGCCCCTCGGGCACGAGTTCGGAGACGAACGCCTGACGCGTCGGGTTGTCGAGGGCCGTCGCGATGCCCTGCACGAGGGCGATGCCGAAGACGCTCGCGAGCGTCGCCGAGCCCGTCAGCAGCAGCCCCGCGAGCACGAGCGACGTCACCGCGAGCGCGCTCTGGCTCAGCATGAGCAGACGCCGCTTGGGGTAGGCGTCCGCGAGGGATCCGGCGAACGGGGCGAGAAGGACAACGGGCGCGAACTGCGTCGCGGTGATCGCGCCGAGCGCGGCGGCGTCGTGGTGCGTCAGTTCGGTGAGGACGACCCAGTCCTGCGTCACGCGCCCGATCCACGTGCCGACGTTCGACACGAGCGCGCCGCTCGCGTAGAGGCGATAGTTGCGGATGGACAACGAGGCGAAGGTGGGGCTCGTGGTGACTCCTCAGGACGACATGGCTGACGGCAACCTCGTCAACACCTGCCCCGCCCGGAATATTCCTTTTCGATCATTCTTCGGCGTCGGTCGCGCGGCCGTCGAGCACGTCCTCCTCGAGCACGTCGTCCCTGAGCCGCAGCCCGTACGTCGCGAGCGAGAGGTCGGCGAGCTTGCGCGTCGCCTCGGGGTCGTCGTCCTGCCAGGCGCGGGCGACGTCGTCGTCGATGGCGGCGAGCGCACGGGGCGAGGCGCTCGTCAGCGCTTCGAGCGCGAGCAACCGGCGTCCGCCCGGCATGGAACGCAGGCGGGCGAGGCGCCCCGCGGTGACGGCGTAGCGCAGGCGCGTCAGCAGCCACGGCACGAGCGCGAGGACGATCGGCAGCGCCGCCGTCAGGACCCCGAGCAGGACGGCGAAGCGGCCCAGCCCCGTCGCAAGGTCGTGCCCCGAGCCGGCCATGTCCGTCGCAGTGCCGGCGGCCTTGTCGAACGGGGTGCGCACCTCGGAACCGACGAACGGGACCTTCGCGACGGCATTCGCCGCGTCCGTCATGTCGAGCGCCAGGCTGGAGCTGCCGTGCTCGAGCTTCTGCGCGCCGCTCTGCGCCACGAGCGCCCGGTCGTGGACGACGGTGCCCGCCCAGATCGCGAGGACGCACCACAGCGCGAGGGCCACGTCGGCCACGATCTGACGGGTGCGGCGCGAACCGCGATCGGCGTAGAACTTGAGCCCCATGACGTGCCTTCTCTCCATCAGGATCGGGTGCGTGCCGCTGCATGCCGTCCCATCGTAGGGGCCACCTTCTCCAGCCGACTTCCAGCGAACGTCCAGTCGGGCGGGCGAGAATGACAGGCATGAGCACGCCCGAAGCACGCATCCTCATCGTCGAGGACGACACCAACATCCGCGAACTGCTCGCCACGAGCATGAAGTTCGCCGGTTTCGACGTCTCCGTCGCCGGCACCGGCAGCGAAGGGCTCGCCCTGGCCGCGACGCGGGAGTTCGACCTCGCCGTGCTCGACGTCATGCTTCCCGACATGGACGGCTTCGCCGTCACGAGCCGCCTGCGCGAGGGCGGACGCGAACTGCCGATCGTCTTCCTCACCGCGCGCGACTCCGTCGACGACACCGTCAAGGGCCTCACCGTCGGCGGCGACGACTACATCACGAAGCCGTTCAGCCTCGAAGAGGTCGTCGCGCGCATCCGCGCCGTCCTTCGCCGCACGAAGGCCGACGACTCGGACGGCCCCACCGTCACCGTCGGCGACCTCGAGCTCGACGACGACAGCCACGAGGTGCGCCGCGCGGGCCGCGTCATCGACGTCTCCCCCACCGAGTTCAAGCTGCTGCGCTACCTCATGCTCAACGCCGGTCGCGTCGTGAGCAAGGCCCAGATCCTCGACCACGTGTGGGACTACGACTTCCGCGGTGAGGCCGGCATCGTCGAGTCGTACATCTCCTACCTGCGCCGCAAGATCGACGTCGACGGTCTCGAACCGCTCATCCACACCAAGCGCGGCGTCGGATACGTGTTGCGCGAACCGCGCTGACGTAGGCGATCCCCCTGGTCTCCCCCGACGGCTACACGCTGCGCCAGCAGTACCTGCGACTGCGGCGCGGCGTCCACCGCTGGCCGCTGCGCGCCCGCATCGTCGCCGTCCTCGCCGGCCTGCTCGGCGCAGCGATGTTCGTCGTCGGCACTGCCGGGTCCTGGCAGCTGCAGAGCTACCTCGTCCAACGCGAGGACGCCGACCTCGTCGCCGCCGCGCCCACCCTCGTCGCCTCGACGATCCAGCAACAGGCCGAGCACGCGCGCGTGACGAGCGCCGTGCCCGTCAACGTGTATGCCGTCCGCATCGTCGGCGCGCAGGAGACGAACGACTTCGTCCCCGCCACGGGGCCCCGCCCCGACTTCCCCGACGTGACGAAGGCCAGCGCCATCGCGCACGGCGGGCACCCCTACACCGTCCACTCGCAGGGCGAGAGCACCGTGTCGTGGCGCGTCGTCGAAGGCATCGACGAGACCACCGGCGAGCCGTACGCCGTCGCCGTCAGCATGGCGAACGTCGACACCGTCGTGCGACGCATGCAGGTGCTCACCATCGGCGTCAGCGCAATCGCACTGCTGTTCGCGACGCTCGCGGCGCTGTGGGCGGTGCGGCGGGCGATGCGACCACTACGAGCCATCGAGGACACCGCCGCCGCCATCGCCGCGGGCGACCTGACACGCCGCGTCCCCAACCCCGACTCCGCCGACGAGATGGAGAGCCTTGCGCGCTCGCTCAACGTCATGCTCAGCCAGGTCGAACGCTCGATGGAGATCAAGGACCGCAGCGAGGAGAGCATGCGCTCCTTCGTCGCAGACGCCTCGCACGAGCTGCGCACTCCCCTCGCCACCGTCCGCGGCTACGCCGAGCTGTACCGTCAGGGCGCGGTGAGCGACCCCGACGACGTCGCCGCCGCCTTCCGCCGCATCGAGGACGAGGCGAAACGCATGAGCGCCATGGTCGATGACCTGCTCCTGCTCTCTCGCCTCGAGACGGAGCAGCGCGCCGCGACGATCGGGGCCACCGCGCCCGGCACGCCGCGACGCCACCACGACGTCGACCTCACCGTCATCGCCGCGGACGCCGTGAGCGACGCAGAGGCCCGCGGGGACGGCGAGCGCCGCTTCGCACTGCACGGGCTCGGCGGCGGCCTGGGCCCCGTCATCATCAGCGCAGACGAGCAGCGCCTGCGCCAGGTGATGACGAACCTCGTGAGCAACGCCGAACGCTACGCTCCGGGCACCGAACCCATCGAGGTCGGCGTCGGTGCGGTCGACGGGCGCGCCGTCGTCGAGGTCGCCGACCACGGCCCCGGCATCCCCGCCGACATGCGTGGCCGCATCTTCGAACGCTTCTACCGTGCCGACGTCGCCCGCAACCGCGCGAGCGGCAGCACCGGCCTCGGCCTGTCGATCGTCGCCGCGATCGTCGCCGCCCACGACGGTGAGGTGAGCGTGCGCGAAACCCCCGGCGGGGGCGCGACGTTCGTCGTCAGTCTGCCGCTCGCCGCGCCGGATTCACAGGCGCAGCACAGCTCGCATCACGTTGCCGACGAGACTGATGACGTCGAATAGCCTCGACTGACTACTCTCGTGACCCGAGAGGCCCCCTCAGCGCATCGACCGACGCAGCCCGCGTCAGCGCCGATCCGAGACCAGGAGCAGTGCCATGACCGAGACGCCCGACAGCGCCCCGAACCCCGACGAGCGACCGGACGGCGCCCGCCGTCACCAGCTGCCGGGCCAGGCTCCACGCCCTGACGACACGCAGGTGATCCGCTCCGAACCGGCCCGCCTCGACGCCCCGCCCGCCGGTGCGATGCCGGCGTCCGCCCCCGCGCCGACGTCCGGGCCTCAGCCCGGGTACCAGCCGAAGCCCGGGTACCAGCCGCAGCCCGGGTATCAGCAGCCGTGGGCTCAGCCGGGATACGAGCAGCCGGGAGCGGCGTACGGCGTCGGCTCGCAGCCTGCCGGTGGCGGGCGTTCGGGACGCGGCGGGCGCGGCCTCGCGCAGATCGGTGCGGCCTCGCTCCTCGCGGCGGCCCTCGCATCAGCCGGGACGTACGCCGTCGTCCAGCGCGACGACACCGGCGCCGTCTCGGGCGGCGGCAACTCGACGGTCATCAAGGCCGACCCGGCCGACTTCGCCGACGCCGGCGCGATCAACTGGTCGGCGACGGCCGCGAAGGTCAACCCGAGCGTCGTCTCGATCGACGTCAGCTCCGGCTCCAGCGGCGGCGAGGGCTCTGGCGTCGTGCTCGACAAGAGCGGCAACATCGTGACGAACAACCACGTCGTCAGCGGCGCCGGGTCGAACGCGACCGTCACCGTCACGCTCAACAACAACCGCACCTACCCAGCGAGCGTCGTCGGCACCGACCCGTCCACCGACCTCGCCGTCATCCGCATCAAGGACGTCCCGGACCTGCACCCCGTCGAGATGGCCGACGACAGCAAGCTCGTCGTCGGCCAGCCCGTCATGGCTGTCGGCAACCCCCTCGGCCTCGCCGGCACCGTGACGACGGGCATCGTCTCTGCCCTCGACCGGCCGGTGACGACGAGCGAGAGCGAATCCGACAGCTCCTCGACGTCGACCTCGACCGTCGTGACGAACGCGATCCAGACGAGCGCCGCGATCAACCCGGGCAACTCGGGTGGCGCGCTCGTCAACGGCAGCGGCAAGCTGATCGGCATCAACTCCTCGATCGCGTCGCTGTCGAACGGCGCCTCGGGCGGCCAGAGCGGCAACATCGGCATCGGCTTCGCCATCCCGAGCAACGTCGTGAAGAACATCTCGGGCCAGCTCATCGCCAAGGGCAAGGCCGAGCACGCGCTGCTCGGCATCGGCACGTCGCCGACGGAGGTCAAGAGCGGCAACGCGACGCTGACGGCGGCGAAGGTCGCGTCCGTCGCCCCCGGCAGCGGCGCCGCCAAGGCGGGGCTGCGCAAGGACGACGCGATCACCGCGATCGACGGCGAACCCGTCACCTCGCCCAACGCGCTCGTCGGTCAGGTGCGCTCGCGTACCGTCGGCAGCGCCGTCAAGCTGACGATCATCCGCGACGGTCGCCAGCAGGAGGTCTCGGTGACGCTGGGAGCTCAGTCCGACGTCAAGAATTGAGCGCTCCCCGCAACGGGTGCCAGGCGTAGAGTGAGGGATTCTGCCTCCACTGCCCCCGAAGGTGGTTCGCCATGCCCGCTCCCGTGCTCGAGCCTGCGCTCGACCCCGTCCTCGACCACGAACGCGCGCACCTCGCCGCCGCACGCGCCCAACTCGCGCGCATGCGCGATTCGGCCGCCTCGCTCGACGCGTCGCGGGCCAGCGACGCCGTCAGCGGCGAGGCGCTCGGGGCGACGCTCGCCCGCCGCGTCGCGGCGCTGACCGACGACCCGTCGACGACGCTCTTCTTCGGCCGCATCGACTGGAGCGACCCGGCCGCGGGTGACGCCGCGCGCCTCGAGGAGCTCTACGTCGGGCGCCGCCACGTCTCCGACGAGGCAGGCGACCCGCTCGTCATCGACTGGCGGGCGCCCGTGTCGACGGCGTTCTACCGCGCCTCCCCTGCCGAACCGATGGGCGTGTCGCTGCGGCGGCGCTTCGGCGTCGAACGCGGCGAGCTGACGGCGTACGAGGACGAGTGTCTCGATGCTCCTGGGGGCACCGACGAGGCGGGCGCCGACGACCGGGCGGGCAGCGACATCCTCGCCGCCGAGATCGAACGCCCCCGCTCGGGCCCGATGCGCGACATCGTCTCGACGATCCAGCCCGAGCAGGACGCGCTCGTGCGCGCCGACGTCGCGACCACCGTCTGCATCCAGGGCGCGCCCGGCACCGGCAAGACCGCTGTCGGCCTGCACCGCGCGGCGTGGCTGCTGTACTCGTTCCGTGCCCGCCTCGATCGCGCCGGCGTCCTCGTCGTCGGCCCCAACGCGGCGTTCCTCGACCACATCTCCGCGGTGCTGCCGTCGCTCGGCGAGGCGCGCGTCGCGCACGCGACGATCGAGACGCTCCTCGACGGCAGCTACCGCGACGACACCCCGAAGAACCGACGCTGGCTCGTGCGCGGCGCGGACGAGGCGCAGGTCGCCGTCCTCAAGGGCGATGCGCGGTGGGCCGGCATCATCCACCGCGCGGTGTGGGCCCACGTCGGGCACCCCGACGAGGCGCTCGTCGTCCCCCGTGGCGCGCGACGCTGGCGGGTGCCCGCGTACGAGGTGGCCGAGATCGTCGCCGAACTCCGTTCGCGCGGCGTGCGATACGAGGCCGCGCGGGCGATGATGGCGCAGCGCCTCGCGCACAGCGTCATGCTGCAGCTCGAGGCCGCGGGCGACTCCCCCGACGATCGCGTCCAGGATTCCATCGCCCGCAGCGCGCCGGTGAAGGCGTACGTCAAGGCCCTGTGGCCGCAGCTCGACGCCGCCGGCGTCGTCCACCGCCTCCTGTCGGACGCCGACTTCCTGCACGAGTGCGCCGACGGCGACCTCGACCCGCACGAGGAAGCGAGCGCGGTGTGGGAGAAGCCGCCGCGCACCAAGGGGTCCGCCAAGTGGTCGCCGGCCGACCTCGCGCTGCTCGACGAGGCCGCCGACTGCATCGAACGCACGACCAGCCTCGGGCACGTCATCGTCGACGAGGCGCAGGACCTGTCGGCGATGCAGCTGCGCGGCGTCGGGCGCCGCTGCTCGACGGGCTCGGCGACGGTGCTCGGTGACGTCGCGCAGGCGACGACGCCGTGGGCACCGGGGTCATGGACTGCGACGATGTCACACCTCGGCAAGAGCGACTTCCACCTCGAGGAGCTGCTGCAGGGCTTTCGCGTGCCCGCTGCCGTCATCGAATACGCCGCGCAGCTGCTGCCCGTCATCGCGCCCGGCCTCGCCGCACCGCAGTCGGTGCGCAGCAACCGCGGCGAACTCGACCTCGTCGAGACTGGCCCCGACGCGCTCGCGGCCGCCGTCACGGATGCGGTGCGCCATGCGACGACGACGCCCGGGTCGGTCGGCGTCATCGCCGTCCCCGGCGCGCTCGACGACATCGCGGAGGCGCTGACGCACGCCGGCATCGGCTTCGGGCGCCTCGGCGCGGATCACGGTGACGACGCCGACCATCAGGTCGAGCTCGTGCCCGCGCAGGTCGCCAAGGGCCTCGAGTTCGACCGCGTCATCGTCGTCGAACCCGCCGACATCGCGGACGCCGAACCCGATGAGGCGACAGGCCTGCGGCGTCTCTACGTCGTGCTGACGCGCGCCGTCAGCGCCCTGAATGTCGTCCACGCGCGCCCGATCCCGGCGCCGCTGACGTCGTGAGAGCGCACCCGATCACGGCGCGCTGATCGCGGCGAGAACGTTGAGTTTCGCGGCGCGCCGTGCCGGCCACCAGGCGGCGAGGACGCCGACGAGGGCAGCGAGCAGGAGGAAGAGCGCGAGCCGCAGCCACGGGATGACGAGCACGTCGACGCCCGAGTTCGCCTGCGTGCGCTGGAACAACACCCCGAAGATCGTGCCGAGCACGACACCGATGACGGCGCCGACGAGCGAGATCGTCACCGCCTCGAGGCGCACCATGGAGCGCAACTGCGAGCGGGCGAGGCCGACGGCGCGCAGCAGGCCGATCTCGCGGGTGCGTTCGATGACGGACAACGCGAGCGTGTTGATGATGCCGAGCACCGCGATGACGATGGCGAGACCGAGCAGGCCGTAGATGAGCACCAGCATCGTGTCGATCGGGGCTCGCTGCTCGGCGGCGTAGCCGGCCTGATCCTTGACCGTGACGGTCGGCAGATCGGCGACGACCGAGTCGAGCCCCTTCTTGACGTTCGCCGCATCCGCGCCGGGTCGGCGCAGCACGTAGAGGGTGTTGTCCTTCGTCGAGCCGCCCACCGCCTCGAACGTCGGCATGCTGACGACGTAGTCCGCCGCGCGCGGGCTCGCGTCACGGTCGAAGATGCCGATGACGGTGAGGCGCTTGACGTTCGCTCTGCCGATCGTCAGGCGCGTCACGTCTCCGACCGTGATGCCGTACGCCTTCGCCTTCTCCGACGAGATGAGCACGGAGCGATCGTCGAGGGCGTCCTTGCCGGAGTCGAGTTCGACGGGTGCGACCTGACGGAACGTGGCGGCGTCGACGCCTTCGATCGTCGCGGGCGCATCGTTGAACGTGCCGTCACCGAGACGCAGGCGCGAGACGGTCTGTACGCCGTCGACGCTGCGCATCCGCGTCGCGATGGAGGCGGAGATCGGCTCGGAGAACTGCCCGCTGACGACGTAGTCTCCGCGGAAGTTCTTCGCGATGAGGGCATCCACGCTGCCCGAGGCGGACGCGCCGAACACCGTCATCATCGACACGAGCGCCATGCCGATCATGAGGGCCGACGCGGTCGCCGCGGTGCGGCGCGGGTTGCGCAGGCTGTTCTCGGCCGCGAGCTGTGCGACGATTCCCGAGCGCGGGCGCGCCACGGCGGCGATCGCACGCACGACGGGACGCGCGAGCACCGGCGTCGCCGAGATCGTGCCGAACAGCATGAGCACCATGCCTGCGACGAACACCCAGATCGAGGTGTCGGCCGCGAGCTTCCAGGCGGCCAGGGCTGCACCGACGACGAAGACGAGGGCGCCGACGACGGCGCGGCGGCGCACCGTCTGCTCGGGTTCGACCTGGTCGTCGCGCATCGCCGCGATCGGTGAGATGCGCGAGGCTCGCCGCGCCGGCAGCCAGGCGGCGAGCGCCGTCACGCCGAGCCCGACGAGCAGCGACACCGCCACTGTGCGCGGTTCGAGGACGAGCCCACCGGTGTCGATGTCGGCGCCCAGCGCTGAGAGCAGCGCCGAGATGCCCTTCGCAAGCAGCACGCCGACCCCGATGCCGACGAGTGAACCCACGAGGCCGACGACGAGCGCTTCGACGAGCACGCTGGCGAGGACCTGGCGTGACGACGCGCCGAGTGCCCGCAGGAGCGCGAGTTCGCGGCTGCGTTGCGCGACGAGGATGCCGAAGGTGTTGACGATGAGGAACGAGCCGACGAGCAGCGCGACGCCCGCGAACACGAGCAGGAACGTCGTGATGAACGACAGCGCCTTCTTGATGCCGCTCGCGGCCTCGTCGGAGGCCTGCTTGCCGGTGACCGCCTCGAAACCCTTCGGCACGAACGGTTTGATCTGCTCGACGACGGTGCTCTGCGACACCCCGGGGCGCGCCTGGACCCACAACGAGGTGTAGGCGTCCTTGCCGTCGAGGAACAACTGCTGCGCAGTCTTCGTGTCGACGACCGCGAGCGTCGAGCCCACCATCGAGCCGTTCGCGTAGCTCGCGTACCCGACGAGCCGGCCGGACCAGCGCGGCGTCTGGCCCGAAGTCAGGATGCTGACGGTGTCGCCCAGGTGGTAGC
The DNA here is from genome assembly GCF_900447535.1 of Dermacoccus nishinomiyaensis. Lineage (NCBI taxonomy): Bacteria > Bacillati > Actinomycetota > Actinomycetes > Micrococcales > Dermacoccaceae > Dermacoccus > Dermacoccus nishinomiyaensis. The sequence goes on along the minus strand of NZ_UFXX01000001.1, from coordinate 2,481,183 downwards.
CGCCGCGTTCGGCTGTCTTCGCATCGAGCGCGATCTCCCTCGCCGACGTCGGTGCCCGCCCCTGCGTGATGTGCAGCCCGGGCACGCCGTCGGCGGCGCGTGCGTCGTGGTAGTTCACCCCGAACGCGGGCGCCCCCTGGCCGCCGATGACCTTGCCGTTCTTCGCGAGGACGGTGGCGCTCATCGACGAGACGACGCCGTCGAGCTGCGCGACGCCCTTGGCCGAGCGCGCCTTGGCGAGGACGTCGGGGCCGATCGTGCGCGTGTCGCCGCCGCGCGAGTGCTGCGAGGCGTCCTGGGTGGCACGCACGGTGGCGTCGCCGACGGTGCCGTTCATGATGCCGCTGAACGCGCGGTTGAGGGAGTCGGTGAACATGAGCGAGCCGGCGACGAACGCGACGCCGAGCACGATCGCGAACGTGCTCATGAGCAGGCGCAGCTTGCGCGCCCAGACGGCCTTGAGCGAGGTGGTGAGCACGTCAGCGCCTCGCGGCGGCGTCGAACGCCTTCATGCGATCGAGGACGCGCTCGGACGTCGGCTCACGCATCTCGTCGACGACGCGTCCGTCCGCGAGGAAGACGACGCGGTCGGTGAAGCCCGCGGCGACGGGGTCGTGCGTCACCATGACGATGGTCTGGCCGAGTCGGTCGACGCTGCGGCGCAGGAACGACAGCACCTCTTCGCCCGAGCGGGAGTCGAGGTTGCCGGTCGGTTCGTCCGCGAAGATGATGTCGGGCTGCGTGACGAGCGCCCGGGCGCACGCGACGCGCTGCTGCTGGCCGCCGGACAGCTGGCTCGGACGGTGCCCGAGCCGTTCGCGCAGGCCGACGGCATCGATGACGTCGTCGAACAGCTCTTGATCGACCTTTCTGCCCGCGATCGAGGCGGGCAGCATGATGTTCTCGCGCGCCGTCAGCGTCGGCACGAGGTTGAACGATTGGAAGATGAAGCCGATGTGGTCGCGCCGCAGCCGCGTGAGGCGCTTGTCGTCGAGGGAGCTGACCTCGACGTCACCGATGAACACCCGCCCCGACGTCGGCGTCTCCAGCGCCGCGAGGCAGTGCATGAGCGTCGACTTGCCCGAGCCGCTCGGGCCCATGACGGCGGTGAACTCCCCTTCGAACAGCTCGAGGCTCACCCCGTCGAGGGCGAGCACCCGGGCGTCATCCTCGCCGTAGGCCATCGTCAGGCCGTCGGCCTCGGCTGCCACCACACGCTTCGTCATGATGCCAAGGTAGCTGTCCACTCCGACAACCGTCCCCCGGGCCGCGAGACAGGCTCGTTCATCCACAGCTGTGACGGCTGCGCGGCCCTGTGGACGGCCCGAAGCACGGGTGGGCGCCGTCGGCCTACCGTCGGAGGCAAGCGCCACGGGAGCAGCCCGCGCGCCCCACGAAAGGCACATCATGGCATCGCAGTACACCGTCGACTCCGACGCGATCTCCGCTCACGGCACCGACACCGCGACGCTCGTCACCGACCTCGAGACGTCTCTGACGAACCTCAACACGAAGCTGACGACGCTGCAGACGCAGTGGAAGGGTTCGGCGCAGACGAACTTCACCTCGCTCATGACGACGTGGAACACCGACATGAACAAGCTGAAGTCGACGCTCGACACGATCAGCTCGACGCTGCACCTCACGAGCAGCGAGTACTCGACGGCGGAGGACAACAACGTGCGCCGCTGGGTCACCGCCTGAGCGCGGCACCTGCCGGCCGTCGGGCCCGACGACGTGTCGGGCCCGACGGTTCGTCACAGCGCCGCGGCGAGCTCCGTGGCCTGCTTGATGGCGCGCTTCGCGTCGAGCTCTGCGGCGACGTCGGCACCGCCGATGACGGTGACCTTCGCCGGGTCGAGACCGAACGTGTCGGCCACCGACTCCTGACCCGCGCAGATGACGACGGTGTCGACGTCGAGCACGCGCTTGGTCGGCTCCTGGCCCTCGAACTTCGCCTTCGCCTCGGCGGGGACGCTCGCGTACTTCGCGTCGAGGGCCTTGAGCTGCGGCACCATCGTCAGGGGCAGGCCCGTCTTCTTCGACGCCTTCGTCAGCGGCCCGACGGCGCGCGGCGGCGTGGGCGTGATCGTCAGGTGCAGGCCGGCGTCGTCGACCTTGTCGTAGGTGGCGCCGCCGATGAACTCGACCTTCGAGTCCTTGAGCGTCTGGCGGTGCACCCAGCCGCTCGTCTTGCCCAGGCCCTTGCCGAGCGCGGTGTGCTTGCGCTGCACGAGGTAGACCTGGCGGCGCGGCTTCTCCGTGACCTTCTCGACGATGTTGCCGGGCACGTTCTCCGACTCGGTGACGCCCCAGCGCTCCATCCAGTGCTTGAGGTTCTCGTGCGGCTCGTGCAGCAGGTACTCGCTGACGTCGAAGCCGATGCCACCGGCACCGACGACGGCGACGCGCTCACCGGCGACCTTCTCACCGCGCAGCAACTCGTCGTACATGACGACCTTCGCGTGGTCAATGCCCTCGATGGCGGGGCGACGCGGCGTCACGCCCGTGGCGAGGACGACGTGGTCGTAACCGTCGAGCGTTTCGGCGTCGGCGCGTGTCGAGAGGCGGACGTCGACCTTCAACTCGTCCAGCCGCGTCATGAAGTAGCGCAGCGTCTCGGCGAACTCCTCCTTGCCGGGGATGTTCATCGCGAGACGGAACTGGCCGCCGAGGTGGTCGCGTGCCTCGAAGAGGGTGACGTCGTGGCCGCGCTCGGCGAGGTTCGTCGCGGCGGCGAGCCCGGCGGGGCCCGCGCCGACGACGGCGACGCGCTTGGCGCGCGGCTTCGGCACGGGCAGCAGGACGAGCTCGCCCTCGCGTCCGGCCTGCGGGTTGACGAGGCAGCTCACCTTCTTGCCGCTGAACGTGTGGTCGAGGCACGCCTGGTTGCACGCGATGCACGTGTTGATCAGGTCGGCGCGGCCCGCCTGCGCCTTCTTGACGAAGTCGGGGTCCGCGAGCAGCGGACGCGCCATCGAGACCATGTCCGCGAGACCGTCCGCGATGATCTGCTCGCCCACCTCGGGGGTGTTGATGCGGTTGCTCGCGATGACGGGGATGTCGACCTCGGCGCGCAGCTTGCCCGTCGCCCACGCGAACGCGGCGCGCGGCACCGACGTCACGATCGTCGGGATGCGCGCCTCGTGCCAGCCGATGCCGGAGTTGAACATCGACACGTCACCCTGCAGGTGCTGCGCAAGCGTCGCGATCTCCTCGAACGTCTGGGAGTGGTCGACGAGGTCGGCCACGGAGATGCGGTACAGGACGAGGAAGTCGTCGCCGGCGGCGTCGCGGACGGCGCGCGCGATCTCGCGCGGCAGCGTCATGCGCTTCTCGGCGGAGCCACCGAAACGGTCGGTGCGGTCGTTCGTGCGGGCGGCGAGGAATTGGTTGATGAGGTAGCCCTCGGAGCCCATGATCTCGACGCCGTCGTAGCCGGCGTCCTTCGCGAGGCGCGCCGAGTTCGCGTAGTCGCGGATCGTCTTCTCGACGTCCTTCGTGCTCATCGCGCGCGTGCCGAACGGCGTGATCGGCGACTTCTTGTTCGACGCGCTCTTGCTCCAGGGCGTGTAGCCGTAGCGGCCCGCGTGCAGGATCTGCATGACGATGCGCCCGTCGTGCTCGTGGACGGCGTCGGTGACGAGCTTGTGCCGCCCGAGCTGCCGCTTCGCCGTCAGCATCGAACCCATCGGGCCGAGCTGGCCGGTGATGTTCGGCGCGAAACCGCCCGTCACCATGAGCGCGACGCCACCCTCGGCGCGTGCCGCGAAGTAGCGCGCGAGCTGCGGGAAGTCCTTCGCCTTGTCCTCGAAACCGGTGTGCATCGAGCCCATCATGACGCGGTTCTTCAGCGTGATGCCGCCGACGTCGAGGGGGCTGAGCAGGTGCTCATAACTCATCGTGTTCTCCCGGGTGGTGGGGTGCGTTCGTTGTCGTGCGGTCTGTCGTCCACGTCGACGCTCGCCGCGAGGTTCCCGTCGGCGTCCACGTTCAGGTTTCCGTCCTCATCACCGTCTTCACCCCTGCGCGCAAGTGCACCCGGGTGCACCTGCACGCAGGAGGTGGGCAGCGTCTCGCCGCTCAGCAGCGCCACCATCTCGTCGCACCACTCGAGCATGGCGCGTTCGGTGCGGATGCCCCCGCGCAGGACGGCGTAGGTCGGACGCTCCTCGTCGCTGAGGGATGACGGATCGGGGTAGTGCCTCGCGCAGTTGGCCTCGAAGTAGGCGAGCTGGGCGGCGTGCTCGTCGCGATGACGGCGGATGTCGGCGACGACGGCGTCCGCGTCGCCGAAGCGCATGCCGCGCACCTTGACGGCGAACTCGGAGCGCAGCGTCTCGCTCGGGGTGGGTGTGCGCGTCCACGCGAGTAGTTCCGCGCGACCGGCCGGGGCGATCGTGTAGACGCGACGGTCGGGGCGCCCCTCGCCCGCCTCGGTGCGGACCTCGACGAGGCCTGCGTCCGCCATCTTGGCGAGGACGCGGTAGATCTGCTGGTGCGTCGCGCTCCAGAAGAACCCGAGCGAACGGTCGAAGCGCCGCGTCAGGTCATACCCGCTCGCCTCGCGCTCGGCGAGGGACACGAGCAACGCATGCTGCAACGACATGCACTTAGTTTCATATGCGCAGATGCGCATGTCAACCGCCTCGATGTTGCCCGCGATTCGAGGCGCGTCACGCCCGAAACCCGGGCAACATCGCGAGAGGAAGTGCTCCCTGGACGACAAAAGGCTGACGCCCGCCCGAGCATTCACTCAGGCGGGCGTCAGCCCGTGGAGGCGCGCTTTCTCAGAAGCCCATACCGCCCATGCCACCGTCCATGCCCGCCGCAGCGTCAGCGCCGGCGTTCTTCTCCGGCTTGTCAGCGATGACGGCCTCGGTCGTGAGGAACAGCGCCGCGATGGACGCAGCGTTCTCCAGCGCCGAACGCGTCACCTTCGCCGGGTCGATGATGCCCGAGGCGATCATGTCGACGTACTCACCGCTCGCAGCGTTCAGACCCTGACCGGCGGGAAGCGAGCGCACCTTCTCGACGATGACGCCCGGCTCGAGGCCCGCGTTCGTCGAGATCTGCTTGAGCGGAGCCTCGGCAGCGACGCGAACGATGTTCGCACCCGTCGCCTCGTCGCCCTCGAGAGCGGAGAAGGCCGACTCGGCGTCCTTCGTCGCCTGGATGAGCGCGACGCCACCACCGGCGACGATGCCCTCCTCGACGGCTGCCTTCGCGTTGCGCACGGCGTCCTCGATGCGGTGCTTGCGCTCCTTGAGCTCGACCTCCGTCGCGGCACCCGCCTTGATGACGGCGACGCCGCCGGCGAGCTTCGCGAGGCGCTCCTGCAGCTTCTCGCGGTCGTAGTCGGAGTCGGAGTTCTCGATCTCGGCGCGGATCTGCGCCACGCGGCCCTTGATCTGCTCGTCGTCGCCAGCACCTTCGACGATCGTCGTCTCATCCTTCGTCACGACGATCTTGCGGGCGCGGCCGAGCATGTCGAGCTCGGTCGACTCGAGCTTGAGGCCGACCTCCTCGGAGACGACCTGGCCGCCCGTGAGGATAGCGATGTCACCGAGCATCGCCTTGCGGCGGTCGCCGAAGCCGGGAGCCTTGACGGCGACGGCCTTGAACGTGCCGCGGATCTTGTTGACGACGAGCGTCGACAGGGCCTCGCCCTCGACGTCCTCGGCGATGATCGCGAGGGGCTTGCCGGACTGCATGACCTTCTCCAGGACGGGCAGCAGGTCCTTGATGTTCGAGATCTTCGAGTTGACGATGAGGATGTACGGGTCGTCGAGGACGGCCTCCATGCGCTCGGTGTCGGTGACGAAGTAGCCCGAGATGTAGCCCTTGTCGAAGCGCATGCCCTCGGTCAGCTCGAGGTCGAGGCCGAACGTGTTCGACTCCTCGACCGTGATGACGCCTTCCTTGCCGACCTTGTCCATCGCCTCGGCGATGAGCTCACCGATCTGCGGGTCAGCGGCGGAGATGGACGCGGTCGCAGCGATCTGCTCCTTCGTCTCGATCTCCTGGGCGTGCTCGAGCAGCTGCTTGCTGACGGCGTCGACGGCCGTCTGGATGCCGCGCTTCAGCGCCATCGGGTTCGCGCCGGCCGCGACGTTGCGCAGACCCTCGCGCACCATCGCCTGGGCGAGGACGGTGGCCGTCGTCGTGCCGTCACCGGCGACGTCGTCGGTCTTCTTCGCAACTTCCTTGACGAGCTCGGCGCCGATCTTCTCGTACGGGTCCTCCAGCTCGATCTCCTTGGCGATCGAGACACCGTCGTTGGTGATCGTGGGGGCGCCCCACTTCTTCTCCAGCACGACGTTGCGGCCCTTGGGGCCGAGGGTCACCTTCACGGCGTCGGCGAGCGTGTTCATGCCGCGCTCGAGGCCGCGACGGGCCTCCTCGTCGAAAGCAATGGTCTTGGCCATGGCTGTGGTTCCTCCACGTGACGTTCGGATCGACCACATCAGCGCCCGCGACGGACGGACCCGATCACGCGCCGGTCATGTCGGCGCGCCCCGAACCCTCACTGCTGCAGTCAGGCTTTTGTCACTCTCACGATCAGAGTGCTAACCCCATGATTAGCACTCGCCCCCACCGAGTGCAAACCCTCCGCGCACGCACCCGCGTGTTGTTCGCTCATAGCGGCACCCCGACGTCTGTCGTGCGGCTGCCAAGATGGGCTGCGGCGCCACGAGAGCGGCGACATGCGGGGACGTGGCGGCGCGCTGAGCCGCGGTTCAGACGGTGCGTCGACGCCCCGCGCGGCGTCGCTGGATCCGCTTCACGAGCAACGGATCCGCGGCGAGCGCCGCCTCGGTGTCGGCGAGCTTGTTGAGCTGCTGGTAGTACTGCGTGCTCGTCAGCCCGAAGCGCTCCTTGATCGCCGCTTCCTTGGCGCCGGGCAGCTTCCACCACTCGCGTTCGAAGGCGAGCATCGCACGGTCGCGCTCGCTCAGCCCGGGCGCGTCGGCGTCACCGGGCACGTGGGCACCCGCGGGGGTCTCGATCATGGCCATCCGCTCAGGATACGAGGCCGCCCGGCCCGTTCCAACCGCGCTCGGGGCGGGTTGTCAGACCCGCGCGATAGGTTGGACACATGCCTCGTCCGTACGACGAACTCGTCCACCCGAGCTGGGTCGAACCCCTCGCGCCCGCCGCCGAGCACATCGCCGCCGCGGGGGCGTTCCTGCGTGACGAGGTGGCCGCGGGGCGCGGCTACCTGCCTGCGGGCGACGCCGTGCTGCGCGCGTTCACGCAGCCGTTCGACGAGGTGCGCGTCCTCGTCGTCGGCCAGGACCCGTACCCGACGCCCGGGCACCCGATCGGCCTGAGCTTCGCCGTCGCACCCGACGTGCGGCCCATCCCCCGCAGCCTCGCGAACATCTACACCGAACTGCACGACGACCTCGGTATCACCCCACCCGAGCACGGTGACCTGTCGGCGTGGACCGATCAGGGGGTGCTGCTGCTCAACCGCGTCCTGACGGTGCAGCCCGGCAAGCCGGCGAGCCATCGCGGCAAGGGCTGGGAGCACGTCACCGCGACGGCGATCAACGCGCTCGTCGAGCGCGAGCAGCCCCTCGTCGCCATCCTGTGGGGGCGCGACGCGCGCTCACTCGCGCCGCACCTCGGCGACACGCCGACCGTCGAGTCGGCCCACCCCTCACCGTTGTCGGCCCGCGGCGGCTTCTTCGGCAGCAAGCCGTTCAGCCGCACCAACGCCCTGCTCGAAGAACTCGGCACGCACACGATCGATTGGCGCATCCCGTGACAGACACGACCCCCGACACCCGTACCGCCGAAGAGGCGCCCGCGGCCCGCAGCGGCCACGAGCGGACGTGGCGGCGCTACGTCGCCATCGGTGACTCCTTCACCGAGGGCATGAGCGACCCCGACCCGCGTCAGGACGACGCCTACCTCGGCTGGGCCGACCGGCTCGCCGTCGACCTCGCTCAGGTCGCCGACGGCGCGGGGCACGCATTTGAGTACGCGAACCTCGCGATCCGGGGCAAGCTGCTCGCCGACGTCGTCGGCCCGCAGCTCGACGCCGCGCTCGCGATGCAGCCCGACCTCGTCAGCATGGTCGGCGGCGGCAACAACATCATGCGCCCGAACGTCGACCTCGACGACGTTGCCGATCAGCTCGAGGCCGCCGTCGTCCGCCTCAAGGACGCCGGAGCCGACGTCATGCTCGCGACGATGGTCAACCCCACGGGTTCGAAGATCATGACCCGCTTGCGACCGCGCATCAGCTGGCACATCGCGAACCTGTGGGGCATCGCGCAGCGACACGACTGCTACGTGCTCGACGTGTGGGGCATGCGTGCACTGCGGGACATGCGCATGTGGGGTGCCGACCGCCTGCACCTGTCCCCCGAGGGCCACCGCCGTGTCGCGCAGCAGGCGGCGTGGACGCTGGGCCTGCCGACCGAGGGCGACTGGCTCGACCTGCTCCCGCCGCTCGAACCGAAGCCAGCCCGTCAGCGCCTGGCGGAGAACGCCGAGTGGTCGAAGGAATACTTCGGCCCGTGGATCGAACGCCGCCTGCGCGGCACGAGCTCGGGTGACGGGCGTGAGGCGAAACGCCCCCACCCGATGCCGATCGACCCGAGCGTCGCCGCCGAGCTGTTCCGACGGGCCTGACCACCCCGGCGTCCTCGCCCCGAGAACCGATCCGATCAGCCGACCGAGAGACAGAAGGCCACGAGGATGAATCGTTCCCTCACGACGGCGACCGCCGCCACCGCATCCGCCGCCGTGCTGGGTCTGTCCGGCTGCGGCGGGTCGAGCAGCACGAACTCGTCGGGCTCGAACGCCGCCGGCAGCTCCTCGGCCACGGCGAGCTCGAGCAAGACCATCACCGTCCTCGCCGCGGCCTCGCTCACCGAGAGCTTCACCAAGCTCGCCGAGGACTTCGAGAAGAACCACCCCGGCGTCGAGATCAAGATGAGCTTCGCAGGCAGCCAGGACATCGTGCGCCAACTCAAGGGTGGTGCACCGGCCGACGTCGTCGCCATGGCCGACACGACGACGCCCAAGACGATGCCGGCCGACATCACGCAGGGCAAGACCTGGACCGACTTCGCGACGAACGAACTCGAGATCGCGACGCCCAAGGGCAACCCGGGCCACGTCACCGACCTCGCGAGCCTCGCGAAGGTCAGCACCGTGCTGTGCGCCAAGACCGTGCCGTGCGGGCGCGCCGCCGACAAGGCGCTGGCGAAGGCGAACGTCCACGCGCACGTCGTCAGTTACGAGCAGAACGTCAAGTCGACGCTCGCGAAGGTCTCCTCCGGTGACGCGGACGCCGCGGTCGTGTACCGCACGGACGTCAAGGCCGCCGGTGACAAGGTGACGGGCGTCGATATCGCGTCCGGCTCGAACGTCAAGACGACGCTGCCGATCGCGACGTGGAGCAACAACGAGTACGCCAAGCAGTTCGTGCAGCTCATCACCGGCGCCGAGGGCCGCAAGGTGCTGAGCGACGCCGGGTTCGGCTCGCCGAGCTGACGTGAGCGCCCCCAGCGCCAGCAGAACGAGCCCCACCCGCCGCGCCCCCGATGCCGGCGGTGTGGTGCTCGGGGTGTTCGCAGCGGTCGCGGTCGCGTTCGTCGTCGTCCCGCTCGTTGCGCTGCTGCTGGAGGTGCGCTGGTCGCACTTCGCCGCCGACCTGCAGACCGCCGGCACACGCGAAGCTCTCCTGCTGTCGCTTCGCACCACGACGACGACGGCAGCCCTGTCCGCACTGTTCGGCACCCCTCTCGCCTGGTGGCTCTCACGCCTGCGGGGGCGTGCCGCCGCGTGGCTGCGGGCGCTCGTCACGGTCCCCCTCGTGCTGCCGCCCGTCGTCGCCGGTGTCGCCCTGCTCGACGCGTGGGGGCGCGGCGGCCTCATCGGCACGGTGCTGCAGGACAGCTTCGGCACGTCGCTGCCCTACTCGTGGGTGCGCGTCGTGCTGGCCGAGACGTTCGTCGCGATGCCGTTCTTCGTCGTCGCCGCCGAAGGCGCGTTCCGCGGCATCGACGCTCGGTGGGCGCGCACCGCCACCGTGCTCGGCGCGAGCCGCTGGTACACGCTGCGCCGCGTCCTCATCCCGATGGCGGCGCCCGGCCTGCTCGCGGGGTTGACGCTCTCCTGGGCACGCGCTCTCGGTGAGTTCGGTGCGACGATGACCTTCGCCGGCAGCTTCCCCGGCACGACCCAGACGGGCCCCCTCGCGGTGTATCAGGCGCTCGACATCAGTCAGGACGCCGCCACCGCCCTCGCGGCCCTCATGCTCGGCATCTGCCTCGTCGTGCTCGCCTTGCTGCGCGGACGCTGGAGCGGTGTGCGATGAACCCGTCTTTCTCGCCCGAACCGCCTGAGACGCCCGAACCGGAGGGGTTGAGCTTCGCCGGCACGATGCGGCGCGGCTCGTTCGAGCTCGAGGCCGCGTTCACGTGCGCTCCGGGCGAGGTGCTCGGGGTGCTCGGCCCCAACGGCAGCGGCAAGTCGACGCTCGTGGCCGGCATCAGCGGCCTCGAACATCTCACGAGCGGTGAGCTGCGCGTCGGGGAAGCCTGTTGGGACGACGGGCGCGGTCACGCCGTGCCCCCCGGCCGCCGTCAGGTGGGTCTCATGACCGCGGCGGGCGACATCTTCGGCCATCTCGACGCCCTCGAGAACGTCGCGTTCGGGCTGCGGGCGCGGGGCGTATCGCGCTCCGCCGCGCGCCGTCGTGCGCGGCAGGAGCTCGAGCAGGTGGGCATCGCCGACCTCGCGAGCCGCCGTCCGCACGAGTTGTCGTCAGGCCAGGCACAACGCGTCGCTCTGGCCCGTGCACTGGCCCTCGCCCCTCGGGTGCTGCTGCTCGACGAGCCGCTCTCGGCCATCGACCAGAGCGGCCGCGACGAGTTGCGCGCGCTGCTCGGCGAGCGCCTCGCGCGCACCGACGCCGTCACCCTGCTCGTCACCCACGACCCGCTGGAGGCACTGACGCTCGCCGACCGGCTGCTGTTCCTCGAAGCCGGGCGCGTGACGCAGCTCGCCCCGCCGCAGGAGGTCGTGCGCTATCCGCGCACGGCGTTCGCCGCCCGCGTCGTCGGCCTCAACCTGTGGCGAGGGACGAGCGACGGTCGCGCCATCACGACGCCGGGTGGCGCCCGCATCATGGCCGCCGACGTGCCGCCGTCGGGCGAGCGGGCGTTCGCGGCCTTCGCGCCGACCGCGGTCTCGCTGTGGCGCGAGGTGCCCGCCGGATCGCCTCGCAACACCTGGCCGCTCGTCGTGCAGCAGATCGAGCACACCGGGACGTCGGCCCGCGTGCACCTGCGGGGTGACGCAGGCGTCGCGGCCGATCTCGTGGCCGACGTGACGCTCGAGGCCGTCACCGAACTCGGCCTGCACCGCGGCTCGCACGTCGCAGCGAGCGTCAAGGCCACCGACGTCACGCTGTACCGCTGAGCCCCAGCGCGCGAGCTCCTCCTGCCTTCCTGCACCATCGCGACGGCCTCGCCCGACCCTCTTGCGCCCAGTTGCACCCGGGTGCTCTTGCACGCAGGTGCATCTGGGCGCACCGAGGCGGGGCCGCCGCGTCGTCGGAGCGACACGACGAGCCAGGCGCCGCGGGAACGAGGGTGACCCACCCCACATTTAATTCGCACCGCTCGTTAGAGTGCGTCACATGAAGATCACGCAGCACACCGTCGCTCTCATCTCCGGTGCCGGCTCGGGCCTCGGCGAGGCCACCGCCCGCCGCCTGCACGCCGACGGCGCGGCCGTCGTCATCGCCGACCTACCGAGTTCGAACGGCCAGGCCGTCGCCGACGACCTGGGCGAGCGCGCCCTGTTCGTCCCCACCGACGTGCGCGACGAGGAGCAGGTGCGCCAGGGCGTCAACGCCGCCGCCGAACTCGGTGAGCTGCGCATCGCCGTCGCCTGCGCCGGGGTCGGCACCCCGGGGCGCGTGCTCGGCAAGAACGGCGTCCACGCGCTCGAGAAGTACCGCACCGTCATCGACATCAACCTCGTCGGCACCTTCAACGTGCTGCGTCTGGCCGCCGAGGCGATGGTCGCGAACGAGCCCTCCCCCACCGACGACGGCGCGCCGGACGCACACGGTGACCGCGGCGTCATCGTCATGACGGCCAGCGCCGCCGCTTACGACGGCCAGATCGGTCAGGCGGCCTACGCCTCGAGCAAAGGCGGCATCGTCGGGCTGACGCTCCCCGCCGCCCGCGACCTCGCCGACAGCCACATCCGTGTCATGACGATCGCGCCCGGCACGATGGAGACGCCGATGCTCGCGGGGCTGCCGGAGGCGGCGCGCGAATCGCTCGGCAAGGTCGTGCCGCACCCCTCGCGCCTCGGCCGCCCGAGCGAGTACGCGGCACTCGTCGAGCACATCGTCGCGAACCCGCTGCTCAACGGTGAGGTCATTCGTCTCGACGGTGCGCTGCGTATGCCGCCGAAGTGAACCCCGGGTCCTCGTCCCAGATCTTCACTTCGGCCCCGCGCAGCAGGTTGACGTACAGAAGACCGAAACCGAAGAGTGCGATGCCACCGACGACGTCGAGGACGAAGTGGTTGCCCGTCGCCATGACGTCCCAGTACGTGACGAGCGGGTAGAGCCAGGCGGCGCGGGCCCACACGGGCCGGCGCCGCTTCCACGTGTCGTACACGACGTAGGCGACCCAGGTGGACCAGGCGCAGTGCAGGCTCGGCATCGCGGCGTACAGGTTGGCCGATTGCGACGGGTCACGCGCGAGGCGGCCGCCCATGATGTTGTAGACGGCGTTGATGTCGATCATGCCGTCGACGGCAAACCGGGGCGGGGCCATCGGCAGCAACCAGAACACGAGCAGGCTGGGCAGCGTCATCGCGATGAGCAACCGTCTGAGGCGCCGGAACCCGTCCGGGTTCATCCACCAGGCCCACGCGAGCGCGATGGGCACCGTCGCGAGCACCATGCCGTAGTAGTACCCGGCGCCCTGCGCGAGGACGGGCACCTCGGCGAGCGATGAGTTGAGCCATCGTTCGATGTCGATGCGCAGCCACTGCTCCAGGTCGAACAGGCGGTGCGCATGCCGGACCGACTCGTCGTGCTCTCCGCGGATGTGCTCCTGCGCGAACGTGAAGTACTGGAAGAACATCCAGAACAGGAACAACTCGATGAGTAGCGCCGGGCGGCCACCGAGCGGGCGCACGAGCGCCCTGACGAAGCGGGGCGGCGGCTCGGTGGTGCTCAGCGAGAAGTCGTCACGCGACGGCGTCAGGTCGCGCATCGAACGCTCGGCAGGCGTGAGGGAGTCGGGCATGCCACTCCTCACCTCGTCGCGGCCGTCGAACAAAACACGTCAGTGTATCCCCGCGCACTCGGGCAGGCCGAGCCTCGGGGGCGGGCCCGCTCAGTGGCGGTCGATCAGGACGTACGACGCCGCCGCCGACAGTGCCGCCACCCCGACGACGGACGGCCACGCGCCGATCTTCTTCGCGAGCGGGTGCGAGGCGCCGAACCCGCCGACGTACACGGCGGTCAGCGCCGCCGTCTGGGCCGCGCCGCCCTTGGCGAGCCACGTGCGGCCCGCGTACCCGCCGGCGAGCGCGAGCACGACACCCCCGAGCGGACGGATACCCGTCTCACGGGCGGTGAGGTAACCGCCGAGGAGACCGAGGGCGGCGACGGGTGCGGTTTCGACGTCTGCTGCAGGCTTGAGATTCATGCCCTCATCGTAGGTCGTCGCCCGACGGGACGGGCATCGCGACCCGCCTCGTATAAGATCACAGGGCTGCCGATACCGGCAGTGTGCTGGAGTGGCGCAATCGGTAGCGCACCTGTCTTGTAAACAGGTGGTTGTGGGTTCGAGTCCCATCTCCAGCTCTCACCGCCCGCCTGCCCGGCCAGGGCACACGACGAGGGCCCCACCGCTTCGAAGCGGTGGGGCCCTCGTCGTCGATCAGGCGATCAGACGCGCGATCAGTGGTTGTTCAGGTGCGCCTGCAGAGCGCGGACGGTGCGGGCGTTGAGGTACGTCGCGCCGTCCTGGGAGATGCCGAGCTTCGACTGCAGCGCGGCGACCGTGCGGGGGCCGATGATGCCGTCGGGCGTCGTGCCGACCGTGCGCTGGAGGGCCATCTTCGTCTGCGGGCCGACGATGCCGTCACGGTACGTGCCGACCCAGGCCTGCAGCGAGCGAGCGGTCTGGCGACCGAGGATGCCGTCGACGGCGAGCTTGCCGGACGTCGCGGCGGGAGCCTTGACGGCAGAACGAGCGGTGGAACGCGACACCTGCGTGTTCGCGGCCGCAGCGGCAGGAGCCGCAGCGGTGCTGCCACCGTTGGCGCGGGTCAGGCCACCGCGCACGGAGCACACGGGCCAGGCGCCGGGGCCCTGGACGGCGAGGGTCTTCTGGGCGATCGCGATCTGCTGCTCGCGCGTGGCGAGGTCGGCGCGAGCGGCGTACTGCGTGCCACCGAAGCCGGCCCACGTCTGCTGCGTGAACTGCAGGCCGCCGTAGAAGCCGTTGCCCGTGTTGATGTGCCAGTTGCCGCCCGCTTCACAGGCGGCGACGCGGTCCCAGACCGAACCGGCCGGTGCGGCCGAGGCGGTGGTGGCGCTCGTGACGCCGGCGCCGACGGTGGCGGCACCGACGAGGGCGACGCCCGCAGCCTTGCGACCCATGGTCGAGTCGGAGGGAGCGGAGTGCTTCGGGGTGTAACCCATGGAGGTGTTTCCTTTCCTGACGACGCCGGTGAGGTGAGCTGTCGGGTTCGAGCGGTCAGGTGCTCGGCCGGTTCGGGACCGGCTTCACCCCAAGGCACTCAACGAGTGCCACGAGTGGGTCCCCCACCCTCGTCTGCGGTTCGCACGGTGCGAATGAAGCGGCGCCCGACGAGGTTTGGCGTTGGCGCTGCCCGCGAATTCTTGGTGTGTTGAGTTGTGAGCCGCTTGGGCGACACTCACGACATCGCCACAGCGAGGAGAACGTTACGCGACCTACGTCACAAAATGTGAATCACCGCGGCCCCCGCCGTCGCCGCGCGCGAGAACCCCCCGCCCGTCAGCGGCGACGAGCCCTGCGGCGCTGCACGATCGGGCGGTCGAAAGGCGCCGACAGCACGTCCCCGAGAAGCGCCCCCGTGCTCAGCGCGAGGGCGATCCCGACGGCGCCGAGCATCGTCGTCACCCCGACCCCGGACTGCGCCACGCGCGTCGCTCCGAGCAGTGAACCCGACACGGACTCGTACATGCCGCGGAAGATGCGCAGGCCGGGCAGCATCGGCGAGACCGCGGGCATGACGAGCACGAGCGCGGGGGCGCCCAGGCGCAGCGCGAGCAGTCGCGCGCAGAACCCTACGGCCGTCGCGGCCACCGCGGTCGCCGTCGTCGCGCCGAGGCCGATGGAGCTGACGAGGAACGTCACGCCGCCCACGCCCAGGGCGCCCATGACGGCCGTCGGCACGAGCATCCGGACACGCGAACGCATCGTCACGGCCGAGCAGACCGCGCCGAGCGCACCGCAGGCAACCTGGAGCAGAAAGGTCGTCGACGGCGAGTCGTAACGCAGCACCCCGGGCGACTGGAGCCCGAGGTCGAGGGCGTTGTCGAGACTCAGCGTCAAGGACAACCCCGCACCGACGCCGACCGTGATGCCCGCGCAGGCGAGGATCACCGTCAACACGCGCCCGGAGGCGGTGACGGGATAGCCGGTGACGGCGTCCTCGACCGCGGACGCCATCTGACGACCGGGCAGCAGCGCGACGATGCCGCCCGAGATCGCGTACGCGAAGTCGGCCATCGTCATCGAGCCGGGCAGGTGAGTGGCGACGAACTCGCCGACGAGATGACTCTGGTGCGACATGTACGCGAGCCACGCGAGCATCGTCGAGGCGAGTCCGCCGGCGGCTGCCGAGTAGAAGCTCGGCACCCCCAGGTTGCTCAGCACGCGCCCGATGCGGTCGACGATGATCGCCGACACGAACGCGACGGCGACGGCCATCCAGCTACCACCGAGGATCGTCGCGACCGACGCGGCGAGACCACCGAACGCGACCGAGACGAGCCATCGCGGGTACAGCCGCGGCATCCGCTGGATGCGCCGCAACTGCTTCGTCGCCTCGTCGAGATCCATGCCGCCCGCGACGAGGCGCTCGACGAACTGGTGCACGGCCGTCAGCCGGGAGAAGTCACGCGTCGACGAACGGGCGACGCGCAGCATCGTCAGCGGCGGATGGCCCGGATGCGGTGACGGCGTCTGCAGCAGCAGCGCCTGGTTCGTGATGTCGACCTCGAGGCGGCGCAGCCCCGCCGATGCGGCGACGGCGACGACGCTCGACTCGACGTCACGCGTGCTCGCCCCGCAGCGCAGCAACAACTCCCCCACGCGCACGGCGATGTCGAGCGCCTTGTACTGGGCCGAGTCGTCGCTGACTCCCGCGAGGACGTTCGGGTCGCGGTAGGGAGTGTTCTTCAGCGCATCGGCGATGGGCAGCGGCTCGGTGACCGGTTCGCTGCGCAGGAACCGCATCCGCGGCGCCAGGACCGGCTGCGTGTTCTCCGAGATCGGGTTGGGCCCCGTCGTGCCGTGCTCTCGTCCGTACTGACCCATTCCCTGATCCTAGGACGCCGAACGTGACGATCCCTCGGCGCGCGCTGTGGACGCGCTGTGGTGCATCGACTCAGCGCTGCACGCTCGGCGCGTACCGCGCCAGCGGGTCGTCGATGCCGCCCGTCAACGGGAACCACGAGATGTCGCCCTGCTGCAGGAACGAGCCGACCAGCATGAACAAGCCGAGGCCGACGGCGATGCCCGCGACGATGCGCGTCGCGTTCTGCGGCACGAGGCCGCGCACGAGCGAGCGCGAACCGCGTCGGTAGCCGACCGAACCGGCGCCTCGCCACAGCGCCAGTTGCGCGGCGCCCGCGCCGAGCACGAGCGGCAGCGCCCACCACACGCGCGGCACGCCGCCGCGCACGGCCACCCAACCGATGCCGACGAGCGCCGCGACGCAGGCGAAGACGACTGTCGGCAGGATGAGGGCGAACAGCGTCGACAGCGTCGCGCGCAAGGCGTGCCACGGCGCACTCGCGACGGCGACGGCGCCGTCGCTGCGTCGTCGTCCGGCCTCGTAGCGTCGCAGGACGGTCTGGGTGATCGTGGAGTCGCTGAAGCGCGCGGCGAGGTTCCACACGACGAGCAGCACGAGCCCGACGACGGGCACGAGCGCCGTCACGCCCAACCACAGGACGAAGATCGCCTGCAGCGTTCCCGATCGATGCGGCAGGTTGATGCGCGGGTCGTGCTCGCCCGGGCGCGACTGCGGTTTCGGCGCGAACGGAACGGGCGCGGAGCCGTATGGGCTCGGGTTGGCATACCCCTGGGCGCCCTGACGCACCGGGGCCCCCTGCTGAGCGCGTTCGGCGTCCGTTGGCCCCGCACTCAGCGGCGGCGGCGACGTCACCGGCGCGACGCGCGTGGCGTCCGGGCGGCCGAGCACAGCCGTCGCGTCGGGGCGGGGTTGCTGCGATTCGGGGCGAGTCACGCGCGGCTCTGCCGCGCGTCGCACCGGGACGTACGTCGTCGGTTCGCCGCGCGCGTACCGCTCCATCTGTTCGATGACCTGCCGGGCCGACGGTCGCTCCTGCGGCACCGGGCTGAGCGCGGCGGCGAGCAGCGGCCGCAGCCGCGCGTCGACGCCGCCGAGGTTGGCCTGACCACGCGTCACGCGGTCGAGCACCGCCGGCATCGGGCCGCGCCCGAACGGCGGCTCACCCTGCGCGGCGAAGGCGAGCGTCGCGGCCCAGCCCCACCAGTCGGTCGACGTCGACACGGGCGCACCCTCGACGAGCTCGGGCGAGAGGTAGCCGGGGGTGCCCATGACGAGGCCGGTCGACGTCAGGCGCGCGTCGTCGGCGATGTGGGCGATGCCGAAGTCGATGACGACGGGGCGCCCGTCGACCATGAGCACGTTGCCCGGCTTGAGGTCGCGGTGGACGACGCCGGCGTCATGGATGGCCTGGATGGCGACGGCCAGGTCGCGCCCGAGGCGCGCCAGCGCGTCGGGCTCGAACGGCCCGCGGCGCTTGACGACCTCGTCGAGGGGGATGCCGGGCACGTACTCGGTGGCGATGTACGGGCGCTCGCCGTACGGCTCCGCGGCGATGACGGCGGCGACGCCGGGTGTGTGGACGCGTTCCAGCGTCGCGACCTCCCGCGCGAGGCGGGTGCGCGCGTCGGGGTCGTAGGCGATGTGCGGGCGCAGCACCTTGACGGCGACCTCCCGCCCGTCCGAGCTTCGGGTGTCGAGCGCGCGGTAGACGACGCCCATGCCGCCCTCGCCGATCTTGTCGAGGATGCGGAAGTGGCCGACGACGTCCCCACCGTCGGCCGGGGTGGCCGCGTGAGCGCCCGAGCCCTGCCGTGTCCGCGTGCCCTGCGGCGCCACCTGTGTCGCGTCGTCGTGACGCTCGGGCGTCGGCGACGGCGTCGGGTGGGTGCGCCGCGGCAGACGGTGTCCGGCGCGTGTCGGCTCAGGAGGCTCCGGGGACGTCATGGCTCCACGGTAGGCCGCGCACATGACAAAGTGCTGGATCGACGCGGCCCGGCACGCCCCCGCCGCCCGCGATAGGCTCGTGACGAAGACGCGAACGGCCCCGGCGCCCCGCCGAATTCGAGCGCACGCCGCACCT
Source organism: Dermacoccus nishinomiyaensis (assembly GCF_900447535.1). Classification (NCBI taxonomy): domain Bacteria; kingdom Bacillati; phylum Actinomycetota; class Actinomycetes; order Micrococcales; family Dermacoccaceae; genus Dermacoccus; species Dermacoccus nishinomiyaensis. The sequence continues at coordinate 2,462,513 of NZ_UFXX01000001.1, read as the reverse complement.
GTTCGTCCCGCGCACCGATGAGCGAAGGAACTTTCCGATGAGCGAGACCTACGACTTCGTCGTCGCGGCCAACCGGCTGCCCGTCGACCGCGTGACGACGCCGGACGGCGAGTCGCAGTGGCGCCGCTCCCCCGGCGGCCTCGTCACCGCGATGGACGCCGTCATGCGTGGGCGTGACGGCGCCTGGGTCGGCTGGGCGGGCGAGCCGGGTGAGGCGCCCGAACCGTTCGACGACGGCGGCATGCACCTGCACCCGGTCGCGCTGTCGGAGCAGGAGGTCGCCGACTACTACGAGGGCCACAGCAACGACACATTGTGGCCCGTCTACCACGACGTCATCATCACGCCGACGTTCCGTCGCAGCTGGCGTTCGGTGTATCGCCGCGTCAACCGTCGCTTCGCGAACGCCTGCGCCGAGGTCGCCGCGCAGGGCGCGACGGTGTGGGTGCACGACTATCAGCTGCAGCTCGTGCCGGAGATGCTGCGCGAGATGCGCCCCGACCTGCGCATCGGCTGGTTCAACCACATCCCCTTCCCCGCCGTCGAGCTGTTCGCGCAGCTGCCCGGGCGCGAGGAGATCCTCGAGGGGCTGCTCGGCGCCGACTTCCTGGGTTTCCAGCGCACCGAGGACGCGGGCAACTTCCTGCGCGCGGTGCGTCAGTACCTCGACCTCGACGTGACGGGCGACGTCGTCGACCTAGGCGAACGTCAGGTGCGCGCAGCCGCGGTGCCGATCTCGATCGACGTCGAGGGGCTGCGCGAGATCGTCGAGTCGGATTCGGTGCAGGCGCGGGCGCGTGAGATCCGCGAGCAGCTCGGCAACCCGGAGAAGATCCTGCTGGGCGTCGATCGCCTCGACTACACGAAGGGCATCCGTCACCGCCTCAAGGCGTTCGGCGAACTGCTCGCCGACGAGCGCCTCGACCCGAGCAAGCACAAACTCATCCAGGTCGCGACGCCGAGCCGCGAGCGCGTCAAGGCGTACATGGATCTGCGTGACCAGATCGAGCTGACGGTCGGGCGTATCAACGGTGACTTCTCGAGCATCGGCGCGACGGCGCTCACGTACCTGCACCGCTCGTTCGACCGCGAGGAGATGGCGGCGATGTTCGCGGCCGCCGACATCATGCTCGTCACGCCGCTGCGCGACGGCATGAATCTCGTCGCGAAGGAGTACGTGACGTGCTGCGCCGATGACGGGGCGCTCGTGCTGTCCGAGTTCACCGGCGCCGCGACGGAACTGAGCGACGCCTACCTGTGCAACCCGCACGACATCGCGGGTCTCAAGCAGCAGATCATGAAGGCCGTCGACGCGCCGGCGCCCCAGCGTCGTCAGCGGATGGACTCGATGCGTGCCCTCGTGAGCGAGAACTCGGTGCAGCAGTGGGCGAAGAACTACCTCGCGAGCCTCGAGGCCGCCCCGAAGGCGCCGTCGACGCAGGCCGCATCGTGACCGCGACGCCGCTGCGGCCGCCGTCACGCGAGGAGCTGGGTGCTTTCGCGCGCCGCGGTGACGTGCTCGTCGCCTCCGACTTCGACGGGGTGCTCGCGCCGATCGTCCTCGACCCCGCGAGCGCCCGCCCGCAACCGGGCACGATCGAGGCACTCAGTGCGATGGCGGCGCTACCGGGCGTGAGCGTCGCACTCGCATCGGGTCGTGACCTCGCCACCCTGCGCGCGCTGACGGGGATCGACGAGTCCTCCCCCATTGTCCTCATCGGCAGCCACGGCGCAGAGATCTCGACCACCCTCGGCTCCGCCGCCTCGGGCGGCAGCGCGCTGAGCGACGTCGAGCGCGCCGCCCTCGACGGCGCCACCCACGCGCTCGAGACGATCGCCGAACGACTGCCCGCGACACGCGTCGAGTACAAGCCGGCCGGCGTCGTCCTGCACACCCGCGGCATGGACGAGGACGAGGCCGAGCGCGCGACCTGCGCGGCGCTCGCCGTCCCGCAGGATGTCCCGGGCGTCCACGCGATGCGCGGCAAGGCCGTCGTCGAACTGTCGGTGCTCGACGTGTCGAAGGGCGCGGCACTCGCGGCCCTCGCCGCCGAGCGCAACCTGCGTGCGACGTTCTACCTGGGCGACGACGTCACCGACGAGACGGTGTTCACGACGCTGCGCGCGGGAAGCGACATCGGCGTCAAGGTCGGCGACGGCGACACCGCCGCAGCGCACCGCGTCCCCGGCTGCACCGACGTCCCGCCGCTGCTCGACGCTCTGCTCGGCGCGCTGACGAAGGCGCGGCGCGACGCGCCACGAGACGACGCCGACGTCCGAGACGACGCCGACGCCGGTAAGGGCGCCGTCAGCGCACCGGAGGCGGGCCGGTAGAGGCGCGCACGACGAGGTCGGGCGCGAGCACCAGCTCACGGGCGCACGGCGCGGCCGCTGCGAGCCCACGGATCTGGTCGAGCAGCGTGTCGACGGCGCCGTCGGCGAGCGCGGGGACGTTCTGGCGCACCGTCGTCAGCGGCGGCGAGGTGTGCTCCGTCATCGCCGAGCCGTCGAAACCGACGACGGAGAGCTCCCTCGGCACGTCCAAGCCCGCGTGACGCGCTCCGCGGATGACGCCGAGCGCCATGAGGTCCGAGCCGCAGATGATGCCGCTCGCGCCCCGCGCGGTGAGCTGCGTTCCCGCGAGTTCGCCGCCCTCGACGCTGAACCACGTGTGTTCGACGAGCGCCTCGAACCCGAACTCGGCCGCGGCGTCGCGGAACGCCGTCAGCTTGCGGATCGACGGGGTGTAGCGTGCCGGCCCGACGGCCAGACCGAGCCGGCGGTGCCCCAGACTCAGCAGGTGGCTGACGGCGAGGCGCACCGCGACGTGGTCGTCCGTCGACAACGACGTGACGGCGAGGTCGTCGCGGTGGCCGTTGACGAGGACGACGGGCAGGCCCTGCGCGACGAGTTCCTGATGGCGCGCGATCGACGCCGTCGTGTCGGCGTGGCGCCCCGAGACGTGGATGAGCCCGGCGATGCCGCGTTCCAGCAACATCGACAAGTACTCATCCTCCTGCACCCCACCGGCGCTCGTCGGGCACAGGACGGCGGTGTACCCCGCTGCCGCGAGCCGCGTCGTGACGGCCTGTGCGAGCGCGGGGAAGATCGGGTTGTCGAGTTCGGGCACGACGAGGCCGATGGCGCCAGCCCCCGCGCGGCGCAGACTCGCGGGGCGTTCGTAGCCGAGGACGTCGACGGCGGTGAGGACGCTGCGGCGCGTGGCCTCGGCGACGCCGGCCTTGTTGTTGAGCACGCGCGAGACGGTCGCCTGCGAGACCCCCGCAGCAGCAGCGATCTGCTGCAGGCGCGGCGGCGATTCGTCGCCGCCGCGCCTGAGCGCCGCGTCCTCGGTGGCGCTCACGCGCCCGCTCCCGTCGCGCCGCGACGGTAGGAGTTCACTTCACCGAGCCGGTGGTGAGACCACCGATGAGCTGCTTCTGGAAGGCCAGGTACAGCGCCATGATCGGGATCGAGCTGAGCAGCGCACCAGCCGAGAACTGGCCGAACAGGGCGTTGCGGTCGTTGCCGACCGTCATGCCGTAGAGGCCGACGCCGAGGGTCTGCTTGTCGACGTCGGTGAGGAAGATGCTCGCGAGCATGAACTCGCCGAACAGGCTGACGAACGACACCATGAACACCGTGACGAGGATCGGGCGCACGAGCGGCAGCGTCAGGCTGAAGAACACGCGGGCATGCGAGGCGCCGTCGACGAACGCGGCCTCGTCGAGTTCCTTCGGAACGGTGTCGAAGTAACCCTTGAGAAGCCACACGTTCGATCCCATCGCGCCGCCCAGATAGACGAGGATGAGCCCCCACGTGGTGTTGAGGCCGAACGCGGGCATCACCTCACCGATCTTCGAGAAGGTGATGTAGAGGCCGACGAACGCGAGCAGCGCCGGAAACATCTGCAGCAGCAGCAGCGCGAGCAGCATCGCCCGGCGGCCTCGGAAGCGCAGGCGCGAGAACGCGAACGCGGAGCACGCGCCGATGAAGACGCTGAACACCGAACCGACGAGCGCGATGAGCAGCGCGTTCTTGTACCAGGTGACGAACGGTCGCGCCTCGTTGCTGAACAGGTCGGAGAAGTTGTTGAGCGAGAAGCTCGTAGGCAGCAGCGTCGAAGAACTCAGCGTCCCCGCCTTGTTGAGTGCCGCCGAGAGCAGGAACAGGATCGGGAACAGCGCGAAGGCGAGCGCGCACAGCGCGAGCAGGTGGCGCCACCACACGCCGCCACCGAGGCGCGGCGCACGAGCATGCGTGCCACCGGGAGCAGCTTCGGGCACGCCGGTCACGGCTCCCGGTTCGGGCAGGCCGGCCGCAGGGGTGTTCATGGCAGACATCAGTTGACCTCCTCGAGGGCCTTGCTGCGCAGGAAGCCGGGGAAGCTCAGGAGCGCGACGATGATGAAGATGACGACGGCGACCGCGGATGCGAGACCGAAGTTCGGGTTCGTCCCGTCGATCGCGAGACGGTACGCGTAGGTGATGAGCAGGTCGGTCGAACCGATCTGGGCGCCGTCGCCGACGAACGGCCCGCCCTTGGTCAGCAGGTAGATGAGGCCGAAGTTGTTGAAGTTGAACGCGAACGACGCGATGAGCAGGGGGCCCACCGCGACGAGCAGCAGCGGCATCGTGATGGAGCGCAGCGTCCGGATCGGGCCGGCACCGTCGATGCGTGCGGCCTCCATGACGTCACCCGGGATCGACTGCAGCGCGCCTGTGCACACGACGAACATGTAGGGGAAGCCCAGCCACAGGTTGGTCAGCAGGATGGCGGCGCGCGCGGCCCACGGGTCGCCGAACCAGTCGATGTCGAGGCCGGTCAGGTTGTTGATGAGGCCGTAGTCCTGGTTGAACATCGACGCCCACACGAGCGCGGAGACGAACACGGGCACGGCGTACGGCAGGATGAGCAGGCTGCGGTAGATGGCGCGGCCCTTGATGCGCGGGTCGTTGAGCAGCAGCGCGAGCAGCATGCCGAGCACGAAGGTCGACAGCACCGACAGGATGGCGAACGCCATGTTCCACGCGAAGATGCCGAAGAACCCCTTGCGAATCGTGTCGTTCGTCACGAGGTCGGTGTAGTTCTTGAACCCGACGCCCTGCTTCCACCCGACCGGCAGCGGGCTCGCGGAGCCGGACTGCGGCACCCAGCGTGCATCCTTCTCGACATATACCGTGCCCGTGGCGGAGTCGGTGAGGGTGTTCTTCGTCTTGTCCCACTTCAGCGTCGGCGCGCCCTCGAACGCCTGCGAGACGCCACTGGCCTTGATGCCGTGGCCGTCACTCGTCGGCACCGCGAAGTTGGCGAGGTCCTTGCGCTTGTTCGCCTCGCCGAGCTTGAGGACGCGATAGCCCTCGGCCGACTTGAGGTGGCCGATGCCCATCTCCGTCTTGCCCGTGAGCGGCTGCAACCCCTTGGCGTCACCGACGAAGTGCTTGCCCTTCTCGTCGGTCAGCAGGAAGTGCAACGGCGCGGACGTCACATCCTGGCCGTCCTTGACGGCGATCGACAGCCCGTACGTCGGCGACCCCGCGACCTGCTGGACGGAGTAGGCGATGTCCTGCTTCGTCGCCTCCTCCTTGGAGACGAGGTGGCCCTGGCCGTAGTTCGTGAACGACGTCGCGGCCGTGTACACGATGGGCCACACCTGCAGCCCGAGCAGCAGGATCAGGCCCGGGAACAGATACTTCGCGGGCACGTTGCGGCGCGTGCCGTACACGACGAGCACGGCCATCGCGACGAACGCGACACCGACGACGGCGAGGCCGTACCCCTTGTCGGCCAGCTGCGTCGCGAGATAGATGCAGAGGATGACGGCGGCCGCGACGAGCGCCCACTTGAGGATCGGCGCCCACACGGGGCTCTTGGCTGGCGGCAGACCCGACGTCTGCTCGGGGGCGGCGAGGGTCGCCATGTCCTTCTCCATCGCTCGGGGAATTCGTTCACCGGTGCTCACCGCACCAGCCTGGGGCGTGAGGCGCCTCGCGGGCGCCGTCAGGCCTGTCGTGATGGGCGTCGTCGTCGACGCTCGACGCGCCGTGAGCCGGCGACCGACGTGGTCACCGGCTCACGGGTGCGACGTGGGTGGATCGTCAGCTGCCGGCCTTGATGGCGGCCTCGATCTCCTTCTGCGCCGCATTGAAGCGGGCGTCGGGGGCTGCCTTGCCGGAGATGACGTCGGCCATCGCCTGACCCATCGGGCCCCAGACGGCATTCATCGCGGGGATGTTCGGCATGAGCTTCGCGCCCTTGCCGGCCTCGGCCCACTTCGCGACGTCGGGGTTGGACTTGATGACCTCGTCGTACGCCGCCGTCAGTGCCGGCGGACGCTTGCCGACCTCGAACAGCGCCTTCTGCGCGGCCGCGGTGGTGAGGAAGGACGCGGTGAACGTCTGAGCGACGGTCGCATTCTTCGCCTTCGAGCTGACGTAGAACATCTGCACGCCGAGGAACGGCGTCATCTTTCCGCCACCGGCGACGGTGGGCAGCGAGGAGACCTCGTACTTGATGCCGGCCTTGTCGAACGTCGGCAGCGACCACGGGCCGGTGACGATGTACGGCGCCTTCTTGTCGGCGAACAGGGCATCAGCGTTGGTCTTGTCGACGTTGGTCGACAGCACCTTCTTCTTGCCGAGCTCGGCGAGCAGGTTGGCGCCCTTGAGGCTCTCGGGCGAGTTGACGAGCAGTTTGCTCGCGTCGTAGTCGCCGTTGGCCTTCGTGCCGAAGATGCCGCCGCCGAAGCCGGTGAGGAACGGGATGCCGTGGTAGGCGTCGCCCTGCTTGCCCATTTCGAGGGAGAGGACGTTCGTCGCCTTCTTCTCGTCGACGACCTTCTGACCGGTGGAGACGAGCTCATCGATCGTCTTCGGCGCGTCCTTGACCATGTCGGTGTTGCGCACGAGCGCCATGTTCTCGACGGCGTAGGGCACGCCGTAGGACTGGTTGTTGTACTTCGTCGCGGCGATGGCCTCCTTGTTGAAGCCGGAAGCGACGTTGGCGGGGATCTGCACGGGCGCGACGGAGCCGTTGGAGACGAGCTCACCCATCCAGTCGTGAGCGCCGACGATGACGTCGGGGGCCTGGCCCGCCTTGAAGGCCGTGCCGTAGTTGCCGCGCACGTCCGTCGAGACCTGGACGGAAACCTTGACGTCGTTCTCGTCCGCGAACTGCTTCGCGAGCTTGGAGACGACGGGGGCCGCGGTGCCGTCAGCCCAGATGACGAGGTCGGCGTTGGCGTCACGCTTCGGGTCCTTGGCGTTGACGTCACTGCCGGCGGCAGCACTGCCCGACGCCTTCGCGTCGCCGGACTTCGACGAAGCCGCAGAGGTGTCGCTCTTCGACGAGTCGGACGAGGACGAGCCGCCGCCGCACGCGGAGACGGAGAGGGCGAGGACGCCCGCGAATGCGACAGCCACACTGCGCTTGGTCATGAGTGCTCCGATTGTTCAGGGCCACACCTCGAGTGTGGCCTGCTTCACAGCATGCAGCGTGTACTCAGGGTCTGCAAAGTTTTCCACGGTCACGATTTGATCAAGGAGCGTTGACCGGGTGATAGGCAGGGCCGAGCGAGCATGCAGATCGACCCACCTACCCCTCGAGACGGGGCGCTCAGATGAGCGCTACGGAAACAAATGTGCAGAAGGGCTGGTCAAGAGCCACTCCCATCAGGCATGCTGTGTGCGGCGTCACATCCGTGCGCCGCCCGTTCACAACGGATCGTCCGGCACGTTCCTGCCGGTGAGCGCTAAGGAAAACCCCATGGCAACCGTCACGTACGACAACGTCACCCTCACCTACCCCGGGGCCGATCGTCCCAGCGTCAGCGACCTCAACATCGAGATCGCCGACGGCGAGTTCCTCGTCCTCGTCGGCCCGTCGGGCTGCGGCAAGTCGACCTCGCTGCGCATGCTCGCCGGCCTGGAAGAGGTGACGAGCGGCCGCATCCTCATCGACGGACGCGACGTCACGGCGCTGTCGCCGAAGGATCGCGACGTCGCGATGGTGTTCCAGAACTACGCGCTCTACCCGCACATGAGCGTCGCTGACAACATGGGCTTCGCGCTCAAGATCGCCGGCGTCGACAAGGGCGAGATCCGCAAGCGCGTCGAGGAGGCCGCGCAGATCCTCGACCTCACGCAGTACCTCGAGCGCAAGCCGAAGGACCTGTCGGGTGGCCAGCGTCAGCGCGTCGCGATGGGTCGCGCAATCGTGCGTCAGCCGCAGGTGTTCCTCATGGACGAGCCACTGTCGAACCTCGACGCCAAGCTGCGCGTGCAGACGCGCACGCAGATCGCCGACCTGCAGCGTCGTCTCGGCGTGACGACCGTCTACGTCACCCACGATCAGGTCGAGGCCATGACGATGGGTGACCGCGTCGCTGTCCTCAAGGACGGTCTGCTGCAGCAGTGCGACACGCCGCGCAACATGTACGACCACCCGAAGAACGTCTTCGTCGCGGGCTTCATCGGCAGCCCCGCGATGAACCTGTTCGAGGTGCCGGTCAAGGACAACAAGGTGCTGCTCGGTACCGCGTCGATTCCGCTGCCCGCGGACGCCCGCCCCGGTTCGAACCGTGTCACGCTCGGCATCCGCCCGGAGGACCTCGCGCCGTCCGACGCGGGTCTCGAGGTCGACGTCGTCATGGTCGAGGAGCTCGGCGCCGACGCGTACGTCTACGGCAAGACGACCGTTGAGGGCGAGGACCAGCAGGTCATGGCCCGCGTCGACGGCCGCCGCCCCCCGATGAAGGGCGACACGCTGTACTTCGCGCCGAAGACCGATCACATCCACCTCTTCGACGTCGAGACCGGCGAGCGCATCAACGACTGAACGCGCACCCGCGAGGGGCTGACATGACGATCGAGCGGACGATGGCGAGCGGCCATCGTCCGCTCGACGTATCGACGGGTGGCCGACGCACCGTTTCGGGTGAAACACACCGTCACGCGGATGCAGGCAGCCGCCCCCGCGCGGTGGGAGGATGACGAGGTGGCACTCGACATCAAGGCAGCACGCCCCTACCCCGCGCTGTTCGCACTGCCGTGGAGCGTGCCCCTCGAGCAGTGGCCAGAGGATCAACTCGCGGCACTGCCGCGCGGCATCTCGCGTCACATCGTCCGCTTCGCGAAGGTCGACGGCCGCATCCTCGCCGTCAAGGAGATCAAGGCCGACATCGCGCTGCGCGAGTACGCGATGCTCAAGCAGCTGCGGCGCCTGCACCTACCGTGCGTCGAGGCGATCGCCGTCGTCACCGGACGCACCGACGTGCACGGCGAACCGCTCGACGCGTGCCTGCTGACGCGGCACCTGCAGTTCTCGCTGCCGTACCGCGCGATGATCAGCCAGACGCTGCGCCCGGACGCGGCGACCCGCCTCATCGACGCCCTCGCGGTCCTGCTCGTCAAGGTGCACCTCGTCGGTTTCTGGTGGGGTGATGTGTCACTGTCGAACGCCCTGTTCCGTCGTGACGCGGGCGAGTTCGCCGCCTACCTCGTCGACGCGGAGACCGGTGAGCTGCGCGAGAAGCTGTCGAAGGGCCAGCGCGAGCACGACCTCGACATCGCGCAGGTCAACATCGCCGGGGAGCTGATGGATCTGCAGGCTGGCGGCATGGTGCCCGACGACATGGACCCCATCGAGGTGAGCAACACGATCGTCGAGCGCTATCACGAGCTGTGGGAGGCACTCACGCAGGCCGAGCGTTTCGACGCCTCGGACGCGTGGCGCGTCGAACAGCGCATCCGCTCGCTGAACGACCTCGGATTCGACGTCGGCGAGCTCGACATCACGACCGACATCGACGGCACGACGATGTCGATCAAGCCCCAGATCGTCGAGGCCGGCTACCACACGCGCCGCCTGCGTCACCTCACCGGTCTCGAGGTCGGCGAGAACCAGGCGCGACGACTGCTCAACGACCTCGTCAGCTTCACGGCGAGCAAGAACCGCCAGAGCGACGACGAACGCGCCGTCGCGCATGACTGGCTCGCGACGATCTACGAACCGATCACCCGCACGGTACCGCCGCAGTTGCGTCAGAAGCTCGAACCAGCCGAGATGTTCCACGAGGTGCTCGAGCACCGCTGGTACATGTCGGAGCGTCTGCAGCGTGGCGTGACGATCGAGGAAGCCGTCGCCGACTACGTCGAGAACATCCTGCCAACGAAACCGGACGAGCAGAACGTCATCGCCCCCGACGCAACGCCCCTGCAGATGACCGCGCGCTGAGCGCGGCGCCCCGGTAACCTCGTGTGCGAAGGAGCACAGGAGGGAATCATCATGAGCAACAACACGAATGGATACGGCAGCCAGCCGTACGGTCAGAATCCGCACGACCCCGCCGCGCAGCCGGGCCAGTACGGCGGCGCGCCGCAGGGCCAGCCTGCTTACGGACAGCCGAGCCATGACCAGCAGGGTTACGGCCAGCAGGAATACCAGGAACAGAGCTACGGCCAGCCTGCCCAGCAGTACGGTGACGCGGGCCAGCAGTACGGCGGCGGCTACGGCCGGCCGGACGCCTACGGCGCACCGGGCTACGCCCAGCAGTACGGTCAGGGCGCACCGAACATGCCGATCCTCGCGAGCTGGGGTTCGCGTGTCGGTGCGGCGTTGCTGGACTGGTTCATCACGATCCTGCCGACCATCATCTGCGTCGGCATCGCGCTCGGCACCGGAGATTTCCTCAAGGACGGCTGGGACGCGCCGGGCGCCGACCCCACCGATCCCTTCACGGACCGGGCCTGGGCGTTCATGGGCGCGGGCACGCTGCTCGGTCTGCTGTTCCGTCTCTGGAACGAGGGATACCTGCAGGGCAAGCGAGGCCAGAGCATTGGCAAGAAGGTGCTCAAGATCGGCGTCATCAACGAGCGGACCGGCCAGTACCTGGGTGTCGGCCGTGGTCTCGGCCGCCTCGCCGTCGACATCCTGATCTCGCTGCCGTCGCAGCTGATCCCGCTGCTGTTCTTCATCCCCCTGCTCAACTACCTGTGGCCGCTGTGGGACGACAAGAACCAGACGTGGCACGACAAGGCCGTCCACTCGCTCGTCGTCCGCACGGCCTGAGCGGCCCACCCGCCAACGACGCCTGACGAGAAGGAACGGACATGAGCAACGGATACGACCCCTACGTTCCGCCGCCCGAGCACGGTGGCGCCCAGGGGTACGGCAGCGGCGCGCAGTCGCAGCCGGGCCCCCAGTACCAGCAGTACCAGGGCCAGCCGTACCAACCGCAGGGCTACCAGGGTGCGCCGCAGCCCGGCCAGCCGTACCAGAACCAGCCATATCAGGGGCAGCAGTACGGTGCGCCCGCTCGACGGGCGGGGTCCGCGCCCTACGGTTCATGGGGGTCGCGCGTGGGCGCCTACCTCATCGACAGCCTGCTGTCGGCCGTCCCGATGATCGTCATCTCCGGTCTCGGATTGTGGCTGGCGTTCAAGGACAGCTACTCGGTGGAAGACATCAACGGCAACTCGACGCTGCACAACGTCTCCGGCGGCGGTGTCGCGTTGGCGCTGCTCGGTCCGCTCGTCGCGTTGCTGTTCAACCTCTGGAACCGCGCCATCCGTCAGGGCAGGACTGGCCAGAGCCTCGGCAAGAAGATGCTGCACCTCAAGGTCGTCGACGAGCGCACGGGTCAGCCGACGGGCGCCGGTGTCGGCTTCGGGCGTTACCTGCTCGAAGCCGTCGCCGGCGGTATCAGCGGCGGACTCCTGCTCATCGTCGACCTGCTGTGGCCGCTGTGGGATGACACCAAGCAGACGCTGCACGACAAGATTGTCCACACGATCGTGGTGCGCGGCGACTGACGCCCGCCCACCGCGAGCGAGCCTCGAGCTCGCCCGACGTGAAACGGCCCGGTTCCCCTCTCCGAGGGAACCGGGCCGTTTCGCGTCAGGGAACGCGTCAGCGCAGACGCTGGTGGATGTCCTCGCTCATGCGAACGATCGCGACGTAGAACTCGAGCGTCATCCGGATGAAGACGAGGTACAGCAAGATGAGGACGGGGCCGATGATGAGAGCGAGCAAACCCGACGCCGCGTTGTCCGCGAAGCCGCCGATCACCATGAAGACCCACAACAGCCCCAGAGCGCCGACGGAGATGGCGTAGGCGAACTTGACGATCTTCGGCGTGATGAACGTCGAGAACGAGAAGTCAAACAGCGCCTTGAAGAACCCGGCGCCCGACAAGGACTGATCAGCGGGCACCTGCTGCCCGTACGCCTGGGCGCCGGCCGTGGGGTTGGCCTGCGTCTGGTCGTAGGACGTGTGGGCGCCGTACTGGTTCGACTGGCTCTGGTGCGGCTGACCGTACTGCCCGTACTGCCCCTGGTCACCGGTCTGGTCGTACTGGTGCGGCTGACCGTAGTGACCGGGGTTCTGGCCGTCGCCGGGCTGGTATCCGTCGTAGGAGTCGTGGTTCGACATCGTGAAGGTCTCCCTCTCGTTCATCATGGTGCCTGGACGTACCACGATACGGGGCTGGGAGCCTCCCGCATCCGACCTCCGGGGCTCAGCGCGTCGAGCCCAGCCCGCGGTTGACGGCCACCTGATACAGCGTCACGGACGTCGCGATGCCGGCGTTGAGCGACTCGACCGCGGAGCTCATCGGCACAGAGACGATCTGGTCGCACGTCTCGCTGACGAGACGCGACAGGCCCTTGCCCTCGGAGCCGACGACGACGACGAGCGGCCGGTCGGCGAGCTCGAGGCCGGGCAGGTCAACGTCACCGTCCATGTCGAGGCCGATGACGAAGAAGCCCGCCTTCTTGAACTCCTTGAGCGCGGCCGTCAGGTTGCTCGCCTGCGCGACGGGGATGCGTGCCGCGGCGCCCGCCGATGTCTTCCACGCCGACGCGGTCATGCCCGCGCTGCGACGCTGCGGGATGACGACGCCGTGGCCGCCGAACGCCGCCGTCGAACGCACGATGGCGCCGAGGTTGCGGGGATCGGTGATGCCGTCGAGCGCGACGACGAGCGGCGTGCCGGGCAGTTCGGGGTCGATGAGGTCGCTCGGATGCGCGTACTCGTACGGCGGCACCTGCAGCGCGAGGCCCTGGTGCACCGCGCCGTCCGTGAGCCGATCAAGTTCACCGCGCGGCGTCTCGAGCATCGCGACGCCCTGCTCCTGCGCGATCTTGAGCGTCTCGCGCACGCGGTCATCGGAGTCGATGCGGCTCGCGACGTACAGCGTCGCGGCAGGCACGCCGACACGCAACGCCTCGAGCACCGAGTTGCGCCCGGCGATGATCTCGCTCGACGTCCGGTCGCGGCGCGCACCGCTCGAACGTCGCGCGTTGGGCGCGTTCTTGGCGGCGCCGGAGCGCTGCGCCGACTTGTACGCCTTGTGGTTCGGGCGCTCCTCCGCGCGCGGCGTCGGGCCCTTGCCCTCGAGCCCGCGTCGGCGCTGACCGCCGCTGCCGGTCGTCGCGCCCTTCTTCGACGCTCCCTTGCGGATCGCACCGCGGCGCGATGAGTTGCCTGGCATCAGTAGTTGTCCTTTCGACCCGTACGCGCCACGCTCCAGCGGGCGCCGTCGGGGGTGTCTTCGACCACGACGCCGGCGTCGGCCAGCTGGTCGCGGATGATGTCTGCTGTCGCGAAGTCCTTCGCCGCACGTGCGGTCTTGCGTTGCTCGACGAGAGCGTCGACGAGCGCGCCGAGCGCACGCTTCGTCTCGTCACCGCCGGCCGATCCGTTGCCCGACCACTTCGGGTCGAGCGGGTTGACGCCGAGGACGTCGGTCATCGCGGCGACCTGCAGCGCGAGCTCTTCGACGCGCCGCACATCGGCCTCGTCGATGGCGGTGTTGCCCTCGCGGATGGCGTCGAAGCACGCTGCGAGCGCGCCGGAGACGTTGAGGTCGTCGTCCATCGTCGCGACGAACGCCTCGGGCAGTTCGACGTCGGCGAGGTCGGCGCTCGTCAGGACGGCGTCCTCGCCGAGGGCGCGACGCAGGAAGCCCTCGATGCGCTCGACGGCGGCATTCGCTTCCGCCAGCGAATCGGACGTGTACTCGATCGTCGAACGGTAGTGCACCGAGCCGAGGTAGTAGCGCAGCACGAGCGGACGCACCGTCTTCGTCAGCTCCGTGACGGACAGCGTGTTGCCGAGCGATTTGCTCATCTTCTCGCCGCTCAGCGTCACCCAGCCGTTGTGCATCCAGTAGCGCGCGAAACCGAGACCTGCGGCGCGTGACTGCGCCTGCTCGTTCTCGTGGTGCGGGAAGCGCAGGTCGATGCCGCCGCCGTGGATGTCGAACGTGTCACCGAGCCAACGACGCGCCATCGCGGAGCACTCGAGGTGCCAGCCGGGGCGCCCCTCACCCCACGGCGTCGGCCAGTTCGCGGACGCCGGCTCGTCGGCCTTGCGGCCCTTCCACAGCGCGAAGTCGCGGGGGTCGCGCTTCGCACGCGGGTCGGCGTCAGCGGCGTCTTCCATGTCGTCGAGCTTCTGCCGCGTCAGCGCGCCGTACTCGTCGAAGCTCTTGACGTCGAAGTAGACGTCGCCCGAATCGTCGGCTGCCGGGTAGGCATGGCCGCGTTCGATGAGCAGTTCCATGAGTTCGACCATGTCGGTGACGTGCCCTGTCGCGCGCGGCTCGTACGTCGGTCGCTGAACGCCGAGGATGTCGAGCGCGTCGCTCGTCTCACGTTCGTGAAGGTAGCTCCACGCGAACCAGGGCTCCCCCGCCTCCGCGGACTTGCGCAGGATCTTGTCGTCGATGTCGGTGACGTTGCGCACGAGCGTGACGTCGTAGCCGTGACCGCGCGTCAGCCAGTTGCGCAGCACGTCGAACGCGACGGCGAAGCGCAGGTGACCGATGTGCGGCGAACCCTGCGTCGTCAGCCCACAGATGTAGATGCCGACCTTGCCGGGCTCAACTGGTTCGAAGTCGCGCAGTTCGCGCGTGGCGGTGTCGAAGATCTGCAGGCTCACGCCGCACAGTCTATCGGCGACGCGCAGCCCTGACGCCCCGCCCGAGCGCCTGCCCACCATCGAGCGGCGCAGCGTCGATCAGTGGCTCAGGAGATCCACTGCTGCCAGGTGAGGTTCCAGTCGCCCTCGCCGTTCGTCACGGAGACGGGGTTGTTCGTGCCCTTGGAGACGAACAGGTTGCCGGGCAGCACCTTGTCGTAGAACCACTTCGCGTCGGCGGCCGACAGGTGGAAGCATCCGTGCGATGTGTCCGCCTTGCCGATGAGGTCGTCCCAGGGTGCGGCGTGCAGGTAGGTGCCCGATTCGGAGACCTGAACGGCGTTGTTGATCTGCTCGTCGTAGTAGTTCGCCTCGCCGGGCGTGCAGGAGATGCCGACGCTGCACGACGTCATGCGTACCGTCCGCTCCTTGCCCGTCACGACCATCTTGCCGTTGAGGCTCTCGAAGCCCTTCTTGCCACCACCCGACTTCATGACGCGGGTGACCTTGCCACCCTCGCTGACGGTGACCTCGTGCGTCGCGGGGTCGTACACCGCCTCGAGGTCGGAGGTGACGTCGAAGCCGACGTCACCGAGCGTGCCCGCGCCCCAGGTCTGGCCGATCGGCATGCCCTGGATCGAGCCGGTGACAGTGACGCTGTCGCCGACCGGCCACTTGTTCTTCGGGCGGTAGTCGAGGCGCGTCGGGCTGACCCAACGCCACGCGCCCTCCACATTCGCCGTGTCCTTCACGGTGAACCGCTTGGCGACCTCGGCGCGCTGCGCCTGCGGCACGGCCTGGCTGAACGTCAGCACGACCGGCTGAGCGTTGCCGACGTTCGAGCGCTTGAACGGCGTGACGGCGTAGAGGCCGGTCGTGCTCGCACCGTTTGCGGCGGCGAGGAGGGTCCGCGAGTTCGTCGCGCTCTGCCCGTCCGAGGTCTCGGCCGTGGCCGTTACGGTGTACGAGCCGCTCTTGGTCAACAGGCCGGCCGGCGTCCAGGTGCCCGCGCTCGCGTCGTAGTTGCCCTCGACGCTCTTGCCCGCCGCGTCGGTGACGGTGACGTCCGTGACCTGTGCCGGGCTCGAATCGGCGCCCTTCGCACTCACCGTCACCGGCTGCGACAACCCCAGGGGCGAGCCCTGGGCGACGTTCGAGGCGATGGTGATGGTCGCCGCAGGCGCGGCACTCGACGAACTCGTCGACGACCCGGGCGATTCAGCGCCCGAGTGCGTTCCCGACGCCGAACCCCCAGCGCCCGACGACACGTTCGCCGCGGGCGCCGAGTGATTCGCGTCCGAGGAGCATCCGGCGCCGACGGCCCCCAGCGTGATGACGCCGACCAGGATCGCCCCGGTGTGCACGAGGCGACGATCGGGGCGGGTGTGGGCGAGGGGCAGGCTCGATGGGCGACGCATCCTCCCAGTCTGCGCCACGTCCGTCGAACCACCGCGCAGGAACACGCGGGTCACCCTCGGATGCTCACTGCTCGGACCCAGCTCCGATCGTGGCGCCCTCGGCCGCGATGCTCGTCGCTTCACCGTGGCCCGTCAGGACGGTGGTGTGGCCCGGCAGCGTGAACAACGACGCGCGGATCGAGGCGAGCAGCGTGTCCTCGTCCGAGTACGACCGACCGGTCGCACCGGGGCCGCCCTGGAACAACGTGTCGCCCGTGAACACGACGTCGAGCGCCTCGAGGTACAGACAACACGCGCCCGGCGCATGCCCCGGGGTGTGGATGACGCGCAGGGTGGCCCCTGCGACCCGCAGCTCGTCCCCGTCGCTCAGCGACTCGTCGGGCGCCCAGTCGTACGTCATGTCCCACAGCACGCGGTCGCCCGGGTGCAGGTGGACGGGCGCACCTGTCGCGGCGCGCACGTCGGCGGCGGCCGTGATGTGGTCATTGTGGGCGTGCGTGCACACGATGGCAACGACCTCGCGGCCCGCGACGGCGTCGAGGATGGGCGCCGCCTCGTGAGCCGGGTCGACGACGATCACCTGCTCGTCGTCGCCGATGAGCCAGACGTTGTTGTCGACGTCCCACTTACCGCCGTCGAGCTCGAAGGTGCCGGAGGTGACGACGCGTTCGATGCGCAGACCGCCGTCGGCGACGACGACTTCCGGGCCCGCGGGGGCGCTCACAGTTCCACCACCGAACGCAGCACCGAACCCTCGTGCAGCTTCTCGAACGCCGACTCGACGGCGTCGATGCCGATGCGCTCGGTGACGAAGGCGTCGAGGTCGAAGCGGCCCTGCTTGTAGAGGGCCACGAGCGCCGGGAAGTCGCGCTCGGGCAGGCAGTCGCCGTACCAGCTCGACTTGAGCGCGCCACCGCGACCGAAGATCTCGATCATCGGCAGTTCGATCTTCAGATCGGGCGTCGGCACGCCGACCATGACGACGCGGCCGGCGAGGTCACGGGCGTAGAACGCCTGCTCGTACGTCTCGGGGCGTGCGACGGCGTCGATGACGACGTCGGCGCCGAACCCGCCGGTGAGTTCGCGGATCTTCTCGACGGCGTCGACGTTCTTCGAGTTGATCGTGTGGGTCGCGCCGAACTTCTTCGCCGTCTCGAGCTTCGCGTCGTCGATGTCGACGGCGATGATGCGCGCCGCACCGGCGATCTCGGCACCGGCGATGGCCGCGCACCCCACCCCACCGCAGCCGATGACGGCGACGGACTCACCGCGTTCGACCTGGCCGGTGTTGGCGGCCGCACCGAACCCGGCCATGACGCCACAGCCGAGCAGGCCGACCGCGGCTGCGTCGGACTCCTCGACCTTCGTGCACTGGCCGGCGGCGACGAGAGTCTTGTCGATGAACGCGCCGATCCCGAGAGCGGGCGTCAGCTCCGTGCCGTCCTCGGCCAGCGTCATCTTCTGCGTCGCGTTGGCCGTGTCGAAGCAGTACCAGGGCTGACCCTTCTTGCACGCACGGCACTCGCCGCACACGGCGCGCCAGTTGAGCACGACGAAGTCGCCGACCTCGACGTTCGTCACGCCCTCGCCGATCTTCTCGACGCGCCCGGCCGCCTCGTGGCCGAGCAGGAACGGGAACTCGTCGTTGATGCCGCCGTCGCGGTACGACAGGTCGGTGTGGCAGACGCCGCACGCCTCGACGTCGACGACCACCTCACCGGGGCCGGGGTCGGGCACGACGATGTCGACGAGTTCGACCGGGGCGTTCTTGCTGCGGGCGATGACGCCCTTGACCGTCTGGGACATATCGAAAGATCTCCTCGTGTGGAAGGTGGCTCGACGGGTCGGTGCACCGCTTCGAGGTGGCCTCGGCGCATGTGCCCGACTTTGGTTCCAATGTAGTCCCCGGCGCTGACAACCCCGTCATCACAAGGGTTTCGACGCCCCGAGGCGGGGAATCAGGAAGCCGCCGTCACGGCGTGACACAGCTCGAACGGGTGACGCCTCAGGCGCGCGGCACGATGAGCGCGGTCGCGATGGCCGCGATTCCCTCGCCTCGGCCCGTCAAGCCG
Organism: Dermacoccus nishinomiyaensis; assembly: GCF_900447535.1. NCBI lineage: Bacteria > Bacillati > Actinomycetota > Actinomycetes > Micrococcales > Dermacoccaceae > Dermacoccus > Dermacoccus nishinomiyaensis. The sequence goes on along the minus strand of NZ_UFXX01000001.1, from coordinate 2,444,104 downwards.
AGCCCGTCGCTCGTCGTGCCGCTGACCGAGACGACCGCGCCGCCGAGCGCATCCGAGAGCGCGGCCTGGGCCTCGTCGCGACGCGATCCGATCTTGGGGCGGTTTCCGACGATCTGCACGGCGACGTTGCCGATCTCGTACCCGGCCTCGCGCACGAGGCGCGCCGTCTCGGCGAGCAGCGTCACGCCGCGGGCGCCGGCGAGTTCGGGGCGGTCGACGCCGAAGTGCTGCCCCAGGTCGCCCAGCCCGGCAGCCGAGAAGAGCGCGTCGCACAGGGCGTGCGAGGCGACGTCGCCGTCCGAGTGACCTTCGATGCCACGCTCCCCCGGCCATGTCAGACCTGCGAGGGACAGCTCCCGCTCGTCGTCGGCGAGCGGGTGGATGTCGACACCGATCCCGGTGCGCGGCAACGACATCGACACCGGCGACTCAGGCCGACCGGACGATGAGACGGGGTGCGTCATGACTGACCTCTCGGGTGGGTGTCGGTGACCTCGCCGGCGACGGCATCGTCCGCGGCGAGCAGGTGCTCGGCCAGCACCATGTCGAGCGGCGTCGTCACCTTGAGGGCGAGATCGTCACCGGCGACGACGACGACGTCCGCTCCTGCGAGCTCGACGAGCGCGGCGTCGTCGGTGGCGTCGGCGCCGCAGGCGTGGGCCGCGAGCAGCGCCGAGCGCCGAAAGCCCTGCGGTGTCTGGATCGCGCGCAACGCGGCGCGTGCGGGAGTCGAGGCGACGACCGTCTGTGCCTCCCGCGCCTCGACGAGCTTGATCGTGTCGACGACGGCGACGCCCGGCACGACCGCGTCAGCGCCGTCGTCGAGGGCCGCCAGCACCCGAGCCACGAGCGACGGCGGCGCAAGGCACCGCGCTGCGTCGTGGACGAGAACGGCGTCGCACGACGCATCGAGCGCGGCAAGGCCCGCCCGCACCGAGTCGCTGCGCTCCGCGCCGCCGCCGACGCGCGTGACGAGGGTGGGGTCGAACTCGGCGAGAGCCTCGTCGAAGTCGCTCTCGTGCGTCGCCGGAGTGACGACGACGACGTGCGACACGCCGCCCCCCGCGAGGATGCGGCGGACGGCGTGCGTCACGAGGGGAGCCCCCCTCAGCGTCACGAGCGCCTTGGGTCGGCCCGCCTTGAGACGGGTGCCGAGCCCGGCGGCGACGACGACGGCTCCGGCGTTCAGGACGCGAGGACCTCGTCGAGCGTGGCTTCGGCCTTGTCCTCGTTCGTGTGCTCGGCGAGCGCCAGCTCGGAGACGAGGATCTGGCGGGCCTTGGCGAGCATGCGCTTCTCGCCGGCGGACAGGCCGCGATCCTGGTCGCGGCGCCACAGGTCGCGCACGACCTCGGCGACCTTGATGACGTCACCGGAGGCGAGCTTCTCGAGATTTGCCTTGTACCGGCGCGACCAGTTGGTCGGCTCCTCGGTGTGCTCGGCGCGCAGCACCTCGAACACCTTCTCGAGGCCGGCCTTGTCGACCACGTCACGCACGCCGACGAGGTCGCAGTTCTCTGCAGGGACTTCGATGGTCAGGTCGCCCTGAGCCACGTTGAGCACGAGGTACTGCTTGTCCTCGCCCTTGATCTTGCGCACCTTGATCTCTTCGATCGTGGCGGCTCCATGGTGCGGGTAAACGACGGTCTCGCCGACTTTGAATTCCATGTGGTAATAGCCCCTTTCGCGACCCCAAGAATACCACGCAGCCGCGCCATTCCGGGCAAAACGACGGCGTCTCCAACCTCGCCACCGGCCCATAGCACACCCTGATGAGGCCCCCTCGCAGGTGCGTGCGGTGCGCGACACGCGGCGAACGGCGAGAAAGTTGTGTGTCGATTCGGTCACCTCTGCACCCGGTGCGCGCATGCGCGCGGCGGTGGCGATACTCTTGGGCACGTGACGCGACGAATCATGAACCCCCAGCGCCGCCGCGCAGGCGTGCTTCTTGCCGCCGTGACGCTCGGCGCCACCCTGACCGGCTGCGGCCAGGTCATCAACCCGTACACGACGGAGCTGCAGTACGACCCCGCTGACGGTGTCTCTGCCACGGTGGGCGACCTCAAGGCCGTCAACCTGCTCATCGTCAACGACGACAAGACGCACAAGGGTGCTCTCGAGGGCCTCGTCTACAACAAGGCGAACGAAGATCGTCAACTGACGCTCTCCGTCGCGGGCAACGACACGCAGGTCACCGTTCCCGCAGGCCAGAGCGTGCGCCTCGACGGCAAGGCGAACGGCAACGGCTCCGCCAAGATCAGCCCCGTCGAGGTCGCCTCGATCGGCGACTCGAAGCCGGGCGACCAGATCGACATGACGCTCAAGGCCACGCCCGGCGGCTCGACGCAGGTCGCCGTCCCGGTCGTGCTCGACCAGTACCCGTACGGCTCAGCCTCGGTCGAGCACGCCGAGGACGTCGAGCCGAAGGAGGGCCACGACGTCGGCATCAGCGAATCGACCCCCGCCCCCACGGGCGAGGAGGAGAAGGGCACGTCCGTCACGAGCCACTAGTGTTCGCGTCCCACGCCTGACGAAGGCCGGCATCCTGCGCGGGATGCCGGCCTTCGTCGTGCGCCGGGGCTGCGGGTGGTACGCAGGGTCCGCCGCGTCAGGCCTCGAGCTTGTAGCCGAGCCCACGCACCGTCAGGATGTGCTGTGGCGAGCCGGGGTCGGGCTCGATCTTGGCGCGCAGGCGCTTGATGTGGACGTCGAGGGTCTTGGTGTCACCGACGTAGTCGCTGCCCCAGACGCGGTCGATGAGCTGCATGCGAGTGAGGACGCGCCCCTCGTTGCGCATGAGCATCTCGAGCAGTTCGAACTCCTTGAGCGGCATCGCGACGCCCTTGCCCCCCACAGTGACGACGTGACGTTCGACGTCCATCGCCACGGGCCCGACGACGAGCTCGTCGCTCTCGCCCGCCTCCGCCTCGCCGCGGCGGCGCAGAACGGCCTTGATGCGCGCGAGCAACTCGCGCCCGGAGTACGGCTTCGTCACGTAGTCGTCGGCGCCCATCTCGAGACCGACGACCTTGTCGATCTCGCTGTCCTTCGCCGTCAGCATGATGATGGGCACGCCCGAGCGGCTGCGCAGCTCGCGGCACACGTCGACGCCCGACATGCCGGGCAGCATGACGTCGAGCAGGACGAGGTCCGCGCCGCCGCGCTCGAAGGTGTCGATGCCCTCGGGGCCGGTGGCTGCGACGACGGCCTCGTAGCCCTCCTTCTTCAGCATGTACGCGAGCGGTTCCGAGTAGGACTCCTCGTCCTCCACGATGAGAATGCGGGTCACTGGACTTCCTTCGTCGGGGCGCCGCTCGTCGCGAGCACCGGGCGGGCTGAGGGGGTGAGGGGCGCGTCGGGGTCGGCGAGGTGGTGCTCGCGCTCGGCGCTCCAGCAGGGGAACTGCATCTCGAACGTCGAACCGACGCCCGGTTCGCTCCAGACGCGGATGCGGCCGCCGTGGTTGGCGCACACGTGCTTGACGATGGCGAGCCCGAGCCCGGTTCCGCCGGTCTGACGCGAGCGTGCGGGGTCGACACGGTAGAAGCGTTCGAAGATGCGCTCCACGTCGGCCGCGGACAATCCGATTCCCTGGTCGGTGACCTGCACGGCCACATCGTCGTCGTCGGTCCTGACGACCACGGAGATCCGCGTGTCCGCCGGCGAGTAGTTGACGGCGTTGCTCACGAGGTTGCGGATGGCCGTCGTCAGCAGGTTCTCGTCGCCGAGGACGACGTGCGATTCTTCGTCGGCGCGCAGCAGGACCTCGATGTTGCGGCTCTCGGCGAGCAGCCGTGTCTCCTCCGTCGCGCGGACGGCGCACTCGCCGAGGTCGACGGGCTTGGCCGCGGCGACGGTGTCGGCGCCCTGCAGGCGCGACAGGTCGACGATCTCCTGCACGAGGTTCGCGAGGCGCACCGTCTCCGTCTTCATGCGGCCGGCGAAGCGCGCGACGGCCTCCGCGTCGTCCGCGGCGTCCTCGACGGCCTCGGCGAGCAACCGCAACCCGCCGACGGGCGTCTTCAGCTCGTGCGAGACGTTGACGACGAAGTCGCGGCGCGTCTCCTCGATGCGACGCGCCTGCGTCCTGTCCTCGACGAGCACGACGACGAGGTCGTCGTTGAGGGGGGTGACGCGGACGCCGAGGTCGACGCGGGCGTCGTCGATCGGGCCGCGCGGCAGGTCGAGGTCGCCTTCGACGGTGCGGCGTTCGCGACGTGCGAGGCGCACGACCTGCTTCATCTCCTCGTGCCGCAGGTCGACGTCGCGCACGAGTCCGAGGGCGGAGGCGTCCTCGCTCGAGGCGACGACGCGGTCAGAACGGTCGACGAGGAGCCAACCCGAGCGCAGCAGGCGCAGCAGGCGCGCGGCGTCCTGCGACAGCATGCGCGGCACGAGGTCGGTCGTCGACGCGGCAGGGGTGTCGATCAGGCTCGGCGCGGCCACGGCTGTCGCCGCGCCCCTCGTCTCCCCTTGCGGCGGTCGTTCGGGACGCCGACCGAGCGCGTATCCCCCGCCCAGGGCCAACGGGGCGGCGACGGCTGCACCGGCGGCGAGGGCGAGGAGGTCTGACACAGGGCAAGGGTACGCACACCATGACCGCGGGCGGCGCCCTGAGCGCGGGCGCTTCGCACATGTCGCCGGATGTTCACCTTCGCGCTTGTCTTCGTTCATGAGGTCATGGAAACGTCTGTTGGGAACCACCGCAGGGTGGTCATCCGCCATGCCTGCACGCGCTCCACGGAGCCAGCCTGAGGAGGACGCGAATGCGCGACGCATTCCACGAGGATCTCGACAAGATCTCCGACCAGCTCGTCACGATGACGACGATGGTGGCCACCGCTCTCGAGCGCGCCACCACCGCCCTGCTCGAGGGCGATCGCACCGTCGCCGAGAGCGTCATCGCCGCCGACGACGACATCGACACGCTGCGCCGGGAGATCGACGACCTCGCCGTCGACCTGCTCGCTCGCCAGCAGCCCGTCGCAACCGACCTGCGCATGGTCGTCACGGCGATGCACATGAGCTCCGACATCGAGCGCATGGGCGACCTCGCCCGTCACATCGCGAAGGTCGCCCGCATGGCGGCCCCGAACCTCGCCATCCCCGACGACATGCGCCCGATCATCGCCGAGATGGCGGCCGTCGGTCAGCGTCTCGTCAAGGCGACCGGTGATGCGATCTCGTCCAAGGACGTCTACGCGGCCGTCGAGATCGGCCGTATCGACGACGCGATGGACGAGCTGCACAAGAAGGTCTTCACGACGCTGCTCGACAACTGGCAGCACGGCATGGAGGCCGGCGTCAACGCGACGCTGCTGTCGCGCTACTACGAGCGCTTCGGTGACCACGCCGTGGCCGTCGCCGACCGCATCGTGTACCTCGTGACGGGTCGCTACGGCAACCCGGACGAGGGCCTCTCGCGCGACGCGCGCTGAGGATCAAGCTCGTCGTCGCGGGGCTGGGGCCCGAGCTTGCGAGGCCAGCCAGCTCCAGCGTCGGCGAGCGTTGACGAAGCGCGCAAGAGGAAACGCGCACTGAGGATCAAGCTCGTCGCCGCGGGGCTGGGGCCCGAGCTTGCGAGGCCAGCCAGCTCCAGCGTCGGCGAGCGTTGACGAAGCGCGCAAGAGAAACCGCGCGCTGAGGATCAAGCTCGTCGTCGCGGGGCTGGGGTCCGAGCTTGCGAGGCCAGCCAGCTCCAGCGTCGGCGAGCGTTGACGAAGCGCGCAAAACAAAACGCGCGCGCTGGGCACCAGATCTGATGAAGCCCGCCACACCGATCGGTGTGGCGGGCTTCATCAGATGCGGGTGCTTACTTCTTGCCCTGATTGGCGACGGCGGCAGCGGCTGCGGCGGCGGCTTCGGGGTCGAGGTAGCGTCCACCCTTGGTGACGGGCTCGAAGTTGTCGTCGATTTCGTAGACGAGGGGCATGCCGGTGGGGATGTTGACGCCGACGATGTCGTCGTCACTGATGCCGTCGAGGTGCTTTACGACGGCGCGCAGCGAGTTGCCGTGCGCGGCGAGCAGCACCGTCTTGCCGTCCTGCAGGTCGGGGACGACCTCGTCGTGCCAGTAGGGCAGGAAGCGCTCGATGACGTCCTTGAGGCATTCCGTCAGCGGCGCGTCGTCACCGAGGTCGGCGTAGCGCGGGTCGGCGTCCTGGCTCCACTCGCTGCCTTTCTCGATGGGCGGCGGGGGCGTGTCGAAAGAGCGGCGCCACGTCATGAACTGCTCTTCGCCGTACGTGGCGAGCGTCTCGGCCTTGTTCTTGCCCTGGAGGGCGCCGTAGTGCCGCTCGTTGAGGCGCCAGCTGCGCTTGACCGGGATCCAGTGACGGTCGGCTGCGTCGAGTGCGAGGTTGGCCGTCATGATGGCGCGGCGCAGCAGCGACGTGTGGACGACGTCGGGCAGGATGCCGTTCTCGACGAGCAGTTCACCGCCGTGCGTGGCCTCGGCCCGGCCCTTGTCGGTGAGGGGCACGTCGACCCACCCGGTGAACAGGTTCTTGGCGTTCCAGTCGGACTCTCCGTGACGGAGCAGGATCAGCGTGTGCGTCATGCCTCCAGCCTATCGCCGACGCCCGTGTGAGGGTGGGGCGTCACTGCTCGGTGGTCGGATCTTTCGCCGTCGCCTCATCGTCCGCCCTCGCCTCGTCGTCGCGGCCGTTCTCGAGGAGGTGGCGGAAGGCGTCGAGGTTGCGCGTCGACTCGTCATGCGTGACGCGCCAGTGCCATTCTTTCTTCATCGACGACAGGAAGCCACGCGCGAGGACGTCGTTGAAGATGCCGTCGCTCGCCTCGAGCATCGCGCCGAGCAGGACGTCGAGGCCCGCCGTGTCGAGCCCCGCCAGCGGCAGTCGGCCGGTGAGGTAGACGTCGCCGGAGGAGTCGATGCCGTACGCGACGCCCGGCAGGCGCAGGTTGCGCTGCAGGAGCAGCCGGTAGACGTCCTCGTGGTTCTCGTCGGGGTTGCGCACGACGAACGCCATCGCCTTGAGCGTGCGATCCCCGACGACGAGCGAGACGACCGTCTTGAGCTTCTTCTCCCCCGGCAGCGTGACGACGAACTCGCGCTCGCGCGCCCCGAGATCCCATTCGAGGCCGGATGCCTCCAACCATTCGCGCACGAGGGTGGTGGCGGCTTCGACCAGGTCAGCGTCAGACATGACACCAACCTACGCGGCCGTCGCCGCTCGCGGCATCACCCGGTCAGGCCTTCGCACCGTCAGGCCGTCGCACGCTCAGACCGTCAGACCGTCAGACCGTCACGGCACGATGGCGCTGGGTACACCGGCGAGCGCACGGGAGGCGTCGATGTCGGAGCTCGTCTCCCGCCGGCACGCGTCCTCGTAGACGGCGAGGAGCTTGTCGACGCTCGCGTCCCAGCTGTGGTCCTGAGCGTGGCGGGCGGCGCGACGGCCCAGTTCATCGATGCGTGGCGGGTCGTCGAGCAATGCAGCGAGCTCCTGCGCCCACGTCGCCGGGTCGTGGCCGTCGACGAGGACGCCGCCGTCTCCGACGGCCGTAGGCAGCCCACCGACCGCTGCGGCCACGACGGGCGTGCCGGAGGCGGACGCCTCGATCGCGACGAGCCCGAACGACTCGCTGTGCGACGGCACCGCGACGACATCCGTCGCATGGAACCAGGTGACGAGTTCGCGCCGCGAGACGGGCGGCACGAAGTCGACGACGTCCTTGACGCCCAGCTCGCGCGCGAGCGCCTGCAGCGCGAGAGGCTTGTCGAGGCCTGAGCCCGACGGCCCGCCGACGATGACGAGTCGCAGCTTTTCGCGGCGCCACGGGGCGTCCTCGATCATGCGAGCGACGGCACGCACGAGGACGTCGGGCGCCTTGAGCGGCTGGATGCGGCCGACGAAGAGGACGACGTCAGCGTCCTCCTCGAAGCCGAGTTCCGCTCGCGCAGCATGACGTTCGGCGACGATGTCGTCGCCCGCGCTGAACACGTCGAGGTCGACGCCGGGGGTGACGACGGTGACCCTCGCCGGGTCGGCTCCGTAGAGGTCGATGAGTTCCCGGGCCTCGCCGGGGGTGTTGGCGACGAGCGTCGTGGCCGCGTCGACGACCTGCTCCTCACCGATCTCGCGCCCCGCCGGCTCGGGAGTGTCACCCGCGGCGAGCTGACTGTTCTTGACCCGCGCCATCGTGTGCATCGTGTGGATGAGAGGCACCCGCCACCGGTCGGCCGCGAGCCACCCGACCTGGCCCGAGAGCCAGTAGTGGGAATGCACGAGGTCGTAGTACCCCTCCGGCTTCGACGCGCCGACCCGCATCATGCCGGCCGCGAACGCACACAGCTGGCCCGGCAGATCGTCCTTGCCGAGCCCCTCGTACGGCCCGGCGGCGATGTGGTGCACGGTCACGCCGGGCGCCAGTTCGACCTGCTCACCCACGGACGCGCTCGTGCGCCGCGTGAAGATGTCGACGGCGACGCCGCGTTGCGCGAGCCGCTTCGCCGTCTCGACGACGTAGACGTTGAGGCCGCCCGCGTCACCCGTCCCCGGCTGCGACAGCGGTGAGGTGTGGACGCTCACCATGGCGACGTGCTTGACCTCGCGCTCAGAAGCCTCACCGGACGCCGAGGTGGCCGGACTCGTTCCTCCGCGCCCGTCCGACGGTGCGGCGGAGGCGCTCGGTGGCCACGCGCGGGCAGCGGCATCGTTCACGTCGGATTCGTCCACGACATCGGCAACGGTAGATTCGCCACGTGCATTCCCGACCCGTCGGCGCCGTCACCCGCGGCACGACCAACGCCAACCGGCTGCGCCGTCAAGACCGGTGGCTGGCGGGGCCGCAGGCCTGGCGGCTGCGCCGCTCGGAGGGCTCGCCCGTCGTCGTCGATCTCGGGTACGGCGCCTCCCCCACCACCGCCGTCGAACTGCACACGCGGCTGCGCGCGGTGCGCCGTGACGTGCGCACCGTCGGCATCGAGATCGAACCGAGCCGCGTCGAGATGGGCCGGCGACTGATCGCGCGCACGCCGTTGGAGGGATTGAGCTTCGCCCGTGGCGGTTTCGAGGTGCCGCTACCGGGCGGCGAGCGCCCTGTCATCGTGCGGGCCGCGAACGTGCTGCGTCAGTACGACGAGAGCGAGGTGGCCGGCGCCTGGGCGCACGTGCTCGAGCGGTTGGCGCCGGGCGGGCTGCTGCTCGACGGCACGTGTGACGAGCTGGGGCGCCGTTCGACGTGGGTGGCGCTCGAGGCGAGCGGGCCCGTCAGCCTCACGCTCTCCTACCGCCTCGCGGGCCTCGCCGACCCCGCGGACATCGCCCCGAGGCTCGTCAAGGCCCTCATCCACCGCAACGTGCCCGGCGAGCGCATCCACGACTACCTCGCTGCACTGTCACACCACTGGACGCTCAGTGCGCCGCTGGCGCCGCACGGGGCTCGTCAGCGGTTCATCGCGACGGCCCGCGCGATGCGGGCGTCGGGCTGGCCGCTGCTCGACGACGTCCACCGCTGGCGCCTCGGCGAGATCACCGTCGCCTGGGCAGCCGTGGCACCCGCGGACGACGGCGCCCGCATCACTCGTCGTTGAGCGTCGCGACGAACAACCTCGCGCCCCGCTCACCGGTGACGCGCGCCGGTGGGTCGCCCGCCGGCCACCATGCGCACTCCAGGGGCCCGAGCACGAGACGCTCGTCGGCGCACTCGACGCTGACGGGCGCATCGAGCGCGAGCAGGAGACCGGGCGCGCCGTGGGCGGGCACGTCAAGGGGCTCACTCTGAGGTCGAAGCTCCCACAGCGCGAAGTGCGGCACCTCGGAGTGGTACCGCGCCATCCCGGGCTGCGGGCGCCGGGGTTCGTCCGCCGTCACGGGCGTCGACACGTCGACGATGGCGAGCAGTTCGGCGACGTCGACCTTCTTCGGCGTCAACCCGCCGCGGACGACGTTGTCCGAGTTCGCGAGGATCTCGACGCTCGTGCCGCGGACGAAGGAATGCAGGACGCCAGCGCCGATGAAGTAGCTGCGCCCGGGCGTCATGAGGTGGTGCTGCATCGTGAGCAGGACGACGACGCCGATGTCGCCCGGAAACTGCTCGTGCACGGTGAGGACCGTGCGCAGGGCGCGCGCCTCGGCGTCGTCCTCGATCGTCTTGACGACGCTCTCGAGCGCCGCGACGACCTCCTGCACGAACGGGCCCTGACGCTCCGTCTCGAGCGTGAGGATCATGCTGAGCAGCGCGTGCTCGGGACGCTCGGTGCCGCGCGCGGCGTCGATCATCGCCTCGAGGCTCACGAGGCCGAGCGCGCGGAGGCGCTCCTGCACCTGCGCGAAGGGCAACGAGCCGGCGAACGCCTCGCTCTCGACGAGGGGGATCCACGCCTCCGGCTTCGGCCACGCATCGGAGTAGGTGCCCTCCGGCGCCGACGCCGCGCGACTCGCGTCCGGGTGCGCCTGGATCGACAGCGCCTTGTCGGCCGCGAGGATCTTGAGCAGGAACGGCAGACGGTCGCCGAAACGCTCACGCGAGCGGGCACCGAGATGGTGGGCGTGGTCGCTCGCGATGTGCTCGTCGAGGCCGCAGCGACGTCCCCCATGATCGAACGTGCCCGGCCCCGCTTCGTGAGCCCCCACCCACAGCTCGGCCTCGGGTTCCTCGCTCGGCGCGCGCCCGGCGAGGCTTGCCAACGCCTCACGCGAACCCCACGCGTAATCCTTGATGAACGGCTCGAACTTCAGCACGGCGCCCCCTCCCCCACTGCACCCATGACGGGCGTCATCGTATGTCGTCGGCGGGGTCGTCGAAGAACTCCCCCACGACCTCCCGCACCCGCCCGCGGTGCCCCCACAGCAGCCCGTGCTCGTCGAAGACCTCGAGACGCGCGTTCGGCAGATGCTGTGCGAGACGCTCAGCCGAGCTCACCGGGTGCACCTCGTCGCCGCGCTGGGCGAGGATGAGCACGGGCAGCTCGAGGCCGCGCAGCGCCTCGACGTCGGCGACCGGGACGGCGTGCGGCATGTCGCGCAACGCCTCGGCCATGCCGGGGCGCAGGAACACCTCGGTCTGCTGATCGACCCAGGCCTGCGCCGCGTCACTTCCATGCGCCGACGCCGGCAGCTCGCGCTCCAGCTGGACACGGATCGTGGCGGCGTCGCCGTCACGCGAGGCCTGCGCCATCGCCTCGTAGCGCACGAGGCCCGCGCTGTTGCGCGGCGAGTCGACGACGGCGGGGATCACGAGGACGACCCGCTCGAAGCGTCGTGGGTCGCGCAGCAGGACGCGCAGGATCGAACCGGCACCCATCGAAACACCCAGCGCCCGCGTCGCCGCGACATGGTCGCTGACGGCCAGGAGTTCGTCGGCGGTGTGGTCGTAGTCCCACCCGTCGAACGCCGGCGCCGAGCGGCCGTGCGAACGGAAGTGGAAGAAGACGCGCGTGCCCGAGACGCCCGAGGCGTACGGACGCGTCGAGGGGATGGAGGCGCCCATGCCGTGCGCGAACACCGTCACCGGCTCCCCGCGACCGGAGCGCACCACCTCGAGCGGGCCGCTCGGGCCGTCGACGAACTCAGCAGCCACCGCGGATCACCAGGGGCCGTACGGGCCGTTGGAATTCGGCTTGTTCGGTCGGACGATGGGTCGGACGTCGGCGAGGAACACCCCGGCGGCGACGATGCCGATGATGCCCGGCAGGCTGACGGGCCGCAGCAGCGAGATGAAACCGAGCAGGACGGCGACCGCCGTGATCGCCAACCAGGCGGGCTTCGAGAGCTTGCCGTGCGCCTGATACATGATCGCCGAACCGCGCGCGGCCTCGATGAGCGCGAAGATCTCGACGCCGAGCACGATGACGCCCAGCGCCACCATCGCGTACGCCTGGATCTGAGAGATGACCTCCATGCCTCCAGCCTAGGCGAGAGGTCCGACAACCCGCGCCGGACGGGGCGTTCTCGAGGTGGCGGCCGGGGACGTCGCCCTCATACGTCGACGACGACGGTGAACGGCCCGTCGTTGACGAGGCTCACACGCATGTCAGCGCCGAAGCGGCCCGTCGCCACGCGCAACCCCTCGCCGCGCAGCGCCGCCACGACGGCGTCGACGAGCGGTTCCGCGACCTCACCCGGCGCAGCCGCTCCCCACGACGGGCGCCGACCCTTGCGCGTGTCGCCGTACACGGTGAACTGGCTGACGACGAGCAGGCGGGTGCACGCCTCACCCGTCTCGAGGTCGCCGGCGTGCAGGTCGCTGACGCTGACCTCCCCGGGCATGATGCGCAACCCGGCAATCTTGCGCGCCATCGCCGCGACCTGGGCGCCGCCGTCGTCATGGGTGGCGCCGAGCAGGACGACGACGCCCGGCGCGTCGAGTCGGCCGACGACCTCGCCCGCGACGCTGACGCTCCCCTCGAGCGCTCGCTGCAGGACGGCCCTCATCCGTGCGTCGCCGCGAGCGAACCCGTCGTGGGCTCCGGCAGCACGGCCGTGACAGCGCCCACGGGCTCACCGTGGCCGAGGATCGGTGCCGACGCGAGATCGTCCAGCACCGGCGCGTCCACCCCCATCGCCCGCAGGATCGCCGCAGCCACGACGGGGCGCACGCGCTGGGAGCCGTCGGCGATCTTGACGCTGACGCCGCGTCCGTCGGCGAGGCCGATCGCGTAGACGGCCTCCGCCCCGTCCTTCGCGATGAGGCCGTCGACGCCCTCGACGAGTTTCGTGACGTCGCGGCGTGTGCCCCCGAGGTAGCGCGGCGCGGCGCGCATCGCGTCGGCCACCCGCGCCTCTGCGCTGCCGGGCGCCGCCGCGGCAAGTCGCCCGAAGGCACGCGCCAACCCGGCCATGCTCAGCGTCATGACGGGAGCACCACAACCGTCCACGCCAGTCGCCTCGACGGTGTCGTCGGCGATCTGCTCGAGCGTGGTGGCCATGAGTCGCTGCAGCGGGTGGTCGACGTCGCGGTACGTCGTCGTGTTCCAGCCGTTGACGACGCACGTCGCGAGCATGCCGGCGTGCTTGCCGGAGCAGTTCTGGGCCAGCGACTCGGGCTCGCGGCCCTCACGCAGCCATTGGCGACGATCGACGTCGTCGTACGGCAGGTCGGGGGTGTTCTGCAGGTCCTCGACGCTCAGGCCGTGCCGTTCGAGGATGCTGCGCACCCCCTCGAGGTGGAAGCGCTCACCCGAGTGGCTCGAGCACACGAGCGCAAGCAGCTGCGGCGGCAGATCGAGGCCGGCACGCACCATCGCGAGCGCCTGCAACGGTTTGTTCGACGAGCGAGGATAGATGACGGCGTCCGGCTCGCCCCACGCGGCCTGAACGGCCCCCTCGGCAGTGGTGACGCACGCGAGCGCACGGTGGACGGACTCGACGAAACCCGAGCGGTCGACGCGGGCCATGACCGGCGCCCCGGCGAGCATCGCGGTGATCTGATCAGCGGTGGGCGAACTCATGCTCCGACCTTACGGGCTGGCGCGGACATGACGAAGGCCCGTCACTCCCCCAGGGAGCGGCGGGCCTTCGTCTGCGACTAGCCGAGGCTAGATGCGGTCAACCTCAGTGGTTGTCCTTGACGTCGCGAACCTTGTCCTTGGCCTTGTCGGCGAAGGAGCGGTCGTCACCGTCGCGGACGCCGTCGGTGCCACGCACATCGTCGGTGCCACGCGTGCCCTCGACGCCGTTCTCGACGCGGACCTCTTCGTGACCGACCTCCGCCTGGACGCGCTGCGTCTCCTGGACCTGGTCGACGTCGAGGCCGACGCGCTCGGTGGCGACGGTCTCCTTGTCGACGACCGGGCGCTCCTCGTGCAGCGTCACCGTCTGCGTCTCCTCGCCGAGCTGGACGTTGCCGTCGACGCGCTCGTTGACGGGCTCACGGGTCACGTGAACCTCTTCGCGGGTGACGGGGACGTCGACCTGCTGCTGCTCGGTGACGACGTACTTGCGCAGGCGAGCCTTGCCGGCCTCGCGACGCTCCTTGGCGACGTTGAGGCGCTCCTCGTGAAGAACGACGCCGTTCTCGTCGCGCTCAAGGTTGCGCTCGTCACGCTCGACGCGACGCTCGTCGTGCTCTTCCTTGCGGAACTCGTGGTCGGCGCGAGCCTCGTCGACGCGACCCTCCACACGGTCCTTGGCGTCGTGGTCGTGGTGACCGGCGGCGTAACCGGCGGTTCCGGCCGTGCCGGCGGCAGCGGCGTCGCGGCCGTCGAAGTCACGACGGTCACCGTCGTGCGTCGTGCCACCGTTCGATAGGCCGTAGTAGCGGTAGAGCGCCTCTTCCTGCTCGACGTCGAGGTGCTTGTCAGCGTCCTGACGCGGGGCGTCCTTGATCTTGGCCTTCGTGTAGGGGAGGTGCAGGTCCTCACCCTCCACGCGGGCGCCCTCGAGCGGGACGAAGGACTCGGAGGTACCGAACAGGCCCGTGTTGACCGTGACCCAGGCGGGCTGGCTCGTCTGGTCGTCCAGGTAGACCTCGCCGACCGAACCGATCTTGTCGCCGTCGCTGTCGTAGGCCTTGCCGGATCGGGTGGCCAGAACGTCGTCAACGGAAAGCATTTTCGTTCTCCTTCGTGATGGCGGATGCACGCCGATCCGACCGGATTCGCATCCGTCCAGGTCGCCGTGCGGCTTGGCATCAGCCGATCATTTTTCCTGGCCGCTGTCACCACCCCCGGCCGCGAAAGGGGTCTGGACAGGATGCAACCTGGGGGTCTCCTCCGCGTCACCCGCCCCTCGGATCTCACCCGTGGGAGTGGACCCCGACACGCTTCAGGGCCGTTTTGCGGCCTCATAGGGGTGACAGCTCCACCCCTATGGCCAATACAGACAACCGCTACCCATCGGTTTTGTGACATGAATCACATTTTTTGCATCCCGTCCCGGTAGACTCATCTGAGACCCTGCACGGTCAGGACCCCTTGACCCCGCCCCGAGCATCAGGCCGCGAACACTCAGGGCGCGACGATGACGGTCTGCGCGGCGGCCACCCCGCCGATCAGCAGCGGCGCGTCGGCTGGGGTTGAACGCTTGAGCACGACGAGGCCGATCGGCCCGTCGATGTGGTGACGCGCCACTGACGTCAGCCGACCCGCAGCACGGGGGGCTCCGGGCACCATGACCTCGGCGCCGACCTCGGGCAGCGTGTGGTCGCTGCCGTCGAGATGGACGAACGCCAACCGCCGCGGCGGGCGACCCAGGTTGTGGACGCGGGCGACGGTCTCCTGCCCCCGGTAGCACCCCTTCTGCAGATGCACGGCGCTGCGCAGCCAGTCGAGCTCGTGCGGAATGGTCCGGTGGTCGACCTCGAGCAGCCCGTCGGGTCGCCAGGCCGCGACGCGCAGCGCCTCCGCGGCCCACAGGCCCGCCGGCTGAGCCTCGGCGAAGACCGCCTCGAACCGCTCGCGCGGCACGATGAGTTCGCGCCACCGACGCTCCGAACCAGGGTGCTGCGCGCTCGGACCGTACGCCGCGCTCACGGGGCCGAGCGCCGGCCACGGGTCACGCCAGGCGATGACGCCGGTCTCACGCACCTGCTCGGGGGTCGACTCCTCGTCGTTCACCTCACCGATGACTGCGTGTTCGTCGGAGACGTCTGCCACCTCGACGCGCAGCATGAACTGCATGCGTCGCAGCCATGCGGCCAATTCGGCGCTGCGACCGGGATCGGTCGTCAGCCACGTCGCCTCGCCGTCGTCGACGACGTGCAGGGCGAACTCGACGTGCCCGTGCGGGCTGAGCACGAGCGTCTCCGTCGAGGTGAACGGCGCCAGGTCGGCGAGGTGCTGCGTCGTCATCGAGTGCAGCCAGGAGAGGCGGTCGGGGCCGGCGACCCGCACGACGCCGCGGGCCGACAGGTCGACGTGAGCCCGGCCCTGCTCGAGCGCACGCTGCTCGGCGACCGGGTTGCCGTAGTGGGCGGGCACCGACGCCCAGACGCCGTCGGCCGCCACGGCGCCGGGCAGGTCGAGGGACGGCGAGCAGTCGCCCGCGTGGGCCGCCTCATGCTGCGACGCGGGGGCGTTCGTCGTCGCGCCGGCATGGGCGGCGTCGACGGTGTCCGGATTCGTGGCCCGGTCCGCGTCCGAGACCTCAGGGGGCAGGGGCTGCATATCATTCACCGCACCACCGTACGCGCGGGTCCGCGCGGCTCCCAGGTGAGCCTCGGTCGGCCCACCTATGCTGGGGCCATGTCAGACGAGACCTCGATGCCGCACGCCGACGACGCGCCCGGCACCCCGGGCCCTTCGCCCCACGACGGCACGAGCGCGACGGGCGAGACGAGCGACGGTGCCAGCTCCCGCGCGACGAAGGCCCCCGGCCGGCGACGGAGGCGTAGCAAGCTGCGTGTCCTGCTCTACACGCTGCTCGCGCTGCTGCTCATCGTCGCCCTCGTCATCGGCGGGTTCTTCCTGTACCTCAAGTACGTGTTCGACTCGAACGTCTCGCGCGAGAAGCTCCTGCCGAGCTCGAACGTGACGCGAGACGCCGCGGCCGGGGACGCCCAGAACATCCTGTTGCTCGGCTCGGACAGCCGTAACACGAGCCTGCGTGACGGAAGCCGTTCCGACGTCATCCAGCTCGTCCACATCAGCAACGACCGCAAGCAGGTCTCCGTCGTGCACTTCCCGCGCGACTACTACGTCGACATCCCGGGCCACGGCAAGAACAAGATCAACGCCGCCTACGCGTACGGCGGCCCGACCCTGCTCATCCAGACGATCGAGAAGGCGACGAACGTCCACATCGATCACGTCGCGCAGATCGGGTTCAAGGGCTTCGAGAAGCTCACCGACGACATGGGCGGCGTCGACATCTACGTGCCGCAGGCCTTCGACGAGAAGGGATACGGCAGCTGGTCCAAGGGCATGAACCACATGAACGGCACCCAGGCGCGCCACTACGTCCAGGAGCGTCACCAGCTCAAGAACGGCGACATCGACCGTGGCAAGAACCAGCAGGCCTGGATTCTTGCCATGTTCAAGAAGGCCAAGACCCAGGGCGTCCTGACCAACCCGGTGACCATCACCAAGCTCGTCGGCGACATCTCCGACAACCTGGCCGTCGACGACGGATTCACCTCTGGGTACATGACGAGCCTCGCCTACAGCCTGCGCGACCTCGACACGCAGAACATCACCTTCTACACGGCGCCGTACACCGGTTTCGGCAACGAGGGCGCCGCAGGATCGGTCGACTACGTCGATGAGGCAGGCCTCGAGAAGCTGAGCGACGGCCTGCGCAAGGACGACATGTCCGGCGTCCCGAACGGGCGCGTGGGCGCTGCGAGCTGAGGCCCAGGACGCGGAAAGCCCCTGCGCGCGGCTCGATCGAGAGGCACGTCACCGGATAACCTGGTGCCGTGCCTTTCGAACTTGATGTCAACATGCCCATCGAACTCGCCCCCCTCGCCTGGCTCGTCGGCCGCTGGGAGGGCGCCGGTGTCATCGGCTACCCCGGCATGGAGTCGGCCAACTTCGGCCAGGAACTCGTCGTCAGCCACGACGAGCGCCCCTTCCTCGAGTGGCACTCGCGCATGTGGAAGCTCGACGAGCAGGGCAACAAGACGGACACCATCGACACGGAGTTCGGCTACTGGCGCCCGCTGGAGAACAACGAGGTCGAGTTCATGGTGACGCACCCGAGCGGCATCGTGGAGATGTACTACGGCAACACCTCCCCCGCGAAGATCGAACTGCGCACCGACGGCGTCATCCGCTCGCCGCAGGCGCCCGAGTACACGGCCGGCGCGCGCATGCTCGGCTACGTCAACTCCAACCTCATGTGGGCCTACGACGCGGCGCTCAACGGCAAACCGCTGCAGAGCTACGCCTCGGCCGAGCTCAAGCGCGTCGACTGACGTTCTGCGCTCCTGCCTGACGCGCCGGTGGGCGCCGCCTCCCTCACCGGGTGCGGCGCCCATCGGCGTCCGTGGTGGTTCGAGCGGCAATCGTGCCGACGACCTGGTGCGGACAACCGGGCTTGCGGGCGCTCAGACGAGACGCGCCACCGCGACGGGCACGAGGCCACAGACGAGGACGCACGCACACCCCGCGGCGAGCTGCGCCCGCGTGTGGGCGGACGTCGCAAGCGTCACCGTCGTACGCAGGCACGCCCACGACAACAGGCCCGCCGCGCCACCAGCCAGGGCGGCCGACGCGACCGATGCGCCCGCGATGACGGCGCCGCACCCGGCGATCGCGCCGAGCACGCACTGCGCCGCACCCAGTTCGAGGCGCCGTGACGTCGCCCCCGCCACGCCGTCGAGGACGCTGCCGACGAGCGTCGCGAGGCCTGTGGCGAGCATGAGGTGACGCGTCTGCGACGAGTCGGCGGCATCGATGAAGTAGGCGCCGGCCCCGAGCACGCCGAGGCCGAGCGCCGTCCCGGCGAGCGTCATGACGAGGCGCGGACGCCCGTCCTGGCGCAGCAGTTGGTGCAGGAAGCTCGCGATGAGACCGACACACAGGACGGCACCGGCCCACCGCGTGCGGTCTCCGACATCGCTGGCGAGCATCGTGACGGCCAGGGCGGCGGCGGTGCCCACGAGCACCGACGAGGTACCGCGCGGGCTCGGCAGATCGACGAGGCGTGGCCACCCACAAGCGAGCCCACACCCGAGTACCACGAAGACGAGCGCGATCAGCGTCACCGGCGCGAAGGACGCCGCGCAGATCGCGGCGGACGCAACAGCTCCGGCGCACGCGCCGGAGGCGCGCATCGACGGCGTCGGTGGTTTGGCGGAGGTCACGCGCCCATCCTCGCATCCCGCGCGCCGGTGCTCATCCCCTGACGGCTCATCCCCCGACGAACGGGGGCAGCACCTCGACGACGTCTGACGGCTCGAACGAGGCGTCATCGGCGAGGCGACGGCCGCCGTGCAGCAGGCTGCAGCGTGCGAGCACGGCCTCGATGTCGGGGTGGGCCCGCATGATGAGCGCGCGTACGTCGCGGCCGGTGAGCTCGGGGTTCTGGCGCGCCTCACCCACCGCGAGCGGCAGGTTCTCCTCGTCGCACCCGGCGGCCTGCGCCGCACCCGCCCAGTAGCGCACCCGCACATTCGGGCGAGCGTCTACGTCTGTCGTCATCCGATGTTCCATCCTTCGACCATGCTCCGGCAGCCTCTCCACGCTAACCGTAGTCTTGACGCGTGGCGCACCTCCTGCTTCTGACGACGGCTCGCGGCGCGAGCGTCGAGGTGCTTCCTGCTCTGGGGCTGCTGAGCCACCGGGTGCGCGTGAGCACGCCCGACCCGGAGCGGCTCGCCGCTCCGCTCGACGCCGACGTCGTCATCGTCGACGCGCGCACCGACCTCGTCGCGATGCGCGGCGTCACCCGCATGGTCGAGGCCGCGTGGCCGGGTACGCCCGTCCTCGCCATCTTCACCGAGGGCGGCCTCGTCGCACTGACCCCCGAGTGGTTGATCAGCGACGTGGTCCTCGATGTCGCGGGCCCCGCCGAGGTCGACGCCCGCATCCGTCTGGCTCTGGCCCGCGCCGGTTCGCAGCCCGACGAGGCGAACACGCAGATCACCGCCGGCGACCTCGTCATCGACGAGGAGTCGTACTCGGCGCGGGTGCGTGGGCGGTCGCTCGACCTCACCTACAAGGAGTTCGAGCTGCTCAAGCACCTCGCGCAGCACCCGGGGCGGGTCTTCACCCGCGCGCAGCTGCTGCAAGAGGTCTGGGGCTACGACTACTACGGCGGCACGCGTACCGTCGACGTCCACGTGCGACGGTTGCGGGCCAAGCTCGGAGCCGAGCACGAGACGTCGATCGGCACGGTCCGCAACGTCGGGTACCGCTTCGTCGATGGTGGCGTGAACGGCGCGTGACGCTTCCGTGCGGGCCGACGCGAGCAGCGCTCCCGGCGCGATCTTGGCTTCTGCATCTCCCGTCGTTCCGCGGTTGTCACCCGTGCGCGCTAGCGTGAACGCCATGAAGATCGACGCACAGAACCTCGACGTCCACCCGGCCCGCCCCGACGAGGTCGACGCCGTGCTGGCGCTCGCGCGCTCCGCGGCGAAGAGCGACGGTGTGGCTGCCCTCAACGAGGAGTCGCTGTTCGCGCTGGAGCGCCTCGCGCCACCGGCCCGCGTCCTCGTCGCCTCCCGGGAGGGCTCACCGGTCGGCGTGCTCGTCGACGCGCAGTCAGATGCAAGCGGATGCGATCTCGTGACGGCGCCCGACGCCCGCCGCGCGGGTGTCGCACGGGCTCTGCTCGTGGCCCTGGACGAGTCCAGGAGCGATACTGCGACGCCCGTACGCCTTTGGGCCCACGGCGATCTGCCCGCTGCCCAGGCGTTCGCTGCGAGCCTCGGTGCGCGCAAGGCGCGCGAGCTGTGGCGCATGACGCGTCCGCTCACCGCCGACGAGACGTTCGACGTCGCACTCCCCGCGGGTCTGGTCGCGCGCGGTTACGACGGCAGCGAGCGCGAGGCGCAGGCCTGGGTCGATCTCAACGCGCGCGCCTTCGCGCATCACCCCGAACAGGGGCGTATGACGCTCGCCGACTTCCGCGAGCGCGAGGCGCAGGAGTGGTTCGACCCGGCGGGTCTGATCCTCGTGCGGGACGAGGCGAGCGGAGAGCTCGTCGCCTCGCACTGGACGAAGCACGAGCCGGGCGACGAGGCCGGCGAGGTGTACGTCGTCGCGGTCGCACCCGAGTGGCAAGGACGAGGCATCGCCGGGCCGCTCACTGCCCTCGGCCTGGCTCACCTGCGTGACGCGGGGGCGAGCAGCGTCGAGCTCTACGTCGAGGGCGACAACGAACCGGCCAAGGCCACCTACACGCGGCGTGGGTTCGTCCGTGCTGCTCACGACGTGATGTACGTCCACACGCCTGCCCGGGCGATGTGAAGATAGAGCCATGAGCACTGCGCCCAAGACCGCCGCCTCCAAGGAACCGCAGGATGCGGGCCGCGCCGACGACTCGCCGCCCGAGACTACTCCCTCGTCTCCGTCGACGGCCGTCGCCCGGTTCAAGCCACGCGCGGCCTCTCGTCCACGCAACGTCGCGCGCTCGGCGGCCACGACGGAGAAGGCGAAGTCGACGAAGACCGCCTCTGCTGACGAGCCGGAGCTGCCCGCAGACCGTTTCCTCGACCGCGAGATGTCGTGGCTGCAGTTCAACGAGCGTGTCCTGCAGCTGTCGACCGACCCGAACGTGCCGCTGCTCGAGCGCGCCCGCTTCCTGTCGATCTTCTCGTCGAACCTCGACGAGTTCTTCATGGTGCGTGTGGCGGGCCTCAAGCGCCGCATCGCCGCCGGCCTCGCGGTGCGCTCGGCGTCCGGTCTCGAACCGCGCGAGCTGCTCGACGACCTGACGCGCGCCTCGCACGACCTCATGGATCTGCACGCCGGCATCTTCCAGCGCCAGGTCCGCCCGGCCCTGGAGGATGAGGGCATCCGCCTGCTCAAGCTCTCGCAGCTGACGGACGCGGACCGTGACTACCTGGGCACCTACTTCGAGGCGCAGGTCTACCCCGTCCTCACCCCGCTGGCCGTCGACCCGGCGCATCCTTTCCCGTACATCTCGGGCCTGTCGGTCAACCTCGCGGTGCTGCTCATCGACCCCAAGACGGGCCGCGAGCACTTCGCTCGCGTGAAGGTGCCGCCGTTGCTGCCACGCATGGTCAAGCTGCCGACGGGCGAAGGCGAGGACCCGCTGTACGACGCGCGCTTCGTCACCCTCGAGGACGTCATCGCCGAGCATCTCGACGTGCTGTTCCCCGGCATGGAGGTGCACGAGCAATTCACCTTCCGCGTCACGCGCAACGAGGATCTCGAGGTCGAGGAGGACGACGCCGAGAACCTGCTCACCGCCCTCGAGAAGGAGCTGACGCGACGCCGTTTCGGCGCGGCGGTGCGTCTCGAGGTCGCCGACGACATGGACGATCACGTCCTCGACCTGCTGACGCGTGAGCTGGGCGTCAGCGACGACGAGGTCTTCCGCCTGCCCGAGCCGCTCGACCTGCGCGGCCTCGGTGACATCGCCGATCTCGACCGCAGCGAGCTGCAGTGGCCACGGTTCATGCCGAAGACCCACCCGCTGCTCGCGCCGGTCGAGCGCTCCGAGGCCCCCGACGTCCTCGGCGCGATGCGTTCGAGCGACATCCTGCTGCACCACCCCTACGACTCGTTCTCGACGTCGGTGCAGGCGTTCGTCGAGCAGGCCGCAGCCGACCCAGACGTGCTCGCCATCAAGCAGACGCTGTACCGCACGAGCGGCAACTCGCCGATCATCTCGGCACTCATCGACGCAGCGCAGGCCGGCAAGCAGGTGCTCGCCGTCGTCGAGATCAAGGCGCGCTTCGACGAGGAGAACAACATCACGTGGGCGCGCAAGCTCGAGCGCGCGGGCGTGCACGTCGTCTACGGCATGGTCGGGCTCAAGACGCATGCGAAGCTGTGCCTCGTCGTGCGGCATGAGGGCGACGGCATCCGCCGCTACTGCCACGTCGGCACCGGCAACTACAACCCCAAGACGGCTCGTCTCTACGAGGACCTCGGGCTGCTCACGACTGACCCCGATGTGGGCGAGGACCTGGGCCGGCTGTTCAACCAGCTGTCGGGCATGGCGCCGCGCGCCAAGTTCAAGCGCCTTCTCGTGGCGCCGCGTTCGGTGCGTTCCGGCTTGATCGAGCAGATCGACCGGTGCATCGAGGCGGCCAGGGCCGGCAAGGCCTCGAGCGTGTCATTCAAGGTCAACTCTATCGTCGACGAGCAGATCATCGACGCCTGCTACCGCGCCTCGCAGGCCGGGGTGAAGGTCAACGTTCTCGTGCGCGGCATCTCCGCGCTGCGTCCGGGCGTACCCGGACTGAGCGAGAACATCGAGGTGCGCTCGATCCTCGGGCGCTTCCTCGAGCACAGCCGTGTGTTCGTCTTCGACGTCGAGGGCCAGGAGCCGATCGCCTACATCGGCAGCGCCGACATGATGCACCGCAACCTCGACCGCCGCGTCGAAGCGCTCGTGCGGCTTACGGACGAGCGCCAGGTCGCGACGGTCGTCGACCTCGTCGCCACCGGCATGAGCCCGCAGACCTCGTCGTGGCGTCTCGACGCCGAGGGCCGCTGGATCCGGGAGAACCTCACGCCCGACGGCGCGCCGAAGAACGACTACCAGGCCGATCTGATCGAGGCGTACTCGAAGCGTCGTCGCAAGGCCCGCCGGCGGTGACGCGCGGCAGGAACCCCGAGCTGGTGCCTGCTGCCGGGGCGCTCGTGTGGCGCCGCCGCCGCAGCCGCATCGAGGTGGCGCTCGTTCATCGTTCGCGCTATGACGACTGGTCGTGGCCGAAGGGCAAGCTCGACCCCGGTGAGACGTTCGCTCAGGCCGCTGCGCGTGAGGTGCTCGAGGAGACGGGGCTGCAGGTGCGTCTCGGCATCCCCCTGCCCGAGCTCGTCTACGGCCTCGACAACGGCGCGACGAAGCTCGTCCGGTACTGGGCCGCCCAGGTCGTCGGCGGCAGCGGAGTGCTCGAGCACGAGGTCGACGAGGTGCGCTGGCTCGACGTCGAGACGGCTCGACGAACGCTCACCTACGCACGCGACCGCATCCCCCTCGACGCCCTGCTCGAAGCCGAGCGTGACGGCCGCCTCGAGACGTGGCCGCTGCTGCTCGTGCGTCACGCCCACGCCCAGGCGCGCGCCGCGTATCGGGGTGACGACGACGCCCGCCGCCCGCTGAGCGAGCGCGGCCGCGCACGGGCCGCTGCGCTCGTCCCCGTCCTCGGGGCGTGGGCTCCTGAGCGCGTCGTGTCGTCGTCGTCGACGCGGTGCGTGCAGACGGTCAAGCCGTTCACGTCCGCGAGCGGGACGCGGTTGCAGACGAGGAGCGCGCTGTCGGAGGAGACCTTCGCCGCTCGTCCTGAGAAGGCCGCCCGCCAGTTGACGCGCGCCCTCGAGCGCGCCGATGCGACGGCGTTGTGCACTCACCGCCCCCTCATCCCCGATCTCGTGGCGGGGTTGTCCGCACTCGCGTCGACCGGGTCGGCGACGCGTCGCTGCCTCGACCACATCAAGGCGCACGGGATGGACAAGGGCGAGGTGCTCGTCTGCCAGGTCCTCGGTGGCGGCCAGGAGGCGCGGATCGTCTCGGTGGAGCGGTTGCGCACCCCACCCCGGGAACGCTGAGCACCGATTCCGACCGGCAATCTCCCACTGCCCAAGGCCTCTCACACCCCTCAGACTGCGTTCACTCAACGTTTACCTCGAAGGGGGATTCGCGACACGTGAACGACCTAGGTTCCAAGCGTCCAGGCACGTGCCCGGAAATACTTTGTGACGAGAGGTCTGTATCCCGTGAAGATCACGAGCATCGCCCGCATCTCCGGCGTCGCGCTGGCCGGCGCCCTTGCCCTGTCCGCCTGTGGCAGCGAGTCGTCCGACTCCGCCACCGACGGCGCCAAGTCCGCAGGCTCCAGCGCGACGGACGCCGCCAAGTCCGGCGGCGACTCGGGTTCGGCCGACTGCGGCAAGAAGGACCTGAAGGCCGAGGGTTCCTCCGCCCAGGACAACGCGATCCAGGACGCCATCGAGAAGTACGGCAAGACCTGCGACAACAACGTCACTTACAACGCGACCGGTTCCGGCAACGGCATCAAGCAGTTCATCGCCGGCCAGGTCAACTTCGCCGGCTCTGACTCCGCGCTCAAGACGAAGCCGAAGGACGGCAAGATCGAGACCGACGAGGCCAAGACGGCCTGCGGTTCCGAGGCCTGGAACATCCCGATGGTGACCGGCCCGATCGCCGTCTCGTACAACCTGAAGGACGTCAAGGACCCGATCACGCTGACGCCGGCCGTCCTCGCCGACATCTTCAACGGCAAGATCACGAAGTGGAACGACCCGGCGATCGCCGCGGTCAACAAGGGCGTCACCCTGCCGGCCAAGGACATCAAGGTCTTCTTCCGCTCGGACGAGTCGGGCACGACGGAGAACTTCACGAAGTACCTCGCCGCCTCCGCGAAGGACAAGTGGACGGCCGAGCCCGGCAAGAAGTGGACGGGCAAGGGCGAAGGCAAGGCCAAGACGGCCGGCGTGACCTCGTCCGTGAAGTCGACCGACGGTGGCATCACGTACGCCGAGTGGTCGGCCGCGAAGGACAACGAGCTGCAGGTCGCGAAGATCGACAACGGCGCGGGCGCCGTCGAGCTGACCGGCGCCTCGGCGTCCAAGGCCATCTCTGCCGCGAAGATCGACGGCACGGGCAACGACCTGCGCCTCAAGCTCGACTACGCGACGAAGGAAGCGGGCGCCTACCCGATCGTCCTCGTCACGTACGAGGTCGTCTGCTCGAAGTACAAGGACGCCGAGATCGGCAAGTCCGTGAAGTCGTTCCTCACCTACTTCGCCGGCGACGACATCCAGAAGAACCTCGAATCCCAGGGTTACGCGCCGCTGCCGGCCGACATCCAGGGCAAGGTCAAGACGGCCGTCAACGCCATCCAGTGACGCACAGCGCCTGACGGGGTGCTCGGGCGCTTCGGCGCCCGAGCACCCCGTCTGCGCGTCAGAGCGAGTCCATAGTCTCGCGTTCCACCCGTACCAGCTCGAGCAGAGGCAGGAAACCTCATGAGTTCAATCACCGGCGTCTCGGTGGCCGACGCACCCGGCCCCGACGACGGTCACACCCCCGGGGAGGGCCCCGGCGAACGCGCCCCCTCCGGTGACCGCGCAGCGACGGGCCGCAGGGGCGACATGATCTTCGGTGGCCTCGCGCGCGGCGCGGGCCTCCTCGTCGTCGTCCTCGTCGCGCTCGTCGGAGCCTTCCTCGTCATCCAGGCGGTTCCCGCCATCATGGACGACCACTCGAACTTCCTCACCTCCCAGGACTGGGACGTCGACTCGAGCCCGATGCACTTCGGCATCGCCCGCCTGCTGTGGGTGACGGTCACCTCCTCGGTGCTCGCCATGCTCATCGCCGTGCCGCTCGCCGTGTGCATCGCGCTGTTCCTCACGCAGTACGCGCCGAAGTGGCTGGCGAAGCCGGGCGCTGCGCTCATCGACCTGCTGGCGGCCGTGCCGTCCATCGTCTACGGCCTGTGGGGCGTGTTCACCGTCGGTCAGTACTTCGACCCGGTGGCCAAGGTCATCCAGGACGTGCTGGGCTGGTGCCCCCTGTTCGCCAAGACGGACACCTCCCCCGCGAGCACCATCGCCTTCGTCTCGATCATCCTCGCCATCATGATCCTGCCGATCATCACGGCCCTGACGCGTGAGGTCTTCGCGCAGACGCCGCAGGCCCACAAGGATGCGGCGACGGCGCTCGGCGCGACGAAGTGGGAGGTCATCCGCACCGCGGTGCTCCCCTTCGGCAAGCCCGGCATCATCAGCGCGTCCATGCTCGGCCTCGGGCGCGCGCTCGGTGAGACCGTCGCCGTCATGATGATCGTCTCCGCCCTCAACGGCAGCGAGGGTTGGAACTTCTCGATCTTCAAGGGCGGTGAGACCTTCGCCTCGAAGATCGCCAACAACGCCGGCGAGTTCGACAACCCCTCGAAGACGGGGGCCTTCATCGCGGCGGGCCTCGTCCTGTTCATCCTGACGTTCGTCGTCAACGCGATCGCCCGTGTCGTCATCGAGCGCAGGAAGGCGTTCACCGAATGAGCACCGCAGCCCACTCCCTCGAGAAGAACCCCGCTCCCGAGCCCCGGTCGAAGAACTCGCTCTCCGGCAAGGGCCAGTCCGGCGGCCGCGCGACGAAGAACACGATCGCCACCGTCGTCATGTGGGCCGCGTTCCTCGTCGCCCTCGTACCGCTGGTGTGGATCATCGCCACCGTCATCATGAAGGGCGGCGAGCTGCTCCTGCACGTCGACTGGTGGACGAAGAGCCAGCGCGGCGTCGGCCGCCGCGAGGTCGCCGGCGGCGCCGCCCACGCCATCCAGGGCACCCTCATCCAGGCCTTCGTCACGGCTCTCATCGCCGTGCCGATCGGCGTGATGACCGCCGTCTACCTCGTCGAGTACGGGCGCGGCCGTGCCGCGAAGATCGTCAGCTTCATGGTCGACATCCTCACCGGTGTCCCCTCCATCGTCGCCGCGTTGTTCGTCTACGCCGTCTGGGTGACGACGTTCGGCTTCGACCGCATCCCGTTCGCCGTGTGCCTGGCGCTCGTGCTGCTCATGGTTCCCGTCGTCGTGCGCTCCACGGAGGAGATGTTGAAGCTCGTGCCGAACGAGCTGCGCGAGGCCGCGTACGCCCTCGGCGTGCCGAAGTGGAAGACGATCCTCAAGATCGTTCTCCCGACGGCGTTCTCCGGCATCGTCACCGGTGTGCTGCTCGGCCTCGCCCGCGTCATGGGCGAGACGGCACCGCTCATCATCCTCGCGCCGTACTTCAAGTCGCTGTCGACGAACCTGTTCGGCGGCCTCATGGGCACGCTGCCGACGATGATCTACAACGGCAAGGACAACATGGCCGTCGACGCCTCCGCGCAGCGCGTGTGGGCGGCGGCGTGCACCCTCATCCTCCTCATCCTTCTTCTCAACCTGCTGGGCCGCTTCATCAGCCGCTTCAGCAAGGTCAAGAACTGACATCCGCTCGCGCGGATACGACTCGTAAAGGAACCCGAGTTCAATGAGCAAGCGGATCGACGTTCACAACCTCAACGTCTACTACGGCGACTTCCTCGCCGTGAACGATGTCTCCATGACGATCGAGCCCCGCTCGATCACGGCCTTCATCGGCCCGTCGGGCTGCGGCAAGTCCACGTTCCTGCGCACCCTCAACCGCATGCACGAGGTCATCCCCGGCGGCCGCGTCGAGGGTCAGGTGCTCCTCGACGACGAGGACCTGTACGCGCCGGGCGTCGACCCGGTGGCGGTGCGCCGCACCGTCGGCATGGTGTTCCAGCGCCCCAACCCGTTCCCGACGATGTCGATCGGTGACAACGTCGTCGCGGGTCTGCGCCTCAACGGCGTGAAGGACAAGAAGGTGCTCGCCGAGAAGACGGAGCAGTCGCTGCGTGGCGCGAACCTGTGGAACGAGGTCAAGGATCGCCTCGACAAGCCGGGTGCCGGCCTGTCGGGCGGTCAGCAGCAGCGTCTGTGCATCGCGCGTGCCATCGCGGTGTCGCCGGACGTGCTCCTCATGGACGAGCCGTGCTCGGCTCTCGACCCGATCTCGACGCTCGCCATCGAGGATCTGATGCTGGAGCTGAAGAAGGACTACACGATCGTCATCGTCACGCACAACATGCAGCAGGCGGCGCGTGTGGCTGACCGGACGGCGTTCTTCAACCTCGAGGCGACGGGCAAGCCCGGCATGCTCGTCGAGATGAACGACACGCAGAAGATGTTCAGCAACCCGGATCAGCGGGCGACCGAGGACTACATCTCCGGTCGCTTCGGCTGACAGCCGGGCGAAAGGGCCGTGAGGACCGGGGCGCAGCGAAGCGAGCACCGGCCCGGCGCGGCCCTCCGAGCCCGTCAGGTGAAAGCGAAAGGGTGCCGAGGACACGAACGAAGCGAGGTCCGCAGGCGCCCCCGAGCTCAGCCCGAGAAGCACTGCTGATCCATCGTGCGTTGTGCGCCCCCCACCGTCGTGACGGTGGGGGCGCCTGCGTTGCCGGGCAGCGTTCCTGCGGCGTCAACCTGACTTCACGCTGGGAGGCGCTGCAGGCGTCGCTGCACGTCGGGATGCAGAATGACTCACATCACATATGAGCGGGGGCTATGACCGTGTGCCGATCGAGTTTCCCTGGGGCGCAACCCTCTTCGGCATAGCGCGAGCCGGCGCTGAACATCGTGCCCGGGGTCGGGCAAATCGACTCAATGCTTCAGGGGCCGTTCATCCCGATTTCATGCACACTGTGCTTGTGCCGAAGGATGCAACTCGTATTGGAACGTGGTCGCGCAAGTCGCTGCTCAAGAACCGCAAGAAGCAGGCGATCGCGCGCGGCGCTCACCCGACCCCTGACGAGATCGTCTTCTCGGACACCCCGGGAATCGTCGACGACGGCAACTTCAGCTACGGCGTCTGCCACGTCTGCGACTGGAAGGGCGGTGGGCGTCGCGCCCGCGAGAAGGCCCGCCGCGACGCGGCGGAGCACTACCTCCTGGCGCACTGACCACCACGGCACGGTCGAATGCCAATACATCCCGGCGCTTCGCCGCTCGCGATGAGGTGCGGTAGCGGCGCAGGGGATGGCCGCGCCGCGAGAGATGTGAGACACGCTGGACCGGGAGCGCCTCTCGGCACTAGGCCGCTCGTAGCGGCTGAATTTGGGACCCGGGGCTGCCGCGGCCCAGCGTGCTCATCCACCTTAACGAACATCACCGGCCCTCGCATTCCCGGCGGCTGCGAGAAACGTCACGCAGTGCAGTGTCGTCCCGGAGCCGGCGACGCCTGGCGAGGCGTCACCACCGGTCGAGACCAGACAGCGCAACCCATGAACCGGTCGAGATGCACCGCTCGAGACGGGCCGCCCGGGTCGAATGACCTGAGTCGAGTCAGTCGGGTCGGATCAGTCGAGGTTGCCGATGCGCCAGGCGGAGGCGGCCTTCGTCAGGTCACGGGCTGTGTCGCCGAGCCGTGCGGCGCTGAGCGCCTCGCGCGCGGCCAGGGCATCGTCATGGCCGTCGTGACGCTCGGCGCGTTCGGCCCGGCCGGAGGCGACGACGCGACAGAAGGCTGCGGCGCGTTCGAGCGCGACGGCGAAGTCGCCGGTGTAGGCGCCCTCGAGGATGCGGTCGGCGAGCGCCTTGATCTCGGCAGGTCCGCTCGGGTCGGCCGATCCCGCGACGGCGTGGGAGACGTGAGCGTGCCGGATACCGGCGTTGTAGTCGCCCGCGGCGCCTACAGCGTCGCGGCGCACCCATTCGCGCAGCGTGTAGAGGCGCCACAGCACGCCGGGCAGGCTGACGGCGGGGCGCCCGGCCCACAGCTGCGCGAGCGTCGACAAGCCGATCTCGTCCGTCAGCGCGATGAGCCGGGCCGTCACCTCCGGGTCCGCGTTGGTGCGCCCGGCGCCGACGAGGATGGCGGCGCTCTCGTGCGCGATGGCGGTGACATCGGCGGGGTCGGGTGCTCCCTCGAACGCCTGGAACTCGCGGTCGGTGAAGAACAACGGCTTGTGGTGGGAACGCGTCACGGGTACGGCTGGCTCCTTCGGTGCCTCGACGAGGCGTCGAGTGCGTCATCGGGTCAACGACGCGCGGGCGGGCGGCATTCCGCCGGGCGCCGTCGAGACATCCGCCGGACGCCGTCGCCGCGAACTCCACAGGGTCGCACCGGGCGGCACGACCCTGCTACGGGTCAGCGGACGATGGCCACCCCGTCGGCCGGGATGACGACGCGCACTCCCCCGCCGTCGGCGGGGCGCTCGTCGACGATGTGCCATGCGGCGATGACACGGTCGGCGTCGATCGTCGTCGCCTCGCCCGAGAGGTTGACGACGACGCGGCAGTCGCCGCGGTGCACCGTCACGACGCTCGTCGGGCCCTGGCCGTCACCCTCGACCCGGCTCGTGCCGAGGGTCGGGTCGGACAGGTCGGGCACCTCGCGGCGCAGCCTGATGAGGGTGCGGTACCAGTCGAGCAGGAGCGACTGCTCGCCGTCGGGGTCGTCGATCTCGCTCCAGCGCAGCACCGAGTTGCGGAAGGTCGACTCCTCCTGGGGGTCGGGCACCGCGTCACCCCAGCCGTGGGCTGCGAACTCGGCCGCGCGCCCGCGTGAGGTGCCCTCGGCGATCTCGGGGTCGACGTGGTCGGTGAAGAACTGCCAGGGGGTCTGCGCACCGTACTCCTCACCCATGAAGAGCATCGGCGTGTACGGCGACGTCAGCAGCAGCGCTGCCGCGCAGGCCAGCCGGTCGACGCCGACGAGCTGCGACAGGCGCTCGCCCGTCGCGCGGTTGCCGACCTGATCGTGCGTCTGCAGAGACGCGACAAAGCGCCAACCCGGCGTCGCTTCGGGATCGACGGGGCGGCCGTGGCGGCGCTCGCGGAAGCTCGAGTACGTGCCGTCGTGGAAGAACGGCGTCGCGTACATCTTGGCGAGGGCCGCGGGGGCCGCGAAGTCCTCGTAGTAGCCCTGCGTCTCGCCGGTGAGCAGCACGTGCAGGGTGTGGTGGATGTCGTCGGCCCACTGCCCGCTCAGCCCGAGGCCGGCGCTGCCACCGTCGGCGACTGCGAGTCCGCGCTGACCCGAGCGCGGTTCGCGCGCACGCGGCGTGACGGTGGCCGGGTCGTTGCGGTCGGACTCGGCGACGACGACCACGTTGCGCCCCGTCTGCTCGGCGGCGAGTTCCAGTGCGGCCGTGAGCTCTTCGAGGATGTGGACGGCCGTGTCGTCGGCGAGCGCGTGGACGGCGTCAAGGCGGAACGCGTCGACGTGGAACTCGGTGAACCACATGAGCGCGTTCTCGATGATGAAGCGGCGCACCTCGTCACTCTGCGGGCCGTCGAGGTTGACGGCGGGGCCCCACGGCGTGTGGTGCAGCGCATTGAAGTAGGGGCCGAACTCGGGCAAGTAGTTGCCGCTCGGGCCGAGGTGATTGTAGACGACGTCGAGGCAGACGGCGAGGCCGCGCGCGTGGCACGCATCGACGAAGCGCTGGAAGGCGGCCGGGCCGCCGTAGGCGGCGCTCGTCGCGTACCAGTTGACACCGTCATAGCCCCAGTTTCGCTCTCCCGGAACGCCGTTCACCGGCAGGATCTCGACGTGTGTCACCCCGAGCGTCACGAGGTGATCGAGCCGTTCGATGGCCGAGTCGAACGTCCCGGATTCGGTGAACGTGCCGATGTGTAGCTCGTAGAAGACCGCGCCGCGCATCGCGTCGTCGTGCGAGGCCGCGTCCGCGTGGTGGCCGCGCCAACCGTCGTCCTGCCAGTCGTGGGCCGCGAGGTCGACGACCTCGCTGGGGCCGTGGATGCCCTCGGGCTGCAGCAGCGAACGCGGGTCGGGGCGCGGGTCGCCGCCGTCGATGCTGAAGGCGTACTCGCTGCCGACGCGCACCGGCTCGGGCGAATGCCACCAGCCGTTCTCGCCGGCCTTCATGGGCGCCTTCACGCCGTCCGCGACGAGGTGCACCATGCGCTCGGCGGCCGGCGCCCACACCGAGATCGTCTGGGTCGCGCCGTGAAAACCGGGCGAGGAGTAGGTGTTCATCGCTTCTCCTGAACGAGGACGTGGACGTGGCCGAACTCGTGGTCACCGAGATCGCCGAACGCGACCGGCGCGTCGGTGATGGTGAGGCGTTCGCCGGTGAAGGCGTGCCGCCACTCTCCGGCAGGCAGGCTGACGTGGGCATCGGCCAGCGCGCCCGTGCGCAGTGCCCGGGATGCAGCGCGCACCCCGATGACGGCGACGGCGAGCGGAGTCGCGTCCGCCTCGGCGGGCGTCGGTGCGTCAGTCTGCTCGCCGCCCTGGGCGCGCTTGACCAACTTGCTCACCTGACGCCCCGCGGCCTCGACGAGACGCCCGGCCTCGGCGATCTGACGGCGCACCACGGACGCTGCCGGCACCGTCCTCTCGAACGCGACGAGGAACTCGCTGTCGGATTCGAGCGGTTCGTAACCCGACCCCGGGTTCGCCGGCGCATGGACGTCCGCGGCGAGGCAACGCTGCACGAGGCGCGGACGCGAGCCCCCGACGTCGAGGAGCTGCTCGAGTTCGCCGTAGTCGACCGGGCGACGGTTGTCGGGGTCGACGAGGCTGAGCGTCGGACGTTCCGAGCCCTGGTAGGTGTCGGGGATGCCCGGAAGGAACAGCTCGAGCACCTTCTGAGTGTGCCCGGTCAGCGTGATCGCCTCGGCGTTCCGTCGACGCGCGTCGAGGAGGCTGCGGCGTAGATCCGCGGCGAGCGTCTCGGCGGCCGGCGCCGATGCAGCGCTCTCCCCCGTTCGAGGGGCGGCGGCGTCGTCAGCCTCGAGGACAGCGGTGGCGAAGGCGAGCACCTGCTTCTCGTACGCCTCGTCGCCGTCGGTCCAGGCCGTGTAGACCTTCGCCTCGCGCAGCGCCTTCGTCAGGTACTCGCTCAGGCGATCCGCGTCGATGCCGAGATCGCGCCGCCCGTGGACGGCGTCGGGTGCGGCGCCGTCAGCATCGGTGGTGTCGAACGGGCCGTAGGCGGTGGAGAATCCAGCGATGGTCTGCCACGCCAGCGCCGCCGCGGGCCGGTCGACGCCCATCGCGTCGGCGAGCGCGAACGCGGCGTCGCTGCACGCCGTCCACGCCTCGTCGTCACCGGCGATCGCGAGCAACGCCGCGCGAACGTCCTCGCTGCGCTTCGTGTCGTGCGTCGACAGCGTCGTCATCGTGCGCGGCCAGTATTCGGCGTTGTGCTGCGCCCAGGCGTTCAGACGGTGCGCGCCGGCGTCCACGAGGACGTCGACGTCGCCGCCGACCTCGTTGAGGGCGGTCAACGCGTGCCACCGGTAGAAGAGGGTGTCCTCGATCGACTTCGCCATGACCGGGCCCCACGTCTGCTGCAGACGCACCGCGAAGTCGGACGCGGCCGGCTCGATGTCGTCGAACTCGTCGGCCCCGGCGTGCGGACGCACGAGCGCGATGCGCTTGAGAGCATCGAGCTCGTCGGCCAGATCGGGGCGGGCCTCGCGCGCGGCCTCGAGCGCCTCGTCGAGGTGGTGCTTCGACTCCGGTGCCATGCGGGCGCCCGGGACGAGGTAGGCGCGGTAGACGGGCGCCGCGACGAGCAGCTCGACGATCGCGGCACGCAGTGCTTCGCGCTGCAGGTCGGGGCGCACCTCGGCGGCGCGACGCGTCAGCCGCTCGACCTCCGGCACGAGACCGTTCTCGACGACGAAGCGCTTCGCCTCGCGCGTCGCGACCTCGACGTCGCGGGCGTCGCCGTCACCGAGCGCACGCTGCCAGCATGCCTCGATCGTCGGGGCGGCGGCGTCATCGGCCAGCGCGGCGGTGATGGCGGCCATCGCGTCGTAACCCGTCGTGCCCGCGCAGGCCCAGTCGCTCGGTAGTTGCTCGCCCGGTTCGAGGATCTTCTCGACCCAGATCGGCGTGCCCCTGCGGCACTCCTGCGTCAGTCGCGCGAGGTATCCGGCCGGGTCGGCCAGTCCGTCCGGGTGGTCGATGCGGAAGCCGTCGATGTGGCCGGCGTGATGCAGTTCGAGCAGCAGCGCGTGCGTCGCGTCGAAGACGTCGTCGGTCTCGACGCGCACGGCGATGAGCTCGTTGACCTCGAAGAAGCGACGATAGTTGAGCACCGCGTCACGATCGCGCCAGAACGCGAGCCGGTAGTGCTGACGCTCGAGAAGCCGGGCGAGTTCGTCGCCCTGCGGCGCCTCGCCGATGCCGTCGAGGGAACCGTCGGCGACGGGGAAGACGTGTTCGTAGTAGCGGATCACGGGTTCGTCACCGCTGCGGTCGAGCGTGATCGAGCCGTCCGCGATCTCCTCGTCGAGCGGCTTGCCGAGAATCGGGACGCCGAGCGCGCCGTCGAGCGCGTCCCAGTCGACGTCGAACCAATGCGCCGTCGAGGCGTCCTTCCCCCCTGCCAGCAGCGCCCACAGCGGCGCGTTGCTCGACTCGGGCGCGACGAACGCCATGTGGTTCGGCACGACGTCGACGACGACACCGAGCCCCAGCTCGTGCGCGGCGTCGGCGAACCGCTCGAACGCTTCGCGTCCGCCCAGCTCCGGGTTGACACGGGTGTGGTCGAGCACGTCATAGCCGTGGACCGAACCGGGGACGGCGGTGAGGATCGGCGAGCAGTAGGCGTGCGAGATGCCGAGCTTCTTCAGGTACGGCAACTGCGCGCGGGCAGCGTCGAACGGGAAGTCGGCGTGCAGCTGGAAGCGATAGGTGGACGTCACGGGCGCGCTCATGCCTCCAACCCCACCACCATTCGCGCGGAAAATCGAGTCGGGGCCGCAGCATCCCACCGCAGGGGTGAGGTGGGGCGTCAGTAGGTACGGGCCCGGGCTCGCCCGGCCCGCGTGAGGAGGTACGCGACGAGCAGCACGAGGACCCAGCCACTGCCGATGAGCGCCGCCTGACGCATGTCGTCGACCTCGAACGCGGTGGCCATCACGGCGAGCACGCCGACGACGCCGAGCGCCGCCGTCACACTGCCGCCGGGCAGGTGGACGCTGCCATCGACGTCGCCGCGGCGCTTGAACGCGATGAAGCTGGCGAGGGCGAGCAGCCACGTCACCATGACGGAGAAGATCGCGATGGAGGCGAGCTTGGTGAAGATGTCGGCAACCCCCGTCTGTGCGAGGTAGATCGCGAGGACGAGGCCGAACGTCGAGACGAGCGTGGCCGCGAGCGGCACTCCCCGCAACGTCGTGCGGGCGAGGAATCGTGGTGCGAGACGATCGACGGCGAGCGAGTGCACGAGCCGACCGGCGCCGTACAGCTGCGCGTTGCCCGTGGACAGCGCGGCGACGAGGATGACGGCGTTCATGATGCCCGCGGCGGCCGGGAGCCCGACGGCGTCGAACGCCTTGACGAACGGGCTCGCCGTCAGGCCCTTCGCGGACGCGACGTCGGTCCAGGCGTTGAGCGTGACGATGAGACCCACCGCGATGACGTAGAACAACCCCAGCCGGGCGACGAGGGCGCGCATCGCGGTGCGGACGCTGCGGCGCGGGTCGTCGGCCTCGGCCGCGGTGATCGGCACGACCTCGACGCCGACGAAGGCGAACATCACGATCGACATCGACAACCAGATCGACTCCATACCACCGGGCATGAACCCGCCGTGGTCGGTGAGGTGAGCGAACCCGGTGGCGGGATGGCCGGGCACGCCGAACAGCACGAGGACGAGCGCGACGAGGATGAACGCGACGAGAGCCGTCACCTTGAGCGTGGAGAAGACGACCTCGGCGCGGCCGAACGCGCGCACGGAGAGCAGGTTGATGACGATGATCGCGAGCGCCACGAGGGCGACGAACACGGCGAGCGACGTCTGCGGCCACCAGTACTGCAGATATGCGCCGGCCGCGACGACCTCGCCGCCGAGCGCGATGACACTCGCCGCCCAGTAGCACCAGCGAGAGACGTAGCCGGCCCACTCCCCGAGGTAACGCCCCGCGGCGGCGCCGAAGCTGCCCGGCTCGGGGCGGGCGGTTGCCATCTCCGCCATGGCGAGGCCGATGACGGCGATGAGCAGCGCGCCCAGCGCATAGCTGACGACGGCCGCCGGGCCGGCCACCCCGATCGCCGCGCCGGAACCGAAGAACAGGCCCGTGCCGAGCGCCGAACCGAGACCGATCATCAGCATGGTGCGATGCCCGAGGCTGCGCGTCAGGCCACTCGAACCCTCTGAGCTCGCCGGGGCGTCCGTGCTCGCCGAGCCCTTGACCGCGTGGGCGCCGACCTGCTGATCCACCGTGTTCTCCTTCGACGAGCTGGGGTGAGGCGTGGCTGTCTCATTGAAAGCGTCGCGCTGGGCACGCTCGTGCGACACCGCGCCGGCCGACAACCGGGTCAGGGTACGTGCTCGACCCGAGCCCGTGCGTTCGGTGTTCGTCGTCAGGGGCTCCCCGTGCTCACAAGATTGGCTCGGTTGCTTTTCGTCCTTGGCCGGTATGCGGCTCTCGATGACCGCCGCTCGTCGCGGACGCGCGTCAGTCCCCGAGGCGGTTGAGGCCGACCACGACGACGAGCGGGACGCCCGCCTCGTCGGAGGCGGCGAGGTCGACCTCCGCGTCGATCCCCCAGTCGTTGTCGTCATCGGGGTCGTGGATGACCTGGCGGATCTCCCATTTGTCGGGCTGCTCGGTGATGCGCAGCATCCTCGGCCCGCGGGCGTCCGCGTCGAGGAGGATCTCGTCATGCTCGTCGTAGTAGGCGCCGAGGTCGGCATCCCACGCGTCGGCATCCATGACGATCTCGGTCGGCGGGTCGGTCGTCGCCGCGACGGCGGCGTCGAGCGCGGCGAGGCCGTCGACGTCGTCGCGCGCTGCGAGCTCGACGCGCTTGAACATCGCCTTGCGGATGGCGACCTTCATCGCGCGCGGGTTGGCCGTGAGGGGACGCTGCTTCAGCACCGTCTCCTGCTGCACCGGCGCGTCACCCGGGTGCGTCAGGGCCTCCCACTCGTCGAGCAGGCTCGAGTCGGTCTGACGGATGACCTCCCCGAGCCACTCGATGAGGTCGGCGAGTTCCTCGTTCTTCTTCGACTCGGGCACGCTCTGACGCAGGGTGCGGTACGCGTCGGTGAGGTAGCGCAGGACGACGCCCTCGCTGCGCGCGAGGTCGTAGAAGCGGATGAGATCGCCGAAGCCCCAGGCATTCTCGTACATCTCGCGCACGACGGACTTGGGTGACAGTTCGTACATGCGCACCATCGGCTGGCTCTGCGCGTACGTCTCGAACGCCGCGTCGAGCAGGTCGGAGAGCGGCTTCGGCCACGTCACGTCCTCGAGGCGCTCCATGCGCTCGTCGTACTCGATGCCGTCGGCCTTCATCTCGGCGATCGCCACGCCGCGCGCCTTGTGCTGTTGCGCCATGAGCACCGGGCGAGGGTCGTCGAGGATCGACTCGATGACACTGACGACGTCGACCGCGTAATCCTGTGCGTTCGAACGCGCCGCAGCGCGTGCGCCCTCGTTCGTCGAGGTGTCGACCTTCGGCGCGTCACCGCGGGCGGGGGCGGCGTCGTCGGGACTCAGCATGTCGAGGACGGCGAGGGCGAACGGTGCGAGCGGCTGGTTGAGCGCGAAGTTGTCCTGCAGGTCGACCGTGAGGTCGACCTGGCGCCCGTCGGCCTGCGGTTCGTCGAGTCGCCGGACGACGCCGGCGGCCAGCATCTCGCGGTAGAGGCCGATCGCGCGGCGAGCGAGCTTCGCCTGCCCCTTGCGATCCTCGTGGTTGTCGCGCACGAGATCGCGCACGGCGACGAACGGGTCGCCGTCGCGGGCGATGAGGTTGAGCAGCATCGAGTGCGTGATGCGCATGCGACTGACGAGCGCTTCGGGCTCGCTCGCGACGATGCGCTCGAAGCTCTCCTCACTCCAGTTGATGAAACCCTCCGGCGGCTTCTTGCGCTGCACCTTCTTGAGCTTCTTCGGGTCGTCACCGGCCTTCGCGATGTTGCGCGTGTTCTCGATGACGTGCTCGGGCGCCTGGACGACGACGGTGCCGCTCGTGTCGAACCCCGCACGGCCGGCCCGCCCGGCGATCTGGTGGAACTCGCGCGACTTGAGCATGCGCTGGCGGGTGCCGTCGAACTTCGTCAGGCCGGAGAGCACGACGGTGCGGATCGGCACGTTGATGCCGACGCCGAGCGTGTCGGTGCCGCAGATCACCTTGAGCAGACCGGCCTGCGCGAGCGTCTCGACGAGACGGCGGTACTTCGGCAACATGCCGGCGTGGTGCACACCGATGCCGTGACGGATGAGTCGTGAGAGCGTCTTGCCGAAGCCGGTGGAGAAGCGGAAGTCGCCGATCATCTCGGCGATCCTGTCGCGATCCTCACGGGAGGCGACCTTGAGCGACATGAGCGCCTGCGCGTTCTCCAGCGCCTGGGCCTGCGTGAAGAACACGACGTAGACGGGCGCCTGACGTGTCTCGAGCAGTTCCTCGATCGTCTCGTTGAGTGGTGTCGTCGACCAGTGATAGCTGAGCGGCACGGGACGCTCGGCCCCCGCGACGGTGACGGAGGCGCGGCCTGTGCGACGCGTCATGTCCTCCTCGAAACGGCGCACGTCACCGAGCGTCGCGGACATGAGCAGGAACTGCGCCTGCGGCAGTTCGAGCAGCGGCACCTGCCACGCCCAGCCGCGATCGCCCTCGGAGTAGAAGTGGAACTCGTCCATGATGACGAGGCCGACGTCGGCGTCCTTGCCCTCGCGCAAGGCGATGTTGGCGAGGATCTCCGCGGTGCAGCAGATGATGGGCGCGTCGGCGTTGACCGAGGCATCGCCCGTCAGCATGCCGACGTGCTCGGCACCGAAGATCTCGCACAGCGCGAAGAACTTCTCACTCACGAGAGCCTTGATCGGCGCGGTGTAGAAGCTCACCCGGTCGCCTGCGAGCGCCGCGAAGTGCGCCGCCGTCGCGACCATCGACTTGCCCGAGCCTGTGGGCGTCGCGAGGATGACGTTCTTGCCGTCGAGCACCTCGATGATGGCCTCTTCCTGGTGCGGATAGAGGCTGAGGCCACGATCGCCCGCCCAGGCGGTGAACTCCTCGTAGATGCGGTCGGCGTCAAACGTCTTCGGCAACCGCTGCGTCAGCGTCTTGACGCGCGGGTTCGCCTCCCGCGCAGCGGCATCCGCGGACGCGGCGAAGTCGCCCGCGACGTCCTGCGCGCCGGAGTGGACGGTCTCGACGGCGCCGGCCGCGGCGTCGTCGGGCGATTCGTTCGTCATGTCAGCCTTGCTGCTCGGTGTGGTCGACGGGGCATCCCGCTGCGCGAAGTCGTCGTGCGGGATCGCGGACGAGGTCGAGGGCGCGGCTCACCAGATGTGGCGCTGGCCCGGCAACAGCCGCAGGTCGCCGTACTCGAAGGTGCGCTTGCGCGATTTGCCCTTGCCCTTGACGGGCGCGAGCACCATGAGCTGCACACCCTCGGCGTGCTCGAGGTCGACGCGCACCGCGTCACCGAACTCGGGCACGACGACGTACAGGACGATGGCCGTCGCGCGCTGCGCGACCGTGCGGTTCTCGTTCTCGGCGCGCACCGCGAGGACGCGGCGCAGCTCGGCCAGCACCGCTTCGGGCTCGGGCTGCTCGCCCAGCGCGGCGGGGTCGGCGAAGACGATGTCGACGTCCGGCGCGACGGCCTGGTTGCTCGCGGCCGTCGGCTCACCCGTGGAGTCGATCGTCGGTTCGCCGTCGACCGACATCGCGAACGGGTAGAACTCGCCGTTCTTCTCGAGGTGCTCCATCGCCGCGCCGAGCGCTGCGGAGAGCAGTTCGTCGAGGTCGGCCTGCGCCTGCGGTGACGCGACGTCGCGCCACGTGCCGTTCGAGCGGTCGTCGGATGCTGCGGGGGTGTCGTTCACCATCGGTGCGCCTCCTCGGCGTCGGTGTGGTCGGGTTCTCCTCGTCGAGAACAACCCAACCACATCATGCCGACAACCCCGGAATTCCGCCGAATCCGAGCCCCTGAGGCTCAGGCCGCCGACCACCCGCCGTCCGAGGTGAGCACCGCGCCGTTGATGTTGGTCGAGTCGTCGCTCAACAGGAAGGTGGTCGAGGCGTGCTCCAGCCATTCGCCGATCGTGTTGCCGGCGGTGATCGGGGTGTTCGTCATCGTCTTCTCCAGATCTGAGGCGCCCACGGCGCCCGAGGGTGCGGTGTCGATCGAACAGCAAGGGCTACTCATCGCCCCCTTCGATCCCTTCACCTCGACGAGGCGCGTGGATGAGGTCTGGGCGGACGTTCATGTGTTCGTCGATTTATCAGGGCTGCCCGTCGTCGGGGGGCTGCGACCATCTGTCGACGTGTTGTGCGACGTTGCAGCGACGCGTCGTCGTCAGGCCCTCGGAGCGTGGCAGCCGAGACGGGCGCCGGCAGCCTGTCAGACTGGAGCGGCCCGCTACCCCGGCCTTGCGGAGGGGATGCGTACATCGACAGGGTTCTACGCCCCCTGATCGTTTGGCAGCGTGTGAGGCAGCAGCGGGCAAGCAGCCGGGTTCGGCCGAGAGTCGGACCTCAAGACGCGCGAGACGAGAGCGAACGAGAAGATCATGACCCCACGACGCGCCGCGTCATCGTCCGCGCCCATCCGTCTGACGCGGCGTGGGCGCATCGTCGTGACGTGCCTCGTCGTCGCGCTGTGCGCGGGATTGCTGCTGCTCATGACGTCGACACGCTCGGACCCGCAGCTCGTCCCGTCGTTCGACGCGCCCCTCGGCGCGCTGGACGAGTCGAAGGTGCCGAACGGCTGGGGGCCGCTCGTCGCGGCGGCGTCGCGCGAATCGGGCGTGCCCGGCGCTGTGCTCGCTGCGCAGCTCGAGGTCGAGTCGAAGTGGAACCCGAAGGCCGTCTCGCACGCGAACGCCAAGGGGCTCGCCCAGTTCACGCCCGACGCGTGGGCCAGCCACGGCAAGGGCGACCCGTTCGACCCCGCCGACGCCATCGCCGCACAGGGGCGTTTGATGCGTGAGCTGAAGCAGCGGGCCGAACGTTCAGGCATCGCCGACAACCCCATGCGCCTCGCGCTCGCCGGCTACAACGCAGGCTTCGGCAACGTGACGAAGTACCAGGGCGTCCCGCCGTTCGCGGAGACGGAACACTACGTCGCCGCCATCGCCCGCACGATGCGCAAGTACGCCAAGCCCCTGCCGCCGACGAGTGGTGCGTCGATGGGCGGGGCCGCGAGGAGTGGAGCGACGCGACCTGCGTCGTGACCCGCGTGTCTGCTGGACCGAATGTCGTTGCAAATCGCAGAAGGGACGGGCAGGTCGGGACCTGGCACAACGGCGGTTTTCGTCCACATTCGTCGCGCCGACGAGTGGTGGGCCCTGTGGGGCTCGAA
Source organism: Dermacoccus nishinomiyaensis (assembly GCF_900447535.1). Classification (NCBI taxonomy): domain Bacteria; kingdom Bacillati; phylum Actinomycetota; class Actinomycetes; order Micrococcales; family Dermacoccaceae; genus Dermacoccus; species Dermacoccus nishinomiyaensis. The sequence goes on along the minus strand of NZ_UFXX01000001.1, from coordinate 2,402,726 downwards.
CCCACAACCTACGGATTAAAAGTCCGCAGCTCTGCCAATTGAGCTAAAGGCCCTTGCTGCTCGGCTCCTGGCACCCAGATCCTTGCATCGGGCTCGATGCGCCAGAAGAGAATCGTGACGAGTCGTCCGACTCACGATCGTCGACTCGCACGGCCACCGTGCAGCGCGAGACAGCCTAGCCCCGCCCGACGCGCCACGACGAACCGGGCGGGGCGAGCCTTGCGAGCGGGTGCCGACGAACGGGGCGAGCGGCTGCTCAGCTGTAGGCCGGGCGGTCGCCGTCCTCGGGCTCGACGTGCGTGCGCCGCTCCTCGTCGGTGCTGGTCACCGCACCCGGCAGCGCGTGCTCGGCGATGATGCGACCGGAGTCATCGCTGATGACGATAGTGCTGTGCTCCGCCATCGTCAGGTTCTCGGCGAGCTGGTCACGCGTGAGCTTCGGCATGTTCATGCCCAGACGCTCGAAGCCTGCGTCGAGCAGTTCCATCGCGCCGTCACGATCGCCCGGCCGCACTCGCCCGGCGACGTCGCCGAGCATGTCCGCGAACCGGCTGAGCGAACCCTCGCCGTACTCCTCGGTGAACTTCTCGTTCACCACGTAGTTCCACGTCCCCATGACGCACCACCTTTCCTCACTGCCACGCTACTGCGTTGTCGCACTATGGAACACCCCCAGGGCCGCCCGAGGTCACACTGGGCATCCCCCGCGTCGCCATCGATCGCCGCGTCGTCCCGAGGCCGCGCTGGAGCTCGGGGTGTCATCGGTCTCCGACGACGCCCCGAGCTCACGCCGCGCGCCCGGATCGCCGTCGATCACCCACGGCGGCCGAATGGCTGCCTCAGCCCACCGATGCCGCCGCCGTCAGCGGCACGCCCGTCCTCGACTCGAGCTCGGCGAACGTCACGTCCGGTGCGAGTTCGGTGACGACGAGACCGTCGGGCGTCACGTCGATGACGGCGAGGTCGGTGATGGTGCGCTCGACGACACCGAGCCCCGTGATCGGCAGGGTGCACGCGGGCAGGATCTTGGGCGATCCGTCCTTCGCGCAGTGCTCCATGAGGACGATGACCTTCTTCGCGCCGTGCACGAGATCCATCGCGCCACCCATGCCCTTGACCATCTTGCCCGGGATCATCCAGTTCGCGATGTCACCGTCCGCCGACACCTGCATGGCACCGAGGATGGCCGCATCGACCTTGCCGCCCCGGATCATGCCGAACGACATCGCCGAGTCGAACGTCGAGGCGCCGCGCCGCAGCGTCACCGTCTCCTTGCCCGCATTGATGAGGTCGGGATCGACGGCGCCATCGCTCGGATACGCGCCTACCCCCAGCAGCCCGTTCTCCGACTGCAGGACGAGTTCGACGTCGTCCGCCACGTAGTTCGGCACGAGCGTCGGCAACCCGATGCCCAGGTTGACGTAATCGCCGTCCTGCAGCTCCGCCGCAGCACGCGCCGCCATCTGCTCTCGCGTCCAGGCCATGTCAGTCACCCTCCGTCTCGCGGGTCGTGCGCTTCTCGCACTCTCGGTCGAACGCACGCCCCCCGAACAGTCGCCCATCCATCTCAGTCACCCTCCGTCTCGCGGGTCGTGCGCTTCTCGCACTCTCGGTCGAACGCACGCCCCCCGAACAGTCGCCCATCCATCTCAGTCACCCTCCGTCTCGCGGGTCGTGCGCTTCTCGCACTCTCGGTCGAACGCACGCCCCCCGAACAGTCGCCCATCCATCTCAGTCACCCTCCGTCTCGCGGGTCGTGCGCTTCTCGCACTCTCGGTCGAACGCACGCCCCCCGAACAGTCGCCCATCCATCTCAGTCACCCTCCGTCTCGCGGGTCGTGCGCTTCTCGCACTCTCGGTCGAACGCACGCCCCCCGAACAGTCGCCCATCCATCTCAGTCACCCTCCGTCTCGCGGGTCGTGCGCTTCTCGATCCGCTTGTCGTCAGCCTGTTCGGACGTCAATTCCACGACTCGCTGCACGTAGATGCCGGGCAGGTGGACGTCGTCGGGGTGGATGTCGCCCGGCTCGACGAGCTGCTCCACCTCCGCGACGACGACGCGGCCCGCCATCGCACACAGCGGGTTGAAGTTGCGCGCCGACAGGTTGAACACCAGGTTGCCGTGACGATCACCCTTCGCCGCACGCACGAGTGCGAAGTCCGTCGTGATGGCCTCCTCGAGCACGTACGGCTTCGCGTCGTCGCCGTCACCGTAGACGCGCGTCTCCTTCGCCGGTGAGGCCTTCTCTACCGAGCCGTCGGCCGCGTACTTCCACGGCATGCCGCCGTCGGCGACCTGCGTACCCACACCCGTCGCCGTGTAGAACGCGGGGATGCCTGCGCCACCGGCGCGCAACTTCTCCGCGAGGGTGCCCTGCGGCGTCAGGTGCACCTCCAGCTCGCCCTCGAGGTACTGGCGCGCGAATTCCTTGTTCTCGCCCACGTACGACGCGATGACGGTGCGCAGGCGCCCGTCGCGCAGCAGCACGCCGAGACCCCAGTCGTCGACCCCACAGTTGTTGGAGACGACGTCAAGATCCTTCGCGCCGTGCTCGTGCAGCGCCGCGATGAGGACGCTCGGGATGCCGCACAGCCCGAACCCTCCGACGGCGAGCGACGAACCGTCACCGATGTCGGCGACCGCTTCCGCAGCCGAGGCCACCACCTTGTCCATGAACCCTCCAGATCGCGCTTCGTGAGATGCACCTCACACCATGCCGACTTCAGTTAATCATCCTTAACCGAGGCGTGGGGGTGCGGCTTGCGACCGGCCCCGCGCGCGACGACACTTCGAGCATGACGAGCCAGCTGCGCGAACCCCTGTACGGCCTCCTCCTCGACGTCGACGGACCCATCGCGAGCCCGGTGACGCGCACCGTCGCGATCCCGTCGATCGCCACGGATCTCGTCGCGATGGCGCGGGCGGGCGTCCCCATCGTGTTCAACACGGGTCGCTCCGACGACTTCGTCGCAGCCACCGTCATGCCCGCCCTGCTCGACGCCGGACTACCCGACGACGCGCCCGTCATCGCCGTCTGTGAGAAGGGCGCGACGTGGTTCACCCCGACGCGCGCGCACCTGCGCAACGCGGGCGTCGACCTGCGCGTCGACGACGCCCTGCGCGTTCCGACGGGGCTCGTCGAGTACTGCCGCAGTATCGCCCCCGATTTCGACGACGCCATGTTCTTCGACGACACGAAGAAGGCCATGGTGAGCCTCGAGGCGCACCATGGCATCGACCTCGACGTCTACCGCGAACGTCAGCACGCGTTCGATCAGCGGGTTTGGGATTACCTCGCCGAGCAGGAGATCGGCGTCGTCTGGGGTGAGCGAGAAGCGCTCAACGGCAGTGAAGACATCGCCGTCCGCATCGATCCGACGATCATCTCGACCGACATCGAGCACGTTGGGGTCGGCAAGAACGTCGGTGCCGACAAGGCGATCGAACTGCTCGCCACGCGCGGCATCACCCCGCGCGAGTGGCGCACCCTCGGCGATTCACGCAGCGACTACGCGATGGCTGATCGTCTGCACGAGCGTGGATTCGTCGTGCGCCACGGCGACGTTCGCCCCGCCGACGGCCTGCTCGAGCGCACCTACCCCGTCGAGGTCACGCCCGATCCGGCGCTGACGAACGACGCCGCCGGTGCCGCGTTCCTCACGCGATGGCGCGCCGACGTCAAGCGCGGCGAGGCATCGGCGGCGTTCTGACGGAGCGGTTCGCGGCCAGAACAACGGGCCGAGGAAATATCGCGTCCCTAACCACCGTTGTCGCATGGGCCCCACGAGGCGCGGTCCGTGGCCGCGCCCGATCCTGACGAAAGGCCCCCGCATGCCCCAGCTGTTCGAACCCCTCACCCTGCGCGACGTCGAGTTCCGCAACCGCATCTGGCTCACGCCGATGTGTCAGTACAGCTGCGAGGCGTGCGACGGTATCCCGACCGCGTGGCACTTCGTCCACTACGCGACGCGCGCCGTCGGTGGTTTCGGGCTCGTGCTGACGGAGGCCACCGCCGTCGCGCCCGAGGGGCGCATCAGCCCCCAGGACGCCGGCCTGTGGAACCACGACCAGGTGGCCGCATGGCGCCGCGTCGTCGACGCCGTCCACGCGAACGGCGCGAAGATCGGAGTCCAGCTCGCGCACGCCGGACGCAAGGCGTCGACCTACCGCCCCTTCGCGGGTGAGCCCTCCGGCAGCGTGCCCGTCGACGCAGGCGGTTGGGAGGCTCTCGGCCCGTCCGCGGTCGCCTTCGACGGTTACGCAACGCCCCGCGCCATGACGCTCGCCGACATCGACGACGTCGTGGACGCCTTCGTCGACGCCGCCCGACGCGCGGACGAGGCCGGTTTCGACGTCGTCGAGCTCCACGCAGCGCACGGCTACCTGCTGCACGAGTTCCTCTCCCCTGCCTCCAACCGCCGTGACGACGAGTACGGCGGCTCCTTCGAGAACCGCGCCCGTCTGCTGCTACGCATCGCGACCGAGGTGCGCGGGGCCTGGCCGGAGGCGAAGCCGCTCTTCGTGCGGGTCTCGGCCACCGATTGGGCCGAGACGGGCTGGAACATCGACGAGACCGTCCGCCTCGCTCGCGAGCTGAAGTCCGTCGGCGTCGACCTCGTCGACACGAGCACCGGCGGCAACGTGCCCGCCGACATCCCCGTAGGGCCCAACTACCAGGTGCGTTTCGCGTCCGAGATCCGGCGCGGGGCCGATATTGCGACCGGAGCCGTGGGACTCATCACGGAGCCCGCGCAGGCCGAGGCGATCCTCACCGAGGGCGACGCCGACGTCGTCCTCATCGGACGAGCAGGCCTGCGCGAGCCGTATTGGCCGCTGCGCGCCGCCGCCGAACTGGGTCTGACATGGCGCGAGACGCCGTATCCGGCGCAGTACACGCGCGGCGCGTGGGAGCACGCCCGGGGCTGAGATGCCGTCGACCGCCCCGGCCCTCGAGAACGTCGGGGCGGTCTTCCCGGCCGAAGAATGCGGACGACGACGCCGGAATCATCCGGCTCCCGTCAGGCCGGTCGTACGTCCGCTGCCTTCCCCTCGTCCGTGTCGGTCTGCGCCGCCCCGGCGAACTGTGCCTCGTACAACCGCCAGTAGGCGCCGCGCGCGGCGAGCAGATCGTCGTGCGAGCCCTGTTCGACGATGCCGCCGTTCTCCATGACGAGAATGATGTCGGCGTCACGGATCGTCGACAGTCGGTGGGCGATGACGAAGCTCGTGCGATCCTGACGCAGCGCCGCCATTGCCTGCTGGAGCGTCGCCTCCGTGCGCGTGTCGACCGATGACGTCGCCTCGTCGAGGATGAGGATGTCGGGCCGCGCGAGGAAGGCGCGCGCGATGGTGATGAGCTGACGCTCACCCGTCGAGATGGAGCCGCCCTCGTCGTCGATGATCGTGTCATAGCCGTCGGGCAGTGAGTGCACGAACCGGTCGACGAACGTCGCGCGAGCGGCTTCGAGCAGTTCGTCGTCGCTCGCGTCGAGCCGCCCGTAGCGCAGGTTGTCGGCGATCGTGCCGCGGAACAGCCAACTGTCCTGCAGCACCATCCCGAAGTGGCAGCGCAACTCCTCGCGTGGCACGTCACGCACGTCGACCCCGTCGACGAGGATGCGACCCGCATCGACGTCGTAGAAGCGCATGACGAGGTTGACGAGCGTCGTCTTGCCCGCACCCGTCGGCCCGACGATGGCGACCGTCTGGCCGGGCTCGATCCGCAGGTCGAGGCCCGTGATGAGCGACGCGTCAGGGTCGTAACCGAAGCGCACGTCATCGAAGACGACCTCTCCGCGCAGCGGCGTCGGCAGGTGCGCGTTCTCGCCGGCACCGCGCCCGCGGGCGTCGCGCGACTCCTCCGGCGCGTCGAGCACCTCGAACACGCGCTCGGCGCTCGCGACGCCGGACTGCAGCAGGTTGATCATCGACGCGATCTGCGTGACGGGCTGCGTGAACTGGCGCGAGTACTGGATGAACGCGGTGACGTCACCGAGCGTCATCTGCCCCGACGCGACGCGCACGCCGCCGATGACGCAGATCGCGACGTACTGCAGGTTGCCGACGAACATCATGATCGGCATCATCAGCCCCGACAGGAACTGCGCGCGGCGCGAGACCTCCGTCAAGGAGGCGTTCGTCGACGCGAACGCCGCCTCCACCTGCGGCCCGCGCCCGAAGACCTTGACGAGCTCGTGCGCCGTGAACGCCTCCTCGATCTGCCCGTTGAGCGTGCCCGTGTGCGCCCACTGGGCCACGTACTGCCCCTGCGAACGCTTCATGATCTGCCCGGCGACGAGCATGACGAGGGGAATGGTCAGCAGTGCGACGATCGTCAGCTGCCACGAGACCGTCAGCATCATGACGACGACGCCGAGCACCGTGCAGATCGACACGAGCAGCTGCCCCGCCGACTGCTGCATCGACTGCCCGACGTTGTCTATGTCGTTCGTCACGCGCGAGAGCAGCTCGCCGCGCGGGCGCGAGTCGACATAGGACAGCGGCACGCGCTGCAGCTTGGCGTCGACGTCGGCGCGCAGTTTCTCCACCGTCCGTTGTACGACGGTGTTGAGCAGACGCGCCTGCACGACCTGCAGCAGCGATGCAACGACGTAGAGCGCGACGACGGTGAGCAGGATCGTCGCGACACGGTCGAAGTCGATGCCCGCGCCCGGTACGAGGTCCATCGCCGCGACCATGTCGGCCATCTTCGACTGCCCCGACGCGCGCAGCGCCGCCACGGCCTGTGCCTTCGTCGAGCCCAGGGGCAGATGCATGCTCACCGAGCCCGCGAACACTGCGTCGACGGCCTTGCCGAGCACCTTCGGCGCGACGACGTTCATGACGACGGCCGTGACGCTGAGCGCCAGTACCGCGATGACGCGCAGCCGATGCGGTTTCAGCAGCCCGATGAGGCGGCGCGCGGATGCGCCGAAGTTCAGCGACTTCTCCGCGGGCGCCATCGCCGCGCCATGACCCCCGCGACGCGGCCCTCCGGCCGGCGGGCCCGGCGGGCGAGTGCCCGAGCCGGGCGATGCGGCCGATGCGGCGGGCCCCGACGGCTGACGGCGGCTCACGCCGCTCCCTCCTGACGTCCGAGCTGCGAATCGACCACCTCGCGGTACGGCGCGCACGTGGCGAGCAGTTCCTCGTGCGTGCCCATGCCGACGGCCGCGCCGTCCTCGAGGACGATGATGAGGTCGGCGTCGGTGATCGTCGAGACGCGCTGGGCGACGATGAGCACCGTCGCGTCCTTCACCTGCGGCGCGAGCGCGCCACGCAGCCGCCTGTCGGTCGCGAGGTCGAGTGCGCTGAACGAGTCGTCGAACAGGTAGATGCGGGGCTTCGCGACGAGCGCCCGAGCGATGCACAATCGCTGCCGTTGGCCACCGGAGACGTTGCTACCGCCCTGCTCGATGACGGCGTCGAGGCCGCCGTCCATTCTCTCGACGAAGTCACGCGCCTGTGCCGTCTCGAGCGCGGACCACAGCTCGTCGTCGGTGGCGTCGGGTTTGCCGTAGCGAAGGTTCGACGCGACGGTGCCGGAGAACAGATAGGCGTGCTGCGGGACGAGGCCGATGCTGCCCCACAGCGCCTGCGGGTCGAGTTCGCGCACGTCGACGCCGTCGATGCGCACCGCGCCGGCCGACACGTCGAACAGTCGCGCGACGAGGCCGAGCACCGTCGACTTGCCCGAACCGGTCGAGCCGATGAGCGCGACGCGTTGGCCGGGGCGGGCGGTGAACGACAGGTCGCGCACGACAGGTTCGTCGGCGCCCGGATAGCGCATCTCGGCGTGCTCGAGTTCGACGACGCCGCGCACCCCACCGTCGGGCAAGATCGGTGACGGAGGCTCGACCACGCTCGAGCGCGTGTCCAGTACCGCCGTGATGCGCTCGGCAGCCACTGCGGCGCGCGGGATCATGACGAGCATGAACGTGGCCATCATGATGGCCATGAGGATCTGCATGAGATAGCTCATATACGCCGACAGCGCGCCGATCTGCAGGTCGCCGTCACCGACGCGGTGGCCGCCGAACCACCAGACGGCGACCGTCGAGAGGTTCATGACGAGGAACACCGTCGGGAACATGAAGGCCATGAGGTTGCCGACGCGGATCTGCGCGTTCGCGAGCGCCGAGTTGGCGGCGCCGAAACGCTGCAACTCGTGCGGTTCCCGGACGAACGCACGCACGACGCGGATGCCCGACAGGTGCTCGCGCATGACCCGGTTGACGCCGTCGAGCCGCTCCTGAACCGTGCGGAACCCGGGCACCATGCGCGAGACGATGAGGCCGATCGCGACGGCCAGCACCGGCACGGCGACGACCATGAGCCACGACAACCCGACGTCCTGATGCAGCGCCATCACGACGCCGCCCACCATCATGATCGGCGCCGTCACCATGAGGTTGGCGCCCATGAGAACGAGCATCTGCACCTGCTGCACGTCGTTCGTCGAGCGCGTGATGAGCGACGGCGCGCCGAACTCGGCGACCTCGCGCGAGCTGAAGCGCTGGACGGCGCCGAAGACGCGGGCCCGCATGTCGCGTCCGGCGTTCATCGCGATGCGGGCCGAGAACCAGGCCGCGCAGATCGCGGCGCACACCTGGACAACGCTGACGAGCAGCATCCAGCCGCCGGTGCGCCAGATGTAACCGGTGTCGGCGCGTACGACGCCGTGGTCGACGATGTCGGCGTTGAGGTTCGGCAGATACAGCGACGCGGCGACGCTGACGAGTTGCGCGGCGACGAGCCCGAGCAGCAACCGACCATGGGGCGCCAGCGACTGACGCACGAGTGAGACGAGCACGTGCTCAGCCTAGGTGCGCCAGGACCGACAACCCCGTCAGGTCGCGGTTGTCGGCGGTTTCGGCGCCCTCACGGCGCCGGTAGCATGGGCGGGTGAGTCACGTCGGGTATTCAGGGTTGTTCGGGCTCACGGGCCGTTGGTACGTCGTCGTCGCGTTCATCGCGCGCCTGCCACTGGCCATGTCGCAACTCGGCACGCTGCTGCTCGTCGCGACGACGACCGACTCCTACACCTACGCCGGCATCTGCGCGGGAGCGCTGGCGGTGTGCAACGCCATCGGTTCGCCCTGGTTCGGTTCCCTCACCGACCGGCTCGGCCAGACGCGCATCCTTCTCGTGCAGTGCCTCGGCGGCGCGGCGGGCCTCGTCGGTGTCGTCGCCACCCGCTACTTCGATACGCCCTGGTGGCTGACGGCCATCGTCGCGGCGCTCGCCGGGTTCGCGCTGCCGCAGATCGGTCAGCTCGCCCGCGTGCGCTGGCGTCCTATCATCGGATCGCACGGCGCCGATGGGCGGCTCGTCACGACCGCATTCTCCTACGAGGGAGCCGCGGACGAGGCGTCGTTCGTCGTCGGCCCGATGCTCGTCGGCGCGTTCGCGGCCTTGTTCGGGACGTGGGCGCCGCTGCTCGCCGCCTCGGCGCTGCTGCTGTGGTTCGGTCTGCAGTTCGCACGTCACCCCAGCGCCTCACTGGTCACGCCGGCCCCGACGGGCTCGTCGCGTATACCTGTGTGGAGCGCCGCGTTCACCGTCCTGTTCGTCGCGCAGTTCCTCATCGGCAACCTGTTCGGCTCGATCCAGACCGGTACGACGATGATGACGCGCGCCGCCGGCCACGCCGAGAGCGCCGGGTTGTTCCACGCGCTGCTCGGCATCGGTTCCGTCAGCGCCGGCCTCGCGTTGGGCCGCGTGCGCCGCACCCCGGATCACGCGCGCCGGCTGCTCCTCTTCGCGACGGCCATGTGGGTGCTGTCGCTGCCGTTGCTCGCCGTCGACGGGCTGTGGGGGCTCGCAGGTGAGCTCGTCATCCTCGGCTTCGCGATCGCGCCGTACATGATCACGACGTTCACGCTCGGCGAACTCATCACCGATCGCGGGCGCCTCGCGACGGCCATGACGTTCCTCGCCGGCGCGACAGGCCTCGGCTACGCCAGCGGAGCGGGCATCGCCGGACGCCTCGTCGACGCCCACGGCGCGACGGCCGCGTTCGCCGTCACGCTCACGGCGACGAGCGTCGCCCTCGTCCTCGCCGTCGCGGCGCGCGGTTTGTTGCGGCGCGCGCAAGCGCGCGCTGCGCAGGTGTGACCAGCCGACGTCGCTGACGTGGTGGTGCCGCGCCAGCGCCTCTCGTTAGGCTGAGGTCATGCCTCGTTTCACGCTTCCCGCTCTCGACTCCCCGGCCGCGCAGGCCGCCATCTCCGCCGCGACGGCGGCCGCCACGACGCTGGTGCGTCCCGCGCGCTTCCCGCGCTGGGTGCGACGCGGCGTCGCGATGTCGTCGACGCTGACGAGCGTCGGCATGGCGATGGCGGGCGAGCGCCGCCCCGCGAGCTCGCGCCTGGCCGACTCGAACAAGGCGATCAACGTCGTCGACGGGCGCGCCACGTCGTCGTCGATGAGCGACCTGGCCGCCGCCGCGACGGCCGGCATGGGCCTCGTGACGTCCGGGCTCGCGCTGCGCATCGACAAGAACGTCGAGAAAATGCTGCTCAAGCGCGGCGTGCGCCACCCGCGTCTGTGGATGGCTGTCGGAGCTGCGGCGATCAGCCTCGTCGGGCCGTACGTGACGAAGCAGATCCAGGCGTCCACGGCCCGTCTGCAGGAGAAGGCGCTGCCGAAGGAGACGCTCGAGTCGACGCTCAGCGACCCGCTCGGCACGAAGCAGAAGGCGTCTGCGCCGGCCGGTCAGATCGAGTCCGCGAACACCTCACGCCCCGCGGCCGGCGACGACGACGAGCGCCGCGAGAGCGACGAGCACACCGACCACTGAGAACACACGCGCGACGTCGGCACAGGCCGTCGCGGCACTTCGGGCGGCACCCGCTTCGGCGAGGTGCTGCCCGAAGCTCTTCTGCCACCGCGTCATCTTCGGCGCGCCCAGCGACGTGAACGGCAGGTAGCCGAGGACGACCGCGATCGCCGCCGCATCCCCGACCCAGCGCGCCGCTCCCCCGGCGCGCACACCGAACCAGGCGCCCGTCAGTGTTGCGACGGCGGCGAGGAACGCCGAACCGTACCACAGCAGCGCGGCCCGCCGGCCGCTGCGCGCGTCGGGGCCGACCCGCGCCGCCATCCACGTGACGACGGACGTCCGCACCGAACGACGCGTCAGCAGGACGAGGGCCGCAGCAGCGACGACGAGCAGCAGGAGCAACCAGGACTTCACCGCGGCATTGTCTCGCGTTTCGCCGCGACCGCGCGCCGCGTTCGACGTCGTTGTCGTCGCGGACCTCGGCGTCGATCGCGCCGAGGCGATCAGTGATGCGGGGGCGAGCGACCGGCCATCAGCGTGGCCTCGACGAATGTGGACGAAAATCGCCGATTGGTGCAGCGGGCGAGGCGCGGGGGTCAGGCGCGGTCTTGTTCCTGCTCCATCTGCTGCACGAACTCGCGCTTGCTCGACTGCCACGCGTCCTCGTCGTGGCCGGGGCGCCAATATCCGGAGATCGACGCGTGCGCGCGAGCGACGCTCTTCTCGACGATGAGCAACCGGCGCATCTCCTTGATCATCTCGGCGTTGCCGTGCACGAACACGCGCAGCCCGTTGGGGGCATCACCGTCGCGCAGGCCCGGCACGTCGGCTGCGGCGACGACGTCGACGAGCCCGCCGCCGTGGCTGCGTGTCTCGTCCCGGTGCACCCAGACGAGGTTCATGTGCGGCAGTGCGCGCACCGGAGGGTACACGCTCGCGTCGGCCACCTCGAGCACGACGGTGCACGCGGCGTCCTGCGGCAGCGCGTCGAGCGCCGCGGCGATCGCGGGGTAGGCCGATTCGTCGCCGACGAAGAGGTGATGAGCGGCCTCCGACTCGGGCGCCCACGCGCCGCCGGGGCCGAGGAAGCCGATGACGTCGCCCGCTCGCGCCGCAGCCGCCCACGGCCCTGCGAGGCCGGTGTCACCGTGCACGACGAAGTCGATCGCCAAAGTTCCGGCCGCGTGGTCGATCGCCCGGATCGTGTAGGTGCGCGTCACCGGCCACTCCTCACGAGGGCGCTCGGCGCGGATCTGTTCGGGGTCGAACGGCGCTGCGTAGTCGGCCCCGCGCGGCGGGAAGAGGAGCTTGACGTAGGCGTCCGTCACCGGTTTCGGCTCGAGGGCGCGCAGCCCGTCCCCGCTGAAGTGGACGCGCACGAGGTCGCGGGTCAGCCGCTCGGTCCGCTCGACTCTCACGTGGGTGGGCGTTCGACGCGGGCGGGCCGGCGCTGCTTCGGTGCTCGTCACGATGTCCTCGTCTCGTCGGGGCTCCTCGGCGCCGCAGGGGCACCTCGCTGCAATCCTGATCGGCCATCTCCAGTGGCACCCACGAAGGAACGACACCGAGGCGACGCAGTCGAGCCAACCCCAAACTAAGGCTTACCTAACCTCTGGGCAAATCAGGGCACTTGGGCAAGGGGAGGCCCTGGGCAAGTCCGGGCGATGTTCGTACAGTGACCACATGACCGGTGCTCCCACGCCTCGCGAAGCGCTCGACCGCATCGCCTTCCTGCTCGAACGTCGCCGTGCGGGTACATACCGCGTCAAGGCGTTCCGTGGCGCCTCGCGCGCGATTGCCGCGCTCGACGAGGAGACGTTGCGCGCGAAGGCCGCCGACGGCTCCCTCGCGGACGTCTCCGGCATCGGCAAGACGACGCTCGCCGTCATCACCGAGGCACTCGACGGCCGCGTCCCGAGCTACCTCGACCAGCTGGAGGAATCGAGCCCCGAGCACCTCGTCGAGGGCGCGCAGCGCGTCATGGCCGCCGTCAAGGGCGACTGCCACACCCACTCGGACTGGAGCGACGGCGGCTCACCGATCGACGAGATGGTCATGGCAGCGATCTCCCTCGGGCGCGAGTACATCGTGCAGACCGACCACTCCCCCTCGCTGCGCGTCGCCAACGGGCTGAGTGCCGAGCGGCTGACGAAGCAGCTCGGCGTCATCGACGCGATGAACTCGGCCCTCGGGGCGACGGGCACCCCGTTCGTCCTGCTCAAGGGTATCGAGGTAGACATCAAGGAGGACGGCTCCCTCGACCAGCGCGCCGACATGCTCGACCGCCTCGACGTGCGGGTCGCGTCGGTTCACTCCAAGCTGCGTTCGGGCCCGGCTGCCATGACGAAACGCATGCTCGGCGCCATCGAGAACCCCCACACGACGATCCTCGGGCACTGCACCGGCCGCCTCGTCGACGGCGAACGCGGCGTCCGCCCACCGTCGACGTTCGATTCCAAGGCCGTGTTCGCTGCATGCGCCGAGCACCGCGTCGCCGTCGAGATCAACGCGCGCCCCGAACGCTGCGACCCGCCCGACGATCTCATCCGCGAGGCGATCGACGCCGGCTGCTACTTCTCCCTCGACTCCGACGCGCACGCGCCCGGCCAGCTCGACTTCCTCCAGTACGGCGCCGCGCGCATCGAGGAGCTCGGCGTGCCGCTCGAGCGCGTCATCACGACGTGGGACGTCGAGCGGGTGCGTACGTTCGCGCGCAAGGAGATCGCCTGAGAAGCGCCTCGACGCCGTCCGGGCCGGGCAGCGCACCGCACGCCATGCCGCCGGAATCCCCGTCATTCCGGGCGTTTTGCGTTGCCCGGCGAACGTGTACTAAAGTTACGCAAGTTCCAGCGGGGCAAACACCGGAAGGTGAGCGGCTCGCGGGAATGATTTGTGTAGTCCCCATCGTCTAGCGGCCTAGGACACTGCCCTTTCACGGCAGCGGCACGGGTTCGAATCCCGTTGGGGATACCACGCACAGATCGGCCTTTCACGAGGCCCCGTAGCGCAGTTGGTTAGCGCGCCGCCTTGTCACGGCGGAGGTCGCGGGTTCGAGTCCCGTCGGGGTCGCCATCCCTTTCCCAAGGGCCAGATAGCTCAGTTGGTAGAGCGAGCGACTGAAAATCGCTAGGTCGGCGGTTCGACCCCGTCTCTGGCCACGCTCCACCGAGAAAGCCCCCGAGATTCGTCTCGGGGGCTTTCTCGTGTTCTGCATGCCTCCCGGTTCGATATGCCTCCCGGTTCGAGGCGCGTTCCACGCCGCGGCACCCCCGACGTTGCACCGGGTGCGACGCTGCCTCGTTCGGCAGCGTCGCAACGGCCGACCACCCACCGACGGCGCGTCGTCGTCAGCTCGCGGAGAGCGCCTCGTCGAGGATCGTCAGGGCCGCACGGACGTCGTCGTCGCTGACGTTGCACGGCGGCACGACGTGCAGCCGGTTCGCGGCGGCGATGACGAGCAGGCCGGTCTTCTTGCACGCGGCCGCGACGGCGGCGGCGCGCTCGACGTCGGGCGTGCGCGCGGCGTCCTCGACGAGTTCGAGCGCCCAGAACACCCCGACGCCACGCGCCTGGCCGACCGCGTCGTGCTTCTCGGCGAGCGCCTGCAGGCCGGGGCCGAGCACGTCGGAACCGATGCGGGCGGCGTTCTCGACGATGCCCTCGTCCTGCATCGCGGCGATCGTCGCGACGCCCGCCGCGCACGCGAGCGGGTGGCCGGAGTAGGTGAGGCCGCCGGGGTAGGCGCGCTCGTCGAAGTGGTGAGCGATCTCGTCGCTCAGCACGACACCGCCGAGCGGCACGTACCCCGAGTTGACGCCCTTGGCGAACGTGATGAGGTCGGGCACGACATTCGCGTGCTGGTGCGCGAACCAGGCACCGGTGCGGCCGAAGCCGGCCATGACCTCGTCGGCGATGAAGATGATGCCGTACTTCGTGCAGATCTCGCGGACGCCCTCGAGGTAGCCCGGCGGCGGCGGGATGATGCCGGCCGAACCGATGACGGGCTCGAGGATGAGAGCGGCGAACGCGTCGGCGCCCTCGGAGGTGATGGTGTGCTCGAGGTGCGTCAGCGCACGCTCGCACTCCTCGTCCTCGCTCGTCGCCCAGAACTCGCTGCGGTAGAGGAACGGACCGAAGAAGTGGACGACCTCGCTCGCGCCCTTGTCGTTGGCGAAGCGGCGCGCCTCACCGGTGAGGTGGATCGACTGCGCCGTCGCGCCGTGGTAGCTGCGGTAGGCGGCGAGCAGCTTGCGACGGCCCGTCACCTCGCGCGCCATGCGGACGGCGTGCTCGTTCGCCTCGGTACCACCGTTGGTGAAGAACACCTTGTTGAGCGTGTCGGGCAGCAGGTCGCTGATCATCTTCGCCAGCTGCGAACGCTGGTCGTTGGCGTTGCTCGGCCCGATCGTGCACAGCGTCTCGGCCTGCGTCTTGATCGCCTCGACGACGCGCGGGTGCTGGTGGCCGACGTTCGTGTAGACGAGCTGGCCGGTGAAGTCGAGGTACTCGTTGCCGTCGCCGTCCCACAGGCGGGAGCCGGACGTCTTCGTCACGACCATCGGCTTCAGCGCGGCCTGCGCCGACCACGAATGGAAGACGTGGGCCCGGTCGAGTGCGTATGTTTCGTCGGGGGTCAAGGTCTTCGGTTCACTCATGGAGCCACTCTGGGGGTTCGCACGCCCACGCGCCAACCCCGTCTCAGGGCGCGGGAGACGCGCCGTGGCGCGGCAGAAGTACCGGGGCAGGTGTGGTGTCGCTGATGGGTGGCGGCCGGTGCGCCCCGAAGACGCGCGAAGGTCCGGCCGGCTGACGCCTCACCCAGGCTGGTCGGCGAGTGAGACCCAGCGCTGCCCACACTCGTCGAGGTCGGCCGAACCGCCCGTCAGGCTCGCGAGCTCGCTCTCGAGCGCTGCGCGGTCGGCCTCCGTGACGGCGAGCACCAGGCGCGCCGTTCCTGAGGCCGCGCCTTGGGCGTAGTCGACGCCCTCGACGTGCCGCCCGGCGGCTCGCAGGGCGTTCTCGACGCGGCCGACGTCGGCGATGCCGACGTCGGCCGCCATGACGAGGCGACACTCGTACGTGACGACGCGGGCCTCGGCCAGCGCGGCGCGCACGACGTCGCCGTAGGCCCGCACGAGCCCTCCGGCGCCGAGCAGCGTGCCGCCGAACCAGCGCGTCACGACGGCGACGACGTCGCTCAGACCCGAGGCGACGAGCGCCTCCAGCATCGGCGCGCCCGCCGTGCCCGACGGCTCGCCGTCGTCGTTGCTGCGCCGCACCTGACGCTGGGGGCCGAGCACGAACGCGCTGCAGTGATGACGCGCGTCCCAGTGCTGCTTACGAGCGACCTCGACGACGGCCCGTGCGGCCACCTCCGACGCTTCGTCGTCACCCGCGCCCACCGGCGTCAGTTCACACAGGAACCGCGAGCGCTTCACCTCGATCTCGGCGATGGCCGGGCCTGCGAGGGTGGTGAACCGAGACGTCGTCATGTCCGGCGACGATACCGGGCGCGATGATGCGAAACGACGACGCGGAACGTGGCGCCCCCGTCGCGCGGGCGTCAGAATGGGGGCATGACGTCGCGCCATCTGCCCGCATCCGCTCGCACCCTCGTCGTCGGTGGTGCCTGCGTGCTCGCCGTCGCCGCGGGGTCGTCCTCACCCGCCGCCGCCATCACGCGCAGCCCGGGTGTGAGCTCGAGCAGCACCGCCGGGGCGTCCGAGGGAGCTCAGGAGTTGACCGTGCAGACCGCCACGGCCTCCCCGAGCACCGTCAAGGGGCCGACGACGCCGACGGTCGACGAGCCCGGCGACAACGAACCTGCCCTCGTCCTGGGTGGTTTCGGCCTCGGCGCGCTCGCCCTCGCGGGGGCGTTCGTCGTCGCCCGACGGCGTGTCGTCGACGATCCAGGCTTGGCCACCACCCACACGGAGTGAGACCGGTCACTCATGGCCGCGCGAGGTGCCCGGTGATCCGCGTCGATGGGCGGAAATCAACGCACCTGAGGTAGCGTTACCCCCACGACAGAAACTTAGGATCCCCAGGGCCCTCCGCCTGACGTCCGCACGCCCGCGTGCGGGGTGATGATGGCCGCCCTGGCAACACGACAGAGGGGGTCTCGCCATGGGGCGCGGCCGGGCCAAAGCCAAGCAGACCAAGGTTGCACGCGAGCTCAAGTACTTCTCGCCGGACACCGACCTCAGCGCGTTGGAGCGAGAGCTCCGTGCCTCGCGCAGCGCGAACGAAACGCGTCAGGCGCAAGCCGACGACGAGGGCGACGAGTATGACCGCTACTCCAAGTGGGCCTCGGACGACGACTGACCACGACGAGCGCGCAACCCGCTTTTTCTTGAGTTGACGTGAACGAGAGCCTCCATCCCATCGGGACGGAGGCTCTCGTCGTGCTGACTTCTGCGTGGGCCGCCGCCGAGCTCGAGGGGCTCGAGCGCCCGTGCTCACGCGTCAGGCGTAGCTGCCCACGATCTGGCAGGCGCCGGCGTCGACGCCCTTGGCGCCGGAGATGATCTCTGCCTCCGCGGCGTCGAGATTCTCGGTGCGTGCGATATCGCCCATGCGCCATGCGGGCAGGTCGAGTTCGGCGCACACCTCGATGGCCGTCGCGGCCTGCTCGGCGGGCAGCACGGCGACGAAGCCGACGCCCATGTTGAGGGTGCGTTCGATGTCGTCCTGGGGCACGTTGCCGACGCGCTGGGTGACGTCGAAGACGGCCGGCGGCGTCCACGTCGAACGCTCGATGCGCGCGCCCATGCCCTTGGGCAGGACGCGGGCGACGTTCGCCGCCAGGCCCCCGCCGGTGACGTGGGACAGCGCGTGGATGTCGACGCCGTCGGTGCGGATGAGGCGCAGCAGGTCAGCAGCGTAGACCCGCGTCGGTTCGAGCAGCTCCTCCCCCAGCGTGCGGCCGAACTCCTCGACGTGCTTGTCGTAGCCCCACCCGGCGCTCGCGTAGACCTTGCGCACGAGCGAGTAGCCGTTGCTGTGCAGGCCGCTCGCGGCGAGGCCGAGGACGACGTCACCTTCGCGCACCGACTCGGGAAGGATGAGATCGGCCTTGTCGACGACGCCCGTCGCGGCGCCCGCGACGTCGTACTCGTCCGCGGCGAGCAGGCCCGGGTGCTCGGCCGTCTCCCCACCGATGAGGGCGACGTTCGCCTGACCGCACGCGGCGGCGATGCCCTTGACGATGGCCGCGATGCGCTCGGGCACGACCTTGCCGGTCGCGATGTAGTCGGTCATGTAGAGCGGCTCCGCGCCGCACACGACGATGTCGTCGACGACCATGCCGACGAGGTCGAATCCGATCGTGTCGTGCGTGTCGAGCGCCTGCGCGATCGCGACCTTCGTGCCGACGCCGTCCGTCGACGTCGCGAGGATCGGGTGCTCCATGCGCGCGAGGACGGAGGCGTCGAACAGCCCCGCGAACCCGCCGAGGCCGCCGAGCACCTCGGGGCGCTGGGCCTGTTTGACGGAGGCCTTCATCAGTTCGACGGCCTTGTCGCCGGCCTCGACGTCGACGCCGGCGCCTGCGTAGGTGATGGGTTCGTTGTGCTGGGTCATCGTCGTCCTTCGAGGTGCGAGGTCACGGTGCGGGCGCGGCGCCGCCGTCAGGGCTGCGGCGGCGCGGGAGGATCGAGAGGCGTCGGTCAGTTCGACGTGTGGCGACGGGCCGGGCTGACGGCGGCGCCCCCGGCGGGCGAGACGCCGTCGGGGTTGGTGCGGGCGAGGTCGATCGACTCGTCCTGGCCGAGGTCGGCCGTGCCGACCGTCGTCGGATCGACGCCGCCGAACTCGACAGGCAGCTGCAGCTCGAGCAGGCCCTTGCCGAGGCGATCCTCAGCGGGCAGCTCGACGGGGTAACGGCCCGTGAAGCATGCGGTGCACACGTTCTCGCGCGGCTGCCCGGTGGCGGCGATCATGCCGTCCTCGCTGATGTAACCGAGCGAGTCGGCACCGAGAGACGTTGCGATCTCGTCGACGACAAGGCCGTTGGCGATGAGTTCGGCGCGCGTCGCGAAGTCGATGCCGTAGAAGCACGGCCAGCGCACGGGCGGGCTCGAGATGCGCACGTGCACCTCGGCCGCGCCGGCCTCGCGCAGCATCCGCACGAGGGCGCGCTGGGTGTTGCCGCGCACGATCGAGTCGTCGATGACGACGAGGCGCTTGCCCTTGATGACGGGCTTGAGCGGATTGAGCTTGAGGCGGATGCCGAGCTGGCGGATCGTCTGGCTCGGCGCGATGAACGTCCGCCCGACGTAGGCGTTTTTCACCAGGCCCATGCCGTACGGAATCCCGGACTCCTCGGCGTACCCGATCGCGGCGGGCGTCCCGGATTCCGGCGTCGGCATGACCATGTCAGCGTCGACGGGGAACTCACGCGCGAGCTGACGGCCCATCTCGACGCGGCTCTCGTAGACCTCGCGGCCGGCGATCGTCGTGTCGGGACGGGCGAGGTAGACGTACTCAAAGACGCAGCCCTTCGGCTCGGGCTCGGCGAACGTCGTCGAGCGCAGACCGTCCGCGTCGATGGCGATCATCTCGCCCGGCGCGACCTCGCGCACGTAGCTGGCGCCGACGATGTCGAGCGCCGCCGTCTCGCTCGCCACGACCCAACCGCGCTCCAGGCGGCCGATGACGAGCGGGCGGATGCCCTGCGGGTCACGCGCGGCGTAGAGCGTGTTCTCGTCCATGAAGACGAAGCAGAACGCGCCCCGCAGGTGAGGCAGCAGGGCGAGGGCCGTCTTCTCGAGGCTCGTGTCGAACTGAGCGCCGAGCAGCGCCGTCACGAGCGCGGTGTCGGTGGTGTTGCCGCGACGCAGCTCGCCGAGCGTGTTGCCGAGCTCGCCGTGGATCTCCTCGAGCTTCTCGCGCAGCTCGGCGGAGTTGATGAGGTTGCCGTTGTGCGCGAGCGCCACCGTGCCCGCCTCGGTGTCACCGAGCGTCGGTTGCGCGTTCTCCCAGGTGGAACCACCCGTCGTCGAGTACCGGCAGTGGCCGATCGCGAGGTGGCCGCGCAGGGAGGCGAGGCTTGTCTCGTCGAACACCTGGGAGACGAGGCCCATGTCCTTGTAGACGAGCAGGCTCTTGCCGTCGCTCGTCGCGATACCTGCCGACTCCTGGCCGCGGTGCTGCAGCGCGTACAGGCCGTAGTAGGTGAGTTTCGCGACCTCTTCACCCGGCGCCCAGACCCCGAAGACGCCACATGCGTCCTGGGGGCCCTTCTCGCCGGGAAGGATGTCGTGTGAGAGTTTACCGTCGCCGCGTGCCACAGACATCAGTCTTTCACGACCTGAGCCGCAGCGTGCATCGTGCGAGCAGCCGGGCGCCGGGGCGCAGGACACGTACGGGCGTCAGGAACGACGGTCGGCGACGACGAACGCGAGGCCGCCGAGCAGCGTGCCGAGGGCACCGAACAGGACGACGAGATAACCGGTCGACGACGACGCCGTGTAGTTGCCGCCGTCACCGCCGTCGAGGGAGACGAAGAGGCCCGCGAGGGCTCCGATGACGGCGCCCGTCAGCAGGAACGGCATGACGCGGGGGGCACGACGCACGCGAGCGAGGGGCACGCCGTCGCGGTTCATGGCCGGACGTTCGTCGGCGCGCGCCTCGTCATGTGCCGGGCGTGGGGCCTCGGACGCCGGGCGGGCGTCGTCACGGGTGTCGTGGCGGCTCTCGTCGCGCTCGGCGGTTTCGGTGCGGGGTTCAGGCGTGCTCACCCCACCACGGTAGCAACGCCCGCGGGCGCATCACGACGCGGTAAATCCCGGCCCGGCGCAAGTGACTCGGCGGTAGGGTGGCCACAGAAATGTGTGCTCGTACGACTGATGGGACGCGACCGTGAAGTGGTTCATCCTCGAAAACGTCATCCTGCTGTTGGCTCTGATCGCCTACCTGCTCATGCGCGACCCGAAGAAGGGCGCGCCGAAGCGCCCGGGTTCGGTCGGCATCCACGGAGTGAACGGCAAGAACAAGATCGGCCGTGACGACTCCGTCGACGAGAGCGTCGAGACGCCTGACGCGAAGGCCGCGGCCACCTCCGAACTCGAGGAGAAGCCTGCGAAGGGTGCCGCGAAGACGGCCGACGAGGTGAAGACCGGCGCACCGAAGAACGAGACGGCCAAGCAGCAGCCGGCCGCCCAGGACGCGCCCGCGAAGGCGGAGGCTCCCGCGCCGAAGAACGCGCCGTCCAACGGCCAGAAGGCTGCCGCGGCCGGTGCTGCGGCGTCTGCCGGTGGCGCTGCGGCGGCAGCGGCCGACGACTGGGATGCCGCCCCGGCTCCTGCTCCTGAGACGCCCGCCGCGCCCGCCGCATCGAGTGGCGACGACTGGGATGCCCCCGCTCCGGCTCTCGACGCGACCGCTGCCCCGGCCGCGCCGGCTCAGGCTGCGCCCGCCGCGCCCGCCGCATCCGGCAGCGACGACTGGGACGCCCCCGCCCCCGCTCTGGACGACTCCGCCCCTGCCGCCGCTGCGCCTGCCGCGTCCGGTGGTGACGACTGGGACGCCCCGCCGCCCGCACTCGACGACTCGGCTCCGGCCGCCCAGCCGCAGCAGACCCCCGAAGCCACACAGGCACCGCAAGCCGCACCCGCCACCTCCGGCGGCGACGACTGGGACGCCCCGCCGCCCGCACTCGACGACTCGGCTCCGGCCGCGCAGCCGCAACAGACACCCGAAGCCACCCAGGCACCGCAAGCCGCACCCGCCGCCTCCGGTGGCGACGACTGGGACGCTGCTCCCCCGGCTCTCGACGACTCCGCTCCCGCCCCCGCTGCGCAGCCGCAGGCAGCTGCCCCGGCAAGCGATCCGGCCCAGGCCGAGACCCCCGCGCCGGCCCAGGACACGGCGACGAGCCAACCTGCCGCGGCCCCGACACCCGCACCGGCGTCGTCGGGTGGCGATGACTGGGGAACGGAGCCGCTGCCGCTCGACCAGCTCGACTCGCTCGCCCCGGCAGCGCCCGCAGCGACGGACGAGAAGGCTGCCCCTGCGGCCGCGTCCACCGCTGCTGACTCGACCCCGAGCACCCCGGCTGCTCCCGAAGCTGACGGCGAGAAGGCCGCTGCCGAAGCAGCATCCACCCCGGCGGCGGACTCGACGTCGACTCAGGCCGCGTCGACGAGCACGAACGACACGACGACTGACGCCGCCACACGCCCGTCCGAACAGGCCGCTGACACCACCGACCACGGCACGTCCGGTGCTGCGGTTGCGGCCGGTGTCGCGGGAGGGGCGGCCGCCGCTGCCGCGATGGCGTCGGGCCGCTCGTCGGACGACACGGCGACCGACGCGTCGGACCGTTCCGCGGAAGCCGACTCGACCGCGACGCAGACGCAGTCCAAGCACGCGGGCTCGGGAGCGCAGGACGCCGCCGCGTCGGCACCCGCCACGACCCCTGCTGCGCCGAAGCCCTCGGGCGGCGACGACTGGGGCACCGAGCCGCTTCCGCTGGACCAGCTTGACCAGTTCGCTCCGGCGACGACCGGCGCGGCCGCAGCGCCTGCGGAGTCGGCCGGTGTCGGTGTGAGCGAGCCCGTCGCCGACCCGTCCACGTCGACGACCGACGCGGCCGCAGCGCCTGCGGAGTCGGCCGGTGTCGGTGTGAGCGAGCCCGTCGCCGACCCGTCCACGTCGACGACGGGCGCTGCGTCGAACGCCGCCACGACGACGCTGGCGCAGCCGCCGGCGTCCGAAGATGCCGCGAGCGCCTCGCAGACGGCGGTCGAGGCCGACGTCCGCACCGACGACGCCGCTCAGCCACTGCAGGACTTCACGTCCGACGAGCTGGCTCACGACACGGCTTCATCGAGCGAGTCGGGGCAGTCGCCGCAGGGCGCCGGTTCGCCGTTGCAGGCTGCTCCCACGGCGGCTGAGGTCTCGGCTGCCGAGGTGGCTGACGGTCCGTTCGGTCCTGGCTCGGCCGAGCCGAACGAGGATGGTTCGGCGCCGTCGCCGGCGTACACGATCAAGGGCAACGCGGACACGATGCTGTTCCACACGCCCGACAGCCCGAGCTACGAGCAGACCGAGGCCGAGGTGTGGTTCACGAGCGTGGACGCCGCCAAGGCCGCGATGTTCCGCCACTGGGACCCCGCCCAGCGCTGATCGACTCAGCTCCTGACGATGGCCGCTCACCTCGAAGGTGGGCGGCCATCGCCGTCCTCGGCCGCCTGACCGAGCCCTTCGGCACCCTCCGCGCGTCCGCACACGCTCCCGATGGCGAGTAGCTCACACGTCGGCAGGTAACTGCCCGCCGACCTGTGAGTTACCCGCCATCCTCCAGGCTCCGTTTTGTCTCCCGGGCGGGGCGGGGCCCCGGCCACCTCCGCGGCCGGCGCTGCTGGCCGGCCCGGCAACGTTGCGAGTCCCGTCAGGCTGGGACGAGCGGCAGTTGGGCCGAGACGTCGGCGCGCTGCCCCGACGTGCGCAGGCGCCCCTCGGCGCGGGCGGCGTCCCACGTCAGGCGGCCGGTGGCGAGTTCGAGCCAGGTGACGGCGTCGGTCTCGATGACGTTCGGGGGCGTGCCGCGCGTGTGGACCGGGCCCTCGATGCACTGGACGGCGCCGAACGGCGGCACGCGCACCTCGACGGTGCGGCCGGGCACCTGGATACCGAGCTCTTCGAGCGTGTAGCGCACGGCGAGGGCGGTGGTGGGTCGTGCCGTGTCAGCGGGGTTCGCGGCCCAGTCGAGGACGGCGGCGCGACCCGCTTCTGGCGCGATGCGGCGACGAGGTGGCATGCGCCCCATCCTAGGGGCGCCTTCTCCTTCCGCGATTCTCGTTCCCATCGGCGAACCACGGACACATCGGCGATTCCTGTCCACCTTCGCGATTCCTGTCCCCATCGGCGATCTTCGTCCACATTCGCACCGCCTACATTGGTCGCATGGCTCGCCGACGCATCCCCACGACTGCCCCTGAGACCGCCGCCGGCGACCCATTCGAGTTCATCACCGACGAGCGCGGCGGCGTCACCGTCATGCGCGACGGGCACCCACAGTCGCACGTCCACCCGGACGATCCGACGCTGCTGGAGTTCGAGTACGTCCAGCACTTCGCGCTCGTGCTCGACGCGCTGACGCCGCCCGCGCCGTCCCTGCTCGGCGTCACGCACGTCGGCGGCGCAGGGCTGACGCTGGCACGCTACGTCGAGGCGACCCGCCCCGGTTCGCCGCAGATCGTCCTCGAGCCCGACGTCCGCCTCACCGACGCCGTCCGTCGCGAACTGCCGCTGCCCCGCGCGCATCGCATCCGGGTACGGCCGGCTGACGGCGCCTCGGGCGTCGTAGCTCTCAAGGACGACTCGGCCGACGTCATCGTCCTCGACGCATTCGCCGACGGACGCGTGCCGGCCGAGCTCGTCAGCCCGACGTTCGCGGCCGACGTCGCGCGTGTGCTCAAGCCGGGTGGCGTGTTCATCGCCAATCTCGCCGACGAGCCAGGGTTCGCGTGGAACTCACGCGCCGCCGCGACGTTCACCGCCGTGCTGCCACACGCCGTCATCGTCGGGGCGCACGAGGTGCTCAAGGGCAAGCGCTTCGGCAACGTCGTGCTGGCCGCGTCGGCCGACTCCAGCGCCCTCGACCTCGACGCCGTCACCCGCGCCGCCGCTCGTGCGCCCCTGCCGACGGGCGTCCGGCGCGGCGCCGAGCTGGCACGGATGTTGCGGGCGGCCGCCCCTTTCACCGACAACGACGCGGCACGCTCCCCCGTCCCGCCGCAGCTCGGTGCGTGGCGAGTGCGCTGACGCTGCGAGCGTGACACGATCGGCTGCACCGCCACGACGAAGGAGAACGATGCCCGAGGGCCACGTCACGCACCGCATCGCGGGGATGATGAACGACAACTTCGCTGGGCGAATCATCAAATCGTCCTCTCCCCAGGGCCGATTCGCCGAAAGCTCAGCGCGCATCGACGGCCGTGCCTTCGATCACGCCGAGGCCTACGGCAAGCACATGCTCGTCGCGTTCGAAGGGCTCGACGAGCGCGTCAACATCCACCTCGGTCTGCTCGGAAAGTTCTTCTGGACGTACGGTGTCGAGCCCGGCGAGGCGCCGATCACCGGCGCCATCCGGTGGCGTCTCGGAGCATCGTCCGACGACGGTGATGCGCGCGGCAGTGTGGTCATGGATCTGCGTGGCCCCAACGTCTGCGCGCTCAAGACGCCGGACGAGGTGGCGGCGATCGTCGGCAAGCTCGGGCCCGACCCGTTGCGCGTGGACGCCGACCCTGACGTCGCGTGGGTGCGGATCCGCCACACGTCGACGCCGATCGCTGCGCTGCTCATGGACCAGAAGGTGTTCAACGGCGTCGGCAACATCTACCGAGCCGAGGTGCTCTTCCGCCACGGCCTCGACCCGAAGATGCCGGGGAAGTTCTTGCGCCGCACCGAGTTCGACGCGATCTGGGCGGACCTCGTCGCGCTCATGCCGCTCGGGGTACGCGACGGCCGCATCGACACCGTCCGCGACGAACACTCGCCCGAGACCATGGGGCGTGATCCGCGCGTCGACAAGCACGGCGGCGAGGTCTACGTCTATCGACGCGCGGGGCAACCGTGCCTCGTCTGCGGCACGCCCGTGGCACACGAGGAGTTCGCGGGCCGCAACCTGTTCTGGTGCCCGCGCTGCCAGCCGCGTCACCGCCGTCGCACGCCCAACCCGTGAGGGCCGCAATCCCGCATGGCAGAGTTTCGGACCCCGACTCGCCGGTTGAGAGCCGCAATCTGGCATGGCAGAGTTTCAGCCCCAATCCGAGCAGCCGAGCCGAGATGGGGCACACGCCTGGACCCGCACCTCGTGAACACGTCGAGAGGCCCATTCCTGGTTCCAGGAATGGGCCTCTCGAACGAGCGCGCACCAACCGTCAGCGATGCGCAGGCCGTCAGCCGAAGATCTTTCGCAGCGGCACCTGGTGCGTCTCGGAGAGCTCGGCGACCGGGATCGAGAACAGGTCGCCGACGGCGAGCGCGCCGCCACCCGTCTCGCCGATCTTCGCTGCGGCTACACCGGCCTTCGACGCGAGCGCCTCGAACGCCTCGACGTGCTCCGGTGCCACCGCGACGAGGGCGCGACCGGCCGACTCGGAGAACAGCGACACGAACGCGTTGTCGGTGAACGACACCGACGCACCGACACCATGACGCATGACGCCTTCAGCCAACGCGACCGCGAGACCGCCGGACGACAGGTCGTGAGCCGCGGCGAGCAGGCCGTCACGGGCACCGTCGATGAGCACCGACGCGAGCGCCTTCTCGTTCTCGAGGTGCACCATCGGCGGCAGGCCCCCGAGGTGGCTGTGCACGACGCCGGCCCATTCGGAGCCGTCGAGCTCGTCCCGCGTCTCGCCGAGCACGTAGAGCGCGAGGCCCGCATCCTTCCACGCCGACGGCGTGCGCTTGCTGACGTCGTCGAGCACGCCGAGGACGGCGACGACGGGCGTCGGGTGGATCGCGACGTCACCCGTCTGGTTGTAGAACGACACGTTGCCGCCCGTCACGGGAGTGCCGAACGCGCGGCACGCCTCGATGATGCCGTCGACGGCCTGGCTGAACTGCCACATGACGCCCGCGTCCTCGGGCGAGCCGAAGTTGAGGCAGTCGGAGACGGCGAGCGGCGTCGCGCCGGCGGCCGCGACGTTGCGGTACGCCTCCGCGACGGCGTGCTGCGCGCCGATGAACGGGTCGAGCTTCGCGAAACGGCCGTTGCAGTCCGTCGAGAGCGCGACGCCGAGCCCGGTGCCCTCGTCGACGCGCACGACGCCCGCGTCGTCAGGCATGGCGAGCGCCGTGTTGCCCATGACGTAGCGGTCGTACTGGTCGGTGATCCACGACTTGTCGGCGATGTTCGGCGAACCCAGCACCTGCAGCAGCTGCGCGCGCAGCTCGTGGCCCGACGCCGGTCGGCGCAGCAGCGACGACACGTCGTCCTGCATCGCGTCGAGGTACTCGGGTCGCGCGAGCGGGCGCTCGTAGACCGGCCCGTCGTGCGCGACGGAGCGCGGCGGCACGTCGACGACGACGTCGCCATGCCAGGTGATGACGAGGTTCTCACCGTCGGTGACCTCGCCGAGGACGACGGCCTCGACGTCCCACTTCTCGGCGATCGCCATGAACGCGTCGAGCTTGTCGGGCGTGACGACGGCCATCATGCGCTCCTGCGACTCGGACATGAGGATCTCCTCGGCGCGCAGCGAGCTGTCGCGCAGCGGCACGCGGTCGAGTTCGATGTGCATGCCGCCGTCACCGGCGGAGGCGAGTTCGGATGTCGCGCAGGACAATCCGGCGCCCCCGAGATCCTGGATGCCCTCGACGACGCCCGCGGCGTACAGGTCGAGGCAGCACTCGATGAGGACCTTCTCGGCGAAGGGGTCGCCGACCTGGACGGCCGGTCGCTTCGTCGGCCCTTCGGAGTCGAACGTCTCGGAGGCGAGCACGGAGACACCGCCGATGCCGTCGCCACCCGTCTTGGCGCCGAACAGCACGACCTTGTTGCCCTGGCCTGCGGCCTTGGCGAGGTGCAGATCCTCGTGGCGCAGCTTGCCGACGCACAGCGCGTTGACGAGCGGGTTGCCCTGGTAGCAGTCGTCGAACACGACCTCGCCACCGATGTTCGGCAGGCCGAGGCAGTTGCCGTAGCCGCCGATGCCGGCGACGACGCCGGGCAGGACACGCGCGGTGTCGGGGTGGTCGAGCGCGCCGAAGCGCAGCGGATCCATGACGGCGATCGGGCGCGCACCCATCGCCATGATGTCGCGGACGATGCCGCCGACGCCGGTCGCGGCGCCCTGGTAGGGCTCGATGTAGCTCGGGTGGTTGTGGCTCTCGACCTTGAAGGTGACGGCCCAGCCCTGACCGATGTCGATGACGCCGGCGTTCTCGCCGATGCCGGCGAGCTGCTTGCCGCGCGGCGTCTCGCTCGGCAGGTCGCCGAAGCGGCGCAGGTGCGTCTTCGACGACTTGTACGAGCAGTGCTCGCTCCACATGACGGAGTACATCGCGAGTTCGGCGCTCGTCGGGCGGCGCCCGAGGATCTCGCGGATGCGCGCGTACTCGTCGTCCTTGAGGCCGAGTTCGGCCCACGGCTGCTCGACGTCGGGCGTCGCCTCGGCCTTGCTCACCGTGTCGAGACCGTCCGTCTTCGGCGCGGCGATGATCTGGCTTTCGGCGCTGAAGCCCTCTTCGGCAGCGGCGAGCTGGCCCGGCTCCGGGCTCGTGTTCATCTCAGTCATCAGTGCTGTCTCCTCAGACGCTCGCGAGCGCCGTGATGGCGGACGTGAAGAAGGCGAGCCCGTCGGTCGAGGGGCCGAAGCCCTCCTCGACGCAGTGCTCGGGGTGCGGCATGAGGCCGACGACGTTGCCGCGTTCGTTCGTGACGCCGGCGATGTCGCGGTACGAGCCGTTCGGGTTGCCCTGCAGGTAGCGGAAGACGACCTGGCCCTCGCCCTCGAGGCGGTCGAGCGTCGCGTCATCTGCGACGAAGCAGCCCTCCCCGTTCTTCAGCGCGATGGTGATCTCCTGATCGGCCGTGAAAGCGTTCGTCCACGCGGTGGAGGTGTTCTCGACACGCAGCACCTGGTCCTTGCACAGGAACTTCTGGTGGTCGTTGCGAATGAGCGCGCCGGGCAACAGATGCGATTCGCACAGGATCTGGAAGCCGTTGCAGATGCCGAGCACGGGCATGCCGCCCTGCGCCGCAGGGATCAGCTCGTCCATGACAGGCGCGAACCGCGCGATGGCGCCGCAGCGCAGGTAGTCGCCGTAGCTGAAACCGCCCGGCACGACGACGGCGTCGACGCCCTTGAGGTCGGCGTCACCGTGCCACAGGTCGACGGGGTCTCCCCCGGCGAGGCGGACGGCGCGCTTCGCGTCGTGATCGTCGAGCGAACCGGGGAAGGTGATGACGCCGATCTTCACTGCTCGTCCTTCAGGTCGTGCACGCTGACGACGTCCTCGATCACGGGGTTGCTCAGCAGCTTGTCGGCCGCCTCACGCGCCGCAGCGAGGTGCGCGTCCGTCACATCACCGTCGACGGTGAGGACGAAACGCTTGCCCTGACGCACGTCGGTGAACTGCTCGAAACCGAGGCGCGGCAGCGCACCGGCGACGGCCTGACCCTGCGGGTCGAGGATCTCGGACTTCAGCATGACGTCGACGACGACGTGGCCCATGGGTTCTCCCTGTGAGAGGCGGTGTGTCCAGCACCCTGAGTCTAGGCGGGCGCCACCGACAACGCCCCATTCCCGCTCACGTCGTGCGCAGCGGCAGGTGGATCCAGCCCTCTGGACGGGCCGCGTCACGGTGCGCACACGTGGGCGATGCGATCGGCCGAGACACTGAGCGGCCTGACGGCCGGCCGCGCCGGATCAGCGCTCGAGCCGTGGCGCTTCGTCACCTCGATGACGTCGAGATCCGTCGCCCGATAGACCAAGCGCTGGCGCTCGTCCGGCGTCGCGTAGGACGCTTCCCGCACCTCGGACCCGCCCGGTTCCCCACCACCCTGATCACCCACGAGTTCGACGAACTCCTGAGGCCAGCCGAACGGGCAGTCGACGCCGATCTCGGCGTCACTGCGATCGAGGAGGCTGACGAGCACCGCGTCGCTGACGCACTCACGACCCTCGCCCCAGACGTCGACGATCGTCGCGCGGTCCCCCTCCCAACCCAACTCCACCGCAGCGGTGTTGACCGGGGCGGCAGCCAGATCGACACCGATACTGATGCCGTGGGCCGGTCGCTGAACCTCGGGCTCGCCTGCCGCCCTGCGACCCGTCACGCGAACGTGCGGCCCGTCAGTGCTTCGTAGGCCTCGATGTACTTGGCGCGCGTGGCGGCGACGATGTCGTCGGGCAATGCCGGCGGCTGCTCGCCCGACGACTTGTCCCAACCAGAGGCCGGGGACGTCAGCCAGTCGCGCACGAACTGCTTGTCGTACGAATCCTGTGCGCGCCCCGGCTGCCACGACGCGGCCGGCCAGAAACGCGACGAGTCGGGCGTCAGCAGCTCGTCGGCGAGCACGAGCGTGCCGTCGGCGCGCACGCCGAACTCGACCTTCGTGTCGGCGATGAGGATGCCCCGCTCGGCGGCGATCTCGTTGCCACGCGCGAGGATTCGCACGGTGAGGTCACGGATCTCATCCGCGCGCTCCCGCCCGACGAGCACGACGGCCTCGTCGAACGTCATCGACTCGTCGTGATCCCCGATCTCCGCCTTCGACGTCGGCGTGAAGATCGGCGTCTCGAGCTTCGAGGCATCGACCAAGCCGTCCGGCAGGGCCACCCCACACACCGCACCGGTGGCACGGTACTCGGCGAGCCCGCCGCCAGTCAGGTATGCGCGGGCGATGGCTTCGAGCGGCACCATGTCGAGCCGTTCGACGAGCACCGCACGGCCCGCGACGGCGTCGGGCACGTCCGTCGAGACGACGTGGTTGGGCACGAGGTCTGCCATCTGCTCGAACCACCACAGCGACAGCTGCGTCAGCACCTTGCCCTTGTCGGGGATGGGTGTCGAGAGGATGAAGTCGAACGCCGAGATGCGGTCGCTCGCGACGAGCAGCACCTGGTCGTCGCGAGCCTTGCCGTCCGCGTCGAGCGGCGCGTACAGGTCGCGCACCTTGCCGGAGTAGACGTGCGCGTACCCAGGAAGGTCGAGTGTCTCGCTCATGCCTGCTCTCCTTCGACGGTGATCTCACCCTCGAGTGCCTTGAGCGCGATGTCGGTGCGGTGATGACTGCCGGGCAACGTGATGCGCTCGACGCCCGCGTACGCCACCTCACGGGCGGCGGCGAGATCCGCACCCCGCCCGACGACCGACAGCACACGCCCACCGGACGAGACGATTCCGCCGCCGCTGCCCAGCTTCGTCCCCGCATGCAGGACGTACGCACCGTCACCCGCCGCGGTGCCGTCGCCGTTCACCTCGTCGAGGCCGTCGATGCGCGCACCCGTCACCGGCTTTGCGGGGTAACCCTCGCTCGCGACGACGACGGTGACGGCTGCGTCATCGCTCCATTCGAGCGGCCCGAAGTCAGCGAGCTCACCCCGTGCGGCAGCGCGCAGCAGACCGCCGAGCGGCGTGCGCAGACGCGCGAGGACGACCTGCGTCTCCGGGTCGCCGAAGCGCGCGTTGAACTCGACGACCTTCGGGCCCTCCGACGTCAGCGCCAGCCCGACGTACAGCACGCCCGCGAACGGCGTGCCGCGGCGCGCCATCTCGTCGATCGTCGGCTGCGCGACTCGCTTCACGACATCGTCGACGAGCCCCGCCGGCGCCCAGTCGAGCGGCGAGTACGCGCCCATGCCACCGGTGTTCGGACCCGCATCGTCATCATGCGCGCGCTTGAAATCCTGCGCCGGCTCGAGCGGAACGACCGTCGCACCGTCGCTGATGCAGAACAGCGACACCTCGGGGCCGTCGAGAAATTCTTCGATGACGAGGCTCGACCCGGCGTCGAGACAGGCCCGGGCGTGCGCGAGCGCCTCGTGGCGGTCGTTCGTCACGACGACACCCTTGCCGGCCGCGAGCCCGTCGTCCTTGACGACGTACGGGGCGCCGGTCGCATCGAGGGCCGCGGCGACCTGCGTCATGTTCGTGCACGCGTGCGCGCCGGCGGTCGGGACGCCGGCGGCCGCCATGACGTCCTTCGCGAACGCTTTCGACCCCTCGAGTCGGGCGGCTTCGGCGGACGGGCCGAACGTGTCGATTCCGGCTGCGCGCACCGCGTCCGCCACCCCGGCGACGAGCGGCGCCTCGGGCCCGATGACGACGAGGTCGGCCCTGATCTCCTGCGCCAGTTCGGCGACGGCGTCACCGTCGAGGATGTCGACGTCACGCACCTGGGCGTCGGCGGCCATGCCTGGATTTCCGGGGGCGGCGACGATGCTGTCGACCTGCGGATCCGCTGCGAGCCCCTTGACGATGGCGTGCTCGCGCGCGCCCGTTCCGACGACCAAAGCCTTCATGGCTGCAACCCTACCGGCGAAGAGGCGGCGCGCGCGGCCCCGGGAACCCAGGGGGAGGAAATGCTCCCGGGGCGGCGCGCACCTGGCGCGAAGTGGGTCGAACCATCGGGGGGAGGTGGTGACACGCTCCTTCGCGCACCGGACGGGCCGGCACGACCCACTATGGCACGACCACGGGCACCCGCTCGCTCACGGTTTGGCAGAATGACGTCATTGGCGAACATTCGCCAAGAGCGCCACTTCTTTCTCCCTCGTCGACAGGCGGCCGTCATGCCCCATGAGTCATCCACCGATGTACCTTCCGGGGCGCCCGGCACACCCGCCGACGCTCTCGGCGCGCCTTCCGACGCCCCCGGCAGCGGCACGCCCGCCGACGCGATCGCCGACCTCGCCGCGATGATGCCCGAGGGCGCTGCGACGACGAACGCGCTCGCCGACCTCATCGGCGAGCACCGTCCGACCGAGCTCTACCTCCACCTGCTCATGCACGGCGCGTGCGACGAGGCCGATCTCGCCGCAGCCGGATTCGCCGTTGAGGCTACCGCCGTCGCCCTGCGCATCCTCACCGCGCGTGCCATGGTCGAGCGGGATTCGTCGGGGTGGCGGGTCACGCCCCCGGAGCAAGCGCTGCCCACCCTCGCGGGGCAGCTCGAGTCACGCGCGACGAGTATCCGCGCCGCGTTGCCGGGCCTCGTCGCCGCCCACCGCAACGCCGCGAAGGCCACGGGCGCGAACCGACTTTTAGAAGGCACCGACGCGCTCGACGGCGAGCGCGAGGTCGCGTTCGCGTTCGCCCAGTGCGTCGCGAACGCTCGTCATGAGGTGCGAGCCATGCGCACGCGATCCATCGCGACGCGCTCGCCCATCCTCGACGCGCTGCCCGGTTCACGCGACGGGCGCGTCGGCGCCTCGCAACGTCTCGTGACGGTCGACACCGTCATCGACTCGAGCCTGGTCGCCGACTTCGACGCCGACGACTTCGCCTCTCTGCAACCCACGCCGAACGTCCGCGTCACCCTTGCGACGGGCGTTCCGTTCACCGCCGCCGTCAACGACGACGGGATGGCCGTCATCGAGACCGTCAGCGGTGGCGGTGTGGCGGGGCTCGTCGTGCACGACGCCGGACTCGTCGCGGCGGTGTCGTCGACGATCGACCTCATGCTGCGCCTCGCCGCTCCCCTCGCCGCGACCCATCCGCGTGCGTCGACGCAGTCCATGGCGCGCCAGCGCACGGACGGTGTGCAGGCTGCCACGTCGGATGCGTTGAGCGACCAGGAGCGCCTCATCCTGACGCTGCTCGCCGCAGGAGTGCCCGACGCCACCGTGGCGCGTCGCGTCGGCGTCAGCCAGCGCACGTTCGATCGGCGCGTCCGCAGCGTCATGGATCGCCTCAACGCCCAGACACGGTTTCAGGCCGGGGTGCTGGCCGCCCGACGCGGCTGGTTGTGAGCCCTGTCGCGACATGAACCCCGACGCGCCGTGCGGGCCGACGAACGCTCTAAGGTAGAGGGTCATCCGCGGGCGGCGCGGTGAGCCAGCACGGCGAGGGGAAGCACTGCGTGAGCACGGTTGAGGGACGTCCGGCCGGCCAGGTCGACGAACTACCCGACGAGGTCACCCGCGAGATCGCGATCGAACAGGCGCACGTCGAGCGCGTCTACGCCGAACTGGCGAAGGCCGGCGAGCGCGTCGGCATCGTCGAATCCGAAGGCCTCGCGCGCGGGCGCGCGAGCCGCTCCGGCGACATGCGCGACGAGGAGAAGGCCGGCCTGTTCGAGCGCGACGCGCTCATGTTCTCCGCCGGCAAGCGACGCGCGACACTCGAGCAGCAGTTCGAGGGCCTCGTCTTCGGGCGCCTCGACCTCGACCACGCGATGACGGCGGGTGCGGACGCGAACGACGCCCCCGGCGGGTTCGTCTCCACCGGCTCGGGTGACGACCTAGAGGTGCGTTACATCGGCCGCCTCGGCGTGCGTGACGACGAGTACGAACCGCTCGTCATCGACTGGCGCGCGCCGGCGGCGTCACCGTTCTACCGCGCGACGCCCGTCGCCCCGGAGAAGGTCGTGCGCCGCCGCGTGCTGCGCTGCCGTGACGCTCGCGTCCTCGGCGTCGAGGACGACCTCATGACGGTGGAGGCGCCGGAGGGCATGACGGTCGTCGGTGACGGCGCGCTCATGGCCGCCCTGACGCGCTCGCGCGGGGCGCGGATGCGCGACATCGTGGCGACGATCCAGCGCCACCAGGACGAGGCGATCCGCGCCGACGCGCGCGGCGTCACCCTCATCACGGGTGGGCCGGGCACGGGCAAGACCGTCGTCGCGCTGCACCGCGCGGCCTACCTGCTCTACTCGGATCGGCGCCGATTCGAGTCGGGCGGCATCCTCGTCGTCGGCCCGTCGGCCGCCTACACCGCGTACATCGAGCGCGTCCTGCCGTCGCTCGGCGAGGATTCGGTGGCGCTGCGCGCGCTCGGCGACCTCGTCGGCGGGCTGACGGCGACGCGCCTCGACGCGCCGGCCGCGGCCGCCGTCAAGGGTGGGCTGCGCATCCGAAAGGTGCTCTCGCGCGCCGCGAAGGACGTCGCGCCCGACGCGGCGACGAGCCTGCGCACGATGGTCGCGGGCCTCGCCGTCCACCTCGATGAGCGCGAGCTGCGCCGCATCCGCGCGAGCCTGCTCAGCCACCACCAGCACAACAAGCTCGCCGGCAACCCCGCCGACGTCGTCGAGGCCCTCGCGGCCGCGGCGTGGCTGCAGGTGCGCGAGCACACGAACCTGGAGCGCCCCGAGTTCGTCGACCGCTTCGAGGATTCGCGCGACGTCGAGGCGTTCGTCGCCGACTGGTGGCGCCCGATCGACCCGCGTCACGTGCTGCTGTGGCTCGGTGACGCCGACCGGCTCGCGCGCTATGCACGCGGCGTGCTGAGCATTGGTGAGCAGGCGGAACTCGTCGCGTCGATCGCCGTCGCGGTCGAGCGCGGCGAGTGGTCCGTGGCCGACGTTGCGCTCGTCGACGACCTGCTCGCCCGCCTCGCCGAGGTGCCCGAGGCCGCCCGCGAGGAGCGTGGTTTCTACGAGATCGAGGAGTTCGACAACCTCACCGAGTACGGCGTCCACGAGGTCGAGGTGACCGGATCGCGCCGTCAGGGCGGCGAGGTCGGCTTCGAGGTGACGCCCGCCGACGCCCGCGAGCGCCTGCTCGCCGGGCGCCTCACGCGCGCCGAGGAATACAGTCACGTCCTCGTCGACGAGGCGCAGGACCTGTCGCCGATGCAGTGGCGCGCCGTCGGTCGGCGCGGAAAGTTCGCGTCGTGGACCGTCGTCGGCGACCTCGCGCAGGCGTCGTGGCCCGACCTCGACGAAGCCGCCGAGGCACGCGAGGAGGCCTTCGGGACGAAGAAGCGTCAGAGCTTCCACATGACGACGAACTACCGCAACGCGCGCGAGATCTTCGACTTCGCGGCCGACCTCATCCGACGCTACGTGCCCGACGCCGACATCCCCGAAGCCGTGCGCGAGACCGGCATTCACCCCGTCTCGATCGACGTGAGCCGAGACGACGTCATCGCCCGCGCCCGCGAAGCCGTCAGCGACCTGCTCGAGCAGGTCGACGGCAGCGTCGCCGTCATCGCGCCCGCGGCGTGGCGGCAGGCGCTGGCTGAGCTCGACGGCGCAGCGGGCCGCGTCGTCGTCATCGACCCGATGTCGACGAAGGGCCTCGAGTACGACGCGACGCTCGTCGTCGACCCCGATGAGATCACCGCCGAGTCACCTGGCGGCGCGCGCGTTCTCTATGTTGTGCTGACTCGTGCGGCGCACCGCATGACTGTGCTCGACGTGCGCTGACGCGAGACACGAGTGACGACGGAGCGAGGACGACATGACCCACACCCCTGACGCCGCGCTGCCGGCGAGCGACGGCCCCGACGGCGGCGCGAGCGCGACCGCGGGCGACGGCGGTCTGCACGGCTCGGTCGCGGGCACGTCCGACGCGGTGCTGGGCGCGTACCGACGCAGCATCGACAACATCGACGCGGCGATCATCCACATGCTCGCCGAACGCTTCCGCATCACGCAGGCCGTCGGCGAGTACAAGGCGACGCACGAGCTGCCGCCCGCCGACCCGTCGCGCGAGGAGCGTCAGGTCGCCCGCTTGCGCGGCCTCGCCGCCGAATCGGGCCTCGACCCCGAGTTCAGCGAGAAGTTCCTCCGATTCGTCATCGACGAGGTCATCCACCACCACCTGCAGGCGGCGTCCGACGCGTCCTGACGTCGTTGGTTCGCGTGTACGTCAGCCGAACAACGCCACCGTCTGACGACTGATGGCGACGAGGGCGCCGCTCGCGGGGTCGTAGATGCGCGCCCCCGAGTGGGCGTAGCCGTCGTGGGCGGCGTCCGTCGTGACGTCGTACCACCACGTCGTCACCGGGTCGGACGAGACGGGCGCGGTGAACTCGAGTGTCCACGTCATCGTCGACATCGGGGCCGGCGAGTGCAGCATCTGCCCCGCTGCCGGCGGCCACGCGTCGATGAGCGTGACGAGGTGCGCGACGCTGAAGTCGTCCGTCAGCTCGCGGAATCGCATGTAGCCGGTGAGGTCACCGTCAGTCGCTGCGGAGAACGGCAGCACCCCGCTGGCCGGGCGCAGGTCGACGCGTGCGATGAACTCGGGCGTGAACGGCTCGATGTACGGAATGGCCTCGAGCATCTCGAACGCCGGGCGCGTGACTGCGTCGAAGGTCGGATCGAGCGCCACCTTCGAGTCGCGTTGCGCACCGAACGTCAGCAGGGCGATGGCGCGGACGGTGCTCTCGCCGGAATCGTCCGGCTGCACGAGGCGCGCCTCGACCTGCGTCGCCGACTTGCCCTGACGCAGCACCTCGACGCGCACCTCGGCCGTGCCGGCGGAGGCCGGTGCGACGAAGTTGACGGTGAGCGAACGCAGCGACGTCGGATCCGCGGCCAGCTCACCGAGCACGCGGGCGACGAGGGCGCCTGCGACGACGCCACCGAACGTCGCCCGACCCTGCCCCCAGCCCGCCGGAATCGTGACGGCGCCCTGCCGCGCGGCGGCGGTGAGTAAGACGTCGATGTCGTGCTGGTTCTGTTCGCCCGGCGTGTTCGAGGTGGTGGTGTCGCTCATGACGCCATCGTAGGAGTCGATCGGCCTTGTGTGGGCTGAGTCATACCGGCGAGTAATCCAGGGGGTGGCGGGGCGTGGCCGGGCCCTTCCCACCCATGGCGCGCGCCTGCATCGGCCGGCGTCGAGCAGGGCGGCCACCAGGCCGACGTGGTGCGCTGCGGTCAGGTCAGTCGTTCGCCATGCGCCACCCTGCGGCGATGGCCTCGGCCGCGGAGCAGAACATGCGCTCCCCCTTGCTCGGCGTGATGACGGTCTTGTCGTACGTCGCCGAACCGGGCGCGTGCGCGATCTTGGCGCCCTTCGAGTTGATGTTGCCCTTGATCGCGCACGCTCCGCCGCTCGAGCCGGCACCGGCCGGCGACGATGGAGCGGCTGGCACCGCCGACGCGACGGGCGTCGAGGGTGCCGGCGCAGCTGACGTCGACGCAGCAGCGCTCGAGCCTGCGTCATCCTGGTGAAAACCGTTGCACGGCGGGCCCCACGTTCCGCGGTGGGCGTTCTTCGCCTGGTTCTGCGCCGCGAGATATTCGAGGCGGTGCTGGTACGGCCCGTCGTACGTGTACTCGCGCCCATAGCCACCCTCGATCTGCGCGAGCGCGACGTTCGTCGTCCCGCCGACGAAGACGTGACGCAGCAGGCGGCCGTACTTGTCGCGATCGCCCTGCGACGAGTCCGCCGCGAGCTGCACCTGCTTGCTCTGCACGAGCGACTGCATGTGACTGCTCGCCTCCTTGCCGAAGCACTGCACGGGCGTGTTCGGCTTGCGCGTCTCGGGGGTGTCGAGGCCGATGATGCGGATCTTCTCGCGCTTTCCGTCGATACGGACGGCGATGGTGTCGCCGTCGATGACGCTGACGACGTCGTACGCCGCTCCCGGACCCGTCCCGGCGCCCTGCCCGTGCGTGTCGCCGCCCTTCGCGGAGCTCGACGTGGCGTCGGACGCCGGCTTCGTCGATGTCGAGCCACTGTCGGCAGGCGTGGGCCCTGACGCTGACGCGCGCGACGAGCCCGACGCCGAGGGCGCCGGCTGCGTGCCGTTCGACGAGGACGCCGTGGGCGACGCGCTCGTCGCCGAGTGCGATGCGTCCGACGAGGTGCCGCAGGCCGCGGTGCCCGCGAGGAGCGCAGCCGCGCCCAGGCTCGTCACGGCTCCGCGGATCGTCGTCATCGTCATCACGCGCGTCAGCGTAGACGTCGACACCGACAACGCGGCCCGATCGGGGCGCAGAAGCCCGTCACTCCGGCGTTGGCTGACCCGATCACCGGCCCCGCCCGGCACGACGAATGTGGACGAAAATCGCCGATGGGTACGGAGCCGACCGTCAGGGGGTGACGAGTTCGCGCAGACGCTGCGGGCCGACGGCGAGCAGCAGCGTCGGAAGACGCGGGCCGGTCTCCTTGTCGATGAGCAGCATGTAGAGCAGCTTGAAGAACTCGCGCTGGCTCGCGCCGAGGGCGGCGGCCGTCTCGGGGTCGGCCTTGCGGTCGGGTCGGAAGTCGGCACCCTTGCCGATCTGCACCTTCGGCACGCCGTAGACCTGCGTCGTCAGCCCGTCGAGCGACCACGCGTCCTCGATGCGCGGCAGCCCCTGCTCGCCCGGCACGTCGAGGCCGTCGAGCAGGATGCGTAGGGCGGCCTTCTGCTCATCGCTGGCGGCCGCGAGGGCGTCGGTGTTCTTCGTCTCCCGCACGACCGTGCGTTCGTCGTCGGGCATGTAGCGCGCGACCCAGTTCTCGACGTTCGTCAGGCGCGGGCGCAGCGCGTCGAGGCTCGACGGGGGGTTCGCCGGGTCGAGCGTGCCGACGATGCGCAGCGTCTGCGTCTCGTCACCCGTCGTGATGTCGATGATGCTCGCAAGGGTGCGGTAGGCGACCGGGTACTCGGTCGCGGGCAGCACCTTCTCAGCCGTCGTCGACGCGCGCACGTAGGCGGCGACGTCACCGGGCTGGCCCTTGTGGGCGGCGACCTTCACGACGAGCGCGTCCCACTCGTCGTACATGCGCTGCACGTCGGAGTCGAACGCGACGGTGAAGCTCTGGTTAGGCTTCTTGCGCGCGTAAAGCCAGCGCAGCAGGGCCGGTTCCATGATGCCGAGCGCGTCCTTCGGGGTCGGCACGCCACCCTTGCTCGAGCTCATCTTCGCCATGCCCTTGATGCCGACGAACGCATACATCGGGCCGAGCGGGCGCTCCCACCCGAAGATCGGAGCGACGTCCTTGCCGACGACGAAGCTCGAACCGGGGCTCTGGTGATCGACGCCCGACGGCTCGAAGACGACCTTCTCGACCGACCAGCGCATCGGCCAGTCGATCTTCCACACGAGCTTGCCGTTGCGGTGCTCACGCAGGTCGACGGTCTCGGTGTGCCCGCAGCGGCACGTGTACGTGAGGTCGTGCGTGGCGTCGTCATAGGCGGTGACGGTGGTGAAGTCGGTGCCGCACGCCGAGCAGTACGGCTTGTACGGGTAGTAACCGGACGCGCTGCCGCCGTCGTCCTCGGCTGCCGCCCCGGAACCGGCCTCCGCCTCGGCGGCTGCCGCCTGCTCCTCCTCGGACAACACGGGCGCCTTCTTGCCGCCCTTGACGGGCTTGCCGCTGCCGGCGGCGTCGCCGTCAGGCTTCGGCAGGGTGCGGTAGCGCGCGAGGATGGCGTCGAGCTCGTCGCGCTTGCTCATCGCGAAGAGGATCTGATCCGTGTAGGCGCCCGCGCCGTACTGTTCGCTCTGGCTGATGCCTCGGTAGACGACGCCGAGCGCCGCGAGGCCCTCCTCGAACTGGGCGCGGAAGTGCTCGGCCCAGCTGCTCGCCGAGCTGCCCTTCGGCGCGGGCACGCGCGTCAGCGGCATGCCGATGTACTGCTCGTACGAAGCGTCGACGCCCTCGACGTTCGGCACCTTGCGGTAGCGGTCGAAGTCGTCCCAGCTGATGATGTGCTCGCACTCGATGCCGCGGCGACGGATCTCGTCGGCGACGAGGTGCGGCGTCATGACCTCGCGCAGGTTGCCCAGGTGCACCGGGCCCGAGGGGCTGATGCCGGAGGCGACGACGACCTTCGTGCCACGCTTCTCGGCTTCGGCGATCGTCTCGTCGGCAAGTCGCGAAACCCAGTCGGCGTCAGGAGGCAACACAGTCGTCATGGGTTCATTTTAGGCGCCCGGTCAGGGTGGTTCTGACGCGCCCGCAGGGGG
Source organism: Dermacoccus nishinomiyaensis (assembly GCF_900447535.1). Taxonomy (NCBI): domain Bacteria; kingdom Bacillati; phylum Actinomycetota; class Actinomycetes; order Micrococcales; family Dermacoccaceae; genus Dermacoccus; species Dermacoccus nishinomiyaensis. The sequence continues at coordinate 2,362,624 of NZ_UFXX01000001.1, read as the reverse complement.
CTCTTCGCGCTGACATCGGCAGGATGGCGGACGAGCTGGCCGTGAACCGAAACAGACGGCGCCTCGTCAGAGCTTCGCGAGCCACGTCTCGTGCGAACCGTCGAACGGTGCGGCGCCGTCACGCACCATCGCCATGACAGTGTCGGCAGCGTCACGCGCCGCCGTCACGAGCCGCGGCGGGTAGCTCATCTCGCGGGCGTGCCGCTCGAACTCGTCCTCGTCGTCGAGGTCGAGGTCGCCGTTCGTGCGCTTGACGACGTCGAGGTCGAGGTCGAGCGTGAACGCCTCACCCTGGTTGACGGTCGTCGGCGTCGTGATGTCGACGTAGACGTCGATGTCATGGTCCTTGCCGCCCGGAGCGGTGTTGAAGGTGGCCACCCACCAGGCGTCGTCGGGAACGAGGACGACGAAGTCGCCGTGCGCTGCGAACTCGAGCCCGGGTCGTGCCACACGAGTGCCACCCGTCACCCCGAGCCACAGCCCCTGCGCATCACGACCCAGCACGACGGCGTCGAACCCCCAGTGCTCGTCACCGTTGTACTTGCCGAACTGCAGTCGGATCGCTTCCCTCGCCACACACTCAGCCTACCGGCGGCCCGCCGACGCCAGGACGCACACGAACGCGCCGCAGGGGCCGCAGGGGCCGCAGGGGCCGACTCGTCAGCGAGTCGACCCCTGCGGCGAGGGATGAGAGCGTCAGTCGTTCAGGAGATCGTGACGCACGATGACTTCGTCACGACCCGGGCCGACGCCGATGACGGAGACACGCGCGCCGATCTGCTTCTCGACGAACTCGATGTAGCGCTGCGCGTTCTCGGGCAGGTCCTCGAACGTGCGGCAACCGGTGATGTCGGCGTTCCAACCCGGCAGCATCTCGTAGATCGGCTTCGCGTGGTGGAAGTCGGTCTGGTTCTCCGGCATCTCCTCGACGCGCTCGCCGTCGATGTCGTACGCGACGCAGACGGGGATCTCGTCGAAGGTGTCGAGGTTGTCGAGCTTGGTGACGACGAAGTCGGTGACGCCGTTGACGCGCGTCGCATAACGCCCGATGACGGTGTCGAGCCAACCGATGCGGCGAGGGCGCCCCGTCGTGGTGCCGAACTCGCCGCCGATCTCGCGCAGGCGGTCGCCGACCTCGTCGTGCAACTCCGTCGGGAACGGGCCCTCACCGACACGCGTCGTGAACGCCTTGAGGATGGCGATGACGCGGTCGATGCGCGTCGGCGGGATGCCCGCACCGGTGCAGGCGCCCGCCGAGATCGCGTTCGAACTCGTCACGTACGGGTAGGTGCCGTGGTCGACGTCGAGCAGCGTCGCCTGGCCGGCCTCGCACAGCACGACCTCGTCGGCGTCGAGCGCCTTGCTCAGCAGCAGCGACGTGTCCTTCACCATCGGGCGCAGCCGCTCGACGTACTGCAGCAGATCCTCGACGACCTCGTCGACCTCGATCGCGCGACGGTTGTACGTCTTCACGAGCAGCTGGTTCTTCGTCTCGAGCGCCGCCTCGACCTTCTGCCGCAGGATCGACTCGTCGAAGAGGTCCTGCACGCGGATGCCGATGCGGTTCATCTTGTCGGCGTACGTCGGGCCGATGCCGCGCCCGGTCGTGCCGATCTTGCGATTGCCGAGGAAGCGCTCGGAGACCTGGTCGATCACCTTGTTGTAGCGCGGGATGAGGTGCGCGTTCGAGGAGATGACGAGCTTGCTCGTGTCGAGACCACGCGCCTCGAGGGCATCGATCTCCTCGAACAGCACGCCGAGGTCCACGACGACACCGTTCGCGATGACGGGCGTGACACCCGGGGTCAGGATGCCCGACGGCAGCAGGTGCAGCGCGTACTTCTCACCGTCGATCACGACCGTGTGCCCGGCGTTGTTGCCGCCGTTGAACTTCACGACGTAGTCGATTCGGCTTCCGAGAAGGTCGGTGGCCTTGCCCTTGCCTTCGTCGCCCCACTGGGCGCCGACGAGAACGATTGCCGGCATCGGTATCAACTGCCTTTGCGTAGCTGGTGGGCTGACGCCGCTCCCCCGCCACGCTCGACCCCCGGCGCGCGGTGGCCTCGAGCGACGAACCGGGCGTCAACTCTTACCGCCCAAGGTTACCCGCTGGCACGCATCCGTCGCGGTCGTCGTCAGCAGGCGAGCCGACGCGCCGCCCGCCGAGCACCACCGGACGCCCCTCATCGAGTGCCTGGTCAGCCCTCGAAGCCGGTGAGGCCACGTTCGGTGAGCTTCACCGCGAGCTGGAAGCGCGTCTCGACACCGCACTCCTCCATGAGCGCCGCGACGCGGCGTCGCACCGTCCGCAGGCTGACACCGAGCGCCCGCGCGATCGCCTCGTCCTTCAACCCGGCCTGCATGAGTTCGACGAGACGCTCCGACGTCGGTTCCGCGCCGTCGTCGACGCCGGAGGCGGCCGCCCACATCCGGTCGAACAATTCGACGAACGCACGCACGACGACGGCGTCACGCAGCACGACGTACCGCCCACCCTCGCCGCCCCAATCGGTGTTGGCGATGACGGCATCCGTTCCATAGCAGACGAACTCGTTCGGGATGTGCGTCGCGAGGCGCTGCTCCTCGCCCAGGTTCGCCCACTCGACGACGTCGAGGCTGCGCGTGCTCGCGGCGTCGAACTCGTGCAGGCCACGCAGCAGGCGCCCGTCGGCGACGAGGCGCGCGAGCACCGGCTGCTCCCCGGCGCTGACGGCGAGCGCGTCGGTGTGCGTGAACCGGATCGGGCCCGAGGTCGATGCCGCCAGGTGCTCCATGACGTCACCGAGCCCGTCGATCTCGACGTACTCGCGACCCGCCTCGGCGGGGTCGGCCTGCTCCTGGCCCGCACGGTGGTCGCCTGCGAAACCATCGATGGCGTCGCGCAGGCGGGCGAGGTCGCGGCGTCGCTCGGCGAGACGCGCCTCCTCGGCCGACAGGACGCGTTCGAGCCCGGCGCGCGGATGATCGGCGGAGGGACGACCGTCCTCGGTGATGCGCACGAGACGCAGCGCGCGCAACTGTTCAGCCGCTGCCTCGACGTCACCGACGGGCGTGTTGAGCCGCGAGGCGTACACACCGAACGGTCGCGCCTGGTCACGCAGCACCTGGCGGTAGAGCTGTTCGGCGAGGTCGTCGATGCCGAGGACGGCGAGAGGATTCACGCCGTCAGGCTAGCGCGCCGTGGCCGCCAGATGACATGCGACGGGGGTGTGGCCCCTCCCGGCCACACCCCCGTCGCGCCCGCCCTGTTGCAGGCGGCGGACGACGCCCGACTCCCGTTCGCTCATCCCCCCAGAGATACCGGGCGCCGACAGCCGCGCCCCGAGAGGTACGACGATTCGACGCACCGAGTGCGAGCGCTCCCTGACCGGGCATCGTCACATCTGAGACGCCGCGATCAGGAGATCGGTTCCCTCACGCCGACATCATTTTCGGACGCGGCGCTCGAGCGCGTCTCAGACGCCCAACTCACGCGCCGCGGTGGCCGAGGAGTCGCGCAGGAAGTCGGCGCAGCGTCGCTGCTCGTCGACCTCACCGATCTCGCCGGCGGCCTTGCTCAGCGCGGCGAGTGCTCGCAGGAAACCGCGGTTCGGCTCGTGCTCCCACGGAACGGGCCCCTGGCCCTTCCACCCGGCGCGGCGCAGGGAATCGAGGCCGCGGTGGTAGCCGGTGCGCGCGTAGGCGTACGCCTCGACAGCCTCGCCGTCACCCAGCGCGTCCTCGGCGAGCGTCGCCCACACGAGCGAACTCGCCGGGTACATGCGGGCCACGTCGCGGGCGTGGACGCCGAGGTCGAGCTTCTCGGCTGCGGGGTCGACGTCGAGCTTGGTCTCCGGAATGGCAAGAAGGTTGTCCATGCCGCCATTCAAGCATCGACACCCGACAACCCCGCCGCGGCGGGCCGGCAACACCCACGTCACACCCCTCACGCCGCCGACCGACTCCACCGAGCGTCAGGACCAACGTCCCAGCCCCTTTCATCGCTCGTGCCGCACGACGAGAATGGAGGCATGACCTTCCACGTCAGCACCGCGACCCTCTGGCAGCCCTCCCCCGGAACCGAGCTCACCGACGCGACTCTCGAGACGATCCACCGCTGGTGGCGCGCCGCCAACTACCTGTCGGTCGGGCAGATCTACCTGCTCGACAACCCCCTGCTGCGCGAGCCGCTGACGCGCGACAACGTCAAGCATCGCCTGCTCGGGCACTGGGGTACCACGCCCGGGCTCAACTTCCTCTACGCCCACCTCAACCGCGTCATCGCCGAGCGCTCTCAGCCGACGATCTACGTCACCGGCCCCGGCCACGGCGGCCCCGGCATGGTCGCCAACACCTACCTCGAGGGCACGTACTCGCAGATCTACCCGAACGTCGGGCTCGACGAGGCGGGCCTGCGCCGGCTCGTGAAGCAGTTCAGCTTCCCCGGCGGCATCCCGTCGCACGCGGCACCCGAGACGCCCGGCTCGATCCACGAGGGCGGAGAGCTGGGTTACGCCCTCAGCCACGCCTACGGGGCCGTCTTCGACAACCCCGAACTGCTCGCGTTCACCGTCATCGGTGACGGCGAGGCGGAGACGGGGCCGCTCGCGACGTCGTGGCACTCGAACAAGTTCGTCAACCCTGTCACCGACGGCGTCGTCCTGCCCGTGCTGCACCTCAACGGCTACAAGATCGCGAATCCGACGGTGCTCGCCCGCATCAGCGACGAGGAGCTCGATGCCCTCATGCGCGGCTATGGCCACACGCCGTACGTGTTCGAGGCGGGCTTCGACGACGAGGATCCGATCTCGATCCACCGCCGTTTCGCGACGCTGCTCGACGAGGTGTTCGACCACATCGCCCGCATCAAGGCCGAGGCCGCCGAAGCGGGTGCCGAGAACGCCGAGCGTCCGCACTGGCCGATGATCGTCTTCCGCACGCCGAAGGGTTGGACGGGCCCGAAGACGATCGACGGCAAGGTCGCCGAGGGTCACTGGCGCAGCCACCAGGTGCCGCTCGCCAACGCCCGCGACACCGACGAACACCTCCACGACCTCGACGCGTGGCTGCGCAGCTACCGCCCCGACGAGCTGTTCGACGAGGCCGGCCGCCCAGCCGACGACATCATGGCCCTCGCCCCCGACGGCGAGCTGCGCATGGGCGCGACGCCCTACGCCAACGGTGGCGAACTGCGCATCGCCCTCGAACTGCCCGACTTCCGCGACTTCGCCGTCGACGCGGGCCGCGACGACGAGCGCGGCACCTCGGTCGCCGAGTCGACGCGGGTGCTCGGCGAGTGGTTGCGCGCCGTCGCAGCCGCGAACCCTGAGAACTTCCGCATCTTCGGTCCGGACGAGACCGCGTCGAACCGGCTGCAGGCCGTCTACGAGACGACGAACAAGCAGTGGATGGGCGCGTACGAGCCCAACGACGCCGAAGACCCGATGGGCCGCGTCGGGCAGGTCATGGAGATGCTGTCGGAACACCAGTGCCAGGGCTGGCTCGAGGGATACCTGCTCACCGGCCGCCACGGGCTCATGTCGAGCTACGAGGCGTTCATCCACATCGTCGACTCGATGTTCAACCAGCACGCCAAGTGGCTCAAGGTGACGAACGAGATCGGCTGGCGTCGACCCATCTCGTCGCTCAACTACCTGCTGAGCTCGCACGTGTGGCGTCAGGATCACAACGGATTCAGCCACCAGGACCCCGGTTTCATCGACCACGTCGTCAACAAGAAGAGCGACGTCATCCGCGTCTACCTGCCGGCCGACGCGAACACGCTGCTGTCGACGTTCGACCACGTCCTGCGCACCGAGCAATACGTCAACGTCGTCGTCGCAGGCAAGCAGCCCAACCCCGTCTGGCTCACGATGGACGAGGCCGTCCGGCACTGCGCGCGCGGCCTGGGCATCTGGGAATGGGCCGGCACCGAGGTCGCCGGCGAGGAGCCCGACGTCGTGCTCGCCTGCGCGGGCGACATCCCGACGATCGAGGTGCTCGCCGCGGCGAAGATCCTGCGCGAACGCGTGCCGGGGCTGAAGGTGCGCGTCGTCAACGTCGTCGACCTCATGCGCCTGCAGGCCGAGAAGGAGCACCCGCACGGCCTGAGCGACCGCGAGTTCGACACGATCTTCACACCCGACAAGCCCATCGTGTTCGCCTACCACGGCTACCCGTGGCTCATCCACCGCCTCACCTACGGCCGGAGCGGCCACAGCAACCTGCACGTGCGCGGGTTCATCGAGGAGGGCACGACGACGACGCCGTTCGACATGGTGATGCGCAACGACCTCGACCGCTTCCACCTCGTCATCGACGTCCTCGACCGTGTACCCGGCCTCGGTGCACGCTGCGCGGGGCTGCGTCAGGAGATGCAGGATCTGCGCCTCGAGGCACGCGCCTACGCCTACGAGAACGGTGAGGACCTCCCCGCCGTCGCGTCGTGGGTGTGGTCCGACGCCGGCGACACCGGCACCGAAACCGGTGGCCCGCAGCAGGACACGGGCGGCGACAACGTCTGATACCTGACACGCGAACGGCCCACCCCGATCATTCGGGGCGGGCCGTTCCTCAGCGGCGGGTCAGGCGATCAGGCCTTCTTGGCGGCCTTGCTCTTGCCGGCCGAACCGAGCTCGTTGCAGGCCTGGACGACACGCTTCGCCATGCCCTCCTCGGCGGCCTTGCCCCAGGCACGCGGGTCGTACAGCTTCTTGTTGCCGACCTCACCGTCGATCTTGAGGACGCCCTCGTAGTTGCCGAGCATCCAACCGGCGACGGGACGCGTGAATGCGTACTGCGTGTCGGTGTCGACGTTCATCTTGACGACGCCGTACGAGACGGCCTCGGCGATCTCCTCGGGCGAGCTGCCCGAACCGCCGTGGAAGACGAGGTGGAACGGCTTGTCCTCCGCCTCGGAGAACTTCGCCTTGACAGCGTCCTGCGCGTCCTTGAGGACGGACGGGCGCAGCTTGACGTTGCCCGGCTTGTAGACGCCGTGCACGTTGCCGAACGTCAGGGCCGTCATGTAGTACACGTCAGTGCCCGCGCCGAGCGCCTGGGCGGTCGCGATGGCGTCCTCCGGCGTCGAGTACAACTGCTCGTTGATCTCGTTGGCGACGCCGTCCTCTTCACCGCCGACGACACCGACCTCGATCTCGAGGATGATGTTCGCCTCTTTGCACTTGGCGAGAAGCTCCTGGGCGATCTCGAGGTTCTCTTCGAGCGGCACGGCCGAACCGTCCCACATGTGCGACTGGAAGAACGGCTCGCCACCGTTCTTGACGTTCTCGATCGACGCCTCGAGCAACGGACGGACGAAACCGTCGAGCTTGTCCTTCGGGCAGTGGTCGGTGTGCAGGGCGATGTTGACGTCGTACTGCTTGGCGACCTCACGAGCGAACGCGGCCATGGCGAGCGCGCCCGCGACCATGTTCTTCTGCGTCGGGCCCGAGAAGTACTCGGCGCCACCGGTGGAGACCTGGATGATGCCGTCCGAACCGGCCTCGGCGAAGCCACGGATGGCGGCGTTCAGCGTCTGCGACGACGACACGTTGATGGCCGGGTACGCGAAGCCCTCCTTCTTCGCGCGATCGAGCATCTCGCGGTAGATCTCGGGGGTTGCGATGGGCATGTCATCACCTCTCGTGTTGGCACAACAATGACGCGTTTCGGGCGCACTTCGTGAGCGGCTGGCCCGCTGCCTCCATCCTCGCACGGGGCGTCGCGCAACGGGGCGGGCGGCGGGAGTTTGCTTCGCCCGAGTTCCGGCCGCGTCAGGCGCGGGGGTGGGCGTCGCCGGCGTCCGCGTGGTTGCTTCCGATTGCGCTCCCATGGGCGTCGCCGTCGACACGCTGGCCGAACACGTGCCGTCGGATCCACGCGTGCATCGTGACGGCGGCCGCGGCGCCCGCGTTGATCGAGCGCGTCGAACCGAACTGGGCGATGTCGAGGACGGCGTCGGCGCGTTCGAGCGCGTCGGCGCTCACACCCGGGCCCTCCTGGCCGAAGAGCAGGACGCAGTGCTCGGGCAGGTCGAACGCCTCGAGCGGGACGCTGCCCGCCACGTTGTCGATGGCGATGACGGGCAGGCGCGTGGGGTGGCCGGCGGCGTCGACGGGCCCGGCCGTGGCGGCCCAGGCGAGCAGGTCGTCGACCGTGGGGTGGTGGAACTCGTGCTGGTAGCGGTCGGTCACCATCGCGCCGCGACGGTTCCAGCGCCGCCGTCCGACGATGTGAAAAGCCTTGGCGTTGAACGCGTTCGCCGTGCGGATGACGGAGCCGATGTTGAAGTCGTGCTCCCAGTTCTCGACGGCGACGTGAAACGCATGACGCGCCGTGTCGAGCTCTTCGACGATGGCGTCGTGCCGCCAGTAGCGGAAACGATCCTCGACGTTGCGGCGGTCGCCGTGCTCGAGCAGCTCGGGGTCGTAGCGCGGGTCGAGCGAGCCGTCGGGTGTGCTCGGCCAGGCGCCCTGCCACGGTCCGACGCCGACCTCGTCCGTGCCCCCAGCATCAGCACGGCGGTGTTGTGCGTCGCCGTCGTCGATCTGTTTCGCCCCGTCCACGTCTGCCATGGCCGTCAGCGTAGGCGGGCGCGACGAGTTCACCATCGTCCGGGTGACGCGCCGTACCTCACCCGCGCGTCTCAGCGGTTTCTTATCGCCCGCCGGTAGGCTCGGCCTCGTGATGCATGCCCTCGGCCCTCAGTTCATGGATCCGAACTACCTGCTCGCCCACTTCGGCGGCGCGTTCTTCTGGATCTCGCTCGCGATCGTCTTCATCGAATGCGGGCTCCTGTTCCCGATCCTGCCCGGCGACTCGCTGCTGTTCGCGATCGGCATGTTCACCGCGACGTCTGCCACGAGCGGCTTCGACATCCCCCTCTACGTCTCGCTGCCGGCTCTGTGCGTCGCCGCGTTCGCGGGCAACGTCGTCGGCTACGAGATCGGGCGGATCGTCGGCACCCCCCTGTACGAACGCGACGGCAGGGTGCTGAAGAAGAAGTACTTCGACCAGACGAACGCGTTCTTCGACAAGCACGGCAGCAAGGCCCTCGTCATCGGACGCTTCGTGCCCATCGTCCGCACGTTCATCACCGTCGTCGCGGGCGCGAGCCACATGGACCGCAAACGCTTCTTCACCTGGTCGGCCATCGGTGCCGTGCTGTGGGTGCTCGTCGTGACGTTCGCCGGGTTCTTCCTCGGCCGTGCCTTCCCGAGCCTCGGCAAGAACATCGACGCCGCCATCATGGTCGTCGTCCTCGTCAGCGTGCTGCCGATGATCTTCGAGTGGGTCAAGCACCGCAAGCGCGCCAAGGCGCTCGTCAAGGAAGCCGGCGACATCGTCGATCACAACCCTGACAACTGAAACTCGTCGCGACCACGCTGACGAAGCGAGCAACGCTGCCGCATCGAGAAACGCTGACGAACGGCGCCCGGCCCAGGCCGCGGCGCCGTTCGTGCGTGCGGTTCGTCGGACGTCGCGTCACTCCCTAGGATGAGGGCGTGGATACCCAGGCTGTTCTGACCCTGCTCCAGCAAGCCGCCGAGACCTACATCAACCCCCGTTTCGAGGCGCTCGCCTCGCACGAGGTGACCGAGAAGAACCCGGGCGACCTCGTCACCGTCGCCGACCGCGAGGCGGAGGTGTTCATCACCGCCGAACTGCAGAAGGCCTACCCTGACGCGCTGATCGTCGGCGAAGAAGCCGTCGCAGCCGACCCGAGCATCCTCGACCGCATCGAATCCGCCGACCACTGGTTCACGGTCGACCCCGTCGACGGCACGAAGAACTTCGTCCACGGCTCACCGAACCACGGCGTCATGGTCGCCGAGATGCGCGGCGGCGACATCGTCCGCAGCTGGATGTGGCAGCCGCAGCTCGGGCACGCGTACGTCGCGGAGAAGGGCAATGGCGCCTTCCTCGACGGGGTGCGCATCGAGCCGCACGTCGTCGGTGATGCCCCGAAGGGCGTGACGTCACGTCAGACGCGCGTCGGCGAATCACTCGACGGGCTGCCGCCGCTCGGGCTGTCGTGGGTGTGCTGCGCGGTCGACTACCCCCAGATCGCCTCGGGCGGCGCGGATTACATCCTGTACGTCACGACGAAGCCGTGGGACCACGCGCCCGGCGCGCTCTTCATCCGCGAGGCGGGCGGCGTCTCCGCCTACGCCGACGGCTCGCCGTACGACCCGCGCTACGAACTGACACCCAAGCCGCTGCTCGTGACGGCCGACGCCGCGCTGCACGAGCGGTTGCGGCTGTTCGTCTGATGACGCGCTGCGCTGTCTGCGTGAGTGGCGCCGATTGAGTGAGTGGCGCCGATTGAGTGGGTGGCGCTGGCTGCGTGGGGGCGTGGCCGTGTGAGCCGGCCGGCTGTCGGTTGGGAGCTGCAACCCCACCATGCGGAATTACAGCTCCCAGCGGCGCCCCTGAGGGCCGAAACCCCGCCATGTCGGCTCGCAGCTCTGACCGGGGCATGACGAACCCGCGCCGAGCGTTGGTCAGGCAGTCTGCGTCGGTCAGGTGGTGAGCGTCGGTCAGGCGTCGCGCTTCAGGTGCTGGTAGCTCGCGATCAGTCGCTCGCGCCACCACTGCCGGCGCTCGGGGCTCGCGCGGTGACGCTCGACGCACGTCGGGTCGAGGTGGCGCGCGGCGGCGGCGCGAGCTACGTCGATCGTCCCGTCACGAGGGACGAGGGGGTCGGCGATGACGTCGCCGTCGAGCAGGTTGATCGTGCCGAGGCCGCACGCGTGATCGAGCTCGGTCAGAGCAGCCGCGAGCGCCACGCCTGCCGCCATCCCGGGGCTCGAATCGAGCGCCGAACTGACGACCATCGGGAGGCCTGTCTCGTCTGCGATGCGCAGCGCCGCGCGCACTCCCCCGAGCGGCGCGACCTTGACGATCGCTAGATCAGCGGCCTCGAGCTCGACGACGCGCATCGGGTCGTCGGCCTTGCGGATCGACTCGTCGGCGGCGATGAGAACGTCGATTCCGTTGCGCGCGAGCGTCTTCCGAACGCGCGCCAGATCTTCGACGGGCATGACGGGCTGCTCGACGTATTCGAGGTCGAACGCAGCCAGTCGTGTGATCGCGGCGACGGCCTGGTCGACATCCCATCCGCCGTTCGCGTCGAGACGCACCTTCGCGTCGGCGCCGAGGCCGTCACGGACGGCGGCGACGCGGGCGACGTCGTCGTCGAGGTTCTGGCCCCTCTCGGCCACCTTGACCTTCGCGGTGCGGCACCCGTCGAACCGGGCGAGCACCCCGGCGACGGCGCCGGCGGGAACGGCCGGGACGGTCGCGTTGACGGGCACCGTCGCGCGCACCGGCTCGGGCCACCCGAGGTACGCCGCCTCGATCGCAGCCGCGAGCCAGCGCGACGCCTCGGCCGGCCCGTACTCGAGGAACGGCGCGAATTCTCCTGCACCACAAGGCCCCTGAAGATAGGCACACTCGCGATGCTCCACACCACGAAAGCGCGTGTTGAGCGGAATCGAGACGACCTCGAACCCATCGAGCAGCTCATCGAGCGACGAGAGGGGCAGTTCAAGAGGCCGCGCGTTCATGCCCCCTATCGTCGCAGCAGCTTCCGCGATGCAGGCCCCGGGACACGAACCGCCCTTACGCCACGTGCAGGCCCGCGCGTCCAGCCCGGGACATGAACTGCCTTCATGCCATCTGACGGCCATGCGCGGGCGGCGCTTCCCAGACTCGCGCGCAGCGCCCCCGCGAATACGAGCGGCAGGGTCGAATCGGCGCATCCTGCCGCTCCTACTCGACCGATTCGCTCGTGTTCAGGAGGCGGGCACACAATGGCGTCATGACGAAGATCGCGCTCATCACCGGAACCTCCAGCGGCATGGGGCTGCACGCCGCCATCGCTCTCGCCAAGGCGGGCGCCACGGTCGTCGCGACGGTTCGTTCGTTCGACAAGGCGGGCGAGCTCAACGAGGCGGCGGCCAAGGCGGGCGTCACGCTCGACGTCCGTGAACTCGACGTCACCGATCATGGCGCGGGCGAGAAGCTCGTCAATGCGGTCGTCGAGCAGTACGGGCGACTCGACGTGCTCGTCAACAACGCGGGGCGCGGGTGCGTCGCTACCGCGGAGACGCTCGACATGCTGACGATCAAGGAGCAGATGGAGACGAACTACTTCTCGGCCGTCGCGCTGACGCAAGCCGCACTGCCGCACATGCGCAAGGCCACGTCCGGCATGATCCTGACGGTGACGTCGGTCGGCGGCGCCGTCGGCCAGCCGTTCGCCGACGCCTACTGCGGCGCCAAGTTCGCCGTCGAGGGTTTCATGCAGTCGCTGTCGACGGTCGCCGCGGCGTTCGGCATCAAGGTCAGCGTCATCGAACCGGCCGCCGTGGCGACGAACTTCGTCGAGAACGTCCAGCGCGACGACGCGGGGCCGTACGCCGACCTGCTCGCCGCGTACATGAAGCGCACCGAAGGTGCCTTCGCCAACGCCCAGAGCGCCGAGAGCGCGGGCGAGGCCATCGCCGGGGCGGCCCTGTCGGACGAGTACCGCTTCCGCTGGCAGACGAGCGACGCGGCGACGACGTTCGCGGGGATGTCGCTCGCGGACCTCGACGGCTCGAAGGTGTTCGAGGCCACGCGGAGCTGGACGCAGGGCTGACGCAGCGCAGACAAGACGAACGCACCGGACGATCACGGATCGTCCGGTGCGTTCGTCGTCGGCAAGGCCGGTTCCAGAGCGGCGACGTCGAGGGCCTCAGGCGTGTGCGCCACCCTCGATGAGCACGACGCCGACGGCGATGAGGGCCATGCCGCACCACATCATGCGAGTGATGGGCTCCTTGAACACGAACCGGCTGACGAGTGCCGTCAGCGCGACGCCTGCGGCGGCCCAGATGCCGTACGCGACACCGATGCCCATGCCTTCACTCAGAGTGCGCACGAGCAGGTACAGCGCCAGGGTGTAAGCGACCCCGACCACGGCGTAGTACCGGGCCCGCCCCTGCGCTGCGACGCGCATGAAGGCCGTGCCGATCACCTCGCTGATGACCGCACTGACGAGGAAGATGTAGCTCACGCGCGCACCTCGTTCATCGTCGCGCTCGAACCGTCCTCGGCCGGTGCTTGGGAGTCGGAGCCGACCTCGACCATGATCACGCCCCCGATGACGAGTGCGACGCCGCAACCCATCATCAGCGTGAAGGGCTCGCCGAACACCACCGTCCCGACGAATGCCGTGAGCGCCACGCCGAGCGCGCCCCAGATGCCGTAGACGACGCTGAGTGCCATGCCCCGGCGCAACAGCAACGCCAACAGGACGAAGGCGACGAGGTCGGCGATGAGCGTGAGCAGAAACCACGCGGCGTCCTGCTCCGCGCGCTTCAGCGCTGACGAGCCGATGACCTCGCACACGACCGCGCATCCGAGCATCAGGTAGTTCTTCACGCCTCCTCCTCCTTCACGTTCTTGATCTTCTTGCCGGGCTTCGTGTCGGGTTCGTGTGGCGACGTGTGGTGAGGGGCGTCATCGTCGACGGCGCCGATCTCCGATGTGGCGCCCATGCAGGACGTCGTCAGCATGCCCCTGGTGCGAAGACGCTGCGTGTCGCTCGCCCTGCGTCTGAGGGGCGAGGAGCTGTTCGGCGAGTGCCTGCACGCCCGAGCGGCCGTCGTCGTCGAGGGGCAGGGCGCCGCTGGCGTCGGCGAACCACACGCCGTCGGCCATGAAGCGGGCGCCCTCGAGGCGTGCCCGCGTCTGCGGGTCGAGACCTTCGGGCAGCGCCACCCAGGGCTCGAAGTGCTCTTCCCAGCGGCGCGTGAGGACCTCGCGCAGGCGCGGATCTGCCATCATCGCGAGGTCTGCTTCGTCGACCTCGCCCGCGAGCATCCATCGGACGTACGCCGTCAGCCGCGGCCACGGCGACACGGGGTCGACGTCCGCCAGGAGCTTCTCCAGTTGGCGCTTCTGGTCGTCAGCCACCCGATCGACGACCGCGAGCATGAGCGCTTCCTTGGTCTTGAAGTGGTACATCAGCCCCGGCTTCGTCAGCCCGGCCGCGTGCGCGACCGTGTCGAGCGACACCGGCTCCTGACGCCGCATCAGCGCGAGCGCCGCGTCGAGGATGACCTCACGTGAACTCTGCCTCATGGCCTTTACTTTACCTTTCGGTTGGTAAAGTTCGAATGCCGCGAACGGGGGCTGGGCGCCGGCCTCTGCCTCTGCCTCTGCCTCGGGGGACGATGGACCAAAGCGATGAGCGCGCACCCCCGCGGGTGCGCGCTCATCGCAGATCACGTGTGGAACGCCCGGCCCGCCATGCGCGAAGACCGCGCCCTCACCTTGCCCGCAAATGCACCTGGGTGCATTTGCGCGCAGAGGGCGGCCCCCGGCCTCAGCAGGAGACGGCGCGGGCGGCCCTGGGGGTTCTCAGAAGTACCAGGGGAAACCCGACCAGTCGGGGTCGCGCTTCTCGAGGAACTGATCGCGGCCCTCGACGGCCTCGTCCGTCATGTACGCGAGGCGCGTGGCCTCACCGGCGAACACCTGCTGGCCCATGAGGCCGTCGTCGGTGAGGTTGAACGCGAACTTCAGCATGCGCTGTGCCTGCGGCGACTTCGCCATGATCTCCCGCGCCACCTGCAGGGCCTCGCTCTCGAGCTCGGCGTGCGGGCAGACGAAGTTGACCGCACCCATCCGGTGCATGTCGTCGGCGGTGTAGGTGCGGCCGAGGAAGAAGATCTCCCGCGCGAACTTCTGCCCGACCATCTTCGCGAGGTACGCCGAGCCGTAGCCTGCATCGAACGAGCCGACGTCGGCGTCGGTCTGCTTGAACCGCGCGTGCTCGCGGGAGGCCATCGTCATGTCGCACACGACGTGCAGGCTGTGCCCGCCACCGGCGGCCCAGCCGGGCACGAGGCAGATGACGATCTTCGGCATCGTACGGATGAGCCGTTGCACCTCGAGGATGTGCAGACGCCCACCTTCGGCCTTGACACGCAGTTCGTCGACGCCGCTCGCGGAGTCGTCACCCGTTGGATCGGCCGCGTACTGGTAGCCGGAGCGGCCACGGATGCGCTGGTCGCCGCCCGAGCAGAACGCCCACTTGCCGGCGCTGCCGGTGCCCTCGGGCCCGGGGCCGTTGCCGGTGAGCAGGACGACGCCGACGTCCGGCGTGCGGCGCGCGTGATCGAGCACGCGATACAACTCGTCGACGGTGTGCGGACGAAAGGCGTTGAGCACCTCGGGACGATCGAACGCCACACGCACACAACCGAGTTCGCGACTGCGGTGGTACGTGATGTCGGTGAGATCCTCGAACCCCTCGACGGCGGTCCACGCGCTCGGGTCGAAGGGGTTCTCTGGCTGCCGGACGGCTTCGTCAGGGGTGGTCTCACTCATGCCGTCAGTCTAGGACGCGGCGGTGACGACCCCATCGCGCCACTCGAAGGGCGACGGTGGCGGCCCCGCAGCCCCGTGCACCCCTGCGATTTTCGTCCCCCTCCGTGAATTTCGTCCACATTCGCCACTGGCCGTGGCAGAGTGCCGGTCGTCATGGACGGCGGCGAACTCGGCAGGAGCATGCCCGCCGGCACCGACCGTCGCGGGCGTCGTCACCCTCCGTGGATGGACGCGGCGAGCTCGTCAGGAGCATGTTCGGCGGCGACGCCGACCGTCGCGTCACGCCGTGACGCCGTGATGGCCGACCCCGCGCCGGCGACGACGACGAGGAGCACTGCAAGCGTGCGCGTCGCACCGAAGCCCTGATCGAGCAGCAGCCAACCCGCGAGCGCCGCGATGACGGGTTCGAGGGCGAGCAGCACCCCGAACACGGCCTTCGGCAGCCGCCGCAGCGCCGACAGCTCGAGCGCATACGGGACGACGGAGGCGAGGAACGCGGTGCTGATGGCGAGCGCGAGGTAATGGACGTCCGTCAGCCCCGTCCAGGCGCCCTGCGCTCCGAACGGGACGAGTGCGACGGTGCCGACGACGAGCGCCATCGCGAGGCCACCCGCGCCGTCGACCGCTCCCCCGACGCGTTCACTCGCGAGGATGTACAGCGCCCAGAAGAACCCCGCGCCGAGGACGAACGCGACGCCGACGAGGTCGAGCGAACCACCTGCGTCATCAAAACCGAGGATCATGACCCCGACGAGCGCCAGCACGATCCAGGCGAAGTCCTTGAGCTTGCGCGACAGGATCGCGGCCAGTCCGAGCGGGCCGAGGAACTCGATGGCGACCGCCGGGCCGAGAGGAATGCGCGCGATCGCCTCGTAGAACATCCCGTTCATACCTGCGAGAGCGAGGCCGAACGCGGCGACAGCCGTCCACTGCGAACGCGTCCAGGTGCGCACCCTCGGGCGCGTCACCAGCGCCAGCATGACGGCGGCGAGACCGAGCCGCAGCGTCGTCACGCCCGCCGCTCCGAGCGGGCCGAACAGCTGCGTCGCGAGGCTCGCCCCGAACTGCAGGGATGTGCACGAGCCGATGACCATGAGAACGGCCGGGGCCGTCGAGGAGGACATGACGCTGGACGAGGAAAACCGTGACGGGGCCACCGAAGCTCCTGAACATCTGTGGGCCGCCGCAAACCCGGGTTCTCACGACAGTGACCGCGCCGCGGTCACCACTGCTGACGGGCGCCACGATACGGCCGCGCCGCAACGCGTCGCCAGACGGGCTCAGCCCGTGAACCGGTGGCATGCAGACGGGGCCCTGGCAGCGTCGTCACCCAGCCCCGATCGCTCATCCCCAGCCCCGACCGCTCGTCCTCACGCGCCGCGCTCGACCCACCGTGCCCCATCTGGGGACCGGCGGGCGAGAGCGTCAGGAGGTGCGGTGCACCTTGTGCTGCGCGGCCTGGGCGCGCGGACGCACGACCATCTGGTCGATGTTGACGTGCTCCGGCAGTTCGGCGATGTAGGCGACGGCGTCGGCGATGTCGTCCTGCGTCAGCGGCGCCTCGACGCCCTGGTACACGGCCGCGGCCTTGTCGGCGTCACCGCCGAAGCGGACGAGGGCGAACTCGTCACTCTTCACCATGCCGGGGTCGATCTCGCAGACGCGCACCGGCTTGTCGAACAGCTCCAGGCGCAACGCCCCCATGAGAGCGCGCACGGCGTGCTTCGAACCGCAGTACCCGGCGCCGCCCTCGTAGCTGACGATGCCGGCCGTCGACCCGATCGTGATGATGACGCCGTGTGCCGCCTCGAGCGCCGGCAGGAACGCCTGGATCGTCGCCGCGGTTCCGATGACGTTGACGTCGTACATGCGGCGCCAGTCGTCGAGGTTCGCGGTCGCGACGGGCTCGGCACCGAACGCGCCACCGGCGTTCGCGACGAGCACGTCGACGCGCGAGCCGGCCTGAGCGGCGAGGTTCTTCACGTCGTCGACGTTCGTCACGTTGCACTGGACGGCGCGCCCGTCGATCTCCCGGGCGAGTTCCTCCACCCGGTCGAGTCGGCGCGCCGCGCACACCACGTCGTACCCCCTCGCCGCGAGAGCGCGAGCCGATGCCCGCCCGATCCCGCTGCTCGCACCCGTCACCACTGCCACCTTGCGCTCAGTCATGACCCCATCCTGCCCGTCCTGGCCGCACCCCGCACCTGACGTCCGCCGGCGCGAGGCACCTCACCTGGCTCTGCCGGGCGCGTCGTACAGTGAACGTCATGCCTGAGCTCGTGCCGTTCGCCGTCGACCGCGCCGACATCACGCCCTACTACGAGGCCCTCGATGCCGCGCTCGCCGGAACCGGCCCGGCCCTCGCGCCCTACGAGGCGGGCACTCCGGCCCCCGACGTCCCGCGTCACCCCACCGACGCGCCCCAACGCCTCGCGCTCGTCGTCTCGACGAGCGGATCCACCGGCACCCCGAAGCGCGCGATGCTGACGAAGGACGCGCTCATCGCGAGCGCCACCGCGACCCACGAGCGCATCGGCGCGGGTACGTGGTTGCTTCCGCTGCCGCCGCATCACATCGCGGGCACGCAGGTCATCGTGCGCTCACTCATCGCGGGCACGACACCGATCGTCATGGACGCCTGGTCGCTCGAGCAGTTCACCAGGGCCACGACGCTCGTCGCCCGCAACGCGCCGCCCTTCTCCCCCATCCACACGAGCCTCGTCCCGACGCAGCTGCGTGACGTCCTCGACGCCGCCGAGCGCGACGACCCCGTCGGCGTGCGCGCTCTCGAGGCGGCTCGGCGCTACCGCAGCATCCTCGTCGGGGGCGCCGCGACGCCCCCCGACCTGCAGTCGCGCGCCAGCGACGCCGGGCTCTCCATCGTGACGACGTACGGCTCGAGCGAGACGGCCGGCGGCTGCGTCTACGACGGCGTCCCCCTCGCGGGCGTCGGCGTCCACGTCCTCGACGCTGACGACGAAGGCCTCGGTCGCATCGCCCTGTCCGGCCCGACGCTGGCGAGTGGCTACCTCGGCGACGCCGAACGATCGGCCGCGACGTTCGTCGCCGCACGCACTCTCGCCAGGCCCACGATCGACTCATCGCCCGTCGACTCCGCTCCCGACGGCGACGCGTCCCGCGAATCTGCCCCCACGGGGCTGTCAGAGCGCCGACGCAGCGAGGCGACACCCGGCGAGGCGACGCTGTTCCTCACCGACGACCTCGGACGCTTCGACGGCGCGTTGCACATCGAAGGGCGCATCGACGACGTCATCAACACCGGCGGGTACAAGGTGAGTCCGCGCGTCGTCGAGGAGGTCGTCCGCGGTGTCGACGGCATCCGTGACGCCGTCGTCGTCGCCCTCCCGCACGAGCGCTGGGGGCAGTGCGTCGCTGTGGCTGTCGTCACGACCGAACGTAGCGAGGCAACCGCCGACGCGCTCGCGCGTCTCATGGGTGAGTGCCGAAAGGCGTTGCCGCCGTACGCCGTCCCGGCCATGGCCCGCGTGCTCGAGACGATCCCGCTGACGGGCGTCGGCAAGCCCGATCGCGCGCTCATCGCCCGCTCGCCCGAGTGGCACAATCTACGAGACCCCCGCTAGATCGCCGGAGCACCGGCCCACACGACCTGGAGAACATCCCGCACATGGCCACCCTGAACCAATGGGTCGAGGGCGCGCGCCCCCGCACGCTGCCCGCCGCCATCGCCCCCGTCCTCGTCGGAACGGGCGCGGCCTACGCGATGGAGAAGGCCAACCCCGGCTATGCGCTGCTCGCGCTCATCGTCGCGCTGTTCCTCCAGATCGGCGTCAACTACGCCAACGACTACTCCGACGGCATCCGCGGCACCGACGAGGACCGCGTCGGCCCGGTGCGCCTGGTCGGTCAAGGCCTTGCGAACCCGGGCAACGTCAAGCTCGCCGCGTTCGGATGCTTCTTCGTCGCCGCGTTCGTCGGCCTCGCGCTCGTCACGCTGTCGAACACGCCGTGGCTGCTGCTCGTCGGCGTCGCCGCCATCCTCGCGGCCTGGTTCTACACCGGCGGCAAGCGCCCGTACGGCTACATGGGGCTCGGTGAGGTCTTCGTCTTCGTCTTCTTCGGCCTCGTCGCGGTACTCGGCACGGCGTACACGCAGGCCCACACGCTGTCGCCGTCCGCGTGGGCGAGCAGCATCGGCGTGGGCGCGATCGCCTGCGCGATCCTCGTGACGAACAACCTGCGCGACATCCCGACGGACGTCGAAGCCGGCAAGCACACCCTCGCCGTGCGGCTCGGCGACAAGGCCACCCGCACGTTCTACGTCCTGCTCATCGCCGTGTCCGTCGCCGCCGTCGCGGTGTGCACGCTGTTCCACGTCGCCGCTGCGGCGGGCTTCGTCGCCCTCATCGCCGCGATCCCGCCGGTGCTGCGCGTCATGCGCGGCGCCACGGGCCGCGACCTCGTGCCGGCCCTCGCCGGCACCGGCCGTTACCAGCTGCTCTACGGCCTGCTCCTCGGCGGCGGCCTCTACGCCGCGCACCTCATGCACTGACGGCCCTGACGGCTGCAGCGCCCACCACGCCGTCATCCGCTGCCAATCCGACGACGACAGCAGCAACGACGACAAAGACTTCAAACACACGCGAAGGCCGGCCGCCCCTCGGGGACGGCCGGCCTTCGTCATCATTCGTCTGCGACCAGCACGCCCGGCCCGTCAGGGGCCCGGTGCGGATCGAGCGTCGATCAGTCCTCTTCGACGTCCTCGGCCTCACGCATCTGCTGCGCACGGGCACGACGCTTCTCGACGCGATCTTCGACGACGTCGACCGTCTCCTGACGGAAGCGGTTGAGCGCGAAGAAGCTGATCGCCGTCGACGCGAGCGCCGCGACGATGAGCAGCAGGAAACTGCGCAGCCCGCACAGGTAGCCCAGGCACACGCAGCCGAAGAAGACGAGGATGCGCAGAACGGTGTAACGAGCGACAGGTGCCATCAGCCGATCACAGCCCCGAGTAGGAGTGCTGGCCGACGAAGAACACGTTGACGACGCCGTAGTTGATGAGGATGCACGCGAAGCCGACGAGGACGACGGCGGCGGCCTTGCGTCCGCTCCACCCGACCGTCACGCGGCTGTGCAGGTAGGCCGCGTAGACGATGAAGATGACGAGCGACCACACTTCCTTCGGGTCCCAGTTCCAGTAGTGACCCCAGGCCTCCTGCGCCCAGATGGCGCCGCACAGGACGGTGAACATCCACAGCGGGAACGCGATGATGTGCACGCCGTAGGCGAGGCGGTCGAGGGTCTCCGAATCGGGCAGCGAGCGCAGGAAACCGCCGCTCTTGCCCCTCTCCTCGCGCGTCTTCTGGGCGAGGTACAGCGCTGTGATGACGAAGCCGATCGTGAACAGGCCGACGGACAGCGTCGCGACCGTCACGTGGATCGACAACCAGTACGACTGCAGCGACGGCATGAGCTTGCTCGCCTCGGTGTAGTACACCTTCGCCGCGAGGATGAGGAACAGCGTCGCGGGCAGCGTGACGAACGCGCCAAGCCAGCGCACGTCCTTTCGCAGGCTCCACAGCAGGAAGCACACGAGCAGGAACGCGGTACCGGCGAGGTCGAACTCGTACATGTTGCCCAGCGGCGGGCGGTGCACGGCGAGCGATCGCATGACGATGCCCGCGATGAGGAACGCGGCACCCAGCCACGTCAGCGCCATGCCGGTGCCGGCCCACTGACGCTTGTGACCGTCGGCCGGGACGTCGGGGGTGCCCTCGCCGTCGAGGTCACGACGTTCGCGGGTGCGTTCGAGCACCGCCGTCGCACCACCGACGCTGGCCGTCGACGACGCTGCCGCGCCGGCGCTCGTGGCCTCGGCGCTCATGGCGTCGGCCTCGACAGCAGCCTCATCGGCCGCGCCTCGACGTCCGGCCCGCGCCTGACGGCCAGGGGCCTGGGCGAGGTCGACGCAGAACGAGAGCATCGCGAGGGTGAGGACGAGCGCGGCCGCATACACGGCGCGCGTGGAGTTCTGCGCGAGGGTGCTGTGCGCCTCGTCGATGAATGCGAAAGCGGACATCATGCCTTACCTGTCGTCTTCGTGGTGGGGGCCGCCGCGCGGCTGATGCGTTCGAGGATGTCGTCGACCGCCAGCGCGAGACGAGGATCCTCACCCTTGGCGAGCCCACCGATCTCAACCACTGTACGCGCGTCGGTGTCGCCATCCGTAGCGGAACGGACGCGGACGAACACGCGCCGACGACGGATCGTCAGGGAAAGCACGAGGCCGGCGAGTGCGAGGACGCTGAACAGTAGGGCCGGCCCCTTGCCGGGGTCGTGACGGATCGACAGCCCCGCCCACCGTGGCGCCGCGTCGAACGTCACGGAGCCGAGGTTGTTCGGCAGCTGCACCGTCTGGCCGAGGGCGAGCTGCAGACGCACCGGCTGGCCCTTCTCGTCCTTGAGCTGCGTCATCGTGCCGGTGTCGAGGCTGAACACCGACTGCGGGCGACCGTTCGGGTACAGGTCGCCCGTGAACGCCGTGAGGTACAGCGCCGGCGCCTTGGCGTCGGGGAAGGCCGAGCTCGGGCCCAGGTTCGGGTCGAGGTAGGCCGTCGGCAGGAAGAAGCCGGTGAGGCCGATCTGCTTCGGTGAGGCGCCCGAGATCTTGAATGCGCCGGTCGACTTGTACTTGTTGTCGATCGACAGGAACGGCGTGGATTCGTCATACAGGACGTTGCCCTTCGCGTCCTTGAACGTGATCTTCGGGGCGTAGCCGTTGCCGAGCAGGTACACCTCGCCGCCTCCCACCTTCAGCGGGTGGTTGACCTTGATCGTGTCCTTCTTCCACGCGCTGTTCGCCGACTCCCGGTAGTCGACGTCGGCGGTGAAGTCGCGCGGTTGACCCCACTGGCTGCTCGTCGGGTCGACGTTGCTCTCGAACGTCACCTTGAGCGTGTTCATCTTGAGCGCCCAGTCGGGGATGTCCTGCTCCGCATCGACCCACGGCCCGAGCTTCAGGGTGTCGTAGCGCGACGGCGTCGAGGCGAAACCGCTGCCCTCGGGGACGATGACGTCACCGCGCCAGCCCCAGACGTGCCCGGCCGCGACCGAGACGATGATGCCGATGAGGCTGAGGTGGAACAGCAGGTTGCCCGTCTCGCGCAGCATGCCGCCCTCGGAGGCGACCTCGAACTCGCCCGTGCCCTTGCGCAGCGCGAACCGCTTGCGCCGCAGGACGGTACGCGTCGCGGCGATGACCTGCTCGGGGGTCGCCTCGAGCGTCACCTCGCGGTGCGCGGGAAGGCGTGAGAGGCGGCGGGGCATCGCGGGCGGGCCCTGCCGCATCGCCTTGTAGTGCACCCGGACGCGCGGGATGATGCAGCCGACGAGCGACACAGTCAGCAGAAGGTAGATGGCGGCGAACCACGGCGAGCTGTAGACGTTGAACATGCCGAGCCGGTCGAGCCACGGCGCCAGATCCGGATGATCGAGGCGGTACTGCGTGACACGCTGCTCGTCGATCGAGTGCTGCGGGAAGATCGAGCCCGGCACGGCCCCGACCGCGACGAGCAGCAACAGGAACAGCGCCGTGCGCATGCTCGTCAACTGCCGCCAGAACCAGCGCAGGCCGCCGAGGAACCCGAGACGCGGCTGCGTCACCGTCGCCCGATCGTCCCGCGAGGACGTCTTCGTCGAGTCTGCCTCGGCCGCATCGTCACGGGGCACGTCGTCGCGCGCCGCACCGCCCATGGATGCCTCGCCGTGAGCAGCGTCGTCGACGCGGAACGCGCCGGGTTCGGGGTTGTCTGACGTCTTGGCCACTAGATCACCGGTTCGAACTGATTGACGAGATGGGTCTGGATGTCGGCGATGAGCGAGTTCCACAGACCCGTCACCATGAGCACGCCGATGGCGATCATGAGGCCGCCGCCGACGAGCTGGATCGGACGATGCCGCGCGCGCAACCACTTCGAGGCGCGCTCGGCGCGGCTCCAGCCGGCCGCGATGAGAATGAAGGGGATGCCGATGCCCAGGCTGTAGCAGGCGGTGAGCAGCAACCCGCGCCCGTTGACACCGCTCGATCCGAGTGCGGTGTTGGCCGCGAGGATCGCGCCGTAGACCGGCCCGACGCACGGCGACATGCCGAGCGCGAACACGGCGCCGAGCAGCGGAGCGCCGAGCAGCCCCGCGGCCGGGCGCCAGCGCACGGTGAATCCGCGCTGGCCGAGCACGCCGAGGAACAGCAGGCCCATGACGATGACGAACACCCCGCCGACGCGCAGCAGCAGCGTGTCGTGGGCGCCGACGGTGTCGACGAAGAACGACAGCGCGGCCTGCAGGCCGACGAACACGACGGAGAAGCCGAGGACGAACAGGCACGCGCCGAGGATGATGCGGGTGCGACGCTTCTCGTCGGTCAGGCCCGTCACGTAGGCGAGGAAGCCTGGTACGAGTGGCAGCACGCACGGCGAGGCGAACGAGACGAGCCCCGCGAGGGCAGCGAAGAACATCGCGAGCGGCAACGCGCCGTCCGCGACGATCTGTCTCGGCGAGTCGCTCGCCGCGAGCAACGCGATCAAGCCTTCTCCGCCAGCACCTTGTCGACCATGTTGCGCACCGTCGTCTCCGTCGTCGCCCCACTGACGCGCGCGGCGATGCGGCCCTGCGCGTCGAGCACGAGCGTCGTCGGGGTCGCGGAGACCTTGCGCTGAAGGCCCTGCAGGTTGGCGCCGTCGTCATTGGCCAGGGACGGGTACGTGACGCCCCACTTCTTCAGGGTCGAACTGGCGACGGCGTTCGAGTCACGCTGGTCGATGCCCATGAACACGACGTTCTTGCCCGCCTTCTCGTACGACTGCCACGCCTTCTGCAGGTGCGGCATCTCGGCCCCGCACGGGCCGCACCAGGCGCCCCAGACGTTGAGCACGACAACCTTGCCGCGAGCCTGCTCCACGTTCCAGTCGGTACCGTCGAGCAGCTTGCCACTCAACGTGACGGGCTTGTCTCGCTTGGCTGCGGGAAGCTCCTCGACGGTTCCGTCGCCGCCGACGTAGCCCTTCTGGTCCTGCGCCTGCTTGCTGATCTCGTCGTTCTTGCCGTCACCGCACGCCGTCGCACCGAACGTCAGAGCACCGGCAGCGATGACGGCGGCGGCGCGCCGGGTGATGCTGCTGCTCATGCTCCCACCGCATTCGTCGAGGCGGCGAGCAACCGGCCGGCGGGTTCGGTGTAGCGCACGTCGGTGATCTCATCGTCGATGAACTCGATCGTCGTCACCGACGCGAGCGTGCACTCGCGCGAGCGCGGGTCGTGCCACAGGCGCTTGCCCTCGGCGAAACGACGCGCCGTCCACACCGGCAGCTGGTGGCTGACGATGACGGCCTCGTGCCCGGATGCCGCATCACGAGCATCACGGATCGCCGCATCCATGCGCGCGGCGATCTCGTCGTACGGCTCGCCCCAGCTGGGGCGGAACGGGTTGGTGAGCTTCGGCCAGAAGCGCGGCTGCATGAGCTGCTTGGGGTTCGAGCCCACCGTCATGCCCTCGAAGTCGTTGCCTGCCTCGATGACACGCTCGTCGAGCGTGACGGGCAGACCGAGCTTGTCGGCGATCGGCGCCATCGTCTCCTGCGCTCGCTCGAGCGGCGAGCTGACGAGGTGCGTGACGTCGCGTGGCGCCAACCACTGGCTCGTCAACTCGGCCATCTCGTGCCCGAGCTCAGAGAGGTGGTATCCATCGAGGCGCCCGTACAACACCTTCTCGGGGTTGTGGACCTCGCCGTGGCGCACGAGGTGCACGAGCGTCGTGACGGGCACCCGCGGCTCGCTGACGGCAGCGAGCGACGGCTGCGGCGTCCGCGACGGATCGGAGGTGGCGTGCTCGGACATGCTCACAGTGTCGCAGCCGAGTCTGTGGACGCCGCGGCGCGCGCCGCGGTCGGCAGCGCTTCGACGATGTGCGCGACGGCCTCGTCGTCGTGACTCGCGGAGACGAACCAGGCCTCGAACGACGACGGCGGCAGGTGCACGCCCTGGGCGAGCATCGCGTCGAAGAAGCGGGCGAAGGCATGGATGTCCTGTTTCTTGGCGCCGTCGTAGTTCGTCACGGCCTCGTCGGTGAAGAAGATCGAGAACATCGAACTCGCCCACTGCACCTGGTGCGGGACGCCGGCCTTCGTCAGCTCGCTCGAGGCCGCATCGGCGATCGTGTGTGCGACGAGGTCGAGGTGCGCGTAGACCTCCGGCGTGCAGGCCTGCAGCGTCGCGAGGCCGGCGGCCGTCGCGATCGGGTTACCGGCGAGGGTGCCCGCCTGGTAGACGGGGCCGTCGGGTGCGAGCAGCTCCATGAGGTCGCGACGCCCACCGAACGCGGCAGCCGGGAAGCCGCCGCCCATGACCTTGCCGAACGTGAACAGATCGGGCGCCGTCTCACCCTGCTGACCCTCGTGACCGAACCAGCCGGCCGCGGAGCAGCGGAAGCCCGTCATCACCTCGTCGGAGATGAGCAGAGCGCCGTGCTTCGTGGTGATGTCGCGCAGCGCCTTCGTAAAACCGGGCGCCGGCGGCACGACGCCCATGTTGCCCGGCGAGGCCTCGGTGATGACGGCGGCGACCTCGTCACCGTGCTCGGCGAAGGCCGCGTCGAGCGCGTCGACGTCGTTGTACGGCAGCACGATCGTCTCTCCCGCACTCGAGGCGGGGACGCCGGCCGAGTCGGGCAGGGCGAACGTCGCGAGGCCGGAGCCGGCGGCGGCGAGCAGCGCGTCGACGTGGCCGTGGTAGCACCCTGCGAACTTGATGATCTTGCTGCGCTGCGTCGCGCCGCGGGCGAGACGGATGGCCGACATCGTGGCCTCGGTGCCGGAGGAGACGAGGCGTACCTGCTCGACCGGCTCGACGCGGCTGACGATCTCGGTGGCGAGCGCCACCTCGTTCTCGCTCGGCGTGCCGAAGCTGAACCCGTGCGACGCGGCCTGCTGCACCGCGTCCATGACGCGCGGGTCGGCGTGGCCGAGGATCATCGGCCCCCACGAGCAGATGAGGTCGACGTAACGGTTGCCGTCGACGTCCGTCAGCCACGGCCCCTTCGCCTCACGGATGAAGCGCGGCGTGCCGCCGACGGCGCGGAACGCCCGCACCGGGGAGTTGACGCCGCCTGGGGTGACCGAGCGGGCGTGATCGAGCAATGCCTGAGACGTCGAGGTGTTCTGGCTCATGCGCATCATTGTTCCATCGCGCACTGACAACCCCCTCCACGCCGGCCCCCTCACGGCCCGTGAGGCTTACCACAGCAGCGTCGCGTCGTCGCACCCGCGACGGGGACGGCCGGTGCGCGCCGTCGCAGGGAACGTCCCGTCATACTCCTCGCTCCGGGCGTGGCAGGTGGTGCCTCGACACACCGTGCGCGGGGTGGTGGCGTGCTCCGGTCGTCAGCGCTCGCTGGCCTCGACGGCCTCGCCGACGCGGCGCATGGCATCCCCGAGGCTCGCGAACTGACGCGCGGGCATCACGTCGACCATGAAGGCGCGCACACTCGCGACGTGCACCTTGGCTGCCTCGTGCAGGGCCTGCAGCCCGTCCTCGGTGAGGACGAGTTCGACGCCGCGCGAGTCGTCGAGGCAGGGCTGACGCTCGACCCAGCCGCGCCGTTCGAGGCGGTTGGCGGTGTGCGTCAGCCGACTGCGTGACTGCACGACGATGGTCGCGAGCGCACTCATGCGCAGGCGCCGACCCTCCGATTCGGAGAGCATCGAGAGGATCTCGTACTCGGCCAGCGACATGCCGTGGGCGAGCAGTTCACGATCGAGCGCCGTCTCGAGCGCCCGCGCGCCGCGCAGGTAGTGGCGCCACGCAGCCTGCTCGGACTCGCTCAACCACGCCGTCTCGCCACCTCGCGTCACGCTACTCGCCTCTCCTGCAACCGATTCCTCAACAGAGCCAGTATTCCCGGTGTTCAGCGTCAGTTCCACACGAACCCCCTGTTGGGGTGTGGAATGGAATACGCACCCCCGGGCATGTAGTTTAAAATTCAACAACACTCCGCTACGGTGAGTGCATCGCCCATCAACGATCTGAAGGAAAGGGGCTCGTCATGGCCTCCCTCAACACCCTCCCCGCCGGCACCTGGAACATCGACCCGGCGCACACGGAGATCTCGTTCGTCGCCCGTCACCTCATGGTGACGAAGGTGCGCGGCAAGTTCACCGACTACTCGGCAACGGTCGTCGCCGCCGACCCGATCTCGGATTCGAGCGTCGAGTTCACGGTGCAGACCGCGTCGGTCGACACGGGCAACGCCGACCGTGATGCGCACGTCAAGTCGGGCGACTTCTTCGACGTCGAGACCTACCCGACGATGACGTTCAAGGCCACGCAGATCACGGACGACGAGATCACGGGTGACCTGACGATCAAGGATGTGACGAAGCCCGTCACGTTCTCGTACGACTTCAACGGTGTCGCGACCGACCCGTGGGGCGCCACGCGCGCCGGTTTCGAGGCGTCGGGTGAGATCAACCGCAACGACTTCGGCATGACGTTCAACGCTCCCCTCGACGGTGGCGGCGTCCTGATCAGCGAGAAGATCAAGATCAACCTCGACCTCGAGTTCACGAAGGCCTGACGACGATCAAGCGAGCGTAGGTAGGACCGCAGCGTCGTGTTCGTCGAGCACGGCGCGGGTGGAGTCACGGCAGCGAAGCGAGGATGGCTTCACCCGCGCCGGGCGCGGACGACCGCGCATGTCAAGCGAGGATCCTGCCGAAGCGAGCGTTGAGGAGTCAGGCCCGGAAAAAGGCCTGACGACGATCAAGCGAGCGTAGGTAGGACCGCAGCGTCGTATTCGTCGAGCGCGGCGCGGACGAACGCGCATGTCATGCGAGGATCCTGCCGAAGCGAGCGTTGAGGAGTCAGGCCCGGAAAAAGGCCTGACGACGATCAAGCAACCACAGGGGTTGTGGAGGTTCGTGCTTCATGGAGCACGAACCTCCACAACCCCTGCGTCGATGAGTGCGGCTTCGATCTGGTCGAGGAACGCATCAGGGTCGCTGCGCAGGCCGATGTCGGGAACGCGCAGGACGCGATCGCCGTGGAGGGCGACGGCGTTCTGCCGCAGTGCGTCGGTGATCGGGTTGGCGCCGCCCTGGTGGTGTGCGCCGTCGATCTCGGCGACGCGGCCGTCGGCGTTCCAGCGTGCATCGAGGTACCAGCCCCCGTCGGGGCCCTGGCGCACGACCTGACGATCCGGCAGTGGAGACCGGCGTCGACGCGGGTGCGCGACGAAGGCGAGTTCGTCGATGGATTGCGACCCACCGCCGATGTCGCGGATGAACCCGGCGATGGCACGTCGTCGCCGCAGCGTGGGGTGCATCTGCGACGCCGTAGAGAGCCACTCAGGTGTGGTGAGGCGCTGTTGCACCGTCATCGCGAGCAGCGCCCCGGCCGCGTGATCCGTGGCGGCGAAAGAGGCGGCACGAATGGCTGCGACGTCCTCGCGCGCTCGCGGAACGGGAGGGGCGTGCAGCGGCGGCACGTGGCGAACACGATGCTCACTCACGCCGTCGCCAGGCCGAACCGCGCCTTTCGCGGGCCCGCAGCATCCCGGCGCACGAGCGTACGCACGTAGTGACGCTCGACGCCTCGCTCGCGCAACTGAACGCGGCCGACGACGCCGCACGAGGCCACGGCCAGGTCAGCCGCCACCTGCGTTGCACTCACTCGCTCCACAGTCATGGATCCAGCCTGACGCGCGCGCCGCGCCCGGCGCCATCGACGCCGGCCCACCCTGGGGCCTCCCCCACCTCACGATGACGCCCACGATCGTCACCGCCGGGAATGACAGCCGCAGACGCCGACAAGGGTTGAGGAGGTTCGCGCCCCCCCTGGAGCGCGAACCTCCTCAACCCTTGCGTCGATGACTGATGCAGCGGTCAGACGATGAGACCGGGCGTCTGCTTCGACGCCTTCTCGAAACGCGCCTGCACGTCAGCCCAGTTGACGATGTTCCACCACTGCTTGACGAACGTCGCCTTGTCGTTCTTGTACTGCAGGTAGTAGGAGTGCTCCCACATGTCGAGCATGAGCAGCGGAACCATGCAGATCGGCACGTTGCCCTGGTGGTCGAAGTGCTGAACGATGTACAGCTTCTGCGCGACCATGTCCCACGTCAGCACCGACCAGCCGGCACCCTGCACACCGAGGGCGTTGGCCTCGAACTGCGCGCGGAACTTGTCGAGCGAACCGAAGTCGGCGTCGATACGAGCCGCGAGATCACCAACGGGCTTGTCACCACCGTCAGGCGACATGTTCGTCCAGAACACCGAGTGATTGACGTGGCCACCGAGGTGGAACGCCAGGTTCTTCTCCAGCGTGCCGAGGAACGTGAACTCCTCCTTGTCACGCATCTCCGACAGCTGGTCGACGGCCGTGTTGATGCCCTTGACGTACGTCGCGTGGTGCTTGTCGTGGTGCAACTCCATGATCTCGCCCGAGATGTAGGGCTCGAGAGCTGCGTAGTCGTAGGGAAGTTCCGGGAGCGAGTAGTCAGCCATGACCCCACGCTATCCACCTGCGACGAAGTCGCAACTAAGGCATACCTCGTCAGATGCGATACAGTCGCACCTGGGACGGGAAGCGCGAGAGGCCACGAGCAACAACTCGTGGCCTCTCGTCATGCGTGACGCGATGGGCTGGGCGCCCGATCGGTCGTCAGCACGCGTCAGATCGCCAGCGCACGATCTTTTGACGCGCTTACTCAACGCTCGTTAAAACCTTCGCAAGCTCAGGCCCCACCGAGCCAGATCGCCAGCGCACGATTTTTTTGACGCGCTTCCTCAACGCTCGCTGGAACCTTCGCAAGCTCAGGCCCCACCGAGCCAGATCGCCATCGCACGATTTTTTTGACGCGCTTCCTCAACGCTCGCTGGAACCTTCGCAAGCTCAGGCCCCACCGAGCCAGATCGCCATCGCACGATTTTTTTGACGCGCTTCCTCAACGCTCGCTGGAACCTTCGCAAGCTCAGGCCCCACCGAGCTAGATCGTCAGCGCGTAGTACGTCAAGATGATCGACGCGCCGGCACGCTTGATGCACGTCAACGACTCGCGGATCATGCGCTCACGATCGATCCAACCGTTCGCTGCAGCCGCCTCGATCATCGCCATCTCACCCGACACCTGATACGCCGCGACCGGCACCGTCGCGGCAGCCGCGACGTCCGACAACACGTCCAGGTACGGCAGCGCGGGCTTCACCATGAGAATGTCGGCGCCCTGCTCCTCGTCGAGCATCGCCTCACGCAACGACTCGGTGCGGTTGCGCGGATCCTGCTGATACGTCGCGCGATCACCCTGCAACGAACTCTGCACGGCCTCACGGAACGGGCCGTACGCCGCCGACGCGTACTTCGCCGAGTACGCCATGACGGCGACGTCGTCGTGCCCCGACAGATCGAGCGCCGCACGGATGACACCGATCTGGCCGTCCATCATGCCGCTCGGCGCGAGCACATGCGCACCGGCCTGCGCCTGCGCCACCGCCATCTGCGCGTACACGTCGAGCGTCGCGTCGTTGTCGACCCGACCCGCGTCGTCGAGAACCCCGCAGTGACCATGGTCGGTGAACTCGTCGAGGCACAGATCACCCATGACGAGCAGGTCGTCACCCACGGCGTCACGCACGGCACGCAGCCCGACGTTGAGGATGCCGTCAGGATCGAGCGCACCCGAACCCACGGCGTCCTTCGACTCCGGCACGCCGAACAGCATGACGCCTGCGATGCCGGCGTCACGCGCGCGCTTCGCCTCCGCGACGAGCGAGTCGAGCGTGTGCTGCACGACGCCCGGCATCGACGCGATCGGCGTGTTCTCCGAAGCGTTCTCGCGCACGAACACCGGCAGGATGAGGTCGGACGGCGAGACGACCGTCTCGGCGACCATGTCGCGCATCACCGGCGACGTGCGCAGCCGCCGCGGACGGTGCGTCAGATCGTAGCTACCCATCAGGCCTTCACCTTTCGTCGGGCCGCCCCGCGTCGATCGCTCGGGCGGCGTACCTTCTCCCCAGACTCCGCGGCCTCGTGGGCCAGCGACCGGCCGTAGCCGGCGAGAGCGTCGACGAGGGACGCCGCCGACGCCTCGGGCGCGACGACGTCGACGCGCAGCCCGTGCTCCTCGGCGGTCTTCGCCGTCGCCGGGCCGATGCACGCGACGACGGTCGACGTGTGCGGCTTGCCGGCGATGCCGACGAGGTTGCGTACCGTCGAACTCGACGTGAAGCACACGGCGTCGAACTTGCCCGACTTGATCGCCTCACGCACCTCCGGCGCGGGCGGGGCCGCGCGCACCGTGCGGTACGCGGTGACGTCGTCGACCTCCCAGCCCATCTCCTCGAGGCCCGCGACGAGCGTGTCCGTCGCGATGTCGGCGCGCGGCAGGAAGACGCGGTTGATCGGGTCGAGATCCTCGTCGTAGTCGGCCCACACCTCGAGCAGACCCTGTGCCGACTGCTCACCCGACGGCGTCAGGTCGGCCTCGAGGCCCCACTCGCGCAGCGCGTTCGCCGTCACCCCGCCGACGGCCGCGATCTTGACGCCCGCGAACGCGCGCACGTCGAGCCCGAACTCGGCGAACTTCTCGCGCACGGCGCGCACGGCGTTGACGGACGTGAATCCGACCCACTCGTAGCGCCCCGTGACGAGGCCCTTGACGGCCTTCTCCATCTGCTGCGGCGTGCGCGGCGGTTCGACGCTGATCGTCGGCACGACGGTGCTCGTTGCGCCGTGCGTCGCGAGACGCTCGATCATCGAACCCGACTGCTCCTTCGTGCGCGGTACGAGCACGTTCCAACCGAACAGCGGCTTGTTCTCCCACCACGACAGCAGGTCGCGGTGCGCGACCGTCGAGCCGACGATCGCCATGACGGGCCCGTCGAACGAGGATCGCTTGAGCACGGCGGGCACCTCGTCCAGCGTCGTCGTCACCGTCGACTGCGTGATCGTCGTGCCGTTCTCCGTCAGCGCGACGGGCGTGTTGCCCCGTCGGCCGGCCTCACGCAGTTCGCACAGCGACGTCTTGAGCGCGTCGGCCTGGCCGAGCACGACGACGGTGATGCACGCGTCGATCGAACGCGCCCAGTCGATCTTCGGGTCGCCTGCGGTGACGACGTGGACGGTGCGCGCCTTCGCGTCCGTCAGCGGCACGCCCGCGTACGCGGGCACCGCGGAGACGGCCGAGACGCCCGGGACGATCTCGAAGTCGATGCCCGCCTTGGAGCACGCGAGCGCTTCTTCGGCGAGGCCGTGGAACGTCGACGGGTCGCCGTCCATGAGGCGCACGACGAGCGGCTGCTCGCCACCTCGAGCCGAGCTGTCGGCGTCATCATGCTGCGCTGCAACGGATTTCGCAGTCTTGACGACGAGCTTCGCGCGGCTCGCGGTGGTGAGCTGCGCGCCCGCGTCGCCGTAGCCGGCGTCGACGAGTTCGACCTCGTCGCGCACGAACGGCGCGACGAAGCGCTCACCGCAGATCTGGTCGAAGATCACCGCGTCCGCGTTCTCGATGAGGCGCGCGGCGCGCATCGTCAACAGGCCCGGGTCGCCCGGGCCCGCGCCGACGAAGGCCACCCTCGCGTGGTGCTGGTCGGTGCTCATGCGCCTGCCTCCTTCGTGCTCGTCGTGGGATTCGGTGCCTCGCGCGGCGGGATCACTGCGCCCGCGCCGTCGTCGAGCAGCGTGCGGGCGAGCGCCTCCCCGACGGCGGCCGGGTTGTCGTAGGAGCCAACGTCGCTGCGGCGCAGCTCGAACGAACCGTCGGGCGCACCGACGAAGGCGCGCAGTGAGATCTCGAGCGAGCCGTCGGGCTCTTCGACGATCTCCGCGAGCGCGCCGACGGGTGCCGCGCAGCCGGCTTCGAGGGCGCCGAGCACGGCGCGCTCGGCGGTGACGGCGGCGCGCGTGTCGGCGTCGTCGAGCTCCGCGAGCGCGGCGATGACGCGTGCGTCACCCTCGCGGCATTCGAGCCCGAGCGCGCCCTGGCCGGGGGCGGGCAGCATCTGCAGCGGGTCGATCGTCTCGCTGATGGCGCCGGTGCGTTCGACACGCGTCAGCCCGGCGCGCGCCAGGATGACGCCGTCGAGTTCTCCGCTCGTCACGTAGCCCATGCGCGTGTCGATGTTGCCGCGGATGTCGCGGATCTCGAAGCCGAGCCCGAGCGCCTGCAGCTGCGCGGCACGTCGCGGCGAACCAGTGCCGACGACGGCGCCTGCGGGCAGTTCGCCGAGCGTCAGACCGTCACGGGCGACGAGGGCGTCGCGCGGGTCCTCGCGCACGGGGATGCCGGCGATCACGAGGCCCGGTTCGGGCGCGACGGGCAGGTCCTTGAGCGAGTGCACGGCCATGTCGACCTCATCCTCGAGCAGTGCGCGGCGGATGGCGGCGGCGAACACGCCCGTGCCGCCCATCTGCGCCAGCGAGGCGCGGTTGACGTCGCCCTCGGTCGTGATCTCGACGATCTCGACGGCGTGGCCGTGCGCGCGCAACTGTTCGGCCACCCACGTCGACTGCGTCATCGCGAGGTGGCTGCGTCGGGTGCCCAGGCGGATCGGCGCGGCGTCGGCTGCTTGGCTGTTCATGGCATCTCCGGGGGAACCGTGACGACGCGCGTCTGCGCGGGGTCGAGGTCGAAGAGGGCGGAGAGCACTGCGGCGTAATCACTCTCACCGACAGCACCACCCTGGCTGGCAAGTTCTTTCACCCGCACCGTGGGCGTGTGCAGGAGTTTCTCGACGACGCGGTGCACCGTCAGCTGCACCTGCGCGCGAGTCGTCTCGTCGAGGTCGACGCGGCTGTCGAGGCGGCTCAACTCGGCGGCGACGATGTCGGCGGCGTTGGCGCGCAGCGCCGCGACGGTCGGGGCGACGCGCTCGGCGCGGCGCGCGACGACGTAGGCGGCGACCTCGCTCGTCACGAGGTCCTGGACGGCCTTGATCTCCGCCTCCGCGCCGGGCTCGCCCTCGACCTGCGGGCCGAGGTCGCCGAGGCCGAGCACGGCGACGCCGCGCACGCAGGAGACCTCGTCGGCGACGTCGCGCGGCAGCGCGAGGTCGACGTAGACCTGGGGGCGCCCTTCAGGATTCGCGCGAGCCGCGAGCGTCGCGTCGATGACGTGGCCGACAGCGCCGGTGCACGACACGACGAGGTCGGCGGCGGCGAGGGCGTCGGGCAGTTCGTCGATGGGGCGCGCGGCGCAGCCGGCGGCGTCGGCGAGGCGGCGGGCGGCGTCGAACGTGCGGTTGACGACCGTCACCCCGCCAAGACCGTGACGCACGAGCGTGTGGGTGGCGAGGGAGCTCATGGCGCCCGCCCCGACGACGACGGCGCGCACACCCGTCAGGTCGCCGAGCATGTTGCCCGACAGGTCGAGGGCGCGCTCGACGAGGGAGCGGCTGACGGTGTCGATGCCCGTCTCGGAGTGCACGCGCTTGCCGACGCGCAGCGCCTGCTGCACGAGCCGCGACATGACGGGGCCGATGCGCCCGGAGCGCTGCCCCTCGCGCAGGCTCTCGCGCAGCTGGGCGAGGATCTGGCTCTCCCCCACCGCGAGTGAGTCGAGGCCGGCGGCGACGTTGAACAGGTGCGCGACGGCGCGTTCGTCGAAGTGGACATAGAGGTGTTCACGCAGCTCGCCGAGGCCGACACCCGTCGCGGCAGCGAGCGCCTCACCGATCTCGGTGACGGCGCCGTGGAACGTCGTCGCATCGGCGTACACCTCGACGCGGTTGCACGTCGACAGCACGATCGGCTCGTCGACGTTCTCCCCCGTGAGCAGCCGCTCGAGCAGCGCCTGCTGACCTGCGGGGTCGAGAGAGGCGCGCTCCAGCACGGCGAGTGGCGCCGAGCGGTGGGACAGGCCGAGGACGATGACGCTCATGCCAGGAGCTCCTTCGTGGTGCGAGAGCGGGCGAGGCGTGAGTGCTGCTCACGGAACGCGAGGATCTGGAGTTCGCCCGCCATGTCGACGCCGCGCACCTGCACGTCGGCGGGCACGGTCAGGACGGTGGGGGCGAAGTTGAGGATGCTGCGCACACCGGCGACGACGAGGCGGTCGGCGACCTGCTGCGCCGCGGTGGCGGGCGTCGCGATGATGCCGATGACGCCCTCCCTCGGCTCGGGTCGCAGCGCCTCGAACGGGACGATGACGCGGCCGCCGACGTCCGTGCCGACGACGCGCGGGTCGTCGTCGATGAGCCACTTGATGTCGAAGCCCTTGACGCCGATGCCGCCGTACGTCGCGAGCGCACGCCCGAGGTTGCCCATGCCGACGATGGCGACGGACCACTCGCGCTCGAGGCCAAGAGCGCCGGCGACGTGGTCGGCGAGGGTGACGATGTCGTAGCCGACACCGCGCACGCCGTACGAGCCGAGGGCCGACAGATCCTTGCGCAGCTTGGCGGAG
Source organism: Dermacoccus nishinomiyaensis (assembly GCF_900447535.1). Classification (NCBI taxonomy): domain Bacteria; kingdom Bacillati; phylum Actinomycetota; class Actinomycetes; order Micrococcales; family Dermacoccaceae; genus Dermacoccus; species Dermacoccus nishinomiyaensis. The sequence goes on along the minus strand of NZ_UFXX01000001.1, from coordinate 2,326,830 downwards.
GAGACCCCGGCCTGCTCGGCGAGCGCCTCGGAGGAGATTCGCTCCTGCCCCACCGCGGCGCGCTCGTTGAGCACGCGTAGATACACCGGTAGCCGATTCACGGTGGCGTCGGGAATCTCCCGGCGCTCTACGTGCTCGGTGCTCACGGCAGCTACGGCCTTTCCTCGGGGCTCACGCGCTCACTTCGCGGTGCGGGGCGCGTATACCAAACGCCCGCACAGGCGTTCGCGGGACCCCCCGAGCTTAGACCTTGTGCACCGAGGCACAAAGTGGCGTGACGTCGTTCACGTCCGCGTGATGACGCGGAATGAGGGCCATTTCGACGCGACGGGACCTTGGTCCCTACCTCCGCCGACGCCCGCCCGTGACGGCGCGGCGCAGCCGATCCTCGTCGACGCGCCAGTAGTCGTGCTGCTTGCCGTCGACCAGCGTGACGGGGATCTGCTCGGCATACTTCGCGACGAGATCGGGCTGCTCGAGCATGTTGATCTCCTCCACCTCGGCGCCCGTCTCGGCGGCGACCTTCTCGACGACGGCGCGCGCGTCGTCGCACAGGTGGCAGCCGGGCTTGGTGATGAGGGTGATTCTTCTCACAGCATCATCGGGGGTGCGCCCGAGAGCGCGTCGCAGCGGGGAGACGTTCATCGCATCAGCCTAGGAGCATGCCCCGAGCATGCAACAGGCCCCTGCCGCGGGGCGGCAGGGACCTGGAGCGTCAAGAGTGATCAGGTCACTTCTTGTTGCGACGCTGGTGACGCGTCTTGCGAAGCAGCTTGCGGTGCTTCTTCTTGGCCATGCGCTTGCGGCGCTTCTTGATGACGGAGCCCATGAGTGAACCGTTCCTTACCTGTTGTCCTTGGCGATGCCCGTGCCGACATTCGCCGGTGCGTTCCTGCCCCACCGCGAGGTGGGTCGGCCACGGGAATATCTGAGCCATCCTATCGTCTGCTGTTTTGCTGCGCGACTCGTGGGGGTGACGCGCCGTTCACCGGCGAGTGCTTCGACGTCCCGTCGTGGCGCTCGCGCCCATCGCCCACGGGTCGTCACTGCCGGGCAAGGTGGACGTCAGTCGAACCAGACGTCGAGGCCATGATGCGGGAAGACGGCTTCACGTGTCGCCATGACGGCCTGGTCGACCTGCGACTCGGGATGCATGCCGGAGGCCCACGACTGGAACCATACGTCGTCGTTCTCGGCGACACCGTCACCCATCTTCGTCGGCGCCGTGCGCCCCGTGATGGCCTCGACGTGGCGGCGCCACTCGTCCGGCGTCGGCGTCTCGAGCGGGATCGGGTGATCGGCGGCGATGGCCGTCAGGTGCGTCCACGAGCGCGGGACGACGTCGACGAGCTCGTACCCGCCGCCGCCGAGCGCGACCCAGCGCCCGTCGCACACGTCGTGCGCGAGCTCGTGCAGCGACTGATGCGCCATCTTCTGCGCGTCGACCGTCAGCACCATGTGCGCGAGCGGGTCGGAGTAGTGCGAGTCGCAACCGTGCTGGGTGACGAGCACCTGCGGCGCGAAGGCCGTCACGACAGGGTGGACGACGGCGTGCAGCGCGCGCAGCCACTCGGCGTCGCCCGTGCCGGGCGGCAGCGACACGTTGACGGCCATGCCCTCGGCCTCGGGCCCGCCGCAGTCGCGGGCGAAGCCGGTGCCGGGGAACAGCACGGTGCCCGACTCGTGGATCGAGATGGTCAGCACGCGCGGGTCGTTCCAGAACGTCTTCTCGACGCCGTCGCCGTGGTGGACGTCGATGTCGACGTACGCGACGCGCTCGACGCCCTGATCGAGCAACCACTGGATGCCGATCGCCGCGTCGTTGTAGATGCAGAAACCGCTCGCCGCGTCGGGCATCGCGTGGTGCAGGCCGCCGGTGAAGTTGACCGCGTGCTCGTACTCACCGGTGTGCACGGCCTGGACGGCGCGCAGCGTACCGGCCGCGATGAGCGCGGAGACGTCGTGCATGCCGACGAACGCCGGGTCGTCCTCCGTGCCCAGACCGAACGACGTATCGGCGTCCGCCGGGTTCGCCGATGCGGCCTCGACAGCGTCGACGTAAGCGCGCGAGTGGACGCTGAGGAGAAACTCGTCGCTTCCGTCGGGCAGGCGCGGCGCCTCGACGTCGACATGCCCCAGAACGCCGAGACCCTCCGCGAGGCGCGCAGTCAGCGCGAGCCGCAGAGGGTTCATCGGGTGACCCTCACCGAAGTCGTACCGCGTCAGCGCGGCGTCCCAGATGACGAGGGTCGGGTGGGGCATGACGTCAGTGACGCGCGTCGAGGACGTCGCTCGGGATGGAGGTCTCGTCGGCACCGACCGGGTAGACGAACGCAGCCTCTTCCTCGGACTCGGTGTCGGACGAGTTCGGGTTCATCGGACGACGGTGCTCGGTCGGCAGGAAACCGCGGCTCGACGCGAACGCCACACCACGCGCGTTGTCGGTGCCGACCCAGTAGATGACGGCGCCCAGGCTCTCCTTGCGCGCCTGCTCGAGAACAGCTTCGAGCAGCGCGACGGCGACGCCCGTGCCACGCGCGTCGGGCGTGACCCACAGGCCGAACAGCTCGCCGTACGGCGACTCCTCGTCGTCACGCACATCGCTGCGCAGCGAGACGACGCCGACCTTGTCGCCGTTCTCGTCGGTCGCGAGGATGCGGCGCGCACGCGCCATGCGTCGACGCCACGCGCTCTCGTCGAGCTGCTTCTCGGCGGACGACGACGCCGCGAAGGCCTCCGGCGACTCCTCGAGAGCGCTCAGGCGAACGTCGCGGTAGATCTGCCAGTCGTCTTCGCCAAGGGTTCGTACAGTCAACGCAGTCATGCGCATATCGAACCACGTTTGGCTGAGCCGATGGGCGCTGGGGGTGCCGTGCGCCGGATGCCGGGAGCAGCGGCCGCGATCAGGCGCGCAATCTGCTTGCCCGTCAACGTTCTTGGATAGGTGAACATCGGGTGAACGAGCGATCGAGGGGCGGACGGAAGCGAGTCGAGGAAGCGCCGAAGCGTCGCACGAACGACACGCCCCGCTGATTCAGCCGTGTTGATTCTTCCCTGCTGGTTCTTCCCGCCGATCGAGCCCTACGAGCTCAACCCATCGACGCGGACTTGTCGTGGCAGGCCTTCATCGCCGCCACCATCGCCGCGCGCACGGCCCGCTGGTCGAGTTCGGCGAGCGCCGTGATCGTGGTCCCGCCGGGGCTCGAGACCTTCTCGCGCAGCTGGACGGGCGACTCCCCCGACTCCGCGAGCATCGTGCCCGCGCCGACGATCGTCTGAACGGCGAGACGGTGCGCGACATCGCGCTGCAGGCCGAGCAGGACGCCCGCCTCGATCATCGCATCGGCGAGGTAGAACAGGTACGCCGGGCCGCTGCCGGAGACCGCCGTCACGGCGTCGTGGTCCTTCTCGGCGACCGTGATGACGTCGCCCGACGCGGCGAGGAGCGTCTTCGCGCGCGCCAGTTGGTCGTCGTCGCAGTGTGCGCCGGGCGTCACCGCGTGCATGCCCGCCCCGACCATCGCGGGAGTGTTCGGCATGACGCGGACGACCGCGGCGCCGTCGGGCAGGTGCTCCTCGAGCGAGATGGTCGATCGCCCCACGGCGAGGCTGACGACGACGGCGCCGTCCGCGAGATGCGGGCCGATCTCCTCGAGCACGTCGTCGAGCTGGTACGGCTTCACGCCGAGCACGACCGTCTCGGCGCTCGCGACGGCGTCGGGGTTCGACGTCATCGTCGCGACGCCGTACTTCTCGCGCAACTGCGCGCCACGCTCCTCGCGACGCGACGTGGCGACGACGTCATCCGCGTCGAAACCGCCTGCGAGAGCGCCGGCCATGACGGCCTCGTTCATGTTGCCGGTGCCGATGAACGCGATGCGGCGGGCGGACTTCGTCATGTCATCTCCTGCGTCGAACGGGGTTGGGCAGCGTCAGTGCCAACGACGGCCGCCCCGCGAGCGCGCTCGCGACGTATGTCGACCACATCGGGCCGTACGGGACGACGACGCGGCGCGCGAAGGCGTCATCGTGGTGGGTCGGGGCCGTGACGCCGAGCGGGGTGACGACCTCGGCGCCCTGCGCGTCATGGCGGCGCACGAGGGAGGCGGCGATGTCGAGCAGCAGCGCGTCGTCGGTGTCGAAAGCCGTGACGGCCTGCGCGTCGAGCAGCGCCTTCGTGATGTCGACGAACGCGTTGCCGCTCTCGCGCGCCGATGTCATGCCGAGCGCGGCGTCGAGGCGTTCCGTCGTCAGACGCACGCGACGCCCGTTCGTGGCGAGGTCGCTCAGGTCGTCGGACGCGCCGCGCAGGCGGGTGGGCAGCACGATGCCGGTCTCCGGAAAATCCTGGCGCAGTTCGTCGCCGAGCACGTAGACGGCCTGGATGTAGAGGGGGTCGGTGACGGTGAGCGTCAGCGTCACCCCCGCGTTGCGCGCGGCCTGCCCGACCTCGCGCAGACTGTTGATGAGGACGCCGCCCGAGACGTCATCGGCGAAGACGCCGAACGTGCCGACGTCGATCGTCAGATCCGGTGACGGCGCGCCGGTCGCGGCGAGCGCGCTCACTGCGCCGATCGTGTCGGCCTGGACGGTGAGCAGGTCGTCCGTGCTCGCCGGCGGCACGAGCAGCGGGCGCCACGAGATACGGGGATGTTCGTCGGGGCTTTCAGCGGTAGTGCCGGCTGCTGCGCTCGTGAGTTCGTCGGTGACGCGGATGGCGTCGTCGATGCCCTCACCGGCGACGAGCGACTTCGCCGCGGCGCGCGCGATCGGCCCACGCGACGCCGCCGAGACGACCTTCGACGTGGCTGCGGGCAGACGCGGACCGAACGAGTACTTCGGCATCGGCGCCACCTCCTTCGTCGACGTTTCGACCCAGCCTACGTGGCCCATCCGTGCGTCGGCACCCCGTCTCGCGGCTGCACGGGGCGGGTTCGTCAGAACGGCGAACTGATGCGTCCGGCCCCGATCGCGAGGTGCAGCCGCGCGAACGCGAGCGCCTCGGCGAGGTCGACGAGCCGGTCTTCGTCGGACAGGCGTCGCGTGCCGACCTCGACGACGACGTCGCCGCCGAACTCGTCACGCGCGAGCATCTCGAGCATCTGCGCGCACGGCTGCGTGCCGCGCCCCGGAACGAGGTGCTCGTCCTTGTAGGAGCCGAGCCCGTCGGCGAGGTGGATGTGGCTGAGGCGGTCGCCGAGTTCTTCGGCAACGGCGATGGCGTCGCTGCCGGACGTCGCCGTGTGCGACAGGTCGAGCGTCGTGTGCGCGTAGTGGTTGCGCCGCAGATCCCAGTGGGGCAGGTACGCCTGCACCTCGCGTCCGCGAGCGCGCCACGGGAACATGTTCTCGACGGCGAGCTTGATCTCCGGGTGGCGGGCCTCACGTTGCGCGACGCCGTCGACGAACCCCGTCGCGTACTCCTTCTGCCACCGGAACGGCGGGTGCAGGACGACCGTGCCGGCTCCCACGTCGCGCGCGAGGTCGACGGAACGGTCGATCTTGCCCCACGGCTCGTTGCCCATGACACGTTGCGTGAGCAACAGCGTCGGGGCGTGGATCGACAGGATCGGCACGCCGTGACGTTCGGACAGCTCGCGCAGGGCCCGCGCGTCCTGGCTCGCCGGTTCGGTCCAGACCATGACCTCGACGCCGTCGTAGCCGAGTTCGGCTGCGATGCGGAAGGCCGCCGCCGTGCTCAACGGGTAGCACGACGCGGTGGACAGACCGACGCGGATGCTCACGCCAGCGCGTCCAATCGGCGCAGGATGAGCCCCTCGCGCAACGCCCAGGGGCACACGTCGAGGGAGTCGACGTCGAACAGATCCATCGTCGCCTCGATGACGACGGCACCGGCGAGCACCTGCGCGCTGCGTTCGACGCTGACGCCGGGCAGCTGCGCGCGTTCGGTCGCCGTCATCGCCGCGAGTCGCGGGACGAGGTCGCTGAGGCCTGCGCGGGCGAGCGAGCGCGGCGCGAACGGGCCGTCGCTCGACGGCGCGGCCCCCGTCAGGCGCGCGAGGGAACGGATCGTCTTGCTCGTGCCGACGGTGCGATCAGGTGTGCCCCAGCGCGTCAGATCCCGTGCGACGCCGGCGATCTCGGCGCGCACGCGCGTGCGCAGGGCGCGCAGATCTTCCGCGGACGGCGGATCGCCCGCCAGCTCACGCGTGAGGCGCCCGGCCCCCAGCGGCAGACTGACGGCGGTGTCGGGCGTCTCGTCGATACCCGTCGCGAGTTCGAGCGAGCCGCCGCCGATGTCGATGCCGAACAGGCGCCCGCTCGACCAGCCGAACCAGCGGCGCGCGGCGAGGAACGTCACGCGCGCCTCCTCCTCGCCCGTCAGCACGCGCAGCTCCTGGCCGGTGTGCTCACGCACATGATCGAGGACGGCCTGCCCGTTGGGCGCCTCGCGCACCGCGGACGTCACGAACGACATGAGTTCGCTGATGCCGGCGTCTTCGGCGATCGTCACGCATTCGCCGACGAACTGCGTCAGATCGGCGATACCGGATGCGTCGATGAAGCCGTCGGCGGTGACGTGTTCGGACAGGCGCAGCACGCGCTTGTGCGACATCGCGGGCAACGGCTGGGCGCCGGGGTGCGCATCGACGACGAGCAGGTGCACGGTGTTGGAACCGACGTCGATGACTCCGAGGCGCATGGTCGCAGGGTATCCGGCTCAGCGGAACGTGGGGTACCAGGCGTCGTAGTCGGTCTCCAGCTGGGTGAGGCCCTTGTGGAAGTGCCGCTGCGCGAGGGTCTCGATGTCGGTCGTCGTCGTGACGGCGTCGGTGTAGAACGCCATGACGGCGCCGTTGCCGTACGTCTCGCGCAGGAAACGCGCGAACGTGAACGCCACGTAGTACGCTTCGGCGGCGTTCGCGCCGCGCAGTTCCTCGTCGCTCGGCAGATGCGGACGGATGTCGGTGCGCTTGTGCGGCGCCTGCGGGACGAGCTTCTGGCCGACGTACTCGGCCCACCCCTCGAGCAGCCACAGCGGCCGCGTCTCGCGCAGCTTCTCGAGCGTGAGGGCGTGGAACGCCTCGTGTGCGAGTGTCTCGCGGGCCGTCACGTCGTTCGCGTGACGCACCGTCCACGGCGCGACGACGACGAACGGCAACGTGCCGCCGCGCGTCACCGTGCTCGCGAGCTGGCTGCCCGGCTCGGTGCCCGTGTACTTCTTGAAGTCGGCGTCATCGCGCGGCACGACGACGAGCAACGGATTCGCAGAGGCGTGACGGTCGAGGCCGCGCACGGCGGAGACGGCGCGCTCACTCGCCGTCACGATCCCGGAGGGGATGACGGCGTTGGTAACGGCGACGACCATCGCGCCGCCCTTCGACTGCGTGCGCGGTTGCGACCCGACCTTCTCGGCGATGCCGCTCTGCGCCATCCGGGCCGCGGGCGTGGTGGCGGGGCTCGTCGTCGAACTCGAGGTGGGGTTCGAGGCGCTGCGCGTCGTGAGGGCGCTGCACCCGGTCAGCAGGGAGAGTGCGAGGGTGCCGGCAGCGAGGCTCGTGCGCGAGGTCATGCGTGGCCTCCCCTGTCGGCGTCACGGGTGTCTGCGGCGGGACCTCGACGATACCCGCGCCGGGCGGCGAGCACCTATCATCGCGGGCGTGGCTGAATGCGATCTCGAGATACCGCGCACCTGGGTCGAGTTCGACGACCCGGCGAGCGAGGCGGACGCCGTCGAGCGCTTCCGCTGCGACCTCACGTGGTTGACGTCGAACTGGACGTGCACGTTCGGCGACGGATGCTGCGGCATCGATGCGTCGAAGCCCGACCTGGGATGCTGCGTGCTCGGCGCGCACTTCACCGGCGACGAGGACGAGGCGCACACCGCGTCGGTCATGAAGACGTTGACCCGCGACGAATGGCAGTTCTACGACGAGGGCCACTCGGCTGACGGCTGGGTCGAGGTCGACGAGGACGGCGACCGCAAGACGCGCGTCGTCGAGGGTGCCTGCATCTTCTTGAACCGGCCGGGATTCGGTGACGTCACCTCGTCGGTGGAGGGTTCGGACGACGTGAGGACGGCCGGCCCCGGCCTGGGTTGCGCGCTGCATCAGAAGGCGTGGGCGACGGGCGTCGAGCCGTGGTCGCTCAAGCCCGAGGTGTGCTGGCAGTTGCCGATCCGACGTTCGTATCGTCGCGTGACGCTGCCCGACGGTGAGGAGTATCTCGAGACGACGATCGCCGAGTACGACCGTCGCGGATGGGGTTCGGGCGGGCACGACCTCGACTGGTACTGCTCGGGCAACTCCGAGGCGCACGTGGGAGCCGAGCCGGTCTACGTCTCGCAGCGACCCGAATTGGTCGAGCTCATGGGCCAGGCCGCCTACGACGTGCTCGTCACGTACTGCGAGGCGCACCTCGCAGCGGCTGCCGCGCTGGCCGTCACACCTGCCGGACGCGACCTGCTGCCGCTGTACGTGCATCCCGCGACGCTGGAGGCGCAGGGCCGCTGACGCGCTGTCGTGCATGAGGATGTCGTGCTCGGTGGGGCGGCAGGCATGGCCGGCTCACACCTTGGCGTTCAGTACCGTGACCGTGGAAACATTGGGATGTGGCGACGGGCGAAGCGAGCCCTCGACGCCGCCGCCAAGCCCCAGGGGAGCACTGTGCCGTGAACGCGACCGTCCCCTCTGCCGCCGAGTACGACTACCGCGTGTTCTGGTCATCGGAAGATGGCGCGTTCGTTGCCACCTGCGCAGAGTTCCCCTCGCTCTCATGGCTGGCCGACTCCCAGACGGCCGCGCTCACCGGGCATCACCACCTTGGTGGACGATGACCTGACCGACATGCGCACGTCGGGTGAAGAACCGCCGCCTCTTTCGCGACGGACGTACTCGGGAAAGTTCAACGTCCGACTGCCGCAGGAGCTTCACCGTCGACTGGCGCGGGAGTCGGCCCAACAGAATGTCAGCCTCAACCAATACGTCGTGAGCAAACTGGCGACGTGACGAGCTGTGGCGTGACTGCCTCCCGAGTCTGCGGATGTTGCGTCGTGAACGCGCGCCATTTCACGCTTTGATGACACAACATCGCGACGGTGGTGGCTGAGGGGGCGAAGGACGCTCCCGGGGCGGCTGAGCGCAGGATTACCCGCCATTCCGGGGTTGTCGGCGCTCGCGTCTAGGGTTTCGACCATGGCGAGCAAGGCTTCGAAGCGAACGACGTACCGCTGCACCGAGTGTGGGTGGCAGACGGTCAAGTGGGTCGGGCGATGCGGTGAGTGTCAGGCGTGGGGCACCGTCGAGGAGGTCGGCGGGCCCGTCGCCGTTCGCACCCAGGCCGCGTCGAAGGTGGCCAACCCGGCCAAGCCGATCGGCGACGTGGACGCGACGAAGGCGTCCGTCACGACGACGGGCGTCGGCGAGTTCGACCGCGTCCTGGGTGGTGGCCTCGTACCGGGCGCCGTCATGCTCGTCGCGGGAGAGCCGGGCATCGGCAAGTCGACGCTGCTGCTCGACGTCGCCGCGCGCGCGGCGCGCGCTGACACGAAGGTGCTCTACGTCAGCGGCGAGGAATCCGCGGCGCAGGTGCGTCTGCGCGCCGACCGCACGGACGCGGTCGCCGACACGCTCTACCTCGCGAGCGAGACCGACCTCGCCACCGTGCTCGCGCACATCGATGCGGTCCAACCGACGTTCCTCGTCATCGACTCCGTGCAGACGATCGCGAGCGCCGAGGTCGACGGTTCGGCCGGCAACGTCTCGCAGGTGCGCGAGGTCGCGGCCGCCATCATCCAGGTGGCGAAAGCCCGCAACATCTCGACGGTGCTCGTCGGGCACGTGACGAAGGACGGTTCGATCGCCGGCCCCCGTCTGTTGGAGCACCTCGTCGACGTCGTCATCACCTTCGAGGGCGAACGTCACTCGCGTCTGCGGCTCGTGCGCGCGGTCAAGAACCGCTACGGGCCGACCGACGAGGTCGGTTGCTTCGACCTGTCCGACGGCGGCATCCAGGGTCTGTCGGACCCGAGCTCACTGTTCCTCACCTCGCGCGACAAGCCCGTCGCTGGTACGTGCGTCACGGTGACGCTCGAGGGTCGCCGACCACTCGTGACGGAGGTACAGGCGCTCGTCGCGCCGTCGGCAGGTGGTTCGCCGCGCCGCACGACGTCAGGGGTCGACTCCTCGAGGACCGCCATGATCCTCGCCGTCCTCGAACGCCGCGCGGGTGCCCCTGTCAGCCGTGCCGACTGCTACGTCTCGACGGTCGGGGGCGCGAAGCTGAGCGAACCGGCGTCCGACCTCGCCGTCGCGTTGTCCCTGCTCAGTTCGGCGCAGGAGAAACCGCTGCCGGCGGGGCTCATCGCCGTCGGCGAGGTGGGACTTTCGGGAGACATCCGCGCCGTCAGCGGTGTGGCGCGGCGTCTCGCCGAGGCGGCGCGCATCGGGTTCGACAAGGCGATCATTCCTGCCGGGTCGCTCGGCACCGAGAAGACCCCCGCGGGCATGCGCATCGCCGAGTGCGCCGACCTCGGCTCGGCGATGCGTGCCGTCGGAACGGCATCAGGTGATTGAGCGGCCCGGTCAGCGATGCCCCGAGGGCCCGGATTCCCACCGGCCAGTTGAGTCACTTACGTCCCGACGAGTCAGTCACGACTGACTCATCCTCACCCACGTGACGCAGCCGCCCCGCCACCACGCCCGAGACATCCCAGTCGACCATCAGCACCCCCACCGACCACGACGTGATCCATCCGCCCACCCCGGCCACGGTTTCCCTAACCTGGAAGACAACCCCTCACCACGTGTGGCCACCATCACAGGCCGCGATCGGTACTGCGAAGTAACCCAAACCCGGCACTAAGGTGCCAGAGGCATCGAGCGCGCCGCATGGCTGCGCCGAGTACGACGACGACCTGAGGATGAACCAGACGTGTTTTCCGGACGTAACGCCCGCGCTGCCGCTCTGCCCGCGCAGCTGTCCCGTAGCTGGCTGCTCGCCAGCGCCATGAAGCCCGAACTCTTCGACGCGGCCCTCGCCTCCGAGGCCGATTCCGTCATCTTCGACATCGAGGATGCCGCGCCTGCGGCCGACAAGTCCACGGCGCGCGACAACGTCGTCAAGGCCCTCGAGGACGGCGCGACCGGTTGGGTGCGCATCAACGACATCAACACCGAGTTCTGGGAGGACGACCTCAACGCCCTCCACGGCATCCCCGGCCTGCGCGGCGTCATGCTGGCGAAGACGGAGAAGCCCGAGCACGTCACGCTCACGGCGATGCGCCTCAACCCGGGAACCCCCGTCCTCGCGCTCGTCGAGTCGGCCATCGGCATCGAGAACGCAACGTCGATCGCGTCCGCCCCGGGCACCTTCCGCCTCGCGTTCGGTGTCGGCGACTTCCGCCGCGACACCGGCGCGGGCGCCGACCCGATGGCGCTCGCGTACGCGCGCTCCAAGCTCGTCGTCGCCTCCCGCGTCGGCCAGCTGCCCGGTCCGATCGACGGCCCGACCCTCACCGACTCCGAGGACGAGCTGCTCGAGGCGTGCAAGGTCACCCAGAACATGGGCATGACGGGCAAGCTGACGCTGCGCATCGACCAGACCGACCCGATCAACCGTGGCCTGTCCCCCAGCCACTCTGAGATCGAGTGGGCCGCCGAACTGCTCGACTCGCACGAGCACGGCGGCGGTACACGCGACGGCAGCTACGCGCCGCGCCTGGCACGAGCGCAGAAGATCCGCAATCTCGGTGAGTCCTACGGGCTCTGGACGGTCTGATCAGCAGACATCGCGACACCTGAGCGGGTGGGTGCGCGCCGCCACGTCACGATGTGATGTCGGCGCGTGCTCGCGCGCACCCGCAGTCAGTAGAGTTCACGGTGGGTGAGGAACGAGACGAGCAGGTGGGTCATGGCAAAAGAGGCAAGTGTGACTGAGCGATCCAACGAGGCCCTGCTCTGGGAGACCCTCGCCGCCATCGCTCCCGGCACCGAACTGCGCGACGCTCTCGAACGCATCCTGCGCGGGCGCACCGGAGCGCTCATCGTCGTCGGGCACGACGACGTCGTCGACAAGATCTCGACGGGCGGCTTCCCGATCAACATCGACTTCTCCGCGACGCGCCTGCGCGAACTCGCGAAGATGGACGGCGGCATCGTCGTCAGCTCTGGCCTGGAGAAGATCATCGGTGCGGCGATCCAGTTCGTCCCCGATTCGAGCATCGAGACGCGCGAGTCCGGCACCCGTCACCGCACGGCCGAACGTGTCGCGAAGCAGACCGGTTTCCCCGTCATCTCCGTCAGCCAGTCGATGCAGATCATCGCCGTGTACGTCGGCGGCATGCGTCACGTGCTCGAGGGCTCGCCCGCGATCCTGTCGCGCGCCGGGCAGGCGCTGCAGACGCTCGAGCGTTACAAGAAGCGCCTCGACGAGGTCACTGGCTCCCTCTCCGCTCTCGAGATCGAAGACTTGGTGACGGTGCGTGACGTCGCCCAGGTGCTTCAGCGCCTCGAGATGGTGCGGCGTATCAGCGAGGAGATCTCCTCCTACGTCGTCGAACTCGGCACCGACGGACGCCTTATCGACCTGCAGCTGCAGGAACTCATCGGCGCCCTCGGCAACGACCGTGAACTTGTCATCCGTGACTACCTGGAATCCTCACGCGACGGCTACACGCTCGAACAGGCCGACGCGAACCTCGCCTCGCTGAGCAGCGACGACCTCATCGACATCAGCGCCAACGCGCGCGCGGTCGGCTTCGCCGTCGCGGGTGACGCGCTCGACGCCCTCGTCACTCCGCGCGGCTACCGGTTGCTGTCGAAGGTGCCGCGCCTGCCCGGCGCGATCATCGACCGACTCGTCGACCATTTCGGCAGCCTGCAGGCCCTGCTCGCCGCGGACTTCGACGACCTGCTCACCGTTGACGGCGTCGGCGAATCGCGCGCCCGCGCCGTGCGCGAAGGGCTCTCGCGCCTCGCCGAGAGCAGCATCCTCGAACGCTACGTGTGAGCACGCTGCTTCCGGAGGCACAGCGCGACGACCTCGTCGCACGTCTCAACGCCTGGTTCCTCGATGCCGCGCGCCCGCTGCCATGGCGCTCCCCCGACACGACACCGTGGGGCATCTTCCTGTCCGAGGTCATGAGCCAGCAGACGCCCGTCGCGCGCGTGGCTCCGATCTGGCAGGAATGGCTCGAGCGCTGGCCCACCCCGTCGGACCTGGCGGCCGCCGCGCCAGGCGAGGCCGTCCGCCACTGGGGCCGCCTCGGCTACCCGCGTCGTGCCCTGCGGCTGCACGACGCCGCCGTCACGATGGTCGAACGGCACGGCGGCGAGGTGCCGTCGACGCACGACGACCTGCTCGCGCTGCCCGGCGTCGGCGAGTACACGGCAGCGGCCGTCGCGTCGTTCGCGTTCGGTGAGCGCGTCACCGTCATCGACACGAACATCCGACGCGTCGAGGCGCGTACGGTGACCGGCGTCGAGTTCCCCCGACCCAACCTGAGCGCCGCAGAACGCCGACTCGCCGCGCTGCTGCTGCCGCAGGACGATCACGTGCTGTGGAACGCCGCGTCGATGGAGTTCGGAGCGGTCGTGTGCACCGCGAAGGCCCCCGCCTGCGGCACCTGCCCGATCATCGACGCCTGCGCCTGGCAGCTCGCGGGCGCGCCCGTCTACGACGGCCCCGCCCGGCGTGCGCAGGCCTGGGCCGGCACCGATCGGATGGTGCGCGGCAAGCTGCTCGCGGTGCTGCGCGAGGCGCACGGCCCCGTCGAACGCGCCCGCCTCGACGAGGCCTGGGACGACGACGCCCAGCGCGAGCGCTGCCTCTCATCGCTCATCGAGGACGGTCTCGTCGACCCCCTCGACGACGAGCTGTTCGCGCTGCCCGGCCGCCGCTGAGCCACCCCCTCAGACGACGATGTTGCCCGGGTTTCGGGGCGCGGGCGCCCCGGAACCCGGGCAACATCGTCGGTCGGTCAGTGAAGCGTCAGCTCGCGTGATCGGCGTGTGGCCCGGCGTCGGTCGGCTTGACGTACGCAGCCTCGGGGTTGGCCGGCGCGTGGAGGTGGAGCGATTCCATCACCTCGGCGAGAACCGCTTCCTGCCCGCCCTTCGCCTCGACGGTGGTGCCCGGCTCGTCAGCCTGCAGCGGCTCGAGCGTGTCGAGCTGGCTCTGCAGCAGGGACGCCGGCATGTAGTGACCCGTGCGCTCGGCGAGACGCTGTTCGAGCTGCTCGCGCGAGACGTCGACGTGGCAGAACGACACCGTCGGGCGCCCCTCGCGGAGCAGCTCACGGTAGCTGCGCTTGAGCGCACTGCATGTGATGACGGCGCTCTTGCCGAGGCTCTCGTGCTCGTCGATCCACTCGCCGATCTTCGTCAGCCACGGCCAGCGGTCCTCGTCCGTCAGCGGGATGCCGGCGCGCATCTTCTCGACGTTGGCCTGCGGGTGCAGGTCGTCGCCCTCGACGTACGTCCACCCCATGGCGTCGGCCAGACCCGTCGCGACGGTCGTCTTGCCCGAGCCCGAGACGCCCATGACGATGACGAACTGGGGCTGCGGTTGTGTGCTCATGCCTTTCACCCTAACGTTCGATTCTTCACCCGAGAACTGGCTCTGGCCACCGGCCCGTTCGCGGACATCGGTGCCCCTGGACACCGAACCCCCTTGCGCGCAGATGCACCCGGGTGCATCTGCGCGCAAGGGGGTTCGGTGAGTGCGAGCGCCCTGCGTCTCAGACGATGAGGTGCAGGATCCAGACGCAGGCGAAGCCGACGACGGAGATGACCGTCTCCATGAGCGACCACGACTTGAGGGTCTGCACGACGCTGAGGCCGAAGTACTCCTTGACGAGCCAGAACCCGGCGTCGTTGACGTGGCTGAAGAACAGCGAGCCGGCGCCGATCGCGAGCACGACGAGGGAGAGCTGGTTGGCGTCGAGGTGGGCGACCAGGGGCGCGACGATGCCGGCGGCGGTGATCGTCGCGACCGTCGCCGAACCCGTCGTGAGACGGATACCGACGGCGACGAGCCACGCGAGCAGCAGCGGAGAGAAGTTGCTGCCGTCTGCCCAGTCCTTGATGACGTTGCCGACGCCCGCGTCGACGAGGAGCGTCTTGAAGCCACCGCCGGCGGCGACGATGAGGATGATGCCGGCGACGGCGGGCAGGCCCGCGCTCATGATGCCGTTCGTCTTCGCGATCGACAGGCCGGCGCCCTCGCCGAGCAGGATCATCGCGACCATGGTCGAGATGAACAGCGCGACCGGCGGGTTGCCGAGGAACTCGATGACGGACAGCGCCGTGCCCTTCTTCATGCCGGCGATCTCGGCGATGGCCGAGATGAGCATGAGGACGACGGGCAGCAGGATGCACGTGATCGCTGCACCGAACGACGGGCGACGCGTGGGCGTCGTGTCGTTCTTCGCGTCGACGGCGGTGGCGCCGTCGTGCTCGCCACCGCCATGCGCGCCCGAACCCGCGTCGCGGACCGAGCCGTCGGCAGCGAGCGCCGCAGGAGCATCGACGGGCACGAGACGCGCGACGAGGCGCCCGAGCAGCGGGCCGGCGACGATGAGCGTCGGGATGGCGGCGATGATGCCGAACAGCAGGGTGCGGCCGGTGTTGGCGTGGACGGCCTCGATCGCGGCGACGGGGCCGGGGTGCGGCGGCACGAAACCGTGGAGCACCGACAGGCCGGCGAGGGCCGGGATGCCGATGAGCAGCACCGGCTGCTTCGTGCGGCGCGCGACCGACAGGACGATCGGGATGAGCAGGACGACGCCGATCTCGAAGAACATCGGCAGGCCGATGATCGCGGCGACGAGCGCCATCATCCACGGCAGTGCGGCGGCCTTGACGCCGCCGACGAGCTTGTCGACGATCGCGTTGCCGCCGCCGGAGTCGGCGAGCAGCTGACCGATCATCGCACCGAGGGCGACGAGCAGACCGACGGAGCCGGCGGTCTTGCCGAAACCGGTCGTGAAGCTGTCGACGGCGGGCTTGCCTGGCACCTGGGCGACGGCGGCGAGCGCCGCGCTGCCGAGGATGAGGCCGAGGAACGGGTGGAGCTTGAACGCGCTGATCGCGAGGACGACGACGGCGATGCCGGCGAGCGCCGCGAGGGTGAGTTGCCCGGACGACGCGTGGGAGATCGGCCCGGTCGCGTCCGCTGCAAGAAGGTGAACCATGTGCGATGGCCCTTCCCTGATGGGTGGTCAATGAGGCGCGGCCACTCGTCCAAGAACGGCCAACCGGCTCACAGTAGTCGTCGAACCCATGCATGCACCTCTGCATCGGCTGACGAATGGACAACAAACGTTTTGCTCAACCGCGCTCTTCCGAGCGTCAGAGCGTCAGCAGCATGCGCGTGTTGCCGAGGGTGTTGGGCTTGACGCGGTCGAGGTCGAGGAATTCGGCGACACCTTCGTCGTACGACTGCAGCAGTTCGTCGTAGACGGTTCGCTCGATCGGGATGCCTTCGATCTCGACGAACCCGTGGCGCGCGAAGAAGGCGGTCTCGAACGTCAGGCAGAACACGCGGTCGACGCCGATGATACGCGCCTGGTGGATGAGGGCGTCGAGCAGGCGCCCTCCGACGCCGTGGCCGCGGACGTCGCCGGACACGGCGAGCGTTCGCACCTCCGCGACGTCCTCCCACATGACGTGCAGCGCACCGCATCCGACGATGTCGTCGTCGAGCTCGGCGACGATGAACTCGCTCAGGTTCTCGTAGTAGCTGACGGCCGGTTTGTCGACGATCGCCTTCGACTCCACGTACGGCGTCACGAGCCGTCGGATGCCTCGCACATCGGCGGCGCGGGCACGGCGAAGCACGACGGAACTCATGCACTCCACCCTAGGCACTCGCTTCGGGGCCGCAGCCGCGCGTCCCAGCTGACGAACCCCGTCAAGCCCACCCGACGAGAACACGACGGTGCGGCCCGCCTCCCCCCAGGGAGGCGGGCCGCACCGCACAGGTCACCGCGCATCAGACACGGTCGGAACGTCGATCAGACCGCGGCAGCGCCTTCGCCGCCACCGGGACCACCGCCGACGGCGCCACCGAAGTCGATCGGACCCGACAGGTCGTCACTGCTCGGCGTCGCGCCCTTCATGTCGGTGTCGACCTTGTCAGACGCCCGCGTGTGCTTCGACAGCGAGATCGGCGTGCCGGAGAACGTGAACGTCGCCTCCTTGCCTTCGCCCTCGACGTCGACGAGCACGAGGTCGCCCTTCGAGATCTCGCCGAAGAGGATCTTCTCGGACAGCTGGTCCTCGATCTCGCGCTGGATCGTGCGACGCAGCGGACGTGCACCGAGAGCCGGGTCGTACCCGCGCTTTGCGAGCAGATCCTTCGCGCCCTGCGTGAGCTCGATCGCCATGTCCTGATCCTTGAGGCGCTCGTCGAGCTTCGCGACCATGAGGTCGACGATCTCGACGATCTCGGCCTGCGACAGCTGCGGGAACACGATCGTGTCGTCGACACGGTTGAGGAACTCGGGACGGAAGTGCTGCTTGAGCTCCTCGCCGACCTTCGCCTTCATCCGGTCGTAGTTGCTGCGCTGGTCGTTGCCCGCGGCGAAGCCGAGGGAGACGCCCTTCGCGATGTCGCGCGTGCCGAGGTTCGTCGTCATGATGATGACGGTGTTCTTGAAGTCGACGACGCGGCCCTGGCTGTCGGTCAGGCGGCCGTCCTCCAGGATCTGCAGCAGCGAGTTGAAGATGTCGGCGTGAGCCTTCTCCACCTCGTCGAACAGCACGACCGAGAACGGCTTGCGACGCACCTTCTCCGTCAGCTGGCCACCCTCTTCGTAGCCGACGTAGCCGGGGGGCGAACCGAACAGACGCGAGACGGTGTGCTTCTCCGCGTACTCGGACATGTCGAGCGTGATGAGCGCGTCCTCGTCACCGAAGAGGAACTCGGCGAGCGACTTGGCGAGCTCCGTCTTGCCGACACCCGTCGGGCCGGCGAAGATGAACGAACCACCGGGACGGCGCGGGTCCTTGAGGCCCGCACGCGTGCGTCGGATGGCCTGCGACAGCGCCTTGATGGCGTCGTCGTTGCCGATGACGCGCTTGTGCAGCTCGTCCTCCATGCGCAGCAGACGCGAGGACTCCTCCTCCGTCAGCTTGAACACGGGGATACCGGTCGACGCGGCGAGAACCTCTGCGACGAGCTCCTCGTCGAGGACGGCGGCGAGATCGACGTCGCCGGCCTTCCACTCCTTCTCCTTGGCCTCCTTCTCCTCGACGAGCTTGCGCTCGTCGTCACGCAGGGCAGCGGCCTTCTCGAAGTCCTGGCTGTCGATGGCCGATTCCTTCTCACGACGCACGTGAGCGATCTTCTCGTCGAACTCGCGCAGCTCCGGCGGAGCCGTCATGCGACGGATCCGCAGACGCGCGCCCGCCTCATCGATGAGGTCGATCGCCTTGTCCGGCAGGAAGCGGTCGGTGATGTACCGGTCGGCCATGTTGACGGCCCCGACGAGCGCGGCGTCCGTGATCGTGACGCGGTGGTGCGCCTCATAGCGGTCGCGCAGACCCTTGAGGATCTCGATGGCCTGCGGGATCGTCGGCTCGTTGACCTGGATCGGCTGGAACCGGCGCTCGAGCGCCGCGTCCTTCTCGATGTGCTTGCGGTACTCATCGAGCGTCGTCGCACCGATCGTCTGCAGCTCGCCACGAGCCAACATCGGCTTCAGGATCGAGGCAGCGTCGATGGCACCCTCGGCCGCACCGGCACCGACGAGGCTGTGGATCTCGTCGATGAACAGGATGATGTCGCCACGCGTGCGGATCTCCTTGAGCACCTTCTTGAGGCGCTCCTCGAAGTCACCGCGGTAGCGCGAACCGGCGACGAGCGAGCCGAGGTCGAGGGTGTAGAGGTGCTTGTCCTTGAGTGTCTCCGGCACGTCACCTGTGACGATGTCAGCGGCAAGACCCTCGACGACGGCGGTCTTGCCGACGCCGGGCTCACCGATGAGCACCGGGTTGTTCTTGGTACGGCGCGACAGCACCTGCATGACGCGCTCGATCTCCTTCTCACGCCCGATGACCGGGTCGAGCTTGCCCTCACGGGCAGCCTGCGTGAGGTTGCGACCGAACTGGTCGAGCACCGTCGAACCGGCCGGGGTGCCCTCGGCGGGGCCACCCGACGACGACGCGCCGACGCCCGCGGCCTGCGGCTCGCCCTTGCCCTGGTATCCGGACAAAAGCTGGATGACGGTGGTGCGCACCGTCGACAGGTCTGCGCCGAGCTTGACGAGCACCTGCGCGGCGACGCCCTCACCCTCGCGGATCAGGCCGAGCAGGATGTGCTCGGTGCCGATGTAGCTGTGACCGAGCTGCAGCCCCTCGCGCAGGGACAGCTCGAGAACCTTCTTCGCGCGCGGCGTGAAGGGAATGTGGCCGGACTGCGTCTGCTGCCCCTGGCCGATGATCTCCTGAACCTGCTCGCGGACGGCGTCCAGCGAGATACCCAGGGATTCGAGCGCCTTCGCGGCGACGCCCTCCCCTTCGTGGATGAGGCCCAGGAGGATGTGCTCCGTGCCGATGTAGTTGTGGTTGAGCATGCGCGCTTCTTCTTGCGCGAGCACCACGACCCGACGGGCGCGGTCGGTGAACCGTTCGAACATGTCATCTCCTCGATGCCGAGATCTCACACGATGCTAGCCGGGGCGGGTGACGACGTCAGCGTGACGCCGCATCCACCACCGGTCTTCGAAGGTGCCAACGCCGCGTGTGCCCGCCGTGTTCCGCTCCGGGCGCGTTTGGCTGCTGCGTTCGCCCAGGGCGGAACCTCGCGCCCCGATCCCGGTCGGCAGGGGCGCATGCCCTCGTGGGTCTGCCCCACCCATGACGGTCGTCACGGATAGGCTGGACACGTGACTGACGGCCCCCTCGAGCTTCGCGTCTTCGGCCTCGACTTCGCGGTGAACGTGCAGCCCGAGCGTCGTGACGCCGTCGCGCGTCAGTGGCACTGGTGCCGCCCGGACGCGCCGTCACAGCGCACGATCGCGCCCTTGCCGAGCGCGCCACATCGGGTGGGTCCGGGTGGCAGTTCGGTCGGCAGCGAGAGCGCCGCAGGCTTGCGAGCAGCCGGGACGGCTGAGGTCGAGCCGGTCGACATCGCAAAGACGATCACCGTCGATCGAATCGATGACGCCCCCGGCAGCGGCTCCGACACCGGCGACTACACGCTGACGACGACGCTCACCGGCCGCGCCATCTCGGCGCGTGCGGGCGAGTTTGTCATGCTCCACGCCGGTGGAGTCTGCGACCCCGACACGGGCGTCGTTGCCGGCCTGTTCGCAGCGTCGGGCACCGGCAAGACGACGGCGACGCAGCACTACTGCACGCACGGCTACGGCTACGTCACCGACGAGACGCTCATCTTCAACGACCGCCGTGACGTCATGCCCTACCCCAAGCCGCTGTCGGTGCTCGTCAACCCGGGTGTCTCCGGCGTCAAGACGCAGCACTGCCCCGAAGACCTCGACATGGCGCCGCCTCGTGAGGGCGCGTTGCGGCTCGGGCCGCTCGTCCTGCTCGACCGCATTCGTGACGACGCCCGCCCTGACGAGAGCGTCAACGGCGGCGATGCGGAAGCTGACGCCAAGCGCACCGCGCCCGACCGTATCGATGCCGAGGACGACAACAGCGCCGGCACTCACGAGCCCGGCGAGGCAGAGCTGAGCGAGATGCCGCTGTTCGAGGCGTTGACGCTCATCCTGCCGCAGTCGTCGGCGATGCCGCAGATCGACGGTTGCCTCGACCTGCTCGCCCGGATAGCCCTCGCCGGCGGCGGCGTCCAACGTCTGCGTTATCGCGAGATCGCCGACACGCTCCCCCTCTTGCGCGACGTGTTCACGCTGGCGCCGCAGGAGCCGTTCTGGCGTCACGTGCCCGGCACGTGGTGGACGCAGCAGCCCGACGTCGACCCATACGTGCCGCTCGCGTCGGCGACGCTGGATGCCGCCGTCACGGCCGGCGATGGCGACGATGATCGCGCCTTCGCCACGCGCGAGGATCCCGTCGCGAGCCCTGCGGACAGCGCCGAGGCCCTGACCAACGACACCGTTCTGACGCTCGCACCCTTCGTCGACGCCCTCGTCGACGAGGACGCGCTCGAGGTGCTGACGCTCATCGGCTCGACGCCCGCGCACCTGCACGGTCTCGGCGCCGTCATCCACCTGACGCTGCTCGACGGCCCCCGCTCGCTGGCTGACCTCGTCGACGTCTGCACCGCAACCCTCGGCGAGCACCCGGATGCCAACGCGCTCGTCAGACGTGCGGCCCACGACCTGCTGACGAACCGCGTCGTCCGCGTCATCCGCTGACACCTGCCCCGCTGGGGCGTTCCGCGCCGATCGACATGGCCGGCGCCGCCAACAGCCGGGGCGCCGAGGCGATCACCTCGAGCGGCTACGTTCCATGAGGACCTGTTCGCGCAGGATGTCGGCGTGCCCGCAGTGCTGGGCATGCTCGCGAAGCACGTGGAGCAGGATCCAGCGAACGCTCAACGGGCCGCGCCGGTTTCCTGACCAGATGGTGTCGCCGCCCACCCCATCCACGGCGCGTCGCGATCGTTCGCAGGCGCGAGCGAAAACGTCGAGCACGGACGCCGACGTGTCGGCGTCCGTCAGGTCGAACGACTCGTCGGGCCCGGGCTGCAGGCCGAGTTCTGCACGGCTGCGCCCTGTACGGGCCTCCTCGAACCAGACCCGTTCGACGAACGTCGCGTGCTTCACCAGGCCGAGCAGCGTCGTCTTCGACGGGACGAGCCGACGTCGGGCCTCGGCCTCGCTCAACCCGTCGAGGGACGCAGCGATCATGGCACGGTGCTGGTCGATGAACACCCCGATCTGCTGCTCGAACGAAGCGTCGTAGACGTCGGGCGCGTCGGGGTTCGCCATCATCGTCCGAGTATCACACGGCGCCCAGCGCGGCTGAGCGCGTCAGCTCGCTGCTTCGCCGCGTGCTTTCTTGGCCCGGTCGACGCTGGCCTGCAGGGCGGCGAGCAGGTCGACGACCTCGGCGCTCTCCTCCGGCTTGTCTTCGGGTTCCTTGACCTCGCCGCCCGCGAGCTTGGCCTCGACGACCTCGCGCACGGCCTGCTCGTAGGTGTCCTCGTACGCCTCGGGGTCGAAGTCACCCGACAACGACTCGACGAGCATCGCCGCCATCGCCTGCTCCGAATCCGTCACCTCCGCCTTTGCCTCGAGGACGGCGAAGTCGGGCTCGCGCACCTCGTCGGGCCACAGCAACGTATGCAGGACGATGGCCTTGCCCTCGACGCGCAGGACGGCCACCGTCACGCGCGTGCGCAACGACACCGTGACGACGGCGACGCGCCCGCTCTCCTCGAGCGCGCTACGCAGCAGGGCGTACGGCTTGAGTGCCGCCTTGTCGGGCTCGAGATAGTAGACCTTGTCGAGCACGAGCGGGCTGATCTGCTCGGCCGGCACGAACCGGTCGACGGCGATCTCCTTGCTCGTGACGAGCGGCAGGTCGGCGAGGTCGGCGTCCGTCAGCACGACCATCTGCCCCTCGGGCGTCTCGTACCCCTTCGCGATGTCGCTGTAGGCGACCTGCTCGCCGTCGATCGAGCAGACACGCTGGTACTTGATGCGTCCGCCGTCCTTCTCGTGCACCTGACGGAACTGCACGTCGTGGTTCTCCGTCGCCGAGTACAGACGTACCGGCACGTTGACGAGGCCGAAACTGACGGCACCCTTCCAGATCGCTCGCATGCCCTTCGCGCCCTTCTCGCTCGTGCGGTGTCACATCTAGGGTGAGCCTATGCGCCCGATGCTCGCGACACCGACACCTCACGTGCCGTGCGGGCCCGCGTGGCGCCACGAGGTGAAGTGGGACGGCATCCGCGCCATCGTCACCGTCCGCGGCGGTGAGGTGACGATCGCGACGCGCTCCGGCGCCGACTGCTCCGCGCGCTTCCCCGAGATCACCGGTTCACGCCTGCGCGACTTCGACGACCTCGTCCTCGACGGCGAGCTCGTCGCCCTGACGAACGGGCGGCCCGACTTCCGCGCCGTCATGCACCGACTCGCCCCCGGCGGCGGACGCTCACGCATGCGCGCCGCCAGCCCCGACGAAGCCGCGGCCCTCGCACGAACTCCTGTGCAGCTCATGACGTTCGACGTGCTGCGCGCCGCCGGGCACGACGTCATCACCCTGCCGTGGAGCGCGCGTCGTGAACTGCTCGACGGCGCCGGAATCGGTGGCTCGGGCGACGACGGATCGAGCGCCACGGCCTCCGCGATCCAGGTGTCGCCCGCGCATGACGACGGCGACGCGCTGCTCGCCGCGACCCGTGACGCGGGCCTCGAGGGCGTCGTCAGCAAGCGCGTCGATTCACCGTATCGCCCGGGCGTGCGCAGCGAGGACTGGCTCAAGAGCGTCCACCGCACCCGCGAGACGTTCGTCGTCCTCGGTTGGCGACCGGTCGACGGCACCGTCGGCGCGCTGGGCGCGATCCTCGTCGGCGAATGGGCCGACGGCGAGCTCGTCTATCGCGGACGCGTCGGCACCGGATTCTCGGCCGCGGCCGGGCGCGCGCTGCTCGAGTGGCTGACGCCGGCGCCCGAGCCGGCCGTGCCGCGCGATGCTCTCGCCGCGGAGGACGCCGTCGGCACCCACTGGGTGCGCCCCGAGATCCTCGTCGACGTCACCCACCTGGGGCGCAGCGCCGGCGGGCGGCTGCGTCAGCCCGCATACACCGGGCTGCGCCTCGACATCGCCGCACGTGAGGACGACGCATGAGCCCCGAGGTGAGCCCCACCGTCGTCGAGGTCGACGGGCGGACGCTGCGCCTGACGAATCTCGACAAGATCCTGTACCCCGCGACGGAGACGACGAAGGGTGAGGTACTGCACTATTACGCGAGCGTGGCACCGCGAATTCTCGCGCAGACGAAAGACCGGCCAGTCACCCGGCTGCGTTTTCCGCATGGTGTCGGAAAACTCGAGTTCTTCGAGAAGAACACCCCATCGGGCGCACCGCAGTGGATCGAACGCGAAGAGATCGACAAGGTCACCTACCCGTTCGTCGATTCCGTCGCCGCTCTCAGCTATTTCGCGAACCTCGCCTCCCTCGAATTCCACACACCCCAGTGGCGCTGGCGGGATGGCGAACGCGAAAATCCTGACCGCATCGTTCTCGACCTCGACCCGGGCGCTCCCGCGGGGCTCGACGAATGCGCCGCGGTCGCCGTCATGCTGCGCGAACTGCTCGGTTCTCTGGGCTGGCCCAGCGTTCCTGTCACCTCGGGCAGCAAAGGAATGCAGATCTACGCACGCCTCGACGGCACCCATTCGAGTGACGACATTCGCGAGTTCGCCCGCACCCTCGCGGAGAAGCTCACCGAGATGCGCCCCGAACTCATCACCGCGAAGATGACGAAATCACTACGCCCCGGCAAGGTGTTCATCGACTGGTCGCAGAACCTCGCGGCCAAGACGACCATCACCCCATGGTCGCTGCGTGGCCGCAACCGGCCGTTCGTCGCCACGCCGCGAACGTGGGACGAGATCGAGACGGCCCGCACCAAGCCCGGCTCCCTGCGGCAGCTCGACCTCCACGACGTGCTCGACGAACGACTCGACCGGCCCGACCCGATGGACGCCCTGCTCCGCTGAACGAATCAAACAACGAGACAAGAGCACGCAAGCGCGTCGAGCCGACACGACAGAAGGACCCTGCACTTTCCACACGGAAAGCACAGGGCCTCTCTGGAAGTTCTTCGCGCCGTGGCGAACGTCAGTTCTTCGTGGCGGCGTCGTAGGCCTTCATGAGGTCGGCCGAGACGCGGCCTCGGTCACTGACCGTCCAGCCGTTCGCGCGGCCCCAGTCACGAATGGCATTGAGGTCGGAACGACCACCGCCGCGCGTGGAGGACGCCTTCGACTGCTGCTTACGACCGCCGACCCGACGAGCGTGACCGACCCAGGTGGCGAGAGAATCACGCAGCTTGGCGGCGTTCTCGTCGGACAGGTCGATCTCGTAGTTCACACCGTCGAGGGCGAACTGGATGGTCTCGCTCGCGTCCGAGCCGTCGATGTCGTCTTCCAGCGTGACATGGATGCGCTGAGCCATGATCGGCTCCTTTCGAAGTGCGAATGATTCTGCCTCGCAGGGGCGAGGCGACGAACCCGACATTACCGTCCGATAAGCGAAAGAGCGAAACCCGGCAACCGATTTCGCTCTTTCCCCGAGTATTTTTTCAGACGCAATTCACGCGACTGGAATGGGGGCGATCATTCCGGGGGCGTCGTCGCGCGAGAACTCATCGTTCCGGGTGCAGCCTTCGGCAGGTGCGCATTCTGCAGACGCGCCTCCTCCTCGCCGGGCGCGACGGCACCCTTCGTCAGGTCGTGTTCGCGCTCCCATTGCGCCTGCGCGACGCGTTCACGCCGGTCGCCCTCCATGATGTGACGCAGGATGAGGTAGAACAGGCCGAGAATTCCGATCGACGGAATGAGCGTCTCGATGGCCGGCCACAGGCTGTCCACGGGCTCCACTTCCTTTCACGTGCAGCCGCGTCGCCGGGCCGCTCCAGGTGTTCAGTCTACGAGGCCGCGGTTCAGGCCTCGCGACCGCCGACGACGAGGGGGACGTTGTCGATCAACCGGGTCGTGCCGACCTTGGCCGCGACGGCGAGCAGCGCCTCCCCGCGGAAGTACTCGGGCACCTGCTCCAACGTGACCGGGTCGACGAGCACGAGGTAGTCGACGAGGGCCAGCGGTTCGCGCACGAGGACGTCCCGCGCAGCGCGCCGTACAGCGGCAGGGCCGGAGTTACGAGCGGCCTCACCGGCCTGGAGGGCCTTCGACAGGCACAGCGCGACCTCACGGTCGGCGTCGCTCAGATAGGCGTTGCGGCTGCTGAGGGCGAGCCCGTCGGACTCGCGGACGGTCGGTACGCCGACGATCTCGACGGACATGTCGAGGTCACGCACCATGCGCTTGATGAGCAGCAACTGCTGCGCGTCCTTCTGGCCGTAGTAGGCGCGCGTCGGGTGCACGATGTTGAGCAGCTTGTTGACGACCGTCAGCATCCCGTCGAAGTGGCCGGGGCGCGACGCACCTTCGAGGACGCCGCCCAGCGGGCCCGCCGAGACGCGCACGCCCGGCTCACCGTCGGGGTAGACGACGTCAGGGCTCGGAGCAAACACGAGGTCGGCGCCCTCGCGCTCGCAGATCTCCAGGTCGCGCTGCAGCGTGCGGGGGTAGCGCGACAGGTCCTCCCCCGCCGCGAACTGCAGCGGGTTGAGGAAGATCGTGACGACGACGGCGTCGTTCTCCTCGCGCGCGCGACGGATCAGCGTCGCATGCCCCTCGTGCAGGGCCCCCATCGTCATGACGACGCCGACGCTGCCGCCGAGGCGGCCGCGGGCGTCGGCGAACTCGGTGCGGGCGTGGGTGACGACAGGTGCGGTCATGCGTGGCTCCCGGTGGCGTGGTCAGGGACGGGGCTCGAACCTGACGGGGTGGGTGTCGGAGATTGTGGAGGAACGATCGGAGCGGACGGATCAGGGCGTCGGGGGCTCGGGGCCCACCCCGCCCTGGTCTGGTGGCCCGCCGCGCCCCTCGAGCGCGGTGAGGACGGCGTCGATCTGCATCGGGGTGAGAGCGCCGCGCGCCGAGCTGCGTTGCGCGGTCGCGAGCGCGAGCGCGCGGTAGGTCGGGGGAATGTCGAGTGCCACACCAGTGTGGGCGAGCGCCTCGAGCATGTCGAGGTGACGCGTCAACGTGCCCGCGTCGCCGCGCGCGACGGGGCCCGTCAGCGCCTTGTCGCCGCGTTCGAGGGCGTTGTCGAGCGCGGCCTCGAGCAGCGGACGCAGCAGGCGGCCCGGGTCGTCGACGTCGATGCGGCGCAGCAGCTCGCCGGCCTGCGCGACGAGGGTGACGAGGTGGTTCGAGCCGTGCGCGAGCGCCGCGTGGTACTGCGTGCGATCGGCCTCGTCGACGGTGAACGGCTCGCCGCCCATGTCGAGCACGAGCGCGTCGGCGACCATGCGGTGGTCGGGCATCGCCGTGACGGCGAACGGGCAGCCGGCGAGGCGCGTCAGGTCGACCGCGGTGCCGCTGAACGTCATCGCCGGGTGGATCGCGAGCGGCACCCCGCCGGCCTCGACGACGGGCGCGAGCACGCCGATGCCCTGCGCGCCGCTCGTGTGGACGACGATGCGTGGGCCGAGTGTGCCGGGGAAGTCGAGGCCGTGGACCAGAGCGGCGAGTTCGTCGTCGGGCACGGTGAGCAGGACGAGATCGGCGGCCGCTGCGACGCCGGCCGGCTGCTGGACGGAGACTCCGGGCAGCAGCGCCTCAGCCCTCTCGCGGCTCGCCTCGGACACACCGCTGACGGCGACGACGTCATGCCCCGCCTTGCGCAACGCCGCCCCCAGCACCGCACCGACTCGCCCCGCACCGATGACGCCGACGCGCAGGCTCGGCGCACCCGGGAGCGGGGTCGGCTGCTCGAAAGTCACCCGCCCAACGCTACTCCCGTCCGCGAGGTCCTCGAATCACTGCGGGGCCGTGTGCTCGGTGAGGGATGCGCGTTGGTCACTCGACGGGGGCGCCCGGCGCTCGATGCGTGCGTTTCGGGCCGCTCGACGGGACGCGGCGTCGCACGTCGGGCCGTCAGTGCGGGCGACTCGTTTCGATGCGCTGCCGGCGCTCAGGCGCGGGGCAGTCGCTCGATCAGATGCGTCAGCTCACGTCGCGAACAAACGCGGACGATCGGCAGCTGAGGTCGTCGAGCTGCGACGTCGCCGATGAGCCCCCGGTAGCGCGCGTGGCCCTGCCACGACCAGCGCACGATGTGCTCGGGGTCGGTGAAGAAGGTGCGCAGCGGGCCTTCGGTGTTCCCGTTCCACAGTTCTTGGCGAAACAGACGTCGCCGCAGCGTCCGGCTGACGACCTGCCGCGTCACGGTGCCGCGCGGCAGATCGAGCCAGATGAGCAGTTCGGCGCGCTCGGCGAGCAGGCCACGCACCTCGCTGTATTGCCACTCGGTGACCCACGCCTCGGTCGCGACGAACCGCGCGACGTCGTCATGAAACTGCGGGCGCGGTTGCCACCCGGGGCCGTGGAACAGCGCGTCTATCTCATGATGCGGCACCCCGATCCGATCGCTGACGAGCGCACACGCCGTCGTCTTGCCGCTGCCCGACGGCCCCGCGATGATGACGCGTCGCGCCGGCGGCAGGTCGGCGTCGAGCGAGAGGAAGGGCATGGCCCCATTCTGCCGCTGTCATGGTCGGCACATGGGCGGTCGACGCGTGGGCGCGACGTAGAGTCGCGACGTGACGCAGCAGTTCGAGAACTCCGACATGCCGGTGAGCCACGCGGTGCCGTGGCGCGACGCCTGGCAGGCCGCGCTCTACGGCCGTGACGGTTTCTATCGACGTGACGAGGGCCCCGGGGGCCATTTTGCGACGAGCGCGCAGGGCATTCCCGGCGTCGATGAGGTGCTCGCGCAGGCGATCGTCGCCATGGCCGAACGCATCGACGCGGACGTTGTCGTCGACTTCGCCTGCGGCCGTGGCGAACTGCTCGACACCGTCAGCCGGTTCGTCGATGACGTCGACCTCGTGGGCGTTGACGTCGTCGAGCGTCCGCCCGAACTCAGCAGCCGCATCGCCTGGGTGCGTTCTGCGGGAGGGGCGTCGATTCCGTCGCTCGACGTCATCGCAGGTCGTCGGGCGTTCGTCGTCGCGCACGAGTGGCTCGACGTCGTGCCGTGCGACATCGCGGAGGCTGACGACGACGGTGTCCTGCGCGAGGTACTCGTCACGCTCGACGGGGACGAGACGCTAGGTGCCCCACTCCCTCCCGACGCCGCCCGGTGGGCCGCCCGTCATGCCCCAACGGCGATGCCTGTCCACGTCGGCGATCTTCGTCCACATTCGTCGGCGGCCCAGCCCACGATCGATGCCCCCGACGATCCACCGCCCCACCCCGTGCTTGACGACGCCCTACCTCCGGCCGATGGCCGCGATAACGCCAGCCGTCGCGAACCCGGCGAGCGCGTCGAGATCGGCATGACGCGTGATGCGGCCTGGACGGCGCTCGTCGCGGAGGTGACGCGTCATGCCGCGGCTGGCAGCGTCGTGGTCGGAATCGACTACGCGTCCACGAGCGGTACGCGGCCGCCGTTCGGCACCCTCACCGGCTTCCGTGACGGCAGCGAGTGCGCGCCCGTTCCCGACGGTTCGTGCGACGTGACGGCGCACGTCGCGCTCGATTCCCTCGATGTCGACGACGTGCGCACCCAGCGCGACGTACTGCTCGAACTGTTCGGCGAGCTGGCCCTGGAACCCGTTCCGCTCGCCCTCGCCTCGAGCGACCCACCCGTCTACCTCGCTCGCCTCGCGGCCCGCTCGGCGCTCGCGACGGCCACGCATCCGGGTGGCCTCGGAGCCTTCGCGTGGTTCACGCGCACGATCGGCTGACGCGGCCGCCGCCACCCTCGACCACCCGCAAACGCCCGTCGTGCCGGGTTGTCGCCCCCGCCTGGCACGATCAGCCTCGAGACGCGCCACCTGGCCGCGTCCGGCGAGGGGGAGTCGAACGGAGCCGAGCGTCAGGACACCGATTCGGCCGCCTTGCGCGCGCGATAGGCGGCGACGTTGGCGCGGTTTCCGCACCCGCGATCGCAGTAGCGGCGGGAGCGGTTCTTCGACAGGTCGACGAGCACTCCCCCGCAGTCACCGGCGCACATCTTCAGGCGGTCGAGTTCGTCGGCGCGGATGACGTCGACGAACGCCATGACGGCGTCGACCGCCATGCGGCTCGCCAGTGGCGCGTCGGACGGCGTCGCGTGCAGGTGGTAATCCCACTCGTCGTGACGCACGAGTTGCGGCAGGGCACGGTACTGCAGCATCACCTCGTTGACGAACGCGACGAGTTCGTCGCGCGACAGTGACCACGCCTCGAGGAATCGGGGGCGCAGGGCGCGCACCTCGTCGAGTTCGGCGTGCGTGCGCTCGTGCGTGCCGGTGTACCCCCAGGACTCGACGAAGGCGTCGAGGTCGGCGATCTCGGTGAGGGTGTCGTCGGGCGTGGCGGTGTTGACGAGCGCGGCGACGGACAGCAGACCGTCCTCCGTGTCATGACCAAAGGGCATTTTGACTCCTGACCTCTTCCAGGTCTAACGTAACCGGTGTTCCTGGTTTTGACCACTTACACGAGAGTTGGAGGTGTTCCCCCATGGCTCCCAGCCAGATCGCACACGACATCGAGCCCATCCCCGTCGCCACCCGCAGGCGCGCGGGCCGATCCGGCGCGATGTCCCACACGAGCATGGGCCTCATCATCGCCATTGTCTCGTGTGCGGCGTTCGGCACGTCCGGTTCGTTCGCGAAGGCACTGCTCGGCTCCGGGTGGACGCCCGTCACGGCCGTCGCGGCCCGCATCAGCATCGCAGCGCTCGCGCTCGCCATCCCGACCGCGATGGCGCTGAGTGGGCGCTGGCACGTGCTGCGCGACAACATCAAGCCGATCGTGCTCTACGGCATCTTCGGCGTCGCCGGCTGCCAGCTGTTCTACTTCAACGCCGTCACGCACGTCAGCGTCGGTGTCGCACTGCTCATCGAGTACCTCGCGCCGATGCTGCTCGTCGGCTGGGCGTGGGCGCGCTACGGCCGCACGCCGCGGCGCTTGACGATCGCCGGGACGGCTGCGGCCATCGTCGGGCTGCTGTTCGTGCTCGACGTGTTCAACGGTTTCAGCGTCGACCCCATCGGCATCGCGTGGGCGCTGGGCGCCGCGCTGTGCCTGACGGTGTACTTCGTCATCGCGGGCGACGAGGAGTCGGAGCTGCCCCCGATCGCACTCGCCGGTGGCGGCATGAGCGTCGGCGCCGTCATCCTGCTCGCGATGTGCGCACTCGGCGTGCAGCCGGTCTCGGTCAGCACCGCCGACGTCACGTTCGCCGGTTCGCAGATGCCGTTCTGGGTGCCGGTGCTCGGCCTCGCGCTCATCGCTGCGGCCCTCGCCTACGCGACGGGCATCTACGCCGCCCGCGCCCTCGGCACGACGGTCGCGTCGTTCATCTCGCTGCTCGAGGTGCTGTTCGCCGTCGCCTTCGCGTGGATGTTCGTCGGCGAGGCTCCGACGCTCGTCCAGGTCTTCGGCGGCGCGTTCATCGTCGGCGGTGTCGTGCTCGTGCGTCTCGACGAGTCGCGTCACGCGGAGAGCTTCGGCCCCGTCGTCGCGGCCGAGCACGACGCCGAGATCGAACGCTGGCTCGACGAAGTCCGCCCCACGCGCGACGAAGAGTGCGTCACGCGCTGAGCCGCTGAGGGCCTACGGCCGCCACGACGCTGTCGCCTCGGCCCGGCATCGACACGAGGTGCGCAACCCACCGGGGTTGCGCACCTCGGAGCCGAAACGCCGCCATGCGGGATCACAGCCCTGAAGGACCGCGCTGAGAGCCGAAAGCCCGCATGGTGGAGTTTCAGCCCCCACCCGACGTTCGCGCACCGCACCGCACGCGCGCGCCCGAGGCTCCCCACCACCCCGATATACCGGCGCGTGGCGCACGCCCGCGCCGTGATGGCCCCGGCGCTACTCGCAACGTCAGTCCTCAGCCGCAACTCGGCCACCACGGCCCCCAGGTCACCTCGCCACGTCGTCGTCTGCCACGTCGTCACGCCTCGCCGCCCACGTGCCCCACTCCATCAGGGCGCGGCGCCGCGGCGGGCGTCGTCGCGTTTGGCAAACTGGGGGCATGTCGTCTCCTGCGTCGTCCCCGCGTGAACTCACCGTCGGCATGGGCGCGGGTGGGCTCGCGACGTCGGACATGGTGCTCAACATCGGCCCGCAGCATCCGGCGACGCATGGCGTGCTGCGCCTACGCATCACGCTCGACGGTGAGCGCATCACGAAGTGCGAGCCGATCGTCGGGTACATGCACCGCGGCGCCGAGAAGTTGTTCGAGGTGCGCGACTACCGTCAGATCCTCGTGCTCGCGAACCGTCACGACTGGCTGTCGGCGTTCAGCAGTGAGATCGGCGTGGCCCTCGCCGTCGAGAAGATGCTGGGCATGGAGGTGCCTGAGCGCGCGACGTGGACGCGGACGCTGCTCTCCGAGTTGAATCGCGTGCTCAATCACCTCATGTTCCTCGGTTCGTATCCACTCGAATTGGGCGCCATCACGCCGATGTTCTACGTGTTCCGTGAGCGCGAAGAGCTACAGGGCGTCATGGAGGAAATCGCGGGCGGCCGCCTGCATTACATGTTCAACCGCGTCGGCGGCCTGCGCGACGACATTCCGGCCGGGTGGCTCGATCGCGCCGCGGCGGCCGTTTCTCTCGTGCGTTCACGCATGCCGGAGATCGAGAGCTTCATCGTCGGCAATCCGATCTTGAATGCGCGGACGAAGGGCGTTGGCGTCGTCTCTCGCGAGATGGTCGAGCAGTACGGCATCACCGGGCCGATCGCGCGCGCGTCGGGCGTCGACGTCGACCTGCGCCGCGACGACCCATATCTCGCCTACGGTGAGCTGTTCGCTCCGGGCGGGCCGGGGCGCGTCATCACGCGCTCCGAGGGTGATTCGCTGGCTCGTCTCGAGGTGTTGCTCGATCAGACGCATGTGTCGCTCGATCTCGCGGACGCCTGCATCGAGGTGTTGCAGAGCTTGCCGCCGGGGCCGGTGAACGTGAAGTTGCCGAAGGTGCTGAAGGTGCCTGAGGGCGATGGGTATGTGGCGACGGAGAACCCGCTCGGTTTCAACGGGTATTACATCGTGTCGCGGGGTGAGAAGACGCCGTGGCGGTTGAAGTTGCGTTCGGCGTCGTTCAACAACATGGCGTGCCTCGGCGAGGTGATGAGGGGGCAACTCTTGGCCGACATGGTGGCGATCCTGGGGTCGATGTTCTTTGTGGTCGGGGACATAGACAAATGAGTCCCGCCGAGCGGAGCTGAGGCCGACGTCGGAGCTTGCGGAGCATGCCGGCCTTGGCGCAGCGAGGTGGGTCTCATTTATCAATCAGATATCGACAAGTAGATGCAGCCCTTGCGCACGGTACGGGCCCGGCCTTAGCGCCAGGCAGCGACACCGCCCCATCGTTCGTCCGAGCCACGCCGGATCGCGCGGCCCTCGTCTCGCGCACCGAGAAAACCTACGATTCCGTAGGTGGGCTGCTGCAAAAGCGATGTGTGTCACGTCACATGGGGTTACGCTCAGGTAGGGCCTGCGCCCGTCGACCCCCTGTTTCGACCCTCAGGAGTTGTTTTCCATGAGCAAGCACTCAGTTCGCCCCGCCTCTCGCACCCGCCGCGGTCTTGCATCGGTTGGCGCCCTCAGCCTCGTCGGCGGAGCTGCCCTCATCGGCATGGCCACCACGGCGAGCACTGCGTCCGCTGCGACCTCGTCCATCAACTACAAGTGCCAATTGACGAACCAGGGCCTCGAGCGAACCTTCACGGACCCGTGGACCGTGACGATGACCGCAGCTGTGCCCACCAATGTGGCACCGGGCGCGGCGATCCCCGCCCCGAAGATCACGGCGAAGGTGACGACGGGCAAGGACGCCGCAGACCAACTGCGTGGCCTCGGCGTGAAGACCATCAGGGGTACGGCGGCAGCGGCGTACACGTTCGGCGGCACCGCCCGCTCTGTCGACCTGACGATCCCCCAGGTCTCGGTGCCCGCGAGCGGCGGCGTCGTGACGAACGCGGAGGGCACCGGCCAGGCAGAGACGGCCCCGGCTGCGGCGGGCACGGTCGATGTCAAGGCCGGCAGCTTCACCTCGAACCAGACGACGGATTCGGGCTTCATCCTCAACATCAGCTGCGCACCGGCAGCGGGCGCCAACACGACGATCGCGACGATCAAGGTCGGTAATGCTGCCCCGTCGACGAGCACGTCGACGTCGACGTCCACCTCGACCAGCCCGACGTCGTCGAGCTCGACCACCACGTCGACGAGCCCCACGACGA
The DNA here is from genome assembly GCF_900447535.1 of Dermacoccus nishinomiyaensis. NCBI lineage: Bacteria > Bacillati > Actinomycetota > Actinomycetes > Micrococcales > Dermacoccaceae > Dermacoccus > Dermacoccus nishinomiyaensis. The sequence continues at coordinate 2,292,896 of NZ_UFXX01000001.1, read as the reverse complement.
GCACCAGCCCGACGGCGCCGTCCACGAGCACGGCCAGCTCCACGGCGATGCCGTCGCCGTCGCACACGACGGGCGGCGGTCAGGGCCCGAAGGTCGAGACCGACTACGTCGGTCACGACTCGATGAACCTCGCCGGCATCGGCCTCGCTGCGGCGGGTGTCGTCGCCATCGGTGGCGCGGCGTTCGCCGGACGTCGAGAGAACTGACGCCAGCCGGCGGGCCTCAGCACCCGCGCCCCGCATGACGATGGGGCCCGTTCACCACGAACGGGCCCCATCGTCATGCGGCCGGCTGTGAAGCGGCCGCGAACTCTTGACCACCTGCGCGGTTCACGGTCGGCGCGTGCAGCCGTCCACCGATCCAGCCTGCAAGGGAGCGGGCTTGCGCGTCAGCGTTCGTCGTCGGGAATCGTGCACCAGCGCTGCACGAGGAACCCCAGCACGCTGAGCACGACAGAGCTGATGACGAGCACCCCGAGCAGCAGCACGGCCGAACGGACGGACGGCACGCTGAGGCGCGCGAGCTGGGTGACGGCCTGCCCCGCATACCATCCGGCGAGGATGCCGCCACCGATGGCGGCCGTCTGCGAGAGCACGACGATACGTCGGGCCGTGTCGGGCGCCACCGTCTCGCGCCCCTGGACGACGGCTGCGGCGGCCGCGCGGATCTCGCTCTCGTCGGACCCGGCGCGGCGCGCGGCGTCCGCTTCCTTCTTCGCCTTCGTGCGGGCGCGCACCTCGTCGCGGATGCGCCATCCGCCTGCGACGAGCAGCCCGCACGCCGCGAGGACGACGAGCACCTCCCACCACGAGTGCTGCGGCACGGCGCGCCCACTGTTGCGCATCAGCTGCAGGAGGCCGCCGCTGATGAGCGCGACGAGCAGCCCCGCGACGACGGCGGTGACCGGTCGGACGGGCTTCATGTCAGGCCTTCCTCGAGGTCGATGTGGTCGTCGTCGTCCCACGACGGGCCGCGGCGCACCCCGGACGCATCGACGCGCTGCACGGCGTCGAGCAGCGGCAGGACGCCGTCAGGGGTGCGCACCGCCATCCACGGCGCCGCCTGGGCCCACGGGACGAGCACGAACGCGCGCTCATGAGCCCGCGGGTGCGGCAGGGCGAGGGGCGACCATGACGCGTCCGCCGCGCCGGCCTGCACCCCGTCGCGCTCGTCGGCGAGCACGATCTCGTCCTCGCGACCGGCCTCGCCGAGCGTCACGACGTCGAGGTCGAGGGTGCGCGCGCCCCAGCGCTCACCGCGGACGCGGCCGTGATCGGCTTCGATGCGATGCAGCTCGCGGATGAGATGCCCCGGCGCGAGGCGGGTGACGCCGACCACGACGGCGTTGAGGTAGTCGGGCTGCGCGACGCCCCCGACGGGGTCGGTCTCGACGAGGGGCGACACCTGGGTCACCTCGAACCCCTCGAGCGCCCGCAGCGAGTCGAGCGCCGCGCGCAACGTCGCGACCCGCCGTCCGAGGTTCGTGCCCATCGCGATGACGACGCGGCGGCGCTGCTCGCGGCGAACGCTCACCGACGGGCCTGCCAACACCCCGGTCGACGGGGTGAACGCGACACCTGCGGGAGCGTGCGGCTTGTGGACGGTGACGTCGACCGCCTCGACGATCTCCCACGCGAGGCAGGCGTCGGCGACGCGCTCGGCGAGCGTCTCGATGAGATCGACCGGCTCGCCGGAGCACACCTCGACGGCGCGCGCGGCGACGTCGGCGTACGACAGCGACGCCTCGAGATCGTCGCTGCGGCCCGCGGGGCCCAGGTCGGCGTCGAGGCTGATGTCGAGCACGAACGGCTGGGGGATGCGCTTCTCGAAGTCGAGCACGCCATGGCACGCCGTCACGGCGAGGCCGGTGAGGGTGATTCGGTCACTCATCGGGGCATACCTCCGCTCACTCGCTCCCCGGACGACCGAGGCGCCACGGCCCTGCGCGCCGTGGCGACGACGTCGAGCGCTGCGAGCGTCGACGGGACGTCATGCACGCGCACCCCCCATGCGTCGTGCTGTGCGGCGAGGACGCTGGTCGCCGCCGTCGCGGCGTCGCGCGCGGCGGGCGGGACGGACGCGCCGTCCGCGATGAGCTGCGGCGTCCGCCCTGCGACGCCGAGAAAACTCTTGCGCGACGTGCCCCACAGCACCGGCAGCCCGTCGACGTCGAACTCGCCCATGCGCGCGAGCAGTTCCCAGTTCTGCTCGGCCGTCTTCGCGAACCCGAAGCCGGGGTCGACGACGAGCCTGCCGTCGCGGACGCCGGCCTCCCGCAGCGCGGCCACGGACTCGGCCAGCTCGCGACACACATCCGTGACGATGTCGTCGTACGCGGTGTGCTGCTGCATGTCGACGGAGTGCCCGCGCCAGTGCATCGCGACGAACGTCGCGTCACTCGCGGCGGCGACGTCGCGCATCGCTGGGTCGGCGAGCGCGCCGCTGACGTCGTTGATGATGTCCGCTCCGGCAGCGACGGCGGCCTCGGCGACACTCGCGCGCATCGTGTCGACACTCACGCGCGCACCCGCGGCGGCCAGTTCACGCACGACGGGGATGACGCGTCGGGCCTCCTCGTCAGCGCTGGGACGCTGGGCTCCCGGACGGGTCGACTCGCCGCCGACGTCGAGGATGTCGGCGCCCTGCGCCACCAGCTGCAGGCCGTGCTCGACCGCGGCGGCCGCGTCGAACCAGCGTCCGCCGTCGCTGAACGAGTCGGGCGTGACGTTGACGACTGCCATGACGAGCGGACGCCGCACCGGTCCATCCGCACGCGGCGACGAACCGTCGAGCGCATTGCCGTTCGAATCACCTGGAGACGAACGATCCGTGCGCATCTCACTCATGCGTTCCTCCGACGAGTGCGTCACTTGCCCATGACGAGGCTCATCGCCTCGGCGCGGGTCGCGGGGTTGCGCAGTTGGCCGCGGACGGCCGAGGTGATCGTGCGCGCGCCCGGCTTGCGGATGCCACGCATCGACATGCACAGGTGCTCGGCTTCGATGACGACGATGACGCCCTGCGCGTCGAGGTGTTCGACGAGCGCGTCGGCGATCTGTGTCGTCAGCCGCTCCTGAACCTGCGGGCGCTTCGCGAACACGTCGACGAGCCGCGCGAGCTTGCTCAGCCCCGTCACCCGGCCGGACGTGGACGGGATGTACCCGACGTGCGCGACGCCGTGGAACGGCACCAGGTGATGCTCACACGTCGAGTAGACCTCGATGTCGCGCACGAGGATGAGCTCTTCGTGGTCGACGTCGAACGTCTTGACGAGCACGTCCTCGGGGTTCTGTCGCAGGCCCGCGAAGATCTCCGCGTAGGCGCGTGCCACGCGGGCGGGCGTCTCGACGAGCCCCTCGCGGTCGGGGTTCTCCCCGACCGCGAGCAGGATCTCGCGGACGGCCGCTTCGAGGCGCGCAAGGTCGACCTCGGCGCCGACCACGTCGTGCGTCTCAGCCACGGCGCTCAGTCACCCAGGCCAGGCCCGACGTCGCTGGGGCCCTGCAGGCCAGGGCCGGCCGGCGGCTGCGGCGGGTAGAGGCTGATCTCGCCGTCGGGACGCTCGTCGGCGTGCGGGTTCTTGCCGAGGTCGATAGCGCGCTGTTCGGCGGGCGTCATGACCGGGCCGCGCGTGCTGACGTGGCGCTGTTCGCTCGAGAGCCACACCTCACGCACCGGCTCCTTGCGCACGGCGGAGAAGATCTCAGCCAGGCGCGGCGCGTCGAGGGTCTCCTTCTCGAGCAGTTCGAGCACGAGGGCGTCGAGGATGTCGCGGTTGTTGTTGAGCGCGCGCCAGGCCTCGTCGTGTGCGCCCTCGATGAGCTTGCGGACCTCGATGTCGACCATCGCGGCGACCTGCTCGGAGTACTCGCGGTTGTTGCCGCCCATGTCGCGGCCGAGGAAGACCTCGCCGCCGGAGTTGCCGAGGTGCACGGCGCCGACGTTCTCGCTCATGCCGAACTGCGTCACCATCTTGCGGGCGATGTCGGTGGCCTTCTCGATGTCGTTGCTCGCACCGGTGCTCGGGTCGTGGAACACCATCTCTTCGGCGACACGGCCGCCGAGGGCGTACGCGAGCTGGTCGAGCAGTTCGTTGCGCGTCGTCGAGTACTTGTCGTCGGTCGGCAGCACCATCGTGTAGCCCAGCGCGCGCCCGCGCGGCAGGATCGTGATCTTGCTGACCGGGTCGGTGTTGTTCATCGCGGCGGCGACGAGGGCGTGGCCACCCTCGTGGTACGCGGTGACCTTGCGCTCCTTCGCGCTCATCGGGCGCGACTTCTTCTGCGGGCCGGCCATGACGCGGTCGATCGCCTCGTCGAGGGCCTCGTTCGTGATGATCGTGCCGTTGGTGCGCGCGGTGAGCAGCGCAGCCTCGTTGAGCACGTTCTCGAGCTCGGCGCCGGAGAAGCCCGGTGTGCGGCGCGCGACCGACATGAGGTCGACGTCCTTCGCCATCGGCTTGCCCTGGGCGTGCACCTGCAGGATGTGGTGGCGGCCGCCCATGTCGGGCGCCTCCACCGCGATCTGACGGTCGAAACGGCCGGGACGCAGCAGTGCCGGATCGAGGATGTCGGGGCGGTTGGTCGCCGCGATCAGGATGACGCGCGTGCGGTCGTCGAAGCCGTCCATCTCGACGAGGAGCTGGTTGAGCGTCTGCTCACGCTCGTCGTGGCCTCCGCCCAGGCCGGCGCCGCGGTGGCGGCCGACGGCGTCGATCTCGTCGACGAAGATGATGGCGGGGCTGTTCTCCTTGGCCTGCGCGAACAGGTCACGCACACGGCTCGCACCAACACCGACGAACATCTCGACGAAGTCAGAACCTGAGATCGTGTAGAACGGCACGTTCGCCTCGCCGGCGACGGCGCGTGCGAGCAGCGTCTTACCCGTGCCGGGCGGGCCGTACAGCAGCACGCCCTTGGGGATCTTGGCGCCGATCTTCTCGTACTTCTCGGGGTCGGCGAGGAAGTCCTTGATCTCCTTGAGTTCCTCGACTGCCTCGTCGGCGCCCGCGACGTCGCTGAACTTCGTCGTCGGCATGTCCTTGCTGTGCAGCTTCGCCTTCGACTTGCCGAACTGCATGACCTTCGAACCGCCGCCCTGGGCCTGGCTCATGAGGAACCAGAACAGACCGACGAGCAGCAGGATCGGCAGGATGTTCATCAGCAGGGTGACGAAGATGCCCTGACGCTGCGGGTCGTCCGTGTATCCCTTCGGGGGCGTGTGCGCGCTCAGGGAGTCGACGACCTGCTTGCCGCGCGCGTCGACGTAGTCGGCCTCGACGCGCTTGACGTCCTTGAGCTTGCCGATGTCCTGCTTGTCCTTCAGCGTCAGACTGACGCTGTCGGGCGTGACCTTCGCACTCTCGACCTTTTCGGCGTTGATGAGGGAAATGGCCTGCGAGGTGTCGATGCGCGAATACCCGCCGATGTTGCTGAACATGTAGAACAGCAGCGCCACGGCGAGCGCGAGGACCACGTACAGGCCCGGCGTGCGCATGATTTTCTTAGCGTTCATCTGTTTGCGGGGCGAGCCCCGACCCTCTCATCGAAGAAGTGCCAGTCAACAAACCGCCAACGCGCGGCGCGGCGGCGATGTTCCCGCTCCCTGCGCGCGACGACAGCAGATGCGTCTCGATAGGACAGTGTGACCCACTGAACGCGCCGCTGCGCCGCGGGTTCGCGCACAGCGCAACCGTGCGTCGTCCGGCGCGGCCGGTGGCGACGCCGGCGTCAGCGCCGCGAGGACGCTCGATCAGGAGTACACGTGCGGCGCGAGCGTGCCGATGTCGCGCAGGTTGCGGAACTTCTCGTCGAAGTCGAGCCCGTAGCCGACGACGAAGGAGTTGGGGATGTCGAATCCGACGTACTTGCAGTCGATCTCGACCTTCGCAGCCTCCGGCTTGCGCAGCAGCGTGCAGATCTCGACCGACGCGGGGTTGCGCGACTCGAGGTTGCTGCGGATCCAGCTCAGCGTCAGGCCGGAGTCGATGATGTCCTCGACGATGAGGACGTGGCGGCCGGAGATGTCGGCGTCGAGATCCTTGAGGATGCGCACGACGCCGGAGCTCTTCGTCCCCGAGCCGTAGGAACTGACGGCCATCCAGTCCATCGGCACCGAGCCCGGCAGCGCTCGCATGAGGTCGGCCATGACGAGGATTGCGCCCTTGAGCACACCGACGAGCAGCACGTCCTTGCCCTCGTAGTCACGCCAGATCTGCGCAGCGAGCTCTTCGAGCTTCGCGTGAATCTGTGCCTCGGTGAACAACACGTTCTCGAGGTCGTTTCCCATCTGGGAAGAGTCCATCACCGGCTCCTCGTCGTCTCTGCCGGTCTTGCCGGCGCTCGCCACCGCGCGTGCTCGCGGGCGGCCGTCCACGTCATTCTCCCTTGCGGCGTGGGCTGATGGTCATCTCGCCCCCGACGCGTCGAACCTCAACGCTACCCGGGACGTCGATCGGCCCCTGCCCCGACCAGGCGACGAGCAGCCGTTCGACGTCGAACAGGTGCCCGCTCGACAGTTCGGCGTCGCGGGCGCCGTGCAGGACGAGGAGGCGGCGCAGCGCGCGGATGCGCAGCGCCGGGTCGAGCCCGGCCAGCGCTACGACGCTCCACGTCGCTGGCCAGGCGCGCGAGTCATCGGTGCCCGCGGAGCGCGCGAGCGCCTCGTCGGTGAGGCGGTCGAGCAGGTCGGCGTCGCGGCCGGCGGCCGCTGCCGTGCGGAACAGGCTGCGGCGCAGTGTCGGTGCCGCGAGTTCACGTTCGAGTGCCGCGAGGGTGTGGCGCGCGCGCACCCGGCTGAAGGCCGGGTCGTCGTTGTGCGGGTCGTGCCATGGTTCGAGGCCGAGCGCTTCGCAGGCGAGCTCGGTGTCGACGCGCCGCACCGGCCCACCTGGCACGATCTCGGGGCCGAGCAGGAACGGTCGCAGCAGGCGCGCACGGTCGGCGCGCATGCCGGCGAGCGCTCGGGTGCCGCTGCCGCGCATGAGGCCGAGCAGCACCTGTTCGGCCTGGTCGTCGGCCGTGTGCGCGAGTACGGCGCGCGCCGCGCCCACTGCGTCCGCGACGTCGAACAGCGCTCGACGACGGGCCGCGCGGGCGGCCGCTTCGAGCCCTTCCGGCGCGTCGGCGTCGACGATGACGGCGACGGTGCGCACGTCGTCGTCCGCGAAGCCGAGCTGGTCGACGCAGGCGCGGCGCGCGCGTTCGGCGACGTCCGCCGAGCCCGCCTGCAGCCCGTGGTCGACGATGACGACGTCGACCGCGACGCCCTGCTTCGGCGCCTCGAACGCGAGGGCCGCGGCGAGCGCCATGGAGTCGGCTCCCCCGCTGACGCCGGCGACGACGCGCCGCTCACCCGCGGCATCACTCGAGAACGTGCGCTGCAGCGCGGTGCGGACGGCGAGGCGCGTCAGAGCGACGCTGGGGTGCGGGCCACTCATCGGAACAGCGACCCGTGGATGCGTTCGACCCACAGCTGAGGGCGCTGGATCTCGGCGGGCGTCGGCAGGTTCTCGGGGGCGGCCCAGACGGCGTTGAAACCGTCGATTCCCACCTTTTCCTGCACGCCGCGCACGAACGCTGCGCCGTCACGGTACTGGCGCATCTTGGCCTCGAGGCCCATGAGGCGTCGCAGCAGCTTGTCGATGTTGCCGAGACCGGCGCGGCGGTCGCCGAAGCGGGCGCGGATCGTCTCGACGCTCGGCACGATCTGCGGGCCTACGTCGTCCATGACGACGTCGGCGTGGCCTTCGAGCAGGGACATGACGGCGGCGAGGTCGGCCATGCGCGTGCGTTGTTCGGGGGTGGCGAAGATGTCGCTCAGCCCCATCGAGCCCTCCTTGAACGCCTCGGGCACACGTTTGGCGATCTCGCCGACGCGCGTCGCCATCTCCTCGGGCGTCGGCGCCATGTCGACGAGCAGGTCTCGGGCGGCGCTGACGACGTGCTCGCGTAGCCAGGGCACGGCGGTGAACTGCACGCGGTGCGCCTCTTCGTGCAGGCACACCCAGAGGCGGAAGTCGTGCGGGTCGACGTCGAGTTCGCGTTCGACCTGGACGATGTTGGGCGCCACGAGCAGCAGCGACGGCGTGCCGCCGGGTGCGATGTCGTACTGACCGAGCACCTTGCTCGACATGAACGCCATGAGCCCGCCGATCTCTCCCCCGCTCACCTTGGCGGTGATGGCGCGCGCGACCGGCCCGGCGGCGCGTTTGGCGGTGATCTTGTCGACGACGGGCGCGATCATGCCGTCGAGGGAGGCGATGTTGACGTCGACCCACGCGCTGCGGTCGACGACGCGCACCGCGCCGATGTCGTCGGGCGTGACGAGCTGCGCCGTCTGCGCGACTGGATCGTGGGCGCGGCAGGCGGCGTCACGCAGTTCGGCGACGGCGTCGCTCGCTTCGGCGGCACTGAGGCGCGGGCCGCCGCGATGCAGTTTCTTGCCCGTCGTCGCGGCGAAACGCCAGTCGATGTAGCTCGGTTCACCCATGCTGCTCACGCTACCGCGCGGCGCTGACAGCCCCTTGACGGTCGCGAATCGCCCGGCGTCGAGTCCGAGAGCCCACGACGGGGCGGCACGCTCAGACCTCCGTCGTCTTGACGGGGCGGGCGCCGAGTTCGGCTTCGAGACGGAGCAGGCCGGGACCGTCGCCGTCGATGAACTTCAGACGCCCGACGATCTGCGAGACGGTGGCTTCTTCCTCGATCTGCTCGAACGGGAACCAGCTGAGCAGCGGACGGGAGTCGAGGTCGCCGATGTGAGCCCGCCACCTCGACGGACTCCATCGCGTGACGCCCAAAACGGTTCGCGCACCGAGGTCAGTCGACGGGCCAGCGGTAGGGCGTGAGATCCCGTAGAGAGGCGACGTCCGTCGCCGTCACGAGCACCTCTACGTCGAGGTTGTTCGGTGAGAGCTGTTGCACCGTGGCAGCAAGAACAGCGGCCAACGGCGAGCACGATCCCCGCCGAAGTCACTGTGAGCGTCAGGGTCGTCGCCTATGAGGCGAAGCACTGCTGCGCGGCTTGGCGACCGATGCCGAGGGCGGCGCCGATGATGGCCGAGGTGACCGGAGAGGCGCCCATGGTGGCGCTGGCGCCATCTCGTTCGGGCGACCCGTCGAGGTGCCGCCCCATCGGGTGCTACGTCGCCTCGTCAGCGTTGGCCGCGACCTACCGGAAGGACCGTCATGACGTCTGAACCCATGAGCGCGCAGCAGGAATACGACTTCTATGCCGACGCAGCCAACCAGCAGCCCCAAGGCGCGCCTCGTCGGCGGAAGGGAACGGCTGAGCACACCCGTTCCGGTCCGCTTCCCACCCGAGCTGCTCGAAGAGGTCAGGAGCGCCGCTCGAGCTGACGATCGGTCGGTCTCGGCTTGAATCCGCCGAGCCGCCGAGCCGTCGAGCACGAACTGCGCCGAAGCGCCTGAGCGGTGCGTCCGTTCTGGCAGCCTGAATCCACGGTCAACATGAGCGGCGACGCGACAGCCGGCGATTCGACAACGCATGCTGCCGAGCGTCAACACGTGCTGAGTTCAGGGCAGCTTCGTCAACTCGGTGACGAGGTGATCAACGGCCGTCTTGGCGCCGATGGCGCCGTCGGAGAACGTGCCGTTCGTCGTCACCGCGAACACAAGGGGGTGGCCGCTCTTCGTCGTCGCCAGGCCCGCCAGCGATGACGCGTCAGGCAACGACCCGGTCTTCGCCCGCACGAGACCGGCGCCGTCCTGCGACTCGGCGCGCATGTATCGATCGTGCAGGGTGCCGTTCCACGCCGAGACCGGCAACCGCTCGATGACGCGCGCATACGTCGCATCCTTGCCCGTCGATGCGCGCGTCAGCACGTCGCCGAGCACCCGCACCGGCAGCGTCGTGCCCGACGACAAACCGCTCGTGTCGACGAGCTTGACGCCGCTGACGTCGACGCCCTCACGCTTGAGCACCGACGTCACCCACGTGCCCCCCGCGGCCGAATCGCCGTGCACGCCGTCGAGCGCCGCAGCCTGACGGGCGAGGGACTCAACCATCGAGTTGTCCGAATCCTGCAAGGCGAGCCCGAGCAGGTCGAGCACCGGCGCCGACGTCACCGACCCGAGCTGCTGCCCCGCCGCCGGCTTCGTCACGTTCTTGCCGTACGTCGCCGTGATACCGCGCTTGCCGAGCTCCTTGACGAATGCCTGCGCGGCGTCCTTCGTCGGGTCGGCGACGGCCGGGGTGCGGTTGTCGGCGCGCTCGGAGGCGAGCGCCAAGGTCGTGATGCGCGCCGTGAAACCGTAGCCGAACAGCGCGTCCTCCCACCCCTTCGCCTTGTTCGGCCCGGGCGCGTAGGAGGTGTTCGTGTCGACGGTGACCTTCGTGACGCCCTGCTTCTTCAGCGCCGCCGCGCTCTGCGCCGCGAGGTCGCCGAGGCCGGCGCGACCGGCGACCTTCGTCGCATCGCCCGTCCCCTCGGCGAGGGTCATGTCACCGCCGGCGACGAGCTCGACGGTGCTGCCCTCGAGCGTCGCCCGCGTCGTCAGCCCCTTGTCGAGGTCGAGTTTGCTGTGGGCAATCGCGAAGGCACTCGCGAGCTTCGTCACCGACGCCGGCGTCGTCGCCTTGCTCGAATCGTGTTCGTAGAGAACGGTTCCCGTCGACGCATCGCGTACCGTCACCGCCGTCGGCGAACCGAACCAGGGGTTCTTAAGCGACGCCTCGACCGACTTCTTCACCTCGTTCGCGCTCGGCGCGGCTCCGACGCTCGCCGACGGCAACGGCGCCGACGCGGCCTTCTGCAACGGCTCATACGTCTTGCCCTCGACCGTCACGGCCTTGGGGGTGTTCGTCGGCGCGAGCGTCAGGACGCCCGGCACCACGTCGTAGGCATCGAGGGCGCCGTACCCCGCGAGCGCCGCCACGAGCGCACCGCTGACGGCCCACGTCCGCTTCTTCATCGGGGCACCACCTTCATCGTCCTGCTGCCGCGCCATCGCACGTCGATGACGAGTTTTTCATCCGCGCCCCGGTACGGAACACTAAGGAACGACCATTACACCAGCTATCCGGAGGGCACGAACCATGGAGTTCGACGTCACCATCGAGATCCCGCGCGGCACACGCAACAAGTACGAGGTCGACCACGAGACGGGCCGCATCCGCCTCGACCGCATCCTGTTCACCGCGATGCACTACCCGGCCGACTACGGCTACATCGAGGACACCCTCGGTGAGGACGGCGACCCGCTGGACGCGCTGCTGCTCATCGACGAGCCGACGTTCCCCGGCTGCGTCGTGCGCGCCCGCGCCATCGGTGTCTTCCGCATGGTCGACGAGGCCGGCGGCGACGACAAGATCCTGTGCATCCCCGCGGGCGACCCGCGTCAGGACCACGTGACGGACATCAAGGACGTCTCCGACTTCACGCTCAAGGAGATGTCGCACTTCTTCGAGACGTACAAAGCGCTCGAGCCGGGCAAGTCCGTCGAAGAGGGTTCGCACTGGGTCGACGCCGCGGCCGCGCAGAAGACCGTCGAGGAAGCGCTCGAGCGCGCCAAGGCCGAGGGCATGACGACGGCGCGCTGGGCGATGCCGGGCCACGACGCCCACGAGACCGAGCGCTCCATCGACAAGGCACCCGGCGACTCCCAGGCCGAGAAGCCGACGAAGTGACCCACCCCTGAGCGTCACGCTCAGCGACGCCGCAGCCCCCGTCCGAGTTCGGACGGGGGCTGCGGCGTGTTCTGGCTCTTGGGCAGGGTTGACGATGCGAGATGAGATCCGACGTGGTTTCGGCAGCGTCAACCAACCTGCGCGAATGTGGACGTAGATCGCCGATGTGGACATGAATCGCAGGGGCGCAGGCGGGTCTGCGCGACCTGCGGGGGCACGAGAGTGCTGCGTCACCGGAACGCCTTCAATTGCTGCTGCGGCGGTCAATACCCCGTCTATCGTTGGCACATGAACCAGGGGGCGAGGAACCACGGCATGCGGAAGGCCGCGACAATGCTCGCGGTGGCCATGACGTTGAGCGCGGCGGCATGCTCATCGAACGACGACGGATCGAAGAGCAGCGGGTCGTCAGGCGCCGGGTCGTCCAAGGCGTCAGGGGCCAGCGGTTCTCAGGGCGCCTCGGGCGCGTCGTCGGCGCAACCCGGCTCGTCGAACGCGCCGGGCCTCGCGGCCGGCAAGAGCATCGACATCGGTGGTTCGGGCGACATCCTCGTCCACGTGCCCGTGCGCGACGACGCCGCGCACAATGCGGCGGCGAAGGGCGCGAAGGGCTACGACTTCGACCCGATGTTCGCCAACGTCACCAAGCCGATCAGTGCGCTCGATCTCGCGATCTGCCACATGGAGACGCCGCTGTCGACGACGAACACGAACCTTTCCATCCCCGCGACGCTCAGCTTCAATGTCCCGCACGAGGTCGCCGGATCGTTGAAGCGTACCGGGTTCGACGGCTGTGACCGCGTCGGCAACCACGTCATCGACCGCGGCATCCAGGGCGTCGGCGAGACGAAGAAATCGCTCGACGACGCGGGTCTGAAGAACCAGGGCCCGACGCCGACGCCGAGCACCGGCCAGAGCGCCGTGATGTACGACGTCAAGGGCGTCAAGGTCGCGCAGCTCGCGTACTCGTACACGACCGGAAACGCGGACGCCTCGAACACCGTCGTGCCGCCCGAATGGCCCTGGCTCAAGTATTGGCAGTTCCCCGTCGTCAAGGCCGAGGGCATCCTGGCCGACGCGAAGAAGGCGAAGGCTGCGGGCGCGGACGTCGTCGTCCTCAGCATGCACTGGGGCAAGGAGTACAGCATCCCGGCCTCCACCGAGCAACGCGAACTCGCAGCGAAACTGCTCGCGAGCGACGACGTCGACACGATCCTCGGCACGCATGTCCACGTGCCGCAGTCGTGCGAGAAGATCAACGGCAAGTACGTCGTCTACGGCATGGGCAACTTCCTGAGCAACCAGGGTCCGAGCGTCAATTCGAGCCTCAAACCGTCGACGCAGGACGGCATGATCGTCGACGTGAAGCTGACGAAGGGTGACGACGGCAAGGTGACGCAGCAGCTCACCTACCAGCCGACGCACGTCAACCTCGCCGGGCACGTCATCGAACTCGCGACGCCGACGAAGAACGCCGACGCCTACGGCCGTGTCAAGGCTGCGATGACGCAGCTTGGCAGCAAGTGCGACGCCACCCCCGCGAGCTGACTCGACGTGTCGCCCAGCTGAGCGAGTGCTCCACTCTCACTTGTAGAGGTTGAGCCCCCCGGCGTCCATGTGCACGGTGAGGTGGTCGTCGAGGACGGGGCGCAGTTCCGAGGTCGGCGCGGAGTACAACTCGAGCGAGTCGACGATCACCCCGTCGGGGCTGTTGACGACGATCCCCGGAACGCAGGTGTAGATGTTGTCGTGATCGCTCGCGTTGCTCGCATCGATGCGGACACTCGTGCCGGCGCCGTTGTCGATCGACATGGACACCTGATAGCGGCGAAACGACCCCGTGCCGTTCGATTGCGCCGAGTACACGACGGGCAGCACCGCCACGACCTTCGGGTTGAGACGGATCTCGATCGTCTCACTCGCCATCGGCGCAGGCGGGCTCTGCTTCTTGCGCCCGAACAGTCCCCCACCGGTGCGTGCCGTCCGTGCTCGTCCGACGTCGCCGAGATGCGTGACGGCGCCGTCCGAGGAGCGCTGCGTGGCATGGGGCTGCTCCTTGGTCCCGAACGTCGCGACCGTCTCGTCGTGGCCGTCGGCGTAGCGCACGAGAGCGAAGACGTCGTAGTCGGTGGCGGCCGGCCACTCGATGCGAGCCGTGATGACGGGCGACTTCTCGATCGAGACACGCTGCCCCTTCGTCAGGCTGATCGCCCCCGTGCGTTTGCCGAGATCGACCGGGCCGCTCGACGACGGCATCGGCGCAGCGGCAGGCGGCGCAGCAACAGGAGGCGCAGCCACAGGAGGCGTGGCGGGGAGCGGTCCAGCTGTCGAGGCGGCCGCGAGGGGCGTCTGAGGCGTGTCGTTCTCGACGCTCACGCCGTGCTCGCGCAGGAGCGCGGGCAGCCCGCCGTCCCATCCTGCGGAGACGTTGCGCACCTTCCAGGCGCCGCCTCGCAGGTAGATCTCGACGAGCACCGCCGCGCGTTCGCTCGTGAATCCGGTTGCGGTGACGGCGTACTGCTCACCGTGCGCGTCGATCGTGACGGCGAGCTGCGGGGACGAGGCGAGCGAGCCCGGCGCCGCGTCATCCATCGCGACGGCGACGGCGAGACGTTCGATCTGCGGCGGGAGCGCGGACAGGTCGACGGTGATGTCACCACCATCGAGACGCACCGCGCCCTCGGGTGAGCGGGGCTGGTTGTAGAAGACGAAGTCGTCGTCGGTGCGCACGACCCCGTCTGCGGTCAGTTGCAGCACCATGAGGTCGACCGTGCCCGGCTGGGTGCCGACGACCGTGATGGCGAGGCCGGTGCCGCCGAGGGGCGCGTTGGCTCCCTTGCTCAACTCGTTCATTCCGCCACCCTGGCACAGGCTCGCGACGGCGGAGGGGCTTACGCGCGGGTAGCACCTCGGTGTTCGGCCGCCCCGGCGCGCTCGGTGCGGCGGCGGGAGACGCCCGCGCGCAGGTGCGCGTAGTCGTCGTCGGCGAGGACGACGTCGTGGGTGCGGCGGCGGTAGTGCCACATCATCGCCAGGCCCAGTGCCCACACGAGGTACTGCACACTCATCGCCTTGCGGAACGCCTCGACGTCGTACGTCGCCGGGCCGCCGGGGGCGACGTGGTCGAGCACGAGGCCGATGAGGACGATGCACGTCACGGACGCGACGTAGCCGCCGACGTTGACGATGCCGTTGGCGCTGCCGATGCGTGCGGCGGGGTTGAACGAGCGGGCGACGTCGAAGCCGACCATCGAGCCTGGTCCGCCGAACGCCATTGCGATGCACAGGAGCACGAGCAACCACAACGGTGCACGGCCGGGCCACAGCAGCACGATCGTCCACAGCGTGATGACGGTGAGAACGACGGCGAACACGGCGACGGAGCGTCGGTGCGGGAAGCGGGCGGTGAACGTGCCCATGAGTGGGCTCGTGACGATGATCGTCACGACCATGATGCTGAGCAGCGTGCTGGCGGCACCCTCGGACAGGCCCTGCCCCTTCGTCAGGAACGGGAAACCCCACAGCAGCATGAACACATTCATCGAGAACTGCGCGGTGAAGTGCGCCCACAGGCCGAGCTTCGTGCCGGGCTCGCGCCACACCTGCGCGAGTGTCTGCCCGACGGCGCGCAGGCGGATCGAGTCGCGGCGCTCGTCGTGCGTCGGCGAGTCGATGACGACGAACCACATGACGACGCCGAGGACGACGCCGAACGCCGCCGCGCCGAGGTACGTCGTGCGCCACCCCAGGCTGTGCAGGCTGACGGCGAGTGGGCCTGCCGCGAGGAGTGAGCCGAGCTGGCCGGCGAACCCGGTGATCTGCGTGACCATCGGCGCGCGTCGCACCGGAAACCACAACGCCGCGATGCGCAGGACGCACACGAAGATCATCGCGTCGCCCATGCCGACGAGGACGCGCGCGCCGATGCCCTGCGCGAACGTCGACGCGAACGCGAACCACGCCTGCCCGAGCGTCATCGTCAGCGTTCCGGCGGCCAGCAGCTTCTTCGAACCGAACTGGTCGAGCATCGCGCCGACGGGCACCTGCATGACGGCGTAGACGAGCAACTGCACCATCGCGAACGTCGCGAGTTGTCCGCTCGAGATCCCGAAGCGCTGCGCCGCGAGGATGCCCGCGACGCCGAGCGACGTGCGGTGGAACACGGCGAGGACGTAGACGCTCACCGCCGCGGTCCAGATCGCCCAGGCGCGTCGCCCACCGAGCGGGGCGACAAGTTTCGAGGTGGGCGTGTCAACGGGCGCGGCGGTGTGGGACGTCATGGTGACGCCAGTTTAGTTCGGTTCTCGATGTTGCCCGGCGTCGCTTCTACGCATGCGAGCGACCCCGCCGCAGCCACGATGCTCTGAGCGGGCCCCGGCGGCAACGCTTTTCGCGCCCCCCACCTCGCACCGTCGGCACGGCTGGACCCGCTGCGTGAACATCGCCAACTGCTGTCGGCGCCCGCCTCTACTCTGACGAATGTGACGAACGAGCAGCACCCCACTCCCGCGACCACCGACTCGGTGACCACCGACTCAGCGACCACCCACTCGACGAGCGGCGCCGACGCCGTCGAGACGCCCGCGCAGCGTCGCGCCGCCATGATCGCGGTGACGGTGCTGCCGATCGTCGTCGTCATCGCCGGGTTGTGGGGGTACAACAGCCCGTCGACGTTCACGTCACACGCGTCGTGGGTGCCGTACCTGCTCGGCGTCGTCATGTTCACGATGGGGCTGACGCTGACGCCGCGCGATTTCGCCGCCGTCCTGCGCCGCCCGTGGGCCGTGCTCATCGGGCTGGCCGCGCACTACGTCATCATGCCGGGAGCGGGCTGGATCATCGCGCACGCACTCAACCTCTCCCCCGAGCTCGCCGTCGGGCTCATTCTCGTCGGCTGCGCGCCGAGCGGGACGGCGTCGAACGTCATGACGTTCCTGTCGAAGGGAGACGTCGCCCTCGGCGTCTCCGTCGCGACGGTCTCGACGCTCGCCGCTCCCGTCGTCACACCCCTGCTGACGGCGTTCCTCGCCGGGTCGTACCTGCACGTCGATGCGGGGTCGATGATGGTCGACATCGTCAAGACGGTGCTCGTGCCGATCGTGCTCGGCGTCGTCGTCAGGCTCATCATCCGTGACAAGGGCGTACGCGCCATCGCGCCCGCGCTGCCGTGGATCAGCGCGTTCGTCATCGCGTGGATCGTCGCGATCGTCGTGGCCGGCAGCGCCGGAAAGCTCGCGAAGGTCGGCGGCATCGTCTTCCTCGCCGTCGTGCTGCACAACGGTTTCGGGCTGCTGCTCGGCTACATCGCGGCCCGGTTCGCCGGGCTCGACGTGAAGGCGCGCCGCGCGCTCGCGTTCGAGGTCGGCATGCAGAACTCCGGCCTCGCCGCGACGCTGGCCAAGGTGCACTTCTCGCCGCTGGCCGCGCTGCCGTCGGCAGTGTTCTCGGTGTGGCACAACGTCTCGGGCGCCATCCTCGCGGCGTGGTTCGCGCGCCAGCCGGTCGGCGAACGCGAGCCGTCACGGGGCTGACACCGTCAGCCCGCGGGCGTGTCGGGCAAGTGCGTCCAACCGTCTCTGTTCGTGCGTGCAAGCGCGCGACCACGGAGTTCGGCCGCCGTCAGGAGTGGTCGTGCCCCAACGTCTTCGCGGCTTTGTCGGCGCGGCTCTTCACGCGGGCGAGCAGCCCGACGACGCCTGCCTCGAGGCAGGCATTGATGAAGACGAGGAACTGGTTGAAGTAGGCGTTGAGCAGATTGACGCCGCCGAGCATGAGCAACAGCGCCGCGATGCCCCAGCGGGCGCCGTCGGCGAGGCTGCTGCTGTCGTCACCGAGTCGTTTCACCGCTCGCCAGGCGAAGAACGCGGCGACGGTGCCGATGAGCGCGGCGACGCTCGCGGCCGTCCACGCGACCTTGCCCGGGTGGTCGCCGAGGAGACTGTTGTGGCCGCTGACGGCGTCCGGGCCGTAGGCCTGCCACAGCGAGTAGACGAACACGCCCGGACCGGCGAAGACACCGACGACAGCGAGCACGCCCAGCGCGAGACGGCTCAGCTTGCGCTGACGGCTCGGCGGCAGCAGCCGCTCCTCGACCGCGTCGAGACGCTCCATCATCCGCCCGACGCGACGCTCGTCATCGGGGACGGCCTGGCTTCGCGCCACGTCGAGAGCCTGCGCCAGCCCCTCGGCGATGGCGCGCTCCTGCCCCGTCGGCTCGTCGCGCCTGACGGCGTCGAGGTGACCCTCGATCGTCTCGACCTGGCTGCGCGTGAGCGGCCCGTCAGCCGCCGGTTTCATGAGTTCGAGCGCGGCGTAGAGGTGATTGCGAGCGTGGGGCGGCCGTTGCGAGCCCACCCGCATCGCGGCCACCCCGAGCGCCGCGAGAATCGCGTAGCACAGGGGCGCGGCGAGAGGGAAGAAGTAGTCGTTGTCCTTCGTGATGAACTTGCCGATCTCGTCGACGAACAACCCGATGCCGATGCCACCCGCGATCGAGGCGAACGCCGTCGCCCACCGATTGGCCAGGGACAGCACGACCGTCAACGCGATCATGAGCAGCAACCCACCCCACACGGCGTGTGCGATGTGGAAGATCTCGCCGCCAACCTGCGGGTAACCCGTCGCGAGCAGGTAGCCGCGCGTCACGAGGATCGTGATGACGGCGGCAACACTCATCCAGCCGACAGCGGTGCCCGCGCCCGCCTTCGTCACAGGGCTACGCGTCGGTTTCGTCGGCGGACTGGGCATGCCTTCACTCTGTCACGCGCGATCTCGCGGTGAAGCGTGACCCCTGAACCGCCGATACTGACGGCCGGCCGCCGCCGCAGCGTCGACTCGCGACACTTGTCATGGCGCGGTCGTGACGTCCGCCCGAGGCCCGCTCCGCCCACCGCGACGAGGCTGGAGGCATGAACAACGCAGCCATCACCCTCACCGGCGTGACGAAGACCTTCCCCGGCAAGCACGGGCGCGTCGAGGCCGTCCGTGGGGTCGACCTCGAGATCGCGCCCGGCGAGGTCGTCGCGTTCCTCGGCCCCAACGGCGCGGGCAAGACGACGACGATCGACATGATCCTCGGCCTGAGCGAACCGACGACGGGCAACGTCACCGTCTTCGGCATGACGCCGCACGCGGCCGTCGCGCGTGGCCTCGTCGCCGCCGTCATGCAGACCGGCGGACTGCTCAAGGATCTGACGGTGCGCGAGAGCGTCGAGTACGTCGCCGCCTTGTTCCCCGACGCCCGGCCCGTCGACGACGTCCTCGCCACCGCCGGCATCACCGACCTCGCCGACCGGCGCCTCGGCAAGTGCTCCGGGGGCGAACAGCAGCGCGTGCGGTTCGCGATGGCGCTCGTGCCCGACCCCGCGCTCATCGTGCTCGACGAACCGACGACAGGCATGGACGTCAACGCCCGCCGGGCCTTCTGGGAGGCCATCCATGCCGACGCCGCGCGCGGCCGAACGATCCTGTTCGCCACCCACTACCTCGAGGAGGCCGACGCGTGGGCCGACCGCGTCGTCGTCATGCGGGACGGCGAGATCGTCGCCGACGGCTCGAGCAGCGACATCCGCGCAGCGGGCGGTGGCCGACGCGTGAGCGCGACCTGGCCCGACGCGGACATCGCCCTCGTCGAGGCGATCGAGGGCGTCTCGGGCGTCGACGTCCACGGCGACCAGATCGTCGTCCACACGAGTGACAGCGACGCCGTCGCACGCGAACTCCTCACGCGCACAACGGCGCACAGCCTCGACATCACCTCGCGCGGCATCGAGGACGCCTTCGTCGAGCTGACCTCGCCGTCCGAAGCGCGCGCCACCGTGTCCCGCTGACGGCCTTTCCCCCTCACCCCTTCGGGTTCTCACCCTCTCTCGCGCTTCCTCACTTCACCTCTCGCTCCCCATCCCGACCACGTCGGCACCCTGTTCTCTGCGTGCAGATGCACCCGGGTGCATTTGCACGCAGAGGACGAGCGCCCCTCTCGAAAGCAGGTCTGCCATGTCCACCACGACGAGCACCTTCACCCCGCGTCTCGACGGCGCGCCCCTCGACCCGTCGGAGCGTCGAGCGCCGCGAGGCAGCGGCCTCAACGCCCGCGTCATGGGCCTGGAGCTGAGGCGGGTGCTGCGCAACAGGCGCAGCTTGATCTTCACGCTCATCTTCCCCATCGCGATGTTCTTCTTCGTCGCGAGTTCGATCTCCGAGGGCGATCAGGTGATCGGCAACGGTGTGGTCGCGAACGTCAACGCTTATCTCATGGTGAACATGGCGCTGTACGGCGCGATCATGGCGGCCACCAGCGCCGGCGCGAGCGTCTCGATCGAGCGCGCGGCGGGGTGGTCCCGGCAGTTGCGCCTGACGCCTCTGCAACCGGTCGCGTACATCGTCATAAAGATGATCGCCGCGATCGTCATGGCGCTCATCGCCGTCAGCGTGACGTTCGCGGCCGGTCTCGGTTCGGGCAAGGCGCACGCCGACGTGCTGTCGTGGCTCGAGGCGGGCGCCGTCATCGTCGCGGGTTCGCTCGTGTTCGCGGCGCTCGGGTTGCTGCTCGGATACCTGCTGCCGAGTGATTCCGTCATGCAGATGCTCGGTGGGCTCATGGCCATCATGTCGATGCTCGGCGGCATCTTCTTCCCGATCAAGGACGGCTCGACGTTCGATCACTTCGCCCAGTTCACGCCGATGTACGGCATCGGCAAGCTCGCCCAGTGGCCGCTGTCGCTCACGACGTCGGGCGGTCACGGCAGCTTCCACCTCGTGTGGGCGCTCAACCTCGTCGCGTGGGGCCTGCTGTTCATCGGTGGCGCCGCCTGGAGCTTCCGTCGCGACACGGCGCGCGTGTGAGCAACGCGTACCCCGACGCCCGGTGCCGGATCGAGACTCTGCCGGCCAGCACGGCGGCGTGCACGATCCGCCACCAGGCCCGTGCGACCCGGATAGGTTGGGCCACGTGAGCCCGCGACGACCCGCCCTGGCCTGGCCTCGAGAGCAGGCCCGCACCCGCAACGTCGGCGCCCGGCGCGCGCGCACCCGCGGCATGCTCGCCTGGTTCTGGGTCGTGTTCTGGCTGATCTTCCTCGTGCAACCCGTCACGGAGAACATCGCCGACGGCGGCCGCCGCACCGCCGGCGCCCTGCTGCTGCTTGCGGGCGCGGCCGTCTATGTCCCCGTCATCGCGGCGACGATGCGTCGGCTCTGGAGCGGCACCCCGCGCACCCGCTCGACGCAGGCCGTCGTCGCGACGTCGGCGCTCGTCGTCGCCGCCTGCATGCTGAGCGCAGCGCCCCTCATCGGCCAGGACGCCTTCGCACTGTTGCCGTATTCGCTCGTCATCTTCATGCTCGGGATGACGCCGCTGCTCGGCGCGGCGCTCGCGCTCAGCGTCGTCACGGCGACGGCGTCGCTCGGCCACGCGCTCACCGGTTCGTCGCTGCAGCCGGGCCTGCTGTTCGCGGCCGTGGCGTCGGGGCTGGCCTCCGGGCTCGGCGCGTTCTCGGCCGAACGCACACGCGACGCGGAAGCGGCCCGCGAGGATGCAGCGCTGCTGCGCGTGCAGGACGAGCGCAACCGGATGGCGCGCGATCTGCACGACATCCTCGGTCATTCGCTCACCGTCATCACGATGAAGGCGGAGCTCGCGGGCAAGCTCGTCGACGTCGATCCCGAGAAGGCGAAGACGCAGATCGCGGAGCTCGAGCAGCTGGCGCGCGGGGCATTGGCCGACGTGCGCACGACCGTCTCGGGGTATCGCGAGATGTCGCTGTCGGGCGAACTCGCCCGGGCGAGAAGGGCATTCGCCGACGCCAGTATCGCCGTCGACCTGCCCCGCCACGTCGACGACGTCTCCCCCGACCTGCGTGAACTGTTCGCCTGGGCCGTGCGCGAGGCGACGACGAACGTCATCCGCCACGCGGGCGCCTCGCACGTGACGATCGCTCTCTCCCCGACGCGTCTGAGTGTGCGCGACGACGGTCGTGGCGCTGCTGCGAACGCCGGCGACGGTAACGGGCTCACGGGTCTGCGCGAACGCGCCGCGGCCGTCGGTGCCGTCGTCGAGACGCGCAGCGACGACGGGTTCACGCTGGACGTGTTGACGCGTGATGCGCCGGCCTCGGGCACCGACGACGGCGCAGCTGCCGAGCGACGGGGCGTCGAGTGAGGCGCGCCTACGCAGGTGGATTCGCCCTGCGGGGAACGACGACGAAAGGCCGACCATGACGATCCGACTTCTCATCGCTGACGATCAGGCGATGGTGCGTGGCGCGCTCGCGGCACTGCTCGATCTGGAGAGCGACCTCGAGGTCGTCGCCGAGGTCGGGCGGGGTGACGAGGTGCTCGACGCGTGCCGCGAGCACGCGCCGGACGTCGTCCTCATGGACGTCGAGATGCCCGGCATGGACGGCCTCGAGGCGAGCGCCGCGCTGCGTCAGGCGCTGCCCGCGGTGAAGATCCTCATCGTCACGACGTTCGGTCGGCCCGGCTTCCTGCGGCGCGCGATGCAGGCGGGGGTGCAGGGGTTCGTCGTCAAGGACACCCCGGCGACGCAACTCGCCGACGCCGTGCGCCGCGTCCACGCGGGCCTGCGTGTCGTCGACCCGCAGCTCGCCGCCGACAGTCTCGTGTTCGGCGAATCACCGCTGACGGCACGCGAACTCGACGTCCTGCGCGCCGCCGCAGCCGGCGGCACCGTGGCCGATATCGCCCGCGCCGTGTTCCTGTCGGAGGGCACGGTGCGCAACCACCTGTCGTCAGCCATCGGCAAGACGAGCGGACGCACCCGCGCCGATGCCGTGCGCATCGCGCAGGAGAACGGGTGGCTGTGAACGTGACCCACTTCACACGTACCACGCAGTAACCGGGCTCGCATTTGGCAATGTCGTCCCATGACGACCACCGCCTCCAACCTCTCCCCCACCGAGGCCTACCGCGCCGCGCGCGACTCACTCCTCGAGCTGCGCGGACGCCATGACGACGCTGTGGCGACGTTCACGTGGCCCGATGTCGGCGACCGCTTCAACTGGGCGATCGACTGGTTCGACACCGTCGCGCGCGGCAACCACCGCACAGCCATCGTCATCGTCGAGGAGGACAGTTCGTCGCTCGAAGTGACGTACGACGAGATGGCGCGCCGCTCCGACGCCGTCGCCACGTGGCTCGCAGAGCAGGGCGTGAGGCGCGGTGACCCTGTCGTCCTCATGCTCGGCAACCAGATCGAACTGTGGGATCTCATGCTCGCCGTCATGAAGCTCGGCGCGATCATCATGCCGACGACGACGGCCGTCGGGCCCGCCGATCTGCGCGACCGCATCGCGCGCGGCGGGGTGCGGCACGTCGTCGCCAACGCGGGCGACGTCGACAAGTTCTCGGGCGTGCCGGGCGAGTACACGCGGCTCAGCGTCGGCGCGGCGGACGGGTGGTCCGACCTGCACGGGGCGTATCGCCGCGTCGGCGACGTCCCGCCCACCGAGCACCCGGGCACCGCGCCGGGCGATCCGCTGCTGTACTACTTCACCTCCGGCACGACGAGTCGCCCCAAGCTCGTCGAGCACACGCAGGCCTCCTACCCGATCGGTCACCTGTCGACGATGTACTGGCTCGGTCTGCGCCCCGGTGACGTCCACCTCAACATCTCGAGCCCGGGATGGGCGAAGCACGCATGGTCGTGCTTCTTCGCGCCGTGGATCGCCGAGGCGACGATCTTCGTCTACAACTACACGCGCTTCTCCCCCGCCGCCCTGCTGCAGCAACTGCGCGCCCGCGAGGTGACCACGTTCTGTGCGCCGCCGACGGTGTGGCGCATGCTCATCAACGCCGACCTGACCGGTGGGCGCGGCGCGCTGCGCGAACTGATCGGCGCGGGTGAACCGCTCAATCCGGAGGTCATCACGCAGATCGAACGGGCGTGGGGCCTGACGATCCGCGACGGCTACGGCCAGACGGAGATGACGGCCGCCGTCGGCAACACGCCCGGCTCGGCGGTGAAGCCCGGGTCGATGGGACGCCCGCTGCCGGGCGTGCCCGTCGTCATCGTCGATCCGCTGAGCGGCGAACGGCTCGACGGCGCCGGTGAGGGCGAGATCTGCCTCGACCTCGCCGCCCACCCCCTGCCACTCATGACGGGTTACCTCGGCGACGAGGCCCGCAACACCGACGCGATGGCGGGCGGTTTCTACCACACGGGCGACGTCGCCGCGATCGACGACGAGGGGTACATCAGCTACATCGGGCGCACCGACGACGTGTTCAAGGCGAGCGACTACAAGATCAGCCCGTTCGAGCTGGAGTCGGTGCTCATCGAGCACCCTGCCGTCGCCGAAGCGGCGATCGTGCCCGCCCCCGACGCCGTGCGACTCGCCGTCCCGAAGGCGTATCTCGTTCTCGTCGAAGGCAGTTCGCCGGATGCGGCGACTGCCGAGAGCATCTTCGCCTTCGCCCGCGAGCGACTCGCGCCCTGGCAGCGTGTGCGCCGACTCGAGTTCGCCGAGCTGCCCAAGACGATCTCGGGCAAGATCCGCCGCGTCGAACTCCGCGGTCGTGAGAACGACCTCGCCCGCAACGACGTGCGCCCCGACGGCGAGTTCCGCGACGACGACTTCGAGCACTGACCTGCGACGGCCGACGTGGCGCTCGCCGCTGTACCGGTGCTTCTCGTGGGCGGGCTGGATCGCCGGCCGGCCCGGGCACGCGAAAGGCCCCCGAATCTTCGGGGGCCTTTCTTCGGAGCCGCTTGTCGGAATCGAACCGACGACCTTCTCATTACGAGTGAGACGCTCTGGCCGACTGAGCTAAAGCGGCAACCGCTGATCGGATATCTCCGGCAGCGAGGCAAAACTTTACACGAGCGGCGCGGGGGGCGCCAATCCCGCCCGCTCGCTGCCCCAGGGGGCACCAACCCCAGCAGCCGCGGCGCCTCCCCATGGTTGGGCGCCTACGGCGGCTCGGTGCGCCCGGCGTAGGACGCGCCGTCAGCCCGATTCAGCAGGTGGTCTTCTTCGCAGGATCGGAGCCGTCGACGAGGTAGTGGTCGACGGCATTGTCGACGCACTGGGAGCCGCGCCCGTAGGCGGTGTGGCCGTCACCGTCGTAGCTGATGAAACGGCTGTTCTGCAGTTCACCGGCGAGGCGTTCGCTCCACTCGTACGGCGTCGCGGGGTCACGGGTCGTGCCGAGGACGACGATCGGCGCCGACCCGGCCGCCTTCACCTCGTGCGGTCTGCCCGTGGTCTTGACCGGCCAGTCGGCGCACACCGCGCCGGCCCACGCCATCTGCCTGCCCCACGTCGGCGCCTTCTTCGAGAACGCCTCCGCGTCCTTCTCGTACTCGGCCACGCCGCCGGTCGGCGCGGGCCGATCGAGGCACGTCACGGCGTTGAGCACCTGCATCATGTTGCTCTGGTACGTGCCGTCGTCGTTGCGCTCGGCGTAGCTCTTGCCCGCGTTGAGCAGCTGCGTGCCGTCACCACCGAGTGCGCTGCGCAGCGCCTGCGTCAGCTCACCCCACTTCGCCTGGTCGTAGAGCGACGCGGCGATTCCGTTGATCGCCCAGCCCTCCGTCAGGGTGCTGAGCCGCTTGTCGCCGCTCGCCTTGATGGGTTTGGCGTCGAGGCCGGCGAGCCAGGTCTGCAGCTTCTTCTTCGCGGACGCGGCGTCGGACCCGAGCGGGCACTTGCCGCCCGAGACGCAATCGGCGAGGTAGGCGTCGAGCGCCTTCTCGAAGCCGGTCGCCTGCCCCTCGTTGATCTGCTGCATCGTCAGATCGGGCGGCAGGACGCCGTCGAGCACCATGCGCCCGACGTTCTTCGCGAACAGGTCGGCGTACGTCGCGCCGAGCATCGTGCCGTACGACTTGCCGAGGAAGTTCAACTTCTGCTCGCCGAGAGCCGCGCGCAGGACGTCCATGTCCTTCGCGACCTCCTCGGTGCTGACGTGGCCGAGCAGCGGGCCGGCGTTCTTCTTGCACGCGTCGGCGAGCTTCTTGTCGCCGGCCAGCAGCGCGTTCTGCTCGCTCTTGTCGTCGGGTGAGGGGTCGGAACCCATGAACTGATCGAGCGTCGCGTCGTCGACGCACGTGATCGCGGCCGAACGCTGCACACCGCGCGGGTCGAACCCGACAATGTCGTAGCTGTCGCGCACCGACTTGCTGACGATCTGGTCAGCCGCCGCGGCATAGTCGACGCCCGAGCCACCGGGGCCGCCGGGGTTGACGACGAGTGAGCCTTTCTTCGTCCCCGTCGCCTTCATGCGGTTGACGGCGACCTCGATGCTCGGCCCACTGGGCTTCGCGTAGTCGATGGGCACGCGCAGCTTCGCGCACTCGCCATCGTCGCAGCTCTTCCAGTCGAGCTTCTGCGTGTAGAACGCACTGAGCGGACCGGTCGCGGCCGTTCCCGCGGCCGACGAGGCGGACGCAGCGCCGCCGCCCGATGAGTCCGACGACGCCGACGAGGTGGGAGGCGACGTGCTGCACCCACCGACGGCGAGCATCGACGCAGCCGCGAGCGCGGCCACCTGCGTCAGGCGCGAGCGCGCGATGTTCTTCACGGGGCGACTCCTATCCGGCTGCCTCATGAGGGCAGTTCGAGCGAGATGCACATGGCTTCGAGGGCCAGCAGCGGGGGGACGTTGGCGGCGATGCGCTCACGCGCGGTGCTGATGGCGTCGAGCGCGAGCAGCAGCCCTTCGGGGGTGAACGCGCGCGCGAGCCGGCCGACGTCGTCGACGATGTCGGCGTTCACGAGCGGCACCGGATCGCCCCAGCGCACCACGAGCGCGTCGCGATACATCGAGGCGAGATCGACGAGGGCGCGGTCGATGACGTCACGACCGAAACGCGTCGCCCGCGTCTTCTGCTCCTTCTCGAGCTGGTTGATCGCCGAGCGCACGTGGGGCGGCTGCGTGCGCGCGCTCGGGTCGGCGCCGAGCTGCTCCATCAGCTTGGCCTTCTCGGCGGCGTTGCGCTCCCCCGACGATGCACCCGACTCGTCCTCGGCGATCGAGGCGAGATCAGCTGCCGCCTTCATGGCGTCGCCGAGCCCGCGGATACGCAGCGCGAGCAGGATCGTCTCGCGCCGCCGGATGCGCGCCCCCTCGTCACGCGCCAGGCGCCGCGCGATGCCGATGTGCGACTGCGCCGCGCGTGCCGCGTACGCCGCCATGGCGGGGTCGACGCCGTCGCGGCGCACGAGCAGTTCGGCGACGTCGTCGGGCGGCGGGATGCGCAGGCGGACGTGGCGTGAACGGCTGCGGATCGTCACGATGACGTCCTCGACGCTCGGCGCGCACAGCAGCCACACGGTGCGCGGGACGGGTTCTTCGAGCGCCTTGAGCAGCGCGTCGGCGGCGCGTTCGGTGAGACGGTCGGCGTCCTCGATGACGATGACGCGCCAGCGCCCGACCGTCGGCGACGACTGCGCCTGCAACGCCAGATCGCGCGCTTCGCGCACCTGGATCGTGAGGCCGCTCGTCGAGACGATCTGCACGTCGGCGTGGGAGCCGTCGATCGTCGTCCGGCACTCGCGACACTCCCCGCACCCGCCCTGCGGGCACTCGAGCGCGGCAGCGAACGAGCGAGCCGCGTTGGAACGGCCCGAGCCGGGCGGGCCGGTGATGAGCCACGCATGCGTCATGCGACGGGCGTCGCCGACGGCCTCGCTCAACGTGCGCACCGCCTCCTGTTGACCGACGAGATCACGCCATACGCCCTCGCCGACGCCCGGCACCCGGCGGGTCGTCGCGACGTCACTCATGAGGGGCCGCCTGATGCGCGCGTCGTGCCGCTCTTGAGGAGCTGTTCGAGTCGTGTGCGGACGGCGGCGGTGAGGTCGTCGCGCGAGCGACCCGCGTCGAGGACGAGGTAGCGCGCCTCGTCGCGCGCGGCGAGGCAGAGGAAGTGCTCGCGCACGCGGGTGTGGAAGTCGTCGGCCTCACGTTCGAGCCTGTCTTCGGCACCGCGCGCGCCGCGACGTTCGCGCGCGACCTCGGGCGAGACGTCGATGAGCACCGTGACGTCCGGCGTCAGCCCGCGCGTCGCCCAGCGTGAGATGGACTCGACGTCGTCGGCGGCCAGCGCACGACCGGCGCCCTGGTAGGCGATCGAGGAGTCGATGTAGCGATCCTGCAGCACTACCGCACCGCGCGCGAGGGCCGGTCGCACGAGCGTCTCGACGTGGTGCGCCCGATCGGCGGCGTAGAGCAGGGCCTCGGCGCGCGACGCGACGTCGTCGCCATGGAGCAGGAGCCGCCTGATCTCCACGCCCAGCGGGGTACCGCCCGGTTCACGCGTGATGACGACCTCACGGCCCAGTTCACGCAGCCACGCAGCGGCACGCTCGATCTGCGTCGTCTTGCCCGCGCCGTCACCACCTTCGAACGTGACGAACAGCCCGTGCGCGGCCACGTCGGCCGCGACCTCGTCGCCGGCTGCGGTGCTGACACTTGGTGCGCCCTTGGTGTTGGCGTCGACATCTGCGACGGCGTCGGTCGTGGCGTCGCTGATGACGTCACTCGAGGCGCGCAGCGTTTCGACGTCGAGGCGCAGGTCGTCGGGCATGGCGCTCACCCTACCCAGTGCGTCCGACAACCCCGGAAACTCGCAGAAATCGCCTGCTGGGGAGCGTCGCTGGGCCACCGTACGGGGTCGCGACAAGCGCCGCCTGCCAGCTGCGCGACTTTTGCGCATCTGCACGAGGAATATGCGGCACATTCCTCGTGCAGATGCACAAAAGTCGGGCAGCGGTCCACGCCCGCCGGCAGCACGGCCCCGGCGAGAGGGACGCGTGTCGACCGTCAGCCCCGGCTGTCACAGTAGGCGGCGACCACCTCCGTGACGTACGCGGCAAGGCCGGGCTCGACGTCGTCGTAGGTCTGCGCGAAGCGTGGGTCGGTGCTGTACATGGCGCCCATCCCCCGGAGCATCGGCAGAGGCACCGGATTGAACCAGCGTTCGATCTGGTCGCGGTGCGCCTGAACTGCGGCGTCGGCCTGCGCGCTGCCGGGTGCCGCGCCGTCACGCATCGCCGTGGCGAATGCCGCCAACACCTCGTCCGACTCGGCCTTGATGCGATGCCAGGTCGCCTTGTCGTAGCTCTTGGCGCGGCGCCGGGATTCTGCGAATTCCTCCGTCCCACCCCAACGCTGTTGCGCCTCGACGTCGTACGCCTCGTCGTAACCGGTGCCGAAGATCTCCTTCATCTCGGCGCTGCTGATCTGATATTTGCTCATGGTTGCCTCCGATGTGAGTGCGGTGTCGATCGCGTCGACCAGCGCATCGAGCTCGTCGCGCCTGGCCATGACCGCTTCCCTGTGCTCGACGAGGAGTGCCGCCAGCACGGCCGGTTCGTCGAGCGCCTCGGCGATGTCCGCGAGCGGCATCTCGAGGCGCCGTAGCAGCACGACCCGAGCGAGGCGTTGCACGTCCGCCGGCGTGTACAGCCGGTATCCGTTCCAGCCACGTTCGCTCGGACGCACGAGCCCGATCGCGTCGTAGTGATGCAGCGTGCGGACGGTGACGCCGAAACGTGCCGCCACCTGCCCCACCGTCAGTTCGTCGGTCATGACCTCACTCCATCGCCTCACGTCACGTCAGGGTCAAGGTTCGCGCCGAAAGACCTCTCGCAGGCAGGCGCGCGCGCCAATCATCCCGGTTTCGATGTCCTCGTCGCGCTCGTCGCGACCGTTCACCGCAGCGGCCCCGGGCAAGTCTGGCACCGTCGCCGGGTCGCGCGAGAGCAGAGGCCGTGCGATGAGCATGATGAACATCGGCGTCAACGTGACGAACCAGATGCAGAAGCCGATCAGGGTCGTCGCCGACCAGAAGAGCCCGCCACCGGCCCAGTCGCCACCGAACACACCGAACGAGAGCATCGCGAGAAAGCCGTAGACGCACGGCGTCGCCGCGCCCCACAGCACGAGCGAGAACTGCCGCGCCCCCATGTTGAGCCCCCGTGTCAGGTGCAACGACCACGCCGCGAGGCCCCACGCAATGACGGCGCACGGCAGCGCCAGCGCCAGCCCGGCGTCACTCAGCCAGTTCGCGGGCGAGTAGGCATCGGCAGGGCCGCGGACCCAGGCGACGGCGACAGCGACCGACGAGACGACGAAACCCGCCGCCACAGACCCCACACCGATGACGGCGGCCCGCCCGCCCGTGTGCCACACGGACGTTCGCGACCCCGAAAGCGAGCCGGCGCTCGACGCGCCCGCCCCCGTCATTCCTGCGCCGAGCATCTTCGCCATGATGTCTCTCCCGGTCGTCCTGCCGCGCCCATCGGCGCCGCATCTCTCACCCATCCTCGCATGTTTTGAACACGTTCAAG
This sequence comes from Dermacoccus nishinomiyaensis, assembly GCF_900447535.1. Taxonomy (NCBI): domain Bacteria; kingdom Bacillati; phylum Actinomycetota; class Actinomycetes; order Micrococcales; family Dermacoccaceae; genus Dermacoccus; species Dermacoccus nishinomiyaensis. The sequence goes on along the minus strand of NZ_UFXX01000001.1, from coordinate 2,262,933 downwards.
AACGACACTGGGACCATGGCTCACATCGTCCTGTTCCACTCAGCGCTCGGCCTGCGCACGGCCGTCCTCGACTTCGCTGACGCCCTGCGCGGGCTCGGCCACGTCGTCGTCACCCCCGACTACTACGACGGGCACGTGTTCGTCTCGACCGACGACGGGCTCGCCCACCGCGACGCCGTGGGCGTTCGCGCCCTCATGGATCGTGCGCGCACGGCACTCGACGACGCGCCCGCCGACGCCGTCCTCGCCGGTTTCTCGCTCGGCGCGTTCTTCGCTCAGGCGTTCGCGGCGAAGCGGCCCGACGCGCGTGCCGCTGTGCTCCTGCACAACGTCGAGGCGCCGCGCGACGGAACATGGAACGGCGTCCCCGTCCAGGTGCATCGCCATGCTGTCGACCCGTTCATCAGCGAACCCGACGTCACCGCGCTGCGCGACGCCGTCACCGCCTCGGGCGCGCCGTTCGACGACGTCGTCGTCGTGCCCGGCGAAGGCCACCTCTTCACCGACCTCGCCACCCCTGACGGGGACGCCGCCGCATGCGACGCGAGCATCGCCGCGTTCGACGCGTTCATCCGCTGACAGACGATGCCCCAGCTCGAGCAACGCTCGAACCGGGGCGTCATGACGCTGCTGCGAGTCGTCAGGCCTTCTTGGCCGTCGTCTTCTTCGCAGCGGTCTTCTTCGTCGTCGTCTTCTTGGCGGCGGTCTTCTTCGTCGCAGCCTTCTTCGTCGACTTCTTGGCGGCCTTCTTGCGCGTCGAGGGGCCCTTGGCGCGCTTCTCGGCGAGCAGCTCGTAGGCCCGCTCGGCCGTCAGTGTCTCGACGTCGTCGTCCTTGCGCAGCGTCGCGTTGGTCTCGCCGTCGGTGACGTACTCGCCGAAGCGGCCGTCCTTGACGACGACGGGCTTGCCGGACGTCGGGTCGGCGCCGAACTCCTTGAGCGGCGGCTTCGCGGCGGCGCGGCCACGTTGCTTCGGCTGGGCGTAGATCGCCTCGGCCTCCTCGAGCGTGATCGTGAACAGCTGCGCCTCGTTCTCGAGCGAGCGCGAGTCGGTGCCCTTCTTGAGGTACGGCCCGTAGCGCCCGTTCTGCGCGGTGATCTCGATCTGCTTCGTCGTCTCCGTGCCGTCTTCGGCCGTCGCCTTCTCTTCGACGACGCCGACGACGCGCGGCAGCGATAGCAGCTTGAGGGCGGTGTCGAGCTCGATCGTCGCGAGATCCATGTCCTTGAACAGCGACGCCGTGCGCGGCTTCGGCTTCGCCGCCTTCTTCTTCGGCTTCTCACCGTCGGCAGGCGTCACCTCCGGCAGCACCTCGGTGACGTACGGGCCGTAGCGTCCCGACTTGGCGACGATCTCGTGGCCCGACTCGGGGTCGGTGCCGAGGACGCGGCCGTCGTCGTCGGAGGCGTCGAGCAGCTCGCGGATCTTCGCAGGCGTCATCTCGTCGGGCGCGATGTCGTCCGTGATCGACGCGCGCCGCGGCTTCTCGCCGACCTTCTCGGGGTCGAAGCCCTCCTTGACCTCACCCGTCGCCGGATCGATGCCGTTCGGCACCTCCTCCTCGACGTACGGCCCGTACCGCCCGACGCGCACGACGAGACCCTCGCCGATCGGAATGGTGGAGATTCCGCGTGCGTCGATCTCGCCGAGGTCGTCGACGAGTTGCTTGAGGCCCTCGGCCGACTCACCCTCGTCGCCGAAGTAGAAGCGCGTGAGCCAGGCCGCGCGCTCCTCGTCACCGGCGGCGATGCGGTCGAGCCCCTCCTCCATCGAGGCGGTGAAGTCGTAGTCGACGAGGCTGGGGAAGTGCGTCTCGAGCAGGTTCGTCACCGCGAACGCGAGCCATGTCGGGATGAGCGCGCTGCCGCGCGTTCGCACGTACCCGCGATCCTGGATCGTGCCGACCGTCGCGGCGTACGTCGACGGGCGGCCGATGCCGCGCTCCTCGAGTGCCTTCGTCAGCGTCGCCTCGGTGTAACGCGCGGGCGGCGACGTCTCGTGCCCCAACGCCTCGGCGCGCAGCACGTCGAGGCCGACACCCTCGGACAGCTTGGGCAGGCGACGCTCGCCGTCATCGTTCGAGTAACGATCGGCGTCGCGGCCCTCCTCGTAGGCGGCGAGAAAGCCCCGGAACGTGATGACGGTGCCGCTCGCCGAGTACTCGGCGCGCTTGGCGATACCCGAACTCTCGACCCCGACGGCGACCTTCACCGACGCCGTCGAACCTTTCGCGTCCGCCATCTGCGAGGCGACGGTGCGCTTCCAGATCAGCTCGTACAGCGCGAACTCGGTGCCGCGCAGCTCACCGGCGACCTGGGCGGGCGTGCGGAAGCGATCACCGGCCGGGCGGATCGCCTCGTGCGCCTCCTGCGCGTTCTTCGACTTGCCCGCGTATCGGCGGGGAGCGTCCGGCACGTATTCGGCGCCGTACAGGTCGCGCGCCTGCTGACGCGCGGCGCTGATGGCCTGCTCGGACAGGGCGACCGAGTCGGTACGCATGTACGTGATGTAGCCGTTCTCGTACAGGCGCTGCGCGACGCGCATCGTGTCCTTCGAGCCCAGACGCAGCTTGCGGCTGGCCTCCTGCTGCAGCGTCGAGGTGATGAACGGCGCGCTCGGCTTGCGCGAGTACGGCTTCTCGCTGACGGCACTGACCTCGGCGTGGCCGGCTCGCGTCGCCTCAGCGATCTTCTCGGCCGCCGCACCGTCGAGGTGGCGCACGCCCGAGCTCTTGAGGCGCCCGTCGTCGCCGAAGTCGCGGCCGGAGGCGACCCGCTCGCCGTCGACGCCCGTCAGCTTGGCGGTGAAGGCCTGGCTCGACTTCGCCTCGAACTCGCCCTCGACGTCCCAGTATGACGCGGCGCGGAACGCCATGCGCTCCCGCTCACGCTCGACGACCATGCGCGTCGCGACCGACTGCACACGCCCTGCCGACAGGCCCGCACGCACCTTGCGCCACAGCACCGGCGACACCTCGTAGCCGTAGAGACGGTCGAGGATGCGGCGCGTCTCCTGCGCGTTGACCATCTGCATGTCGAGCTCGCGCGTGTCGTTGACGGCGCGCTGGATGGCTTCCTTCGTCACCTCGTGGAAGACCATGCGCTTGACCGGCACCTTCGGCTTCAGCGTCTCGAGCAGGTGCCACGCGATGGCCTCGCCCTCGCGGTCCTCATCGGTGGCGAGGTAGAGCTCGTCGGCGTCCTTCAGAGCGCGCTTGAGCTCGGCGACCTTCTTCTTCTTGTTCGCGTCGACGACGTAGTACGGCGCGAAACCGTTGTCGACGTCGACGGCGAACTTGCCGTACGGGCCCTTCTTCATGTCGGCCGGCATCTCGCTCGGCGTCGGCAGGTCACGGATGTGCCCGACGCTGGCATCGACGACGTAGTCGCTGCCCAGATAAGACGCGATCTTGTTGCCCTTCGAGGGCGATTCGACGATGACGAGTTTCTTGCCTGACGCCACTGGGGTGCTCCTTCGGTTCGCGCACGGGCCACGGATTCGTCGTCGCCTTCGCGTGCGGTCGTCTAGACCGTACCCGACGGGACCGACAGCCGGTCGTGGGGCAGCGGGAGCACCTCCGTCGCGACGCGGGAGGGGCACCGCGACCCAGACGTGACGGGTCCGGCCGCGTGACGCCGCCCCGGCCCCGCACCCACAGCGCTGCCCTGCACCGACGCCCGAGGGCGGAGCGGAATGTCGAGGACGGCCGAGAGCGGTGTTTCGGCTACTCGAGGACCCACTGGAATAAAGTTGATACGTCAACTAGTTTCGTCAGTATGAGCACCTCGACACAGGCCACCGACGACCGACTCCCCGTCGCCTATCTCAGCCACGGCGCGCCGCCCCTCGCGGACGATGCGACCTGGACCGCCGAACTGGCCGCCTGGGGCAAGGAACTGCCCAAGCCGAAGCAGATCCTCATGGTCTCGGCGCACTGGGAGAATGCGCCCGTCACTGTGTCGTCGACGAGCGGCGCCGGGCTCACCTACGACTTCTGGGGATTCCCGCAGAAGTACTACGAGGTGACGTACGATGCGCCCGCCGCGCCCGAACTCGCCGAATCGGTGGCCCGCCTCGTCGGCACACCCGAGCGGCCCGTGCACCAGGACCCATCACGCGGTCTCGACCACGGCGCGTACGTCCCCCTCGTCGAGATGTTCCCCGACGCCGACGTGCCCGTCCTGCAGATGTCGATGCGAACGCTCGACCCCGTCGAGCTGTTCGAGCTGGGCCGCAAGCTCGCGCCGCTGCGCGACGAGGGGACGCTCATCATCGGTTCCGGGTTCACGACCCACAACCTGCGGTGGTTCCGTCCGAGTGGTGACGCTGACGGCGCCCCGCCAGCGCCGTCGTCGGAGTTCGACCACTGGGCCGCCGAGACGATGGCGAGCGGCGACCTCGACGCGCTGTTCGACTTCATGACGAAGGCCCCCGCCGCCCATGAGGCGCACCCGCGCACCGAGCACTGGGCACCGCTCTACGTCGCGCTCGGCGCCGCCAACCCGGACGGAGCGGCGTCGGCGTCAGCGCAGACCACCGTCGACGGCTTCTGGTACGGCCTGAGCAAGCGCAGCTGGCAGCTGGCCTGACGCCCCGGCCGTACCCAACTGCGATCTACCTCCCCTTCTGCGCTTTTCGTCTACATTCGAATGTGGACGAAAAGCGCAGAAGGGGACAGGGATCACAGAAGTGCTCAGCGTTCGACGCGGGTGAGGAAACCGTTGGCGACGAGGCGCTTCAGCAGCGGCAGCGTGCCGCGGACGGCGTCGTCAGCGGGCACGTCGACGAGCGTTGCGATGGCCTCCAGCGCCGTGCGCGCCGTCATCGATCCGTCGCAGACCGACAGGAACGCGGCGAGCACGGTGTCGGCCTGGATCGACATGCCGAACCCGCCGCCCTGACGGATCATGATGACGCTCGGGTCGCTCGCTCCGGGCTTCGTGTGACGCTCCTCCGTGACGTCCGGCGCGGCCTGCCAGAACGAGTCGAGCACCGCGTCGTCTCCGACACGCGCCATCCACGCCCGCGCGGCGAGACCTGCGTCGATCGTCGGGCCCATGGCGGCGGCGACAGAGCCGCGCTCGTCGAGCAGATCGGTGAACCGGGGACGGGGTTCGGCCGGCCTCTGGAGCGTGATGATGCCGAAGCCGATGCGCTCGACGCCGCGCGCCGCGAAGTCGTCGAGCCAGGCCGAGTACATGGCGTCGTACTCGGGCGACCCGACGGGCGCGCCACCGTCACGCGCCCACAGTTCGGCGTATTCACACGGATCCTGCACCTCGCGCTGCACCACGAGCGCATCGAGGTCGACGCCGTCGAGCCATCGCTCCCAGACGTCTTCGAACGTCTCGCCGTCGCGCATCTCCCAGTTGCCGAGGAACTGTGCGACACCACCGGGTTCGAGGTGGGCGCCGACGTCGCGAACCAGGTTGCGCACGACGGCGTCACCCACCGCACCGCCGTCGCGGTACTCGTACTCGGGCATGCCGGGGCGACGCGGCGTGATGACGAACGGCGGGTTGCTCACGATGAGGTCGAATCGGCGGCCGGCGACCGGTTCGAGCATCGAACCGGCGAGCACCTCGACGTCGAGATCGTTGAGAGCGGCGTTGAAGCAGACGAAGGCGAGCGCGCGTGTCGCGAGGTCCGAGGCGACGATGTGCTCGACGTGGCCCGCGAGGTGCGCGGCCTGAACACCGCAGCCGGTGCCGAGGTCGAGGGCGGTGCGGACGGTGCGTCGCGGGGTCCATCTTGCGAGGGTCGTCGACGCGCCACCGATGCCGAGCACATGATCGGGTTCGAGCACCTGGCCCGTCGCGATCTCCGAGAGATCCGATGCCAGCCACCATGACGACGTCTCGTCGCCGTACGGGCGCAGGTCGCATGTAGCGACGAGAATGCGGTCGTCCCCGTCTCCGCGCATCTGCTCGAGGGTGTCGTCGTCGGCGAGCAGCCCGAGCGCCGTGAGACCGTCGACCCCCGCGGCGGGGAAGGCCGCCTCGATCCGCGCCGGACTCATACGCCCACCGAGCGTGAACAGTGCCACCATCGTCGCGACAGGACTGTCGTCGTCGGCCAGGATGCGGCGAGCAGCCGTCGGCTGTTCGCGGTGCAGCGCGGCCGACGCACTCGGGCCGAGGACGTCGGCGACCGCCTCGACGGTGTAGGGCGCCGCAGCGAGGTCAGCGCGCAGAGCGACGAGCTGATCGCGCGTGGAATCGTCGACGTGAGGGGCCGGGGAAGACATGACCCCAGTATGACGTTGACCTGGTGCACGCCGCCGACCCCATGAGGACCGGCGCGCGCCGGCGGAGCGTCAGGCGCCCGCCTTGACCGCCGCGACGGCGTCAGCGGCGGTGGAATCGATGGTGAAGATCTTCTCGAGGCCGGTGATCTGGAAGTTGCGGAGCACCCGGGGATTGGTGATGACGACCCGCATGACCCCCTCGAGCATCCGCACGGCCTTGAGGCGCCCCACGAGCACACCGAGGCCGGTCGAGTCGAGGAAGCTGACCTCGCTCATGTCGACGACCATCGCCTTGTCACCGGCGGCGAGTACCTTCGAGATGGCGTCCCGCAGAACGGGGGCGGTGTACACATCCACCTCCCCGGCGAAGGCGATGACGGCTATGCCGTCGTCCCGGCGAAGGTTCACTCTGAGTTCCACGCGGCCCGGGCTCCTGCTGCTCGACGGTTCATCCTGGCGCAGGCGAGGCCTGCTCTCTGGGAATTCAGTTTTGTCACAGGAAGCCGAAAAGTCAATGCAAGTTGATTTCACATTCATCTCCTTCGAGGTGAGATCCAGGGTGGAGGGTGCGCATGAGTTCTGCGGTCACGCGCACTGACGGTGCGGGCCCCGAGCAATGGCTCGACGCGCTGCGTGACGCCGGCACCGGTGGTGTCACCCACGTGCGCACGCGCCCCGCCCGTGAGGCCTCGCTCGCCGAGTGGCCCGACGCGGTGGCGCCTGCGGTTCGAGCTGCGTTCGAGGGCAAGGGAATCCACCATCTGTGGTCGCATCAACGAACCGCACTCGACGCTGTGTTCGAGCGCCGCCACGTCGTCGTCGCGACCGGAACCGCCTCGGGCAAGTCGCTCGCCTACCAGGTGCCGATGCTGACGGCTGCCGTCGACGGCGCCGACTTCGCGCGCCGCCCCGGCGACCCGCCCGTCAGCGCGCTCGCGGCGATCCGCGGAGCCACGACGCTCTACCTCTCGCCCACGAAGGCGCTCGCCGCCGACCAACGCGCGCGCCTCGACGCTCTCGCCATCCCGGGCGCACGCATCGCGACGCTCGACGGTGACACTCCCCCGGACGAGCGACGCTGGATCCGCGACCACGCCGGCATCATCCTGACCAACCCGGATCTGCTCCACCACTCGATGCTGCCCGCTCACGAACGCTGGTCGATCTTCTGGCGCTCGCTGCGCCTCGTCGTCATCGACGAGTGCCATGTCTATCGCGGCGTGTTCGGCGCCCACACGGCCGGCGTCATCCGACGTCTGCGCCGTGTCGCCGCGCGCTACGGCAGTCACCCGACGTTCGTGCTCGCCTCCGCGACCTCCGGTGAACCCGCCGCACACGCCCGCGCTCTGACAGGCCTCGACGTCGACGCCGTCACCGACGACGGCTCGCCGAGCCCAGCCCTGACGTTCGCGCTGTGGGAGCCCGGCCCGCCCCCGGGCGCGGCAGAGGCCATGGGTGAGGCCGTGGCGGCAGCCACAGATGCGATGAGCGACGAGGATGGCGACGCCGCGCGGGATGGCGACGCGGCCCAGGCTGCTCCTGGCTCTGCCCAGGATCGTGGCGCCGCCCAGGAAGGCGGCGCGGACGATGGCCTCACAGTCGAAGACCTCGGGCGTCGTAGTGCCGTCGCCGAAACGGCCGACTTGTTCGGCGAACTGGTCGGGCGCGGCGTGCAGACGCTCGCGTTCGCGCGCTCGCGTGTGGGTGTCGAGGTGATGGCCGACATGGCGCGAAACCGCCTGTGGAACCACGGGTTCGACCCCGACCTCGTCGCTGCCTATCGCGGGGGTTACCTGCCCGAGGAACGCCGCACCGTCGAATGCGGGCTGCGCGACGGCACCCTCGCCGGGGTGGCCGCCACGAGCGCGCTCGAGCTCGGCATCGACGTCAGCGGCCTCGACGCCGTCCTGCTCGCCGGGTGGCCGGGGACGGTCGCGTCGCTGCATCAGCAGAGCGGGCGGGCGGGGCGCTCGGGGCGTGACGCGCTCGCCGTCTTCGTCGCCGCCGACGATCCGCTCGACACCTATCTCGTCCATCATCCCGATGTGTTCTTCGACCGCCCGGTCGAGGCGACCGTCGTCGATCCGAGCAACCCGTACGTGCTCGGGCCGCAGCTCGCGAGCGCCGCTGCCGAACTGCCCCTGACGGCCGCCGACGAGGCTCTCTTCGGCGCGGACATGTGGCCGCTCGTCGAGGCGCTCGTCGCCCAGCGCGTCCTGCGTCGGCGTCCGAGCGGCTGGTACTGGGCGCGCGACGACCGGCCCGGCGACCACGTCTCGTTGCGGGGCGACGGCGGCAGTGACGTGCGCATCGTCGAGTCGCGCACCGGGGCCGTGCTCGGCACGGTCGACGGGGAGCGCGCCCACTCGAGCGTCTTCCCGGGCGCGGTGTACGTCCATCAAGGGCGCACGTTCGTCGTGACGTCCCTCGACCTCGACGACGGCAGTGCGCACGTCGTGCGCGGCAACCCGGGGTGGTCGACGGCGGCTCGCTCCGTCAGCTCGTTCGACATCCTCGAGGAGGATCGGTCGCAGACATGGGGTGCCGTCGGCGTCCACTACGGCACCATTCGGGTGCGCACGCAGGTGACGAGCTTTCTGCGACGGCTGCCCTCGGGCGAGGTCATCGGTGAGCACCCGCTCGATCTGCCCGAGCGCACTCTCATGACGAAGGGTGTGTGGTGGACGGTTCCCGAGGAGCACCTGCTCGACGCCGGCGTGACACCAGAGAGCGCGCCCGGGGCTCTGCACGCGGCCGAGCACTGCTCGATCGGGCTGATCTCGCTCGTCGCGCAGGGTGACCGGTGGGACGTCGGTGGCGTCTCGACCGCGCTGCACCCCGACACGGACATGCCCACCGTCGTCGTCTACGACGCCCTGCCCGGCGGCTCGGGTTTTGCCGAGCGCGCCTACGAACGGGCGGCGACGTGGCTGCGCGCCACGCAGGACGCCATCGTCTCCTGTGGCTGCGAACACGGCTGTCCGGCCTGCATCCAGTCGCCCAAGTGCGGCAACGGCAACTCCCCGCTCGACAAGGCCGGCGCCCTCACACTGCTCGAGTGCGTCCTCGCCGACGCGCCTGACGACGACTCGCGTCGCCTCGAGGGCGGCTGAGGCCGGTTGTCGACCCGTCGAGTGCGGCCCTGACACCGGCGACGGGGGTGCTGACGTCTGTCTGGCCGAGTGGTCTTCGGGCGCGCCGGCGCGGGCGGTCGCTGTCACCTCGTGCCCGAGGGCCGAGGCCCGACGTGCCGTCACCTGCACCCCCGTCGACAACTCGGTGCAGGTCGTGAGCGTCGCATCGTTGAGGCGAGCACTGTGCCCGGCGGCCGCGCAGGCGTCCCCTGCCGGCAGGCGCGCTGCGCCGAGCACGACGGACGCACCCGCCAGCGCCGCGTGATCCGCCGCGAGCCTCACGCGCTCGGCGTCGACGGCGATGCGCGCATACGTCGCGACACCCGCGAACAGCGCGACGAGCATCCCGACGACGCCCACCATGACGACGCTCGCACCACCACGCTCGCTCGGAGTCCGAGGTGCGCGCGGATCAGGTGTCCGTGACCTTGCCGGTGTCGGTGTTTGTGTTTGCGCGGACGACCGCGACCACGTCCGTGGACACGCGCGCGGCAGCCGGCGCCACAGATGGGACGGCTGCGACGAACGCGTCGACCCGTGCTGGGGTAGACGCGGCTGTCGGGATCGCCAGATCATGGGCCCTCTTCCTGAGCGGCCACCGCACGGGCCGTGACATCGGGCAGCACCCAGCCGAGGGGCGACGGCGGGCGGGCGACGAGCGAGACCGTCACCCACCCGCCGTCGCGAGCGACGCTCAACGTCGCCGGCACGCCCGTCGCGGCGACGGCGCGACGTACGGCGTCGTCGCCGTCACCCCTGGCGGCCGAACGGGCGGCGACGGAGGCGGCGTTCCACGTCCGATGATGGGTCAACAACAACTGCGTGAGGGCGACGACGAGCGAGACGACGACAACAACGGCGGGCAGCGCAACGGCGAATTCCGCTGTAGCCATGCCTGATTCGTCGACCAACCAACGACGGCGCAACCATGTGGGCAGATTGCATCCCATGGTCGCGGACGCAGGCTTCGTCGACGCCCGACCGGCCGCAGGCCGAGCCGTTCGAGTCGATGGAGCACTCGTCGCCGTGAGCGTCGCCCGCGACGAGGTCGCCCTCGCCACCCCCAGCGCCGTCGCCCGCGTGGTCATCGTCGCCCTCGCCGTCAGCGCGTCGACAGTGCCGAGGAGAAGATGCCCTCGAGCGCGGATCGGACGGTGTCGGACTTGACGATGGCGATGAGCACAGCGGCGAACGCGACGGCGGCGATGGTGCCGACGGCGTACTCGGCGGTCGACATGCCGTGCTCGGCGGCTTCGCTCGCGGCGCGCCAGCGGCGCAGCAGCTCGTCACGGGTACGGCGGGTGGTGGCGATCATGGTTGTCTCCTTGAAGGTGGTGCGGTTGTCGTCCGGAGTGGACGTCCCGGCGCCGGCGGCGACGGAGTGTGTGGGCGCTCAGGCGGGCAGTTTCACGAGCCCGAGCACGAGCGGAACGATGGCGATGAGGATGAAGGCGGGCAGAAAACACAAGCCGAGCGGCAGGACGATGCGCACGCCGGCCTTCGCGCCCGCTTGCGTGACACGTTCGGCCTCGGAGCGACGCAGGTCGTCGGCCGCCTGCCGCAGCAGCGAGCTCGGCGCCGCGCCGCAACGTCCGGCCAGTTCGAAGGCTGTCGCGACGGGACGCCAGACGGGCGGCGCGAGCGCCCAAGCGCTACGTTCGTCCACGCCCCAGCGCAGCGCCGCCGCGACGCGGCTGACCGTACTGACGCCACCGGCCGCGTTCCCCGGCGAGCCTGCGCTGTTCGGCAGCTCGAGCCCGCCGGCATCCCGAAACGCCGTCTCCGTCGACGGCCCTCCCCGCTGCGCCGCTCCCACGGCCTCGAGCGCGACGACGGCGGGCGCCCCGCCTTCCAGTGCGAGGGCGAGCAGATCGATGGAGGAGGCGACCGCCAACGGATGATCCGCCGTGTCGCTCTCGTCGCTCGTGACGAGGACGGGCCGCTCGGCCCGCGTCGAACTCGGCCACAACGCCATCGCAGCGGCGCTCGCCGCCACCAGCACCCACACCGTCATGACGTCGCCGCCTCGGTCGGTGCCTTGAGCGCGGACGCCGTCATGCGACGCGACCACCGCGCCCCGACGAACATGAGCGCAATCCCGGGCCACAGCGTCACCAGCCCGGAGAAGCCGCTGTAGCAACCGAGCATGTCGACGCCCAGCAGCATCCCGAGGCCCACCCCGAGCACCGGCAGGCCCAGCAGCACCGACGTGCTCGCCTTCGCACCCGCCGTCGCACCGTCCACGCACGCACGATGCGAGCGCCGTGCTCGCACACTGCGGGCGGCACCCTCCATCGCGTCGGCGAGTGGGCATCCGTGCCGCGCCGACAGCTGCCAGGCCGCGGCGACCTCCTCGAACGCGGCGCTGCGCCACAAGCGTCCGAGGTCGCGCCAGACCTGCACGACATCACCGTCGCGCACCGCTTCGAGGCGCAGCCGCTGCCACCCGGCACTCGTCGCGCTCCCACCCGCCGAGGTGGCCCCCACACCATCGAGCGCCATGATGAGGGCCGGCGTGACGGCCGACCCGGCGCGCAGCACCGTGACGAGAGCGTCCACGAGCTGCAGGCATTCGGCCTCGGGATCGCTGCTGCTCAGGCGCCGCACCCCTCGCACCGGCCGCCGATCCTCCCGCGGAAGAGCCTGCACCCGAGCCGGCCAAGCGATGACGGCGACGGCGGTCGCGAGCGCCAAGGTCATGACGTTCATCGCACACCTGCCAGGTCGCACAGAGCGGGCCAGGCACCCGCGCGCACACCGCGCTGCCAGGCTGCCTCGACCCGCAAGCCGTGATGGTCGCCCCCCATCACCCCGACGCTCGCGACGCGGCGCATCCCGTCGACGCGTTCGACGTGGATGACGACGCTGATCGCCGGCCGCAGCTGTGTGCGCACTGCTTCGGGGCTCATGCCGGCCAGCGCGCCGAGCGCTTCGAAACGCGCGGGCACGTCGGCCGCCGCGTTGGCATGAACGGTGCCGCACCCACCCTCGTGGCCCGTGTTGAGCGCCGTCATGAGCTCACGCACCTCGGCGCCACGCACCTCACCGACGACGATCCGATCGGGCCGCATGCGCAGGGATTGCCGCACGAGCGCGGCCAGCGGCACTTCGCCGACCCCCTCGACGTTCGGGGAGCGCGCCTCGAGTCGCACCACGTGCGGGTGTTCGACGGCGAGCTCCCGTACGTCCTCGACGACGAGAAGGCGTTCGTCGTGGGGCACGTGACGCAGCAGCGCCGCGAGCAGCGTGGTCTTGCCCGTTCCGGTGCCACCGCTGATGACGAAGGACACCTTGGCCCGCACGAGGGCGAGCAGCAGCGCGGCCACCTCGTCGTCCATCGCGCCGCGGGCGACGAGGTCGCCGAGACCGATTCGCAAGCCGCCCGGCACACGCAGGCTCAGGTGTGCGCCGTGGTCGACGAGCGGCGGCAGCACCGCATGCAGTCGCACCCCGCCGGGCAGGACGGCGTCGACGTAGGGGCTCGCGTCGTCGAGGCGCCGGCCCGCTGCGGCAGCGAGGCGCACGGCGAGTCGCCGCACGTCTTCCTCGCCGCCCAGGTCGAGCGCGATCCGTTCGACGCCGCATCCGCGATCGACCCAGACACCCCGGGTGCCGTTGACGAGCACGTCGCTCACCCCGGGGAGTTCGAGCGCTTCACGCAGCGGCCCGGCGCCGAGGACATCGGCGTCGAGGCGCGCCTCGAGTGCGACGCGCTGCTCCTGCCCGAACACCGGCGCGTCGAGCTTCACGAGCGATTCGAGCGAGCGCGCGCTCGGTGCACGCCCGGCGTGGATCTCCTTCCACATGCCTTCGGCTACGCCCATGACGGCTCCCGTTCGAGGCGCGCGACGAACATCGACACGTCGCGCACGAGGCGGGTCATCGTCGTCTCACGCTGCCCCGGCCATCGGCCCGCGAGCAGGTCGGCCGGGCAGTGGGCGCTCATGCGCCACCGCGTCGGGCCGGCCGCGACAAGCGGGGCACCGAGCGATTCGGCGAGCACGGAGCGCGTACGCACCGGCGTCTCGAGCGCGACGAGCGCGACCGGCGCGATGCCCGAGCCGCCCGGCTCGTCCAGCGCGAGCTCCGTGAGCGCTCGCACCGTGTGCTGCGCTGCAGCCGTCGACGCGAGCGTGCCGCGCACGAGCAGCACGATGACGTCGAATTCCCCCGGGCGTGGCAGCGGATGCGCGGCCAGGCAGTGCACGACGTCCCCCGCGACGTGGGCGAGCGCCTCGTGCGTCGCGCGCCTCGACTCCTCGTCGACGACGGCGGGAGAGGCGGTGTGGCTGAGCACCGCCACCCCGTCGCGCTGCGGCAGGGCGGCGAGCAGCCGCTCACGGTCGATGTGGGATCCCGCGCCACGCAGGGCCGGCCAGCGCGCACCGGGCGTCGTCTCGAGGTCGAGCAGCACGTCGAGCCCACCCGTTCCGGGTTGACCGTCGACGAGGGCCACCGGCGGTCTCGACGAGCCGCTGGCCGCCGCGACCTTCGCCAGATACCCCGCGAGCGCAGCCCCGAAGCACGCACCGTCGATGCTCGAATCGGGGCACATCACCGCGATGCGACGTCCACGCACGAGCGGGGCCTCGAGGGCCCCATCCCCGACGCCGACGATGCCACCGCCCGAACCGGCCAGATCATCGACGTCGTCGGCGAACACCTCGCCATCCGGCCAGGCATCACGCGCTCCGTCGCCTCGCGCCGACTCGGCGGACTGCTCTTCACTGCGGCTTCGATGCCGCCCGGGGAGTTCGAATCTCGCCCCCGCGTCGTCCCATGCGTTCATGGCTCCACCGTCACGGCCGGCACCAGCCCGGGCCAAGGTCGCGAGAGCCGAACCTGTGGATCAGCCTGCAGGCGAGGGCAAAAACCGGCCGTAGCCGTCACACCCTGTGGATGACGCACCCGCCCGTCGCGGCCTCAGCGCCTCCGTCGGGGCCCGCCGAATTCCAGCCCCCGCCGCACCCACCGGCCAGGAACAGCGACAGCCCCCGTCGGGGGGACGACGGGGGCTGTCTATGCGTGCATACCCTTGGGGGTGCGGCATGCACGCCAGCGCTCGACCCGAGGGGAGCGCACTGCTTCAATATGTCACGGTGGGCACGCTAATCCAAGCCGGAACCTGTTGATTTACTGAGACTTCACCCACATCACGCCAAGACTCCACCCTGAAGTGGGTGGCAATTGCTTACAATCCGCCGAGCCGCCCGGCGAGGACCGCGTCCGCGATGCGCATGCCTTCACGCGCGCCCCGCTCGTACGAGCCGACGCAGAACGTCAGCCACAGGCGAACCCCGTCCGCGGAGCCGGTCGCATACGCCGCGAGCGCCCCGACGTATCCCGCGCTCGCCTCGCGCAGGTGGCCGACCTCGGGCACGCAGACTCCCGTCGGGTCGAGCCCGGCGGCCTGCACGAGGGCCCGCTCGAAACCTCGCGCCACGATCGCGTTCCCGCGCACGAAGGGGCGCATCGTCGCGATCTCGGCATGAGCGAGGGCGGCGACCACCGCCACCGGTGCCTTGTCATGGCACGCGACGAGTTCGTAGAGCCCTCCGAGCCGCGCGGGAAGTTCCAGTGCCGGCACGGGCGCTCCGACCTCGACGAGTTCGGCGCACACCTCGTCATCGCGACGGGGGCGTCCTACGGCGTCGGGCGGCAGATCGACACCCGCCGAAGACCCCGCTACGGCGACGTGGAGGCGTGCGAGGGCCTGAGCGGGGGACGTCAGCACGAGGTCTCGGGCATGCTCCGTCTCGGCGGTGGCTTGCACCGCGCCGCGCAGCGCCCGCTCGAGCGGGTCGGGCTCCTCGGGCCACGACGTCAGCCCGACGACCAACTCACGCACGACGTCGACGGAGACCTCGGCGCCGTCCAGCGCGGCGCTGGCCCGCGCCCCGCGCACACGCGACTCGGCGGCGGCCTGCGGGATGCGCCGTCGCAACGCGTTGTGCCAGCGCAGTTCGGTGCAGGCTTCACGGGCACGATCGACACTCTCGCCCACCTCGGGCAGGTCGGCAAGGGCACGCACGGCGTCGACGGTCGCAGTCATGGCGCAAGCGTACTCAGCGCCCCACGTTTGCTACCCGTCAGTATGCGAACCGCCCTCGACGCGCCACCCGGGCGATGCGATAGAAAAGGGTTGACGCCTGTGATCCACACCTCATCGCGCCGACGATCCGGGGCCTCCCCCGATCCGAGCGCGAGCAGGCCCGGCGCCCGCCCGCTCGGCGGCCGACGCCGGAGTGTCCGAGACGAAGCAAGGAGCGCCCGCCATGAGCGAAACCCCCGACCCCACGCCCGGCCCCTTCCACCCGAGCGAGGCCTTCACGGCCCAGGCCGTGGGCCAGGCGTCGCTGTACGAAGAGGCCGGCGCCGACCGCCTCGCGTTCTGGGCGAAGCAGGCCCGCGAGCGCCTCACCTGGAGCAAGGACTTCGACGAGGTCCTCGACTGGTCCGACGCGCCCGTCGCGAAGTGGTTCGTCGGCGGTGAGCTCAACGTCGCCTACAACTGCGCCGACCGCCATGTCGAGGCGGGCAACGGCGAGCGCGTTGCCATCCACTTCGTCGGCGAGCCGGGCGACGAGCAGGCCATCACGTACGCCGACCTCACCGAGCGCGTGCAGCGCGCCGCCGGAGCTCTGCGCGCCGCCGGCGTCGAAGCGGGTGACCGCGTCGCGATCTACCTGCCGATGATCCCCGAGGCCGTCATCTCGATGCTCGCGTGCGCGCGCATCGGCGCCGTCCACTCCGTCGTCTTCGGCGGCTTCTCGGCGGACGCGCTGCGCACCCGCATCGCCGACGGTGAGGCGAAGGTCGTCATCACCGCTGACGGCGGCTATCGCCGCGGCAAGCCGAGCGCGCTCAAGCCGGCCGTCGACGAGGCCGTCAGCGGGGAGACGAGCGTGCAGCGCGTACTCGTCGTCAAGCGCACCGTCGAGGACGTCACGATGGGTGACAAGGACATGTGGTGGGACGAGGCGCTCGAGGCCGCCGAACCCGTCGTCGAGGTCGAGAACTTCGATGCGGAGCACCCGCTGTTCATCCTCTACACCTCGGGCACGACGGGGAAGCCGAAGGGCATCTTCCACACCTCGGGCGGCTACCTGACGCAGGCGGCGTACACGAACGCCGTCGTCCACGACGTCCACCCCGACACGGACGTCTACTGGTGCACCGCCGACGTCGGCTGGATCACCGGCCACAGCTACATCACATACGGCCCGCTCGCGAACGGCGCGACGCAGGTCATGTACGAGGGCACGCCCGACACCCCGCATCAGGGTCGCTGGTGGGAGATCATCGCCGACAAGAAGGTGTCGATCTTCTACACGGCGCCGACGGCGATCCGCACCTGCATGAAGTGGGGCGAGGAGATCCCGCAGGAGTACGACCTGTCGAGCATCCGGGTGCTCGGCTCGGTCGGCGAGCCGATCAACCCTGAGGCGTGGATGTGGTTCCGTGACGTCATCGGCGCGGGTGAGGCCCCGATCGTCGACACGTGGTGGCAGACGGAGACTGGCGCGATCATGATGTCGCCGCTGCCCGGCGTCACGGCGCTCGTGCCCGGTTCGGCGCAGGCACCCGTGCCCGGCATCACCGCCGACGTCGTCGACGAAGAGGGCAAGAGCGTGCCGAACGGCGAGAGCGGCTACCTCGTCATCCGCGACCCGTGGCCGTCGATGCTGCGCGGCATCTGGGGCGACCGTCAGCGCTACGAGGACACGTACTGGTCGCGCTTCCCCGACATGTACTTCGCCGGTGACGGCGCGAAGCGCGACGAGGACGGCAACATCTGGGTGCTCGGCCGCGTCGACGACGTCATGAACGTATCCGGTCACCGCCTGTCGACCTCCGAGATCGAGTCGGCGCTCGTCAGCCACGACACGGTCGCGGAGGCCGCCGTCGTCGGCGCCGCGGACGAGACGACCGGCCAGGCCGTCTGCGCGTTCGTCATCCTGCGCGAAGAATCGCGTGAGAACTACGCCGTAGACACAGCCCGCGACGAGCTCGTCCAGGAGCTGCGCACGCACGTCGGTCATCAGATCGGGCCGATCGCGAAGCCGCGACAGGTGCTCGTCGTCGACGAATTGCCGAAGACCCGTTCGGGCAAGATCATGCGACGCCTGCTCAAGGATGTCGCCGAGGGCCGTGAAGCCGGTGACGCCACGACGTTGGCCGACCCGAGCGTCATGGCTCAGATCCAGGCGGGGTTGAAGAAGTAGCTCTTCGCCTCCGGCTCACCGGCTCACGATGACGGTAACTCACAGGTAGGCGGGCACTTGCCTGCCGGCGTGTGAGTTACCCGCCATCGTGTAGTCAGGCTGCCCTCGCCCTCGAGCGTTCGGTGCCTTCGCGCACGAGCCGGACGACGTGTGCCGGGTTCGCCAGATCCCCGTGCACGAGGCGGACGACGACGTACCTGACACGCTCGGATCTGGGTGTCGGACACACCGAGACCGACGAGGCTCGCGCGTTGGACGCCGAGGTGACCCGCCCGAGCACCTTGTGAGGAAGATCTGTCATGCCACCACCGTGCGCGACGCGTCCGCCGTCTGCACAGCGCTGGCGCCGCACCATGTGGATCAGGGTGCCCGGCCGTCACGTCTGTGGAGACGAACGGCCGTCCAGCCCCGTCACGCTCGCAGCCGATGCCCCCGCACCCACGATGGCGGGTAACTCACGGGTAGGCGGGTAGTTGTCTGCCTACCTGTGAGTTACCCGCCATCGCGCGGTGGGGCCGGCGCGTACAGGGTCTGCAGAATGAAGCGCGCCAGTTCCCTCGGAGGCTCGGTAGCTGAGAGGACGTACTCGTGGACACCTGCAATGGGGTCCCGGTCTCGCCACCAGGCACGCATGTCGTCTGCGGTGAACTCACCGGCCTCCGGCGACTCGGCGAGACGCCGCACGGACTCGTCGAAGGGGACCTCGAGCCTCACGAACAGGCTCGGCCCTGCATGCTGAGCAGCCAGCTCACGAAGAACCGGGCCGTAGTGTCCGCTGAACCAGATCCCCTCCGCGATCACGTCGAGCCCTTCGCCCAAGCCAGCCGTCACCAGGGCGCGCAGAACTGCGCGAGCGTGAACGTCTACCGTGCCATGGGGGGTGAGGATGATTCGACGCACGACGTCTTGCCCGACCACCATCGTCCGCTCGCGCCCGATGCGCTCTGCGAGGCACGTGGCCAAGGTGCTCTTGCCTGCCCGACTGTTGCCTCGGATGACGATGAGCGCCGACACGACTCCAACCTAGCGTGCACGTCGACCGCGCACCCGCACCCACGATGGCGGGGCCAGTTGGACGGGGCTGCTTGGCGGGGGCAGGGGCGTCCCGCGCACCGGACGTCGGATCGGACGTGGGGCGAACTCCCGTAGAATTCTCAGCAATTGGTGTGCCGGGAAGTCTGGTCGGCCGCCCGAGAAGTGCTCACGAGCCACCGGGTGCCCCTGCTCAGCGCTACCCCTGAGGAGCCGCCCATGCCCGGCAACAAGAACCCCCTCCCTCCGATGAGTGACGAGCCACCGGAGTTCGAGGACTTCAAGACCTACGCGCACCAAGCCCCCGTCGCGACGGCAGGTCGCATGGCCAAGCGAATGTTCACCCGCGGCACGTGGCCCGAGGCGAGGCGCGTCAAGGAACTGCTCCAGACGGAGACCATCGGTGGCGTCCTGCTGCTCATGGCTGCCGTGGCTGCGCTGACGTGGGCGAACTCGCCGTGGAGCCACAGCTATGAGGTGCTGCGCGACGCGCACATCGGCCCGCACTTCCTCGGGCTCAACATGTCCGTCGCGCACTGGGCGGCCGACGGTCTGCTCGCACTGTTCTTCTTCGTCGTCGGCCTCGAGCTCAAGCACGAGTTCGTCGTCGGCGATCTCAAGAACCCCTCGGCTGCGGCGGTTCCCGTCATCGCGGCCGTGTGCGGCGTCGCCGTCCCCGCTCTCATCTACGCCGCCATCAATGCCGGTGGCGACGGCGCGCAGGGGTGGGCGATCCCGACGGCCACCGACATCGCGTTCGCGCTGGCGGTGCTCGCCGTCATCGGCTCGCACCTGCCGACGGCGTTGCGTTCGTTCCTGCTCACCCTCGCGGTCGTCGACGACCTCATCGCCATCACGATCATCGCGATCTTCTACAGCCACGGCTTCTCGCTGACGTGGCTCGTCGCGGCCATCGTGCCGATCGCGCTCTTCAGCGTCGCCGTTCAGCGGGGCCTCAAGAACCCCGTCGTCCTCGGAGTGCTGGCCATCGCCGCGTGGGTGTGCGTGCTCAACTCGGGCATCCACGCGACGATCGCCGGTGTCGTCCTCGGCCTGCTCGTGCCGGTCAAGGGCAAGCACGCGATCGCCGACCGCATGGAGCAGCGCCTGCACCCCTACTCCGCCGGTTTCGCGGTGCCCGTCTTCGCGTTCTTCTCGACGGGCGTCACCGTCGTCGGCACGAGCATCACCGACACGCTGACGGACGCCGTGACGATCGGCGTCATCGCCGGGCTCGTGCTCGGCAAGGCGGTCGGCATCTTCGGCAGCACGTTCCTCGTCAGCAAGTTCACACGCGCCGAACTCGACGACAACCTCACGTGGAGCGACGTCTTCGGCCTCAGCCTGCTCGGCGGCATCGGCTTCACCGTCAGCCTGCTCATCGGTGAACTCGCGTTCGGATCAGGCAGTTCCGCCGACGACCACGTCAAGATCGGCGTCCTGCTCGGCAGCCTGCTGTCGGCTGCGCTCGCCAGCATCGTGCTGGCACGACGCAACCGCGTCTACGCCCAGCTCGCCGAGGAGGAAGAGCGGGACGACAACCACGACGGCATCCCCGACGTCTACCAGCGCCCCAGCACGGCCTGACCCGCCCGCAGCCCACCGACACGCCTCATCCTGTGGCCCGGTGGGCGCGAAACCCCACGAATCGGTAGTCTGTGGGGCAAGTACGAATTGTCTGACGCGCCAGGCCACCTCACTCGAGCTCGAGCGAGTGCCTGCTGACAGGAGAAAACCCCATGGCTCTCAACACCACGCGAGGCACCGAGCGCACGCTGGGTCAGCTCGTCTCGGACGCCACCACCGACCTGCAGAACATCGTCAAGGGTGAGATCGACCTCGCGAAGGTCGAGATCAAGGCGGATGCGCAGAAGGCCGGCAAGGGCGGCGGGATGCTCGCTGCGGCGGGCGTCCTTGCACTCTTCATGCTCGGCTTCCTGCTGACGTCCCTCGCCTACGGCCTGTCGAACATCTTCGGCTGGAACCCGTGGGCCGGATTCCTCATCGTCGCCGGCATCCTCGCCGTCGTCGCCGCGGTGCTCGCGCTCATCGGCATCAAGGCCCTCAAGAAGATCAAGGGCAAGCCCGAGAAGACGATCGAGAACGCGCAGGCGACGGTCGCGGCCATCAAGCCCGCCAAGTGATCCACCACGTCTGACGCTCGCGTCGGACGCTCGACGAAGGCGGCTCCCCATGCGGGGGGCCGCCTTCGTCATACCCGCACGATCTGGACGCCCCCAGGAACGCCACCGCTCCAGGCGACAGCCGACGTCAGCGCAGGAACCGCTGCGGCACCTGACGGCGGTCGCCGGTGTTCCAGGCGCGGGTGAGCCCCGCAGCGGTGAGCACGGCGTCGAGCAGGAACGCTGTGAAACCCCACACGTACAGCCCGTCGACGGTGAACGCCGGCCCGGCGAAACCGCGCGGATGCGTCGCGGTGTGGCGATTGGCCGGATCGACGAGGTCGCTGACGCGCACCCGCGCGACGTGTGCCACCTCGATCGGGTCGAGCGCGGCGACCGGCGACGGCTGCTGCCACCACGCCAGCACCGGCGTGACGGCGAAGTTCGTCACCGTCAGCGCGACGGGTGCCAGCGCTCCGAGCACCTCGACGCCCGCCGGCGACAGACCGATCTCCTCGTGCGCCTCACGCAGCGCCGTGGCGACGGCGTCCGCGTCGTCGTGCTCGACTCCCCCGCCGGGAAACGAGACCTGCCCCGCATGCGTGCGCATCGCATCCGCGCGCTGGGTGAGGACGACATCGACGCCCCCGCCCTGCTCGTCGAGCGACTCGAGCCCCGCCATCGCGCCGTCCGTCGGCCCGAAGAGGATGAGGACGGCCGACTCACGGGCCCCGGGCCCCGGCGACGGCCAGGCACCGCGCAGCCGGTCCGACGAGCCGAGCTCGTGGACGCGATGCAACCAAGCCGGCGCCTCGGGCGCGTCCGTCATCACGCGAGCCCCGAGTGCCGCGGGACGGTCGGAGTGCCCCGATGCCCGGTCGAGAACGAGGCGTCGGGTTCGGCGCCGTCGACGAGGAGGCCGACGAGGGCCTCACCGCCCTTCGGCACGGCCAGTTCGTACTTGAGCAGCTTGCGGGCTGCATCGGCGTCGATCTCCCCCTCGCCGAACGACGGGCACCACTGCGCCACCGGGCAGACCCCACAAGCCGGGCGGCGGGCGTGGCAGATGCGCCGGCCGTGGAAGATGACGACGTGGCTGAGCATCGTCCAGTCCTTCTTCGGGAACAGCGCACCTACCTCGGCCTCGACCTTGACGGGGTCTTCGGACGTCGTCCACCCGAACCGGCGCGCGAGCCGCCCGAAGTGCGTGTCGACGGTGATGCCGGGCACGCCGAACGCGTTGCCGAGCACGACGTTCGCCGTCTTGCGGCCGACGCCGGGCAGGGTCACGAGGTCGTCGAGCCGGCCGGGCACCTCACCGTCGAAGCGCTCGACGATGTCCTGGCTCAGCTTGATGACGGCGCGCGTCTTGGCCCGGTAGAACCCCGTCGGACGCAGGATCTCCTCCATCTCGGCCGGATCGGCGCCCGCGAGCGCCGCGGCGTCGGGGTAGCGCGCGAACAGCACCGGCGTCACCTTGTTGACGCCGACGTCGGTGGTCTGCGCCGAGATGACGGTGGCGACGAGCAGTTCGAGCGGCGACTCGAAGTCGAGTTCGGCTCGCGCGTACGGGTACTGGGCGATGAGCGTGCGGTAGATGCGACGCGCCTGTCGCACGAGCGCCGTGTGCGTCTCGGGGCGCGCGGCAGCACGACGCGGCATCCTGCGCGCGGGCGACGTCGAGGGCCCTGACGAGGAGGCCGCCGGGCCGGCGTCGCCGGCCGGAACGGACGGGGAAGAACTCATGCTCACACCCTAGAACGCAGCGCTGACAACCCCCTCCGACGGCCCGTGGGTGGGGGCCGTCACATCACGTCGCCCAGCAGTAAACAGCTGTGCTGTGCGGCCCGTCACGCGAAACGTGGCAGGATGGAGAGGTGGACATCGATGTTGTGCGTCAGGCCCCCCTCTTCGCTGCGCTGAGCGACGAGGATGCGCAGGCTCTTCTTCAGCGCATGTCGCGTGCGCGCATCGAACGTGGTGACGTGCTGTTCGAGGAGGGCGAGCCCGGCGATCGGCTCTACGTCATCACCTCCGGCAAGGTGAAGCTCGGCCGCCGCTCCCCCGACGGCCGCGAGAACCTGCTCGCCGTACTCGGCCCCGGCGAGATGTTCGGTGAGCTCAGCCTCTTCGACCCGGGCGCCCGCACGACGACGGCGACCGCCGTCGCCGGCACCGACCTCGTCGGGCTCGGGCACGCCGAGCTCACCGAGTTCGTGTCGACGCGCCCCGAGGTCGCCGTCAAGCTGCTCGGTTCGATCGCGCGCCGCCTGCGCCGCACCAACGAGGCGCTCGGCGACCTCGTCTTCACCGACGTTCCCGGCCGCGTCGCCAAGGCGCTGCTCGACCTGGCGA
Organism: Dermacoccus nishinomiyaensis; assembly: GCF_900447535.1. NCBI lineage: Bacteria > Bacillati > Actinomycetota > Actinomycetes > Micrococcales > Dermacoccaceae > Dermacoccus > Dermacoccus nishinomiyaensis. The sequence continues at coordinate 2,239,816 of NZ_UFXX01000001.1, read as the reverse complement.
GCCGCTTCGGCCGTCAGGTCGACGGTGGCGTCCTCGTCGCACACGACCTGACGCAGGAGGAGCTGGCGCAGCTCGTCGGTGCCTCGCGCGAGACGGTCAACAAGGCCCTCGCCGACTTCGCCGGACGCGGCTGGCTCAAGCTCGAGGCACGCGCCGTCACGCTGCTCGACGTCGAGCGTCTGCAGCGTCGCGCTCGCTGAGGCTTCCCCCACGCGGCGAAGGCCGCCCCACCGAATCGGTGGGGCGGCCTTCGACGTCCGTCAGCGCTTGATTCAGACTTCGCCAATACGCGTCAGATGCGCCAACTGCGCCGCGACGACGGCTTCGACGGCGGGGCGCAGGGCCGCGTCGACGCCGCCGTACACACCGTCGATGACGGCGTCGACGCGCGCGGCGTCATCAGCGTCGGACGGTGCCTGGGCGAGCGCGGCCCGCACCTCGTCGAGCCGCTCGTTGCGGTGATGCCGGTATGCGTCGATGACGGCGAGGGCGTCGCCGCCGACGTCGCCGTGCCCGGGTGCCAGCACGGCGCCGGGGGTTGCCTCGAGGGCCGCTTCGAGCACGTCGAGCGTCACGAGGTAGTCGGTGAGGTCGCCGTCGGGGTGGGCGATGAACGAACTGCTGCCGCCGAGCAGCGTGTCGCCGCTGAACAGCACGACATCGCCGTCGCGTTCGAACACATACGCGACCGAATCCGCAGTATGACCGGGCGCGAGGACGACCTGGACGTTGTCGAAGATCCGCCCGTCGACGAGCGTAATACCCTGTGCGCCGCCCCAGACGCGCGCGCGGACGCCTGCCTCGGACAGCAGCTCGGCGAGCCTCGCCGCGCCGCCTTCGTGATCGTCGTGATGATGCGTGAGCAGGACGTCGACGTTACTCACGCCGCGCACCGCGTCGACGAGTGCACCGACGTGCCCGTGCTCGTCCGGCCCCGGGTCGATGACGAGCGCGCGCTCGCCGCCGTCGGCAACGCCGTCAGCTCGCGTGATGACATAGCTGTTCGTGCCACTCAGCGTCATGGCGCTCGGGTTGTCGCAGCGCACGTGAAGCACGCCAGGGGGCAGTGGATGCGTGGTCGCCTGGTCGGTCACGGAAGGTGCTCCCTCAGAGGTTGATGCGGGCTCGCAGGTACGGGCCGTCGGGGCCCATGAGCGGTTCGGGACGGGTCGGTTCGAACGTTGCAGCACGCGCCTGCGTCAGGGCCTCGGACGCGCTCGCGGCGCGCGTCAGCCGCTCCAGACCGGTGCGGGTCGGCGGCAGGAGCCGGACGTGACCGGCCGCCATCTCGTCGAGCATCTCCCGCGGGCGCACCCAGCGGCCACGCTGCGACTCACGCGAGACGGCATCGGCGACGGCGCCCTCCGGCAGCAACGCCGTGAAGAACCACGTGTCGAAGCGTCGCTTCTCGAACGGCGGGGTGATCCAGCGGTCGACGGCCGCGACGAGGTCGGCGCGCAGTCGCCGCCCGGCGAGCACGTCGACGAACGTCACCTCGTGCGCCTCGAGGCGCGTGCGTAGCTCGACGTCAGGCCCCGCAGCCTCGGCTGGGCCATCTGTCTCAGCTGCGAGCCCAGCGTCGGCTCCGTCGCCGACTGCGTTCCCGCGTACGTTCGTGTCGACGAGCAGCACGCCCGCCTCCTCGAACAACTCCCGCAGGGCGCACACGACGACGGCGCCTGCCGCGTCGGCGTCGATCCCGAGGTCGCGCCCCGCGTCCTCGGCGTCGAAACCGTCGAGCAACCCGGCCTTCACGACGTCCTCATCGGCTGCGTCGACCCGCCCACCGGGAAACACCCACGTCGACGGCGCGAAGTCCATCGTCGAGGCGCGCTCGATCATGAAGACCTCAAGCGGTTCACCGCGCACCAGCATGACGGTGGCCGCCTGCGAGGGCGTCACCTCGTCGCCCTGCTCGCCCCGGCCGACGGCGTCGAGCCAGCGCATGGCCGACTCGCGGAACGGCCCGATCGGGAACTCGCGCACCTGCGACGACGTGGTCACGGGGCCCCTCAGTCGCGAACGGCGACGGTGATCTCGACCTCGACCGGTGCGTCGAGGGGCAGGACGGCCACGCCGACGGCCGAGCGCGCGTGCACGCCGGCGTCGCCGAAGACATCGCCGAGCAGGTGCGAGGCGCCGTTGACGACGCCCGGCTGGGCCGTGAACGACGGGTCGCTGGCGACGAACCCGACGACCTTGACGACGCGCGTCACGCGATCGAGGTCGTCGATGACGCTCTTGATCGCCGCGAGCGCGTTGAGCGCACACGTGCGAGCGAGCTCGCTGGCCTGCTCGGCGCTGACCTCGGCACCGACCTTGCCCGTCAGCGGCAGCTTGCCGGCGACCATGGGCAACTGGCCGGAGGTGTGGACGTGGTCGCCGTCACGAACCGCCGGGACGTACGCGGCGACGGGCGCTGCGACCTCGGGCAGTTCGAACCCGAGCTCTGCGAGACGCTCCTCGATCGCGCTCATCGCTCAGGCCTTGGGGCGCTTGAAGTAGCCGACGAGACCGTTGCCGTCGGGGCCGGGCACGATCTGCACGAGCTCCCAGCCGTCCTCACCGAAGTTGTTGAGGATCTGCTGCGTGGCGTGGACCATGATCGGCGCGGTGAAGTATTCCCATTTCTGCATGCCTCCACCCTAGAGCCACCCACCGCCATCACGGTCGAAGCGGCCCGAGGCAGACCCCACCCCATGACGGCGCGAGGCCCACCCCAGGACGGGGTGGGCCTCGCGAGCCTGCGTCAGTCGGCGCCCAGCACCTGACGATCAGGGCTTGACGTACAGCGTGATCTTCTTGCCCTTGCCGAGCTTCTGGCCGGCCGCAGGGTCGGTCTTGAACGCCTGGCCGCCGGAGACGTCACCGGAGTTCTGCTTCGACACGGTGACGAGGAAACCGGCCTTCTCGAGTGTCGACTTCGCGTCCGCCTCGCTCTTGCCCTTGACGTCGGGGACACTCACCTCGTCGCCCTGCTTGGTCGCCTTGTCGGGTTCGGCGAGCTTCGCCTTGGGCATGCCCTTCGAGATCGTGTCCATCGTCGCCTTCCACACCGGCGCCGCGATGTCGCCGCCGTACAAAAAGGTGCCGATGTGCTTGCCCCCGATGGAGACGTTCTTGATCGGGTTCTTGTTGTCGAAACCGCGACCCACCCAGACGGCCGTGGAGAGCTGCTTCGTCGAGCCGACGAACCACGTGTGCAGGGATCCGTCGACCGTACCGGTCTTGCCGAAAGCTTCCCGCCCGTCGGCCAGCTTGGCATCGGAGGCGGTGCCGTCGCTGTCGAATACGTGGGTGAAGATCTCCGCCGTTCCGCGAGCCTCCTGCTGGCTGATGACCTGCTTGCACGGCTCGACCTTGAGCGCCACCGGCTTGCCGTTCGCCTGCTTGATCGAGACGACGGGGCGGGGTGCGCAGTACTTGCCGTCCGCCGCGACGGTGGCGAACGCGTTGGCCATCATCATCGGCGAGGACGAGTCGGAGCCGAGCACGATCGACGAGGGGTCGCGCCGGATGTCGCGCCACCCGCCCGTCTTGAGGTCACGGGCCTGAACACCCATGAGTTTGAAGGTGTCCCGCACCTTGCACGGCCCCAGCGACGCCACGAGGGCTCCGAAGGCGGTGTTGACCGATTCGGCGGTGGCCTTGCTCAGGCTCATCGGGCCGGACGGCACCGGGTGGTCGTTTCCGACGGACCAGTTGCCGGCACCCTGACCGCACTGGCCGGGGAACGTCTTCGACGTGAAGTTGTAGACCGGGCGCCCGTCCTTCGTGCCGTTCATGGCGGGAACGTTCACCGTCGAGTCGACGGCGCGGCCCTGACGCATCGCCTCGACGATGGCGAAGATCTTCGCCGTCGAACCGATGGGGAAGCCCGAGCGGACCCAGTCGACGGACGTCGAGAAGTGGTTCGATCCGGCGACGTCGTACTTGGCGTTCTGCGACATGGCCTGGACGAGACCCGTGCCGGGTTCGATGATGACGCCCGCTGCCTGCACGTCCGCGCCGTTGCCGACGGGAACGCGCTTCTTGAGGTTCGAGTCGAGGGCCGACATCTTCTTCGGGTCGAGCGAGGTCTGGATCGTCAGGCCGCCGGTCTTCAGCTTGGCGAGGCGCTCCTTGCGGTTCGCGCCGAGCGCGGGCTGGTCGGCGACCCAGTCGGTGACATAGTCGCAGAAGTACGGGTACTTGCTGCCCTGGCAGCCACCGCCACCGCCACCGGCGATGTTCGTCACGTGAGTCTGCAGCGGGCTGGCGATGGCCTTCTCACCGTCGGCCTTGCTCACGCGCCCCTGCTTGATCATCTTCTCGAGCACGATGTTGCGGCGCTTCACCGCAGCCTTGGGGTTGTGCACCGGGTCGGTCGAACCAGGCAGGTTGACGACGCCCGCGAGCGTGGCGGCCTCGGGCAGCGTCAGATCCTTCGCCGGATGGCCGAAGTAGTGCTGGGAAGCGGCCTCGATGCCGTACGTGCCGTCACCGAAGAAGACGAGGTTGAGGTAGCTCGTGAGGATCTGATCCTTCGTGTGCGTCTTCTCCAGCTCGACCGCCATCTTGAGCTGCTTGATCTTGCGGACATAGGCGTCGGTGCCGTGCTGCGCGACGGCCTTCTTCGCCTCCTCCTTGTCGCCGCTCTCGATCGCGGCGCGCTGCGCGGCGACCTTGACGTACTGCTGCGTCAGCGTCGAGGCGCCCTGCGTGCTCGAGGAGACGAGGTTCGCGGCGACAGCGCGCAGGATGCCGCGCTGGTCGAGCGCGCCGTGGTCGTAGAAGCGCTCGTCCTCGATGGCGACCTGCGCGTCCTTCATCACCTTCGGGATGGCCGACGACGGCACCACGATGCGGTTCTCGTCATACGGGGTGGCGATGACGGAGCCGTCCTTCGCCAGGAGCTTCGACTGCTGGCTCAACGCGTTTTCGGTGAGCGTGCCCGACATGTCGTCGAACTCCTTGACGCCACCCTTGACGCTCGCGCCCGCGAGGCCCGTGGCGGGGATGAGCAGGCCCGCGAAGAGCAGGCCCAGCGCCATCGAGGTGGCGACGAACGCGCCGAGGAGGCTGAGAACCGAGCCCATCGCAGAACGCTGACGGCCACCGTCAGATTTCTTCCGGGCTTGCTTCTTGGCCGACGCATCGGCGCCAGGAGACTTTCCACGCATGCCGCTCAGCGTATCGGAGCAGCCTGTCAAAGCCTTCGAGGCGCGGTTCGGCGCGCCCCGCGCCGACCGCGTGTACTAACGTTTTTGGTACTCAATCCCCATGGAAACTCACCAGTAACCACGCCTACTGTGCGTATAGCAACTTTTGCACGTGGCGCACGCCACACCGTCATCCGCACCAACAAGGGGAGGGCACCGATGACGATCATGGCCGAAGAAGAGACGCAGACGCCCGTCTGGGACGACAACTGGGCCGCCCGCGCCCAGTGCGCCGCGGCGGCACCTGACGACCTGTTCGCCAAGGGGGCTGCTCAGCAGTCGGCGAAGACGATCTGTCAGCGCTGCCCCGTCGTCGCCGAATGCCTCGCCGACGCGCTCGACAACCGCACCGAGTACGGCGTCTGGGGCGGCATGACGGAGCGTGAGCGCCGCGCGCTGCTGCGTCGCCGTCCGGACGTCAAGTCGTGGGCGACCCTGTTCAAGATGGCGCGCGCCGACGAGGCCGCCGCAGGCATCCGCCGCGAGAGCTGAGACGTGCACGAACGCTGAGGGCCGTGCCGACCGCTGGGGTCGGCACGGCCCTCACCGCCATTCGGGCACCTGAGCCCGCAGCAAGTGATCAGCCCGCGAGCGCCTTCTTGACGGCCGCCGCGACGCGCCCACCCTCTGCCTGCTCGCCGATCTTGGGCTTGACGACGCCCATCACCTTGCCCATGTCTTTCATGCCGGATGCGCCCGTGGCGCTGACGGCCTCGGCGACGATCGCGTCGATCTCGTCGTCGCTCAGCTGCTTCGGCAGGTACCCCTCGAGGCAGGCGAGTTCCGCGTTCTCCTTCTCGGCGAGCTCGGTGCGCCCGGCGCCGACGTAGGCGTCAGCCGCCTCGCGGCGCTTCTTCGCCTCCTTGACGATGACGGCGAGCACCTCGTCATCGCTCAGCTCACGGTGCTCCTTGCCTGCGACCTCGGCGTTCGACACGGCCGTCAGGACCATGCGCAACGTCGCGCTACGCACCTGATCGCGCTCGCGGATCGCGTCGGTCAGGTCGGTGTGGAGAGTGGCCTTCAAGGTGGTGGCACCGGTTGCGTTCATGCGGTCATTCTTCCACCCCGGTGCGAGAATCCCCGCATGAGTTTCCCCGCCCGCCCCCTCCCCCGCGCGCTGTCGCTGGCCGCTGCAGGCACGGCCGCCGGCGGTACGGCGGCGCTGGCCTGGGCCTCGCTCATCGAGCGCAACTGGTACGCGCTGCGCCGCGTCGAGATGCCGGTGCTCGCCCCCGGGACGGCGCCGCTGCGGGTGCTGCACGTCAGCGACCTGCACATCGTGCCGCGTCAGGAACGACGCATCCAGTGGGTGCGTCAGCTCGCGCGGCTCGAACCCGACTTCGTCATCAACACCGGCGACAACCTCAGCGACGAGCACGCCATCCCCGCTGCGCTGCGCGCGATGGGGCCGCTCATGGAGCTTCCCGGCGCGTTCGTCTTCGGTTCGAACGACTACTTCTACCCCAAGCTCAAGAACCCCCTGCGCTACTTCGACGACTCGCATGCCAAGGGCGCGGCGATGCAGACGGGTGAGTTCGACATCGCCCAGTTGCGTGACGGTTTCACCGCGGGCGGCTGGCTCGACCTCACCCATCGACGCGAGCGGGTGCGGGTGGGTGCTGACGGCGTCGCGCTGGAGCTTCTTGGCGTCGACGACCCGCACCTCGAGTACGACGACTACGCGCAGGTCGCCGACGAGGCCGCGTCGCGCCGAGGTGAGGTGGCCGCGACGATCGGCGTCGTCCACGCGCCGTACACGCGCGTGCTCGACGCGATGACGGCCGACGGCGCGGACGCCGTCATCGCCGGTCACACGCACGGCGGGCAGCTGTGCGTGCCATTCCACGGCGCGCTCGTGACGAACTGCGACCTCGACACCTCGCGCGTCAAGGGCGTCTCGCGCTGGTGGCCCGGCGCGTCCGGCGACGACTCGACGCGGGCCGTGCCGATCGGGCCGGGTGCGCTCGCACCGGATGGCTCGCCCCTCGACTCCGCCGCCGAGATCGGCGAGCGCTTCGACGTCCTCGACGCCCACCGCGTGCACAACGACTCGGTCTCGCGCGCGGAGGCTACGGCGCGCGAACGGCGCCGCACCGCGCTGCCGTCGTCCGCCGCGCCCGACGACGCGGCGTGGCTGCACGTCTCCGCCGGGCTCGGACACAACAAGTACACGCCCGTGCGCTTCGCCTGCCGTCCCGAGGCGACACTCATCACGCTGACGGCGAAGGCGCACTGACGAGCCCTGCGCGGCGCGTCAGCGCAGCACGTAGCCGATGCCGGGTTCGGTGACGATCCAGCGCGGGAGGGACGGTTCGGGTTCGAGCTTGCGACGCAGCTGCCCGCAGTAGACGCGCAGGTAGTTCGACTCGCGCCCGTACTGCGGCCCCCACACGGCGCGCAGCAGTTGCTCGTGCGGCACGACGCGCCCGCGGTGGCGCGCGAGTTCGGCGAGCAGGCGCCACTCCGTCGGCGTGAGGTGGACGGCCCCCGTCGGCCCGCTCGCCTCGTACGTCGTGAAGTCGAGCGAGAAGTCCGCGGTGACGACGGGCGCCGGGCCGGACGGTTCGGCGCCGCCTCGCCGCAGCGCGGCCCGCACGCGCGCCATGAGCTCCTCGATGCCGAACGGTTTCGTCACGTAGTCGTCGGCACCCTCGTCGAGCGCCTCGACCTTGTCATCGGCTTCCTGACGAGCCGACAGCACGATGACAGGCACGCTCGAGCTCTGACGCAGTTGGCGCAGCACGTCGACGCCGTCGAGGTCGGGCAGGCCGAGGTCGAGGACGACGAGGTCGGGCATCGCGTCTGCGCACGTGCTGAGGGCATCGAGGCCGCACCCGACGGTCTCGACGTCCAAGCCGCGCGCCTTGAGGTTGATGCGCAGCGTCCGCGCGATCGTCGGGTCGTCGTCGACGACGAGCACTCGTTCACTCATGACTCACCGCGCGTGGTTGCGTCTGCGAACCGGGTATCGACCGGCTGGTCGGCCTCAGCGTCCTGGGGCCGGGCCTCGGGCGCCGACTCGGGTTCCGATTCAGCGCCGGGCTCGGCCTCGCTCGTCGCACCCGCTGCGTTCGCCACGGCCGGCAGGACGATGACCATCGTGACACCTCCACCGGGAGTGGTCTCCGCCTCCAGCATGCCGCCCATCGCCTCCGTCAGGCCGCGCGCGACGGCGAGACCGAGCCCGATGCCGTCACCCGCGGGTGCGTCGCCGTAGCGCTGGAAGGGCCGGAATATCTCTTCGCGCGCCTCGTCGGGGATGCCGGGGCCGTGGTCGGCGACGCGTAGTTCGACGCGCGGGCCGAGCGCACTCGTCGTCACGACAACGCCGTCGCTGCCGCCGTGACGCAGGGCGTTCTCGAGGACGTTCGCGAGGACGCGGTCGAGCAGGCCGGGGTCGGCGACGACGTGGCGCGCGGCGTCGTCGAGGTGCCAGGTGACGCGATCGGGTGTCTCGAGGGCGCGCACCGCGGGTGTGACGACCTCGGCGAGGTCGATCTCGCGCGGGTTCGCGACGAGCGCGCCGGTCTGCAGCCGTGAGGCGTCGAGCAGGTTGCCGATGAGCGCATCGAGCCGATCGGCCGACGTCTCGACGGCTTCGAGCAGTTCCGCCTGGTCCTCCGGCGAGAACGTCACCTCGTCGCTGCGCAGGCTGCCGACGGCGGCCTTGATGCCGGCCAGGGGCGTGCGCAAATCGTGGGAGACGGCGGACAGCAGCGCGGTGCGCGCCTTGTTGTCGCGCACGAGGGTGTCGGCCGACTCGGCGAGGTCGAGCAGCGCTCGACGGTGCAGCACGGCCGCCGCGTGCATCGCGTACGCCCCCAGCAGCCGCTGCCGCTCGGCGGGGACGGGGCGCCCCACGAGGACGAGGTCGTGCTCGTCGTCGATGCGCTCGACCGTCGTCTTCTCGCGCGGCAGCGCCTGCGCGGCGACGTCGCTGTAGCCGTCCGTCGAGGCGATGACGCTGCGACCCGGCCCGCGGGTGCGCACGACGGCCGCCGCGTCCTGGTCGAACATCTCGAGCGAGCGCGTGAGCAGCAGCGCGAGCTGGTCGGCGGAGGACAGCATCGTGTGGCTGAGTTCGGCGAGCGCCGTCGCCTCCTGGTGCGAGGCGCTGACGTCGGCGGCCCGGCGGGCGCTCGCGTGGACGACGAGCGAGACGGCGGCGCCGATGACGACGAAGAGCACGAGCGCGACGACGTTCTGTGGGTCGGAGATCGTCAGCGTGCCGATGGGCGGGGTGAAGAACCAGTTGATGAGCAGGGACGACAGCACACCGGCCGTGATCGCGGGCGCCATCCCGCCGATGAGCGCGACGACCACGGTGAGCAGCAGGTACAGCTGCACGATGAGCGGCAGCCCGACACCGGAGCGCAGCGGCACGAGCAGGGCGCTCAGCAGCGCCGGGGCGGTCACCGAGGTGAGGAAGCCGAGCCGCACCCGGCGCGTCGACAACCCCTCGCGTTCGGTCGGTGACGAGCCCACGTGCGCGAGCTCGTGGGTGACGACGTGGACGTCGATGTCCTCGCCCGAACCCGCGATGATGCGCTCGCCCGTGCCGGGACGCAGCATCGCCTGGGCCCGCGAGCGCCGGCTGAGGCCGACGACGATCTGGTCGGCGTTGACGCCGCGCGCGTAGTGCAGGACGGCCTCGGCCGCGTCGGGCCCGCTGACGGTGTGGAACGTCCCGCCGAGCTCTTCGGTGAGGCGTCGCAGGCCGCTGACGACGTCGGCCTCGGCGGTGCGCAGGCCGTCGTCGCGCACGACGAAGACGGCGTGCATCTCGCCGCCGCTGCCGCGCGCGGCAATGCGGGCGGCGCGGCGCAGCAGCGTCGCGCCCTCGCGCCCACCGGAGAGGGCGACGACGACACGGTGACGTGTCGGCCACGTACCGACGATGTCATGGTCGCTGCGGTAGGCCGTCAGGCTCTCCTCGACGCGGTCGGCGAGCCACAGCAGCGCGAGCTCGCGCAGGGCCGTCAGGTTGCCCTGGCGGAAGTAGTTGGCGAGCGCCGCGTCGACCTTCTCCGGCTTGTAGACGTTGCCGTGCGCCATCCGCCGACGCAGTGCCTCGGGCGCCATGTCGATGAGTTCGACCTGCTCGGCGCGCCGGACGACGACATCCGGCACCGTCTCGCGCTGCAGCACGCCGGTGATGGCGAACGCCGCGTCGTTGAGCGATTCGAGGTGCTGGATGTTGACGGTGGAGACGACGTCGATGCCCGCCGCGAGCAGGTCCTCGACGTCCTGCCACCGCTTCTCGTGGCGGCCGCCCGGCACGTTGGTGTGCGCGAGTTCGTCGACGAGCGCGACCTGCGGCGCGCGCCGGAGCACGGCGTCGAGGTCCATCTCCTCGAGCGTCGCGCCCCGGTACTCGCGCCGCAGTCGCGGCATGACCTCGAGGCCCTCGAGCGCGACGGCCGTCGCCGTGCGCCCGTGGGTCTCGCAGAAACCGACGACGACGTCCGTTCCCCGCCCGGCCCGGCGTCGGCCCTCGGCGAGCATCGCCATGGTCTTGCCGACGCCGGGGGCCGCACCGAGGTAGATGCGCAACGTGCCTCGTGTCATGCGTCCATCTTCTTCTGCCGTCGCGGTTTCCGCCCGCTCAGCGAGCAGCGCGTTGCGCGAGTGCGATGTTGAGGTCGAGCACGTTGACCCGTTCGGCGCCGAGGTAGCCCAGGGCCGGCTTCTCGATGTGGGCGTCGATGACCTTCTCGACGTCGGCGACGCTCATCCCGCGGGCCGCGGCGATCCGCGGTGCCTGCCAGCGGGCATAGGCGACGCTGATGTCCGGGTCGACGCCGCTGCCGCTCGCGGTGAGGGCGTCGTCCGGGATCGGGCCCGTCGCGTTCGGGTTGGCCTTCGTCAGCGCCGCACGACGCTCGGTGATCGCCTTCTTCTGCTCGTCGGCGTTCTGGCCGAGGTTCGAGCCGCCGCTCTCGGCGCCGGGGGCGTCGACGGCGGACGGGCGCGCCGCGAACCACTTCGCGTCGCTCGTGGGTTGGCCGATGAGACTGGAACCCACCTCGCGACCCTCGGCGCGGACGATCGAGCCGTCCGCCCGGGCCGGCATCGCCCGCGCCACGCCCGTGACGAGCAACGGGTAGGCGATGCCGAGGACGACGGTGAGGACGAGGAGCGCACGAAGCGCGGCCCAACCCTGACGAAGAACGAACATGTCACTTCACTCCCGGGATGACGGACAGGACGAGGTCGATGAGCTTGATGCCCACGAAGGGCGCGATGACGCCGCCGACGCCGTAGACGAGCAGGTTGCGGCGCAGCATCGCGGCGGCACCGAGCGAGCGGTACGCCACGCCCTTGAGCGAGAGCGGGATGAGCGCGACGATGACGAGGGCGTTGAAGATGACCGACGACAGCATCGCCGACTCGGGGCTGTGCAGATGCATCATGTTGAGCTTGCTCAGGCCCGGGAAGATGACGACGAACATCGCGGGGATGATCGCGAAGTACTTCGCGACGTCGTTGGCGATCGAGAACGTCGTCAGCGCTCCGCGGGTGATGAGCAGCTGCTTGCCGATGGCGACGACGTCGATGAGCTTCGTCGGGTTGGAGTCGAGGTCGACCATGTTGCCGGCCTCCTTCGCCGCCGACGTGCCTGTGTTCATCGCCACGCCGACGTCGGCCTGCGCGAGGGCGGGCGCGTCGTTCGTGCCGTCACCGGTCATCGCGACGAGACGTCCGCCTTCCTGCTCGGCCTTGATGAGGCGCATCTTGTCCTCGGGCGTCGCCTCGGCGAGGAAGTCGTCGACCCCCGCCTCCTTCGCGATCGCGGCGGCCGTCAGCGGGTTGTCGCCCGTGATCATGACGGTGCGGATGCCCATCTCGCGCATCTGCGCGAAACGCTCGGCCATGCCGGGCTTGACGACGTCCTTGAGGTGGATGACGCCGAGCATCCGGGCGGTGCCGTCGGCGTCACGCTCGGCGACGACGAGTGGCGTGCCGCCGGCCTGGCTGATCGCCTCGACACGAGCGTCGATGTCGTGCGCCATGTGGCCGCCCAGCTCGTGCACCCACGCGGCGACGGCCGAGCCGGCGCCCTTGCGGATGGCGCTGCCGTCGGGCAGGTCGATACCGGACATGCGGGTCTGCGCGGTGAACGGAACGGTGACGACGTCCGCGATCTCGGTCGCCGTGAACCCTTCTGCCGCAGCGTATTCGACGATCGACCGGCCTTCGGGCGTCTCGTCGGCGAGCGACGACAGGCAAGCGGCGCGGACGAGATCCGCGCGCGAGACACCCTCGACGGGGACGACGTCACCGGCGCGGCGGTTGCCGTAGGTGATCGTGCCGGTCTTGTCGAGCAGCAGCGTCGAGACGTCACCTGCGGCCTCGACGGCGCGCCCCGACATCGCGAGCACGTTGTGCTGCACGAGGCGATCCATGCCGGCGATGCCGATGGCGGACAGCAGCGCACCGATCGTCGTCGGGATGAGGCAGACGAGCAGCGCGACGAGGACGACGAGCGACATGTCGTGGCCCGAGTAGCTCGCCATCGGCCAGATCGCCATGACGGCGAGGACGAAGATGATTGTCAGCGTCGTCAGCAGGATGCCGAGGGCGATCTCGTTCGGCGTCTTCTGCCGTTCGGCGCCCTCGACGAGCGCGATCATGCGGTCGATGAACGTCTCACCGGGCTTGCTCGTGATCTCGACGACGATGCGGTCCGACAGCACCGTCGTACCGCCGGTGACGGCGCAGCGATCGCCACCCGATTCGCGGATGACGGGCGCCGACTCACCGGTGATGGCCGACTCGTCGACCGTCGCGACACCGTCGACGACGTCGCCGTCACCGGGGATGACCTCGCCGGCCTCGACGACGACGCGGTCGCCGACGCGCAGTTCGGTGCCGGGCACGCGCTCCTCGCCGCCGTGCGGCATGAGGCGGCGGGCGATGGAGTCGACGCGGGTCTGACGCAGGGTGTCGGCCTGCGCCTTGCCGCGCCCTTCAGCGATGGCCTCGGCGAGGTTGGCGAACAGGATCGTCAGCCACAACCAGATCGTGACGGAGATCGAGAACACCGACGGGTGGATGATCGACAGCACCGTCGTGAGCACCGAGCCCACCCAGACGACGAAGATGACGGGGGTGCGCACGAGGTGGCGCGGGTCGAGCTTGCGCAGGGCGTCCGGCGCCGATTCGAGGGCCGTAAGGGCGAGTGATGCGTTCACGAGAGGGCCTCCGCGATCGGGCCGAGAGCGAGTGAGGGGAAGAAGGTCAGCCCGGCGACGATGACGATGATGCCGACGAGCAGACTGGTGAAGACGGGCCCGCGGGTCGGCATCGTGCCGGCCGTGGCGGGGCGCCGCTGCTGCGAGACGAGCGCGCCGGCGACGGCGAGCACGAGCACGATGGGCAGGAAGCGTCCGAGGAACATGCACGCCGCGAGCGTGAGGTTGAGGTACGGCTGGTCGGCCGCCAGGCCCGCGAAGGCGGAACCGTTGTTGTTCGACGCCGACGTGTAGGCGTACATCATCTCGCTCAGGCCGTGCGGGCCGTGGTTGAGCAGGGCGTCCTTCGCGACCGGCAGCACGACACCGGCGGCGGTGAACATCAGCACGAGCGCGGGCATGACGACGACGGCGAGCGCCGAGTACGTGATCTCGCGTCGGCCGATGGCCTTGCCGAGCAGTTCGGGCGTGCGTCCGACCATGAGGCCGGCGATGAAGACGGTGAGCAGCGCGAAGATGATGATGTTGTACAGGCCGGTGCCGACGCCGCCGGGCGAGACCTCACCGAGCATCATGTTGAGCATCATGAGGCCGCCGCCGAGGGGGCTCATCGAGTCGTGCATCATGTTGACGCCACCGGTCGAGGTGCCCGTCGTCGCGGTGCCGAACAGCACCGATCCGACGATGCCGAAGCGTTGCTCCTTGCCTTCCATCGAGCCGAGCGCACCGCTGGACTCGGCCCAGATGCCGAGGCCGGCGCTCAGGGTGAACAGGGCGCCCATGGCCGTCGTGAACACCGCGCCCTGACGGCGGTCGCCGACCATGAGGCCGTACATCCACGGCAACGAGAAGGGGATCGCGAGCACGAGGAGGATCTCGAACAGGTTCGTCCACGCGTTCGGGTTCTCGAACGGGTGCGCCGAGTTCGCGTTGAAGAAACCGCCACCGTTCGTGCCGAGCAGCTTGATGACCTCCTGGGAGGCGACGGGGCCGCCCTGGATCGTCTGGCTGCCGCCGACGAGCGTCGTCACGTCGTGCGGGCTGCTGAGGTTCTGGATGACGCCGCCCGCGACGAGCACGAGCGCGCCGACGAACGCGATGGGCAGCAGGATGCGGGTGCAGCTGCGCACGAGGTCGACCCAGAAGTTGCCGATCGTCGCGGCGTTGCTGCGCGCGATCGCGCGGCACAGGGCGACGGCGACGGCCATGCCCGTCGCGGCGGAGACGAAGTTCTGCACGTTCAGGCCGGCCATCTGGACGGTGTACCCGGCGCCCGACTCACCGCCGTAGCTCTGCCAGTTCGTGTTCGTCGTGAACGACACGGCCGTGTTGAAGGCCGTGTGCCAGTCCTGGCTGCGCCCCAGGCCCCAGGGCAGGACGCCCTGCGCCATGATGAGCGCGAACAGCAGCACGACGGACGCGACGCCGAACATGACGCTGGCGACGGCGTACGTGCGCCAGCCCTGCTCGACGCGCGGGTCGACGCCGACGGCCCGGTAGATGAGGCGCTCCGGCGCCCAGTCATTCTCATCCGTGAAGCAGCGGTACATCCAGGTGCCGAGCGGCACGTGGACGAACGCCAGCAGCAGCGCGATGGTGGCGATCATGCAGATCGCCTGAAGAGTGACGTTCATGTGCGCGGCCCTCAGAACTTCTCGGGCCGGATGAGGGCGTACAGCAGGTACCCCAGCAGTGCGAGGGCGATGATGCCCGCGATGACGATTTCGATCATGGATCGAGCGTGCAACCGCCCCGGCGGCGCACCGCTCGTCTTGAGGTCGCCTTGTCGCGTCTTGACGCGTTCTTTACGTCAGGCTCTTCCCCTGCGTCGCTGCCCCGGCGTTCAGGGACGCGGTGCGAAACCGGGCTGCACCTCGACGAGCCAGTCGAACGAGCGCGGGATCTTGCGCGTCCACACCGACAGGCGGTGGCCGCCGCCCTGCGCGATGCGCGCCGTGACGTCGGTGGGCCGCTTCACCACGGTGAGGAACTCCTTGACGGAGGGGTAGCTCACCTTGTCGGCGTCGGAGGCGAACAGCCACAGCGACACGGGCACCGGGTTGGCTTTCTCCAGGGCGATGAGGTCGTAGCTGCGCGCCTGCGGCGAGTTGGGGGAAACGGCGGGTGGCCGTCGAACTGCGGACGGAAGTAGCCCTGGTAGGCGACGGCGGCGCCGAACGTCGCGGGGTGCTTCATCGTCAGCATCGAGGCGCACCATCCGCCGAGGGAGTACCCCCACGTCGCCCACGACCCGCGCCCGGGCGCGACGGCGAAGGTGTGTTTCACCCACGTCGGCAGCGTGGAGGCGAGCCACGTCTCGGTCTGCAGGCCGTGCGGGTCGTCGATGCACTCCGTGTCGTCGTCGAGGGTGCGGTTGAGTTGCGGCACGACGACGATGGGCGCGGCGATGCGGCGGTCGCTGACAGCCCTGTCGACGCGTGTAGAGGTGGTCGAGCTTGCTGTACGTCTCTGGGCTTCCCGGCAATCCGTGCATCGCGACGATGACGGGGTGACGCGTCGCGGAGTGTTGGTCGTACCCCACCGGCAGCTGGACGTACACCTTGCGCGACGCGGTGGGGCGCCCGTCGGCGTTCTTCGGGCCCGGGATCTCGCACTTCTGCAGGCGCTGACCCGGCTGCGGCAGCGCGGGCAGGGCGTGCGGCGTCGTCGGCGCCGTCGGGGTGGCGCTCGCGGAGGGGCCTGCTGATCCAGGGCGGGCGCCGGCGTGGGCGCGCCGTAGTGACGCGGCGTGTCCGCAGGCGAGTCGCCGAGCAGGTCACCCCAACTCGTGTAGAACGCCTACTCGTTGTTGACAGGGCACCGATGAGCGCGAGCGTGGTGAACAGTGCCGTCAGGCCGAGGCGCGACAGCGCCTGCATCCACGGCTTGCGCCCCCCACGAGCCTCCCCGGACGATGACGACGAGAACGAGTGCCGCGGCGCAGCCGAGCACGATCGGCAGCCACGTCCCGTTCAACCCCATGGAGGAAGGGTGAGGACTCATCTGGGGAATTGCCCGTGAGCCCCGCTGGGAGAACGCTCCGAATCGTGGTGTGCGTCACGTGGAGGGCGTCGACGTCCGATCGGACGCGGCGTCGGCGTCGCCCTCGGAGGCGGTGAGGGTCGCGTCGGCGCTGCCCTCGGACGTGGTGGGTGCCGCGGTGATCCACCACGGCGTCGTCCTGCCGGGGCCGTCGCCGTACTGGGCGTCGAGTTCGGCGTCGGCGCGGAGGGCGCTCGCGCGATCGGCCCGCATCCATTCGATGAAGACGGCTGCGAGCAGGGGCAGCCCGACACTCTCGGCGACGGCGAGCAGCGCTCCCCCGGCGAACTTCTGATCGAGCGAGGTGGACATGTCGCCCCTGTAGGTGGCGGCGGACGCCGCGAAGCCGGGGAAGTGCGGCATGAGCAGATCGTGGTGCGTCATGACGAGGATGCCGGGGATCGCGTCGAACAGGCCGTCGACGCAGGCGAGCAGGACGCGCACGCCGGGCCCGGCCCACGCGGGCAGCAGATCGCCGGCGAGCAGGGGCAGCACGACGATGACGCCGACGACGAAAAGGTGCACGGTGAGCACGATGCGCATCGGCGTGGAGTCGAGCGCGGCCTGCCCGTAGGGCGTGAAGAAGACGACGATGACGCTCACCATCGCGAGGATCGAGCTGACGAACGGGTACATGAGCGCCCGTCCGAGGCGCCCGCCGAGCACTCGGCGCAGCGCCGTCGACCCCGTCGCGCCCTCGATGACGTCGACGGGGCGCGCGAGCGCGAAGCCGGTCGGGATGACGGCGACGAGCAGCGCGACCTGCAGCGCGAACACCCACATGAGGCGCGTCGACCACACCTCGACAGGCCCGCACAGCGTGTAGGCGAGGGCGCCGGCTCCGAACGTCAAGAACCACGCGAGCCACGAGACGTCAGCTCGTCCGCGACGGCGTGCGCGGATCCAGGCGGCGCCGTAGCCGATCGCCACGACTGCGACGAAGAGGGTGCCCCATGAGCCCGGTCGCCAGTCGGTCAGCCATGACGAGGCATGAAGTTCGTTCACAGCGGGCATTGTGCGCGCGTCGGCTGGGAGGGCGGTGAACTCGCCTTGGCGGCGGTTTCGAACGCGCTCGCGTCTCCTCGGGATCGGGCAACTGCGCACTGCGGCCACGACGCACACGGCTGGGCCCGCATTCGGACGGGTACGGCGAAGGCCCCCATCGGCGAACCGATGAGGGCCTTGCTGACGCTGGTCGGGGTGACAGGATTTGAACCTGCGACCTCGTCGTCCCGAACGACGCGCGCTACCAAGCTGCGCCACACCCCGCGACTCTCGTCATGCGCCACCGATGCGATCGGCAGCGACAACAAACCTTACATGCCGCGGCGCGTCGGCGCTAATCGTCGCGCACCGTCGTCACCGACGCCCGAGCGGCCCGTTCGTGAGCTACGTCATCGTGGCCGCGTCGCCACGTCCATCAGGGTGGCCAGGTGATACCATCAAGGGTCAGGGAGGAACGAACGCCAGGGGGAACAATCGTGGGCACGGACCACGACGGGCCACGCACGCCTCGCGGTCGCGGCACGGCTCGTCGCGACGGCGCCGAGACTGCAGGCCGGAGCGGGAGCGCGGCAGGCAGTCGCGACCGGAACGCAGGTCGTGGCGGCGTGCCCTCATCGAGCGATGACCTGCCCGGCTGGCTGTTCAGCGCCGACCCGCTGACGTCCCCGCCGCGATCAGCGAACGCTCCCGCAACGTCCTCTCCCGCATCTCGGGAAGCGTCCCCGAGCGCGCGCGTCAAGAACGACGCGGACACGTTGCGCGTCGAGCCATCGAGGGACGTCGTCGAGACGCCGGCGACAGCGGCGGCCTCCCGCACGACCGTCGGGCAGTCGGTCGACCGCACGAACCGAGCGGCCCGCGAGGCGAGCTCTCGGCCTCGGAGACGCCCCACGGACATGCTCGCGCCACCCCCGCGTCAGGCACCTCACCACGTGGAACGGCCGGCCCCGCCTGCTCGCGAATCCGCGGCGAGCAACGCGACGTCAGTGGACGCCGACGCGATGGACGCCACGGCAGACCCCACCACGTCGACCGACACGAGCGCCCCGTCCTCGGACGCCGCTCGCACTGACGCCACGACAGGCCCCACCACGCCGGCCGACACGAGCGCCCCGTCGTCCTCCGACGCCGTGCAACCAGCCTCCGACGCCGCGCGAGCGACCGTCGCGACTCCGCGGCGCGGCCGGCTGCCTGCCCTCGACGGCGTGCGCGCACTGGCGGTGCTGGCCGTCATGGCGTTCCATTTCCGGGTGCCCGGGTTCAGCGGCGGTTTCCTGGGCGTCGACATCTTCTTCGTGCTGTCGGGCTACCTCATCACGAGCCAGTTGTGGTCGCGCTGGCCGCTGCGCAGCATCGATCTGAAGGCGTTCTGGGCCGCTCGCGTGCGACGCCTCGCGCCCGCCGCACTGCTCCTGCTCGCCGTGACGACGCTCGTCACGGCGTGTTTCCATCCGTCCGGCCTCGCGCAGCAACTGCGCGATGCGGCGGCGGCGCTGACGTACACGTCGAACTGGTGGTACGTGTACGGCGGGCGGCAGTACGGCGACTTCGGTTCGTGGTGGTTCCTCGAACACCTGTGGTCGCTCGCGATCGAGGAGCAGTTCTACCTGCTGTGGCCGCTCGTGGTGGCGGGGGTGCTCCTCGCCGTTCGCGCCACACGAACGCGGCGTCACGTCCTGCTCGCCGTGACCATCGGCGGGGCGCTCACCTCGAGCATCGCGATGAGTGTCGGCGCCTTCGCCTCGAGCGGCCGCTGGGCCGACGACCCCACGCGCGTCTACTTCGGCACGGACACACACGTCATGGGCCTGCTCGTCGGCGCCGCCCTCGCACTGCTGCTCGACGGGCGGGGGTTCCGCTCGCGCCTCACATTCGCCCCGGCGACGACCCGCATGACGGCCGCCGGCGTCGCCGCGCTCGTCGCCGTCATCGTCGTGATGACGCAGCTCGACTTCCTCTCGATGGGTTTCTACCGCTGGGGCGGTTTCCTCGCCTTCTCACTCGTCGTGGCGGCGCTCGTGTGGGTCGTCGTCCATGACGGCCCGCTCACCCGCGCGTTGTCGTGGCGCCCGCTGCGCTACGTCGGCGACCGCTCGTACGGGCTGTACCTGTGGCACTGGCCGCTCGTGACGCTGCCGTTCGTCACCGACGCGATGGAGTCGTCGTGGCTGCTGCCCGCGATCGGGTTGAGCATCGCGACGTTCGTGCTCGCCGAACTGAGCTACCGCTACGTCGAGATGCCCGTGCGCCGCGCCGGGGTGCGCGCCTGCCTGCGTCGCGCGCGGGGCGCTGTCGTCGACCGCCATGTCGGCGCCATGGTCGCGAGTCTCGCACTCGCGGCAGCGCTCATCGTCACGGCGACACAGATCGTCGCGCACCGTCAGGGGTCGACCGAGACGACGGCACCCGCGCCCGGGATCGACGCCACGCCCACCCCGGCGCCGTCCGCCCCGCCGACGCCGGGGCACCCCGGGGCGCCGTCGACCTCGGCGAGCCCGTCGTCGTCGAGCAACACCCCCGTGGCCGGGCTCGACACCCGCGCCACGAAGCAGATGAGCATCAGCGTCTGGGGCGACTCCGTCCCCGCGTCCGTCGCGCTCAACCAGCTCCCGCACGCCTACCGCACGGTCGACAACCACGCCGCGAAGAGCCAGCAGGCGAACGCGGTGCTCGAGCAGGTCATGGCGGCTGCGAAGGCGGGGACGATCAGGAGCGACGTCGTCCTGATCCACACCGGCGACAACGGTGTCGTACCGCAGGAGATGCTCGCCAAGACCCTCGACGCGTTGAAGGACGAACGCGTCGTGCTCGTGCTGCCGAAGACCACGCTGGGCACCCAGAAGCAGGCGCTGCATGCGATCCGCGAGGCGGCGAAGGGCCGGCCGTGGGTGCACCTCGTCGACTGGTACGGCGCCTCCAAGGACCACCCCGAGTACTTCATCGACGGCGTCCACCCCACCCTCGCAGCGATGCCCGTCTACATCAGCCTCGTGCAGAAGGCCTCGAAGGCCTGACCACGACACGACTCGTCAGGCATACCTCCGTCGCGTGAACCGCGACAGATCCTGCGCGAGCCGTTCGAGCGCGTCAGCGGCGTGATGGCGACGATCCCACGCGGCGTGGAGGCGGATGCCGAGAGCGTCGCCGTCAGCGTCGCGGATCGTGAGGGGCACGAGGCCGAAGCGGGGGTCGTCGGTGAGGACGCAGACGCCGCGCCCGCTGGCCGCGACGGCCTGGGCGACGACGGGTGAGGCGAACTCCGCGCGGGGTTCGACGCCGAGCTGCTCTGCGTCGAGGGCTGCGTCGAGCACGCGGCGCGCCGAGAGGCTGCGTTCGAGCAGAAGCAGGTCAGCACCCGCGAGCTCGTCGAGGTCGACGGCATCGCGCTGCGCCCACGGATGGGTCGGCGCGACGCACGCCCACAGCGGCAGGCGCGCGACGACGCGGCTGCCCAACGCCGGGGGTGGTGCGAGCGGCGCCACGGCGAGGTCGGCTCCGCGACGCAACGTGTCGTAGACGTCGTCGACGGACGCTTCGGCGATGCTCGGCAGCGGCGCGTCGGCGGACCACGTCGCGAGCCAGGGGGCGAGGACGTCGTCGCGGGTCGTGCCGGGGCTGACGAGACGAACCCGCTGCAGACGGCCGGCTGCGACGCCGCGGGCCGCGTCACTCACGGCGTCGGCCTGGCGCAGCAGTCGACGCGCGACGGGCAGCACGTCGATGCCGGCGGAGGTGAGGCGCAGCCGCCCGTCCTCACGATCGAACAGGCGGATGCGCAGCTGCCGCTCCAACTGCTGGATCTGACGCGTGACGGCGGGTTGCCCCACGCCGAGTCGCGCCGCGCCGGCCGTCACCGTCCCGGCGTCGGCAACGGCGACGAAGCACTCGACCGCCCTCAACTCCATACCGTCCCCTTCTGCGATCTACGTCCACATCGGCGATCTACGGTCACTTTCACCGCCCTCGGCGGCTGGCCAGAGCCCATCAGCGGCCTATTCCCAACATGCATACCAATCATCGAAAATTGATATTGGACAGCATAGGCGCCAAGCCTCAGAGTGAGGGAGAACACTGATCGACCCTGGTCACTCGCACCTCGGTTCGATCCCGTACGACGAAAGGACACGGCCATGACGTCCGTCCCTCAGGAGCGCAAGCTCGTCACCGCCATCCCCGGCCCGAAGAGCCAGGAACTGCACCAGCGGACGAAGGGCGCGGTCTCCGCGGGCGTCGGCATCGGCCTGCCTGTCTACGTCGAGCGTGCGGGCGGCGGCATCCTCGTCGACGTCGACGGCAACCAGCTCATCGACTTCGGCTCCGGCATCGCCGTGACGAGCGTCGGCAACTCGGCGCCGAAGGTCGTCGAGAAGGCCAAGAACCAGCTCGACGACTTCACGCACACCTGCTTCATGGTGACGCCGTACGAGGAGTACACGGCCGTCTGCGAGAAGCTCAACGAGCTGACGCCCGGTGACCACGAGAAGCGTTCGGCGCTGTTCAACTCGGGCGCCGAGGCCGTCGAGAACGCCGTCAAGATCGCGCGCGTCCACACGGGCCGTCAGGCCGTCGTCGCGTTCGACCACGCCTACCACGGCCGCACGAACCTGACGATGGCGCTCACGGCGAAGAACATGCCGTACAAGCAGGGCTTCGGGCCGTTCGCGGGCGACGTCTACCGCATGCCGATGGCGTACCCGTACCGCTGGGTCGGCAACGCCGACACGATCACTGACGACGCCTTCGAGGCGTTCACGAGCGCTGTGCACGCGCAGATCGGCGAGCAGAACGTCGCGGCCGTCATCATCGAGCCCATCCAGGGTGAGGGCGGGTTCATCGTGCCGCCCGCCGGCTGGTTGAAGAAGGTCGCCGACTGGTGCCGCGAGAACGGCATCGTCTTCATCGCCGACGAGGTGCAGAGCGGTTTCTGCCGCACCGGCGACTGGTTCGCGTGCGACGCCGAAGGCGTTGTGCCCGACCTCATCACGACCGCCAAGGGCATCGCGGGCGGCCTGCCGCTCGCGGCCGTGACGGGCCGCGCCGAGATCATGGACGCCGTCCACGCAGGCGGCCTCGGCGGCACCTACGGCGGCAACCCCGTCGCCTGCGCGGGCGCCCTCGGCGCCATCGAGACGATGGAGTCGGAGAACCTGCCCGCGCGCGCCAAGGAGATCGAGGCGATCTTCCGCGAGCGCCTCGGCCAGATCGCCGACACGCACGACGTCGTCGGCGACATCCGCGGACGCGGCGGCATGATGGCCGTCGAGATCGTCAAGGCCGGCACGAAGGAGCCCGACGCCGACCTGACGAAGAAGATCGCGGCCGCCGCGAACGCTCAGGGCGTCGTCACGCTGACGGCCGGCACGTACGGCAACGTCCTGCGCTTCCTGCCGCCGCTCGTCATCGGTGACGGCCTGCTGCGCGAAGGCCTCGACATCATCGCCGAAGCGTTCGACTCCGCGACTGCCTGAGCGCCTGAGCGAGCACGACCATCCACAGGCTGTGTCGGATCGCCCCGCCCCGGGCGATCCGGCACAGCCGCTTCCACAGCTGCACCCGCCGTACTCGCCGGTACACCACGAATCTGGGATAGGAAAGACACATGGACACGAAGGCTCTGATCAACGACGTGCCGAAGCAGCTGTTCGTCGACGGCGCATGGCGCGACGCGGAGGGCGGCAAGACGCTCGAGGTGACGAACCCCGCGACCGGCGAGGTCCTCGCGCGCGTCGCCGACGCCTCCCCCGCTGACGGCGACGCAGCCCTCGCCGCCGCGCACGCCGCGCAGGCGAGCTGGGCGGCCACCACACCGCGTGAGCGTTCCGAACTGCTGCGCAAGGCGTTCGAGCTGCTCATCGAGCGCACCGACGACTTCGCGGCGCTCATGACCCTCGAGATGGGCAAGCCCTTCGCCGAGGCCAAGGGAGAGGTCGCCTATGGCGCCGAGTACTTCCGCTGGTTCGCGGAGGAGGCCGTGCGCATCAACGGCACGTACCTGCCCGCCCCCGCGGGCGGATCGCGACTGCTGTCGATGAAGCAGCCCGTCGGCCCGTGCCTCATGATCACGCCGTGGAACTTCCCGCTCGCCATGGGCACGCGCAAGATCGGTCCGGCGCTCGCGGCCGGTTGCACGATGGTCATCAAGCCCGCCGCCGAGACGCCGCTGACGATGCTCGCCCTCGTCGCGCTCCTCGAGGAGGTCGGCGTCCCGAAGGGTGTCGTCAACGTCGTCACGACGAGCGATTCGGGCGGCGTCATGGAGCCGCTCATTCGCGACCCGCGAGCTCGCAAGCTGACGTTCACCGGCTCGACGGCTGTCGGCCGCAAGCTCGTCGAGCAGTCGGCCGAGCAGTTGCTGCGCGTGTCGATGGAGCTCGGTGGCAACGCGCCCTTCATGGTCTTCGAGGACGCTGACGTCGACGCGGCCGTCGAGGGCGCGATGGCGGCGAAGATGCGCAACATCGGTGAGGCCTGCACGGCCGCGAACCGTCTGTATGTGCACGAGTCGGTCGCCGCGGAGTTCGGCGAGAAGTTTGCCGCGAAGATGAAGGCGATGACGGTCGGCAACGGCATGGACGAGGGCGTCACCGTCGGCCCGCTCATCACCGGCAAGGCCGTGAAGAACGTCCAGCGACTCATCGACGGTGCCGTCGCCGCGGGCGCCACGAAGGTGTGCGGCGACGAGCAGGTGCCGAGCGAGGGCAACTTCGTCGCCCCCACCGTCCTGACGAACGTGCCCGGTGACGACGACATCGTGCGCGAGGAGATCTTCGGCCCGGTCGCCGCGATCCAGACGTTCACCGACGAGGACGACGTCATCGCCCGCGCGAACTCGACGGAGTACGGCCTCGCCGCGTACTTCTTCTCGAAGGACTACTCGCGGGCGCTGCGGGTCGCCGAGAAGCTCGAGTACGGCATGGTCGGCGTCAACGTCGGCGTCATCTCGAACCCGGCCGCGCCGTTCGGCGGGGTCAAGGCCTCCGGATTCGGCCGCGAGGGCGGCTTCCAGGGCATCGACGAGTACCTCGAGACCAAGTACGTGGGCATGGCGCTCTGAGCGCCTGCGACGAAGGGGCATGTGATGAGTGAAGCCATCTACACGGTGACGAACCCGGCGACGGGTGAGGTCGAGGAGACCTTCCCCACCGCGACCGACGATGAGGTGATGGCCGCCCTCGAGCGCGCCTACGCCGCCCGCGAGCGCTGGCGCAAGGTGCCGCTCGAGGAGAAGATCGCGATCATCGAGCGCGTCGCGGCCGAGTACGACTCGCGTCAGGAGGAACTGGCGCGCATCATCGGTGACGAGATGGGCAAGCCTTACGGCGACGCGACGGGTGAGGTGTGGCTCTCGGGCGACATCCACGCGTACAACGCGAAGCACGCGCCGGAGGTGCTTGCCGACGAGGAGCTCGACCTGGGCGAGCGTGACGGGCGCGCGTACATGCGCAAGGAGCCCGTCGGCGTCATCGTCGGCGTCATGCCGTGGAACTACCCCTACTACCAGGTCGCGCGTTTCGCGGCGCCGAACCTGCTGCTCGGCAACGTCATCCTGCTCAAGCACGCGCCGCAGTGCCCGCGTTCGGCGAAGGTGATCGAGGAGATCTATCACGCCGCCGGGGTGCCGAAGGATGTCTATCAGAACCTCTACGCGACGAACGAGCAGATCGCGATGCTCATCGACGACCCGCGCGTGCAGGGCGTGTCGTTGACGGGTTCGGAGCGTGCCGGTTCGGCCGTCGGTGAGCATGCGGGGCGCAACCTGAAGAAGGCCGTGCTCGAGCTCGGCGGCAGTGACCCGTTCATCGTGCTGCCGGACGCCGACATCGACAAGGCCGTCGAGGACGGCATCCTCGGCCGCTTCGAGAACTCGGGCCAGGCGTGCAACGCGGCGAAGCGGTTCATCCTCATCGGCGACGAGACGTACGACAAGTTCGTGCCGAAGTTCGCCGAGGCCGTCGCCGGGTTGAAGATGGGCGACCCGCACGACGAGTCGACGAACATCGGCCCGCTCGTCACGGAGGCCGCCGCGAAGGGTATTCAGGCGCAGATCGACGACGCCGTCGACGCGGGCGCCGAG
Organism: Dermacoccus nishinomiyaensis; assembly: GCF_900447535.1. NCBI lineage: Bacteria > Bacillati > Actinomycetota > Actinomycetes > Micrococcales > Dermacoccaceae > Dermacoccus > Dermacoccus nishinomiyaensis. The sequence goes on along the minus strand of NZ_UFXX01000001.1, from coordinate 2,214,296 downwards.
GTGGTCGTCGGTGGCAAGCGTCCTGACGGTCCGGGCGCGTACGTCACGCCGACGGTGCTCGCCGGCGTCACGCCGCAGATGCGCGCGTGGAGCGAGGAGATCTTCGGCCCCGTCGCCGTCATGTACAAGGCGGCCGACGAGGACGAGGCCGTGCGCATCGCGAACGACACGCTGTTCGGTCTCGGCGCGTCGGTGCACTCGGCTGACGTCGACGCCGCGCTGCGCGTGGCCGATCGGCTCGAGTCGGGCATGGTGTCGATCAACGAGGCCCCCGGTTCTTCGTCGGAGCTGCCGTTCGGTGGCGTCAAGCGTTCCGGTTTCGGGCGCGAGCTCGGCACGTACGGGTTCGACGAGTTCTGCAACAAGCGGATGATCCGCATCGCGGGCTGACGAAGCTCGAAGGGGCGGGGTGCACCGCAGCGAAGCGAGGATGTGCCCCGGCCCCTTCGGGCGCGCGTCGGACCGCCGAAGTGATCGCGGGCTGACGAAGTACGCCCAACTGACCCTCGGGGCCTGAGAACGCCCCACTCGTGCGTCACGTCGCACGAGTGGGGCGTTCTTGCGTCACAGCATCCCGACTTACGCGACATGTCGCGCCATCGGGGTACTGCATCCGACGTCAGCCATTCATGACGAACGTCGCCCGCGAACGCGTCAGATCTGACACCTTCGCGGGCGACGTTCGAGCTCACCGTGAGCGACGGGTTCAGCCCGCGACGACGGCGCCCTCCGGTGCGAGGTCGACGCCGGCCGGCTGGGCCTCGGCGTCGGGGCGCACACGTCGCGGGACGAGCATCGCGATGGCGGCGCCCGCGACGGCGGCGCAGGCCCCGATGATGAAGCACACCTTGAACGCGCCCTCCGTCGGGATGGCGGGCGTCCCCGGCGCGAGGACGGTCGTGCGGCTCGTCAGCACGGCGGCCATGACGGCGCCGGCGACGGTCGTGCCGACCGAACGCATCAGGCCGTTGACGCCGACGCTGGCGCCGGCCTCGTGCATCGGCACGTTGTCGAGGATGAGCGTCGGCATCGCGGCGTAACCGATGCCGACACCCGCCGACGCGACGCACGAGGCGACCATGAGCTGCCACGGCGCGTTCATGAGGAACAGCGCGATGACGTAGCCGATGCTGATGACGAGCGCACCGGTGGCGAGCGTCACCCGCGCACCGCGGTGCGTGATGAGCGCGCTCGAGACGGGCGCGAACGCCATCATCATGAGGCCCGCGGGAGCCATCCACAGCCCGGCGTGCAGGATCGACTGGCCGAGACCGTACCCGGTGGCCTCGGGCATCTCGAGCAGCTGCGGCACGATGATGGACTGCGCCATCATGCCGAATCCGACGAGCACGGCCGCGAGGTTCGTGAACAACACCGGGCGGCGCGCCATGGTGCGCAGGTCGACGAGCGGATCGTGGTGACGCAGCTCGTACGCGCCCCAGACGAGCAGCACGATGACACCGGCGACGATGCTGCCGATCGTGCGCCCACTGCCCCACCCCCATTCGGAGCCCTTCGAGACACCGACGAGCGCCGAGACCAGACCCACGGCGAGACCGATGATGCCGACAGGGTCGATGTGCGCCGGGTGCTCGTCGTGGATGTGCGGCACGACGAACGCCGTCAGCACGACGACGACGGCGGCGAGCACCGCGGACAGCCAGAACAGGTCGTGCCACGAGTAGTCCTGCGCGATCCACGCTGCGAGCGGCAGACCAAGCGCACCACCGACACCGAGCGTCGCGCTGACGGCGGCGACGGCGCCCGTCGCACGCGCGGGCGGAGCGACCTCGCGCACGAGACTGATGGCGACCGGGATGTAGCCCATCGCCATGCCCTGCAGCGCGCGGCCGACGAGGAACGGCGCGAGGGTGCTCGACAGCGCCGCGACGACCGAACCGAGGACGAGCAGCGTCGCCGATACGAGCAGGACTCGCTTCTTGCCGTACATGTCGGCGAGGCGGCCGGTGACGGGCATCGTCACGGCGCCGGCGAGCAGCGTCGCCGTCACCGCCCAGGAGGCGTTGCTCGCGGACGTGTGCAGCAGCTCCGGCAGTTCGCGCTGGATCGGGATGACGAGGGACTGCATGAGCGCGCCGCTGAGGCTGCCGATGCAGAGGACGGCGACGACCGTCATCGGGGAGAAGCGCATCGCGGGGGCGGCCCCGGTCGGCGCGGTGGGTGAGGACAAGTGACCACTCCGTTTGTGTAAATTACATACCTACCCGATGAGATTACATTTAGTTGTACGAAGCAACAAGCGGGGGGGACGGGATGGCGGCAGACGTGGCGAGCGACATCGACACCGCCGCCGACGACGGCAACGGCGACCGTGCCCGCACCATGGCGCGCCTGCTCTCTCACTTCGACATCATGCGCCGCGCCGAGGAGCAGGCGAGCGAGTTGCGCATCGCCGAGGGCCGCCTGCTGTGGCTGCTGACGGGCGACGGCCCGCCGCGCACGCTCAAGCAGATCGCGTGCGAACTTGAGCTCGAGCAGTCAACGGCGAACCGTCAGGTCAACGCTGCGGTGCGGGCCGGCGTCGTCCGGCGATTCCGCGAATCCGGGTCTCACGCCTGGCTCTTCGAGGCGAGCGACGACGGCGCGGCGCTCTACGAGCGCAGCGTCGGACGTCACCTCGACCGCGTCGACGACGCCCTCGCCGCTCTGCCCGCCGGCGAACGCGAACGTCTCGTCAGCTCGTTCGCGACGTTCATCGACGCCTACAAGGAACCGTCGGCGACCTCACCCCACGGCTCACCGCGCGACGACACGTCCTGAGAGTCCCCGGCCACACCGCGAAGCCGCCGTGACCGTCACCCTCGCCATCCCGTACCCAACGGCGATCTACGTCCACATCGGCGATTTTCGTTCACCTTCGTGAAGGTGAACGAAAATCGCAGATGTGAACGGGAATCGCAGAGGGGTCAGCTCATCGCGAACATCTCGAGGTGGGTCTTGACGACGATGACGCGCGGGCCGTTGACGTCGGCGGCGAACGTCGCGCGCAGGGCGTCGGTCAACTCGTCGTAGCCGACCTCGTCACCCACAGCCACCTCTTGAGCCTCGACACCGAACGACTCCGCCAAGGCGACGAAGTCCGGGCGCGCGAGTTCGGTGTGCGTCGCCTGGCCAAACGTCGCCTCCATGTACTCGCGCAGGATGCCGTAGCCGCCGTCGTCGACGATGAGCCACGTGACGGGGATGCCGTGTTGCACGGCCGTCGCGAGTTCGGCGATCGAGTACATCGACGAGCCGTCACCAGCGACGGCGACGACGCGCTCGTGCCCGCCGACGGAGAACGCCGCGTCGACGTCCGTCAGCTTTGCGCCGCGCTTCTCCGCGAGCGCGACGGCGCCGCCGAGTGCGGCCGGGAACGCGAACCCGAGCCCGCCGGCGCCCTGACCCGAGTGGAAGCCGCCGGAGCGGCCGTCCCAGCAGTTCCAGGCCCAGTAGGCGGCGATCGTCATGTCCCAGAACGTCGGCACCTCGTCGGGGATGCCGGCGCGGATGGCGTCCATGAACGCGCGCTCGTGGGCGAGATCCTGACCGTCGAGCCGGGCGACGATCGCCTTGCGCACTTCGGCAGCACGCTCGGCTCCCGGCGCGCGCCCCGCGGGCGCCTCTGCCGGGAACGCCGCGACGAACGCATCGAGCGCCGCCTTCGCGTCGCACGCGATGCCGAGCGCGGGGTGGTTCGACTCGAGAACGCGCGGCTCGGCGTCGACGTGGATGAGCTTGCCGGCGGGCTTCAGCGTGAAGTAGTTCGACGTCACCTCACCGAGCGAGGTGCCGACCGCGAGCAGGACATCGGCGTCCGCGAGGAGGTCGGTGACGGCGCGGTCCTCGACCCACGACCCCATCGACAACGGGTGATCGACCGGAAAACCCGAGTTGCCACCCGGCGAGCAGACGACGGGTGCGTCGAGCTTCTCCGCCAGGGCGAGCAGCGCCCTCTCGGCGCCGGCGCGGCGCACGCCGCCACCAGCGACGATGGCAGGGCGCTTCGCGCCCGCGAGCAACTTCACCGCAGCCCAGACGAGTTCGGGGCGCGGCCCCTCCGGCGTCGGCGCCGAGACGGCCGTGCGGATCGGCGGGATCTCCGTCTTCGCGAGCAGCACGTCCTGCGGCACCTCGACCCACACGGGCCCGCGCGGATACGTCATCGCCTCGACCCACGCCGACTCGATGGCCGTCGGGATGGCGGCGTGGTGCGTCACCGTGCGCTGCGACTTCGTCACGTCGATGGCGGCGCGGCGCTGCTCGTCGAGCTGGTGCAGCATGCCGCGACGCGCGCCGCCGAGGCCCGAGACGGGCACCTGCGAGGCGACGACGACCATCGGCACGCTCGTCGCGTACGCCTCCTGCAGCCCGGGCAGCGCCGTCAGGGCACCCGGCCCGGTCGACAGGAACAGCGCGGCCGGCTTGCCTGAGACGCGCGAGTAGCCGTCGGCCGCGAAGGCTGCGTTGTTCTCGACGCGCGAGCTCATGAAGTGCAGCCCCGAGCGGCGCAGCGCGTCGAACAGGCCCAGCGCGTGCTGACCGGGAATGCCGAACACCGTCGTCGTGCCGAGCGCTTCGAGCGTCTCGACGACGAGGTCGCCACCGTTGCGGATCTTCTCGCCCTCGCCCGCCGGCGCGACGGCTTCGGGCTCGGGGTGACGGATCTGCTCGCTCAACGCTGGGCCCCGTACACCGTGCCGGACTCGCCGTACGCGGGCCCGCCGGGCGCGGCGTCCGCACCGAGCGCGAGCAGCGACATGTACTCGTAGACGACGTTGGCGGCGGCCAGGCCCGTCAGTTCGGCGTGGTCGTAGGGCGGTGCGACCTCGACGACGTCGGCGCCGATGAGGTTCGTGCCGCGCAGACCGCGCAGGATCTCGAGCAGCTCACGCGACGCCAGACCGCCCGGCTCGGGGGTGCCGGTGCCCGGCGCGTGCGCGGGGTCGAGCACGTCGATGTCGAGCGAGACGTACAGCGGACGGTCGCCGACGCGCTCGCGCAGGAACCCGACGACCTCGTCGACGCCCATGCGCATGACGTCGTTGCTCGTCACGACACCGAAGCCGAAGCGCGCGTCGTCCTCGAGGTCCTGCGTGCCGTACAGCGGGCCGCGCGTGCCGACGTGGCAGACGCCGGAGGAGTCGATGAGGCCCTCCTCGAACGCCCGGCGGAACGGCGTCCCGTGCGTGTACTCGGCGCCGAAGTAGGTGTCCCACGTGTCGAGGTGCGCGTCGAAGTGCAGCAGCGCGACGGGGCCGTGCTTCTTCGCGTGCGCGCGCAGCAGCGGCAGGGCGAGGGTGTGGTCGCCGCCGATCGTGATGAGCGAGGTGCCCTCGTCGACGAACTGACGTGCACCCTCCTCCGCTTCCTTCAGCGCCGACTCGATGTCGAACGGGTTGAGCGCGATGTCACCGGCATCGGCAATCTGCATCTGCGCGAACGGCGACACGGACTGCGCCGGGTTGAACGGGCGCAGCAGACGCGAGCTCTCGCGCACGTGCGTCGCGCCGAAACGCGCACCGGGGCGGTAGGAGACGCCGGTGTCGAACGGCATGCCGACGACGGCGACGTCGGCCTTCGAGACGTCCTCGATGCGCGGCAGGCGCGCGAACGTGCCGAGGCCGGCGTACCGCGGCGTGAGGGCGGCATTGACGGGCCCGACGTTGCCGCCGGCCTCGATGCGGGGGTGATCCATCTCGTCCTCTTCCTCTTCCGACGAGGCGTGCGCACGCCCGGTGCGAGCACCCCGTCGAGCCGTCGAACGGCCACTCATCAGGTCACGATCAGATTAACGGACGTGTTTACCAATGCGAATCTCTCGTTTGTCACGAGTCGATCTCGTATATTCATACGGTTCACCGTGGACTCATGCCAGAGCCATGCCACCCGGATCCAAGGAGGCCCTCGTGGACCTCAACCTCGTGATCGTCGTCCTCTACCTCGTCGCCATGCTCGGCTTCGGGTTCTGGGGCCGCTCGCGCACCCAGAACTCCAGCGACTACCTCGTCGCCGGCCGCCGCCTCGGCACCTTCCTCTACACCGGCACGATGGCGGCCGTCGTCCTCGGTGGCGCCTCCACGGTCGGCGGGGTCGGCCTCGGCTACAAGATGGGGTTGTCGGGCATGTGGCTCGTCGTCGCCATCGGCGTCGGCGTGCTCCTGCTGTCGCTGCTGTTCGCCGGCACCATCTCGAAGCTGCGCGTCTACACCGTCAGCGACATGCTGAAACTGCGCTACGGCAGCAAGAGCGCCGCGGGCGCGTCCAGCATCGTCATGATGCTCTACACGATGTTCCTCGTCGTCACCTCGACCGGCGCGTACGCCACCGTCCTGCACGTGCTGACGGGCCTCGACAGCTGGATCTGCATCGCCATCGGCGGCGCCGTCGTGCTCGTGTACTCCGTCATCGGCGGCATGTGGTCGATCACCCTGGCCGACCAGGTGCAGTTCATCATCAAGACGATCGGCGTCTTTGCGCTCATGCTGCCGTTCGTGCTCGTCAAGGCCGACGGCTTCTCCGGCATCCGCGAGCGCCTGGGCGACGACTACTTCGCCATCGCCGGCGGCAAGGTCGGCGCCGACACGCAGACGATCATCACGTGGTTCGTCGTCTACATGTTCGGCATGCTCATCGGCCAGGACATCTGGCAGCGCGTCTTCACCGCGCGCACCCCGAAGGTAGCGCGTCTCGGCGGCACCATGGCCGGTGTCTACTGCATCCTCTACGGCGCGGCCGGCGCGATCATCGGCATGGGCGCGCACGCCGTCCTCGGCGACGGCATCAAGGCGAAGAACGACGTCTACGCCGAGGTCGCCGACAAGATCCTGCCCGTCGGCATCGGCGGTCTCGTGCTCGCCGCCGCCGTCGCGGCGATGATGTCGACGGCGTCCGGCGCGCTCATCGCGTGCGCGACGGTGGCCCGCAACGACGTCGTCCCGTTCCTGACGGGCCGTGCCCGCGCGGTCGACGACGTCGCCGTCGACGCCTACAGCGACCACGACGCCCGCGCCCTGAAAAGCACGGGTTCACACGCCGCGAACCACGACGCGTCCGACCCGCACAGTGAGAAGAACATCCGCGAGAACCGCGCGTTCGTCCTCGGGCTCGGCGTGCTGACGGTGCTCATCTCGATCCTCATGGCGCGCCTCGACAACGGCGGCGACCTCGTCGTCGCGTCGCTGACGGTGGCGTACGACATCCTCGTCGGCGGCCTGCTCGTCGCCATCCTCGGCGGTTTCGTGTGGAAGCGCGCCAACGGCACGGGCGCCGCGATCTCGATGCTCGTCGGCACGCTCGTCACCGTGGCCGGGATGGTCTACCAGGCGAACAAGCTCGGCGACACCCTGAATGGCATCCTCGCCAATGAGCCGATCTACTACGGCCTCATCGCCTCGCTCGTCACGTTCGTCGTCGCTTCCCTCGCGACGCCGAAGACGGACGACGCGGTGCGCGCCGAGTGGGACGCCCGCGTCCACCGCCCCGCCGACGTCGAACTCGACGCCACGCCGACCGCACGCTGAGGCACCTGCCCGCCTCGGCTTGACGATGCCGCCGTCCGCTCGCACGCTGGAGCGGACGGCGGCATCGGCGTCCCTGCTGAGTCACGACGCGCCCCATCGCGCCCCGAAGACCGCCCACCTCACGAGGAGACCGCATGAGCACCCCCGATCAGCGCGAGCAGCCCACCCCCGACGAGGCTTCCGCGGCCACGGCACCAGCCGTCCCGAACGCGGACGACCTCGACGTCCTCGCCGCGCAGCTGAGCGGCAGGCTCGTCACCGACCCCGACGTCGTCGACGCCGCGAGCCGTGACCGATCCCCCGTCGAAGAGGTGGGTGCGGCGATCGCGCTCGTGCGCGCGACGTGCCGTGACGACGTCGTCGCGACGCTGCGGTGGGCGAACGAGCGTGGCGTGCCCGTCATCACGCGGGGTGCGGGCACCGGGCTGTCGGGTGGCGCGAACGCGATCGACGGGTGCGTCGTGCTCGATGTCTCCCGTATGAACGCGATCAAGACCATCAACCCTGCCGAGCGCATCGCCGTCGTCGAACCGGGTGTGCTGAACGGCGATCTGTCGGACGCTGTGCGTGAGCAGGGCCTGTTCTATCCCCCGGACCCGGGCTCGTGGCGCATCTCCTCGATCGGCGGCAACGTCGCGACGAACGCCGGGGGCCTGTGCTGCGTCAAGTACGGGGTGACGAAGAAGTTCGTGCGTGCGCTCGAGGTCGTGCTCGCCGACGGCAGCGTCATGCGCACCGGCACTCCGACGGCGAAGGGCGTCGCGGGGTACGACCTCACGGGCCTCATCGTCGGGTCGGAGGGCACGCTCGGTGTCGTCACGGAGGTGACGCTCGCTCTCGTCCCGGCGCCTGACGACGAACTGGTCGCCGTCGCACTGTTCGACTCGGCGTCGCGTGCGTGCGAGGTGGCGGCAACCTACCTCGAGGCCGGCGGGCGCCCGTCGATGCTGGAGTTCATGGACGGCCCGACGCTCGCCGCGGTGCAGCGCATGGCCGATCTCGGCTTCGACGAGTCCGTCGACGGCATGCTCATCGTCGGGTGTGACGACGCCACACGTCAGGACGTCGAGTTCGCGGCGTTCTCGCGCCTCGCCGAGGAGGCCGGCGCGGAGGTGTTCGTCGCCGAATCCGTCGCGGAGTCACTGCAGTTCACCGCTGCGCGGCGCCTCGTCGGCAACGCGTTCGAGGCGATGGGCCGCGACCTCGTCGACGACGTCTGCGTGCCTCTGCGACGCACCGGCGAACTCGTCGACGGCGTGCGGGCGCTCGGCAAGAAGCACCGCGTACGCGTCGCGACGGCCGGCCACCTCGGCGACGGCAACATGCACCCCGCCGTGCTCTACTCCCCCGGCGACACTCCCGAGGCCGTGGACGAGAAGCGTCGCGCTTACGCCGCGTTCGAGGAGATCATGCAGCTCGGCCTCGATCTCGGCGGCACCATCACCGGTGAGCACGGCATCGGGCGCCTCAAGGCGAGCATGCTGCCCGTCGAGCTCGGCGAGACGAACACGCGCATCCAGCGCGAACTGCGGCGCGTCTTCGACCCGAATGGGACCCTCAACCCGGGTGTGAACCTTGCGAGCGATCACTCTTGATATCGAGCGCGCGCAGCATCCGCAGCTACCTCGAAGCCGTCGGTGGCACCCTCATCATCGAGTGCGTCGAGGGTGACAACCACGTGCAGGTGCCCTGAGCCCCGTCAACGCGCGACGGGGATGAGGGTGAAGATGACGACGCTCTCGCCGTCGGCGGCGTTGCGCCAGGTGTGTGGTTCGCGGCCGGGGAAGGTGAGGGTGTCGCCGGCCTCGAGTCGGTGCGTGGCGTCGTGCAGCGTCACGTCGAGCGCGCCGGAGACGACGTGCCAGATCTCGAGCTCGCAGTCGATGGCGTACGGTTCGGCCTCACCGTCCCCGCCGGGTTGGATGACGGCGCGCAGCATCTGCACGGAACGTTCCTGACGACCCGTGACGAGGCGCTCGTCGATGCCCGTGCCGCCCATGTCGACGACCGGCGCGTCGGCAAGCTTGATGAGCGACGTGCGGGGTGCCTCGAAGAGCGAGCCGACCTCGATCTGCAGCACCTGGCACAGCGTCACGAGAGAGGCGACGGACGGCGACGTGAGGTCGCGTTCGACGCGGCTGAGAAACCCCTTCGTCATGCCGGCGAGCTGCGCGGCCTGCTCGAGGGTGTAGCGGCGCGCCAGCCGGGCGTTGCGCAACCGGGCGCCGATGGCGACGTTCTCACGCACCCCTTGCACTGGTAGTGACTTCACGCCGGCTCCCTCTTGGTTGTATTGCGGTAAACCCTACGCCGGATCTCACCGCTCTCCCCAGAAAAGCCGTCAGAGTCCATTTTCGCCGTCAGTCCAGGGCGATGGGGCCGTACTCGTCGAGCAGCTCCCCTGGCCCGGGGTTTTCCGGAGACGAACTTCCGCCGAGGTGACGGACCACACCCCACACCGCGTTGAGGCCGGTCTGGACGGCGCCCTCGGCCCAACCGGCCGTCCACGAGATGTCGTCGCCGGCGAGGAAGATACCGCGCTGGTGCTCCGGCAGCTCGTCCTGGGCGAAGTGGGTGAACAGCCGCTGCTGATACCGGTAGTGCCCCGGCAGGTTGGCCTTGAACGCGCCCATGAAGTTGGGGTCGGATTCCCACGAGACGGTGATCGGCTGACCGATGATGTGGCTCGCGATGTCGACGTCCGGGTAGATCTGGGCGAGCGAGTGCAGCATGAGCTCGACGCGCTCGTCGGCATCGAGCGCGAGCCACTTGAGCGCGTCGTCGTTCCACGTGTACGACAGCAGGATGACGGCGGGCCGGTCCGGGCCGTCGTCGAGCAGGTAGGTGGCGCGGTTGAGGCGGTCGGTGAGGGTCATCGACATGACGTCACGGCCCGTGGCGGGGTCGATGTCCTTCCAGAACGGGCGATCGACCATGACGAACGTCTTCGAACTGCTCATGTAGTGGCTGCGCTCGATCGCCATCCACATCTGCGGGCTGAACAGCGCCTCCTCGGTCGTGATGCGCGTCGACAGCAACCACGACTGGCACGTCGTGACGAGCGCCGGGTACGTCGCCTTGCGCCCCCATCGCTCGGTGACCTCGAGGTCGCCGCTCTCATGACGCCGGATGGCGGCGACGGCGCCGCGCGGCGCCCCGTCGTGCAGGCTCGCCAGGGTGGTGCCGGCCGGCCAATGGGCGAGCTTCTCGGGCGCGTGCGACCACAACGCCTCGGGCAACTTCTGCGCTCCGCCGAGGATGCGTCGGTGCTGATCGTCGGCGTCGGTGTAGACGACGCGCAGGATCTCGAGGATGGAGTTCGGGAAGTCCGTGTCCCAGCCGCCCGTGCCGAAACCGACCTGACCGAACGCCTCACGCGCCGCGAAACCGGCCTCCTTGAACGATTCGGAGGCGGCGATGAAGCCGTAGAACGTCTGCTCGTCCATCGTCGGCACGAGCTCGTTCCAGATCTGCTTGATGCGCTTCGTGTCACGAGCGCGGATGGCGTCCTGCATCTCGGTGAAGCGCGCGCCGTCGTCGACGGCGGCCTTCCACGCGTCCGCGACGTCGCGGAAGAACTGCGGCAGTTCGTCGGGTGTGCGCGCGTAGTGCGCCTCGCCGCCGAGCTCGATGACGGTGCTCGGCGTGACATCCGACAGCGGGTTCGGGAACGCCTCCGTCTCGAGGCCCATCGCGTCGATGTAGTGGTAGAGCGCGCGGCCGGAGACGGGAAAACGCATGCCACCGAGGTCGGCGACGACGTCCGGGGCGGCGCTGAAACTGTCGGTGCGCAACCGGCCACCGATGCGGTCGGCCTCGTGGACGACGGGCTTGAGGCCCAGCTTCATCAGCTCGTACGCGGTGATGAGGCCTGACAGGCCGGCGCCGACGACGGCGACCTCGGTGCCGTACATCTCCTCCGGCACGCTGCCGAGGCCCGTGGGGTGGGCGAGGTATTCGTCGTAGCTGAACGGGAAGTCGGGGTTGAGCATCGTGACGGGCGCATCGCCCGCGTGCTCGTCGCGATCGTGCGGGAACTCGGTGACAGCGGTCATCGCGGGGTGTCTCCTTCTCGGAGTGGATGGTCGGGGTCGAGGTCGTCCTCGAGGTGACGCTCATAGGTCGCCTGGTCGAGCGTGGCGAGGCGGGAGTGACGGCGGCCGTAGCCGAGGTAGACGGCAATGCCGACGGCCATCCACACGCCGAACACGACCCACGTCGAGGAACTGAGATTGGCCATGAGGTAGAGACAGATGAGCGCGCCGGCGGCCGGCAGCAGCGGGTACAGCGGCACCGTGAATGCGCGCGGCAGCTTCGGTTTGCGCACGCGCAGATAGATGACGGCGACGTTGACGAGGGCGAACGCGAACAGCGTGCCGATGCTCGTCGCGTCGGCCAACTCACCGAGCGGGATGAGGCCCGCCGTCACCGCGACGACGCCGCCGACGATCACGGTGCTGCGCACCGGCGTGGCCGTCTGCGGGGAGATGACGCCGAAGACGCGCGGCACGAGGCCGTCGCGCGACATCGACAACAGGATGCGGATCTGACCGAACAGCACCGTCAGCACGACGCTGAAGATGGCGAGCACCGACGTCACCGCGAAGATGAACGCGACCCACGAGGCACCCGTGATCTCACGCATGATCTGCACGAGCGGCGCCTCGCGCCCGTCGAACCAGTGCCACTCGCGGGCTCCGATGGCGGCGACGGCGACCGCGACGTACAGCACCGTCACGATGATCATGGACAGCAGGATCGAGCGCGGCAGATCCCGCTTCGGATCGCGCGCCTCCTCACCGGCCGTGGATGCGGCGTCGAAACCGATGTACGAGAAGAACACGGTGCTCGCGGCGGCGGAGACGCCCGCGGCACCCATCGGGGCCAGCGGTGCGAAGTTGCCCGCCTTGAACGCGGTGAACGCGACCGCGCAGAAGAAGACGAGGATGGCGATCTTCAGCACGACGATGATCGTGTTGACGCGCGCACTCTCCCGCGCGCCGCGTGCGAGCAGGGCCGTCGCGAGCAGGACGACGAGGGCTGCGGGGACGTTGACGACGCCGCCCGCCCCGGGTGGGTTCGCGATGGCCTCGGGCAGGCCCAGGCCGAACGAGTCGAGTGTCTCGTTGACGTACTGCCCCGCCCCGACGGCGACGGCCGCGACGCTCACCGCGTACTCGAGGACGAGACACCACCCGCACACCCACGCGAGGCCCTCACCCATCGTCGCGTAGGTGTAGCTGTAGCTCGACCCGGCGACGGGCACGAGGCCCGCCATCTCGGCGTAGGAGAACGCCGACAGCAGCGCGGCGACGCCGGCGATGATGAACGAGATCCAGATCGCCGGGCCAGCCTCGGGCACCGTCTCACCGAGGACGACGAGGATGCCGGTGCCGAGCGTCGCCCCGACCGAGATCATCGTCAGCTGCAGGACACCGAAACTGCGGTGCAGGCTGCGCCCGGCGGAGGTCGCCTCGGCCTGCGCGAGCGTCAGCCCGATCGGCTTGCGCCGCAGGAGCTGGGCGCCGAACGGGAGTCTCGAACGCGCCTGCTCGTCGAGCGATGAGGACACGGGGCACCTCTCGAAGGGGTCTGTGGGCCAGACCACGATGTCACACATCGCCGAGTTGTTTCGTGTTGGGAAACGCATGTGCTTCGACGTGGCGAGAGGTGAAGACGAGCGTTCTGGCTGGATGCGAGTGGTCTGCCGCTCGTGGTCAGTCATGCCGCTCGTTCTTGCTCGCCGGCGCGGGCACGCCGAGGGGCTGTGGCTGACGTCAGCGCCAGGACGCGTAGGTGTCGCGGCGCAGCTTGGCCAGGTAGGGGACGGCGTCACGGGCTGCGGCGACATCGTCGCGGGTGATGTCGGCGACGAGGAGTTCGGCGCCGTCGCCGCCCTGGGCGAGGAGGCCGCCGTCAGGCCCGACGATGACGCTGCCGCCGCCGAACGTGAGCCCGTCCTCGACGCCGACGTGGTTCGCATAGGCGAGGCCGACGCCGTTCTCGAGGGCACGAGCCCGCACGAGCACCTGGGGGACGTCGTCGAACCCGGCGGTGAGCGCGGTCGGGGCGAGGATGACGTCGGCGCCCGCGAGCGCCGCGGCGCGCGTCATCTCGGGGTATTCGACGTCGAAGCAGATGATGACGCTCACCCGCATCCCGGCGAGTTCGACGGTGGTGGGGGCGTCTGTTCCGGAGCTGAAGGCGGCGGCTTCGTCGTCGTCGAACAGATTGACCTTGCGGTAATGCAGGATCGGGCGGCCGTCGGTGTCGAACAGCGTGGCGGCGATGTGTCGAGCAGTCTCACCGGGCGCGCCGCCACCGCGGGCGGCGGGAGTGTCGGCCGTCGCGACCTCGGGATAGCTCGCGAGGACGGCGATGCCGTGACGCGCCGCGGTGGCGGCGAGGGCGCCCGCGATGTCGGTCTGCTGGGTGGGGTCGCCGGCGTGCAACCGCTTCGGGGCGTAGCCGGTGACGAAGAGTTCGGGGGTGACGAGGACGTCAGCACGGCGCGCGGCAGCTTCACCAGCGCGACGGTCGATGATGGCGAGGTTGGCGTCGACGTCACCGACGACGGCCTTGTCCTGCATGACGGCGATGCGCATGACGTCGAGGATGGCAGATGCGACGGCACTCGAGGCCCGATCCGACCACCATGCCCCCGTGCGGCGACCGTCCGACCCGCCTGCCCCCTCTGCGCTTTCCGTCCACATTGGCGATTCTCGTCCCCATCTGCGAATCTCGGTGGATGTCAACCTGTGGTGAGTCACTCAGGGCCGGGATGGTTGATTCCGGCCCACGCTTTCGGGGCGGGCACTGGCGCGCGGTGGCCGCGGAAACGTTCGGGGTGACGCGCCTGGTAGTAGGCGAGGCTGACTTGGCGGCGAGCGTGCAGCATCTTCCACGACCCGTCGTGCACCTGCGCGGGCGTGTACAGCGCGATCCCACTGTGGTGGTGGGCATGGTTGTACCAGTGCACGTGCTGCGCGACGTACGTGCTCGCCTCCACCAGCGACGCGAACACGCCCGGATACGACGCCCGATTCTTCAGGGTGCGGAACTCGGACTCGATGTACGGGTTGTCGTTCGACACCCGCGGACGCGAGTGCGACACCTCGATGCCATGTGCCGTGAGGAACTCGTTCAGCAGGTTCGAACGCATCACCGCGCCGTTGTCGGCGTGCACGACCTGCGGCACGCACCCACCCTCCGCCGCGATCGCGGCCATGAACAACGCCATCGCATCAGCAGTGCTCTCACGCTGGTGCACACTCGCGACGATCACCTTGCGGCTGAAGATGTCGATGATCGCGTACGCCTTGAACGCCACACCCCGAAACGCGGTGGGCAGGTCGGTGATGTCCCACGCCCACACCTGGTTCGCGCCAGTCGCCAACACCTGCGGTTTCACCCGCGCCACCGCCCGCTCACCCGCCGCGCCCGACTGCTCGACTGTGGCCTGCTCGACTGTGGCCTGCTCGCGGCGCACGCGCGCGGCGATACGCCACCACGAACGCAGACTCGCTTCCATGAAGCCCTCGTCCCACGCCTTCGCGAACGCGCCCGCGACACCCAAACCGCCCGTGCGCCCCGCACTGATGAAACCCGCGACCCGCGCGCACACCGACGCGCTCAACCTCGCTGGCTGCTCCCGCTCACGCTGCGGCACAGGCGATACCGCCGCAGCAACGTCACGGCCATGGTGGTGGCGGGCGTGCCACGTGCCACGCGAGACACCAGCGACCTGCAGCGCACGGCGCTGACTGAACCCCGCCAGCGCGCTCAGGTCTCGGATGAGGTCGTTCTCGGCTGCGATGAACGCTCGGGTGGCGTCGTCGGGGGCGTATCGGGCTCGTGCGCGTGCCAGTGTTGCAAGAGCCCGATAGCTTTTCCCAGCGACTCGTTCGCCTGACGTAGCCCGTCAGCCTCGGTCCGTAGCCGCGCGACTTCCGTGGCGTGGCGGCGTTCTTGCGCGGCGAGTTGTTCTTCCAGCCGGCGCATCTGATCAGAGCGAATATGGTCCATCGAGCCACCCTGACGCGGCGTGAGGCCACGGTCAAGATCACCACGGACATACTCACTACGCCAGCGACGTAACTGACTCGCCGTGAACGGCTGCTGCGCCAACCACGCCGTTTTCTGCCCGAACGCCAACCCCAGATACGTCACTACCGCATCCCGCTTTTCCTCGACCGTGAACACCACGCCTCCTCAACACAAGTGACTCACGACCAGGCTGGCACTTAGGGTCTCCGTCACATCCGCGATTTCCGTCCACTTTCGGCTCGTGTGAGGCCCCCTGACGGCCGCACCAGCACCGCGAGTTGGATGCGCCCCTGCGTCGCGGCAGGATCGTCAGCATGAGTTCTCGGCCTGACGACGCCCGCCCCGTCTACCTCGATCACAACGGCACGACGCCCGTCGCGCCGGAGGTCGCCGGGGCGATGTGGCCGTATCTCACCGAGCACTGCGGCAACCCGTCGAGCGCGACCCCGGCCGGGCGCCTGGCCCGCCGTGCCGTCGACGATGCGCGCGAGCACGTCGCTGCGCTCATCGGTGCGTCGGCGGACGAGGTGACGTTCACCTCCGGCGGCACGGAGGCGAACAACCTCGCCATCCGCGGCGTGACGGCGGCGCTTCGCCGCGCTGGCGCGTCGCCCGCGGCCGACGTGAGTTCGACCGTCGTGACGTCGGCCGTGGAGCACCCGGCGACGTCGGCGCCCATGGCGCTTCTCGCGCGCGACGGCTGGGACGTCGTGACGCTGCCGGTGACGCGAGCCGGCCACGTCGACCTCGCACCCATGCCGCGCGACCATGTGGCCTTTGGCTCGATCATCCTCGCGCAGAACGAGACCGGGGCGATTCAACCCGTCCGTGAGTTCGCCGCGAGCGTGCACGCGGCGGGCGGTCTCGTCCACACCGACGCGGCGCAGGCCGTCGGGAAGATCGGCGTCGACGTCGACGACCTCGGCGTCGATCTGCTCAGCCTCGCCGGCCACAAGCTGTACGCCCCCAAGGCCGTCGGCGCGCTGTACGTCAGGCGTGGCACACCGATCGAGCCCCTCGTCGTCGGCGCGGGCCAGGAGCGCGGGCTGCGTCCGGGGACGGAGAACGTCGCCGGCATCGTCGGCCTCGGGCGGGCCGCGCAGCTCGCACTCTCGCGCCTCGCCGACGATGCCTTGCGCATGATGAGCCTGCGTGACGAGCTGTGGCTCCGCCTCTCGACGGCCGTGCCCGGCCTCGTTCGCCTCAGCCCCGCGCAGAACTGTCTGCCGAACACGCTGATGATCTCCCTGCCGGGGCGCCTCGGGCGCGAGGTGCTGGAGGCAGCGCCTGACGTCGAAGCGTCCACCGGCAGCGCGTGTCACGCCGGAATCGACTCCCCCGCAACGACACTCGTCGCCATGGGGTGTGACGACGGCGTCTCGCTCGGCGCGATTCGCCTGACGCTCGGGCGCGCCACGACATCCGCCGACATCGACCGCGCCGCGACGAGCCTCGTCGCGGCGTTTCGCCACGTCGCCTGACGAGCGCCGGGCCGCCGACGAATCTGACCAAGAATCGCGGATGGGGACGCAGATCGCACAGGTGCACACGGGGCCGGCGCTCACCGCGTGAGGCACGATGGTGGCGTGAGTGATTTCTCCCGCAACCCTGAACTCAACCGTCTGGTCGCGATCGACGGGCTCCTGAGCGACGACGAGCGCGACGTCCAGGCCCTCGTCCGACGCTTCTGCGACGACCACGTGCGTCCGAATCTGCCGACCTGGTATGACGAGGCGAGCGTCCCGGCGCGTGAGCTCGCGAAGGGGCTCGGCGAGCTCGGGCTGCTCGGCATGCACCTCGACGGCTACGGGTGCGCCGGTTCGTCGGCGACCGCGTACGGCATGGCGTGTCACGAGCTCGAAGCTGCCGATTCGGGTATTCGTTCGCTCGTCAGCGTGCAGGGAAGCCTCGCGATGTTCGCGATCTGGCGTTGGGGCAGCGAGGAGCAGAAGACCGAGTGGCTGCCGCGGATGGCGGCGGGAGACGCCGTCGGATGCTTCGGCCTGACCGAGCCCGACTTCGGTTCCGACCCGGCCGGCATGCGCACCCACGCCAAGCGCGACGGCGACGACTGGGTGCTCAACGGCACGAAGATGTGGATCACGAACGGCACGATCGCCGACGTCGCCGTCGTCTGGGCGCAGACCGACGACAAGATCCGCGGCTTCGTCGTGCCGACGGACACCGCCGGTTTCGAGGCGCGCGAGATCACGAAGAAGATGTCGCTGCGTGCGTCGGTGACGGCGGAGCTGTCGCTGACCGACGTCCGTCTGCCCGCTGATGCCGTCTTCCCCGAGGTGCGCGGGCTCAAGGGGCCATTGTCGTGCCTGTCGGAGGCGCGCTTCGGCATCGTCTTCGGCGCGATGGGCGCCGCCCGCGATTCGCTCGAGACAGCGCTCGACTACGCCGCGACCCGCCAGGTGTTCGGCAAACCGCTCAGCGGCTACCAGCTGACGCAGGGCAAGCTCGCCGACATGACGCTCGAGGTCTCCAAGGGCATGCTCCTCGCGCTGCACCTGGGGCGCCTCAAGGACGGCGCGGGCGTGAGCCCCGAGCAGATCAGCCTCGGCAAGCTCAACAACTGCCGCGAGGCCATCGCCATCGCGCGCGAGTGCCGCACGATCCTCGGCGCCAACGGCATCTCGACGGAGTACTCCCCCATCCGTCACGCCGGAAACCTCGAGTCGGTCATGACCTACGAGGGCACGAGCGAGGTGCACCAACTCGTCCTCGGCAATGCCCTGACGGGTCAGTCGGCGTTCCGCTGAGTCGATCCTCGGAGCCTCCGAGACGACGGCGGCTTCCTTCGCGACCACGGCGGGGAGCGTCCTACGAAACCTGCGCCTTGCTAGCCTGGCGGCATGGTGACCCTGACGATCGACGGCATCTCGGATGACGTGTTGCGGTCATTGGAACATCAGGCCGACGCCGCGGGGGTCAGTCTGAATGACTACCTCGTGGCATGCCAGTCTGAATGACTACCTCGTGGCATGCCTGACTCTCGTCGCACATCAGCCGCCGCCTGATGACGGGCCGCCGCGTCTCGACCACTCAGAGCACGTCGACCAAGCCGAGACCCTGGCAACGCTCACCGACGAGGACGCGAAGCGCGACATCACTGAAGGCGATGATGCCTACCCTCACGGGGACGTCGTCCGAGGTGAGGAGGCCGTGCGCGCTCTGCGCCTCCAGGACCGCACGTGAGCCACTCACGTGCAAGGTACGTCGCGGGCTCACGGCCCAGGCTCCACCAGCCGAATCAGCCGTAGCTCGTCGGACCGGCGAGCGGGAAGTCCGCTCGCACGTCACCCCGGGTTGGCACCGGTCGAGTAATAGCCGTTCGCGTAGAAGGGCACGAGGGCGAAGGAGATCGCCTCGTCGACCTGCCGTTGCAGTGATCCGGGCTCGCGGTCGGCGAAAGCGACAGCCACGGATTCGTCCGTGAACGGCGACCGGGACAGCAGCTCGTCCCCGATTCCTGCCGCGCCCAGCACCGCGAGGACGGCGTCGTCATCGTGCGTGGCGGCGTCGTCGAAGAGCAACGCGCGTGACGCATCGACAATCTCACGCCGTAGAGGCGTCGTCGTGAACGAGAATCGCGACTTGCGGCGGAGCCCGTGCCGCGTCATCCTCGCCATCCCCTGGTCCACGAGGCTCATACCGACGTGTTCCCACGCACCCGGGTAGAGCGCGTCGATGACGAAGCGCGCCAGTGTCGGCCCGCGCACCTCGTCCAGACGGTTCGCCGCCCATCCCAGCAGGCCCTCGGGCGCAACCTCGGCGGTTCGGCGGATCCGGTCGCCCGTCCACTCGATCAGGCCCGCGGACCGCAGATCGAGCATCAACCCAGCCGTGACGCACACCTGTGCCCCGGTGACCCTGGGCAGTCCTCGATCGTCCAAGCTCATGATCCACAGACGTTCGCTGATCAGCACCTGATCAGTATCGCGCGTCCGCGATCACGACTCAGCTCAGCGGGTCGAGGATGCGCTTCAAGAACGCCTGGGTGCGGGCCTCGCGCGGGTGGTCGATGACCTGTGACGGCGCGCCGCGTTCGACGATGACGCCGCCGTCCATGAACAGCACCTGATCAGCGACATCGCGCGCAAACGCGATCTCGTGGGTGACGACGATCATCGTGCGACCCTCGTCGGCGAGTTCGCGCATGACGCTCAGCACTCCCCCGACGAGTTCGGGGTCGAGCGCCGACGTCGGCTCATCGAAGAGCAGCAGCTCGGGTGCGAGGGCCAGGGCGCGCGCGATGCCGACGCGCTGCTGCTGCCCACCCGAGAGTTGGTAGGGGTACTTGTCGGCCTGGTCGTCGAGACCCACCTTCGCGAGAAGCTCATGCCCGCGCGCGTCGGCGTCAGCCTTCGCGACGCCCTGCACGACGATCGGACCCTCGGTGACATTCTCGAGCACGCTCTTGTGCGGAAACAGGTTGTGCTGCTGGAACACCATGCCCGTCTTCGACCGCAGCGCACCGACACGTTTGGCAGCGTCACCCTTGGCTCGACCGTCACGCCCGCGCGGGACGTCGACGTAGTCGACCTCGGCGTCCCCGATGCGGACGACGCCCGCCTCAGGCAGGTCGAGCGCATTGAGCGAACGCAGCACCGTCGTCTTGCCCGAACCCGACGGGCCGAGCAACACCGTCACCGACCCCGACGGGACGGTGAAGTCGATGCCTCGAAGCACCTCGAGCGAGCCGAACGACTTCGTCAGACCACGGACGTCGACGAGGGCGTCCGTGGTCGAGGTCGACGCGGCGTCCGCGGAACGAGCGTCCCTGGGGCGGGCGGGTGTGGAACCGTGAGGAGTCATCGTGCGACGTGCCTTCCGAGTCGGTTTTCGAGCCTGCCCTGGACGAGGGAGAGGATGAAGCACAGAGCCCAATAGATCGCGGCGGCGACACCGTACAGCTCGAGGAAGTCACCCGAGGGTGCGGCGGCGATCTGGGCCTGGCGGAACATCTCGGTGACGAGGATGGTCGAGGCGAGCGACGTGTCCTTGACGAGGGAGATGAGCGTGTTCGACAGGGGCGGGACGGCGACACGCAACGCCTGCGGCAGGATGATGCGCCGTAGCGCCGTCGCCCGGTTCATGCCGATCGTCTCCGCGGCCTCCCACTGCCCCTTCGGCACGGACAGGATGGCGGCGCGGATGATCTCCGCGGAGTACGCCGCGACGTTGAGTGAGAACGCGATGATGGCCGACGGCCATGGGCTGAGTTTGATCCCGAGCTGCGGCATGCCGAAGAAGATGATGGCGAGCTGCACGAGCAGCGGTGTGCCTCGGAAGATCGAGATGAAGATGCGCGCCGGCCAGGACAGGGCCGCGTTGGCGCTCATGCGTGCCAGCGCGACGCCCAGGGCGAGGACGAGGCCGATGGCGAACGACGCCGCCGTCAGCGGAATCGTGCCCTTGAGCGTCGCCACGAGCATCGGGCCGATGTTGTTCTTGATCGTGTCGGTGACGCTCGTGCCCTTTGCCTCCGTCTCGAAGTACTGGGCGTAGAGCTTCTTGCTCGTGCCGTCGGCGTTCATCTCATCGATGGCGGTGTTGATCGCGGGCGCGAGCTTGCTTCCCTTCTTCGTCGGGAAGACCTCTTGGCTGGTGTCGCTCGTGCGGCTCGCGATCTTGAGCCCTGAGTTCTCGTGCGTCGCGAGGTAGTACTTGACGGCGAGTTCATCGTTGACGAAGGTGTCGACGCGCCCCTGTGAGAGCAGTTCGACAGCTTTGTCCATGCCGTCGACGGAGACGACGTTCGCCCCCGCCTTCTTCGCGACGCCTGCCCAGTCGGACGTGATGTTCTGCGCCGACTTCTTGCCCTTGATGTCGGCGAGGTTCTTGATCGACGAGCCATCCCTGACGACGACGACGCCGTGGCTCTCGACGTACGGCTTTGTCAGGTCGTACTTGGCGCGACGCTCAGCGTTGGCGCCGACCTGGTTGGCGATGACGTCGATACGGCCCGAGTCGAGGGCGGCGAACATCGAATCCCACTGCGTCTCGACGAACTCGACCTTGACCCCCAGCCGCTTGCCGACCTCGCGGAAGTAGTCGACGTCGTAGCCAGTGAGCTTGCCCCCCTGGTGGAACGAGAACGGAGCGTAGACGCCCTCGGTGCCGACCTTGATCGTGTCCGGCAGCTTGTCGTCGGCCTTCGTGACGGCAGGGGCCTGCTGCGCGGCGGCGGTGGTCATCGTCAGGCCACCCAGGAGAAGGGCTGCGACGAAGCTGAGGATCGCGACGAGGACGCTTCGGGCTCGCAGCACCCCGAAACGGTCACGGTTGGGCGTCTTCACGAGAGTCGAGATTACGCCCCCATTCAACAATCTCCTATTTTATGGCGCCTAACTCACCGTTATGCATCGATGGTGCAGACCGCCCGCGGGGGGCCTATCGGCGCCCCACTTCCAGCCGGCCTCGCGCGGCGCCCCTCACGCGGCCACCGGCGCCGTCGAAGAACTGCAAGAATCGCGGCATGACGCGACGCGTGCTGGGCGAGCTGGAGAGATCGAAGCTCCTCAACGAACTGGAGCTGATGCCTGCGCCCGAGAAGCGCCGCATCGACGCCGCCACCGGCGCCGGCCGTATGCTCGACGACCCGCACGACCGCGACATCCAACGCGCCCGCGTCGCGCAGTTGCCCTGGGCGCGAGCGATGGGTGCGTTGGCCTTCACCGGCCTTGCCCTGATGCGCTGCTTGGACGTCGTCGATGGCCGTCGTTCGTGGTGGGACTGGCTCGCGGCCGCCTTCTTCACCGTCAATGCCGTCTTCTGGATTCGGCGCTGGTGGCTCATGCGTCGGCTCGGTCGGCAACTCGACGCCGTCGACGCGACCGGCCTCACGCTTGCGCGTAGCGCCCGACCCCGACGAGCATCTCGGCGATCTGCAGGGCGTTGAGCGCGGCGCCCTTGCGGATGTTGTCGCCGCACACGATGAAGTCGAGCGTGTGCGGGTTGCTCTCGACCTGACGCACGCGCCCGACCCACACGGGGTCGGTGCCAACGGCGTCGGCGGGCGTCGGCCAGTCGGTGCCGTTTTCGTCGGGCATGACGATCGCGCCGTTCGCGCCCTCGACGATGGCGCGGCGCGCGTCGTCGGGCTTGACCTTCTTGTCGAAGCTCACGTGCAGCGTCGACATGTGCGTCGTGACGATCGGCACCTGCACGCACGTGACGGCGACGCGCAGCTGCGGCAGCGCGAGCACGTCACGCAGTTCGTGCGCGATGTCGTTCTCCTCGCTCGACCAGCCGCCGCCGACGTGCTCACCCACCCAGGGCACGACGTTGCTGACGATCGGGGCCGGAAACGGTGAGTCGTCGGGCAGATCGGCGACGTAGCGGCGGACGTCACCGGGCATCTGGCCGATGCGCGGGTGGCCGGTGAGCGCCGATACCTCTTCATAGAGACGCTCCGCGCCCCGCTTGCCCGCGCCGGTGACGGCCTGCATCGACGTCGCCGTCACGTGCGTGAGGCTCCAGTGCTCGTGCAGCGTCGCGAGGACGGGAAGCATGACGATCGCGGGGCCCGACGGCATCGCGACGATGCCGCGGGGGTGCTCGAACGCCGCAGCCGCGTTGACCTCGGGCACGACGAGTGGGACGTCGTCGTCATCACGGAACGCGGCGGAGGTGTCGACGACGAGGCAGTCGGACGCCGTCGCGAACGGCGCCCACTTCGCCGACACGTCTGCGGGCGTCGCGAAGATGGCGACGTCGACGCCGGCGAAGCTCTCACTGTCGAGGGGTTCGACCTCGATTTCGTCGACGCCGAACAGCATCCTGCGTCCGACAGATCGGTCGGAGCCGAAGAGACGCACGTCGTCCCACGCGTCCGCGCGCGTCGCGAGGACGTCGATCACCGCCTGGCCGACGAGCCCCGTGGGGCCGACGACGGCG
This sequence comes from Dermacoccus nishinomiyaensis, assembly GCF_900447535.1. Lineage (NCBI taxonomy): Bacteria > Bacillati > Actinomycetota > Actinomycetes > Micrococcales > Dermacoccaceae > Dermacoccus > Dermacoccus nishinomiyaensis. Next base: position 2,190,819 of record NZ_UFXX01000001.1, on the reverse strand, counting down.
AGGACGGGCCGTTCGGGCTGGTTCGCAGTCACGTTCCGAGCATAGGCGCCGTCACTGACGACGAACCCGTCCGCCTGCCCGGTTGACGCCAGATCGATTGGAAACTCACATGATTGGGCGAGATCGCACCCGCCGTCTGCACCGTTCGATCCCGTGGGCCCAACGCCTGGCGCACTTCTCGCCCCATCACCTGTGGCTTTACGTCCCACCTGACCGCCCCACCCAACCCACATTGAATGTGACCGAAAATCGCAGATGGGGACGAGATTCGCCGATGGGGACAGGAATCGCCGTTGGGGCGGGGGTCAGCCCGCGGCAGCGATGAGTTCGGCGATCTGCACCGTGTTGAGCGCCGCGCCCTTGCGCAGGTTGTCGTTGCTGATGAACAGCGCGAGACCCTTGCCGTCGGCGACGGAGGCGTCCTGGCGGATGCGTCCGACGTAGCTCGGGTCCTTGCCTGCGGCGACGCGCGGCATCGGCACGTCGGCGAGTTCGACGCCGGGGGCGTCGGCGAGCAGGTCACGAGCTTCCTCGGGCGTGATGGCGCGCTCGAACTCTGCGTTGACGCTGAGCGAGTGACCGCTGAACACCGGCACGCGCACGCACGTGCCGGACACGGCGAGCTCGGGCAGGTCGAGGATCTTGCGCGATTCGTTGCGCAGCTTCTGCTCCTCGTCCGTCTCGTTCGTGCCGTCGTCGACGATCGAACCGGCCATGGCGAGCACGTTGAACGCGATCGGCGCGACGTACTTGTTCGGCGCGCCGAGGTCGACGGCCTCGCCGTCGAGCGCCATCTTCTCCATGTCGGCCTCGGCGGCCTTGCGGATCTGCCCGGCGAGTTCGGCCACCCCGGCGACGCCCGATCCGGAGACGGCCTGGTACGTCGAGACGACGAGACGCATCAGCCCCGCGGCGTCGTGCAGCGGCTTGAGCACCGGCATCGCGGCCATCGTCGTGCAGTTCGGGTTGGCGATGATGCCCTTGGGCGTGTTCGCGATCTGCTCGCCGTTGACCTCACTGACAATGAGCGGCACCTCGGGGTCGCGTCGCCACGCCGAGGAGTTGTCTATGACGGTGACGCCCGCCGCCGCGAACTTCGGTGCGAGCGCCTTCGACGTGTCGCCGCCCGCGGAGAAGATCGCGACGTCGAGGCCGCTCGGGTCAGCGGTCGCCGCGTCCTCGAGGGTGTAGTCGACGCCCTTGAACGTCAGCGTCTTGCCCGCACTGCGCGCCGACGCGAACAGCCGCAAGCTCTTGATCGGGAAGTTCCGCTCCTCGAGCAGTTGCAGGACGACGCGGCCGACCTGGCCTGTCGCGCCGACGACGCCGAGATTCAGTTCCTTGTTCATGGGTGACGTTCCTTTCGCGCGGCCAGACGTCGAGCGTCCCCGCTGTGATGATGGCGTCGCGTCGTCAGCACCGGGTGCCGTTCCGCGATTGCAGACGTTGCCCGTCAGCGGCCGGTGCCGGCGTAGACGACGGCCTCGCCGTCGGCGTCGAGCCCGAATGCGGTGTGGACGAGGCGGACGGCTTCGTCGAGTTCGTCGCTGCTCGTCACGACCGAGACGCGGATCTCGGACGTCGAGATCATCTCGATGTTGATGCCGGCGTCGGCTAGCGCCTGGAACAGCGTCGCCGAGATGCCCGGGTTGGAGCGCATGCCGGAGCCGACGAGCGACAGCTTGCCGATCGTGTCGTCGTAGTGGAGTCGGTCGAAGCCGAGTTCGTCCTTCATCGCGTTGAGGACGGCGACACCCTTGGGCGCTTCGTCCTTCGGCACGGTGAAGGAGATGTCGGTGCGCTTGTCCTCGCCGGCGGAGACGTTCTGGACGATCATGTCGACGTTGAGGCCCGCGCCCGCGACGGCGCGGAAGACGGCGGCTGCGCGCCCGGGTGAGTCGGGGATGCCGACGATCGTGATCTTTCCTTCGCTGCGGTCGTGCGCGACGCCGGCGATGATCGGGTCTTCCACGGTGTCTCCTTCTTTGTCGTTGACGACCCAGGTGCCCTCGTGGTGGCTGAAGGAGCTACGCACGTGGATGGGGAGGTCGAATCGGCGGGCGTACTCGACGCAGCGCAGCATGAGCACCTTCGCGCCCTGTGCCGCCATCTCCTGCATCTCCTCGTTGGTGATTCGGTCGATCTTGTGGGCCTTCGGCACGATGCGCGGGTCGGCGGTGAAGATGCCGTCGACGTCGGTGTAGATCTCGCACACGTCGGCCTTGATGGCGGCGGCGAGCGCGACGGCCGTCGTGTCCGAACCGCCGCGTCCGAGCGTCGTGATCTCGTTCGTGCTCTGGCTGACGCCCTGGAACCCGGCGACGATGACGATGTGCCCCTCGTCGACGGCCCGCTGGATGCGGCCGGGCGTCACGTCGATGATCTTCGCCCTGCCGTGCACCTCGTCGGTGATGACGCCCGCCTGGCTGCCGGTGTAGCTGCGCGCCGAATGGCCGAGGTTCGCGATGGCCATGGAGACGAGCGCCATCGACATGCGCTCCCCCGCCGTCAGCAGCATGTCCATCTCGCGCGCCTGCGGCGCGGGGCTGACCTGCGCGGCGAGGTCGAGCAGCTCGTCCGTCGTGTCGCCCATCGCGGAGACCACAACGACGACGCTGTTGCCCGCCTTCTTCGTGTCGACGATGCGTCGCGCGACACGCTTGATGCTGTCGGCGTCGGCGAGGGACGAACCGCCGTACTTCTGGACGATCAGGCTCACGGTGTTGCTCCGGGGGTCGACTTCGGTCGGTCACGGCGAGTCTAGGCACTGCGCCCTGCAGGCTCGCTGAGCGCTCAGATACTGGTTCTGCGGCCGCGACGGGCGCCATATGACCAGCTGTCGGCCCGTACGAGCGGAATGGTCGAACCTGAGCGATCTGCCGCTCGTGTTCGACCATTTCGCTCGTATTCGTCGGGCCGAACTCATGTTCGTCGAGGCGGCACGCCCGCGACGAAGGATGCGTCACATCACGGGGCGTCAGAACACGAGGACGCGGCGGCCCTCGAAGGCACGGCCGAGCGTCACCTCGTCGGCGTATTCGAGATCGCCGCCGACAGGCAGGCCGGATGCGAGGCGGCTCACCGTCACGCCCATCGGTCCGATGAGGCGCGCGAGGTAGCTCGCCGTCGCCTCACCCGTGTGGTTCGGGTTGGTCGCGATGATGATCTCCTCGAGCGACGTGTCGCTGAGGCGCGCCATGAGCTCGGTGATGTGCAGGTCGCCCGGGCCGACGCCCTCGATCGGGTTCAACGCACCGCCGAGCACGTGGTAGCGCCCGCGGAACTCGCGGGTGCGTTCGATCGCGACGACGTCCTTGCTCTCCTCGACGATGCAGATGAGCGCCGGGTTGCGCTGCGGGTCGGCGCACACACGACACAGGTTCGTCTCGGCGACGTTGAAGCACACCTCGCAGAAGTGCACTGTCTCCTTGACCTTGAGCAGCACCTCCGCGAGACGCTGAACGTCATCGGCATCCGCCTCGAGCAGGTGGAACGCGATGCGCTGCGCCGACTTCGGCCCGACACCGGGCAGCCGACCGAGCTCGTCGATGAGGTCTTGAACCACGCCTTCATACACGATCGGCAAGCCTACGCGTCACCGGTGACAACCCCAATCGAGCGCGCGGGGCGTAGGTCAGCGGTGCGGATCGAGCAGCTTCGTCACCACCCGGCGATAGCCCGCGCCGATGGCGGGCGCGGCCGCGCAAGTGACGACAGCGGCGACGGGACGCAGCCGGACCGGCACCCACGGCAGGGTGATGCTCTGTGCCCAGACGACCTGCGCACCGCCGTCGAGGCCCCGCTCGCCGTCGGGCCCGGCGGCCCGGCGCACCGGGGTGATCTCGACCGTCACGACACCGCCGAGGAGGCGACCGACCTTCTCGAACACGACGCGCCGCCCGGCTTCTATCTCCCGGACGACCATGACGTCGTCGAAGCCAAGCGGCCCGAGCCGTGTCCGCGCGACGTAGCGCGACCCGACGACTGCGTCCTCGGGCGCCGGCCCGTGACCCGTGGTGAACGGCACGACCTCGCCGTGCGCCGACACGTCGACGACGCGCCGCCATGCCTCATGCGGCGCCAACGCCGTGTCGATCCTGAAGGCGAACCCTGCTCGTCCCATGCGTCCCATCATTCTTCTCACTCGCCCACTCTCCATCGCGCCCCGCTCTTGCTGACGTCTCCCGCGTGACTGGTTCTTGCTGACGCGTCTCCCGTGCGGCGGCCCGCTCTCACTGCCGCGTCTTTGTCGCGTCCTGCTCTTGCTGGCATGTCGCCGTCGCATCCCGCTTGTGCTGACGCGCCCCGCGAGCCGGCCCGTGCCCTACGGCCCGGTAGAACCCGGGCCAAGGCCTGGCATCCGTGACGGTCGCGCCACGCAGCGCTGCCACGACTTTCGTCAGCCCGCGTCAGGTCAGTTCGCGTCAGGGCCTTCTTCCTTGATGACCGTGCCGCCCAGTACCGACTTGATGATCGGCAGCCCGACGGCGTCGGAGTTCTCGATGTCCTCGTCGTCGACGCTCGCCGACGCATCATCGAAGCGGCCGCGCCCGCCCCGCTCGGCATCCTCCTGACGCTGCGCGGCCTCCCGCGCCGCCTTCTCGGCGCGCTGACGCGGCGTCAGCGCGCGCCCGTCGTCGACGGCGCCCTGCGTCGGCTGCGGCGCAGGCGCAACGCTGCCCGCCGCCGCCGAGTCGTGGGCCGCCTCGGCCTGCCCATCGCCGGCGCGCTCGCGAGCACCGGCTCGATCGCTCTCGCCCGAACGAGGCGGCAGCGGATCGTAGACGGCCTCGACGTCGGTCTCGGGCTCGTCCTCCATCCAGTCAGGAATGGGCTCCCCCGCGCTCGAGGGCGCACCCGCACTGTCGTCGACACCACTGGCACCGACGCCGCTGCTCGGGCCGCCGTTGTCAGCCGGCGACGCCTCGGCCGAGCGCCCCGAAGGATTCGCGCCCACCCTCGCGACGCCACCGGACGCGTCGCCCCTGTTCGAGGCGCCGTTGGCCGATCCCTGGTTCCGCGAGGATTCGTCCGCAGAACCGTGGCCGGCTCCGCGCATGCTGGGAGACGCGTCGTCGTTCGCCCATGACGGCGCCGGGCCGGCCTGCGCGCCCCAGTCGCCGCGCGAATCCGAACCCCACGCGCTGCTCTGCGCGGCGGCAGCCGCGAGGCCTGCGTCCTGGCGCGGCGAATCAGCCTCACGCGGCGCGACGCCCTCGGCGGGGTCGCCGGCCCGCGCCGGATCGACGCGGGCATGGCCGCCCTGCGCCCCGTTCCAACCGGTGCGATCGCGCCACCCACCGGGGCGTCCCTGGCCCTGACGACCCTGCTGCGGCGCAGCGGAGCGCGCTCCTCCCGAGGCGGGATCGCCCCACGCGTTCTGGCCGGACGCATCCTGCGTCGCACCACGCGAACCACCATCATGGCCCGGGCTGCCCTGGCGGCGAGCGTCAACACCCTCGCCACGGTGAGAGCCTGCTGGCACGTTCACACGCCCGTCAGCCGCCCCACCGGCGGACGACGAAGGATCGATCGACGCGCTGAACTGCGCCATCTCGTCGAACTGCGACCTGTCGTCGGGCGGCGCGTCATGCGGCGCGGGCTCGTCACCCCACGACCCGCCAACCGATGAGCCAGACTGCCCGCCACCCCCCGGGGGTCGGGACGAACCCTGCGCCCCCGAGGGGGCAGCGTTCGGCGACGACCATCCCCGCGCAGACTGCTGCGCGTTCGGCACCTCACCCGCGGGCGACGCGTTCGGCGACGACCACGTCTGGCGCGCCTGCGCAGCGTTGGCCGCCCCCTGATGACCCCCGCCCTGACCCGACGGCGCCGCGGCACCGGCCGTCATGGCGCGGGCTTCGACGGCGACGTCGACGCCGATCGCCTCGATGAGCGCCTGACGCACGACCTCCATGTGCTGCCCGCGACTCATCGTGCCGGCGAGGCCCTCGCTCGTCGCGCCCAGGATCAACCGGCGCCCGTCGAACTCGGCCACCTGAGCGTTCTGACTGAGCAGCGTCCACGTGACGCGCTTGATGCGGAAGATGCGGTCGAGCACATCGGGCCACGCCCGACGGATGTCGTCTGTGCTCATGCCTCCGCGCGCCGGCTGACCGCTCTCGCGCTCGCCGGAACCCTGCTGCGGCGACGACGCGCCGCCGGACTGCTGCGTCGCATCGAAATCACGCTGCGCGCGCTCTCGCTCGGCCTCGCTCACGCCTCCCGTGACGCTCTGCGGCTGCTCGACCCGCGCGTCGTCGCGCGCGGCCGCAGCGGCCCGCTGACCCTGCTCGGGTGCGGCCTCGCCGTGACCTGCCGGGCGAGAGGCACCCGACTGACCCGCGCGACCATCCCCGCCCTCAACGCCGGCGGTGTCAGCACGACCACCCCCCACCCCGGCACCCGGCGCGCGAGACAGATCGTCACCGGTCGACGAGTTCTCCTGCGCTGCACCGGCACTCGGGCTCTGCCATCTCGGTGTCGTTGCCGGCTGAGGAGCGCCCGCCGCCCCTGTCACACCCGCCGTCGCCGATGCGGCGTCCTCGGCGGAACCGCCCGAGCGTCCTGCCCTGTCAGCACTCGCACCCACCCCAGAGGCCGCGCCGGCGCTCGCGCCGACCCCGCCCTGCGTCGGCGCCGATGCACCGGCGGGAGGCATCGCCGGCGCATGTGGCACCGGCCCCGCGGCAGCACGAGGCGGCAGTTCGCCCATGTCGAGGCGACGTTCCATCCGGTCGAGTCGCGCCGCATACCCGTCGAGACCCGCGATGCCGGGCAGCAGCACGCGCGCGCACATGAGTTCGAGCTGCAGGCGCGGCGACGTCGCGCCCGTCATCTCCGTCAGGCCGGCATTGATGACGTCCGCCGCGCGCGACAGCGCCCCAGCACCGAACGAGGCCGCCTGCGAGCGCATGCGCTCCAGCTGGTCCTCCGGCACCGAGCGCAGCACGGCGCCCGCACCCTCGGCCACGGCCGCGACGACGATGAGGTCGCGTAGACGCTCGAGCAGATCCTCGACGAACCGTCGCGGGTCGGCGCCCGATTCGACGACGCGGTCGATCTGCCGGAAGACCGCCGCCGAGTCACCGGCCGCGAACGCCTCGATGATGCCGTCGAGCAGTTCGTCATCGGTGAAGCCGAGCAGGCTCGCGGCGCCGGCGTACGTCAGCCCCTCGGGCCCCGACCCGGCGATGAGCTGGTCGAGCACCGACAGCGAGTCACGCACCGAACCCCCACCCGCGCGCGTGACGAACGACAGCACGCCCGGCTCGTACGCGACGCCCTCGGCGTCGAGCAGCGTCTCCATGTAGTCGCTCAGCTTCTTCGGCGGCACGAGGCGGAACGGGTAGTGGTGCGTGCGCGAGCGGATCGTGCCGATGACCTTCTCCGGCTCGGTCGTCGCGAACACGAACTTCACGTGCTCCGGCGGCTCCTCGACGATCTTGAGCAGCGCGTTGAAGCCTTGCGGCGTCACCATGTGCGCCTCGTCGATGATGTAGATCTTGTAGCGGCTGCTCGCCGGGCCGAACGACGCGCGCTCACGCAGGTCACGCGCGTCGTCGACACCACCGTGCGAGGCCGCGTCGATCTCGATGACGTCGACGCTGCCGGCACCGCCACGAGCGAGCGCCACGCACGAGTCGCACACCCCGCACGGCCTCGGCGTCGGGCCCTGCACGCAGTTGAGGCAACGCGCGAGGATGCGCGCCGACGTCGTCTTGCCACACCCGCGCGGACCACTGAACAGGTACGCGTGATTGACGCGCCCCGTCCGCAGCGCCTGCATGAGGGGTTCGGTGACGTGCTCTTGGCCGATGACGTCGGCGAACGTCTCGGGGCGGTAGCGGCGGTACAGGGCCGTTGTCATGCCAGCAACACTAGTGGCGCGCGCCGACAACCCCGAGATTCCGCGGAGAACGCCCTACGAGCAGGCCAATCACGCCTCGTCCGACCACCCGTCCAGCGCCGCCCGGAGCGCAGACCACCCCACGATTACCGCCCTCGCAGCGTCCCCGGTAGACTCATGCCAAGCCCCCCGCGTGGTGGTACCTCTCCGAACTCCCCCAGGGCAGGAATGCAGCAAGGGTAGGAGAGCTCTTCCAGGTACGCGGGGGGCGCTCACGTCTCACAGGGCCCCAGCCGCGTCCCGGGCGTCATCTGACGTCGGGTTCCCCAGCCCGTCGCGCCGCGGTACTGCCGCCGCGCCATGTTCTCAATGTCCTCCGGACGCGTGCGCGCGACGTACACCTCGCGCCCGAAGCCGCCCGTCGGCGCACGGGTGCCGTACACGACGATCCACCCGTCATCGGCGACGCTCGCCGTCCCCCACGTCACGTGGTCGAGCGCGTCGTCGTCTGCGCTCAGCGCGACGGTCTCGAGGCGGCGCGCCGCCCCGCCGTCCGGCACGACGAAGCGCGTCACCGACGTGCCGAGCAGCGTGAACCCCCAGAACCCGCCGTGCCGCCTGATCGTGTTGGTGCAGACGAAAAGCTCGCTCCATCGACCGCGATCAAGGCTGATGACGCAGGTCGGCCACGCCGCCAACCGCTCGCCCGCAACACCGGGATCGGGGATGACGGCGCCGCCCGTCAGCACCTGCGCGAAGCACCCCCGCGTGCTGATGAGCATCGAGTTCAACACCATGGTCGCCCCGTGGCTGGGCGCGCGACGCGTGTCGCCGAACAGCCATACGACGCGTCCGTCGCCGAGCGGCGCGGCGTGACGGGCGACGCGTCGGGGCATGGCGTCAGGCTACGAGCCGCCGCTCATCACCGAAGGGGTTTTCACGCACCTACTCACCGCTCAGCTTGGCGCGCTGCACCTCGAGGGCCAGCTCGCCCGCGACGTCGGGTTCGCGCGGCGCGCCGAGCCCGTTGACGGCGGGGCTCAGGCGCCGTTCGACGGCGAGGGTGACGGCGGCCGCGCCCACGCATCCGAGGACGAGCGCGAGCGTGTACCAGCCGGCCAGGGCGTGCCCGATGAGCAGGCCCGCGAACGGCGGGCCGACGATCTCGGCCAGGTGGAAGGCTCCCGCGGAGGCCGAGTTGTAGCGCCCGCGCAGGGCGTCCGGGGCGAGGTCGTTGACCATGGCGGGCAGCGTCGGCTGCAGGAACGTCTCGCCGACGCCGAAGATCGCCGCCGACGCGCAGACGAGGACGCCGGCCATCGTCGCGGAGCGCTCCCCCGACCAGCCCGCGAGGCCGAGCACGGTCCACGACAGCGACCACAGGCCGCACATGAGCAGCAGCGCGCGCGTGCGCCGCCTGCCGGAGACGAGCCGCAGCACGAGGATCTGCACGACGACGATGACGGCCGTGTTCGCCGCGTACGCCCAGCCGAGCACCTGCGTCGAGACGTGCGCCACGCTGCGGGCGAAGGCCTGGAATCCGACTCCGAACTGCGCGTAGCCGATGAAGGCCGTGATGAATCCGAGCAGCACGAGCAGCCGCATGGTCGGCTCGCGCAGCACCTGCGCGTAACCGCCGCGCGGCGCGTCGCCGTCAGGGCTCGAGGGGTGCTCGACGCGTCCGCCGTGGTGTCGCAGCGGACCCAGGTACAGCGCGAGTGGGACGAGGAACGTCGCGGCGTCGATGACGTACACGAGCTCGAACGTCGACGGCCGCGTCACGTCGACGATGGCCCCGCCGAGCACCCCGCCGATGCCCATGCCCAGGTTGAGCAGCGTGAAGTTGAGACCGAAGAAGAACTGCCGTTGGTCCGACGGCATGACGCTTGCGACCATCGCCTGCACGGCCGGGAAGATCACCCCCGTCGCGATTCCGGAGAGCGTCAATGCCAGTGCGGCCCGCCCGACGTCGTGCGCCCCGGCCATGAGCAGTTGCCCGGTGATCTCGAGCCCGACGGCCGTGATGACGACGCGACGCGCACCGACACGATCGATGACGACACCGCCGGGGCCGACGGCGAGCAACCCGACGATCGCGGGCAGGGCCAGCAGGATGCCCGTCACCTGCAGGCTGAGGTGGCGCACCTCGTGCAGGTAGGTGACGCCGAACGGCATGATGAGGCCGGTGCCGACGAAGTCGAACACGATGCTGACGAGCATGAGCTTGGCCGCGAGCGGCAGGTCGCTCCAGCGCACACGGGCTGCGCGGGTGTCGTCGGGGCTCGTGTTGTCGTGCGTCACGCCCCCCATGGTGACAGCCCGCACCGACGAGCCCCTGCGCACCCGTCGTTCCCCGGCTGTTCCCTCGACGCTGCTTGCACCGCCCGACTTGGGCGCATGCGCCGCGGTGCAGTACAGTTCTCGGCGGAGGATTCGCATAGTGGCCTAGTGCGCACGATTGGAAATCGTGTTGGGGATGAAACCCCTCATGGGTTCAAATCCCATATCCTCCGCCACACGTGATCGATGCCCCGCCCGGTTCGCCCGGCGGGGCATCGTCGTGTCTGCGCGCCGAGGGACGGTCGCCGTCGGCGTGGGTGCGCGGCCCGCCGTACACTGGGCACTTCCGGGGGTGGTTCGTCGTCGTGCGAGCCGGGTCGAAAGGATCGTGATGATGCGCCGAACCGCCAGCACTGCAGCGGTTTTCGTCGTTGCCGCAGGTGCGTTGACGGGGTGCTCGAGCGACAAGCCGAAGCAGGCTGCGCCGACGTGCCCACCCGGCAACCCGTCGCCGTCACGCACGGTCGCGTGGTCGAGCATCTACGCCAACGTCTACAACGCGAGCGACCGCAGCGGTGAGGGTGCCACCGTCGCGAAGCAGCTCGGCTGGCGCGGCATGCACACGCTGGACGTCAAGAACGACCCGTTGAGCGACGATCGTCCGACCCCCAAGTTCGCCGAGATCCGGTACGGCAAGAACGGCCGCACGATCGCGCTCAACGTCGCCAAGCAGATCCCCCACGCAAACCTGTATCAGGACGAGCGCACGGATCCGACGATCGACATCGTCATCGGCAACAAGTTCTCGCTGACGCCGCGCCCGCCGCGCGCGGTGAAGAACGTCTCCGTCACCGTCCTCAACACGACGTTCATGCCGGGCCTCGCGGCGGACGTCGCCGGTCAGCTCGGCAAGCAGGGTTTCCACGCGGATGCCGAGGCGAACGACAAGGCGTACTACCCGGACGACTCGGCCGTCATCGTGTACGACGAGGAGGGCCTGCCCGACGCGCAGCGCCTGCAGATGAGTATCCCCGGTTCGCGGTTGCTGCAGGACACGCAGACGAAGGGCGCTGTCGACATCAAGGGTTCGGCCGTGCGCCTGTATCTGGGTTCGAAGTGGCCGACGAACGGCAAGGTCGTGCCGTTGTCGCAGGCGACGGCGTCGCCGAGTCCGTCACCGTCAGCGTCGGGCGGCTGCTGAGGGAAACAAGCTCCGGCAGGTGGAAGTCACACGAGGGACGCCCTGGTCGGGCGTCCCTCGTGTGCCGTGGGTGCGCGCGTCCCTGGTGCGCCGATCGTCAGCGTCGGCGGGCGGTGCCGAAGAGGCTGCGGGTGATCTCGCGGCCGATCTGGGTGCCGGCGGAGCGCATGAACGACTTGAAGGCGGAGGAGTGGACGACCTGGCTGACCATGCCGGGTTCTTCCTTCTCCTTCTTGGCGGGCGCGTGGGGCGCTTCGGGAGCGGGTGGGTTCTGCGTCGCGTCCGCGTCGTTCCCCGCACCCGCTGTGTCGGGCGTCAGGCGTCCCTGCAGTTTCTCGTAGGCCGATTCGCGGTCGATCGCTTCGGAGTACTTGGGTGCGAGCGGCGACGACGACACGATGCGGTCCATCGTCTCGGGTGAGGCCGGGCCCATCTTCGACGTCGGTGCGAGCATGCGCGTCCAGGCGACGGGCGTCGGGGCGCCGGTCTCCGACAGCACGGTGACGATCGCTTCGCCGGTGCCGAGCGTCGTCAGCAGCTCTTCGAGGTCGTAGCCGCTCTTGGGGAAGGTGCGCACGGTCGCGGTGAGCGCCTTCTGGTCGTCGGGCGTGAAGGCGCGCAGCGCGTGCTGGACGCGGTTGCCGAGCTGGCCGAGGACGCCGGACGGCACGTCCTTGGGCGTCTGGGTGACGAAGAAGACGCCGACGCCCTTGGAGCGGATGAGGCGGACGGTCTGCTCGATCTGGTCGACGAACGCCTTGCTCGACTCGTCGAACAGCAGATGCGCCTCGTCGAAGAAGAACACGAGCTTCGGCTTGTCGAGGTCGCCCGCTTCGGGCAGTTCCTGGAAGAGGTCGGCGAGCATCCACATGAGGAACGTCGAGAACAGTGCGGGCTTCTCGGCCACGCTCGGCAGTTCGAGGCAGGTGATGATGCCGCGCCCGTCGGCGCCGGTGCGCATGAGGTCGGACGTGGCGAACTCGGGTTCGCCGAAGAACACCTCGGCGCCGCCATCGGCGAACGCGATGAGGTTGCGCAGGATGACGCCGGCCGTCGCGGAGCTGAGCCCGCCGAGGTTCTTGAGGTCGGCCTTGCCCTCGTCGGACGTCAGGTGCGTGATGACGGCGCGCAGGTCCTTGAGGTCGAGCAGGGCGAGCCCGTTGGCGTCGGCGTAGTGGAAGATGAGGCCGAGGCTGGATTCCTGGGTTGCGTTGAGCCCCAGCACCTTCGACAGCAGCGTCGGGCCGAACGAGGTGACGGTGGCACGCACAGGCACACCCTTGCCCTCGCCGCCGAGGCTGAGGTATTCGACGTCGAAGCCCTTGCCCTCCCACGCCTGCCCGACGTCCTTCGCGCGGGCGGCGACCTTGTCGTTCGACTCACCCGGTTCGGCGAGACCGGACAGGTCGCCCTTGATGTCGGCCATGAAGACGGGCACGCCGTTGGTGGCGAGCTGCTCGGCCATGAGCTGCAGCGTCTTGGTCTTGCCCGTTCCGGTGGCGCCGGCGATGAGGCCGTGGCGGTTCATCATCGACAGCGGCAGGCGCACCTGCACGTCGGGCTTGGCGGTGTTGTCCTCGACGGCTGCGCCGAGCTCGAGGGAGGCGCCGTCGAAGGCGTATCCGCTGCGGATGGCTTCGAGCTGATTCTTTTCGGTCACGTCGTGAGCGTATCCGCCCGGCGCGTGCGCGCCCAGCACTGTCGGCACATAAAATAGGGCCGTGATCTTCAAGGCCGTGGGCGATTCGCGCCCCTACCCCGACCATGGCCTCGTCACGCCCAAGGACTGGTCGCCGGTGACGCCTCGGGTGGTGCGTCTGGCGGATCTGACGACGACTCGTACGACGCTCGATCTGTCGGCGCTATTGTCGGAGGATTCGACGTTCTACGGCGACATCTTCGCGCATGTCGTCGCGTACGAGAACGAGTTGTACTTGGAGGACGGTCTGCATCGCGCCTTGCGGGCCGCCTTGCAGTCGCGCGCCACCTTCCACGCAAGGGTCTTGTCCCTATGAGTTATGTCCGCGACAACGGTCTCGCTCGGGCGCGCAAGCGTCGCGAGCGCCGTTCCATCGCCATCCTCGTCTTCTGCGCGCTGCTCGTGCTCGGCGCGATCGTGTTCGCGGCGACGTTCATCTCGTCGCCGAGCAAGCAGAACGGCCCGTGCCCGAACGGGACGGTGAGTTCGGCGCCGCCGGAGATCGCGTCTTTCACGCTCAACGTCTACAACGCCAGCGGATCGAAGGGTGCGGCCGGAACGGCTGCGGAGGCGTTGCGCACGCACGGGTTCAGGATGGGTGTCGTCGGCAACGACCCGTATCAGCACAGCGAGGACGGTGTCGGCGAGGTGCGTTTCGGCCCTGACGGCGCGGCGCTGGCGAAGCGGTATGTCGCGACGTTGGTGCCGGGCGCGAAGCTCGTGCAGGACGGGCGTGACGGCAACAGTGTGGATGTCGTCGTCGGTTCGTCGTTCCCGACGATCGCTGCGGCGCCTGCGTCGCCGTCGCCGTCGCCGGTGTGCAAGTGACGGTTCGTTCATCTCGTTTTTGCTCCGACGCATCGCTGTTGTAATGTTCTTACCGGTGGCGTGTCCGAGCGGCCTAAGGAGCACGCCTCGAAAGCGTGTGTGGGGGTAACTCCACCGTGGGTTCAAATCCCACCGCCACCGCCAGAGATGCGGAAGACCCCCTCCGGGATCAGCGACGAAGTCGCCCCGGAGGGGGTCTTCCGCATCTCTGAATGAGCACGGGGGATTTGGGAGGAGGCAGGCGGCAGCGAGCGAAGCGAGCTCCCGCCCCGCCGACGGAGTCCCACCGCCACATGACGCACACGTGACACGCACTTGACCCACCCTCGACGCGTCGCTGACGCCACACCGGCCGCACCTGCGACCCACCACCTGCCGTACTCAAGACGACGCACCGCCAGCGTCATCGACCGGAGTTGTGACGCAATATTCTCGCGGCTGTAGCAACTCCACCACACTTGGTCACGTGTCCAGCTACGATGGCAGCGCTGAACAACCAGGCAGCACGCAACCCACCCCTGTGGGGGAGCACAAACTCCCACCGAACGGGCACAGTTCTTTACACGAACGCGTGGGCTCTTCACCCTCGCCCGCGTGCATCGTCCTAGTTATCGACCGTCGGCCCCAGGCGAAGCACCCCCGCAGAACAAAAAGAGCACAGACGGTGTATAAAGTGTTCAAGGAGCGAACGTGGGTTCCCTCCTGTGCAACATGGGTTTTCTGCAAACCCTGAACCTGCCTGAAGGAGCTCCGATGCCGTCGCCCGTCAGAGATCGTATGATCTCCGGTGCCCTCGACCTGCTCGCCCGCCGTGGCCTGCAGGCCACCTCGTTCGCAGAGGTGACGCAGGCGACGCAGACACCGCGCGGCTCGATCTATCACCACTTCCCCGGCGGCAAGCAGGAACTCGTTCTCGCCGCCATCGACCTCAACGCCCAGCAGTGGCTCGACGTCGTGGCGTCGGTCGAACGTCGTTCGCCTGAACAAGTCGTCAGCGAACTGCTCGGCCGCCTGCGGACCTACCTCGACGAGACGAAGTTCGAGGCCGGCTCGGCCGTCGGCGCGGTCACCGTAGCTGCCGAGAACCCGACGCAGCTCGAACACTGCCGTGCAGCGTTCGACGCGTTCAAGGGTGGCCTCGCGAAGGCCCTGACCGACTGCAGCGTCACCACTGCCGCAGCGCGCGAGTACGCGAGCCTGCTCACGAGCTCGATGATCGGCATGACGATGACGGCCCGCTCAGCTCGCAGTTACGACGGTTTCGACGCGAGCGCCCGCCAGCTCGTCGACAGCGCGCGTCGCCTGCCGCGCAGCTGACCTGAACGCCACCTCGCCGGGATCACCCACCTGCGACGGCGCGATGACGTCGTGTCGCACCCACCGCCCGCTCGCGTCCACGACGATGGACCCATGACCTCGCACGAGCCTTTCGACGAGCACGCCTCCCGACCCAACGGCACCGATTCGTGGCTGAGTGGCGCCGCCGCAGAACCGGCAGGCCGGCGGGCGGGCAGGGGCAGCGCAGGCGACGAACGGCCCGATCTGAACCTGTCCGTCACGGCCGTCGTGCTCGCCGGCGGCACGTCGCGGCGCTTCGGCGGCGCTCAGGACGACAAGCTGGACGTATCGCTCGGCGCCCGCAGCGTGCTCGATTCGACGCTGGCCTCGCTCCCGACATCATGGCCCGTCATCGTCGTCGGTCCGCCGCGCGCGATCCGTCGCGAGCAGGTCACCTGGGTGCAGGAGGATCCGCCCCTGGGCGGCCCGGTCGCTGCCCTGGCGCGGGCGCTCGACGTCAGCACCGGCGAGTGGATAGCCCTCGTCGCCGGCGACACGCCCCGGGGCGGCCATGCCCTCCCCGGCCTCCTCGACGCGGCGTTGACGATGCGGGCGACCAGCACGTCCTGCCTCGACGGAGCGGTCGCCGTCGTCGATGGCCGTCGTCAGCCGCTTCTCGCGGTGTATCGCGCCGATGCCCTGGCCGCGGCCTGCGAGGCGATCGGGAACCCTGCCAGCGCGTCGATGCGTGCGTTGCTTGCATCCCTCGCTCTCGCTGAGACCCCCGTCGACCCGGGCGACGCCCGCGACGTCGACACCGTCGACGATCTGGCGTTTCATCGTGCGCGGGGCGCGTCGTAGGGTCGAGGAATGAAGGCGATCATGCTGTCCGAATTCGGTGACGAGAACGTCATGACCCTTGCCGAGGTGCCCGATCTGCCCGCGCCCGAGGGCGACTCGATACGCATCAAGGTCGCCGCTGCGGGTGTCAATCGGGCGGACCTGCTGCAGCGTCAGGGGCACTATCCGCCGCCTGCCGGAGAATCCGACGTCCTCGGCCTCGAAGTCTCCGGCACGATCGACGCGCTCGGGCCCGACGTCGTCGGCTGGCGCGTCGGTGACGAGGTGTGCGCGCTGCTTGCGGGCGGCGGCTACGCCGAGTACGTCAACGTCCGCGTCGGCCAGGTGCTGCCCGTGCCGCGCGGCGTCGATCTCATGACGGCCGCCGCGTTGCCGGAGGTGGCCGCGACGGTGTGGTCGAACGTCGTCTTCACCGCTGACCTGCAGCCCGGTGAACTGCTGCTCGTGCACGGCGGCAGCAGCGGCATCGGCACGATGGCGATCCAGTTGGCGACGGCGCTCGGCGCGCGCGTCGCCGTCACCGCCGGTTCGGCCGAAAAGCTCGCCGCATGCAAGGCGCTCGGCGCACAGATCCTCATCAACTACCGCGAGGAGGACTTCGTCGACGCCGTCGCGGCAGAGGGTGGCGCCAACGTCATCCTCGATGTCGTGGGCGCCAAGTACCTGAGCCGCAACATCGACGCTCTCGCGCCCAACGGCCGGCTCGTCATCATCGGCATGCAGGGCGGGGCCAAGGCCGAGCTCGACCTCGCGAAACTGCTCGCCAAGCGCGCCCAGGTGACGGCGACGTCGCTGCGTTCGCGTCCGCTCGCGGAGAAGGCCGCGATCGTGCGCGAGGTGCGCGACACGGTGTGGCCGCTCGTCGAATCGGGCGCCGTGCGGCCTATCGTCCACGCCACCTACCCGCTCGCGCAGGCAGCGGACGCGCACCGCGAACTCGCCGCGTCGGGGCACATCGGCAAGGTGCTGCTCACGCTCTGAGCGCGGCACGCTCTGCAACGGGGTAAGCGGAGTGACTGGGCGGCCGGGTGCGGGGTGCGCCGGCCCGGCGCACCTCTGGGAGCTGCGATCCCGCATGACAGGGTTTCAGCCCTGACCTGAGCATGCGGAACCCCGTGGGGCATGCGTCGACGCCTTCCTCCTCCCCTCGCTGACCTCCACACCCGACGCCCCGTCACCCGTCGATTCAAGGCCCCCCTTCAAATCTCCCCGCCGCGTTTCCCCCTTCCCCAGCCCCTGACCTAGGTATGCTGCGAAAGCCCGAAGAATTGACCTAGTGAGAGCGGTTGTCATGTCAACACGTATGCGCATCGCAGCAACAAGCCTGCCCTCGTCTTCGGCGTGTCTCTTGTGACGCCGACAGCCCTGGCGGCTGAGAAGCCCGTGCCCGCAGCTCAGAGCTCAACCGACCGCTCTAGCGACGCAGAGTGCCTTGACCAGTTCCTCAAGGGTGGCGAGGCGAAGGCAACGCCCTTCATCCAGGCGAGCAGTCAGGAAGAAGCAATCAAAAAGCTCAATGACTACCAATGTGGAAAGGGCGCATCGGTACGTTTTACAACACCCAACTATGGGCCTTGCACGCTAAACCCCGGTGCAGTTTACCTGCGGAAGGAATATGACTAAAAGGCTGCGGTAATAAGCCTATCACGACATGCACCACGCCCGTAACATCTATCACTCACGCTGAAGAGATTCACTACAAGTGGTATGCGTGGCGGAAGAAGCCCGGCGGCACAACGATGTCAGGTGGTCGCAATATCGCAAAGCTCGAGCAGAAGAACGTGGTGAAGACCTGCAAGGGAACCACGAACACCACGTTTATTGGTTCCACGCTCGGTACGATCGTTTGGAAAAACAAGACCTACTACGCGCGGTCCTACACGAAGGTTGCTCAACTGAAGCGCACGATGTAGGCATGATCGCAGTCTTCGTAGACGGCTTAGCCAAGGTCGCACTCACGTCGGAAGACGAGCTTCTGAAGATCCTTGATAGCAACAAAAATCTTAGGACAAGAGTCTCATGGGAAGACTTGGACCTAGCCGGTGCAGCTCGGATTGAGAATAATCTGTACATTTGGGCTGCTGGAGACCTGAACGAATCGCCAGCGATTGCTTCAGCCCATGCAACATCAGAAGAAGCGACCGCCTGGATTGAAGATGACCCGATGAAACAATCTGGGTATTCAGCCGAAGTTCTGAGCCTCATTCGCCTGCCGATCGATGATCTCACCCAATTAGAGGTCTGACGTAACAGTGGAGGGGTAAGGCAGGTTTTCTGCCTTACCCCTCCACTGTTTTCTCACTCCGGCTCAACCGGGGTCCAGTGCAAGATCTTCATGTTCACCGGTCTCGTGCCGCCCATCCACGCATCGATCAGCGCGGCGTTGAAGGTCGCTGCGGCTTCCTCGTACTCCTGCGCTTCGATGCACGCGGCCACGGTCTCCATCTCAGACGCGTCGAGAGGGACGGTCGTCGTGATGTGCGTACGGTCTTCGATCGACGATGCTTTACCGCCCGTGTCGATCTCGACCTTCACCGTGCCTGGGATGGTGAAATGGCGCATCGCTGCCATGCGGTCCGCCTGGACTTTCCGCGCACCTCCCATGCCACGCTGCACGGCGGTGCGGCGCTTCTCTACGACCGGTGAGGCTTTCGCGAGCGGCATAGGGTTGCCGTCGCGATCGGCAGTCTTGGCCCATCGCTGCGCCTGACGATCACTCACGCCGGCCCACTGTGCCGCCTTCTTGATCGCCGCTGCGTGCGCGCTTCGCCTCGCCATTCACGCGGGCGAGCTCGCGTCGCTTCTGGCGGGGTGTACGGGCCTTGCTCAGACGCTCAGCGAGCTGGGCTTCCGCCTCGAAACGCGCGCGACGTTCGGCGCGCTGCGCGTGGTTTCGCACCATCTGCGGCACGGTCATGGCGCACCCCGACGCCCCGTCGCCCGCCGGCCCCAAGCCTCGACGTGCTACGACACCCCCGGCACATGCCGCGCGGCGCGCCTCACCCGACACGCCCGACACACCCACCGGCGCGTCATTCCCCCACAGCACCCACATACCCGGTATACATGTGAATACCGGGTATGCATACTGCGTATGCGGTAAGGGAACGGGAGCGTGACGTGCGCCGTCGACACATCGTCGGCGGCGCACGTCAGGCCTCACGAAGGGAAATGAACGATGACGCAACCAGCCCTCGAGCTCGACGGCGTGAGCAAGGTGCACCCCTCACCCGCGGGTGACGTGCACGCGTTGAAGGACATCAGCCTCGCGCTGTACCCGGGCGAACTCGTGGCCGTGATGGGCCCGAGCGGTTCGGGCAAGTCGACGTTGCTCAACATGGCCGGGGGCCTCGACGCGCCGACGAGCGGCGATGTGCGCATCGGCGGTGCGAGCATCGTCGGCGTCGGCCAGAAGGAGATGGCGAGTCTGCGCCGACGCAGCGTCGGGTTCGTCTTCCAGGACCTCAACCTCGTCCCGGCGCTGACGGCGGTCGAGAACGCCTCGCTCCCCCTCGAACTCGACGGCATGGGCCTGCGCGCCGCCCGCGCGGCCGGCTTCGAGGCGCTCGACGCCGTCGGCCTGGCCGACCTCGCCGACCGCTACCCCGAGGAGATGTCGGGCGGCCAGCAGCAGCGCGTCGCGATCGCGCGCTCCCTCGTCGGCGAGCGCCGCGTCGTGCTCGCCGACGAACCGACGGGCGCGCTCGACTCAGTCACGGGTGAGGAGGTGCTCATGGTGCTGCGTCAGCGCTGCGACGCGGGCGCCGCCGTCCTGCTCGTCACGCACGACTCGCGGCACGCGTCGTGGGCCGACCGCATCGTCAACCTGCGTGACGGCGCCGTCGTCGGCATCGTCGGCGACGAACCCGAGCCGTTCGGGGCGAGCGCCGTCACCCGCTCGCACGGTGCGACGAGTGTGACATCAGCAACGACGGAGGGCCGGGCATGATCACCGCGTCCGACCACCTGTCCCGGGTGCAGGAGCTCGCCGTCGTCAGCGTGCACACGTGGGTGCAGGGCTCGCCCCCGTCGCACGTGACGACGAAACCGGCCGAATCGTGGCTCGATGCGACGCACGGGCCGGCGCTCGAGGGCGTGTTCCTGTCGACGCCGGCGCTCGTCGTCCTGCTCGTCGGCATCATCGCCGTTGCGCTCGTCATGGCGGTGCGGACGGCCGGCGCGACGCGCGCGTCGCGTCCGGCGATCTCGCACCTGGCCGCACCTGCCAGTCGTGGGTCGCGCAACTCATCGGCGTCGGACGCCTCGCGCGCAGAGGGTCGTTGAGATGGCCTCCCCCCTCGCCGGATGGCGGCTGCCGCTGCGCCTCGCGTGGCGCGACATCATGCGTTACAAGGGCCGCTCGGCGCTCGCTGCGCTGCTCATCCTGCTGCCCGTCATGGCCCTGGCGACGATGCTCGCCTTCATCTCGACGTTCGAGATCAGCCCTGACGAAGAACGCGCCCGCGCCGTGGAAGGGCTCGGTGGCCTCGTCACGGTGTCCGCCGAGAAACCGGGCGTACCGATGCCGGCAGCCGGACGCGCCGTCACGACATCGAAGCCTCCGACGGCTGCTGAGGTGAGCGATCAGGCGGGCGTTGCCGCGCTCGAGGCCCACCAGGAAGGTTTCGTGTTCGCCGCCACGCAGGAGACGACGTCGGGTGGGTTCACGTCGACGTGGGGCACCGTCATGCTGACCGACGCCACCTCGCCCCTGCTCGCACGCAAGGCCACTCTCGTCTCGGGGCGCCTGCCGTCGAAGCCGGGTGAGGTCGCCGTCACCGAGTACGGCAAGAACATGGGGTTGCCGACCGAGGGGCCGATGCAGGCGCGCTCTGACTCCGGAAACCCGTCCGACAGCAAGACGGTGCACGTCACCATCGTCGGCACCGTGACGACGCCGTTCGCGGATGTCGCCGCCGTCGGGCCGGTGCCGACGGGGTACAAGCCGAGCTCGTCACCGGGGTTCCTCCTCGACGACACGCGCACGTTCTCGGCCGATGACGTCGAGCAGTGGCACCGATTCGGCCTCGACCTGACGACCCGCGACAACGTGTCCGCGCAGGCGAGCGCCTATGACGTGAATACGACGGGCGATTCGAGCATGGCCTTCGCCATCGCCGTCGCGACGATGGCCTTCGTCGCCGTGACGGCACTGCTCGCCGGCCCGGCGTTCGCGGCCGGCGCGACGCGTCAGCGTCGCAGCCTCGGGCTCGTCGCGGCGAACGGCGGCACCCGCGCCGTCCTGCGCCGCATCGTCCTGGCCAACGCGATGATCCTCGGTGCGCTGACCGCGCTCGTCAGTGCCGTCCTCGGCACCGCGCTCGGTGTCGTGGCCGCGAAGATCGCCTGCCGGCAGGTGACGACCCTCGATGCGCCCACCGACATCCGATTCAGCTGGATCGTCGGCCTCGTCGTCGTCTCGACGCTCGCCGCGCTCATCGCCGCGTGGGTGCCCGCGCGGGCTGCGGGTCGTACCAACCTTCTGCAGGCCCTGCGCGGGCAGGTGTCGGCGCGTGTCGTCAAGCGTCGACTGCCGACGATCGGCGTCATCGCCGTCGCGGCCGGCACGCTGTGCCTGTTCTTCGCGACGCAGCGAGGGGGCGACGGGTCGTCGATGAGTGAGGAGGGGCAGACCGCCCTTGCGTACATCGGCGTGCCGCTGTTCTTCGGCGGCGCGGTGCTCGCGGTGCCGTACGTGCTCATGGTGACCGGCAAGCTCGCCGGTCACCTGCCCCTGACGCCGCGCATCGCGGTGCGTGAGGTCAGCCGTCAGCGCACGCGGGCGACGGCGTCGATCGGCGCGGTGCTCGCCACCGTCGCCGTGTGCACGGGCGTCAGCGTCTACGGCGCGAGCGAGGACGCGTACCTCGCCAAGACGTACACCCCGTCGATGCCGATGGGTGAGGCGGCGTTCGTCTCGAGCTCTCCCGGCTCGCGGACCAGTGAGGCGGACGACAACATAGCCATCGCGGCGATCCGCAAGATCGTCCCCGGCGCCGCGGGTGCGTGGACAGTGGGCGCCGGAGACTTCATGCCCCGCTATCTCGCAGGGAAGTGCCCGGCGAAGGGCTCCGGTCAGGACGCCGCCGCCGCGGCCGTCAGCATGCTCGGCGTCGACGAGGCCGGCATGAAGCTCATGGGCCTCGATGCCGCGACGCGAGATGCTCTGAAGCGAGGTGAGTTCCTCCACGTCGGGCCATCGACGAACGACAGCCTGGGCGTGGCGGGATGGGGCCCCCAGTCGAGCGCCACGACGATCAACGACGGCAAGGTCACGCTGGCCGCGGTGCAGTGGAAGAACGCCGAACTGCCGGAGGCGACCGTCGCATCCTGCTCGCCCCTGACGGTGCCGGCACGCCCCGTGTCGTTCGACGCCGCGTTCAAGCTCGCTGGTTCGACGCCGAACTCGCTCATCGCGACGCGCGAAACGCTCGCGAAGCATCACATGACGGCCCATCTCGCGGCGATCACCGTCGCACCCGAGGGTGGGGTGAGCAAGAAGCTCGAAGGTCAGCTCAAGGCCACCTCCCCGATCGACATGTCGTTGATGGTGGAGCGGGGCTATTCGAGCCCGATCCTCGTCATCCTCGGCGTCATGACGGCGGCGCTCGCGTTCGTCGTCCTGCTCACGACGATCGTGTCGACGCTGCTCAACGACGCCGAATCGCAGGCCGATGCCGCGACGCTCGCGACCGTCGGGGCGCCCACGGGGATGCGGCGGCGCATCGTCGGCGCGCACGCGGCGGCGATCGGCGTCATCGGTGCGCTCATCGGCATCGCCGTCGGCATCGCGCCGGGGCTCATCCTGGCGCGGGCCTCGACGAACCACATGATGGACGAGCGGACGCACCAGCTCAGCGGCGGCACGTACGCGATCCCATGGTGGTCGCTCGCGATCATGCTCATCGCGGTGCCACTCGTCGCAGCGCTCGTGTCGATGCTGTTCGCACGCCGCAAGCCGGTGCTGACGAGGCGCGAGCGGTGAGCGTCATGCGCGACTCGCGCCGGGTTCGGCGGGTTCGGTGGGTTCGGTGGGTGGGCGCGCCGCGTCGTACCGTTGAACGTTCATCGTTCACCGCGACGTCGCGAAGGGGGCTGACGTGAGCGTTCGTAACGGCCTGCTCGCGCTGCTCGCGTCGCAGGAGATGTACGGCGCGCAGCTGCGCTCCGAGTTCGAGGCACGCACGGGTGGGCAGTGGCCCCTCAACATCGGCCAGGTCTACACGACGCTCGGGCGCCTCGAGCGCGACGGCCTCGTCGAGGGCGCGGGCGCGGCCGACAACGAGGGCCGCATTCCGTATCGCCTCACCGAGGCGGGGCGCGGTGAAGTGGATTCGTGGTGGGCCCAGGCCGTCCCGCGCGACGTGACGCCGCGCAACGAACTCGCCATCAAGTTGGCGCTCGCCGTCACGATGCCGGGCGTCGACGTGCGTGCGCTCGTCTCGACGCAACGCACCGCGACGATGCGGCACCTGCGCGAGCTCAACCGGTCGAAACCGCGCCGCACACCGGGCGCGCCGAGCGCTCCGACGCCTGACGAGCTCGTCCTCGAATCGCTCATCTTCGCCGACGAGGCCGAGCTGCGCTGGCTCGACTACGTCGAGGAGCGGCTGGCTCGCGGCTGACGTCGTGCGCGGTCCACATGGATCGCGAGGTGGGAGCGCCTGGCGCGGGGTTGACGTCGAGGTGCTTCGTCGCGCGCGCCTCAGTGCTGACGCGGTAGCTCGCGCCAGGTGCCGGTTCCCACCGCCTGTGCGAGGTCGCCCCGACGCGTTCGGGCGGCGCTGAACGTGGGGCACCGCTCCTCGTGAAGCACCCGGCCACGTCGACTCACACAGACGGCCCAGGGGCGACGAAACACGAAACGGGTCAATGCCAGCAGCGGAACCAGGAGCAACAGCAGAGCCAGCTCGCCGATGAGGTAGACCAGGACGACGATGAGCGGGACGAGCACGATGGCGAAGATCACCGCCGAGATCAGGTCATCACCGCCGGGGGATGCACTGAGGAGCTGCCCGGCCCACCGGTGAGCCCGGGGGCTCCACGGCAGCCACCGGCAACGCACCGCATAGGCGCGCGGTTTCGTGCCCGCTGCCGCGGGTTCCTTGACTCTCATGTTCTGTCCCTGAATTCATGAACACGACGCCATGCCACTGCCGCGGCGACGAGCACCCGTGTGCATGTGGAGGCGAAAGGCCCAGGTTTCCGGGGTTGCCGGTGGCCAGGTTCACAATAGAGGCATGCCCCGCCTCACGATGATGCTCGCGCCGCCGCAGGTGCGTCGCGCTGCCCGTCGTCGCGGGGTGACGAAGGCGCGCCTCGCGGACGAGCTGCAGACGTTCGTCGAGGTCAAGCCCGCGCCGGGGCGCTGGAAGACGGCGGCACACATCACGACGTGCGTGACGCTGACGGTGCTGGCGTTGTCGTTCGTCCTCGGCCCACAGCTCGGTCTGCTCGGGTTGACGGGCACGTTCTTGTGCACCGTCAGCGTCAAGCGGACGTGGCGTCACCGCGTCACCATCCTCGCGTGCATGACGCTCGCGTACGTCGCGGCGTTGACGATCGGGGTGAGCGTCGCAGGACATGCGGTGCTCACGACGGTCGCGCTGACGGCGATCGCCGGCGTCAGTGTGCTTCTGTACCACGCGCTCGTCGGCGACCCGCCTGGCCCTGTCTTTCTGACGATCGGCCCGGCCATCGGCACGTATCTGCCTACGGTCGGCGTGCCCGGCAGCCGGTTCCTGCTGGCAGCAGGCTGTGGCGCCGTGATGTCGAGCGTGCTGAGCCTCGCGCTGCAGTACCCGCAGCGTCACGAACCGGAGGATCAAGCCGTCGACGAGGCGCAGGAGGCGTGTGACGCGTACTTCGAGTCAGACCCGGACGGCGATTTCGTCGAGACGGGCCGCCTGCGGGACACGGCGTACGCGTCGATCTTCTCCGCGGCGTGGGCGTTGAGCGCGGCGACGGGCCGCCGTCACCCCGACCCGCACTGGCGCGAGCTGACGAAGCGCCTGCGCCGGTTGCACATCGAAGTCGTCCAGCGCACCGCCGCGACGCGACTGCCCGGGGCCGTGATCGCCGTCCCCGTCATGGCGCAGGCGCGCTACCTCGGACGCCCACCGCGGCGCTACCTGCTGCGCTGGGGGTTGTCGCGCTCGTCCTTGCCTGCGCTGATCGCGCGGCGCGCAGCGCTCGCGGTGCTGCTCACGTGCGTGCTCGCATACGCACTCGGCGTCACGCATCCGTACTGGGCGGTCATGACGACGGCGCTGCTCATCTCCCTCGGCGGCGACCGGTTGACACTGACGCATCGCGCCGCGCACCGCTTCGTCGGCACGGTCGTCGGGGTGGGGTTGTTCTTCCTCGTCAGCCTCACGCATCCGAGCGGCTGGTGGGTCATCGTCGTCGCGCTGATGTGCGTGTACCTGCTGCAGTGGACGGTCGTGCGCAACTATGCGCTGGGCTCGATGTTCATCACGCCGATGGCGCTGCTCGTGGCGTCGGCGGGCACGGCGCACAAGCCGATCGGTGAGTTGATGCTCGATCGCATCTTCGAGACGGCCCTGTCGTGCGTCATCTGCCTGTTCGTGCTGTGGGCGTTCGGGCGTCGTCTGCCCGTGCTGCTCGTGCGTCGTCAGTTCCGTCGCGCCCTGCGCGCCCTCGAGCGGGTGCTGCTGCTCCTGGCCGACGGTGAGCACAACTCCGAGCGGGGCGTCAGCGCGCGGCGCGACCTCGTCTTCGAGCAGCTCGAGGCCGCGCACGTCCTGCAGATCGCACAGCGCGACCTGCCGCGCGTGCTCGGGTCGTGGAGCGAGCTCGAGGCGAGCCTCGGTTCGGCCACGTACGTGACCCTCGCGGCGTGCTGGACGCACGATCCGCTCGCTCACCTCGACGCCAACGCGATGGCGTCACGCCTCGCGCGCCTCATCCACGACCTGCCGCCCGTCTCGACGCAGCTCGTCGACGCGACGACCATCGCCGCGAGCGTCGACGACCTACTCGACGTCGGGGGGCACGGCACCGCGCCGCGCCCGTAGCGGTGTCGTCGCGACAGCCGACGCGGTGCTCCCCACGTCCCGCACCCACCCCACGCGGTGAGTGCGATGAGCCGGACATGTACACGTTTTGCGGCTTCTCGTACACATCGCCCGAACGTGTCGATGGCATCACCATGTCGTCACCGCGAAGGCTCCGACGTCGGCGGATCAGCGATCGGTTGCCTCGGCCAGCGTGTCGAGGAGCGCGCGATTGAGGTAGACGACGCTGCGTCCGAGTTGCTGGCGCTCGAGAACATCGTGCTGCGCCAGGACGGAGAGCCACTTCGAAGCGGTTTGACGCTTGGCCAAGCCTGCGTCGACGATCGCCTCGATGCGGACGTACGGCTGCGCGAACAGCACCCGCGCGAGGTCTGACGCGGGTGCCTGCGCCGGGAGATGCCGGCGGATCGCGTCCTCCGCTTCCCGGCGCAGCCCTTCGATGACCTCGACGAGCGAGAGCGTCCATCGAGCGGTGGCGCCGACCGCACCCACCATGTAGAGGATCCAGCCCTGCCAGTCATCCTGGGCGGTGACGGCGCGGAGGCGGGAGTAGTACTCGTCCTTCGTACGAACGATGTGGCCCGACAGGTACAGCACCGGCTGCTCGAGCAGCCCCTTCTCGACGAGGAGCAGGAGGTTGATCACGCGACCGGTGCGTCCGTTGCCGTCGAAGAACGGGTGGATCGCCTCGAACTGGTAGTGCTGCATCGCCATCACGACGAGCGGGTCGAACCCCGAGTCGGCGTGCAGGAAGCGTTCCCACCCGGACAGATGCTCGGCGATGACGTCTGCACCCTCGGGCGGCGTGTAGATGCGTTCACGGTTGACGGGGTTGCCGATATAGGTCCCCGGTTGATTGCGCAGAGTGGCGGTTCGGCCCTGCAGCTCGCTGCAGATCTCGAGTGCTGTTCCTGACGTCAGGGGGCGCGTCTGCAGCGAGTCGAACCCGACCCACAGGGCACGGCGGTAGCGCAGGGCCTCCTTGACCGCCGGGGACGTCCTGGTGTCCGGCATGTCCGCGGCAGCGCGGAACAGCTCGTCGTTCGTGGTCACGACGTTCTCGATCTCGCTCGAGGCCTGCGCCTCGAGAACCGGGAGCAGGTGAACGAGCATCGTCGGGTCCGGCAGGCGCCGGACCGCTTGATCCAGGGCGGCGAGGGCTCGACTGGCGGCGATGACCTCCTTGAGCACCGCCGGCGTCTCGACCTGCGTCGAGGGAGGAAGAGGCGGCAGATCCTGGTACGGAACGTCGGGGCCGGTCCACATGAGGACGAGCGTACGCGCCTGAGCACCCTGACATGTACACGTTTTGCGATTTCTCGTACATATCGCCCGAACGTGTCGATGGCGTCACCATGTCGTCACCATGACGGCGCCCTGTCGTCACCCTGTCGACGTCCTCGCGGGAGCCGCTGACGCGCCGCCCGAGTCGGCCGTGAATGTGCTGAGGGGCATGGTGCTGCTGGACCTGACCTGCCAGGATGACGACGAAACGTCATTGCCTCTCGAAGGATCGATCATGGCGAGCATCAGGAGGCCACCGTCGAGGAGGCGACGACGATGATGACGTCGAGGAGGCGACGACGATGATGACGTCGAGGAGGCGACGACGATGATGACGTCGAGGAGGCGACGACGATGATGACGTCGAGGGCGCGCGCGTGGGCCGAGGCCGACCCGCATTCGTTCCCCACGCCCGTCCAGAAGTGATCACGCCCGCCGAGCGAGGAGAAGCATGAACATCGGATCCGAGATGACGATCGCCGAGATGATCGTCGAAGCGCTCGCCGAGTACGGCGTCAGCGAGTTCTGGGGTGTGGTCGGTGACGCGCTCAACCCCGTGGTCGACGCCATCCGGCGTGAGGACCGCATCGAGTGGGTCGGTGTGCGCCACGAGGAGGCGGGCGCGTTCGCCGCATCCGCGCAGGCGCAGCTGACGGGGCGTCTCGCGGTGTGCATGGGCACCGTCGGGCCCGGCGCGATCCACCTGCTCAACGGCCTGTACGACGCGAAGAAGTCGCACGCGCGCCGGTGCTCGCGATCTGTGGGCAGGTGCCGACGGAGGAGATCGGCACGAGTTTCTTCCAGGAGGTCGACAACGACGCGTTGTTCAGTGACGTCGCCGTCTTCACCGCGACGGTGACGAGCGCCAACCAGATGCCTCAGCTGCTGGAAGCCGCCGTCGCACACCAGGGCGTCGCGGTGCTCAACCTGCCGGGCGACATCAGCGGGTTGAAGCTGCCGCACGGCACGCGGACGCCGCGGTTCGCGCCGCCGCCGCTGCCGTCGTCACCGGCTGCGGATTCGCTCGACGGGGCCGCCGCCGCGCTGCGGGATGCCGAGAAGGTGACGCTGCTCGTCGGTCGCGGTGCGCGTGAGGCGCGAGAGGAGGTGCTCGCGCTCGCCGAGAAGCTCGCCGCGCCGACGGTGCTGACCCTCAAGGCGAAGGAGGGGCTCGAGCACGAGAACCCGTACGAGGTCGGCCAGAGCGGGCTCATCGGCAACCCGGCGGCCGTCGGGGCGATGGACGAGTGCGACGTGCTGTTCATGATCGGCACCGACTTTCCGTACCGCGAGTGGTATCCGGAGGGCAAGAAGGTCATCCAGCTCGACACGCGCACGCAGCACATCGGACGCCGCACGCCCGTCGACATCGCGCTCGTCGGTGGTGCGCGCGAGGGTCTGCGGGCGCTGCTGCCGATGCTCGAGCCGGCGTCAGGGCGCGAGCACCTCGAGAAGGCGCAGTCGAAGTACGCGGAGTGGATGGACGATCAGCGCAAGCTCGCCGACCCCTCGTTCGACGAGTCGCTGCTCGGCAAGGTGCGCTCGCTCGGCGACAACCCGGAAGAGAAGGTGCGTCCGGAGGCCGTCGCGCTCGCGCTCGACGAGGTGTGCCCGACGAACACGATCTTCACCTCCGACACGGGCATGTCGACGGTGTGGCTGTCGCGGCTGCTGCCGATGCGCGGAGAGCGCCGTCTCATCGGCTCGTACAACCCTGGGCTCGATGGCGAACGCCATGCCGATGGCGCTCGGCGCGCAGGCGCTCGATCGTCGTCGCCCCGTCGTCGCACTGTGCGGTGACGGCGGCCTCATGATGCTCGTCGGCGACCTGCGCACCGCCGTCACGTACGGCCTGCCGGCGACGTTCGTCGTGTTCAACAACAGCAAGCTCGGGATGGTGAAG
Source organism: Dermacoccus nishinomiyaensis (assembly GCF_900447535.1). Lineage (NCBI taxonomy): Bacteria > Bacillati > Actinomycetota > Actinomycetes > Micrococcales > Dermacoccaceae > Dermacoccus > Dermacoccus nishinomiyaensis. The sequence continues at coordinate 2,161,599 of NZ_UFXX01000001.1, read as the reverse complement.
CTCGAGCAGGAACAGGTCGGGCTGCCCGAGTACGGCACGGCGCTCGACAACCCGAACTTCGCCGACGTCGCCGCCGCGATGGGTTTGCGCTCGCGGCGCGTCGAGGACCCGGCCGAGTTGAAATCGGTTCTGCGCGAGGCCGTTTCGTCACCGGAGCCGTGGCTCGTCGAAGTCGTGACGAACCCCGACGAGGTGTCGGTGCCCGGCAAGGTGAAGCCCGCCCACGCGTTCGGTTTCGCCAAGGCCAAGGTGACGGAGTTCTTCACCGACCGCGGCCCGACGGGTGGCGGGGAGCACTGAGCGTGCACTGATTCTGCGCTGAGCCGACGGCCGGACGAGCATTGTTGCTCGCCCGGCCGTCGTCGTGAACATCACCGCGGCTCGGCACGGATCGGCCAGCCTCCTCCGGCTATGGCTAGAACCTTCGTTGGAGATGCACCCCTCGGATTGGCGCGCGAATACGGCTTGGCCCTGGTGTCTGGCGGCTCACCAAATAGACGACAAACATCGCGCAATAATTCTTGCGCTTCTAGCCGGTCGGTGGCAGGCTTGCGGCTATGAACGCCACGCCAGGGCGCGATGAGGCTACACACATCACGGATCCCAAAGCCGTCGCGGCTATCACGCACCCACTTCGAATGAGGCTGCTCGGCGAGTTGGCGCGCCGTGGCACAGGTCGGGTGAAGGATCTTGCGGACTTGCTCGACGAGCCAGCCAACTCCGTCAGTTTCCACCTGCGCCAGCTGGCCCGATATGAGTTGATCGAGCCCGACCCGGACCACACGGGCGACCGTCGCGAGCGGTGGTGGCGGCCGACCTCCGAGCGCGGGTTTCATATCGACCTGGCGGCGCTGCGGGCGCAGACCGGGGGTGAAGCGGCGGTGGACACGCTTCGACGGGTCGCGGAGGGGCACGTGGTCGCCCTGCATCGGGCAATCCAGGCTCAGGTTGGCGACGGCGCCGAGCTCGATCCCTCCGGTAGCTCATCGCCCTGCTCAATCAGCCAAGACTTCGCAGTTTGGCTTGATGATCAGGAGTTGGTCGAGATGCGCGCCGAGCTCAGCGCCGTTCTGGACAAGTGGAGCGAGCGATCCCGGGACCGTCGCAACCAGGCAGTGGCACATCCCAACCGGCGCGGCTACTACGGCATGCTCTTGGCCGCTCCCGAGGACGAAATGTTCCGCGTGTACGCCCGCCAGGAGGAAAATCGATGATGGATACCGCCGACTACGACGCGTTCGCCCCCGCTTATGTCGAGGAGAACGAGAATGGCCTGTTCAACAAGTGGTACGAACGCCCCGAGGTGCTACGCCTGGCCGGTGATGTTGAGGGGCTTCGAGTGCTGGACGCCGGCTGCGGCCACGGACCCTTGACGAAAGAGCTGCGCGATCGTGGCGCAACCGTAAGTGGCTTCGATGTCAGCCCCGCGATGATCGCCATCGCCCGCGACAGGCTGGGTGAATGCGCCGACATACGGGTGGCCGATCTCGCTGCCCCGCTGCCCTATGGGGACAACGAGTTCGACCTGATCACGTGTTCTCTTGCGCTGCACTACGTCGAAAACTGGAGACCCACGCTCGGCGAACTGCGTCGCGTTCTACGCCCGGGCGGGCGGCTGATCGTCAGCCTGCTTCACCCCTTCCTCTTTGCCGCCCTGCACCGAGACCAGGACTACTTCGCACTCACCCAGTACTCCGAGGACTATGCGTTCGGCCAGACCACTACCGTGCTGACCTACTGGCACCGGCCCTTGCAGGATGTCCTCAATGCGTTCATCGACGCGGGCTTCACCTTTATCAGCCTGACTGAACCCAAGGTGCACCCCGACACCCCCAGCGAACTGCTGCCCCCAGGCGACAAACGGCAATTCCTCAGCTTCCTCTTCCTCACGCTCGCCCTACCCTGAGAACCCCGCGCGCCAGCAACTAACCAGCTTTGAACACCCTCATCACGACGTCACCGCGGAGGCGAAACCGCCTAGAGAATTCTTCGACCACGCGCGACCCACATCGCCACAGCACGGACGAAACCGACGGCCGGACGAGCATTGTGCCTCGTCCGGCCGTCGTCGTGAACATCACCGTGGCTCGGCTCTGAGGACCCGACGGCGTGAAGGTGGCGCTGATGACCCCCCGCAGGGCAGATAGCCTGCAGGAATGCTTCCCCTCGTGGCTCTCCACGGCCTTGCCAGCACCTCAGACGAGTGGGATGAATTCGCGCGGTCGCTCCCGCCTGCCTGGGAATTCATCGCCTTTGATCAGCTGGCTCACGGATCCGCTGCGGAAATGACCGGGGATCTGTCGCGCGAGGCACACGTCGCGCATGTCGTGTCGCAGATCCGTCGTCACGCGGCCACCCCCTGCGTGCTCGTCGGTCAGTCGATGGGCGCCCACACGGCCATGCTCGTCGCGGCGCATCACCCTCAGCTCGTGTCCGCACTCGTTCTCATCGAGGGCGGCGTCGGGGGTGAGGGACCCGAAGCGACGACAGATGTCATCGCATGGGTTCGCACGCTCGTCGACGACCAGGGAGAACCTCGTTTCGATGCGGTGGCCCTGGCGCGCGCCATCCAAGCAGTCCACGCGCAGCAGTTCTGGGAGGACTGGGAGCAGGTTTCGTGTCCGACGCTCATCGTGCGCGCACAGCACAGTTTCATCGCAAACGAAGAGCACGAACGCATGGCTGGCCGGCCAGGAACGCGGGTCGCGCTCGTCGCCGAGAGCGGACACGACATCCACCTCGCTAGGCCCGAGCCCTTGGCGCGGATCGTCATCGACTTCCTGCGCGAAGCCATCGCCGCATGACGGGATGATCCCCGGGGCGGCCGAACCGGGCTGACGTCCCATATCGGCGCGCACCCGGTCACGGTCGGGTGAGTCCGCCGGTCTGCCGGGCTGTGTGGCACATGGATCCGTCAATCCGACTTCATGGGCACGCAGCGTCTCGATCCGCGCCTCAGCCGCGCGCGAGCAGGACGTCGCGGGTGATCTCGAGGTGGCCAAGGTGCTGCGCGAGCTCCTCGACGACGTGCAGGAGCACGGCGCGGCAGTCGGTGACCTGATACGAGCGCGCCGGGGCGTCGACTCGGTCGGCCGGCGGGGCCACCGGGAGCGCGTCGAGGTCGGTGGCGGCGACGTCGTCTATGAAGGCCTGACGTTCGCGTGCGGCGCGTTCGACGAGCGTCGAGACGGGGCCGGTGGCGGTGAACTCAGCGTCGCGGTCGCGCGGAACGGTGCCCCCCAGGTTGACGGTGCTCGACCACCGACGCATCGCCCCGAGGCAGTGCGTCAGCAGCGCGTAGGGGCTGTTCGAGCCGGCGACGGGCAGCGTCGCGTTGGCCGTCGCGTCATCCATGTCGCGCACGATGGTGACGATCGCGTCGAACTTCGCCAGCACGTAGGCGAGGATGACGTCCTTCTCCGAAATCTGCGTCATGCCGCCAGTATGACGGCCCGTGGGCCTGCAGTTCGTGCCGGCGATTCGCCCCTGACGGCGAGGGAGACGCCGTCTACCGTGGCCGCATGAGCGATGCCCCCCAGCTGATGCAGACCGTCCTCGACGCGCGTGATCCGCGGCGCCTCGCGGAGTTCTATCGGCAGTTCCTCGGGCTGACGTATCGCGCCGGGACGAGCTACCGAGTGACGGCCCGGATGATGCCGACTGGCTCGTGCTGACGCACGCGGGCGGCCGCCGAGCGCTCGCGTTTCAACGCGACGAGGACCTCGAACCCACGACGTGGCCCGAGGGGCGCGTGCCGATGCAGATGCACCTCGACCTGACGGTGCCGGCCGTGGCCTCGCTCGAACGGCAGCGGGAGCGCGCCGTGTCGCTCGGCGCGACGCAGGTGCTCGACCGCTCCGATGACGACGATGAAGCCCTCTACGTCTTCACCGAACCCGCCGGGCATCCGTTCTGCGTGTTCGTGGCGTGACGGTTGGCTCAACCGAGGCTGCGCACCTCAAGTACCACGTGGTCCTGCTCGGCGCGTGCTGGCGGGGGAAGTAGGCGCGGCGTAGCCCCGTGAAGTAGCACGAGCCGGGCCGGACGTGCGGATCCCGAGGCCTCGCGCCATGACGGCGTCTCTTCGCCTCGCAACTCGCCATGTTCGAACATATGTACTAAACTGGAGTCATGGACGAGGTCGCGCGCACCCTGCTTCGGCAGGCACGCAACCTCCCGGTTCTCGATCGGTTCGAGCTCTGGGAGGCGCTGAGTCACGCCCTCTTCGACGAGGCACTCAACGCCGAGGGCGCCTTCGTCGAACGTCCCGTCATGACGCTCGACGAGCGGGCCGCAGCGCTCGAGGAGGCCGCTGTCTCGCTCGAGCGCGCTGCTGCCACCGCGTCGCGGGTGTCACGCTCCGCGGACGCGACGATGCACGCTCTCGCCGCACGCCACCACACCGTCCATCGCGAGCGTGACGACATCGAGTGGGAGTCGATGGACGATCGCGACTACCCCCTGACGCCCGGCGAGTTCGCCGCGGCAGCGCTCGGCCCTGCCCTGGGCGTGTCCAGTTCTCACGCCGAAGCGATGGCCGCTGATGCCGAGCGCATCCGCCACTGCCTGCGTCCCCTCTTCGAGCAGGCCGGCGCCGGGCGTGCGCGCATGAGTTCGGTGGTCAAGATCAGTGATGTGCTGGCGCATCTCGACGACGCGCAGATCGCGGTGGCGTTGCCGCACCTGATCCACGCGAAGGCTGCCACCGCGGGCTCCACGGCGGCGAGCAACCGCACGACGCGAGTCCTCGACGCCCTGGGGTTGACCGAAGACGAGGACGAGATCGACATAAGGGCACAGCTCGGTGTCTGGTTCGCGCCACACCCCGAGCACCCGACCCTGACGGAGCTGCGCGCGGTCCTGCCCGCGCGCGACGCGGCGGATCTCAAGGCCGCCATCCACTCCCACGCACAGGAGCTTCGCGACTCGGCCCCGCACGTACTCGACGTCGCGCTGCGCGAACCGATCAATGCGCTGCGCGCGGACGCTCTCGTCCTGCTGGCGCTGGCCAACGTGCACGTCACACCGGTTCTGCACCTCCAGGTGCCTGTTGTGCGCTCTCGTCCCTCGGTGGCCGGTGGCGCGGAGGCGGTGGAGCGGGTTACTCACACCTCCGGGCCAACGCTCGACGGGAGCGCGAGCCGCGTCAGCGTCCTCGACGCGGATGGCGTCTGGAGCGGCCGTTCCGGGCCTGGGTGGCCGGATGCCGCACGCGCATCGGAGCGAGTGTGGAACCGCCATTCCGGCTCAGGTGGCCCCGACTCCACTCGCGAAGCGAGCGGCGTGTGGACCCGCCGTCCGGGCTCAGGCGGCCCGAATGCCGCTCGCTTATCGGAGGGTTTCGGTGGCGTGGGGCCGCCCAGCGGTGCCGATGGCGTCCCCCTGCGACGCGGGGTGGGCGAACACAGCTCGACGAACGGCTTCGGTGATGCCCGCGTGCCGGGCGTCGGGACGATCGTGGCCGCTGTCGTCGAGGAGCTGGCCCGCGTGGTGGGCGCGGTGTTCACGACGGAGCTCATGGACGCCGAGCGCTGGACGACGATCGCCACGAGCACGCAGAAGTATCGTCTGTCGACGGCAATCCGCACGTTCGTGGAGCGTCGCGATGTGCACTGCCGGTTCCCCTGGTGTTCGCGCCGCGGGGAGGGGTGCGATGCCGACCACGTCGTCCCCTTCGCCGACGGCGGGGAGACGAGTGCCGCGAATCTGCAGATGTTGTGTCGTCATCATCACCGGGCGAAGACGTTCGGTGGTTGGGCCGTGCAGATGAACGCTGACGGGGTGTGCACCTGGCAATCGCCTTCGGGGCCGATGATGCTGACCCACCCGAACGATGCCGTCCCCCGCGATCCTGACGACCAGAGCTTCACCGTCGATCTCGACCGCGCGGCTTGGCCACTCGCTGCGGGACCTGCGGCTCTCGAAGCCACGCGTCCAGCCGAGAGCGCGCCGGCCGGCTAGTTTCAGCCCGGGCGCACCGCGAGCATCGCCCCACGCCGCTAGCCCGGCCGGTGCGTGTCCCTACCCGAGATGACGACGGTCGTCGTGGCCGCGGGCCCAGCCGTGCGTCACCCAGCCACCCTGGCTCGAACGCTGTACCTCTGGGCTGTCACTCCATCCGCGTGGGTCGCTTGGGCGACTGAGAGCCGCCGCTGATCACAGCGTCGTAGACCTCGTCGACCGCACGCGGTATCCCACCTCCAACGGGACGTCGGCCAGCGCCATTACCTTCGCCGCCGGCGTCGCCGGGCCCCGCGTCGCCGCCGACGACCTCGTTGACGCCCCCGTCGCGCGACGTCTGCGCTCCGGCACACTTCACGCCTGCGCGCGCCAACATCTGCGCCTGCCAGGGAGCGCGCAGCGCCGCGGCATGCAGGGCGGGCTCGTCGCTGAGCACACGATGCGCGGCGTCCTGACGCAGGTGCCCGTCGTGCAGCAGCGCGAGGTCGTCGGCCCACTCCCACGCGAACGCGAGGTCATGCGTCGACAGGGCGATCGTCGTACCGCGTTCCTCGAGCGACGTGAGGCTCGCGAGCAGCGCCTCGACGCCGGCCGGGTCGAGACCGGCCGTCGGCTCGTCGAGCAGCAAGTACGCGGGGCGCATCGCGACGGCACCCGCGATGGCCACGCGTTTCTGCTGCCCGAACGACAGTTGATGAACCGGCCGATCCGCGAGGTCGCTGATCCCGAGGACGTCGAGCGTCTCCTCGACGCGTCGCCGCACCTCGTCGGGCGGCAGCCCGAGGTTGGTCGGGCCGAACGAGACGTCCGCGAAGACGTCCGCCGAGAACAACTGATCCGCCGGATCCTGAAGCACGAGCTGCACGAGTTGTCGATGACGCTCCAGCCCGCGCCGCGAACGCTGCAACGCCACCCCGTCGACGACGACGTCCCCTGACGTCGCCGCAACCGACCCGGCCACGGCGCGCAACAGCGTCGTCTTGCCTGCGCCGTTCGCGCCGACGAACGCGAGCCGCCGCCCCGGCTGCACGTTGAGGTCGACGCCGTCGAGTACGGCGTCCCGACCGCGATACCCCACGCGCAGATCCCTGACACTCAACCCACGGGTACCAGTTGCCTCCCGGCCGCCGGGCTCAGCCACACGTGACTCACTATCTCGAGCGACGCCGTTCGGCCCAGCTTGCCTGTTCTGCAGCCACCTGTTCATCGCGACATCACCGCCCACGTCATGAGGGCGCTGACGACGAGCACGACACCACACAGCGACCGCCACGACGCCTGCCGCGCGGGCGTCGTGACGATGAGGTCGCCCGTGTATCCACGTCCGGCGAGCCCCGCTTCGAGGCGCTGGGCGCGCGTCCAGGCCCGGACGAGCACCCCCGCGAGCAGCGTCCCAGTGCTCGCGAGCGCCGCGCGGCGCGTCGCGTATCCGAGGCGCGCCGTCTGACTCTCCCGGATCGTGCCGACCGAGTCGAGCAGCGTGAAGATCATCCGATACACGACGCCCGCGATCTCGACGAGAAACGCCGGCACCCCGACGCGCCGCAGCCCGCCGAGGACGTCCGTCATCGGCGTCGTCAGCGCGAGCACGAGGACGGCAGCCGCCCCCGCCGCTGCACGCGACCCCGTCAGAACGGCTCGATCGAGCGACGATCGCCCGATCGAGAACGGCCCCGCCTGCCACAGCGCGTCATCGGGCGCGGGGCCGATCGACACGAGCACGCCCACGAGGCCGATGACGACGAACACCGCCGGCAGCGCCCACACACGCAGCACGAGCCCGGGCGCGACGCGCGCACCCACCGTGACGGCGACGAACGCGACGACGACGACGGCCAGGTCGACGCGCACGTCCCGCGCCACCATCGCCACGGCGAGAAGACCGAGCGCCAGCGCAGCCTTCTCGCTGACGGCATGCGAGCGCCACGCGCTGCTCCACGCCGCCTCGTCGATCGCGAGATGAGCCACGCTCAGGCGATCCGCGAACCGTCGGACGCGTTCGTGACGACACCCGTCGCAGCGTCATCACCTGGGGCAGCACGACGTGACGCAACACCGCTACCCGCACTCGCGACACCCGACGCCGCGTCGCGGTTCTTGCGACGCTCGCGGAACGTGCCGAGGACGAAGCCGAGGAAGCCCGCACCGAGCGCGGCCTGCATCGCGAACAGCCCCGATTCGACCTCGCCACCGGGCTGCGTCCAGAACGGCTCGAACCACGGCTTGTAGTCGGGGTCGGACTTCTCGATGGTCTCGGTGGCCGCAGCGTCCGTGCCACCGAAGTCGCCACTGCGCGTGCCCATGACGAGCGCCAGGACGAAGATCGCCGCCGCGAGCACGACGAGGAGGACGTTCGTCAGTCGACGGTCACGCACGGCTCGCCTCCTTCGCCTCGACGTCGGCCGAGACCGCGACACCCGCATCGAACCCACGATCGCGTCCGAATCCCAGACCGGCGAGCTCCGGGCCGGCCCAGGAGCGCAGCGCGTTCATGAGCAGCACACCGACGAGGCCCTCGACGATGGCGAGCGGAATCTGCGTCACCGCGAACAGCCCGAGAAACCGCGACCATGCGCCGACGAAACCCGTCGCGCGGTCGGGGAAGGCGAGGGCGAGCTGCGTCGCCGTCGTCACGTACGTCATGAGGTCGGAGACGGCGACGGCGCAGAACACGGCGATCGACAGCGGCGCGCGACGCATCAGCCGATAGACGCCGTACCCGGCCCACGGCCCGACGACTGCCATCGACATGACGTTCGCGCCGAGCGTCGTCAGCCCGCCGTGCGCGAGCAACAGCGCCTGGAACAGCAGCACGATCGTGCCCAGCGCCGCCATGACGGGCGGGCGGAAGATGATGGCGCCCTCGCCGGTGCCCGTCGGATGCGACGAACTCCCGGTGACGGACGGCAACTTGATGGCCGACAGCACGAACGAATACGCCCCGACTCCGCCGAGCAGCAGCTTCGACTCCGGATGCTTCTCGATCGTGCGCTTGATCTCGCGCGCTCCGTGGATGACGAAGGGTGCCGCTACCGCACTCCAGGCGGCAGCGTGAACAGGGGGCAAGAACCCCTCAGCGATATGCATGAGTGCACCTTCCCGGGATGACGCGTCCCGCTCGATGGCGTCACCCCGAGTTCCTGACTCACGGAAATCCCGTTCACAGTGGCGCGACCGTGCCGGATTCTCACCGGCTTCCTCGTCCTGGGTGACGCGCGCTGCCCACCCTAGCGAACCGCCCGCCCGCCGTGGGCGCCCGGGACGCAGTAGCTCCCGCAACGGTGATCACACCTTCGTCGTGTCCGGCCCGCCACCTCTGACGGCCCCTCGCGCCACCGCCCCACGGCCAGGCTTCACCCCGGTGCTCCCCCACGCCCGCGCTGCGGCACCGCACCACGTCGACATTGCGACGTCAACACCACGCCAGATCGCCCGCGAGCGCTCATGGCCGACGCACAGGATCTCGACATCACCCACCCACACGCGAGCGCGAACGTGGGGGACGTGGAGAACACGACGGTGACACGAGTCCTGACGGTGGCAGGCGGCGTCCTCGCAGCCTGGATCCCGGTGCTCTACCTGCGCCTGGACGCGCAGCGCGTCGACCCTGCGAGCATCGCGGCGTGGTTGGGGCTCGACGTGAGCGAACTCCTCGCCCTCACCGCACTCGTTCTGGCCACCAGTCGACGCGCCGCGGCCACCCGGCTCATCGGGCTCGTCGCCGCGACGCTGTTCGTCCTCGACGCCGTCACGGACATCGCGAGCGCGACCACGACAAGTTCGCTCGCCACCGCCGTCGCCATGGCGCTCGCCGCCGAGATCCCCGTCGCTCTCGGATGCCTACGCCTCGCCCTGATGCATGACGCGCCGGCCACGACGACGCAGCTGGCTCACGTCAGCTCCTGACCAACGCCGGCGCGAGAACAGGCGCCAGCTCGAACTCCCGTCCCAAACCGCGATTCGCGTCCCCATCTGCGAATCCCGTCCCCAACGACTCGCCGACCTCACACCTACCGTCGAGACGCCGAGACCACGAGGCGACGTCACCGTGAGACGCCGCAACCACGAGACGACGAACGCCGGCCGGATGCTTGTCGCATCCGGCCGGCGTCATGTTCGCCTACACCCGATTCCTCGCGTCGTCTCCGTCGAGACGATCAGGCGCCGAGGCCAGCACTACGACGAGGCGCCGACATCAACCTTGCGTCGGGGTCGCCTCGAGCGTGCGCAGGCGACCGTCGACCATCTCGTGCAGCGAGTCGACGGCGTCGAGGGTGTGCAGGTCGTGCGTCACCATGATGGTCGCGGCCTGGTGTTCGTGCGTCACCTTGCCGAGCAGTTCGACGACGGCGGTGCCGCGCTCGGTGTCGAGCGACGCGGTCGGTTCGTCGACGAGCAGCAGCTTCGGCTCGTTCATCAGCGCGCGGGCGATGCCGACACGCTGACGCTGACCGCCGGAGAGCGCTGCGGGGCGGCGGTCGAAGACCTTCTCCAACCCGACGGCGGCGAGCAGTTCCTCGGCCCGCGATGCGGTGTCCTTGCCGTGACGCCCGGCGATGCGCGCAACGATCTCGAGCTGCTCCACGGACGTCAGCGACGCGATGAGATTGCTCTGCTGGAAGACGAACCCGATCGACGACAGGCGCACCGCTGCGGCGTCCTTGTGCGAGAGCCCCGAGACGACCTTGCCGTCGATCGTCACGATGCCGGAGTCGGGCGTCTGCAGCAGGCCGGCGACGGCGAGCAGCGACGACTTGCCGGAACCCGACGGGCCCGTCACCGCGGCGAACTCGCCCGCGGCGACGTGCAACGACACGTCGTTGACGGCCGTGATGCGCCCCGAGGCGCCGTCGGGGAAGGTCAGCGTCGCGTTCTTGACGTCGAGGCTCATCGGGCTGCTCCTGGCGCGGTGGTGGGGACGAGGGTGGCGTCGAGGCTCATCGCGCGGCCTTCGACACGAGGTACGGGTGCATGACGACGAAGGCTCATCGCGCGGCCCCCAGTGCGGTGTTGGGGTCGACGGTCACGATGCGGCGCACGCTGACGAGCGCGCCGAGCAGACCGAGAACGAACAGCAGCGCCAGCGGGACGAGCGTGGTGGTGAGGCTGAGGACGAACGGCACCGTGCCCTGCGCGAAGTAGCCGAGGACGGTCGCGCCGATCGTGCCGAGGCCGCCACCGATGAGCAGCAGGATGGCGGCCTGACCCATGGCGTCACGCACGAGGTAGCCGGTGTGCGCGCCCATCGCCTTGAGGACGGCGAGGTCGGGCGTGCGCTGGATCGTCCAGACGGTGAAGAACGCGCCGACGACGAGGGCGGAGACGAGCATGAGCATGACGCGCATGAGCGTCAGCGAGCCGTTCTCGGCCTGGTAGGCGCTGATCGTGCTGAGCGACGTCTTCGGGTCCTGCACGTCGAGGCCGGTCGCCGAGGTGAGCGCGTCCTTCGAGAACCCGCTGCCCGTCTTGACGAGCGCGACGGTGCCCGAGCCCTGGCCGAGCAGGCCGGCGGCCTTCGCGTCGTTCTCCGTCATCCACACGACGGGCTGGTGCTGGTACGACGCGTCGTCGCTCAGCTTCGCGACGCGAACGCTCTTGTTGTTGAACGAGATCGACTCGCCCTCCTTGAGCGCGGCGTCCTTCGTGATCGTCTTGCCGACGACGACGGAGCCGTTCTTCACCCCCTTCGGCGCGGCGAACGAACCGTCCGGGACGGCGAAGATGGCGACCGCCGACGGCACACCGGAGACACTCGCGCGGCCCTGCGTGATCGTCAGCGGCGAGGCGTCGGTGACGCCCTTGACCGACTTGATCTTGTCGATGTCCTTCGCCTCGACGTGGGAGCTGTCATACCCGACCTTCTGCCCCTTCGCGGGGGCCGAGAAGCCGATCTGGTCGACACCGTGCGAGGGCAACGTGTCGATGGCCGACACGCTCTCCTTCGCGAGGCCGGCCGCGAGGCCGGTCAGCATGACGACGAGCAGCGTGATCAGGGCGATGACGCCGCCGATGAGGGCGAAACGCCCCTTGGCGTACGCAAGGTCTCGAGTTGCGAGGAACATCAACCTCTTCTTTCGGCACAGGTTCTCCAGGTTTTCTCCATTCCAGCGCGATTCATCCCCTGCGCGCATCACCCAGGCAGTGGGAGAACGCATCAACCGTTCGGTTGACGTCCGTGCGCGTTCGACGCACCCACGCGGCAAAATGGGCGGTGATGAGTACCACCGACTCCGAACGCACCATCCGCACCATGCAGGCCGCGATGCACGTCCTGTTCGTCGTGCTGCTCGTCGTCGGGGTGATCCGGGCGCTCGCCGGAGACGCCTCGCCGTTCGCCGTCATCGCCGCGACGGTCGTGTTCACCGGCGTCTACCTGAGCGGCCTCGTCGTCGAACGCCGCGCGCGCCGCGCCCAGTCGCTGCGCGCCGCCCAGGATTCGCACACCGGCCAGGTGTGGATCATCGCGCTGACGCTCGCGTGGTGCCTGACGCTCGCCATCGCGCCTGACTTCGCGTGGGTGGCGTTCGCGCTGTACTTCCTCGTCCTGCACGTCGCGATCCGGCCCATCGCTGCCGCCCTCGTGCCCCTCGTCCTCGTCGCGAGCGCCGCCGCCCTCGTCTCGCGCCCCGACGGACGCAACGTCGGCACCGTCATCGGCCCGATCATGGGGATGATCGTCGCGCTCGGCATCTCGTGGGTGTACGCCCAGCTGCGCGCGGAGAACACGCGCCGCCGCGAACTCGTCACCCAGCTCGTCGCCGCGCAGGACGACGTGCTCGCGACGCAGGAGACGCTCGCCCTCGCCCAGCACCGCGCCGGCGTCCTCGCCGAGCGCGAGCGCCTCGCGCACGACATCCACGACACCCTCGCGCAGGGCTTCTCCAGCATCGTGCTGCTGTCGCGCGCGGGCCTCGCCCGTAACCAGCACGCCCGCACCCAGCACGCGAGCGCCCAGGCCACCCACGACAGCGCCGCGCATGCCGGCGACGAGATGGCGCGCCTGCTCGAGCAGATCGAGTCGACGGCCGCGCAGGGCCTCGCCGACTCGCGCGAGGTCGTCCATGCCCTGACGCCGAGCAACCTCGTCGACGCGCCGTTGTCCGGCGCTCTCGAGCGCCTCACCGCGCGCCTGACGGAGCACACCGGTATCCGCGCCGACACGACCTGCGACGGCGAACCGCGCCCACTGCCGGCCCCAGTCGATGTCGCTCTGCTGCGCATCGCGCAGAGCGCCCTCGCCAACGTGCGCACCCACAGCAAAGCGCAGCGCGTCGGCGTGACGCTCAGCTACCGACCCGACGAGGTCGGCCTCGAAGTCATCGACGACGGCGTGGGTTTCACCGACGCCGACGTCGAACGCGCACCCCTGGGCGGCAGCGGATTCGGCCTGCGCGCCATGCGTGAACGCCTCGATGCACTCGGCGGCCACCTCGAGATCGAATCCCAGCCCGGCGAGGGCGCCGCCCTCATCGCGACCATCCCCACCAGCGGCCCCTACAAGGCGGTGAGGCAGGAGAACACCCAGCCCGCCCCTGCCCTGACGGCCGGAGTCGAACCGCACGTGACACCCTCGACGGAAAGCAACCTCCGATGACGAGCGTCATCCTCACCGACGACCATCCCGTCGTGCGCGCGGGCCTACGAGCGCTGCTCGACGCGTCGGGCATCGACGTCCTCGACGAGGCCGGCGGCGGCGAGGAGGCCCTGCGCGTGCTCGACCGCCTCGCCGAGCAGGGGGTGCGCCCCGACGTGGTCCTCATGGATCTGCAGATGGGGCCCGGCCTCGACGGCGTCGCGGCGACGCGCGCCATCCGCGCCCGCGACGACGCGCCCCGCGTCCTCATCCTCACGACCTACGACACGGACGCCGACATCGTGCGCGGCGTCGAGGCCGGCGCGTCCGGCTACCTGCTCAAGGACGCACCGCCCGCCGACCTCGTCGAGGCCGTGCACCGCGCCTCACGCGGCGAGACGGTGCTCGCGCCCGCCGTCGCGGCGCGCCTCGTCAACCGGTTGTCCTCGCCCGCACCGACACTGACGGCCCGCGAACTCGACGTGCTCGACGCCGTCGCCGGCGGCGCGACGAACAAGGAGATCGCGAAGCACCTCTTCGTCTCCGAGGCGACCGTCAAGACGCACCTCGTGCATATCAACGAAAAACTGGGCGCAACCTCGCGCACCGAAGCGGTGGCACTCGCACGACGCGCCGGGCTGCTGCGCTGAGAAGCGCGCAGGGCTGAACCCTCAGTCGCCGCGCCCGACGACACGCCCCACGCTCGATGGCTGCCGCGCGAGGCGCACGGCGCGCTGGATGCGGCGCGTCGACTTGTCGGGGTGCGGTAGTTCGTCGAGCGCGAACCATCCGGATTCGAGGGCTTCGCTCGCCACCTCGACCTCGGGTCGCTCGTCGCACACGACGCGGAAGATGACGTCGACGTGCCGGATCTCCGGGTCGAAATCAGTGGCCATGACGCTGCCCGGCTCGATGTCGAGGCCCGTCTCCTCACGCACCTCACGCACGACGGCGTCCTGCGGTTGCTCGCCGGCGTCGATGAGGCCGCCAGGCAGCGACCATCCGCTGCGGTGCGCCTGACGCAGCGCGAGCACGCGCCCGTCGTGCTCGATGATGGCGACGGCGCCGGCGCTGAACGTCGGCTGCATGGCGTGCACGATGCGGTGGCTGAGCCCGGCGGGCAGCATCCGGTAGACGCGCAGCGCGGCCATCCGCAGCGCTCCGGGACGCTCGGCGTTCACATGGCCTCCTTGGCGCGGCGTTCGAGCTGACGTTCGTCGACGGCGTCGAGATCCTCGTCGCCGTGTTCCTCGAGATGGTAGCTGCGCATCACCTTGACCATGTTGTTGACGACGGCGATGAGCGGCACGGCCGTGAACGCGCCGAACGCCCCGCCGAGCAGCGTGCCGGCGCTCACGCCGATCAGGATGACGACGGGGTGCAGGTCGACGAACCGTCCGAGGATGAGGGGGTTGACGAGGTTGCCGAGCAGCTGCACGAGCACCGTGAGGATCGCGACGAGCACGAGCGCGGTGACGAGCCCGTTGCCGACGAACGCGATGGCGAACATGAGCGCCGCGGCGAGCAGCACCCCGACGAGCGGGATGAGCGAGCCGAGGAAGATGACGACGGTCAGCGGGACGGCGAGGGGCACGTCCGCGAACCAGAGCACGGGCAGCATCGCCGCCGCGTTGAGCAGGGCGAGCAGCACGAGCGAGCGCATGTAGACGACGAGGGTGCGCCACGCCGCCGCGCCCGCGAGGTCGACGTGGTTGTGCGCGCCACGCGGCAGCAGCCGCACGATCCAACGCCAGATGGAGCCGTCGTCGGCGAGCAGGAACAACGCGCAGAACAGCGTGAGCAGCAGCGCCGACAGCCCGCCCGTGACGATGCCGACGTGCGCCGCCGCCCAGCCGACGATGTCGGCCGTGTGGTTGCTCAGCGTCGTTCCGAGGTCGGTCGTGTAGCGGCTCGCGGAGGTTTCGTCGATCTTCAGCGGCCCGTCGACGAGCCAGTGCCGCGCGCCCTGCTCGGCCAGCGTCAGCTGTCGGGCGAACTCGCCGCTGGAGTCGTCGATCTGCGCCACGACGAACGCGATCAGCCCCGCAGCCGAACCGACACCGACGAAGAACGCGATGACCGCGGATGTCGTGCGCCCCACGCCGCGCCGCACCAGCCACGACACGATCGGAGCGAGGAGCGCCGCGAACATCACCCCGGTGACGAAGGAGACGGTGACGACGCCGAGACGCGTGACGCCCCAGAAGAACGCGAGCACCCCGACGGCGATGGCGAGCAGGCACACCGACCACCACGCGGCCACCCGCACGCCGTACGGCACGGCCTCACGCGCCGACACCACCTTCTGCTGTTCCATGGCCCAAGAGTGTCACGCGGTGGGGCGGGCGCGACGCAGCGTCACACCGGTGAGCGCTTCGGGCCTCACGAGGGTCGCCCCGGCGTGCGTCCAGCACTGTTCGATCTCGGCGTGCAGGCGCGACGACGGATCGCTCGCGCGTGCTGACAGGTGCAGCCCGAGGACGGTCGCACTGAGCATGCGCGCCACGACGCCCGTGTCGACCCCGGCATTGAGGCACCCCGCAGCGGCAACCTCGTCGAGCATGTCGCGGGTCGTCTCCTGCCACACCCCGAACGACGCCGGACGCCCCGCGCCGTAGGTCTCGCGCTCGATCGCGAGCCGAGCCGTCGCCTGGAAGATCGGGTCGTCGGCGAGCCCGTCACAGGTGAGGTAGCCGTAGTCGACGAGGCGTTGCACCGGCGAGCCCGCCAGGGCGGCGACGGCGTCGCGCAGCCACGTCGTGTGCGCGGCGAGGACGGCGTCGGCGACCTCTTCCTTCGTGTCGAAGTGGAAGTACAGCGCGCGCTTCGTCACGCCCGAGCGCGTCACGATGTCGGCGATGGTCGCGCCGGCGAAACCGTGCTCGGCGAATGCCTCGGCGGCGCCCGTCAGGATGCGAGCGCGCGTCTCGTGCGCACGCGCCTGGGTGATTTTCCGCTGCGCCACCGAGCCACCCCCTCATGTTCGTCTCGTATTTCGGCCTGCGGATTCAATCACGAATTGCTATGTCGTCGTCATGCCACTCGGGAGGCGGCCACCCCGGCCGCTCGCCCGGAGAACAGGCATCCTCCGAGGAACGTGCCCTCGAGCGCGTTGAAGCCGTGGACGCCTCCCCCGCCGAAGCCGGCGGCCTCACCGGCGGCGAACAGCCCCGGCACGACGCGGCCACGAGCGTCGAGCACGCGCGAGTCGAGGTCGGTCTGGATGCCGCCGAGACTCTTGCGCGTCAGCACGTGCAGCTTGATGCCGACGAGCGGGCCCTGCCTCTCGTCGAGCACGCGGTGCGGCGCCGACACGCGCGCCAGCCGGTCGCCGAGGTAGCGGCGCGCGTTGTGGATCGCCATGACCTGCACGTCCTTGCCGTAGGCGTTGTCGACCTGCGCGTCACGCTCCTCGATCTGCCGACGCACGTGTGCCGCATCGAGCAGCGGCTCGTCCGTCAACTCGTTCATCTTCGCGACGAGCTCTTCGAGCGTCTCGGCGACGACGAAGTCCTCGCCGTGCTCGACGAAGTCGGCGACCGCTCGCGGCGCACCCTTCGCCAGACGCGCCCGCACGACCTCGCGGCGGCTCCCGGACGTCAGGTCGAGGTTCTGCTCCGAGCCGGAGAGGGCGAACTCCTTCTCCAGCATCGGTTGGGTGACGATGAACCACGAGTGGTCGTACGCGCGGATCGCCGGGTCGCTGCGCAGGTGACGCAGCGTGCCGCGCGTGTCGAAACCGGGCAGGCACCGCATCGGCATGCGACGTCCGATCGCGTCGAACCACAGCGGCGACGGGCCGGGCAGGATGCGGATGGCGTGCTGCGGCCACACCGGGTTCCAGTTTCGGATGCCTTCGGTGTAGTGCCACATCCGATCACGGTTGACGAGGCGCGCGCCCGCGTCCGCGGCGATCTCGAGCATGCGCCCGTCGACGTAGGCGGGCACCCCCGTCAGCATCGAACGCGGCGCCTCGCCGAGATCCGCCGGCCACCAGCGCCGCACGAGGTCGTGGTTGCCACCGATGCCGCCGCTCGCGACGATGACCGACGGCGCCGTGAACTCGAACCCGCCGACGACGTCGCGGTTCGAGGCGACACCGCGCTCCGCGTCGTCGGGAGCGAGGACGCTCCCGCGCACGCCGGTGACGGCGCGAGCACCACCGTCGGCAGGGGTCTCGACGATGAGTTCGTCGACGCGATGACGGTGCGCGAACGTCAGCAGGCCCCGGGCCTCGGCATCGAGCGCCTTCTCGACGAAGGGGCCGCTCACGCCCGTGCCGGTGCCCCACGCGATGTGGAAGCGGGGCACCGAGTTGCCGTGACCCCCGGCGCGACCGTCGCCTCGCTCGGCCCACCCGACCATTGGCGTGAGCTCGATTCCGTTCTCGCGCAACCACTCCCGCTTGCCGCCGGCCGCCCACTCGACGTAGGCGCGCGCCCAGCGCTTTCCCCAGACGTCCTCACCGAGGGGCTCACCGGACGCGTTCGCCTCACCCTCGAGGCGGTCCCACTGGGCGCTGCCGCACCAGTCCTGCCACGCGAGCTCGAGGCTGTCGCGCACCCGCAGGCGGCGCTGCTCGGGCGAGTCGACGAGGAACAACCCACCGAACGACCAGTGCGCCTGAGCGCCCAGATTGGCGCGATTCTCCTGCTCGACGACGACGACGCGGCGCCCCCGCGACGTCAGTTCGGCCGCCGCCACGAGACCTGCCAGCCCCGCGCCCACGACGATCGCGTCGAAACTCTTCCCGTCCATGCCCACCTCCAAAGTCTCGTCGCACGCACTGTCTCGGGACGACGCGTCACGTCGCGGCCTGTATCGAACGCCAGGGTTCGATGTGATGCCGATCACTGTACTCACGGGTTTTCGGGCGCATCGACGAACGACGAAAAGGCGCTGCGCGGCCGTCCGATGTGCTGACGTTCTCAGCCCGTCAGAAGGCGCAATGGGTAGCATCGGACGTTATGACCTCACGGACCGCAGCGGCGCGCCCCGACGAGACGCCCGCGGCCGGAGCGTCATCGCTCGGGGCCGACTCGTCCGGGCACCAGGCGACTACGGCGTCGTCCCCGCTCGCCGCGTTCTGGCGCGAGCTCAGCACGTTCGGCATCATCGGCGTGCTCAACATCTTCATCGACATGGGCCTGTACAACTGGCTGCGCGCCGGCCCGCTCGACGGCAAGGTGACGACCGCGAAGATCATCTCGGGCGCCGTGGCCACCGTGTTCGCATGGGTCGGCAACCGGTACTGGACGTTCCGTCACCGCGAGAACCGTCCGCTGCACCACGAGGTCGTGTTGTTCTTCGCCGTCAACGGTGTCGCACTCGCCGCCACCTCGGCCTGGGTCGCGTTCGCGCACTACGTGCTGGGGGCCCGCGGCGCGTTGTGGGAGAACGTGCACGCCCTCATCGGCATCGGAATCGGCACCATCCTGCGCTTCGTCGCCTACCGGACGATCGTGTTCGGCGCCGCCGCAGAGGATCCGAAAGCCTGACGCGCAGGAGCGGGATCAGGGGGCTGAGCGCCGTGCGCCCACCCGGGACACGAGGTGCCCGACCACATCACCCTCGAACGCTAGGACCGTCGCGCCCGCACCCGCGACAGGAGGTGCCCGGCCTGTTCGCGCCGCAGTTCGAGACCCCAGCCGGCGACGGCGAGCAGCGCCTCGCTGATGATGTTGCCCGACATCTTCGACGTGCCGAGTTCGCGCTCGCTGAATCGGATCGGGTGCTCGACGATGCGCGCCCCGGCCCGGATCGAGCGCCACGTCAGGTCGATCTGGAAGCCGTAACCGGCTGACGTCACGCTCGCGAGGTCGATCTGGCGCAGCAGCGTCGCGCGGTAGACGCGGAACCCGGCCGTCGCGTCATGGACTCGGGTGCCGAGCATCGCCTGGACGTAGACGTTGGCGCCGCGGCTGAGGATCTCGCGGTTCTTCGGCCAGTTGACGACGGAGCCGCCCTTGATCCAGCGGGAGCCGATGACGAGGTCGGCGCCGGCCGCGAGCGCGAGCATCGCAGGCAGTTCCTCGGCCGGGTGCGAACCGTCCGCGTCGATCTCGACGAGCGCGTCGTAGCCGCGCTCCAGACCCCACGCGAAACCGGCGAGGTAGGCCTTGCCGAGGCCCTCCTTGCCGCGACGGTGCATGACGTGCACGTGGGCGTCGGCCGCCGCCATCTCATCGGCGAGCTGCCCTGTCCCGTCGGGCGAGTTGTCGTCGAGGACGAGGATGTCGGCGTCGGGGACGGCACTCCGGATGCGCTCGACGATGACCGGCAGGTTCTCCCGCTCGTCGTACGTCGGCACGAGAACGAGCACTCGCTCGATCGGTGCGCGATCCGCTGCGTCGACCACCAAAGACCTCCCCACGAGCGCCAGGCGGGCGCCAGGCTGTGCATACCCTATCGGTGGCGACGGACAATGGAGCAATGAACCCAGCACGAATCGCCGTCGCCGGGCACCCGCAGGCCCTCGTGCGACGCACACCCCCCGGCCGGGCCGCATGAGCGCCGACATGAACGTGGGCACCGTCGCCGAGGCCGTCACGACGCTCTACGGCGGCGACCCGGCCGACTTCGTCGCGGTGCGCAAGGAACTCGCCGCAGCCGCACGTACCGCCGGTGAGCGCGATGCTGCCCGCGAGATCGCCGCGCTCCGCAAGCCCACCGCCGCGGCCGCGGCCGTCAACCACCTCGACGACGGCGCCATCAGCGACGTCCTCGCCCTCGGCGAACAGATGCGTGCCGCGCAGACCTCGCTCGACGCGGCCACGCTCAAGGAGTTGTCGGCCCGACGGCAGGAACTGCTGCAGCAGATCGTCACGCGGCACGACCTGAACGGCTCGCTCGCCGAGGCCGTGCACGCCACGCTGCTTGCGGCGATCGCGGACCGGCAGGCAGCCGACGCCGTGGCGACCCGCGCACTCGTGCGGCCACTGAGCTACAGCGGGTGGGGCGACGTCGACCTCACCGACGCCGTCGCGCACCGCGACGCGCCTGCGCGCCCCGCGCTGCGACTCGTCGCCGGCGGTACGCCTGCCCAAGACCGAATCCGCGGTGCTGCGGCCGCGACATCAGCCCCATCCGCTTCCTCCTCCGCGGATGGAGCCTCCCCGCAGGTCGCCGACACCCAGAGCCGGCGGGATGAGGACGAGCAGGAGAAAGCCGAACGTGGGGCCGCCGAGCGCGAGAGCGCCCAGAGGCGGCGGGCCGAGCAGGAGCAGCGCGAGAAGGCAGCGCTGGCCGAGATGGATGCCCGCATCGCGCGGTTGCGAGTCCGCGTCGAGGCGGCGCAGAAGGCCTACGACGCAGCGAGAGCGGCCCGCGACTCGGCGCGGGCCGCTCTCGAAGAGGCGTTGCTCAGGCGCTCTTCGATGCCTGGGGGAACATCGTCGAGCAGTAGCTCGTGAGGTCCTCGACGGCGCTGTTGTACGACGTCGTGTCGACCGTCTTCGCCGGCTTCTCCGCCTTCTTCAACGCATCGACCTGAGCCGCAGCTGCGTCGGCCTTCTTCTTGAACGACGAATCACCGGACTGCTTCCCGTCCGAGCGCAGCGAATCCGCGAGCGAACCCATCGTCTTCGTCGCCTTCTGCAGGTCGGCGTCCTTATGAGAGTCGACGGCGTCGTTCCACGCCGCGTTCGCCGAGACGACCTGGCTGTTCGACGAGATGCAGGCCTTGCGCAGCGCAAGTGTCGCGCCGGGCTTGCCGGAGGCCGAACTCGACTGGCTGACCTGCACGCTCGGGTCGTCGCCGCTGTTGCCGCAGGCACCGAGCGTGAGCGTCAGACCGGCGCAGGCACCGAGCACCGACAGCGTGCGGGCGGGTCGAAGAGTGAAGGTCACTGGGTCCTCTCAGGAAGGTCGGGGTGGGTCACGATGACGGACGATCGACTCCACCGTGACACATTCGTGACCTTGGCGGCCAGTCAGCACGCGGTGACACCCGCCACGCACAGTGCCATCCACCAGCGACCAGAACCAGCGCGCGCGAGGCGATCCTGAGCGAGCGGTGGTAAACACCATGCACGGCGCCGGCAATCGGCGGCCCGAGCCGGGCGTCGGGCTCGGGCCGTCTTGCTCGTCAGGACGCTGCCGCCCCCACGATGCAGCGTGCGACCCACCCCGCGGCCTCGTAGATCGGCACGTGGCCGAGGCCGGGGCCTTCGAGGAACGTCCAGGCCGGGTGACGAGCGGCGATGCGACGCGCCGCGGAGACGGGCACGAGGCGATCGCACTCGCCGTGCACGAGCGTGACGGGCACCCGCAACTCGCTCAGCACGCGACGGTAGCGCGGGCTTCCAGCAGCCACGACGAGCGAGTTGGCGGCCCGCACGAGCCCGGGCACGGCGTCCTGGTTCTCGGCCAGAGCACGGACCTCCTCGACGGAGCGTCGCATCACCCACTTCGGCACGCGATGCGGGTCGGCGACGACCGTCAGGACGCCCTCGACGCCCATGCGGTCGATGCCGCGGCGCGCGGCGTAACGCGGGATGACGCGTCGCGCCGCGGGTGGACACATGTAGAGGGAGAAGGTGACGAGCACGGACCAGTGCGGCCGATCCTGCGGGTGCAGCGGCAGCACGGGGTCGACGAGCACGAGACGCGACACGAGCTCAGGGTGCTTCGCGGCCGTCATCGCGACGATCATCCCGCCCATCGAGTTGCCGACGAGGACGACGTCGCTCAGACCGAGTTGACGCAGGTACGCCGCGAGCAGATCGACGTTGTCGGAGACGGCTGAGCGGTTTGACCCACTCGTGCGGCCGAACCCTGCGAGGTCGAGCGCCAGCACGCGACCGTGCTCGGTGAGGAACGGCCACAACGGCTCCCAGTTGGCGAGGCTGCCGCCGAGACCATGAACGAGCACATACGTCGGGCGACCAGTCGGCGCGGCTTCGGGGTGGGGCTCAGTGTCGGCGGCACCAGGGTCGGCCGCAGCGTCAGCCGCGGAGTGCTCCCGCTGCTCAACGGCGAGCGACGCGTTCACGCCCGGGACGTCGACACCCCCGTCACTCGAGGCGTTGTCGGGCTGATCATCAGGCCCGCTGTCTCGGTGGAAGACCTCGACGCGATCGTCCCCGATGTCGATGACGACGCTCGTGATCGGTGGCAGGTTCGGCTCCGGCAGATCTGCGTTCGACAGCGACATATTCTTGTGGCTCGACGATGCGCCCTCAGACGCCGGTGTTTCGTCAATGTCTGCCCTCTCGGCGAGGCCCGAGGTGTCGACGAACGAGGTACCGGACGTGCCGTCAGGTGCGGGCTCGCGTGGCGTCTCCGTCATCGTTCGAGGTGTTCGGCGAACGTCGGCGCCTGCGAGCCGAGGACGGGCGTGTAGGGGCGGATCGTGCGTTCGACGACGATGCCCTCGAGCAAGAACGGGTCGCGGTCGAGGCGCTCGGCGACATCCTCACGCGTCGGCGCGGCGATGACGAGCAGCGCACCGTCGGGCTCGGCGAGGGGTCCGGACAGCAGCATGCCCTCGACCTGCGAGAGGTAGGTGCGGTGCTCGGGGCGGTGGGCGTCGCGGGCGGCGACGTCGTCGGAATACGTGTAGGTGACAGCGAAGATGGCCATGATCTCTCCTACGCCACGCGCCGGTCGGCGGGCAAGTCGGGGTTGGTGCCCGAGAGTAGCCCCAGACGCGGCGGCGCGCCCATAGGATCGTCCCAACGAGGCAGGGAGGGAACTCGGCGTGAGCGAGGGTTGGCAGCTGGGAAGCCGCTACACGCTCGAGCGGCAGATCGGCTCGGGCGCGATGGGGCAGGTGTGGGTCGGGCATGACGTCGACGGCCACACCCTGGCCTTCAAACTGCTGCGCCCCGAACTCGCCGACGACCCCGGCGTCGTCGCGCGCTTCCTGCAGGAACGCAACCTCCTCGTCGGCCTGCGCAGCCCGTACGTCATCCGCGTGCACGACCTCGTCGTCGAGGGCCCGCGCCTCGCGATCGTCATGGACTACGTCGCCGGCGACTCCCTGCGCGCCCTCCTGCAACGGCGCGGCAACCTGCCCCCGCACGATGTCGCGACGCTCGGCGCCCAGATCGCACAGGGCCTCGCCGCCGTCCACGGCGCGGGTGTGCTGCACCGCGACCTCAAGCCCGAGAACGTCCTGCTCGCCGAAGGCCCTGACGCGATGTCGAGGGCTGCGATGTCGAGGGCTACGACCGAGACCGCCTTGCCCGCCGCCGCATCGACGCGGACGTCCACCGACGCGCTGGGCACTCTCGTGCCGAGGCTCGCCGACTTCGGGGTGGCCTCCCTCGTCACGCAGACGGGGCAGGTTGCGACGGCGAACGTCATCGGCACGCCGCAGTACCTCGCGCCCGAACTCGGCGACGGGCAACCGAGCGGACGTGCGGGCGACCTCTACGCGCTCGGCGTCACGCTGTACGAGATGGCGTGCGGCGCGGTGCCGTTCCACGCGGACTCGCCCGTCGCGTTGCTGCGCCTGCACGCCGATCACGCGCCGACGCGCCCCGACGACATCCCCGATGCCCTGTGGGTGCTCATCGCCGAGCTGCTCGCGAAGAACCCGCACGAACGCCCCGACGATGCCGCAGCCGTGGCACAGCGACTGTGGGCCATGACGCCGCAGTTCGCCGGCGCCCCCGCCGCGCCCGTGCTCAGCGCACCGCCGCGGACGTCACGGATCGTCGCCGCAGGGGCGTCGGAAAGTCCCGCGCCCATCGGATCGCCCGTGCCCATGTCAGGCGCCGCCGCGGCGGCGGCGCTGCCTGCGGGCGCAGGTGGGGCGGTCGGCGCGGGCGGCGTGGGTGGCGTGGCCGGCCCGGGTGGGGCGAATCCCGCCGATCACCTGGGCACAGCGTCGGCGACGAGCGACACTTCGAGCGGGGGGCAGCACCGGCGCAGCGTCTGGCTGGCGGTGACGCTCGTCGCCGGTCTCGCTCTCATCGCGCTCGTCGCGTGGCTGCTGCTGCGCGACTCCTCCTCGTCGCATGGCGCAGCTCCGGCGCCGTCATCGTCCACGTCGAGTCGTTCGGCGCAGCCACGAGACGTCCCCCTGTCGGGCGCGCTGTCGGGCGGGGCGCGCACGGCGAGCGTGCGCGTCGGCGGATCTTCGTACGACGACGCCGTCGTGCCGTTGCTCACCGACCGTCAGGCGTGCACCGCCGCGGCACAGTTCGCCCTCGATCGTCGCTACGACGAGGTGGCGTTCACCGTCGGCGCCACCGACGCCCAGCCCGGGGGGACGAACATGCAGCCCGAAGGTACGACGACCGTGACCGTCCGCGTCGACGGCAGCGCCAAGCAGACCGTCACCCTCGGCGGCAAGCAGGCCAAGACACTCCGCGTGCCCGTCAGCGGTGCCCGGACGTTGAGCGTCGACACCGACTCGATCGGCTGCTCGCCCGCGCTCGACACCGCCCCGGTCGCCCTCGTCGCCGGCACCCTGCGCACATCCTGACGCTCTGGATACCCCCGGCGCCACCCACTCACTCAGGCCCCGCCCACCTGCGATTTTCGTCCACATTCGCGAATCTCGGTGGATGTCAACCTGTGGTGAGTCACTCAGGGCCGGGATGGTTGATTCCGGCCCACGCTTTCGGGGCGGGCACTGGCGCGCGGTGGCCGCGGAAACGTTCGGGGTGACGCGCCTGGTAGTAGGCGAGGCTGACTTGGCGGCGAGCGTGCAGCATCTTCCACGACCCGTCGTGCACCTGCGCGGGCGTGTACAGCGCGATCCCACTGTGGTGGTGGGCATGGTTGTACCAGTGCACGTGCTGCGCGACGTACGTGCTCGCCTCCACCAGCGACGCGAACACGCCCGGATACGACGCCCGATTCTTCAGGGTGCGGAACTCGGACTCGATGTACGGGTTGTCGTTCGACACCCGCGGACGCGAGTGCGACACCTCGATGCCATGTGCCGTGAGGAACTCGTTCAGCAGGTTCGAACGCATCACCGCGCCGTTGTCGGCGTGCACGACCTGCGGCACGCACCCACCCTCCGCCGCGATCGCGGCCATGAACAACGCCATCGCATCAGCAGTGCTCTCACGCTGGTGCACACTCGCGACGATCACCTTGCGGCTGAAGATGTCGATGATCGCGTACGCCTTGAACGCCACACCCCGAAACGCGGTGGGCAGGTCGGTGATGTCCCACGCCCACACCTGGTTCGCGCCAGTCGCCAACACCTGCGGTTTCACCCGCGCCACCGCCCGCTCACCCGCCGCGCCCGACTGCTCGACTGTGGCCTGCTCGACTGTGGCCTGCTCGCGGCGCACGCGCGCGGCGATACGCCACCACGAACGCAGACTCGCTTCCATGAAGCCCTCGTCCCACGCCTTCGCGAACGCGCCCGCGACACCCAAACCGCCCGTGCGCCCCGCACTGATGAAACCCGCGACCCGCGCGCACACCGACGCGCTCAACCTCGCTGGCTGCTCCCGCTCACGCTGCGGCACAGGCGATACCGCCGCAGCAACGTCACGGCCATGGTGGTGGCGGGCGTGCCACGTGCCACGCGAGACACCAGCGACCTGCAGCGCACGGCGCTGACTGAACCCCGCCAGCGCGCTCAGGTCTCGGATGAGGTCGTTCTCGGCTGCGATGAACGCTCGGGTGGCGTCGTCGGGGGCGTATCGGGCTCGTGCGCGTGCCAGTGTTGCAAGAGCCCGATAGCTTTTCCCAGCGACTCGTTCGCCTGACGTAGCCCGTCAGCCTCGGTCCGTAGCCGCGCGACTTCCGTGGCGTGGCGGCGTTCTTGCGCGGCGAGTTGTTCTTCCAGCCGGCGCATCTGATCAGAGCGAATATGGTCCATCGAGCCACCCTGACGCGGCGTGAGGCCACGGTCAAGATCACCACGGACATACTCACTACGCCAGCGACGTAACTGACTCGCCGTGAACGGCTGCTGCGCCAACCACGCCGTTTTCTGCCCGAACGCCAACCCCAGATACGTCACTACCGCATCCCGCTTTTCCTCGACCGTGAACACCACGCCTCCTCAACACAAGTGACTCACGACCAGGCTGGCACTTAGGGTCTGGCCCACACTCGCGAATCTCGTCCACATTCAACTCGAACCAACTGCGTGACGAGCCGCCCCTGACGGCTCGTCACGCAGTAGACCTCGGTGGGTCACCGATTCGGCGTCAACCGGTCAGCGCATCAGCTCCGGCGCGACGTGGCCGAAGCGGTGCAGTGTCCGCGAGATGGCCTGCTCGCGCAGGAACGTCAGCAGTTCCCGGCGTCCCGTCGACAGCACCTCGCCGAACAGCGGCGTGATGCTCGCGCCCTGGTCCTCGCCGGGAGCTGAGGCGAGCGCGGCGGCCGTCTCGCCGTCGGCGTCCGCGCCGACCATGCGGATGCGCAGCGGCTCGCCGTCGCGCGTGCCCTCACGGCACCACGTGACGAACTGCGCCGAGCTCTCGACCGACCCCATGCGGTTCAGCCAGACGAGTGCCTGACGTCCCTCGCCCGTCGCCGCCAGGCGCGTCAGCGCCGGCTGCAGCGCGACATCCCACGACAGGTACACGCTCGAACCGACGAGGTGCGCTCCGAGTACGAGTCGCGCCACCTCGGCGAGCGTGCGGTCCGCGACGGCGTCGACGTCGCCGTCCGCCGAAGTCTCGCCGAGCTCGGCGCGCACGACGACCTGCGGCTGCGGGCGGTAACGGAAGACGTTCGACTCGGCGCGCAGCGACGACGGGTCGGCCTCGATGCCGAGCTCCTCGCGCCACGCGAACGCGTCGGAACGCAGCGACGCATGCAGCCACTCGCGGTCGGCTTCGTTTCGCGCCAGCGGCGACAGGATCTCGAGCAGGTCGCGCACCCGCGGCATGATCGGCGCGCCCTGACGCGCGACGCCGTCAGGCACCCACGTGCCGAACTGCGCGACGTAGTTCGGCCCGCCCGCCTTCGCGCCGGGGCCAATGACGGATTCCTTCCACCCGCCGAAGCTCTGACGCTGCACGATCGCGCCCGTGATGTGACGGTTGACGTAACAGTTGCCCGCTTCGACGTGCTCCTGCCAGTACGTGACCTCGTCCTCGTCGAGGCTGTGGATGCCAGCGGTGAGGCCGAACTGCGTCGCGTTCTGCAGTTCGAGCGCCTCCTCGAGCGTGTCGGCGTGCATGAGGCCGAGCACGGGGCCGAAGACCTCGGTCATGTGGAAGAACGAGCCGGGCTTCACGCCGTCCTTGAGGCCGGGGCTCCACAGGCGGCCGGTGTCGTCGAGCTGCTTCGGCTCGACGAGCCACGTCTCACCCGGTTCGAGCGTCGTCAGCGCCTTGAGCAGCTTGCCCGACGGCGGCTCGATGACGGGGCCCATCGTCGTGCCGAGGTCGCTCGGCCAGCCGACGCGCAGCGACTTCACGGCGTCGACGAGCTGCTCACGGAACCGCTTCGACGTCGCGACCGAGCCGACGAGGATGCCGAGCGAGGCAGCCGAGCACTTCTGCCCGGCGTGCCCGAACGCCGACTTCATGAGGTCGGCGGCGGCGAGGTCGAGGTCGGCGGCGGGCGTGACGACGAGTGCGTTCTTGCCGCTCGTCTCACCGAACACGCGCGCCCCACCGGCGTGACGCGCGCGCCACCCGGCGAACAGGCGACCCGTCTCGATCGAGCCGGTGAGGATGACGGTGTCGACGTCGTCGTGCGCGACGAGCGCGCGGCCGTTGTCGTCCTCCTCGACGCGGACGACCTGCGCGGCGTCGCGCGGGATGCCCGCAGCCCACAGGGCCTCCATCGCGACCTCGACGCAGCCGACCGTCTGCGGTGCCGGCTTGATGACGACGGCCGATCCGCTCGCGAGCGCCGCGAGCACCGAACCGATCGGGATGGCGACGGGGAAGTTCCACGGCGGAGTGACGAGCGTGAGGCGGTGAGGCTCGAATCGTGCTCCGTCAGAAGCCATTCCGGTGACCAACTCTTCGCAGCGGTCGGCGTAGTAGCGCGCGAAGTCGATCGCCTCGGAGATCTCCGGGTCGACCTGGTCGATCGTCTTGCCCCCCTCGGCGGCCGCGACGGTGACGAGATCACCGCGACGCTTCTCGATCTCCCGCGCCGCCTCACGCAGCAGCGCGGCACGCTCGGCGTTGGAACGCCCGGCCCACCCGGCCTGCGCCGCGACGCCGCGCGCGACGACGTCGTCGACCATCTCGCGCGACGTGAGCTGCGGCGACGTCAGCGGCGCCGGCTGACGCGTGACGGCCTCACGCGCCCACTCGCGCACCGCGGGCAGCGCCGGGTCGGAGTCGGCCGTGTTCTCGAAGAAGTCTCCGATCGGCGCGCGCTCGGGCGAGCGTCGCGGGCCGACGGGCGTCGAGGCGATCGCGTCGATCGACTCACGGAAACGTCGCTCCTGGTCCTGCATCGCCGACAGCGCACCGGTGCCGACGAGGCCGTCACGCACGTACTTGTGACGCTCGGCCGCACCCTCGTCGTGGCTGAACATGGCGTGCAGGAAGTTCTGCTCCGCCGCGTTCTCCTCGAGGCGACGGATGAGGTAGGAGACGGCGACGTCGAAGTCCTCGCGCTTCACGACGGGCGTGTAGAGCAGGACGGTGCCGACGTCGGCCTTCACGGCGCGCGCCTGCGACGGCGCCATGCCCTGCAGCATCTCGACGTCGAGGTGCTCGCTCACACCACGCTTCTCGGCGAGCAGGTGCGCCATCGCGACGTCGTACAGGTTGTGCGAGGCGACACCGAGGCGGCACACCTCCATCGCGTCGGCGCGCGTCGCGCGCTCGATGAAGCGCAGGTAGTTCGCGTCGACGTCCTCCTTCGACGTGTACGGCGCCTGCTTCCAGTCGTGCAGTTCGGCCTCGACGCGCTCCATCGCGAGGTTCGCGCCCTTGACGAGACGCACCTTGATGCCCGCGCCACCGTTGGCCTTGCGCTCCTTCGCGAACGCGATGAGACGCTCGAGCGCCGGCACCGCGTCCGGCAGGTAGGCCTGCAGGACGATACCCGCCTCGAGGTCGTGGAATTCCGGCTCCGACAGCAGGCGCGTGAACAGCTCGATCGTCAGGTCGAGGTCGCGGTACTCCTCCATGTCGACGTTGACGAACTTCTTCTTGATGTCGCCGCGGTTGACGTTCGCGGCGCCCCCACCCGGCTGGCCTGCGTCGGCGTTGGCGTCATCGGTGTTCGCCGATGGCGACGACGCGTCGCTCACCGTGCCGTTCGCGACGCGGTAGATCGGACGCAGCCGCTCGAGGGCGCGCTCGACGGTGCCCTCGGCGTCCCACGTCGAGATCTGCGAGACGAGGCAGCTGACCTTGATCGAGACGTAGTCGACGTCGTCGCGCGCGAGCAGTTTGCGCGTCTCCTCGGTGCGACGCGCGGCCTCGGCCTCACCGAGGACGGCCTCCCCGAGCAAATTGATGTTGAGGCGGAAGCCGTCGGCGTGCGCCTTGGCGAGGTGCTTCGCGAGCGTCGGGTCGCTCGCGTCGACGACGAGGTGGCCGACGAGCTGACGCAGACGCGTGCGCGCCGCGGGCACGACGACGGGCGGCATCGTCGTCGCGAGGCGGGAACCGAGGCCGAGCAGCTTCGCGTCGAGCTTGCCCATGAACCCGGTCGCCTCGTTCGACGACAGGCGCGCGAGCTCGCGCGCAGCGGCCGTGTTGTCCTCGGGGCGCGCGACGCGGTCGACGAACTTCACCGCGAGGTCGAGGCCCTTCTCGTCACGCAGCAGCGCGCCGAGCTGGTCGCTCGTGCGCTTCTCGGCCTTCGTCTGGCCGGCCTCGGTCGCGTCGCTCCAACGGTTCGCGAGGGCGACGGCGTCTTCGACGAGGTCGTGCAGTTCGGCGAACGTCGCAGCGTCGTCGGACGGGGTGGTGTCGACGGTGGTGGCGCCCGGGGTGCGGGGTGCGTCAGTGATCTGGCTCATACCACCAGTCAAACCCCTCCTGACCGCTAAAGTCTTGCCCGCCTGCCGCAGCCTCGCCGCGGGTATCGGCCAGAACGGCTCGTCGTGACGGTTCGTGTCGCCGGCGGGACGGGAAGACCCGGGGACCTGTGGGGCTGGCGAGGTCTGTGGGCCTGGCGGTGCCGACGCGCCCGCTACCCTTCCCTCATGACGACGGCACCGACGCTCGACGCCCTACGTGGCGCGCTCGGACCCGCCGTCCTCGAAATGGTCGATCACCTGCCGGGCACGATGTTCTGCGTCAAGGGTGCGGACGGTCGCTACCTCGCCGTCAACCCGACGTTCGTCGAGCGCACGAACAAGCGCTCGCGCGGTGACGTCGTCGGGCGTCGCGCGGCCGAACTGTTCGTGCCGGAGCTCGCCGAGCGCTACGAGGAGCAGGACGCGCGCGTCCTGTCGTCCGGCAAGCCGCTGTTCAACGAGCTCGAGCTGATCCGCGCCTCGGGCGGGCCGTTTCGTTGGCACATCACGGCGAAGGTGCCGCTGCGCGACGAGGCGGGGCGTGTCGTCGGCATCGCCAGCATGTCGCAGGACGTCGGCGAGGCCGCCGAGGACGACCCGGCGATGACGTCGCTCGGCGCCGTGCGCGCCTACATCGACGCGCACCTCGACCAGCCGGTGACGTCGCAGGCTCTCGCCCGCGTCGCGGGATGCTCGGTCGACACGCTGGAGCGACGTTCGCGCCGCGTGTTCGGACGGTCGCCGCGCCAACTCGTCCTGTCGTCACGCATCGACGCCGCGCGCGAGATGCTCACCGCCAAAGAGCTGACGCTGGCGCAGATCGCCGACCGCTGCGGCTACTCCGACCAGGCCGCGTTCAACCGCACGTTCACGCGCCTCGTCGGCATGCCCCCGGGACGTTATCGCCGCGAGCGCAGCACCCAGGGCTGACGTGACCCGACCCGATCCGACCTGATCCCGAGCCCCACCCCAGCCAACGGCCGGCACCGCCCGCGCGCCGACAGCATCCCGATTCTGCGATCTTCGTCCACCTTCACCGTTCATCGCTCCGACCCGGCCGTCACCGCCGCGACTCATCTTGATCCGCGGCCCGCGACGCCCCATGGGGCGTCCTCGCGAAATAGCGTGGACCTGCACGCCCCTCGAACCCGACGAAAGGACGCCTCTCATGGCCGACATCGCCACCGCCGACCTCTATGACGAGCTCGGCGACGCGCTCGACTCGTGCTCCACCCAGTTCACTCAGTACGGCGGACGCGCGCGGTTCAACGGCACGATCGTGACGATCAAGTGCTTCCGCGACAACCAGATCGTCAAGGAGACACTCAACTCGCCGGGCGCGGGCAAGGTGCTCGTCGTCGACGGCGACGGCAACGTCGAGAGCGCCCTGATGGGCGACATGATCGCCGAGGCCGCCGTCGCGAACGGGTGGGAGGGCGTCATCATCAACGGCGCCATCCGTGACAGCGCCGCCGTCGCGAAACTCGACCTCGGCACCAAGGCTCTCGGCACGAACCCGCGCAAGTCGGCGAAGGACGGCAAGGGCGAGAAGGACGTTCCGGTGACGTTCGGGGGCGCCACGTTCACGCCCGGCGACCATCTGTGGAGCGACGAGGACGGCATCGTCGTCACGTCCGCGGAACACGCCTCCACCTTCCTGTCCTGACGGGCCCGACAAGCCCGACCTGATGCCGCTCTCGACGCAGCCCGCCTGGCAGGTCTGCCTCGCAGGTCCGGCCGACGTCGATGCCACCCGCGCACCGCGTTGTCCGCGTGCCGCGCCGAGCCGGGCCGGGCCGCACCGTGCCACCACATGCCGCGACGCGATCGAACGCCCCGCGAGAGTGGCGAGGGGCCACCTGCTCGCCTACCGTTACGCCCATGAGTTCAACTGTCGCGTGCATCGGTTTTACCGACCCCGCTGCCCTGGCCGCCCTGGCGCGCGACAAGGGTGCGCCGGCGCACGAGTTGTCGAGCACGACGCGTTGGGTCGACTCGAGTGGCGCGATGCTGTTGCTCGACCGCACGGCGCAGTACGCGCGCCCTGGTTTCGACACGCCGGTGCGCACTCCGTACCGCGGCATCACGCCGCTCGAGAACGGTCTGGCGCAGGTGACGCTGACGGACGTCTCGGGTTTCGAGCTCGACCCGTTCACGGTCGTACCGAACAACCGGTACACGGTCGGTTGGGCCGCGGTGGGGCGCGTCGCGCTCGTCGCGATGGGTGTCGACACCGAGTTCTTCGCGACGGTCGAGGATTTCTTCGACTCGCCCCGCAGTGCGATGCCCGGCGTCGAAGGTGAGCCGCCGGCCGAGGTCAAGCAGTTCGGTCTGCCGTGGCCGCCGCCGATGGAGATCGAGACGTTCCTGCCCGCCACGTCGAGCGATTCGCCTCTAGCGACGTTGAGCGGCACCGTCCAGTTCGCCGAGATCCGCACGAACTCCGTCACGGGCCACGAGTTCCTCGTCTCCCGCATCGCGACGGTGTGCGGCGAGATCGACCTGTGCACGCCCGTCCCCCTCGACGGCGTGCCGGCACCGGGGTCGGTGACGGTCGGTCAGGTCGAGCTGCTCGCCGGTTTCCCGGCGCACGGTCTCGACGACCCGTCGGCCGCGTACGACTCCCCCGCCGAACGCGTCGGCCCGACGTTCCGTGACGGCGACCCGCACTCCCCCGACGACGTCATGCCGATGGATGCCCCCGATCTGCCCGACGGCCTCGTCCTCGGCGAGGACGGCGTCGTGCGCACCACCGAGGAGCACGCAGCGTGGAAGGGCGGTGACCCCGAGGCCGGGTTGCGCCCGAAGCCGGTCCCCACGCCCTCCACGCGCGAAGAAACCTCCACCGAGGACGCCCTCGACGCCCGACGCGAACTGCCCGCCGAGCCTGACGTGGTCGAGCCCGGCGCCGACGAAGCGGGCGAGTCGATGGGTGTTTCTCAGAGCGGACGCCCCCAGAACGCTGATGCCGCGAGCGCTGACACCACTGACACCCCCGACGCGACTGATACGCCCGGTGCGCCGTCACGTGCGGCGAACCAAGCGCCCACCTCCGGTGCCGCACGCACCGACGTCCCTGGCGCGTCGACCGAGACGCCGAACCAACCGCCGGCCTCCGGTGCGGCGACCCCCCAGACGCCCGAAGCAACCGCCGCCAGCGCCTCCGACGACGACAGCGCCCCGCGCCCGGGCGAGACGCGTCGTGAGTGGCGGGCTCGCACCGGTCGCTGACGGCGCGCAGGTCAGCCGGCGGGGCGGTCACCCACCGTACGGGTGCCGTCGCGGTTGGGCTCCAGCACGTCGAGCTCGCCGGCCCATCCCTGCGGGCCGGCGTCGCCTGTCTGCTCCGAACACTTGAAAACCTTCCAAATTCTTGGCTAGACCTGGCGCATGAGCGACTACCCAGAACGCCACGCCTTGGGCAGGATCGATGTCATCGACCTCGAGGATCTTCCCGCGCTCAGCCGCGATGTTCCCCTCGACCTGCCGAGCATCCAAGCCGGGTGGCCCGACTTCGAGCACGCCTTCGACTCCCTGAAGGGGCGACGCATGATGGGCCTCGTCTACGGCGGATCGCACATCTACCGCATGTGCTTGATTCGGTTGGATCGCGACGCCGCAAATTCGCTGGGTCTGGACGAGACGACGATCCCGGGTGGCGCCTACCTTCGGCTGCGCCTACGAGGTGAAGCGCCGGAGGTCTACGGGCACATCGGCGAGGCGTTCGACGTCCTCTTCGGCTCGGCAGATCACGACTCGTCCCGTCCGCAGATCGAGAGTTATCGACGTGAAGGCGAGGTCGACTGCCTCCTCCCGATCCTGGCGTAGTTGACGAGGGTCCCCCACCACAGACCGCTTTACGTCATGTCGCTGATGGCGATCCCATCACCGAGGACGGTGGCATGGCGCCCTGAGGGGATGACTTTGCGATCTGCGAGGGTGAACGTTCGTCATCTCGTCAAGCCTCCTGGATGTTGTGTCATGAACGCGCGCCATTTCACGCGTTGATGACACAAGATCGCGCCGGGGTCGGCGAGCGCCGAGCACCCCGTCAGCCACGCCCTCGCCGCTGCCCCACCGAACCCGCCAGTTCGTCCGCAGAGACGAAGGTCCCAGAGCTGCTCACCCCGGCGGCGGAAGCTTTTGTCAGTTGTGAGAGGCACAATGTCTGAGTGAACTCCGCTCTGCCACCGCGCCCTGCCCGCTCGTCAGGCACCCCGCGCCGCGGCTCGCTGCTCAAGCGCGCCGCGTGGCGCGCTGCCGAGGTGTTCACGACGCCGGCGCCGCCGCAGGAGTTCGCGCGCCTGTTCAACCCGCTCGTCTCGAGCCGTCAGCTGCGCGGCGTCGTCACCGCCGTGCGCCATGAGACGGCGAACTCGGCGACGATCGAGTTCACGCCCGGTGGCACGTGGGACGCGCACAAGGCCGGCCAGTACGCGCGCATCGGCGTCGAGATCGACGGGGTGCGCAACTGGCGCTCGTACTCCCTCGTCACCGCCGAGGGCCACGACCCGGCGATCACCGTCACCGCTGTCGGGCGCGTCTCGAGCCACCTCGTGCACCACACCGAGCCCGGCGACGTGCTGTTCCTCGCTCCGCCGCAGGGCGACTTCCTCCTGCCCACCGGCCCGCGCCCCCTGCTCATGCTGACGGCGGGCAGCGGCCTCACGCCCGTCATGTCGATGCTGCGCACCCTGCTGCCGCAGCGGCGCGACGCGGACGTCGTCGTCATCCACTCCTCGCGCAACTCCGACGAGACGCTGTTCCTCGACGAACTCACGCAGATGAACGACGCACACCACAGCCTGACGCTCGTGCACCGCTTCACCGGGCACGAAGGCCGTCTCGATCTCGCGACGACGCATGACCTCGACACGCTCTGCCCCGACTGGCGCAGCCGCAAGACGTACGTCTGCGGGCCGCAGGAGATGCTCGACGACGCCGAACGCCTCTGGCACAGCGAGGATCTGCCGCACGAGCTCAGCGTCGAACGTTTCGCCCCGACCTTGTTCGCCGACCCTGACGCGCGCGGCGGCGTCGTCACGTTTGAAAAGGCCGACAAGGAGGCCCGCGCCGAGGGCAACACAACGCTGCTCGAGGTCGGCGAGGACGCGGGCGTCCTGCTTCCGTCCGGGTGCCGCATGGGCATCTGCCGCACCTGTCTGACGCCGCTCGTCAGCGGGACCGTGCGCAATCTGTCATCGGGCGAACTGTGCTCCGACGAGGGCGAACTCATCCAGACCTGCATCAGCGCCGCCGTGGGCCCGGTCCACCTCGACGCGTGAGTAGTGATGACGTCACCATGACCACCCACGGCGCATTCCGCCGACCCGACGCGCCCGCCCTGAGCGCACGATCCCGCTGCGGCGTCAGCCCCTCGACGCCCCGTCACTCCGCGCTGACCGGACGCGCGGCCACCTCACGTCCTCTTTCCCCATCCGGCGAGAACGAACCCGACCAGGAGTTCAGCTCATGACATCCGTCCTCAACGCCCTCAAGCCCGGCGCCGCCGATTCGAAGACGGCCCGCGCGGCCGCGAAGCCCGACAAACGCACCGGCGTCCTGCCGACGCACGGCCACCTCGCCGTGCGCCCGCCGACGGCCGCGCACCTCAGTGACGACGACGTCGAACGCCTCGGCGCCGAACTCGACGCGATCCGTGACGAGGTGCTCGCCGAGCGCGGCGCGAAGGACGCGGCGTACGTCAAGCGCATGGTGAAGATCCAGCGTGCGACGGAACTCGCGGGCCGCGTCTGCATGATCGGCAGCCGCTCGAAGATCGTGTGGAGCGCCGGCGTCGGCCTCATCGCGCTCGGCAAGGTGCTCGACAACATGGAGCTCGGCCACAACGTCCTGCACGGGCAGTGGGATTGGATGCGCGACCCCGACATCCACTCGACGACGTGGGAGTGGGATTTCGTCGCGCCCGCCCGCGGCTGGCAGCACACGCACAACGACCTGCACCACACGTGGACGAACGTCATCGGCAAGGACCGCGACGTGGGCTACAACATCTTGCGCGTCAGCGACGACCAGCCGTGGAAGCCGCGCGACCTCGCGAACCCGCTCGTCAACCTCGTGCTCGCGCCGATGTTCGAATGGGGCATCGCGAGCTACGACATCGAGTGGGATCAGTACAAGGCCGGGTACAAGTCGCGAGAGGCCGTCATGGCCGACATCGCGGCGCTGCGCGACAAGGCCATCGCGATGGTCGCCAAGGACTACGTCGCGACGCCGCTCGCTGCGGCCACCGTCGGCGCGCTCGTCGGCAAGGCCCTCGGACGACCGACGAACTTCCGTTCGACGGCGCTGCGCGCGCTCGGCGGCACCGTCGCGGCGAACGCGCTGCGCAACGTCTGGGCGCACGCCGTCATCTTCTGCGGTCACTTCCCCGACGGCGTCGACACCTTCGACGAACGCATGATCGACGGCGAGACGCGCGGCGACTGGTACATCCGGCAGATGCTCGGCTCGGCGAACATCTCCGGCACCCGCACGTTTCACACGCTGACGGGCAACCTCAGCCACCAGATCGAGCACCACCTCTTCCCCGACCTGCCGAGCAACCGCTACATCGAGGTCGCCCCCAAGGTGCGCGAGATCTCCGAACGCTATGGCCTGCCGTACAACACGGGACGATTCGGGCGTCAGCTCGGCTCGACGTGGAAGAACATCTGCGTCCTCGCAGTCCCGACACGTGACGAATGGGCCGCCTACCGCGCCGGTTGATCGCCTCTGTCCCTCGACGAACCCGCACGTCCTGTCTCGACGGGAGTGCGGGTTCGCACGCTACGTCGGACGGGCGTGAGAGCGCGCAGTAGCACCCAACCCGCACGTTGCCGTCGCGACTGGGCGCGATAGTTCGCGTATCCGCTGAGCGCACAGCTAGCCGAGTCGCCGCCACCCTGTGAAGTAGCTCATAATGGGCTGTGCATGCCCGATCTGCTCGAGACCGAGCCTCGCGGGCCT
This sequence comes from Dermacoccus nishinomiyaensis, assembly GCF_900447535.1. Taxonomy (NCBI): domain Bacteria; kingdom Bacillati; phylum Actinomycetota; class Actinomycetes; order Micrococcales; family Dermacoccaceae; genus Dermacoccus; species Dermacoccus nishinomiyaensis. The sequence continues at coordinate 2,124,226 of NZ_UFXX01000001.1, read as the reverse complement.
TCATCGAAAGGTGACTCACGTGTCACTCACCTCCCGCGTCGCCGCCGGTTTCGGCACCGCGCTCGTCGCTGTCTCGTTCGCCGCTCCGGCCCTCGCCGAGCAGCCAGCCCCGAAGCCGACGATGCCCGCCACCATCGAGCAGCTGGCTGCCAAGCTGCCGCCGTTCCCCGGCGAGAACGCCACGGACGCGCAGATCGAGGCGTGGTTCCAGCAGGCGTCGAAGGCGCTCGGCCTGCCGCCCTTCCCGGGTGAGAACGCCACGGACGAGCAGGCGTACACGTACGTCAAGGCCGTCGTGAAGCTGCTCGGCCTGCCGGCGCTGCCCGCGATGGACGCCTCCGACGCCGAGTACGACGCGTGGGCCGGCAAGGTCGCCACGATGTTCGGCCTGCCGAAGCCGCCGTCGGCCAACGCGTCCGAAGCACAGTGGGACGCCTGGTTCACCGAGCTCATGAGCATGTCCGGCATGCCGCAGGTGCCGGGTGGCATGCCGCACAAGCCGGGCACGTCCCACGCCTCGTCGAAGCCGGCCGGCCCCGTCGTCCAGACCGACCGCGTCGCGCCGTCGTCGAACACCGGCGCGCTGACGGGCGCTGCCGCGCTCGCGTTCGCCGCGGCGGGTGTGACGCTCGTCATGCGTCGCCGAGCATCGCGCTGACGTAACGCTTTTCCCGGGTGACGCCCGTCGAGCCACGGCTCGGCGGGCGTCGCGCGTTTGCGGCGGGCCGGGGCTCGGTCATTAGACATGTGGAGAACCCGCACGGAGCAACACCACTTCGTGCCCGCTCACACTTTCCGAGGCGACGCCACATGTCGCACTCGACCATGAACATCCGTCACCGCGCCGCCGCCCTGGCCGGCGCAGTCGCCATCGTCGGCACCGCAGGCGCCGGCCTCGCGAGCACCGCTTCCGCAGCGACCGGCTCGGGCGCGCAGAGCACGCTCGCCGCCATCAAGTTCTGCGAGAGCTCGAACAACTACCAGGCGCAGAACCCGTCGTCGACCGCCTCGGGCGCCTACCAGTTCCTCGACACGACGTGGCAGGGCCTCTCCGCCGCCAAGGGCTACTCGAAGGCCAAGTACGCGCCCGCGTCGGTGCAGGACGCCGCGGCCCTCGAGTTGTACAACCAGGCCGGCACCTCCTCCTGGGCCGCCAGCTCCAGCTGCTGGGCCACGTAAGACCTCTCGGCACGATGTGTCGTGCCGGTGACGCCCCCGTCAGGATTTGTCCTGACGGGGCGTCGTGCTGCCCGGGCAGGCCGGGGTTGGGGCCCGTCAGGACGCGCGTCGCACGACGCCGTCGAGCTGAGCGGCTGAGTCGACGATGCGGTAGCCGACGCCACGCACCGTCGTGATGTCGTGGCGACCGAACGGGCGGTCGAGCTTGCGCCGCAGATGGCTGACGACCTGGTCGACGAGGTTCGACGTCGCCGCATCGAGCCCGCCCCAGACGTCGTCGACGATGCGCGCGCGTGACACCACGTGCCCCGCGTTGCGCATGAGCAGTTCGAGGACGGCGTACTCACGGGCGGTGAGGTCGATCGCCACCTCACCCCCTTGCGCGCCGCTCACCACGTCGCGGGTGGTGGCCCCGCCCGGCTCGGCAAGGGCGTCACCGATGCTGGCGTGATCGATGCCGGCGTCACCGGTGGCGGCGTCGTCGAGCGTTCTGACGGCGACGCGCGCCGCGCGATCCAGACGGAGGGTCCCGACGCGCAGTTCGTCCTCGACGAGGTGCGGGGCCCTACGCGTCAGGGCTCGCAGGCGTGCGGCGACCTCGGCGAACGGCACGGGTGAGGTGACGACGTCGTCGGCGCCCGCGTCGAGCACGTCGACGAGGTCGGCCGATTCGCCGCGGCGAGCCATGACGAGGATCGGCGCGCGCTCGCCGTCGCCGCGCAGGGCGGTGACGACGGGGACGTCGTGCGTGCCGGGTCGGGCGCTGCAGATGACGATGACGTCGGGTTCCGCCTCGCTCGCCAACCACAGCGCTTCGCCGCGCTGAAAGGCCGCCTGCACGACGTACCCCTCCTGCGCGAGCGCCGGCTGCAGACGTGCCGACGTGCGGCCGGATTCGTCGACGATGAGTGCCTTCATGACGGCGACGCTAAGAACCTCGCCTTTGATTTCGATAAGAACGCCGGCCGTCACGCGCCCTCTCTGAGGCACCGACGGACCCTCGCCCGGCGGCTCGCCGCGACGCGGTGCTTCTGTCGAAAACTGTTGCCCCACAAGCGATCAGAGCCGCCCGCCGTCGACAGGATGCGATGACGGCACGCCTCACAGCAGGCTCACAACGTTTCGTCGCCGTCAGAGTCGCGTCAGCCGCCCGCAACGAAGCGTCGGCACGGTGGATGACGTCAACAGACCGACGAGAGGAACAGTCATGACCCACTTCGACACCACCACCGACCCGATCCGTTCGCACGACACCACGGACGCCGCACCCAAGCAGAAGCGCAAACGCGCCATGACGCTCGCGAGCGGAATCGCGCTCGTCGGCGTCGCCGGTGCGGGCCTGGCCTCCACCGCGAGCGCCGCGACGTCGACGTCCTCGTCGTCCGCGTCATCGGTGCTCGCCAAGATCAAGTCCTGTGAGAGCGGCGGCAACTACCAGGCCGTCAACGCCTCGAGTGGCGCCTCGGGCGCCTACCAGTTCTTGAACTCGACGTGGAAGGGCCTGTCGGCCTCCGCCGGCTACACGACGGCCGCCTCGGCGCCCGCGTCGGTGCAGGACGCCGCCGCCCTCGAGCTCTACAACCAGGCCGGGACGTCGCCCTGGGCCGCCTCGAGCAGCTGCTGGTCGAGCATGACGAGCGCGCCCACGACGAGCACCTCCAGCTCGTCGACGAGCGCCTCGCCGAGCACGAGCGCCACATCGGGCACGACGACGTCCACGAGCACGAAGGCGTCGAGCGCGTCCAGCTCGACGGGCAACAGCTCGAGCACGACGACGAGCGTGTCCAACTCGAAGAGCAGCACCGCGAGCACGAAGGCGGCGCACCCGGGCAAGACGAAGGCGCACGGCAAGCCCGCCCCGGCGCAGCACGGCAAGCCGGGTGAGAAGGCCAAGCCGCAGCCCAAGCCGGCGACGGTGAAGCATGGCAAGACTGCACCCAAGCCTGCTCACGCGAAGGCCGCACCCAAGCCGCATGGCAAGGACGCGAACAAGGCGCTGCCGAAGGCCAAGCCGGTCGGCAAGCACCACGCGAAGGTGGCCCCGAAGCCCCTGACGAAGCCGGCCAACTCGCTGGCGCCGCACGGTTCGCACGCTCCGGCGAAGGCTGCGGCCTGAGCCGCGCCGCGCTTTCCGTTCATGACGGGAGCGCCCTACCCGTCGCGTGAACGCCGGTCGGGCCCGGGCGTGAGATGCCGGGGTGAGTGCGAGCCGTCGCATTCACCCCGGCATCTCACGATCCACGCCGGCGACGCGTGTGCTCACCTGCGATTCTCGTACCCATCGGCGATTTTCGTCCACATTCACCGTCGTCCTCAACCACGCCGGAAGCTGGGCCCAGAGCGACGAGCTCCACGACCCATGACGGCGAGTCACGACGACGGACCGGCGCCCCGCACCCACACCCACACCCGACGGCAGACCAAACCCCACCGACTGAAAGTCTGTCGCCACCACGCATCGCCTCGGCGACAATCGAGGGATGACGAACTTCACCGGCACGATCGTCACCCTCGGCGGCGGGGGTTTCTCTCAGGAGGGCGCCGTCACGCCGATCGACGAGCACATCCTCGAGCTGACGCGCGCCGAGCGTCCCTGCGTCTGCTTCGTCCCCACGGCCAGCGGCGACGACCTCGGCTACGCCGCGAAGTTCGAGCAAGCCTTCGCCGGGCGCACCGAGACGAGCGTCCTGTCGCTGTTCACCAAGTCCGCGAACGCCAACTGGACCTGCGACCCCCGCCACGTCCTCACCCAGGACGTCGTCTACGTCGGCGGTGGGTCGACGGCCAACCTGCTCGCGATCTGGCGCACGCACGGCCTGCCCGACCTCCTGCGCGAAGCCGCGGCGAACGGCACCGTCCTGGCCGGTATCAGCGCCGGCATGAACTGCTGGTTCGAGGCGTCGTCGACCGACTCGTTCGGCCCACTCGCACCCCTCGATGACGGCCTCGGCTTTCTCCCCGGCAGCGCGTGCCCCCACCTGTTCGGTGAACTGGGCCGCGCCGAGAAGTACCGGCGGTGGGTCGCTGACGGCGCCCTGCCCGACGGCCATGCCGCCGATGACGGCGTTGCGCTCGTCTGGCACCGCGACACCGAGTACGGCACCTCCACCTACGCCGTCACCGAGAAACCCGGTGGCGTGGCCTGGCGCGTCACGCGCGAACAGGGCGAGCCACACGTCATCCCGGCGCGCCTGCTGGGCTCGACGGTGGCACCCCGCATCAGCGAGATCCTCGACGCCGCAAACCTCCTCGGGCTCGCCGAGATCGGCGCGCCGTCGGACGAGTTCAACGCCGAGGCCGAGTACATCGCCTCGGGACTGCCTGCGTGCACGAGCCCGGACGACGTCCTCACCCTCGTCCACGCGACGTTCGTCCACTGCTTCGACAGCGATGGCGAGAGCGCCGCCGAACCAGAGACACCCTCCACCGCAGGCCCACGCGAGCAGTACGTCGACGTCGCTCGTCGGATCTGGAACCTGCACGCTTCGTCATCGACCGGACGCAATCGCAGTTTTTAGCTGCACGACTTCTGCGCATCTGCACGAGGAATGTGCCGCACATTCCACGTGCAGATGCACATGACTCGTGCAACTACCCCCGCCGCCAGGCGTCAACACCCATCACGCACCCCGTCACCGAGCCGCGATATTTTCTTCGACCCACGCAGCGATGACGGGCACGACGTCGGCGTTGCGGCGCACCCACTGGATGTGCCCGAGATCGTCCGGCGAGTGCCAGCGCGTCACGCGCGCCTTAGGCACCCAGCGCAGCATCTGCTCGAGCCCGCCGACGGGTGCGAACGAGTCGTTCGGCAGTGAGATCGCGAGCACCTGCCCGCCATAGGCCCCCAACGCCGCCTCGTAGTCGATCTGAGCCCCCGACGGACGCACGCGCCCGGTACGCGCCATCCGCGACCAGTCCTGCACGAGCACCCGCGATTGGCGCCCCCAGAACTTCAGCCGGTCGCCCGGCCAGTACCCGACGGCGCGCGCGACGGTCGCCATCAGCGCTGTCCCCGCGAAGGAGCGCACCCTGCCGGGCGCCCCGTACCCCCGCCAGTAGGGACTTGCCGACGCCGCGAGGATCACGCCGTCGACCGCGGCCGGCCCATCCGGGTGCAGCGCCGCCGCGAAGATCGACACGTGCCCGCCGAGGCTGTGCCCGAGCAGCACGACCGGGGCGTCGGGCCGAAGCTCGCGCACGTGCGTCACGACGCTCTCGTGCACCCCGGTCGCGAGCGCGTCGTAGCCGTACGTCGTCTCGCGCCCGATTCCGTCGCGCGTCTCCCGCCCCGGGTACTCGACGACGAGGCTCGCGAGCCCCGCCTCGGCGAGCGCCGGCGTCAGGTGCCGGTAGTACGACGCGGGCGCCCCGAACGCCGGTCGGATGACGAGGACGGGCGCCGCCGGGTCGTCGACGGGAATGAAGGTGACGTGGCTCGTGAGCCCGCTCGTGGTCGTGACGGTGGCCTCGAGGGCGGTCGTGGAATGCACGACGAAAGGCTACCCGCGGGTAGCACGTGGTGCGGCAAGATTGGTCCATGGAAACGCGTTCGGTCTGGCTCGTGCGCCACGGGCAGGCGTCCTTCGGCAAGTCCGACTACGACAACCTCTCCGAGACGGGCCACGAGCAGGCGTATCTGCTCGGCAAGCACTTCGCCGCGCACGGCGTCGCACCGAGCCTCATCGTCAGTGGTTCGATGAAGCGCCACCGTCAGACTCTCGCCGAGATCGCCGCGGGTGCCGGCTGGCATCTCGACGACGTCCCCGCCACCGAACTCACACACGTGACGACGCCCGCTCACCCCCGCGCGGACGAATCGGAGGCGCCGGCCACGCCGCCCGCCCCGGCGTCGAGCGACCGAGAAACAGACCGAGCGCAACACCTGGAGGGCACCCAGGACGCCGCCACACACGCGCCGAGAAAACCCTCCAGAGGCAAGCCCCCTCACCCGAAACCCGATGAACAGCCTGATGACGCCATCATCGCCGCGCATGCCCCGCGCGTCGTGGCGCGTGGTCTCGACGAGCGCTGGAACGAGCTCGATCATCGCGCGCTCCTGACGGCGTACAAACCGGCGTACAAGAACATGCTCGTGTTGAAGGCCGACATGGTGCGTACGTTGCGTCCGCGCATCGCGTTCGAGGAGACGTTCGAGAAGGCCGTCGATCGCTGGAGTGGCGGCCAGTACGACCACGAGTACCCGGAGAGCTTCGAGCAGTTCACCTCGCGCACGAACGAGGCGCTCGACGATCTCGTCGACGCCGCGCACGAGCACGTCGTCGTCGTGACGTCGGCCGGCCCGGTGTGCTGGACGGCGGCTCACCTCACCGCCGGCGGCAGCCTCGACGCGTGGAAGCACTTCACCCTCGCGGCGGTCAACACGGGCGTCACGCGCATCACGATCGATCGTCACGGCCCTCGGTTGCTGACGTTCAACGAGTTCACCCACCTCGAGGGCGCCGGGCTCGTCACGAACCGCTGAGATCCTGCGAGACAATGGCGGTCATGACCGCTCCCTCCGACACACAACTCGTCCTCAGCCAGATCATGGGCAACCAGCACACGAACCTGCTCGGCACCGTCCATGGTGGCAACATCATGAAGTTCGTCGACGACGCCGCGGGCGCCGTCTCGGCGCGCTTCGCGCAGGGCCCCGCCGTCACGGCCGCGATGGACGAGATGCTGTTCCTGGCCCCGGTGCGCGTCGGTGACGTGCTGACGGTGAAGACGCAGGTCAACTGGGCGGGTCGTTCGTCGATGGAGGTCGGCGCGCGCGTCGAGACGACACGGTGGGACGATCGCACGCCCCCGGTCCACGTCGCGACGGCGTTCCTCGTCATGGTCGGCGTCGACGAGTCGGGCAGGCCGCGTCAGGTGCCGACACTCGAACCGGTGACGGAGGAGGAGAAGCGCCGCTTCCGCGCCGCGCAGATCCGTCGCGAGCACCGCCTCGCGCAGCGCGCCGCCATCCGCGATCTCGGCGCGGGTGAGGCGTCCGTCGAGCGCGCATGACGCTGACGTTCGCCCAGCTCGCGCAGTTCTCCCTCGGCGCGGTGCTCATCATCCTGTGGCTCTGTCAACTTCGATTGGCCCCATGGTGACGGTCTGTTCTGGCCCCATGTCTACCCGGAGACCGGCTTGACCGAATCTTCACATTCCCTTGCCCGGGCCTCGATGTGGGGCTTCGAGGCTTGTGGCCACGACCTCGAACGAGAACTCCTCCCGTACAGTGCCGCTGTTTGCCCTGGGTGTCGGCACTCTCGCAGCTGCCGCCTTGGCCCTGATCGCCCCTGACTTGACCTCGGGGTCGGGCATGGAGGGGATGCCGATGACCCATTACATGGGACTGCTGGCCGTACGGCAGCCGTGGAACCTCCTGTTGTTCATGGCACTTCCGGTGGTGCTGGCCGAAACCCTTGCGATCACCGAGCTGGTGATGCTGCTGGCTCGTCGCGGTGATCGGCCGGCGCCGGGATGGGTGACGAAGGTGAGTCACTGGGCCGGGCTGCTGGCGGGTCCGGTGTGGGTGTTCATCGGCCAGCACCTGCTCATCACTGCCGTGGTTCCGCTGACGGTCCACGGCGGCTGGCGTGGCCCCGCGGACGTGATCGCTGTCCTTTCCTACCTGGCCGGTGGCCTGCCGCTACTGGTGATCAGCCTGCTGGAGGCCGGACTCTTGGGTCGCAGCGAGGCCGGGCGCCGTCGCCTGCACGTGGCGATGGTGGCCGTGTTCCTGGTGGTGGCCCACGTCGCGATGATCTTCGGCATGCTCGACCCTGCCGTCATGGGCTACACGCCGACGGCACCCGCCTCAACGCAGCACGACATGGTCAGCATGCCGGGCATGAACCACGACATGGGTGGCATGACGGGCATGGACCACTCGACGATGATGCCCAGTGCCGCACCGTCGAAGTGATCCCCGGCCGGGTTCGTGGTGAGGTGGTGTCATGAATAGCGCGTCTGCTGCGGTTGCGCCGAGTGTCCTGGTCGTCGACGACGAGCCGGTTCTGTCGGGCACGGTGAAGAACTACCTCGAGCGGGCCGGCATGTCGGCCCAGACCTGCGGCGACGGGCTGGTCGCGCTTGACCTTGTCCGGGCCACGGCCCCCGACGTGGTGGTGCTGGACCTGGGCCTGCCGGGCATGGACGGGGTGGAGGTGTGCCGCCAACTGCGCACCTTTAGCGACTGCTACGTGTTGATGCTCACGGCCCGCGCCGACGAGGTCGACAAGCTGATCGGGCTGTCGGTCGGCGCGGACGACTACATGACCAAACCGTTCAGCCCGCGCGAGCTGGTGGCCCGCATCCAAGTACTGTTGCGGCGCCCCCGCGCCGGCGGTGCGGGCACCACGGCCTCGGTCCTGCGCATCGGCGCCCTCACCGTGGACCAGTCGTCTCGTCGGGTGGAGCTCGACGCCTCACCGGTGGAGCTGACCCGTACCGAGTTCGACCTGCTGCAGGCCTTGGCCGAACACCCCGGCCGGGTGCTGAACCGCCGCCAGCTCACCGACGCCGTGTGGGGCGAGGACTGGGTCGGCGACGACCACTTGGTCGACGTGCACATCGCGCACTTGCGCAAGAAGCTCGGTGACGACCCCTCCCAGCCTCGGTTCGTGCAGACGGTGCGCGGCGTCGGCTACCGGATGGGCCGAGGGCAGTGATGCCGCCCAACCCGCGCGGCAATTGGGGACGCCGACTGCTGTGGACCCAGATGGCCGTGGTGGCGGCGATGGCCGCCACCATGGTGCTGACGGCCCTGCTGGTCGGCCCGGCATGGTTCCGAATGCACATGCACGAAGCCGGCCACGCCCAGCCCGACGTCGTCGAGCACGCGCAGCAGGCCTTCCACGACGCCGGCCTGGTGTCACTGGCCGTGGGTCTGGGCACCGCGATGCTCGCCGCCCTCGGGGTCGCCACCGTCCTCAACCGGAACCTGTCGCGGGGGGTCGAAGCCCTCGTGGACGGCGCCCAACAGGTCGCCGCCAGACACTACGACCAACCCGTCACGATGACCTCGGCCAGCCCCGAGCTGGCCCAGGTCGCCAACGCCTTCAACCACATGGCCAGCCAGATCGCCTCCACCGAGCAGACCCGACGACGCATGCTCACCGACCTGGGCCATGAGCTGCGCACCCCGCTGGCCGCCACCCAGGTCACCCTCGAAGGACTGCAGGACGGTGTGGTCGACTTCACCCCCGCAACCGTCGAGATCCTGCTGCGGCAGAACCAGCGGCTTGCCGCCCTGGCCGCCGACATCTCCGAGGTGTCGCGTGCCGAGGAAGGCCGCATCCCGCTGTCCCTGAGCCACCAGGACCTCGCGCAGGTCGTGACGGCCAGCGTCGCCGCAGCCCGCCACGCCTACGACGCCGCCGGGGTGACGCTGCACGCCCAGAGCGTCCTCGGCCTGCGCGTCGACGTGGACGCCGCCCGCATCGGGCAGGTCTTGGACAACCTGCTGCGCAACGCCCTGCAACACACGGTGGCCGGCAACCGGGTCGAGGTCACGATGGGACACGAGCACGACCGGGCCGTGGTCCGCGTCATCGACAACGGCGTCGGCATCCCCACCGAGGCCCTCACCCACGTCTTCGAACGCTTCTACCGTGTCCAGGACACCCGCACCCGCGATGTCGACGGCGGCACCGGTGTCGGCCTGGCGATCTCCCGCGCCATCGCCCGCGCCCACGGCGGCGACCTGACCGGCCACAGCGACGGCCCCGGCCACGGCGCGACCTTCGCGCTGGCACTGCCCACCGTGACTTCTTGACCAGATCTTGACCAACCCTTGCCGGGGGCTTTATCCGCGCCCGACAGGCTCGAGGACATGAACACACTTTCCCGCCGCCACGTCCTGTTCACCGGTCTCGGTCTGGCCGCGGCAGGGGCCTTGAGCGCCTGCGACGCCAAGAACACCCCGGCCGCAGCACCCGCCGCGCCGAACTCCCCGCTGACGATCCCAAGCCAGACCCCGCTGGTCGCCGCCCCCGGCACAAAGACCGTCAACCACGTCCTCACGCCCCGGCCGGTCACCCTCGACCTGGGCGGCGTCACGGCCAGGACCTGGGCCTACGACGAGACCCTCGACGCCCCCGTCCTGCGGACCCGCGCCGGTGACCTGCTGCAGGTGCGCGTCGACAACAAGCTGCCCACCAGCACCTCCGTCCACTGGCACGGCATCGCCCTGCGCAATGCCAGCGACGGTGTGCCCGGCGTCACCCAGCAACCCATCGAGGCCGGCAGCAGCTTCACCTACCAGTTCGTCGCCCCCGACCCGGGAACCTACTTCTTCCACCCCCACACCGGGGTGCAGATCGACCGCGGCCTGTACGAGCCGCTGGTCATCGACGACCCCGCCGAACCCGGCCGCTACGACCACGAATGGGTCGTCACCCTCGACGACTGGACCGACGGTGTCGGCACCTCTCCCGACGATATCCTCGCCGCGTTCAAGGCCCAGAACGGCACCGTGTCCAGCGGCATGAACCACGACATGGGCGGCATGGACCACGGCATGTCCCCCCTGGGCGACGCCGGCGACGTTACATACCCCCATTACCTCGTCAACGGCCGCGTCCCCGCCGCACCCCGAACCCTGACCGCCAAGCCCGGGCAGAAGGTGCGACTGCGCGTCATCAACGCCTCCTCCGACACCATCTTCAAGCTCGCCCTGCAGGGCCATCGACTCACCGTCACCCACACCGACGGTTTCCCCGTGACCGCCACCGAGGCCAGCGCCGTCTACCTCGCGATGGGAGAACGACTGGATGCGACCATCACGCTGGGCGACGGCGTGTTCGTGCTGCAGGCCGCGCCCGAGGGCAAGAAGGGCACCCCGGCCCGGGCCATCGTGCGCACCGGCTCCGGCAGCGTACCGACCCCGGACACCCGCGTCGCAGAACTCGACGGCAAGGCCCTGCTGACCACTCAGCTCAAGCCCGCCGACAGCGCACGACTGCGCGACCGCAAGCCCGACATCACCCTCGATGTGGCACTCAACGGCCAGATGAAGCCCTACGCGTGGGGCCTCAACGGCAAACGCTTCGGCGAGGACACCCCACTTGCCGTGAGCCGCGGCCAACGCGTGCGGCTGCGGATGACGAACATGACGATGATGGCCCACCCCATGCACATCCACGGCCACACCTGGGCCCTGCCCGGCAGCGCCGGGCTGCGCAAGGACACCGTCCTGATTCGCCCGATGGAGACCGTCGAGGCCGACCTGCAGGCCGACAACCCCGGCACCTGGATGCTGCACTGCCACAACATCTACCACGCAGAACTCGGCATGATGACGACCCTGCGCTACTGACATGCCCCGGCCGATGCCGGCCACTCAAGCCTGCACTGATGGTGCGGCTGCCCCCTGCGGCAACCGCACCATCACCGTCTGCAGGTCTTGACCAGACTTTCACCAAAGCTCGGGGGCGCATTGACCTCGCCCCGTCACCGTGGAAGTGGAAGGAAAACCCCTTCCCCGAGCAGACAGGGACACGCCATGTACACCAGCCCCGACCAGACCCCCCGCTCCTTCGGCGAGGACCCCCGCCAGCCCCTGACCGGCCCCATGACCGACGAGGACCCCAGCAGCACCACCCACCAGCACGGCGCGGCCCACCAGCACGGCAAGTCCCACCACTGGATGCACCTGCTGATGTGCGCCCCGATGCTGCTCGTGGTCGTCGGCTACCTGTGGGCCGGACGTGCCAGCCTCGCCGCCGGCGGTGTCGTGGCCGCCCTCGTGCCCGCCATCGGCTGCATGCTCATGATGTGGCTGATGATGCGCATGATGGATCACGGCTCCCAGCACTGACCACCGCCCCGCCATCCACCGGCAGTACCGTCTCGAGGAGCACCCCATGAACCACCCGACCGCCACCGCCACCCACGACCACACCACCCACTACACGTGCTCCATGCACCCCGAGGTGACCAGCGACCACCCGGGACGCTGCCCCAAGTGCGGGATGTTCCTGCAACCCGCCGGCGGCGGGGACGCGCCGGCCGCCCAGCACCACGACCACCCGACCGATCACCAGCACCCCATGGGCGAGCCGGCGGTGGTGGCCGGTGCGGTCGCTGCAGGGGACTGGACCTGCCCGATGCACCCCGAGGTCCGCAGCGATGGCCCCGGTGACTGCCCGATCTGTGGCATGGCGCTGGAGCGGGTCTTGGCCGGGCTCGACGAAGGCCCGAACCAGGAGCTCGTCGACATGCGTCGCCGGTTCCGGGTGGCGGCGGTGCTGAGCGTGCCGCTGGTGGCGATGGTGATGGTGCCCATGGTGCTGGGTCGTGCGCTGCCCGGCAGCGTCGCGCCGTGGCTCGAGCTCGCCCTGTCGACGCCAGTGGTGTGGTGGGCTGGGTGGCCGTTCTTCGTGCGCGGCGCGAAGTCGGTGGTCAGCCGTCACCTGAACATGTTCACCCTGGTGTCGTTGGGTGTCGGTGCCGCGTGGCTGTACAGCGTGGTCGCGGTGCTGGCGCCGGGGCTGTTCCCATCCGGGATGCGGGTGATGGACGGCCGGGTCGGCACCTACTTCGAGGCCGCGGCAGTCATCATCACCCTGGTGCTGCTCGGCCAGGTCCTCGAGCTGCGGGCCCGCGACCAGACCTCCGGCGCGATCCGCGCCCTACTCGACCTGTCACCGGCCACCGCGCACCGCATCGGGGCCGACGGCACCGAGACCGACGTGCCGGCCGCCGAGCTGCAGCTGGGCGATCGGTGCCGGGTGCGGCCGGGCGAGAAGGTGCCGGCCGACGGCACCGTGGTCGATGGTCACGCGTATGTGGACGAGTCGATGATCACCGGCGAGCCGGTACCGGTCGACAAGAGCCCCGGTGACCGGGTCATCGGCGGCACGATCACCCAGGGCGGCAGCCTGGTGGTGGAGGCCACTGGTCTGGGCGCTGACTCGACCCTGGCCCGGATCGTCGACCTGGTCTCCCAGGCGCAGCGGTCCCGCGCCCCGATCCAGGGACTGGTCGACAAGATCTCGGCGGTGTTCGTGCCGGTCGTGATCGCCGTCGCCCTGGCCACCTTCGGGTTGTGGCTGGCCATGGGCCCGCAGCCGCGGCTTCCGTTCGCGATCGTGGCCGCCGTCAGCGTGCTGATCATCGCCTGCCCGTGCGCGCTGGGCCTGGCCACGCCAATGTCGATCATGGTCGGGGTGGGGCGCGGCGCCAGCGAGGGCGTGCTGGTCAAGAACGCCGAGGCCCTCGAACGACTGCAGAAGGTCGACACCCTCGTCGTCGACAAGACCGGCACCCTCACCCAGGGCCGCCCCAGCCTGGTCGACCAGCAGGGCGTCGACGGACGTGACGACGCGCAGGCACTGCTGCTCGCCGCGGCTGTGGAGGCCGGCTCCGAACACCCGCTCGCCAGGGCCGTGGTCGATGCTGCCCGCCAGACGGGACGCACGGTGCCGGCAGCCAGCGCCTTCGCCGCCCACCCGGGTGGCGGTGTCAGCGCCACCGTCGACGGCCAGCGCGTGCTCGTCGGCAGCCCCGCCTTCCTGGGCAGCCAGCAGGTCGACACCCATGGCCTGGACGCCGTGGTGGAGGCCTACCGTCGTCGTGGTGCGACCGCGATCGTCGTGGCCGTCGACGGCCGGCCGGCCAGTGTGATGGCCATCGCTGACCCGCTCAAGGCGACCACCGCGCGGGCGATCGAGGACCTGCGTCGGCGCCGGATGAAGGTCGTCATGCTCACCGGCGACAATGCCACGACTGCCCGGGCCATCGCCGACGAGCTGCACATCGACCAGGTCGTCGCCGACGTCCTGCCCGACCAGAAGCACGGCCACGTGCAGGCACTGCAGGCCCAGGGCCACGCCGTCGCCATGGCCGGCGACGGCGTCAACGATGCCCCCGCCCTTGCCGCGGCCGATGTGGGTGTGGCCATGGGCACCGGCACCGACGTGGCCATCGAGAGCGCCGACGTGACCCTGCTCGGCGGCGACCTCGCTGCCCTGGTCAAGGCCCGCGACCTGTCGGTCGACACGATGCGCAACATCCGCCAGAACCTGGTCTTCGCGTTCGTGTACAACGTCGTCGGCATCCCGCTGGCCGCTGGCGCCCTCTACCCGGCCTTCGGCTGGCTCCTGTCGCCCGTCATCGCGGCAGCCGCCATGGCCCTCAGCTCGGTCAGCGTGATCACCAATTCCTTGCGGCTTCGTCGCCGCCGTTGACCCCAAGAGCCCAGCCGGTCGTTGTTCACCCCATCACAGATGCCGTGCGTGGGTGTGGGCGAGGCGGTAGGAGTTGGTGCCGGTTTCGATGATGGTGGCGTTGTAGGTGAGACGGTCGACGATCGCTGCGCACAGGCGGGGGTCGGTGAAGGTGTCGGTCCAGGCGGAGAAGGACTGGTTGGACGCGATCGCGATGGCGTTCTTCTCCTCCCGCTCGGTGAGGACCTGGAACAACAGCTCCGCCCCTCGCCGGTCGAGTTCCATGTAGCCGAGCTCATCAATCACGAGGAGGTCGACGCGGCCGTAGCGGTTGATGGTCTTGGTGAGTTGTTTCTCGTCGGCGGCTTCGACGAGCTCGTTCACGAGCCGGGTGGCGAGGGTGTAGCGGACGCGGTAGCCCTGTTCGGCGGCGGCGGTGCCGAGCGCGATGAGCAGGTGGGATTTGCCGGTGCCGGAGTCCCCGATCAGGCACAGGGGGTCACCACGCCGGATCCAGTCGCCGGTGGCGAGCTCGTTGATGGTGGCGGGGTTGATGTTGGGGTTCGCGGTGAAGTCGAAGTCGGCGAGCCATTTCTCGCGGGGGAAGCCGGCGCTCTTGATGCGACGGAGGGTGGAGCGGCGGTCGCGGTCGTCGACCTCGGCCAGGAGGAGTTCGGCGAGGAAGCCTTGGTAGGTGAGTTGTTCCTTTGTGGCGGCCGTCACGGCGTCGTCGACGACGGCGCGGATGGTGGGCAGCCGAAGCCGGCGGCAGGCCTGGTCGATCGCGGCCTGCGCGGCTTGTTCGGTCAGGCCCTGACGCCGGCGAAGGCTCGCGGGGCGGCTGGTGCTGGTGGTGGTCATGGGGTTCCTGTCTGGGTGTGATGGTGGACCTCGGCGGGGGCCGGGGTGGGGTTGGGTTGGCGTCGGCGCAGGAGTTCGTCGTAGGCGGTGACGGTGGGTAGGGGCCGGGTGTCTTCGGGCAGGTGCGCGATGACCTGGTGCGGGTTGGTGGGGCGTCGGGGTGGCAGGTTCACGACCGTCCCACCCCTGGCCGGGGCGGCCGGAGTTGCGGGTGTGTGGGTGGTGGCGTGGCGGCGGGCTTCGACGGCGACGACGTCGGGGCTGATCGCGCCCACCGACAGGGCCGAGGTGATGCCGGCGATCACCGCCTCGGACGGGAGGGATCGGTGGAGCAGGAGCACGTCGATCAACGCTTGGGTCCCGGCGACGTCGCCGCTGGTCTTGCGGGCCGCGGCCCAGAACGCGTCGTGGGCTGCGGTGAATGCTCCGGCGGCGCGGGCCTGCGCGAGGGCGGTGGAGCCGGGGAACGCGCCGGGCTTGTGGCGTAGGACTTCGAGGTAGTGGTCCAGCTCGACCCGGGTCACCCCACGGGTGCCGAGGCGTCGGTGGGTGGCCACTATGGTGCGGCCTTCGAAGACGACCACGCACGAGGCCCGCAGGCTGACGCGGACGCGTTGCCCGATCAGGTGTGCGGGGACGGAGTACTTGACCATGCGGACGGTGATCAGGGCGGAGCGATCGACGCGCGGGTGGAGGATCAGGCCAGGGTCAAAGTCCTCGGCCGGCAACGGCGCCAGGTGGTCGAGTTCGGCGTGGTAGTCCTGCCCGATCGTGTTCGCATGGCCGGTGATGCGGCGGGTGTTGTCATCGTGTTCCCAGGCACGGATCTTGTCGTTGAGTTCGTCCAGGCTGGGGACCTCGGGCATGGGGGTGAGGTGGTTGCGGCGGAACCAGCCGACCTCGCCCTCGACGCCACCTTTCTCGTGGGCGCCGTCGATGCCTGGCTGGCAGTAGAACGCGTCGAAGCCGTAGTGGGAGCGGAACAGCACCCAGCGTTCGTTCTCGTCGCGTAGCCGGTCGCCGCCGTGGATGACCTGCACGACGGCGGAGGTGAGGTTGTCGTAGCGGATGTGTCGGGTGGGGATGCCGCTCAGGGCGTGGAAGGCCTCGATGTGTCCCTCGAGGAAGGCTTCCTGCCCGCCGGTCGGGTAGACGCGGTGGATGGCCTTGCCGGAGTGGGACAGGCGGTAGACGAACATGTGGCACTTGGTCTTGACGCCGTCGAGGATGACGTAGACCTCGCCGAAGTCGACCTCGGCCTCCGCGCCGGGGGCATGGTCCTGCGGCACCATCGCCTCCACCCGGCGCCCGGCCTCCAGATCGATCTGCGCGCGCCTGACCCGCACGTAGTCCCGCACCGTGGAGTAGGACAGGTCGGTGGCGCCGTGCTCGTCGCGCAGCCGGGCCAGGATCCTGGTCGCGGTATGGCGCTGCTTGCGCGGCGCGGTCAGGTCATAGGTGAGCATCTCGTCGATCGCCGGCTTGTACGGATCCAGGCGCGGTGCCGTGCGGACCGGTTTCTTGCGGGGTGGGGGTTCGGCAGCGGCGAGGGCCTGGCGGACGGTGCGGCGGTGGACTCCGTGCTTGCGGGCGAGCTCGCGGATGGACAGGCCATCGACTCGCGCGTCGTAGCGGATGTCGGCGTACAGCTGCACTCGTGACCCCATCTTGGCTCCCTTGCCCTCGCGACTGGTTCCCAGTGATGGGGACCAGCGTGAAGGGGTGGGGCCAGTTCAGACCGTCAACACCCCGGCAAGTCGCACTCGGGGCCAGATCAGGCCGTCACAACGGGGCCAAACCAAGCTGTCACAACCACTCAGGCGGACCCGCCGACGCCAAGAGGTCTTGAGTGCTGCCGAAGCAGCCGCCCGGGAGCGCGCGCAGATGCAGCGCGAGATCGCCCGCCAGCTTCGCGGCTGGACCTGGCGGAAAGTCGTCGCCTACGCACTGGTGATCGTTGGCGCGCTCATCGTTATCAACCACACACTCATGCATATGGGGTTGGACTGGATGCCGATGTCGCAGGGCCGACAGGACCTTTTCGCAGGCTGGCCCCTGGGCGGTGTGCTCGTCCTTGCGGGGTTTGTCATCGGCGGCCAAACGCCGAGCGCGACGAAGTAGGCGTGCTCGCAACGCTGGCGGCACACAGCTACTACCTGCGTATGAATGCAGATAATCACCCATCATCCGAACTCCCCGTTGAGCAGGCGGAACTGGCTGCCGAAGTGTTCCGGATGCTCGCGGACGCAACTCGTGTGCGCCTGTTGTGGGCGATCCTCGATGACGAGTTGGCCGTCAACGATCTGGGGAGCTCCGTGGCAACGCCCGCCCCTTCTATCGCAGCACCTCGCCAAGCTACAGATGGCCCGACTGGTGCGAACTCGGCGCGACGGGACGCATGTCTTCTACCGAGTCGAGAACGACCACGTCGCGCGGCTGGTCAGAGACGCGGTCTTCAACGCTGAGCATGCCGGCCTGACTTGCCGCGGCATCACCAAGACGAGGTGACGCCACTGCCGCCGTCTCGACGAGGCGAGCAGTGAGCCTCCAGGATCCCGGCCACGGGCAGGGGCGCGACGACGTTCACCAGCACGAACACGATTTCGGCCGAGACGGCCGACCTACTTTGCGAGACCGTTTGCCCCACGTGCCGCGCCCGCACTCTCACGACGCCGCAGACTCCCTTGATGCCGCGTTGGAGTCCAGTTCGCAGGGCAACCGTGCGGTCAAGATCAGTCTGGTCTCGCTCGGCCTGACCTCGCTGGCGCAGCTTGCGGTGGTGGTGATCTCGGGCCCGGTGGCACTGCTGGCGGATACCACCCACAACTTCTCCGACGATCTGACCGCGCTGCCGCTCTGGCTGGCCTTCGCCATCGGCCGTCGCGCACCGACACCCGCCGCTACACCTACGGCTACGGCCGAGCCGAGGACCTGGGGCGGGACTCTGCGTCGTGGCCATGATCGCTCTGTCCGCCGTGGTGGCCGGCTACGAATCGATCGGGCGGCTGATCAATCCGAGACCCGTTGACCATCTCGGCTGGGTCGCTCTCGCCGGGCTGGTCGGCTTCTTCGGCAACGAGGCGGTTGCGATCGTCCGGATCCGTGTCGGTCGGCAGATCGGATCGGCAGCCCTGGTCGCCGATGGCCTGCACGCACGCACCGACGGCTTCACCTCACTCGCGGTCGTGATCGGCGCCGCGGGCGTCGACGCGGGTTGGGAAGCCGCCGACCCCATCGTCGGCCTTCTCATCACCCTGGCCATCCTGGCCGTCCTGCGGACCGCGACGCGGGTCATCTTCCGCCGCCTTATGGACGCCGGCGACCCCGCCATGGTTGACGCCGCCGAGGACAGCTTGAAGGCGATCCCAGGCGTTGTTGCCGTGCGACGGGTCAGAATGCGCTGGATCGGCCACGAGATCCACGCCGACGCCGACCTCGACATCGAAAGCAACACCTCACCCGCTGAAGCCCACCAACTCGCCCACTCCGCCGAGCACGCATTGACCGACGCCGTGCCGAAGCTCGCCAGCGCCGTCGTCCAGGCGTACCCGACAGGACACTATGAATCCGGTGCCGGTCATCTCCGATAACGTCGCCATCCTCACAGACCGAGGCAGTCGAGCCTCCTGTCATTCAGCGAGGTCTCAACGGCGGTTGATGCCTCCACGCCGGTGGCACTGGCAGCCGTTGCGCGAACGAACCCTCGGGTCGGTCAGCCTCCGAGTTCAGCCAGAACGTAGATAGCAAGGAAGCCAGCGAAGAACATGGCGCCGAGAAGTGCGGTCTCGGCCTCTTCGTGCGCCTCGACCAGGAGTTCCTCCACGGCCAGGTACAACAACGCTGCCGCTCCGAACGCCAACACGAAGGCCAGGACGGCGGGTCCGACGCCGCTCAGGATTGCGGCGGCGGCGATGGCGCCGACCGCGGTGCTCATACCGAGGGCGGTGCAAATAAGTGCGGCTCGGCGAGCGGAGAGGCCCCGGTCGTTCAGTTCGGCGGCCAGCGAGAGGGACAGGAAGAGGATCTCGAGGGTGAGTGCGATGGTCAAGATGAGTGCTTGGGTGGATCCGAGCTGCGCGCCGAGACCGACAAGCACGCCATCGACGAGCAGGTCGATCGCCGCTGTCACCAGGAGCCCTATTGGGACGGTGGCTGCGACGCGATCGCCTGTGGAGGTTCTGGGTGTGGATTCCTGCTTGCCGTCGAGGCGACGTCCGTAGGCGGCGAGGGAGAGTACGAGTACGACGCCGGCGGTGAAGCCGGCGGCGACCCAGCCCAGATTGCCCTCGTGTCGTAGGTCGGGCAGCAGCTCCCCGGCCAGTGCGGCGATGACAACGCCGGCGGCGAAGTGCTGAATGCCGCTGACCAGCCGGGAGCCCGGGCGTCGTACCGCGGCGACGGTGGAGCCGATGGCTCCCGCGGCGACGGGAAAGCTGACCAGGAGCGCTGCCTGTCCGACGGCGTTCATCGAGGACCTTTCCGGGTTCTGCGTTCTCGGCAGCTATGGAGGTCAGATGGGGTTGACATGTTCTTCGTGGCTGGCTGGTTCGCACTGGATGGTGGCATGGGTGACGTGGTACTCCTCGGCGAGCAACGCGGTGACCCGGTCGAGGACGGCGTGTAGCTCGGCGTCGTCGGCCAGCACCACGTGCCCGGTGGCGGTGTCCAGTCCGGAGGTGACGGTCCAGATGTGCAAGTCGTGCACGTCCGCGACGCCCGGCAGCGCCCTGATCCGGGCCTCGACCTCGCCCACGTCGAGTCCGGGCGGGGCGACCTCCATCAAGATTCTCAAGGCTTGCGCGATGAGTTTCCATGTCCGGGGGAGGATGAACAAGCCGATCGCGGCCCCGATCAGGGGGTCCGCGTAGCGCCAGCCGGTGGTGAAGATGATGATGGCGGCGACGATGACACCCACCGAGCCGAGCATGTCGGAGAACACCTCGAGGTAGGCGCCCTTGACGTTGAGGGATTCCTTAGCCCCGGCCATCAACAGCCGAAAGCTGATCAGGTTGACGATCAGACCCACCACTGCCACGGCCAGCATCGGCAGCCCTGGGACGTCGGGTGGGGAGGAGAATCTTTGCCAGGCTTCGTACAGCACGTACCCGGCCACTCCGAACAGCAGCACCCCGTTGGTCAGGGCAGCGAGGACCTCGAGTCGGTAGGTGCCGAAGGTGCGCTGCGGGTTCCCGGAGGCTTGGGCCAGGGTGATCGCGGCCAACGCCATCCCCAGGCCGAGGACGTCGGTGCCCATGTGTGCGGCATCCGACAGCAGAGCCAGGGAGCCGGTGGTCAAGCCCACGGTGAGTTCGACGAGCATGTAGGCCGCGGTCAGGCCGAAGGCGATCAGTAGGGGTGTGCGGTGTCGGGCCCCGGCGGTGGCTGCGCTGGCGTGGCTGTGGCCGTGGTCGTGTCCCATCCCTCAGACCCCCGGGGTGCCGTGGACGGCGTGGTCGAGGTGCTCACGCGTGACGTCGAGGAGAAGGCGTACGTGACTATCCGCGAGGCGGTAGCGGACCATCCGGCCGTCGCGGCGATTGGTGACGACGCCTGCAGTGCGGAGCAGTCGCAGTCCGTGGGACAGCGCGGAGGGGGACATGTCGACCATCTCTGCCAGGTCGCACACGCAGGTCTCGCCTGCCTCCAGCAACGCGAACAGCACCCGCACCCTGCCTGGATCGGATAGCAGCGCGAACGCGTCCGCGATCCGGCTCGACTCCGCTGGGGTGACCAGAAGAGGCCTCGTGGCCTCCACTCGGCCTTCGTCGACTTGGGTCGAGGTGCAGGCATCGAGGCCCACCACCTGGGCATCTTGGGATCGGGTCACGGGAACTCCTGAACAGTTGAACGAGTTGTCATATGTACAGTAGTCGACGTTGGATCCGACCGACCCCCACAAGGAGTCTGAAGCAATGACAACCGAGCTGACCTGCCCCAAATGTCACGGCGCGATGCGTAGTTACGAGCGCAACGGCATTCAGATCGACCAGTGCACCGAGTGTCGCGGTGTCTTCCTCGACCGCGGTGAGCTGGAGCAGCTGATCGATGCCGAGGCGGCCTACACCCAGGCCGCCCAGCAGGGCCGCGGCGCCCCGGTCCCCGGGCCGCCCGCCCAGGCGAACCAGCCTCCGGGTTACGGCTGGGACCAAGGCGGACACCATGGCAAGCCCCAGTACGGCGGACACCACGGCAAGCGGAAGAAGGGCTTCCTCGGCGAGCTCTTCGACTGACGCGCCGCGAGGACCGCGCCGCGCGGCGTTGACCCGCTGCGGGCCCGACCCCGATATCGTCGGGCAAGGCGAGCGTCGCAATCGCCGCGGTGCGGGCAGGCGCCCTCGGCCGACCTCCCATCGGGTGCCTGTGGCTCCCGTCGCAAGCGCCCGGCAGCCGTCAGGTCAGCCACCGAAACAGTTCCCACCTGCAACCGGCACGGGCCAGGGGACAGAACAACGAAAGGCAAGACAGCAGATGTCTTCGAAGGGTCGCAAGGACCACACACAGCGGGCCGCGCGGGTCCAGCAACTGCGGCGTGAGCAGAAGCGCAAGGAGCGTCGGCGTGCTCTGCTGATCTACTCCGTCACCGCAGCCGCGGTGCTGCTCATCGTCGGCGGCGTCGCCGTCAGCCTGATCCGCACCGAGGCGAACAAGCCCGACCTGGCGGCCGTGAAGAGCTACAAGGTCACCCCCGAGCACGTGCAGACCCCGGTTACGTATGCGCAGACTCCGCCCGCGGGCGGAAAGCACAACCCCATCTGGCTCAACTGCGCCACCTATCCCACCCCGGTGCCCAACGAGAACGCGGTGCACTCGATGGAGCACGGAGCCGTCTGGGTCACGTATCGACCCGATCTGCCGGCCGCTCAGGTCGCGACTCTGAAGGCCGCGATCCCGAGCACCTACGCGGTGCTCTCGCCGTTTCCCGGGCTGAAGGCTCCGGTCGTCGCCTCGGCGTGGGGTAAACAGCTCTCCCTCGACGGTGCGGACGATCCCCGTCTCGCGGCCTTCATCCGGGAGTACCGGCAGGGTGCTCAAGCGCCCGAGAGCGGCGCCGCGTGCACCGGCGGCTCCGACGGCACCCTGCCACTGAACGCCGGCGGCGGTATGCCCGCACCATCCCCGACCACGCAGCCCTGATCGGGGGATCTCGATGACCAAAGAACCGTCTCTGCCAGAGGATCTTGCGGAGTACGCCGAAGTTGCCGCTCGCCCCCGCCCCGACCGACACCGTCCTTGGTTGCCGGTGGTGGCGGTGCTGCTGGTAGTCGGCTTGGTGGTGGCCGGCGGGGTCGGGTACCTCGTGGGCCGTCCTGCCTCGCCACCGGCCGATGACAGTCCCGAGGCTGGATTTGCCCGGGACATGCAGGTCCACCACGCCCAGGCCGTTGAGATGTCCCTGATCGTGCGGGAGAAGAGCGCTGACCCGGGCCTGCGGGCGATGGCCTACGACGTGATCACCAGCCAGCAGCAGCAGATCGGCCAGATGTACGCCTGGCTGGACGGCTGGGGACTCCCGCAGACCTCCCCCCGTACGTCGATGGCGTGGATGTCGGGGATGGATCATGCCGGGATGGCTGGCATGCCGTCCGGATCCGGCTCGATGACGATGTTGCCGGACGGTCGGATGCCCGGGATGGCATCGGCCGCGGATCTGGCGCGGCTGAAAGCTGCGAGCGGTCGGGCCGCCGAGGTCCTATGGCTGCAGCTGATGATCCCGCATCACCAGGCCGGGGTAATGATGGCCGAGGCAGTGATCCAGAAATCCGATGATCCCCAGGTAGTCAAGCTGGCCAATGCCATCCGCACCGCCCAGCTCGCCGAGATCGACCAGATGCGCCAGATGCTCAAGGAACGCGACGGGGTCGAGAGGAGCTCGTGAAACCGGCGCTCCAACTGCTGGCCGCCGACGCGCTCGCCACCATCCACCTCACGGGGGCCGCACCGCCCGCAAAGCACACGCCGAGCTGGAATCGTCAGACCCGCCGGCCCGCGACGTACACACGCGGGTGCCGGCCCGGGTTGTGCTGCGGGTCGAAGGCCCGATCTCGCCGATCATTCCATCTGGTGGCTTTCGACGTTGGTTCGACGGATGCAAAGTCTGGTTGACTTTCGGCTCCTCCTACACTGCCCGAGTGTCCCCTCGAACCTACGCGCAGTTGTTCCGGATCGTCGCCACGGCCGAGGCCATCTCGTGGGCGGGTCTGCTGACCGGCATGTACTTCAAGTACCTCACGGATGCGGGGGACCTCGGGGTACGGATCTTCGGACCCATCCACGGCGGCATCTTCGTCGCGTATGTGCTGATCACATTCCTGGTCTCACGCGCGCTCGGATGGGGTCGTTGGACCACCCTGGTGGGGCTGGCGTGTTCGGTGCCGCCCTTCGCCACACTGGCGTTCGAGGTGTGGGCGCAACGAAGTGGCCAGCTTATGACGCCCACGACTGGTTCCCCCGACGAGCCCCTCCCCCGCCGAGCGACTACCGGCGGTCGCGTCTGAGCCACGGGCACGCGGGTTCGGCGACCTGATCGTTGCCGGAGCACGATCAGGCAGCAGCCCACCAGCCCTGTGCTCGAGGGCGGCCGGCACCTGAACGGCGAGCCGAGGTAGCCGGTGACGAGCGCATCTACTCGAACGACTGAGCGCGCCCGGGGCTGCGCTTGAGGAGCATTCTAGACTTGTGAAACATTTCACAAGTAGCGCTATGGGTGACCGGTTCGCGGCTGTGCGCACGTACCGTCGGGACCGTGGTCACCCGCGACGCGCTGCTCCAGGTACTTACTGCCGACCCTGCCGGGTTGCTGCCGGCGCGCGAGCAGATGGCGATGACCTTGGGATGGCACATCATCCTGGCCTGCTTCGGGGTGGCGTTCCCCGCGATGATCCTGGTGATGCACTCGCGGGGGATCCGCCGCGACGACCAGGTGGCACTGGGCCTGGCGCAGCGCTGGTCGAAGGTAGCGGCGGTCTTGTTTGCCATCGGTGCGGTCTCCGGCACCGTGTTGAGTTTCGAGATGGGGCTGCTGTGGCCCGGTCTGATGGGTCGCTTCGGCGACGTGTTGGGGTTGCCGTTCGCCGTCGAGGGGCTGGCCTTCTTCGTTGAGGCGATCTTTCTCGGCATCTACCTCTACGGCTGGGGCCGGATGCCCCCGAATCGGCACGTTCTGATGTTGATTCCGATGGCCATCTCGGGGGTCGTCGGCACGTTCAGCGTGATCGCGGTCAATGCCTGGATGAACAACCCCACGGGTTTCCGGATGGTCAACGGTGAAGTCACCGACGTCCAGCCGTGGCGTGCGTTCTTCAACGACGGGGTCTGGGGCCAGTTCGCGCATATGTGGGTGGGCGCGTTCATGGTCGTGGGCTTCCTGGTCTCGGGTGTGTACGCGGTGGGCATGCTCCGCGGCCGCGTCGATGCGCACCACCGGCTCGGGTTCAGCGTCCCGTTCGTCTTCGCTAGCGCGGCAGCGCTGGTGCAGCCCTTCATCGGGCACCTGCTGGGGCTACGGCTCGGTGGCACCCAACCCTCGAAGCTGGCGGCGTTCGAGCTCGCGACCACGACCGAGAGCCCGTCCCCTTTGCGTCTGGGCGGTGTCCTGGTCGATGGTCAGGTCCGGGGGGCGATCGACATCCCGCTGCTCGGATCGATCATCTCTCGCAACTCTTTCACCACCCCGGTCCAGGGCCTGGATACGATCCCGGTCGCAGACCAGCCGCCGGTGAACATTGCCCACTTGGCTTTTCAGTCGATGGTCGGGATCGGCACCCTGCTGGCGCTGGCCGTGGTGCTGTTCTGGTGGACTCGCTGGCGCGATCGTGACCTGCTCGAGAACCGCTGGTTCCTGCGGTTCTCCGCGGCGGCGGGTCCGCTCGCGATCATCGCTCTGGAGGCCGGGTGGATCGCGACGGAGGTGGGTCGGCAGCCGTGGACGGTGTTCGGCGTGCTGCGCACCACCGAGGCGGCGGGCAGCAACTCCGGATTGTGGTGGCTGTTCGGGGTCACGTTCCTGGTGTACGCCGCCATGACGGTGGGCGCCTACGTCGTGCTCCGGTCGATGGCGCGCCGCTGGCGCTCGGGTGAGCTGGACCTGCCCAGCCCCTACGGACCGCAAGCGCGACTCTCCGACACTCAGAGAACCGACCGATGACCCTCGCGCTGGCCGCTGCCGCCGCGCTCTTCGTGGGCGTGCTGGCCTACTCGCTGTTCGGCGGCGCCGACTTCGGCTCCGGATTCTTCGACCTGACCGCGGGTGGCTCCGCGTCGGGAGCCGAGCTGCGCACCCTCATCGACCACAGCATCGGGCCGGTATGGGAGGCGAACCACGTGTGGCTGATCTTCTGCCTGGTGACCTGGTGGACTGCGTTCCCAGTCTCGTTCGCGGCCATGATGAGCACCCTGATCATCCCGCTGCTGCTGGCATTGCTCGGGATCGTCCTGCGCGGAGCCTCGTTCGCCTTCCGCAAGTACGCCGCCACCCTCGCCCAGGCACGGCTGTTCGGCGCGTTCTTCGCTGCCTCCTCGCTGATCACACCGTTCTTCTTCGGTTGTGTCGCGGGGGCGATCGCGTCGGGCCGGGTGCCGGCGACCGGACGCGGCCCGCTGATCGACTCCTGGGTCAACCCCACCTCGATCTTCGGGGGCCTCATCGCGGTCGGCACCTGCACCTTCCTGGCCGGGGTGTTCCTCGTGGCCGACGCCGCCCGCGCCAGTGCATTCGTGCTCACGGCACAGCTACGGATCCGGTCCCTGGCCGTGGGCGTCACGACCGGGCTGATCGTGTTCGTCGCTCTGGTGCCCATCAAGCACGACGCCCCGACTCTCTACGCCGGTCTGACCGGGAAGGCGGCACCCCTGATCGGCATCTCGGCCGTGGCGGGTCTCGCCACACTGGTGCTCCTGGTCGCGCGCCGCTTCCCGGCGGCGCGCCTCACCGCGGTGCTTGCCGGCGCGGCGGTGGTACTCGGCTGGGGCATAGCCCAGTACCCCTGGCTACTCGTCGACCAAGTCAGCATTGCCGATGCCGCCGGGTCACCAGCCACACTCGCCGCACTGCTCGGCGTCGTCGTCCTAGCCGCGATCATCGTCGTCCCCGCGATGGCGTACCTGTACTCACTCACACAGTCCGAGCCGTGGACGAAGTCAGAATCCTGATTCACCGTAGGACATGACTCGTCAGAGCCAGTCGAGTGGTCGCCCGGGCGAGGTCCCGCGGCGCGGCGGAGACCGTTGAATACGGAGGCCAGGTTCTCAGTGACGGCGATAGCGGCGCAGTTGCTCCTTCGTCACGAGCCTCAAATGACCCCACCGACCTCGTCGAGTGAAGGCAACCTCGCTCCGTACAGGCTTCCAGTTCCAAGGCAGCACCCACCTCAGCTTCGCGTGGACCAGGTTCACAAGGCACTTCATGCGCTGGGTCGAGCCTGCGAGACGCCAATGCTCAGTCGGAAGTCTGAATAGATTCGGTTGCCGCTCGATGTTATCGAAAGGTTTGCCGCTGACTACCCCAGCGGTGGCTTCAAGATGGACGACGAGCCAGGGTCCACCCTGGCCCTCATGGTGGTGGTCTGGCACGAGCTCAGGCCGTGCGCCCCGGCGAACGTGCCTGAGATCGAAAGACTATTGCCCGCGAAGTATCGCGGGGGCTAGGACGACCACCTTTCGCTCCAGGGCCCACGCCCCCGCTGCACGGTGAAGCGTCCTTCATAAGACGACGATGTCCCTGTCGCGACTAATTGGAGAATCGGTAGGTCAAGATCCATTGGTTGCCGCCGCCCTGAGGCGACCGAGGGGCTGGGCACAGGAACCCGGTCGAGACGATGGCCGGATGCCTTTAGGGCTACGACCGTCCTTGAAGGCATCGAGACCGCTGCGGGCTTGACAGCTCTGCGGGAAGTGGCCTTCATTCGCGCTAAGGATACCTCCTCGTAAAGCCCAAACTCTGGTCCCCGCGAATGACCAAGGTCGACGACCGCGGATCCGCCCGGACTGAATCGCCCCGGGGCACACCAGAGCCTCTACTGGCTATGTCAACTTCATCCGGCCCCGGGATGACGGCCCCACGTGGCCCCATCTGGCGCTAGATCAGCGGTAGCGCAGGGCGCTCGGGAATGCGCTCTGGGAGGCTGGTGATCATGAGTGCTGAACCGTCTCTTGTGCCCGAACTGGCCGTGACCGACTGCAGCGTGTCCGTCCGGTTCTGGTGTGACCTGCTGGGCTTCGCCGTGCTTTACCGCAGGCCGAGGAGGGCTTCGCCTACCTCGCGCTCTCGGCGGCGCTCACCTCATGCTCGACCAGGCCGACATCGGCAGGACGTGGCGAACGGCGCCCTTCGACCTTCCCTTGGGGCGCGGGATCAACTTCCAGATCTCCGTGCCCGATGTTGCCGTGCAACTCAGGCAGCTCCGTGAGGCGGCCTGGCCCTTGTTCATGGAGCCGGAAGTGAAGTGGTACCGCCTCAGTCCGAGCGAGTAGGCGGGTGTTCGCCAGTTCCTCGTGCAGGACCCCGACGGCTACCTGGTGCGCCTCCAGATGTCGTTGGGACACCGAATGTTGGAGCAGTGACCCAACGCGGCAGGAGAGCGTGTCGGCCGGGCGCATTATGCCAGCTGACGGGCTGAGCGCCTGGGCCCTTGAGCGCGGGCCTCTCTCGGCTTCGTTCGGTAGGCTCCTGGCTGTGACGACGCCCTTGCCCGACATCGCCCCCGCGAGTGACGAACGATCAACCCTGACGTCATTCCTCGACTTCCAGCGCAGTGTCGCGCGCCGTAAGACTGAGGGCTTGGACGACCAGCAGCTGCGCACCCGCTTGGCCGGGCATCCATCGATGATGAGCATCGGCGCGATCATCAAGCACCTGGCCAGCTGCGAGACATGGTGGGCCCGCGGCTGTTTCGCCGGGCAGGATGTCGGGGAGCTGGACGAGCCGTGGCGCTCGGGCTGGCAGCAGGCTGAGGGTGACTGGGAGTGGGAAGCGGACGCCGACTCGGGCAAAGACCTGCGTGCGTGGTTCGACAAGGCCATCGCTAACGCGAACAGCACCTACTCGGCTGCCCCGACACTAGATGAGCTCAGCGTCCGGGCCTGGGGGGCGCCCACCCCGGCGCACGTCAACCTGCGTTGGATTCTCGTTCACCTCATCGAGGAGTACGCCCGCCACCTGGGCCACCTCGATCTCCTGCGCGAACAGATCGACGGCAACACCGGAGACTGAATGGCGAGATGAGGTCAGTGATCTCGTCGCGGCAGAAGCGGATGTTGGCGCGTCACTGCTCCCGTCCGGAGCTGATCCAGCGGGGATCGTCGGAGATGTTGCGATCACCGTGCACGGTGCGTGCGATGTGGTCCAGGAGGTCCATCTGGGTCGGCGTGAGGTCGATGTCTGCACTGCCGAGGTTCTCGATCATGCGGGATGCCGTGCGTGAACCTGGGATCGGGACGCAGGCGACTCGGAACTGCTCTGCCTTCTGCAGCAGCCACGCCAGGGAGATCTGGGCGTTGGTGGCTCCGATCTCGGCGGCAACGCGGGTGACGATCGCGAGAGCCTGCTGGTTGGCATCCCACCCGGCCCCCATGCGTTCGGTGCGGCCGCGGAGGTCGGTCGCGATCTGCGCGGGGGTGAGGGTGCCGGTGAGGAAGCCTCGTCCCAAGGGGCTGTAGGGCACGAATCCGATCCCGAGTTCCGCGCAGGCCGGGACCACGTGAGCCTCGACATCACGCGACCACAGGCTCCATTCGGACTGGACGGCCGTGATCGCGGCCGTCGCGTGGGCTCGACGCAGTTCGTCCGCGGTGACCTCTGACAGGCCGAGGTGACGTACCTTGCCCTGGGTCACGAGCTGCGCCATGGCGCCCACGGTCTCCTCGATGGGGATGTCGGGGTCGGTGCGGTGCAGGTAGTACAGGTCGATGGTCTCGACGTCGAGGCGGCGCAGCGACGCGTCGCAGGCTTGGGACACGTACTCGGGACGTCCGTCGGTGGACTTCTGCCCTCGGTGGTCCTCACCAAGGGTGATGCCGGTGATGCCGAACTTTGTGGCCAGCTGCACTCCGTCGCGGCGGCGGGCGAGCAGGGGTGCGAGCATCTCCTCGTTCGTCCCGGCTGGGCCGCTGCTGCCGGCACGGGGCTCCCCGTAGACGTCGGCCGTGTCCAGGAACGTGATGCCCGCGTCTATCGACTCGTCGAGGGTCCGGCGGGCCTGGGCGTCGGTGGTGCCGCCGTAGATGTGACTCAGGGCCATGCAGCCGAACCCGATCGGGGACGCGGTGAGGGTGCCGAGGGTGGTCATGGTGTCGGGCCTTCCTGGTAGGTGGCGATCTTGTATTCGGTCGCCGCGAGGGCCAGTTGGAGTTGGCCGATCTGGCGGCGCAGGGTGTCGCGGTGTTCGAGCATGAGGTCGAGTCGTTGGGGGATGGTCTGTCGTCCCGCGTCGACCAGGTTCAGGTACTCCTTGAGGTCGGCGATCGTCATTCCTGCGGTGCGCATGCGCGTGATGAACATCAGGCGGCGGATGGCGGGTGAGTCGTAGCGGCGGTGCCCGACGTCGTCTCTGGCGACGGCGACCATGCCAATGCGTTCGTAGTAGCGCAGCGTGTGGACGGTGACGTCCAGGTGGTCGGCTGCTTCGGCGATGTCCCACCACGTCGTGGGGTCGTCGCGAACGAGATCTTTCAGTGCCTCGACCGAGATCCCGCCGGGTGGGTCGGTGGCGAGGCGGAGGGCCTGTTCCAGCTCGAGGTTCATGTCGGTGACGCTACGGCTTCGAGCGCGCTCGAACGCAACACCCGCTTGCGGAGACCTCCGGTGCCGCATTCGCAAGGAAGGTCCGCACATCGGCAAAGTAGTGATGTCACGCGCCTGTTGCGGGGGTCCGGTGCCGGGCTCGGGTGTGGGCGAGGCGGTAGGAGTTGGTGCCTGTTTCGATGATGGTGGCGTTGTAGGTGAGGCGGTCGACGATCGCTGCGCACAGGCGGGGGTCGGTGAAGGTGTCGGTCCAGGCGGAGAAGGACTGGTTGGAGGCGATCGCGATGGCGTTCTTCTCCTCGCGTTCGGTGAGGACTTGGAACAGCAGCTCGGCGCCGCGCCGGTCGAGTTCCATGTAGCCGAGTTCGTCAATCACGAGGAGGTCGACGCGGCCGTAGCGGTTGATGGTCTTGGTGAGTTGTTTCTCGTCGGCGGCTTCGACGAGCTCGTTCACCAGGCGGGTGGCGAGGGTGTAGCGGACGCGGTAGCCCTGCTCGGCGGCGGCGGTGCCGAGCGCGATGAGCAGGTGGGATTTGCCGGTGCCGGAGTCCCCGATCAGGCACAGGGGGTCACCACGCCGGATCCAGTCGCCGGTGGCGAGCTCGTTGATGGTGGCGGGGTTGATGTTGGGGTTCGCGGTGAAGTCGAAGTCGGCGAGCCATTTCTCGCGGGGGAAGCCGGCGCTCTTGATGCGACGGAGGGTGGAGCGGCGGTCGCGGTCGTCGACCTCGGCCAGGAGGAGTTCGGCGAGGAAGCCTTGGTAGGTGAGTTGTTCCTTTGTGGCGGCCGTCACGGCGTCGTCGACGACGGCGCGGATGGTGGGCAGCCGAAGCCGGCGGCAGGCCTGGTCGATCGCGGCCTGCGCGGCTTGTTCGGTCAGGCCCTGACGCCGGCGAAGGCTCGCGGGGCGGCTGGTGCTGGTGGTGGTCATGGGGTTCCTGTCTGGGTGTGATGGTGGACCTCGGCGGGGGCCGGGGTGGGGTTGGGTTGGCGTCGGCGCAGGAGTTCGTCGTAGGCGGTGACGGTGGGTAGGGGCCGGGTGTCTTCGGGCAGGTGCGCGATGACCTGGTGCGGGTTGGTGGGGCGTCGGGGTGGCAGGTTCACGACCGTCCCACCCCTGGCCGGGGCGGCCGGAGTTGCGGGTGTGTGGGTGGTGGCGTGGCGGCGGGCTTCGACGGCGACGACGTCGGGGCTGATCGCGCCCACCGACAGGGCCGAGGTGATGCCGGCGATCACCGCCTCGGACGGGAGGGATCGGTGGAGCAGGAGCACGTCGATCAACGCTTGGGTCCCGGCGACGTCGCCGCTGGTCTTGCGGGCCGCGGCCCAGAACGCGTCGTGGGCTGCGGTGAATGCTCCGGCGGCGCGGGCCTGCGCGAGGGCGGTGGAGCCGGGGAACGCGCCGGGCTTGTGGCGTAGGACTTCGAGGTAGTGGTCCAGCTCGACCCGGGTCACGCCACGGGTGCCGAGGCGGGGGTGAGTGGCGACGACGGTGCGGCCCTCGAACACGACCACGCACGAGGCCCGCAGGGACACGCGGACGCGTTGCCCGATCAGGTGCGCGGGCACGGAGTACTTGACCATGCGGACCGTGATCAGGGCAGAGCGATCGACCCGGGGGTGGAGGATCAGGCCGGGGTCGAAGTCGTCTGCTGGCAACGGTGCCAGGTGTGGGAGTTCGGCGCGGTAGTCCTGCCCGATCGTGTTCGCGTGGCCAGTGATGCGACGGGTGTTGTCGTCGACTTCCCAGGCGCGGATCTTGACGTTGAGTTCGTCCAGGGAGGCGACGTCGGGCATGGGGGTGAGGTGGTTGCGGCGGAACCATCCGACCTCGCCCTCGACGCCGCCCTTCTCGTGGGCGCCGTCGATGCCGGGCTGGCAGTAGAACGCGTCGAAACCGTAGTGGGAGCGGAACAGCACCCAGCGTTCGTTCTCGTCGCGGAGCCGGTTCCCGCCGTGGATGACCTGCACGACGGCCGACGTGAGGTTGTCGTAGCGGATGTGACGGGTCGGGATGCCGCCCAGGGCGTGGAAGGCCTCGATGTGTCCCTCGAGGAAGGCTTCCTGCCCGCCGGTCGGGTAGACGCGGTGGATGGCCTTGCCGGAGTGGGACAGGCGGTAGACGAACATGTGGCACTTGGTCTTGACGCCGTCGAGGATGACGTAGACCTCGCCGAAGTCGACCTCGGCCTCCGCGCCGGGGGCATGGTCCTGCGGCACCATCGCCTCCACCCGGCGCCCGGCCTCCAGATCGATCTGCGCGCGCCTGACCCGCACGTAGTCCCGCACCGTGGAGTAGGACAGGTCGGTGGCGCCGTGCTCGTCGCGCAGCCGGGCCAGGATCCTGGTCGCGGTATGGCGCTGCTTGCGCGGCGCGGTCAGGTCATAGGTGAGCATCTCGTCGATCGCCGGCTTGTACGGATCCAGGCGCGGTGCCGTGCGGACCGGTTTCTTGCGGGGTGGGGGTTCGGCAGCGGCGAGGGCCTGGCGGACGGTGCGGCGGTGGACTCCGTGCTTGCGGGCGAGCTCGCGGATGGACAGGCCATCGACTCGCGCGTCGTAGCGGATGTCGGCGTACAGCTGCACTCGTGACCCCATCTTGGCTCCCTTGCCCTCGCGACTGGTTCCCAGTGATGGGGACCAGCGTGAAGGGGTGGGGCCAGTTCAGACCGTCAACACCCCGGCAAGTCGCACGCGGGGCCAGATCAAGCCGTCACAACGGGGCCAGACCAAGCTGTCACAACCAATCCTGCTGCCCGGGCCGAACTCGCTGTTCGTCGCGACGAGCGCCGCGCAGGTATCGCGACGCGCCGGCTGGCAGGCCGCCGCCGGTGTGTTCATCAGCGACAGCATCCTCATGATCGCGGCCGTCGCCGGCGGGCACGCTGCTGACGGGCGGGTCGCTGTTCTTCCGCGCGCTGACGCTCGTCGGCGGCGCCTACCTCGTCTATCTCGGGTTCGGTCTGCTGCGCCGAGGGGTGCAGTTGCTGCGCGAACATCGAGCGCTGACGCGCGCCGACGCCACGGACGACTCGCTCAACCCCATCGACACAGGCGCGGCCCCCGATGACGCCGGCATCGCGGCGTCCCCGTTCAGCCGCTCGATCGTGACGGGCATGCTCAACCCCAAGTCGATCCTGTTCTTCGCCGCGTTCTTCGTGCAGTTCGTGACGCCGGGCGATCCGCACCTGTGGGTCAACTTCGGGGTGCTCGCCGTCATCATGCAGATCATCAGCCTCATCTACCTCGCGGCCGTCATCGCCATCAGTTCGCGGCTCGGCCACCGCGTCGCAGGACGCCCGCGCGTCGTCGCCGGCGCACACCTCGCCGCGGGGACGGCCTTCTGCCTGTTCGCCGTCAAGCTCGCCACCGCATCGTTCTGACGCCCGACACGCTGAACCACCACGCCGACGCGACGCTCCACCCCTCACAGCTGCCGCGCGACCACATGGCCGGCTGACGCGAAGCTCCACCCCTCACAGCTGACGCACGACCACATGGCCGGCCGACGGCGAAGCTCAACCCCTCACGGCTGACGCGCTGCTGCGACGTCTTCGGGGTAGCTCCCGTAGAAGGGCACGTAGCCGTCACGCATCAGCACCCACACGCGGTCGTCACCCACGCCGGCGAACCCGGCGTCGCGCAGTTCGACCTTGCGCGACTTGAACGTCGAGGTGTGCTCGAGCGAATCGACCTCGCGCACGAACAGTGGCACCGCGTACTTCGGCAGGCGTTCGTTGAGCGCGACGGCCGCCATGGCGTCGAAGGGCTCGCCCTTGCGCAGCACGACGGCGGCCATGCCGGCTCGCCCGTCGCAGCCGGGCACCTCGACGCCGTAGACGACGCAGTCCTCGACGAACGGCAGCCGCTCGAGGGCCGCCTCGACCTCCGTCGTCGCGACGTTCTCGCCCTTCCACCGGAACGTGTCGCCGAGCCGATCGACGAACGCCACGTGGTTGAGCCCCTGCCGGCGCACGAGGTCGCCGGTGATGAACCAGCAGTCGCCGTCCTTGAAACCGTCGCGCAGCAGCTTCTTCTCGGTGGCGTCGTCGTCGGTGTACCCGTCGAACGGCTGGGCCTTCGTCACCTTGGCGAGCAGCAGGCCCGCCTCGCCGACCTTGACCTGACGCAGCCGCCCGTTCCCGTCGCGCACCGCGCCGCCCGTCTCCGGGTCGTAGGCGACGACCTTGTGCGGCAGTGGGCACGTGCCGGCCGTCTCGGAGATGTTGTAGGCGTTGATGAACGCGATGTTGCACTCGCTCGCCCCGTAGAACTCGGCGATGCGCGCGATGCCGAAGCGCTCCTGGAACTCGGCCCAGATGTCGGTCCGCAGGCCGTTGCCGACGATGACGCGGATGCGGTGCGCCCGGTCAACGTCCCGCTGCGGCTGGCCGAGCAGATAGCGGCACAGTTCGCCGATGTAGACGAACGACGTCGCGTCGAAGCGGATGACGTCGTCCCAGAAGTTGGAGACGGAGAACTTGCGCGCGATGGCGAAGCACGCGCCGCCGTTGAGCACGGCTCCGAGCGCGACCGTCACGGCGTTGTTGTGGTACAGCGGCAGGCAGCAGTAGAGAGTGTCGCCCTCGCGCAGCCGCACGCCCAGCCCGCCGAGGCCCGAGTACGACTGCAGCCACCGATGGTGGCTCATGATGGAGGCCTTCGGCATGCCCGTCGTGCCGGAGGTGAAGATGTAGTACGCCTTGTCGCTGCCGCGCACCTGCGCGCATTCGGGCGGGTTCTGCGCCGCCGCCGTAGGCGCGTTCGTCGCCTGTGCGACGAGCTCGTCGAGCCCGACGACGTCCGCGTGGCGCCCGGTATCCGACGACGGTGCGGTGTTCGCTGAGCCCTCCCCCGCGAGGCACGTCGTCACCGCCTCGAGCAACGACGGCTCGGCGACGATGACGCGGGCGTCGAGTACTCCGAGGCTGTGGGCGAGCACATCGCCCTGCTGGTTGTAGTTGAGCAGCCCGCTGACGGCGCCGAGCTTCACGGTCGCGAGCATCACGAGCAGCATGTCGATCGAGTTGTGCGACATCAGCCCGACGACGTCCCCGTGACGCACCCCAGCGTCCTTGAGCACCCACGCGAGCCGGTTGACACGCTCGTTGGCCTCTGCGTAGGTGAGGCGCCCCTCGTCGGCCACGACGAACGGACGCTGCGGGTGCCGCTCGGCGAGCCCTTCGAATACCGAGCCGATCGACATGGCGCGGCCCGATCGACGCAGCAGTAAGGACGGCAGATGCTTGGCGACGTGGGGGATGTCGGGCGTCATCGTCAGCGCCCCGCGCGCCACGTCGAGCAGCGTCACCCGGGTCCGTGAGGTCGTCATCGCTGTGGTCTCCTTCGGCCGTCGTCAGCTCCGGTGTCGCGGTCCGCGCCGCGATCCCCCAACCCTACCTACGCTTCAGTAACCACGTGACGGATACCGCTCAGCCCGTCCCACATCGATGGGTGCCTGCACAGAATTGCCATCCCCCCGGCCGTGGTGGACGATGCGAAGCCGACGCGACGCATGAGCGCGTCCTCGAGGCCGCCGAGGATCTCGATTCCGGCAGCCCCGACCCCCGCTCGCCTCGTCCCTGCGACAGGGACGCTCCGGCATCGTCGGTGTCTTCGCCGAGGGGCGACTGCTCAACTCGTTCAGTGACCCGTTCGCCGTCAGCGTGCTCGACGGTCTCGCGCAGCACCTGGGCCAGAACTCGAGCGGCATCCTGCTCATCCTGGCGTAGGGTAGCGATGAGCACGAGGTCGTGCGACGCATGTCCGGCATCCCCCGCGACGCCGTCGTCTTCCCGCTCGGCGGGCATGTCTCGGCGGCGGTGCTGGACCACCTGCGCCATCGCCGCATCCCGCTCGCCGGCACGGGTTACCCCGCGATCGACGGTGTCCTGCAGCTGACGATGGAACGCGCCGCGCTGCGCACCCTGGCCACGTACCTGTACGACCTCGGCCACCGCGACGTCGCGCTCGTCGAGATGCCGCAGGGTGCGAGCCGCGGTGAGGGCGACACGACGCCGACGGCCAACCCCCAGGCGACCGCACGCACCGAGGGCTTCCTCGACGTATTTCCCGACGTCACGTACCCACACCTTCGCGCTCATCGAAGGCACCTCGATGGCCGCGCAGGCCGGCGCCTGACCCTCTCTACCGATCGATGCCCAGTCCCCGAGGGAGTGGGCAACGTCATGTACGTGTCCATCCGCACCCGTACAAGCATTCGCAGGGGCGGCGGGGGTCAGGGTGTTTGTGGTGGACGTAGAAATGCGTGATGGTCTTGAACTACTCAACCCCAGTCTTTCGGGGGAGCTGTTCAAGACCATCACGTCTTAGAAGAAGTCCGGCGGTGTCCTACTCTCCCACACCCTACCGAGTGCAGTACCATCGGCGCTGAAGGGCTTAGCTTCCGGGTTCGGAATGTGACCGGGCGTTTCCCACTTCGCTATAACCACCGTAACACTATGAAACATATCAACCCATCATGGCGGGTGTATTGTTTCAGAATTACACAGGGACGCGAGCACTAGCACAACAATACTGAGTGTGATAATAAGTTATCGGTTCATTAGTACCGGTCAGCTACAACCATTACTGGTCTTCCACATCCGGCCTATCAACCCCATCGTCTCTAGGGAACCTCTCACACACAAGGTGTATGGAAACCTCATCTCGAAGCGTGCTTCCCGCTTAGATGCTTTCAGCGGTTATCACTTCCGAACGTAGCCAATCAGCGGTGCTCCTGGCGGAACAACTGACACACCAGAGGTTCGTCCATCCCGGTCCTCTCGTACTAGGGACAGGTCTTCTCAAGTTTCCTACGCGCACAGCGGATAGGGACCGAACTGTCTCACGACGTTCTAAACCCAGCTCGCGTACCGCTTTAATGGGCGAACAGCCCAACCCTTGGGACCTACTCCAGCCCCAGGATGCGACGAGCCGACATCGAGGTGCCAAACCATGCCGTCGATATGAGCTCTTGGGCAAGATCAGCCTGTTATCCCCGGGGTACCTTTTATCCGTTGAGCGACGGCGCTTCCACAAGCCACCGTCGGGTCACTAGTCCCCACTTTCGTGCCTGCTCGACATGTCTGTCTCACAGTCAAGCTCCCTTGTGCACTTACACTCAAAACCTGATTGCCAACCAGGCTGAGGGAACCTTTGGGCGCCTCCGTTACCCTTTAGGAGGCAACCGCCCCAGTTAAACTACCCATCAGGCACTGTCCCTGATCCGGATCACGGACCGAAGTTAGGAGCCCAATACGACCAGAGTGGTATTTCAACAATGACTCCACACACACTGGCGTGCATGCTTCACAGTCTCCCACCTATCCTACACAAGCCGTACCGAACATCAATACCAAACTGTAGTAAAGGTCCCGGGGTCTTTCCGTCCTGCTGCGCGTAACGAGCATCTTTACTCGTACTGCAATTTCGCCGAGTTCGTGGTTGAGACAGTGGAGAAGTCGTTACGCCATTCGTGCAGGTCGGAACTTACCCGACAAGGAATTTCGCTACCTTAGGATGGTTATAGTTACCACCGCCGTTTACTGGGGCTTAAATTCTCAGCTTCACCACCGAAGTGATTAACCAGTCCTCTTAACCTTCCAGCACCGGGCAGGCGTCAGTCCGTATACATCGAATTACTTCTTCGCACGGACCTGTGTTTTTAGTAAACAGTCGCTTCTCCCTGGTCTCTGCGACCCTCACCCCTAGCCCGTACGGGCTTCAAGGCTTGGGCCCCCCTTCTCCCGAAGTTACGGGGGCATTTTGCCGAATTCCTTAACCACGATTCACTCGATCGCCTTAGTATTCTCTACCTAACCACCTGAGTCGGTTTGGGGTACGGGCGGCTCGAACCTCGCTAGAAGTTTTTCTCGACAGCATAGGATCACCCTGCTTCCCACATACGTGGTCACCATCACATCTCAGCCACATCACTGACGGATTTACCTACCAGTGGGCCTACATGCTTGGACGGGGACTACCATCGCCCCGCGGAGGCTACCTTCCTGCGTCACTCCATCGCTTACCTACTACACGATCGGGTCACACGCTCCCCACACCAGATGATCCCGAAGGACCGGTTGGCATGGTTCGGGTGTTTAGCATCCCATGGTTCAGTATGGGCGGTTCTTCGCCGGTTCCGGAATATCAACCGGATGTCCATCGACTACGCCTGTCGGCCTCGCCTTAGGTCCCGACTTACCCAGGGCAGATTAGCTTGACCCTGGAACCCTTGGTTATTCGGCGGACGGGTTTCTCACCCGTCATTCGCTACTCATGCCTGCATTCTCACTCGTGTAGCATCCACGACTCGATCACTCGGCCGCTTCACTCGCCACACGACGCTCCCCTACCCAACAACACCCCCGTTAAGGGTCAGTGTGTCATTGCCACAGCTTCGGTGATGTGCTTGAGCCCCGCTACATTGTCGGCGCGGAATCACTTGACCAGTGAGCTATTACGCACTCTTTAAAGGGTGGCTGCTTCTAAGCCAAC
Organism: Dermacoccus nishinomiyaensis; assembly: GCF_900447535.1. Classification (NCBI taxonomy): domain Bacteria; kingdom Bacillati; phylum Actinomycetota; class Actinomycetes; order Micrococcales; family Dermacoccaceae; genus Dermacoccus; species Dermacoccus nishinomiyaensis. The sequence goes on along the minus strand of NZ_UFXX01000001.1, from coordinate 2,085,784 downwards.
CTCCTGGTTGTCACAGCAACTCCACATCCTTTCCCACTTAGCACACGCTTAGGGACCTTAGCTGATGATCTGGGCTGTTTCCCTCTCGACTACGAAGCTTATCCCCCGCAGTCTCACTGCCACGCTCTCACTTACCGGCATTCGGAGTTTGGTTGACGTCAGTAACCCGGTGGGGCCCATCAGCCATCCAGTAGCTCTACCTCCGGCAAGAAACACGCGACGCTGCACCTAAATGCATTTCGGGGAGAACCAGCTATCACGGAGTTTGATTGGCCTTTCACCCCTACCCACAGCTCATCCCCTCAGTTTTCAACCTAAGTGGGTTCGGTCCTCCACGCCGTCTTACCGGCGCTTCAACCTGGCCATGGGTAGATCACTCCGCTTCGGGTCTAGACCCAGCGACTCAAACGCCCTATTCGGACTCGCTTTCGCTACGGCTACCCCACACGGGTTAACCTCGCCACTGAGCACTAACTCGCAGGCTCATTCTTCAAAAGGCACGCCGTCACCCCACACAGAGGCTCCGACGGATTGTAAGCACACGGTTTCAGGATCTATTTCACTCCCCTCCCGGGGTTCTTTTCACCTTTCCCTCACGGTACTAGTCCGCTATCGGTCACCAGGGAATATTTAGGCTTAGCAGGTGGTCCTGCCAGATTCACACGAGATTTCACGGGCCCCGTGCTACTTGGGAAACAGCACAACACAGCCACACACGTTTCGTCTACGGGAGTCGCACCCTCTACGCTCAACCATTCAAGATTGTTCAACTACGCACATGGTTTCTTACTGCGCACCCTCATGTCAGTGAGGATCAGCACTGTCCCACAACCCCACAACCGCAACCCCTGACAGGTCTCACACGATCATGGTTTAGCCTCATCCGCTTTCGCTCGCCACTACTCACGGAATCACTCTTGTTTTCTCTTCCTGTGGGTACTGAGATGTTTCACTTCCCCACGTTCCCTCCCAACACCCTATGTGTTCAGGTGCAGGTGCCATGACATGATTCATGGCGGGTTTCCCCATTCGGAAATCCCCGGATCACAGCCTGTTTATCGACTCCCCGAGGCATATCGCAGATTACAACGTCCTTCATCGGTTCCTGGTGCCAAGGCATCCACCGTGTGCCCTTAAAAACTTAAGATCACAGATACTAGATGCTCGCGTCCACTGTGTAATTCTCAAACAACACGCCACACACAACCCCACACACCCAAACCCCATCCAACAAGATGAAGAGTCTTCACTTGGTGTGTGATCTTGTGTTGACCACAACCCCAGAACACGATCCGTGTCCTGAGAACCCAACAACGCGCCGAACACAACCCCAACACACTCACCACCACCATGCTTTCCCCAACCAGCCCCACATCCTCACCCCATCAAGGGATCAAGACGCGTATGACTGGTTCGTACTCGCTGATGCCGGCAACCATGCAGGCTGCACCATGATCATCGTTCCACCCATGAGCACCCCCCACACACGAACGGTGTGGCAAGGGCTTGATGCTCCTTAGAAAGGAGGTGATCCAGCCGCACCTTCCGGTACGGCTACCTTGTTACGACTTAGTCCCAATCGCCAGTCCCACCTTCGACGGCTCCCCCCACAAGGGTTAGGCCACCGGCTTCGGGTGTTACCGACTTTCGTGACTTGACGGGCGGTGTGTACAAGGCCCGGGAACGTATTCACCGCAGCGTTGCTGATCTGCGATTACTAGCGACTCCGACTTCATGGGGTCGAGTTGCAGACCCCAATCCGAACTGAGACCGGTTTTTTGGGATTAGCTCCACCTCACGGTTTCGCAACCCTCTGTACCGGCCATTGTAGCATGCGTGAAGCCCAAGACATAAGGGGCATGATGATTTGACGTCATCCCCACCTTCCTCCGAGTTGACCCCGGCAGTCTCCCATGAGTCCCCACCCGAAGTGCTGGCAACATGGAACGAGGGTTGCGCTCGTTGCGGGACTTAACCCAACATCTCACGACACGAGCTGACGACAACCATGCACCACCTGTACACCAGTCCGAAGACGCACACATCTCTGCATGATTCCGGTGTATGTCAAGCCTTGGTAAGGTTCTTCGCGTTGCATCGAATTAATCCGCATGCTCCGCCGCTTGTGCGGGCCCCCGTCAATTCCTTTGAGTTTTAGCCTTGCGGCCGTACTCCCCAGGCGGGGCGCTTAATGCGTTAGCTGCGGCACGGAACTCGTGGAATGAGTCCCACACCTAGCGCCCAACGTTTACGGCATGGACTACCAGGGTATCTAATCCTGTTCGCTCCCCATGCTTTCGCTTCTCAGCGTCAGTAATGGCCCAGAGACCTGCCTTCGCCATCGGTGTTCCTCCTGATATCTGCGCATTTCACCGCTACACCAGGAATTCCAGTCTCCCCTACCACACTCTAGTCTGCCCGTACCCACTGCAGAACCGGAGTTAAGCCCCGGTCTTTCACAGCAGACGCGACAGACCGCCTACAAGCTCTTTACGCCCAATAATTCCGGACAACGCTCGCACCCTACGTATTACCGCGGCTGCTGGCACGTAGTTAGCCGGTGCTTCTTCTCCAGGTACCGTCACGTTAGCTTCGTCCCTGGTGAAAGAGGTTTACAACCCGAAGGCCGTCATCCCTCACGCGGCGTCGCTGCATCAGGCTTTCGCCCATTGTGCAATATTCCCCACTGCTGCCTCCCGTAGGAGTCTGGGCCGTGTCTCAGTCCCAGTGTGGCCGGTCGCCCTCTCAGGCCGGCTACCCGTCGTCGCCTTGGTAGGCCATTACCCCACCAACAAGCTGATAGGCCGCGAGTCCATCCCCCACCACAAAAACTTTCCACCAACACTCCATGCGGAGATCGGTCGTATCCAGTATTAGACCCAGTTTCCCAGGCTTATCCCAGAGTGAGGGGCAGGTTACTCACGTGTTACTCACCCGTTCGCCACTAATCCACACCAGCAAGCTGGTGCTTCATCGTTCGACTTGCATGTGTTAAGCACGCCGCCAGCGTTCGTCCTGAGCCAGGATCAAACTCTCCGTAGAAAAAATTTGTTACCCTGACCGAGAAAAAAACGGTGACAAACAACAACCCCAAAAGGGTCATCGTCGTTCTGTACAATCATTAATCACTCAGCCAAAACACGCGACACTCCATAAGTGCCACTAAAATGTTTGGCGATGATCACATCGGCACGCTGTTGAGTTCTCAAAACACCATCGCACACCACACGAAGCGGCGAACTTTCGCTCGCCACCCGCTCGGGGCAACTCGTCAACCTTACCACCCTCGCTCCCCGACTTCAACTCGGCGCTTGCTCTTGGCGGAGCCGGCGCGCTTGTCGAAACTGCGGTGAGCTTCGAGCTCGTGAGGCAAACTGCCCGGAAACACTGGGGTTTCTGTGCTGTCTGCCCCTCGGCGACTCGGAAAACATTACACGTCCTCCAGGTGGACGCCAAATCACCGTCAGGTGACCTGCGCCACCCCTTGGACACACCAGGGCCGCCCCACCGTCAGTCGATCCTGACGGCGGGGCGGCCCTGGCGTGTGCGCGCTCAGCGATCTTGGACGGTGGGATCCGGGACGATGCGACGGTGGTCGGGCTCGAAGCCGTGGCGAACCCCCCACAGCACGGCCTGGCTGCGGCTCGTCACGCCGATCTTGCGATAGCCGGTGCGGATGTAGCTCTTCACCGAGTTGATCGACAGGTGCGTCTGCGCGGCGATGTCGTTGTTCGACAGACCCTGGGTGATGAGTGCGAGCACCTCGGCTTCACGCGGCGTGAGCCCCTCCTCGCGCCCCGGCCATTCGCCGGCGATGGGGCCGGAGCCTACCTCGGCCGAGACGATGACCTCGCCGGCGTGCACTCGCTCCAGCGCCGAGACGAGTTCGCCCGCGGGCAGCGTCTTGGAGAGGTAACCCCGAACGCCGGCATCGAGACTGCGGCGCACCAGGTCGGGCTGGAAGTTCCACGTGTACACGACGACCTTGTCGACCCGGGGCTCCTTGAGCAGGTGCGCCAGCGCCTCAGGCTCGCCCTGCGCCTGCCCGAAGGTGTCATAGAGCGCGATGTCGACGGGGTGCTCGACCGTCGACATCGGGCCCTCGATGTCGAGTTCGGCCACCTCGACCCGGTCGCGGTAGCGCTCGAGCATCTTGGCCAGACCGTTGACGACGACCTCGTAGTCGTCGATCACGGCCAGTCGGATGGGGGAGGCGGAAGTCATCACCCCATGAGGGTACGGGGCACACCCGCGCGTTGCCCCACCCCTAGAGGTGAAACACGTCGAAGAATGATGATTTCCAATGCGTTTCACCCCTGTCGAGGCCGGCTGACTGCTTCAATCGAGCGGCTGCGTCAGGTCGTAGAAGACCGTCGATCCGATCGTCACCTGACGGTAGGTGGCTTCCGCCCACGCCAGGATGCGGCTCGCATCGCTCGTCTGGGCCGAGCTCGTCCCACCGCCCGTCGATGTTCCACCACTGGCCAGCAGGTAGTGAATCTTGCCTGCCTTCACCTCGGCCTGGAACTGGGCGAGTGTCGGGCTCGGGTCGGTGCCGTTGAAGCCGCCGATCGCCATGACCGGCTCGCCCGTTCCGAGCTGCAGTCCGGCCGCGCTCTGCGAACCCACCGCCGCGGCCACCCAGGTGTAACGCTGCGCGTCGGCCCGCAGGGCAGAGATGACGGCGGCGCTCGGCGTCGTGGCATCGAGCAACCCGCCCATGCCGCCGCCACCGACTCCCTGCCCACCTGCACCGGTGGGCACGGTGCCACGCGTCGTCGAGGAAGCGGCCGGGGGCGCGCCTACTGGCGAACCACCCAGGGCGCGAGCACCGGGGCCACGGCCGCCCGCACCCGGCATCCCACCCATGCCGCCCGACGCCGGCCCGGCGGTGACGATCGAGCCGGTGTGCCCGGAGGTCAGCGTCGTGAGCGAGTACGCGGTCGGCCCCGCGAGGCCCGCGACCACGGCGCCCGCGACGATCACGGGCAGGGCTCGCGCGTGCAGCCGTCGCCCGATGACGAGGAGTGCCGCGCACGTCAGTCCGATCGTCAGCACGCCGACGCGCAGCACGTCGCTGTAGGCGCTCGTGCGGGAGAGCAGGACGAACCCCCAGATCGACGACGCGGCGGCCGCGGCCGCCATCGTCAGGGTGCCGACCGGTTCGCGGCGACGCTCCCAGGCCTGCGCGCCACCCATGCCGACGAGCGCCGCGACTGCCGGCGCCAACGCCGCCGTGTAGTAGGCGTGGAAGATGCCGGCCATCAACGAGAACGTCAGCATCGTCACCAGGAGCCAGCCGCCCCACACGGCGTAGGCGGCCCGACGGACGTCGGTGCGCGGCGCACGCGCGCGCATCACGACACCCATGACGCCGAGGATGATCGCGGCCGGGATGAGCCAGCTGATCTGGCCGCCGATCTCGGCGTCGAACAGGCGCGTCAGCCCCGTCGAACCCCACTGCCCGCCGGCAGCGCGCCCGCCGCCGCCCACCGAGCCCGTCTCCTCACCGCTGAGTCGGCCGTAGCCGTTGTACCCGAACGTCAGGTCGAGGAAGGAGTTGCTCTGGCTGCCGCCGACGTAGGGACGCATGCTCGCCGGGGTCAGTTCGACGATCGCGACCCACCACCCGGCGGATGCCACGAGAGCGACGAGGGCCACGAGGCTGCCGACGAGGCGTCGACGCAGTGGCGCCGCAGCGAGCAGCAGGAACGCCGCCCCGAAACCGGGGATGACGAGGAAAACCTGCAGCGTCTTCGTCAGGAACCCGAAACCGAGCAACGCGCCGACCAACGCCATCCAGCGCACCGAACCGCGCTCGAGCGCTCGCATCGTGGCCCAGGCGGCCGCCGTCATGAGCAGGACGAGCAACGCGTCCGGGTTGTTGAAACGGAACATGAGGACGGCGACCGGGGTGAGCGCCATGACGAGGCCCGCGAGCAGGCCGGCGCCCGCGCCGAAGTGACGCTTCACCGTCGCGTGCAGGATGGCGACGGTGGCCACACCCATGAGCACCTGCGGTACGAGGATCGAGAAGCTGCTCAGGCCGAGCAGCCGCACCGACAGCGCCATGACCCACAGCGACGCAGGTGGTTTGTCGACGGTGATCGAGTTCGCCGCGTCGGAACTGCCGAAGAAGAACGCCTCCCAGTTCTGGGAGCCCGCCTGTGCCGCAGCGGAGTAGAAGGCATTCGCCCAGCCACTGGCGGTGAGGTTCCACAGGTAGAGCACTGCAGTCGCCGCGAGCAGGGCCAACAGCGCCGGGCGGGCCCAGTTCGGGTCGTCGTGCGGGCCGGTGACGAGGCGCGTCAGCCAGGTGCGGGAGGTGTTCGAGGCCGTGGTGCGGGTGCCGAGAGTGTCGGGGGTATCGCCGGCATCGGGGCTTGTCGCGCCACGGAGCGTCATGTCGGTTGCCCGGCGGGAGCGATGACGCGGTGCGCGCCGCGCGAGGCGTGAGCCGACGGCTGAGATCGAGGAGTTCATGGCCCCGAGCGTCACGACCTCGGCTTTGGCCCGGCTGTGCGACGACCAGCCCGGGGCCGTGCAGTGGCCGGCCGACGGGCGGCTTCATGAACCGACGACACGCCGGGCACAGCTTCTCCACAGTGCCGGCGCGCAACGTCGACGGCGGATGACGGGCGAGCGCCCGCGACGTCGCGCCCCGAGGCGCCAGGCACGAAGGAGACACGATGGACCACGACGACCCCCGACCCGACGCACACAGCATGAACGACGACGACCCGACACTGCACGACATCCCGCCCGTCCGCCGCACTGCTCTGCCCCACACGGGCACCGACGGCGACGCCGGCACGGACTACCGCGGGGGGCCGGAGCAGGAGGCGCCGTTTGCCTCGGGCGCTTCGACCGGCAACGACACGGCAGGCGCTTCGGCGCCGGGACCCGAGCGATGGTCGGCGAAGAAGTCGGCGCTCGTGTCGGCGCTGGCCATGGGCACGGCGTCGCTCGTGTCGATCGGCGCGGCCGCGGCAATGCCGGCCGGAACGTCGGGGGGCGGCATGGGCGGCGGAATGGGCGGGCCCGGTGGCACGTCGCAGAATCAGCAGGGCACGACTGGTCAGATGGGCCCCGGCATGCAGATGCCCGGCTCGGGCACCTCGGGATCCGGTACGAACGGAACGTCGGGCGGCACCACCAGTTCTGCGGGTGCATCTGGATCTGGCACGTCCGAATCCGGTGCGTCCGGATCCGGCGCCGCAGGCCAGGGCAGCGGGACGAGCGGGGGCGCCCAGGGACAGGCGCCCGGAGGCTCGGCGGGCAATGCGAGCCAGCAACCGCCGAGCGGCGGGCAGATGCCGGGCGCCGCGCCCGGAGGCACGGGCGGAAACGCCGGAACGTCAGGAAGCTGACGCCGGATACCGCCAACTGGCGGCCCCAGACTGGCAGTACGGGTGCCCGCCCCGGCCTCCCCTCAGGCAGCGCGGCGTTTCACCCACTGCCCGAGCTGGGTGAGTACCGCGGGCTGCGGATCCTTGCCCGCCGCCACACGTTTGGCAGCGCCGGCCATGGCCGCGTCATAGACGGGCCGGACGAAACGCTTGGCGCCGTAGGCGACCCGGCCGTCCGGGTCGGTGAGGATGATGTGTCGGCGCGCGCCGATCCCGGCGAACGCGGTGCGGGCGACATCGGCCGCCGAACGAGGCGAGCCGTTGATGAGCTCGACGGCGTTGGCCTCCATCTCGGCGTCGGCTCCGGCCAACGACTGCGCGAGGTTCGTACGGAAGAACGACGGGCAGATGACGCTGACGTCGATGCCGAACGGCGCCAGTTCGTTCTGCAGCGTCTCGCTGACGGGGACGACAGCGGCCTTCGTCGCGTTGTATGTCGCCATCGCCGGCGCGTGGACGAGCCCGGCGAGCGAGGCGGTGTTGACGATGTGACCGCTGCGCTGCGTCTTCATCATCGGGGTGAACGTGCGGCACCCCCGCACGACGCCCATGAGGTTGATCGACAGCGCGCGCTCCCAGTCGGCGATCGCCGTCGTGTCGATGCGCCCGCCGACGGCGATGCCCGCGTTGTTGACGAGGATGTCGAGGCGCCCCCAGTGCTGCTCCACCCAGGCGAGGGCATCGGCCCAAGCGGCATCGTCGCGCACGTCGAGCGTCAGGTAGTCGACGCCGTCCGGCACGCTCGCCGGGCGCTCGGCGTGGAGGTCCGCGACGACGACGCGGGCGGCGTCGGCCACGAAGAGCTTGACGAGTTCGAGGCCGAGACCTGACGCGCCACCGGTGACGAGGACGCACCGACCGGCATGGCTGGGGGCTGTTCGGCGGCTGAGCTTCATGAGTTTCACGGTAGGTCAGCCACCGGCCGGTTCGCGGCGCTTTCGTCGCTTCGGATGCGGGATGCGTCAGCGGCGCACCGCGTCGATCTCGAGACGTACGTAGTCGAGCACCGGCTCGACCATGGCCTCGCGCACCGCCCGGGTGAACTCGCAGCCCTCCTGCTCGCTCATGCGCTCGAGGTAGGAACCGAGGCAGACGGTCGCGAGGTAGCGCTCCATGACGTCGGGGTCGTCGAGGCGGATCGGGCTCGGGCGCAGCGCGACGCGATCGACGTCGAAACCGTTGCGCTCCAAGTGTTCTCGCGTCTCCTCGGGCGAGGCGAAGGCCTTCGGGGCGAAGCCCTCGGCGTTGACGGCCGCGATCGCGCGCTCGACGTTCTCGATGTTGCCCTCGCCGCCGGAGTCGCTCGTCAGCAGGCCACCCGGGCGCAGCACCGCGGCGAGGTGGGCGAACAGCGTCTCGTGATCGCTGATCCAGTGAAAGCACGCGACGCTCATGACGGCGTCGAACGGGCCTGGCCGCGCGCCGAGCTCCGAGACGTCAAGTGGTTCGGTGAGGTCACGCACCGCGAATGCGGCCCCAGACCCGACCCGCTCGCGGGCCTGCGCGATCATCTGCGACGAGCCGTCAATGCCGACGAGGTCGACACCCGGATGGCGCGACAGCAACTCGGCCGCGTCGCGGCCGGTGCCGCATCCGGCGTCGAGCACCCGTTCGTCACCGCGCAGCGTCATGCGCTCGATGGTGCGTCTGCCCCAGCCGACGTGCGGCAGCGGCAACTCGTCGTAGCTCTTCGCATCCCATTCGCGGGTCATGGCTGGTGCGCTCCTCACGGTGTCCGGCCGGCCGGAAGACCAGATCTCTTGACATCAAGATACTTTGCATCGAGAGAAATATTGGGGCTCCGCCCGTGCGGCCCACCCAAGCCGTGCGACCCGTGACGACCTCGCGCCCTACCCCTCGAGCAGGCCGGCGATGTCGTCGGAGGTGAGACGACCGCCGCCGGCACCGGCGTCGACGACGTCGTCGAAGAGCTTGCGCTTCTTCTCCTGCAGCTCCATGACCTTCTCCTCGATCGTGCCCGCGCTGACGTAGCGGTAGACCATGACGTGCTTGGTCTGCCCGATGCGATGTGCGCGGTCGATGGCCTGATCCTCGGCCGCCGGGTTCCACCACGGGTCGAGGACGATGACGTAGTCGGCCTCCGTCAGCGTCAATCCCGTACCACCGGCCTTGAGGGAGATGAAGAACGCGTCGGCCTCGCCGCTCTTGAACTCGTCGACGACCTGCTGCCGGTTGCGCGTCGAGCCGTCGAGGTACGTTGTCGAGACGCCGGCGTCGGCTGCGGCCTCGCGCACGATCGCCAGGAAGTCGGTGAACTGACTGAACACGAGGGCGCGATGCCCCTCCGCGGCGATCTCGGCGAGTTGCTGCACGACCGTCTCGACCTTGCGGCTCACCGAACGCCCGGCGAACTCGTCGTCGACGAGGGCCGGGTCGAGTGCGAGACGTCGCAGGCGGGTGAGCGCGGCCAGGATCTCGACACGGTTGGCGTCCGGATCCTTGAGCAGGCCCATGAGGCGCTGCTGCTCGCGCCGCAGGTGCCGCTTGTAGACGCGCTCGTGCTGCGGCGACATCGCGACGTCGACGCGCTGCACCTGCTTCTCGGGCAGATCGGGCGCGACGTCGCCCTTGCGTCGACGCAGCATGAGCGGGCCGATGCGCCGTTGCAGGCCCTTGAGCGCATCTGTGGCGACGTGCCCCTCCCCCTGCTCGATCGGCTTGCGGTAGCGACGGATGAAATCCTCCGGGCGTGGAAACAACCCCGGCGCGACGAGGTTGAACAGCGACCACACGTCCATGACGGAGTTCTCCAGCGGTGTGCCGGAGATCGCGAGCCCGAACGGCGCGCCGATCTTCTTGACGGCCTGGAAGGTCTGCGACGTGTGGTTCTTCACCATCTGCGCCTCGTCGAGGATCAGCGCGCGCCACCCGCAGGCATGGAACGCGTCGGCGTCGAGCCGTGCGACGGCGTAACTCGTCACGACGACGTGCGGAGCGTCCCGCTGGATCTCCTCGGCCACATCGGTGCCGCGCTTCTTCGACGTCTCGGCGAGCACCTTCACCTTCAGCTCGGGCGCGAACTGCGCGGCCTCGCGCGCCCATACGCCCAGCACCGACGTCGGTGCGACGACGAGTGCGGGCGTCGTGTCGAGTTCGCCTGCGGCGCGGGCGCGTTCGAGCATCGCGAGGGTCTGGATCGTCTTGCCGAGCCCCATGTCGTCGGCGAGCACGCCGCCGAGCCCCGCGTCCCACAGGTTGGCGAGCCAGGCGTATCCCTCGAGCTGGTAGGGGCGCAGGGTCGCCCGGAACGACGGGGGCAGCTCGACGCTCTCCGGGTTCCACCCCGACCTCGTCAGCCCCTCGACGGCCGCCTGCCACTGGGAGCGCTGCGCCTCGACGATGCCGAGCCCGACGAGCTGATCCCACAACCCGATGTCATAGCGACTGATCTGCAGGCCGTCGTTCTTCTTGTCGGTGAGTTGCTGCGCTTCCTCGAGCACCTTGGCGATGTCGAGCAGCTGAGGTGAATCGAGGCGGAAGTACGTGCCCGACGGCAGCATCATGACGTCGCGCCCCTTGCTCATCGCCTCGATGAGGTTGGGGTACGGCACCTCCTGGCCGTCGACGCTGATCGTGATCTGCAGGTCGAGCCAGTCGGTCGCGAGGCCGGCCTCGTTGACGCCGACCTGGACGATCGGATCGTCCTCGGCCTCCTCGTAGGCGGGCAACTCGCCCTTCATGACGACGTCGACGCCGTCGATCGCCCGCAGCTCGGGGATGGCGTCGGCGAGACGCACGGCCTCCAGACCGGTCAGTTCGGCGGTCTGCTTGACCCATAGGTCGAAGGCCGGCACGGCGCGCGTCAGGCGCAGACGACTCAACGGCAGCGCCGCGCGCGCGATGACGGCGGCCTCGCTGGAGAACTGGCGCCCGCGCCCCATCGGCGGCGAGGGGAGGCGACGTTCGCCGTACGTGAAGAACGTCTCGACCTTCGCCTTGCCGACGGTGACCGGCTCGACGACGAGCAAGAGGCGCGGTTCGACGGCGTCCGTCAGCGTCTGCGACGCATCGCTGACGCTCGTGTGCCGGCGAATCTGCGGCAGGAACTCGGCCTCGAACTCGGGCACGTCGGCTTCAGGCACCTCGATGACGTCGCCGAGCAGGAGCGGTTGGAGCAGGGCGTGCGGCGGTTCGTGGAACGGCACGAGCTTGAGGCTGCCGCGGTCGAGGATGGCGACGCCGTGGGCCGGATCGCCGACGAGCGTCGCCGTGCCGAACTCGGGTTCGAGGTCGACACCGACGACGTCGGCCGTCAGGACGAGCCCGCCGTCGCGTCGGTGGACGCCGAGGCTCACCTCGGCCGCTTCGGCGAGAGTGACGCCCTCACCCGGCGTCGCGGCGAGCATCAGCGTGACGCCTGCGTCGGTCAGTTCGGCGAGCGCCTGCCAGACGCCGGGACCCAGTTCGTCGAGGTAGACGGTCTGGCCGTTGCCGACCCGCGGTTTGTGGGGCGTGATGAAGCGGCGCAGCGCCTCGCTCTGGTGCTCCTCGGCCTCGGCGATGCCGGCACTGCTGCGGGCGTCGAGCCACGTCGCGGTGCGCGACCAACGGCCGGTACGCATGAGTTTCGTCGGTTTGAGCTCGAACCGCTGCACGGGCGTCGAATCGGTCAACGACGCCGGCCGGGCCTTCGGCTCGAACTGCAGGCCGAGTTGCGCGCGCCATGCATCACTCGACGGGCTCGCCGACCGCGCCGCGGCGCGCTGCGACTCGTCCGGACCGAGGCTCGCAGTGAGCTTGTCACGCCACGAACTCGTCGAGGACGCCGCGGCACCGCCGAAGAGGGGAACGACGTTGGACTCGGCGGCGTTTCGCGTACCGGACGGGGCCGATGTGCGGCTGACGCTGCCCTCGCGCACCCCCGACGTCAGCGCGCGACGAGCGGCGAGGATCGAGGCGACCGCATGCTTGCACTCGGTCGCGACAGGACATGTGCAGCGCGAGACCCACAACGGCTCACCGTTGCCGGCCTCACCCTTGTACGTGACGAGGCACTGATACGGCGCGAGACCGTTGCCGGTGACCGTGCCCATGAGGACACGCCCGCGATCAGCCGTCGCGAGCGCGATGACCTTGCCCCCGATGGCGTAGTCGAGACCGCGCCCGAAGGCGCCGTCACCGACGACGGCAGCCAGGCCGACGTCCGTGCTCGTCAGCACCCACGTGGCCTCGTCCGGCTCGAACTTCATCACGTCCGCGAGGCTAGCGCAGCGCGGCGACAACCTCGGAATTCCGCGGAAAATGACCGCTCGAGCGACGCAGCGAGCCGTAGGGTGGCGGCATGCACACGCCGTCGATCGTCCTGTGCGCGACGTGGGCGCCCCTCACCGCGGCCGACGTCGCGACGCTGGGCCCGGACAGCCTCGACGACGACGAACGCGCGCGGGCCCTGGCCGTGCGCTCGGACACCGCGCGCGGCGAGTTCGTCACGCGCCGTGCGCAGCTGCGCAATGAGCTGGCCAACCTCACGGCCATTCCTCACGAGGACATCCGCTACTGGCGCGAGCCGTGCACGGCGTGCGGCGAGCCGCACGGGCGTCCACGCGCCGTCGGTCATGACGGGTTCTTCTCGACGAGCTCGACGCCGTGGATCACCGCGCTCGCCTCTGCGGACGTCCCCGTCGGGATCGACGTGGAGGTGCTGGCCGCGGCGTCGACCGTCACCGACGTCAGCCGGATGCTGCATCCCGGCGAGCAGGCCGTCATCGACGCAGCGGCTAGCGACGATGACGGACGTCGGGCCTTCACGCAGATCTGGACGCGGAAGGAAGCCCTGCTCAAGGCCACGGGTGAGGGGCTCAACGCGCCCCTCGATCGCGACGACGTCAGCGACCGCGCACGCATGCCGCCCGGCTGGCGCATCGTCGACATCAGCGACGACCTCGAGGGCTACGACGGCCCGTCGACGTTCGGGGCCTGGGCGATGCGGTCGGATTGAGGGCTGCGGACGCCATCGGAGCCGTCGTCCACGAGACGGATGTGGACGCGAATCGCAGCGGGGGACAGGATTCGCGAATGTGGACGAAAATCGCAGATGGGCGCGGGGGCATGCAGGGGCGAGGGGTCAGCCCCAGCCCAGCTCGTGGAGGCGGGCGTCGTCGAGGCCGAAGTAGTGGCCGATCTCGTGCAGGAGCGTGACGCGGATCTGTTCGATCACCTGTTCGCGGCTGTGGCTCAGCCGCTGGATGGGGCCGGAGAACAGGAAGATCTGGTCGGGCAGGGCTCCCCAGCCGTAGCCCTCGCCACGATCCGGTAGCGCGACGCCGACGTACAACCCGAGCAGCTCGCCCTCGCCGTGCGCGACGCAGGCCTGGGCGAGCTGCTCGCGTGACGGCTCGTCCTCGACCTGGAAGACGACGTTGTCGAGACGGTCGAGGAAGCGCTGCGGTACGCCGTCGAGTGCCTCGCCGACGGCGTCCTCGAACTGCTCCCGACTGAGGTGCGTCACATCTTCTGCGCGGTCTCGGCGACGGTCTTCGCGTACTCGGCAGCCTTGTCCGCCGCAGAGGCACTCACCGTCAGCATCGAGTACGACCCGCTGCCGTTCGGGATGACCATGGAGACACCGTGCACGGTGACACCCTTCGTCGTCAGCGTGTACTCCATCTGCTCTCCGGCGCCGGCCGGCGTCGTGATGCGGCTGTATTCACCGGTGGTGACCTTCATGTCGCTGGAACTGTTCGACCCGTTCGCACCGCTTGCAGCGTTGAGCTGGTTGAGTTCCTTCTCCAGCTGGGCCTTGCCCGCCAGGCTCGGACGCGTCACCTTGAGGACGTTGATGTTGTCGTTGAACCTCTGCGCCCCCGTGGCGTCGATCGCGAGGACGTCTGCGGCCGACGTCATCTGCGCGACGTACTTCTCGGGCGACATGCCGGACTTCTTCGCCACCGGCTCGAGCTGCTTCTTCACCGCGTCCTGCTTACCGAGCTCACCGTCGACGACGGTCCACGACTTCGGCACCGCAAAGGACAACTTGTTCGCCGTCGCCTTCGCCAGCTGCGTGTCTGCGGGCAGCGCCACGCTCGACGCGGCGACGGAGCTCGATGCGCTCGACGGCGAACTCGACTCGGACACAGGGCTCGTCGACACATCGGTCGACGGCGCCGCACTCGACGAACCACTCGCATTCGAGGCCGCACTCGCGGCGGCGCTCGTCGCGCTGCTCGCGGCGGACGTACCGGAGTCGGAGCCCATCGAGCACCCCGTGAGCGTCAGGGCCGCGACGGCGCTCGACGCGAGCATCGCGCGCTTGATCGTCATCCGCCTCGTGGTGCGCTGGTGAGACATGGCAAACCCTCCCGATCGACGTGGTGGCTCGAGCCTAGCGCGGCAGCACCACCGGACGTCCGGTATTCGGGTCAGGATGCACGACGCACGGGATGCCGTACAGCTGCTCGGCGAGCTGAGCCGTCAGCACGTCGGTCGGCTCGCCCGCCGCGACGATCTCACCGTCCTGCATCGCGACGAGATGGTCGGCGTAGCGCGCCGCGAGGAACAGGTCGTGCAGCACCATGACGACGGTCGTTCCGTGCTCGCGGTTGCGGCGGCGGACGACGTCGAGCAGTTCGACGGCGTGGCCGATGTCGAGGAAGCTCGTCGGCTCGTCGAGCAGGAGGATGCCGGTCTGCTGCGCGAGCACCATCGCGAGCCACACCCGCTGACGCTGGCCGCCGGAAAGAGAATCGGCGGTGCGTTCTGCCAGCTCGCTGACGCCCGTCGCCTCCATCGCCGCGGCGACGGCAGCGTCGTCGTCGGGCCCGCCGCGCCCGAGCAGGCCCTGGTGCGGGGTGCGTCCCTGACGCACGAGCTCGGCCACCGTCATCCCCTCCGGCGCAATGGGGTGTTGCGGCAGCAGCGCGAGGGCCTTGGCGACCTCGCGCGTCGGCGTCGCGTCGATGCTGCGCCCGTCGAGAAGCACATCGCCGGCCGCGGGCTTGAGCAGCCGCGCCAGGCCCGCGAACAGCGTCGACTTGCCGCAGCCGTTCGCGCCGATCAGCACGGTGACCGCGTTCTCGGGCACCTCGAAGGTGATGCCTCGCACGATGTCGGGGCCTGCGGAACGCCCGGATCCGTAGCGCAGGACGAGGTCATGGGCGGCGAGGGACGTCACGAGGCACGGCCTTTCGAACGGCGGGGCGGGCGCTGCGAGGTCAGCAGCAGCCAGGCGAGGACAGGCGCACCGGCGAGGCCGGTGATGATCCCGACGGGCAGCTTGTTGTCACCGGGAACGAGGTAGGCACCGACGTAGTCACCCGCGATCGTGATGATCGCGCCGACGAGAGCGGCCGCGACGATGGCGGTGCGGCCCATGAGGCGCCGCGAGATCGGGCCGGCGAGCAGCGCGACGAACGAGATCGGCCCGCAGACACTCGTCGTCACGGCCACACCGATGACGACGACGCCGAACGTCACGGCGCGCACGAACCCGTCGGGCACGCCGAGGCCGATGGCGAGCGGGCGCCCCATCTCGAGCACGCGCAGCCAGTGCGCGAGGGCCGCGAGGACGACGAGCACGAGCGCGCCGACGACGGCGAGCCGGGTGATCTGCGGCCACGACACGGCCGAGACGGACCCGGCGAGCCAGGCCATCGCGTCCTGCGCCTGGTAGGCGTTCGACTCGAGCAGGATCCACTGGATGAGCGACTGCAGCGCGGCGGCCAGGGCGATTCCGACGAGGATCATCCGCGGCGTCTGCCCGCGCGCCATCCCCAGGATCACCGCGGAGACGGCGAGGCCACCCGCAATGGCGGCGCCCGTCACGCCCGCGCCGCTCCAACCGAGGATCGTCGTGCAGAACACGGCCGCGGTGCTCGAGCCGAGCGAGATGCCGAGCACGTCGGGGCTCGCGAGGGGATTGCGCACGAGCGACTGCATCGCCGCACCGCACGCCCCGAACACGGCGCCCGCGAGCAGGCACGCGAGCGCGCGCGGCAGCTTCGACTCCATGACGATGTAGTTGGCGGCCGGCACGTCGACATGCTCGCCCCGAAGGATGCGGACGAAGTCGGGAATCGTCACGGTGAAGTCACCGAGCAGGCACCGGGCCAGGAAGACACCGAATGTCACGAGCACGAGCGCAACCAGCATGATGCTCCGACGTCGGCGGCGCGCGGCGTCGAACGTGTTGGGCGTCGTGGCGTGTGCTGCCGTCGCGCGCTTCACAGCGACCTCATCCGCGCGACGACCCACAGCAGGGCCGGGCAGCCGAGGACGGCCGTCATGATGCCGACCTGCACCTCACCGGGCGGGGAGACGATGCGGCCGAGGGTGTCGGCCAGCACGACGATGCACGCGCCGAGCACGCCGGCGGCCGGCACGAGGACGCGGTAGGACGTGCCGATGAGCGGGCGCAGGACGTGCGGCGCGACGAGCCCGACGAAGGCGATGGGCCCGGCGATGCCCGTCGCGGCCGCGGCGAGCATGACGCCCGCTCCACCGATGACGAGCCGCAGCCGGCCAGGACGCTCGCCGAGGCCGGCGGCGACGGAATCGCCCATGGCGAGGACGTCGAGGCGGCGTCCGGAGGCCAGCAGGACGAGAAATCCGATGAGCAGGAACGGCACAACCGGCACGAGATCGCCGAGGTCACGGCCGGCGACGGACCCGACCTGCCAGAAGCGGTAGGTGTCGAGCGACTTGCCGTTGGAGACGAGCACGGCCTGCGCGATCGACGACGTGCCCGCCGTGAACACCATGCCGGACAGCGCCAGCGTCAGCGGCCCCGACTGCGACGCCTGCCCGAGAGCGCGCGCACCGAACGTCGCGAGAGCCATGACGGCGACCGCCGCGACGGCAGCGCCGACGAGCGACAGCAATACGTACCCGAGTAGGTTCGAGACGCCCCACCACGTGATGCCGATGACAACGGCGAGCGCCGAACCCGCGTTGATGCCGAGGATGCCGGGGTCGGCCAGCGGGTTGCGGGTTATGCCCTGCATCGCCGTCCCCGCCATCGCGACGGCCGCGCCGACGATGATGCCGATGGCGGTGCGGTCGCCGCGCGAGGCGAGCAGCGCCGAGACGTCACCGCCGTGGAACGAGCCCGCCCCGACGGTGAGCGAGACGGCGACGGCGAACGCGAGCAGCAGCGGCAGCGTCAGCCCGCCTGCGAGCACGCGGCGGGCGTCGATGCGCGGCGTGCGACGCTGATCGGTGCCGGCGCGGGGCGCGGCGGGAGTCGACATCGTCACCCTTTCCAGTGGAACGACGATTCGCCCGGCGCGTCACACCGTCGCGCGGTGGCAGCCGGGCGAACCCTCGAACGAGCCTACGCTCAGGCCTTCTTCGCGGCCTCGGCGAGCTTCGGCAGGAAGGTGTCGATCGCGACGGGGATCGACAGCGGCGTCGGGCTGGCCATCGTCTCGGACGCCTTCTGGTCGGTCAGCGCGAGGTAGCTGCCCTTCTTGAACGCGGGGATCTGCGACAGCAGCTTGTCGGAGGTGATCTTCTTCGTCGTCGCTGCGTCCATCGCGTCGAACACGATGATGTCGGCGTCGAGTTCGGATGCCTTCTCGGCCGACAGTTCCGTGGAGAACGTCTTCGCGCCCTGGCTCGCCTTCGTGACGAACGACGGCGTCTTCAACCCGAAGTCGGCGAGGCCGCGCGGACGGTTGTCGTTGAGGGTGTAGACGGTGATCGAGTTGAGCTTGGCCGCGTCGAAGTAGACCCAGGCGACGCTCTTGCCCTTGAGTTCGGGGTGCTTGTCGAGGGCCGCCTTGACCTTGGCCTGCGTGTCCGAGATGACCTTCTCGCCCTCGTCCTTCTTGCCGAGCGCCTCGGCGATCATCTTCGTCGACTCCTGCCACGACGTGCCGTAGGGGTACTTCGGGTACGCGAGGGTCGGGGCGATCTTCGTCAGCTTGTCGTACTCAGCCTGCTTGAGGCCCGAGTTCGTGCCGGAGATGAGGTCGGGCTGGTACTGGGCGACCTTGTCGACGGGCGTCCCGTCGGCGTCGCTGTAGCGCTCGGGCGCCTTGCCGCCGACCTCCTTGAGCTTCGCGTCGAACCAGTCGCTCGACTTCGCGGCGTTGCCACCCCACGTCACCGCCGGCGCGGCGACGGGCACGACGCCGAGGGCGAGCAGGATGTCTGCGTCCGACCAGCCGGCCGTGACGATCTTCGTCGGCGCCTTCTCGAGCTTCGTCGTGCCGAGGGCGTGCTTGATCGTGACGGGGAAGCCCGCGCCGCTGCCCGCCGAGCCGGCCGATCCTGACGTGGCACTCGAGGCCTTGTCGGACGACGAGCCGGTGCTGCAGGCGGCGAGGGCGCTGGTGGCACCGGCGGCGGCGATGGCGAAGAAGCCACGGCGGTTGATCATGCGGACGACCTTTCGTTCAGGCGCGCGACGGCGCCCGTGTCATGACGTGTTGGTTCTCGCGAGGCACTGCTCGACTGCGAGTTAGGCAATGCTAACCTTAGGTAAGTCGAGATCGTCAACCGCACCGACTGAGGCTCACATCACGTCTCAGATGAGTACGGGACGGCATCACCACCGGCCAGGGCGCGCGCCGCCCGGCCACCGAGCGGGAAGGCGGGACGCGTGAGCGACCAGCCCCACGACGCGATGACGCCACCACGCACCCTGCGACGGGTCGAGCGCGGCGAGGCGGGCCGCGTGCTGCGCGAACTGCGCGCCCAGGACTTCGTCTTCACCGTGCTCGAGCGCGAAGACCCGTCGTCACGACTCGTGCGAATTCGCTTCTCGGGCAACGGTTTCCTGCGCACGCACGCGCCGTATCCGACGATGTGGGTGCGGCTGTGGTTCGCCGATCGCTCCGGCACGGGTGCGGGGCATCAGCGGGCGTACACGCTCGTCGACCCCGACGTCGCGACGGACACGTTCTGGCTCGAGTTCGCCGTCCACGACGGCTCCGCGACGGCGTGGGCGCTCGGCGCGCAGCCGGGCGATCAGGTCGAGGCGAGCCTCTACGGCTCGGAACCGTCGCTGCCGAGCTGCGACGACGTCGACCATCACCTGCTCGTCGGCGACCCCGCGTCACTGCCCGCGATCAACTCGCTGCTCGACGCCCTCTCCCCGGCGCCGACGACCGTCGTCCTCGAATGGACGCACCCTGACGACCGCGCGCTGCCGGTGCGATTGCGCGACGGCGACGCGCTGCGCTGGGTGCGTCGCGAACGTGACGGTGGCGCGCTGCTCGACGCCGTCGACGAGGTGCTCGCCGATCTGAGCCAGTTGGACAACCCGGCGAGTGGGAGTATGTGTCGCGGTGAGCGCCCGAATCTGCTCGCCGTCCCGGCCAATTGCCCGCGCGTGTTCGCGTGGGGTGCGTGCGACACCGTCACGACGCGCGCGCTGACG
This sequence comes from Dermacoccus nishinomiyaensis, assembly GCF_900447535.1. Classification (NCBI taxonomy): domain Bacteria; kingdom Bacillati; phylum Actinomycetota; class Actinomycetes; order Micrococcales; family Dermacoccaceae; genus Dermacoccus; species Dermacoccus nishinomiyaensis. The sequence continues at coordinate 2,066,035 of NZ_UFXX01000001.1, read as the reverse complement.
AAGAAGCTGCGTGCCGCGGGTCTCGCGAAGAACTGCGTCAAGACGCTCGGCTACTGGCTTCCCTCCACGCAGACCGCTGCCCTGACGGGCTGACGCTCGACGCGAGCGATCGGCGCAGCCGCCCGCCGCGCCGATCGTGCTGAGCGTTCCTCACTCGTTCGGGATGTTGCGTTCCAGCTCGACCAGCCAGGCGCGCGACGACGCGTCGGACGGCATGCGCCAGTCACCACGCGGCGACAGTGCGCCGCCGGCGCTCACCTTCGGCCCGTTCGGCAGTGCCGAGCGCTTGAACTGCTGGCTGAAGAAGCGCTTGTGGAACACCTCGAGCCACTTCTTGATCTCGGCGAGGGAGTAGGCGGGGCGCTCGTCGTCGGGGAAACCGCTCGGCCAGCGCCCTTCGTCAGCGTTCTGCCAGGCGTGCAACGCGAGGAACGCGATCTTGCTCGGGCGCGCTCCGTGCGTCAGCACGTGGTAGAGCGTGAAGTCCTGCAGGTTGTAGGGGCCGATGGCGTCCTGCGTCGACTGCGGCCTCTCGCCCTCCTTCGTCGGCACGAGCTCGGGCGAGATCTCGGTGTCGAGGATCGACAGGAGCGTCTCGCCGACGGCGTCGGAGAACTCGTCACCCGAGGCGACCCAGCGGATGAGGTGCTGCATCAACGTCTTCGGCACGCCCGCGTTGACGCCGTAGTGCGACATCTGGTCGCCGACGCCGTACGTGCACCAGCCGAGTGCGAGTTCGGACAGGTCGCCGGTGCCGAGGACGATGCCACCCTTCTGATTCGCGATGCGGAACAGGAAGTCGGTGCGCAGGCCGGCCTGGACGTTCTCGAACGTCACGTCGTAGACGGGCTCGCCGCTGCCCGCGGGGTGGTCCATGTCCTTGAGCATCTGCGTCGCCATCGGCCGGATGTCGACCTCCTCGAACGTCACGCCGAGCGCTTCGGCGAGCTTGTACGCGTTCGACTTCGTGTGATCGCTCGTCGCGAAGCCGGGCATCGTGTACGCGAGGATGTCGGTGCGCGGGCGCCCGACACGGTCCATCGCACGGGCGGCGACGATGAGGGCGTGCGTCGAGTCGAGGCCACCGGAGACGCCGATGACGATCTTCGGCGCGCCGATCGAGCGCATGCGCTGCTCGAGGCCCGAGACCTGGATCTCATACGCCTCGTAGCAGTCCTGCGCGAGCTGCGCGTCGTCGGCGGGGACGAACGGGAAGCGCTCGATCTCGCGGAGAAGGCCGCGGTCGCCGTCCGGGGCGCCGAGTTCGAACGGCACCTCACGCAGCGGACGCGCCGGGCCGATCCCCGGACGGTTGTCGTCGTAGCTGTTGAAGCGCATGCGGGCCTGGCGGATGGCGCCCAGGTCGACGTCGGTGATGCTCGTGCGCGGGCCGCTCGGGAATCGCTCGGATTCGGCGAGCAGCGTGCCCTGGTCGTAGATCATCGTCTGCCCGTCCCAGGCAAGGTCGGTCGTCGACTCACCCTCGCCGCTCGCGGCGTAGACGTACGCGGCGAGGGTGCGGAACGACTGGCTCTGCACGACGAGGCTGCGCTGCGACGACTTGCCGATCGTGATCGGCGAGCCCGACAGGTTCATGAGGACGCTCGCGCCGGCCGCGGCGGCCTCGGACGACGGCGGGATCGGCACCCACACGTCCTCGCAGATCTCGACGTGGATCGCGAGGTCGGGCAGGTCGACGGCGCGGAAGATGAGGTCGGGCCCGAACGGCACCTCGCCCAGGTCGCCGAGGTCGATGTACTGCCCGCGCTGGTCGAGACCCGGTGCATACCAGCGCTTCTCGTAGAACTCCTTGTAGGTGGGCAGGTGGCTCTTCGGCACGACGCCGAGCACCTCGCCGTCCTTGATGACGACGGCACAGTTGAACAGCCGCGTGCCCTTGCGCAGCGGCGCGCCGACGGCGAGCACCGGCGTCAGACCTTCGGAGCCGTCGACGATCGTCTTGATGGCCGCGAGCACGTCGTCGAGCAGCACGTCCTGGAAGACGAGGTCGTCGATGCTGTAACCGGTGAGGTCGAGTTCAGGGAACACCGCCGCTGCGACGCCCCGGTCGTGCAGCTCGCGGGCGACTTCGAGCACGCGCGCCGCGTTCGTCGTCGGATCAGCGAGCGCGACGGGATGCGTCACCGCAGCAACGCGCGCAAAACCGTGAGCATAGAGCGAGCGGAAGTTCATGCCGTCAGTGTGTCAGCCGGGGGTGCCAACCGCGAGCGTCAGGCAGGCCGGACTCGTGGTGATCTCGGAAGCACGCAGCGACGGCGCCGTCGTCGTCGCCTGTTCAGGGGAGGCCGGGTGCGTGGCGAACCTCGCGAGCAGATGCGCCCGCTTCACTCCGCCGGCTGGCCCTCGCTGTGGCGCGTCGACCACAGACCCGCGGCGAGGCTTGCGCCCCACACCAGGAACAGCGGATCCCAGATCCAGGCGTGCCCGATCATCGCGGAACGGTCGAAGCCTCCGTCAGGGCGAACGGCGCCGAGCAACACGGCGTTGCCGAGCACCGTGTTCGCGCCACCCCACGCCACGAGCACGACGCTCCCTACCCAGCAGACGGGGCGCGTCAGACGACGCAGCGGCCAGCCCCGCCTCGCCAGCCAGAGCGGAGCGACCGCACTCACGCCCTTGACCAACGCCACCGGGTACAAGACCCACATGATGTCGGCGAACTGAGCCACGAAGCTGTCACCCATCGTCCACAACAACCCCCGCCCGCCCAGCGCCCAGTAGAGCGTCACCGCGGCATGGATGACGCCCGCGAGTGCGGCGAGGACGAACCAGCACGACGCTGACGAGCGGCGACCTGACGGTTGGACGGTCACGCTCTCACCTGCCCGTCGAAGGGATGCTCATGCCCGCTGAGTCAGCTGACGGTAGGTGCCGACGCTGCTGCCGTGACATGCAGATGGGCGTCGAAATAGTCGTGGATGCGCTGCCAGGCGTGCTCGGCATCGTCGCGGCTGCCGCCGAAGCCGGCCACGTGCCACAGCGGCGCGAGCGTCGGAATACAAATCGGGCACGATGACGACGTAACCCCACGACGCGATGCGTTCCGCGTGCGCACGCATGTCGTCGTTCGCGCCGAAGATCTCCAGCACCATGACGACGCCGGGCCACGGCCCGTCCCCGGCAGGGCGCGCAAGGTAGGCGGAGAGGCGCTCAGAGCCACCCTGCTGCCTCGAAGCCTGAGCCAGATCAACGGTGCGTATCAGGACGTCAGCCATGCCGTGACCGTACTCCAGAGGCCCCCACGCCCCGCTACGCCGCGACGTGAACATCGAACGAACACCCGTGCGACGATCGGGCACAGCCGCGTCGAATGCGCCGTGCCAGAGCCGGAGCGGGCGACGTCAGCCGCGAGGTGTTCCCGTCACCGCCCTACATCTGTAGTGTGACGTGAGACACGTTCACAGCCGTTGGAGGCCCCATGTCCACCCTCACCACTCGGATCCCCCGCCGCCTGGTCGAGCACGCCAAACCCGGCGTGCGCTGGAGCCTGCAGCACGCCATCCCGCGCAGGGCGCTGGTGCGTGTCGCGTCGCAGGGCGACCCGCAGGGGGTGCTGAGCACCGAGACGATGGGCCTGCTGCCGGAGGAGCTCGAGCCGATCCTCGCGCGCATCCGCAATGGCGGAGCCATCGTGACCGGCAAGCTCTCGACGCTGACAGGCGAGCACGACGCCGTCAACGAGGTGCTGACGAGCAACGACTTCCGCACCGGCTTCCCCGGCGACACCTCGCGCGCGGTCCGCGGCGCGCTGACGTGGGCGGCGAGCACGACGATCGGGCCGCTCGAGCCGCCGTCCCTGCTGGCCACGGACGGCCCCACGCACACGCGCAACCGCAAGCTCGTCACCCGCGTGTTCACCGCGCGCGCCGTCGAGGCCCTGCGCGAACGCACCGAGCAGGTCGCCACCGAGCTGCTCGACGACCTCGAGGCCGACGCGCGCGCCGGGCATGACGTCGGCCTCGTCGCGCGCTACTGCGAGCACCTGCCCGTCACCGTCATCGCCGAGATCCTGGGGGTGCCCGAGAGCGAGTACGAGACTGTGCTGCGTCTCGGCGGGCACGCCGCTTCGAGCCTCGACCTGGGGCTCGACTGGGCGACGTTCCGCCGCACCGAGAGCGCGCTCGACGAGTTCGACGCGTGGCTCGAGACCCACCTCGCCGCCAAGCGAGCGCAGCCGGGTGACGGCCTGTTCAGCGCGCTCATCCAGGCGCAGGACGACGGCGTCGGCCTCAGCGACCGGGAGCTCAAGTCGGTGGCCGGGCTCGTCCTCGCCGCCGGTTTCGAGACGACCGTCAACCTGCTCGGCAACGCCATCCGGCTCATCGTCGGCCACCCCGAGCAGCTCGCGGCGCTGCGCAGCGGCGAGGCGTCCTGGCTCAACGCCGTCGAGGAGACGCTGCGTTTCGACCCGCCCGTGCTGCTGACGGCGCGCACGGCGACGTGCGACACGCGCGTCGCAGACGTCGACGTCGCCGCCGGGACGCTCGTCGTCACCGTCCTGGCGGCAGCCAATCGCGACCCGAAGATCTTCGACGACCCCGACGCGTTCGACGTGCACCGCGAGAACGCGCGCGAGCACCTGGCGTTCTCGGCCGGGCGCCACTTCTGCCTCGGCGCGGCCCTGTCGCGGATGGAGAGCGAGGTCGCGCTGCGCGCGTTCTTCGACCGCTTCGACGTCGAACTGCTGCCGGGCGCCACCCGTCGGCCCACGCGCATCCTGCGGGGATACGCGACGCTGCCGGCGCGGTTGGCGGCGCGCGGCTGATCAGAAGGTGCGACGAGAAGCACGCGAGGCCGACCGCGGCGCGATCGTCGCAGGTGCCGCGCACGACCCAGGCGCCCCGACGGACAGCGCGGCCCCCGTCATCACCACCCTAGAATCGAGCGACCCCGACGTCAGCCGAAAGCAGCCTCAGTGACCATTCCCGACGCACCGCCCGGATCGACGAAGAGCCGCCGCATGATGGAGCGGCTGCTGGCCGCTCGTCAGCAGCTCATCAGCTTCGTCGTCGTCGGCGGGCTCGCCTTCGTCGCGGACGCAGGCGGGTTCAACGTGCTTCGCTATGCCGGCCCCGATGGGCACGGCATCATGTACGACCAGGCCGTCACGGCGAAGCTCGTCTCGACGGCGCTCGGCGTCCTCGTCGCGTGGCTCGGCAACCGCTACTGGACGTTCAAGGACACGCGGCGCGAGCAGGTGCACCACGAGGTGCTCATCTTCCTCGCCGTCAGCGCCGTCGGCGGACTCATCGCCATGGGCTGCCTCGGATTCAGCCACTACGTCCTCGGCCTGACGAGCAAGCTCGCGGACAACATCTCTGCCAACGGCGTCGGGCTCGTGCTCGCGACACTGTTCCGGTTCTGGGGCTACAAGACGCTCGTGTTCGTCGCGGGCAAGCCTGCGGAGGACGTCGCGGTCGAAGCTACTGACGCACCGCCGGCCGCATGAGTGACGCGCACGGCGGGTGGACGACGACGGGCTCCCGCGAGGTCTACTCGAACCCGTGGATCGCCGTGCGCGAGGACGCCGTCCTACGACCCGACGGCGGCGAGGGCATCTACGGCGTCGTGACGATGCAGCATCCGTCGGTGTTCGTCGTCGCGATGGATGACGACGGGGCCGTGCTCATGGTCTCGCTGTATCGCTACGCGACGCGCGGCATGTCGCTGGAGGTCCCGGCAGGCGGGTGCGACGGCGACGACCCGCTCGACGCAGCACGCCGCGAGCTGCTCGAGGAGACCGGTTTCGTGGCATCCGAGTGGCACGAGATCGGGCGGATGAACGCGCTCAACGGCGTGTGCGATGCACCCGAGTTCGTCTATCTCGCAACGGGTCTGACGATCGGCGGCCGCGTGGACGTCGAGCCGCCCGGCAGCGTCGGCGCCCTGGGTGACGGCACCGTGGCCGACGCAGCCGACATCGCGAGCGCCACCGTCGACGTGGAAGCCGAGCAAGCTGCCGAGGGCATCGACGCCGCCCGCTTCGTACCATGGGACGAGGCGATGAGCTTCGTCCGTGACAGCACCATCAGCGACGGCGAGACCGTCGCGGCCCTCATGTACGCGGCACTCGCGACGGGGCGCATCTGAAACCCGGAGATCGTGTCCTGCGCACCCTCGGAACGCAGCAGCACACTCCAACCCGGCCCACCCGTTCGCATCCGAACGACACCTTGCGTCAATCGCGCCCCAACTCGTCAGTAACGCTCTACCGTCGAGACGGACGCTCGCGCTCGGGCGTCCGACCTGCGCTTCACCAGACCCGAGGAAGACATGCCGACCGACGTCGAAATCGCCGCTGCCACACCGATGCTGCCGATCGAGGAGATCGCCGCGAAGATCGGCATCCCCGCGAACGAGATCTTCCGGTACGGCCCGCACAAGGCGAAGGTCTCGCTGCCATACGTGCAGGGCATGCAGCGTCGCGAGGGCAGCAAGCTCATCCTCGTCACCGCGACGAGCCCGACGCCCGCAGGTGAGGGCAAGACGACGACGACCGTCGGCCTCGTCGACGGCCTCGCCCACATCGGTGAGACGGCCGCGGCTGCGCTGCGCGAACCGTCGATGGGCCCTGTGTTCGGCATGAAGGGCGGCGCCGCCGGGGGCGGCAAGAGCCAGCTCAACCCGATGACGGACATCAACCTGCACTTCACCGGCGACTTCGCCTCCATCGCCGAGGCGCACAACCTGCTCGCGGCGCTGATCGACAACCACCTGCAGCAGGGCAACGAACTGGGCATCGACCCGCGCCGCATCACGTTCAAGCGCGTGCTCGACATGAACGACCGCGCACTGCGCGACATCGTCATCGGCCTCGGCGGCCCGACGAACGGCGTGCCACGCGAGTCGGGCTTCGACATCGTCGTCGCCTCCGAGGTCATGGCGATCTTCTGCCTCGCCACGTCGATCGACGACCTCAAGGAGCGCCTCGGCCGCATCGTCGTCGGCCACACCTACGACACGGAGCCCGTGACGGCCGCCGACCTCGGCGCCCACGGCGCGATGACGGCACTGCTCGCCGACGCGCTCGCGCCCAACCTCGTGCAGACGCTCGAGGGCAACCCGGCATTCGTCCACGGCGGCCCGTTCGCGAACATCGCGCACGGCTGCAACTCGGTGACGGCGACGAACACTGCTCTCGCGCATGCCGATTGGGTCGTGACGGAGGCCGGCTTCGGCGCCGACCTCGGCGCCGAGAAGTTCATCGACCTCAAGTGCCGCTTCACCGGCCTGCGCCCCGACGCCGCCGTCCTCGTCGCGACGATCCGCTCGATGAAGTACCACGGCGGCGTCGCCGTCACCGACCTGACGAGCGAGAACGTCGACGCGATGCGCTCCGGCATGAGCAACATCGAACGGCACCTGCACAACCTGCGCGAGGTGTGGGGCCTGCCCGTCGTCGTCGGCCTCAACCGCTTCCCCAGCGACACCGACGCCGAGATCGCCGCGTTCGTCGAAGGCATCGAGAAGCTCGGCGCGCGCGTCGAGGTGTGCACCCACTTCTCCGATGGCGGCGCCGGCGCGGCGGGCCTCGCGCGCGCCATCGTCGAGGCGACCGAGGGCGGCACGCCCGATCTCCACTTCACCTACGACGACGGTCTGACGCTCGTCGAGAAGGTCGAGAAGATCGCGACGACGATCTACGGTGCCGGCTCGATCGCCATTCCGCCGGCCGCGGCGAAGCAGATCTCGCAGTTCGAGGCCGAGGGCTACGGCCACCTGCCCGTCTGCATCGCCAAGACGCAGAAGTCGTTCACGACCGACGACGCGATGCGCGGCGCCCCGTCCGGCCACGTGCTCGAGGTGCGCGAAGTTCGCCTCGCCGCCGGCGCCGGCTTCGTCGTGTTCGTCTGCGGATCCCTCATGACGATGCCCGGCCTGCCCAAGAAGCCCGCCGCGCTGGCCATCGACGTCGACTCCGAAGGCCACATCACCGGCCTGTTCTGAATCGCCTGATCTGAACCGCCTGATCTGACCAGACGATTCCAGGCCTGCGCCCGGCCGGCCCGCGGCCGCCCCCGCCGTTCCGCGTCGCGTCGCGGCGCGGCGCCGCCCGCCCCTCTCGCGTGCACGTGCACCCGGGTGCACTTGCACGCAGGTGCATGTGGGCGCATGGGGATAGGCGACGCGTCGTCAGGGAACGAGTTTGCGCAGGATCCGCGCGAGGTCGACGCGATCAGCCGCGTCGAGACGGTCGACGAATACCTCGCGCACTCTCGCCACATGAGGGGGCGCGGCCTTCTCGATGGCTGCGCGCCCCTCACGCGTGATGACGACGCGCGCGCCACGCGCGTCCTCGGCCACGTCATGGCGCTCGACGAGACCACGCTTGGCCATGCGCGTCACCTGGTGAGAGACGCGGCTTCGTTCCCACTGCAACCCCGCGGCGAGTTCGGAGAGGCGACGTTGCCCGTCGGGTGCGTCGGTGAGATGAACGAGTACCTCGAAGTCAGGCTCGGAGAGGCCACTGGCCTTGAGGTCGCGCGCGATGACTACGTGCTGACGAGCATGAACACCCAGCCAGGCGCGCCACAACGCTTCCTCGTCGGAGCGCAGCCATCGACCGTCGTGATTCATACCACTCACCCTAGCGCCTGGTTGACACGTCACCTACCGAGCATGCCAAGCTTTAGGTGACACATCACCAACCTTGTGAGGACCGATGCGCACCACCGGCAACCTGTTCACCCCGCCCGCCCCGATCCGTGACGCCGGGCTCCTGCTGGCCCGCGCCCTGCTCGGAGCCGTCCTCATCGCCCACGGATGGCAGAAGCTGCACACGAACGACATCGACGCCACCACCGCGATGTTCGAGAAGATGAGCGTCCCGGCGCCGCACGCCTCCGCATGGTTCGCGGCCCTCACCGAACTCATCGGCGGCGGCATGCTCGTGCTCGGCGTGCTGACGCCGCTCGCCGGCCTCCTCGTCGCCCTCGACCTCGCCGGTGCCTGGTGGTTCGTGCACCGCAGCCACGGCGTCTTCGTCGACGAGAGCGGTTGGGAACTCGTCGCCGCCCTCGGCCTCGCCGCCTTCGTCTTCGCGATCGTCGGCCCCGGCCGCTGGAGCGTCGACGGCCTGCTCAACCGCCTGCGCAGCCGCGGAGCCACCAGCGACGAGAGCCGCACTCCCAACGCCCTCACGCACGAGGACACCGCCGCGCGCGGCGCTCACGTCGCCGGCGCAGCCACCGACGGTACGGCTGACGACACGCGCGCGACGGCGCCGGCCTGAGTCTGCTCCGAGCCGGCGGCCCCACCCGCCGTACCGAAGAGACGAGGCCCCCGACCTGCACGAGCAGGATCGGGGTCTGGCGCGTCAGAGCCCGGCGCTGACGACGATGGGAATACTCACGCAGCGACTCGGTGGCCGATCGTCGAGGAAGACCCGACCCCAGCGGGGACGAGGGCGCTCACAGGTCGGTCAGACATCACGCCACTCAAGGCAGGACGCGGCTCAGGGCAGAACGCGCGGGCTGTATTTCGCCGCGCGAGCTTCGGCCAGCTGCGCCTGCTTGGCGCCGGCCTTCGCGAACGCCGCCTTGCGCGCCTTCGCCGTGTTCTGCGCCATGAGCAGGACGAGCTGTTCGGCGCGCTCGCGCCGGAACGTCGTGCGTGCCGACGTGTTCCATGACCGGTTGAACAGACGCTTGGCGGCGGCCAGCTGGTCGGGAGACTTCTGCGTCAGCTCGTGCGCCAGATCCATCGCCGCGGCGAGCGGGTCGTCAGCCACCTCCGACGCGAGGCCCAGTTCGACCGCGCGTTCACCGGAGAGCATCTCGGCGGTCATCGTCAGCTTCTTCGCGACGTCGATGCCGACGAGTTCCTTGAGCGACTGCACGCCCGACATGTCGGGAATCAGCCCCCACTTGCCCTCGAGCACCGCCCACTGTGCATCACTTGTCGTGTAGCGGTAGTCGCCGGCGAGCGCGATCTGCAGCCCGCCGCCGTAGCAGTGCCCGTGCACCGCGACGATGACGGGCACCGGCACGCGCCGCCACGCCCAGCAGGCCTCCTGGAACGTGTTCGTGCCACGCCACGGACGCGGCAGGAAGACGGGCACGATCTTCGCTGGCTTCGCCATCACCTCACCGAAGTCGAGGCCCGCGCAGAACGACCGCCCCTCCCCCGAGATGACGACGGCGCGCACCCCCTTGTTGCGGCGCACGTGATGCGCAGCGGCGACGAGCTCGCCGAGCATCGGCAGCGTCAGGCCGTTCAACTTCTCCGGACGGTTCAGCTTCACGTGCGCGATGCCGCCCGTGATCGTCGTCTCCACATTCGCCATCCCGCCAGCCTAGTGACGCGACCCGCCCGCGTGGGGCGATTCGTCGACGACGGCACGCGACGTGGCGTGCGGGCACGGATCCGGCGCAGCCATTCCGAGCACCGGGCCCAGACGTCACGACACGTCGGCGCGACGGCGGTCGACCTCGTGCCCTCGACCCCGAGGCTCTCAAGGACGTGCGCCTCGTGCTGGGCACCGGAGAAGAGTTCGAACGCGATGACCATGATTCACGGCACGATCGTGCAGATCGCGAGGACGACAGCGAGCGAGACGCCGTGCGCGGCGAGGAACACCGCGAAGCCGAGCACGACGAGGGCGAGCGCCAGGATCGCGGTGTGCAGGCCCGCCCACAGCTGCGTCGTGAAGTAGTAGGCGAGAAACAGGCCGACGACGAAGACACCGACGGGCACCGCCAGCGCCGCCGCGGCGACGACGGGGTCGACGTGCATGCCCGAGACGTTCTCGAACGCCTGCGTCATGACGTGCAGACCACCACCGACGGCCGCGAGCACCGGCCAGATGAGGAAGTGTGGCTGTACCCGAACCCGAACGAGCGGCTGCGGCGTCGGTGCAGCACCGCACCGAAGTTGGGGATGAATTACGCCCACCAGAACCCGAACGCGGCGGCCGCTGATGGCGACGAGCACGGCGCCCGTCCAGTCGATGCCCTGGCCCTCGGTGTCCTTGATGCCCGGGAGCGTCAGGACGGTACCCGTGACGATCTCACCGATCGTGATGATCGTCAGCAGGCCGCGCCGTTCGACGATGTGATGCGCGTGCCATGGCGTCCCGGTGCCGCGTTCGGCGACGGCGGGCCCGGCGAGTTCGATGGGCGTCACGAGCATGCCGAGCGTGAAGATGACGACACCGATGATCTGCACCATCGTCAGCAGCCGATACAGCCAGTCGTCGGTGTCGTAGGCACTCGCGAACCATGAGTAGTCGATCCACGCCCAGATGAGGCCGAAGCTCGTGAAACACAACGATCCGACGCCCGCCGCGATGTGCCCGTGCGAGTGCGCGAGCTGCGACGCGCCCGTGGCGACGGCGAGCGTCAGGTCGAAGAGCAGCTCGAGCGTGCTCGCGACGCGTCCACCCTCGTGCGGTCGCGCCCGCTCATGGGGCGCAGACGCGAACGCAGACTGTCGGGACCGACACGACTGGGCGCGGCTTCACTCATGCGCATCATGTGACGGCAGTGCGACGCCGCCCCGCGCCATGCCCACTTCGACTCCTGGCGCGTCCGCGGCTCAGGCGGCGATCTCGACGAGCGAGCCGTCCACCACCTCGTACGTGCGGGCCCCGACGAGCGACGGCGCGTAGGCGTGAACGCTCAGCGCCGGGGCATCGCCGACGGGGGCCGTGCGGTGCACGAGATCACCGGCGAACGTGCGGCTCTCCCCCGCCTCGACGATCGCGCTGACGGTGGTGCCGCGCACCCAGCGCTTCTCGCGCAAAGCTCCCTTGACGACGACGAACGCGCCCGTCGCGCGCCCGTGGTCGTGCCATTCGCTCGTCGACCCGGCCGGCCAGCTGATCGCCCACATCTGCAGGTGCGGCGTGCTCGCGAGCTCGACGCGGCGTCGCTCACCGCCGTCGGGCAGGTCGTCGAGGTGCGCGGCGAGCGACTCGTCCGAGGCGAACAGGCGCGCGACGCGCATGAGTTGCTCGTCGGTGAAGCTCGTGATGCCGGGGGCATCGGCTGCGGTGTCGGGTTGCGGGTGGCGGTTCATGCTGAGGCTCCGAGAGCTGGGGGTTGGCGTGAAGGGCGCCTGATGGGGCGCGATGGTGGCCTGATGAAGAGCGGGTAGGGCACGCCGACGGTGCGTCGTGGCCCTCCCCGACCTGACGACTTGTCCCCCCACCGTCTCACGTCGAACGTCGACGGTGGGGGCAGCGCGCCGACGAAGTCGCGTCGACTGCGCGTGTTCGCGGCGAGCGAACCCGAGCAGCACGAGCCAGCGCGTCGCGTCGGGGTCGTCGATCAGTCGAGTTCGAACGCGACGTCCGTCAGCGAGCGGCGGCGACGCGGCTTGTTCTCGCGCTCGATGTTGGCGGTGAGGTCGTATTCCTCGACGCGGCCGGCGAGCGTCGTGACGGCGGCGTGCTCACCGTCGCGTTCGGCGTCGGGCCAGGCGCGGCCGACGGCGATGCCCGCCATCGGCGCCCATGCCTCACCGAACGCGGCTCGCGTAGCGATGGCGTCGTGGTCGAACCCGGCGAACTGGTGGACGGCGAGGCCCATCGCGTGCGCCTGCAGCGTCAGGTACGCCGTCGCCTGGCCCGTGTCGTGTGCGGCGGTGGCACCGAAGACGAACTCCTTCGACGTCTCCGGCAGCTTCGCAACCTGCACGAACGAGACGGCGAGCATCGACGCAGCCGGCGCCCAGCGTCGATTGCCGCGCGCGAGCGTCTCGACGATGGCGGTGAACGTCGGGTCCCACTCGTCGCCCTGACGGCGACCGACGAGGTAACGGTAGGGCTGCGAGTTGCCGGCGCTCGGCGCCCAGCGGGCCGCGTCGAACAGCGTCGCGAGGTCGGTGTCGGAGAGGTCGTACGTCGGATCGAACACGGCCGGGCTGCTGCGGCGGGCGACGACGTCGAGCACGGCGTCGGCCGGGGCCTCGCTCGTCGAGGGGAGAGCATCGTGAAGAGTCATGCCACCACCCAAGCACGTCGCGCTGACAAGCACGGAATCCCGGCGCTGTGGGGAGGCTGAGAGTGCTGCGGAACGGAAGCGCCCGCCACCGCGGATGCGATGACGGGCGTCTCCCTCTTCCCCAAGAGTCCTGCCGCCGATGCGTGCCGGTTCAGGCGTGCAGGGAGCGGGCGCGGCGCCGGTGGGTAGAACACCGGGCGCCGCCGAACGTCGACGCGGGAGGGGTCGCGCGGCGTTCAGGTCGATGGGACGAGGGGGTCCGAGAGCTCTGCGCGGGGCGTGATGTGGGGATCACGCTGCGGCACACGGCTTCAGGGGTGAGCCTTCAGAGGGAGGCTTCGACGCCGTTGGAGAACATCGAGTCGTGCAGGCGCACCTTCGTCAACTTCGTGCCCTTCGGCGCGTCGAAGACGAGGATGCCCTTGAGCGTGTTGCCGGGGTTGATCTCGGTGTAGAGGGTGTCGTTGCCCTCGATGTAGATGGTGCCGTCCGAGGTCGCCTCGTAGCCGACCCCGTTCGCGTCGTAGGCCTTCTGACCATCGGCCATCATCGTCTCGGCCTCGGTACCGACGTTCTTCACGGTGACGTGGACGGCTGCCCTGAGCCTTCTTGTTCACGTACTGGCTCCCGATGCTGGGGACGTCGCGCTCGACCTTGGTGATCGTGAATTGGGTTCGAGCGTCTCCACATTGGCTCGCTGACGTTCATCACTCCGGCGAGGTTTGACCGTGTTCACCACATCGATGGAGTTCAATCGCCTTCACCACGCGCTCGACCTTCAACCGCATTTCATCCGGACGATTCTTGGAGCTACGACGAGCCGCTCGATCGAACGACCTCTCGCCTGATCATTCACGGGCCGTCACGTAGATCCCTCATGCGCCGCCATCGGTGGCGAATTGGCACATCGAGACCGTCGGCAGATTCCTTGACCCAGGACGAACGTGATTGAAATCTCAATCACAGCCTACCGCTCGACCGCGCGGCGATTCACACGTACGTCCAACTTGGCGCCACAATTGGGCAAACGCCTCGCCGAACGCGCGGACACACCCACCAGCGTCTCGGCGGTGGAGCCCCCACCCGTCTCTGCACAGCCACTTCACCCGATGGGCGAGATCTCAGTCTGATATTTCACATATCATAGGCGCGGGTCTCACCCTCGGTCCGGCCTCAGCCCGACACGATCGCAGCCGTATCTCGGCCAGCCGCAAGGAAGCAGAAGTACATGAACGCTCGCCCGGTTCGCGCACCCCTGCGCGCCACCACGATCACGACGACGGCCGCCATGGCCCTTTTCGCCACGGGAGTCGCCGCCCTGGCCACGCCCGCTGCCGCAGCCACCCGCCCCGTGGAGATCCAGGCCACCGTCCTGGTCCTCGACGACGGACAGCCCATGGTGGGCGCCATCGTCGACCGCCTCAGCAAGGAGGGAGTCGCCTACCAGAAGATCGACCTCACCTCCGCGTCCCGCCCGCAGCTGACGCCGTCCTTTTTCGCGAGTCAGGGGTTGCTCACGACCCGGGCGAAGTTCATGGGTGTCGTGACGCCCAGCGCCGAACCGGCGAGCCTCACCGCCGCCGAGCGGGCCACCCTGGCGCGATACGAGAGCACCTTCAAGGTGCGCGAGTTCAGCGCGTACAACTGGCCCAGCGCGGGCATCGGCCTGGAGAACCAGTACAGCGGCGCCGTCGACGGCATGGCCGCCGACCTGTCCGGCGCAGCGAAGACCAACGGCTTCGAGTACCTCAAGGGATCGGTCACGTTCGACGACCTCTCCCCCGGTGTTTCCGAGAGCTACGGATACATCGCGAAGAAGGCCGCCACGAGCAACGGCGCCACCTATACGCCGTATCTCACGCTCCCCGTGCCCGGAACGGGCAACAGCGGCTCCCTCCTCGGCGTCTACGCCAAGGACGGGCGTGAGCAGCTCATCAGCACCGTCGCGTCCAACGCGTCGCAGCAGCACTGGAAGGTGCTCTCGCACGGCATCGTCTCGTGGTTGACCCGAGGCATCTCGACGTCCTACTCGCGCAACTTCTTTGCGGTCCAGGTCGACGACGTCCTGCTGCCCGACGCCGAGTGGAACGCCGAGGGCAACTGCACCGTCGGCGACGACTGCAACCCCGCCACCTACCCGGAGACGGCGCCCGGCGCCACCTCGCGCATGACGGCCCAGGACGTCGACCAGCTCGCCGCCTGGCAGCGCACCAACGGCGTCAAGCTCGACGTCGCCTTCAACGGCGCGGGTGCGGCCGACCAGAAGGCCGAGACCGGCTCCGACGCCCTCGAGGCGTCGTTGCTGGCCAACAAGAACGAGTTCCGCTGGATCAACCACACGTGGTCGCACCCCTACCTCGGCTGTGTTCACGACGACTCGACGACGCCGTGGCAGTGCGCGAAGACGTCGACGGGTGGCATCAACTGGGCCTCGCAGGCCACGATCGCCTCCGAGATCAGCAAGAACGTCGCGTACGCCAAGACGAACACGCTGCCCAACTTCGACGCCGCGAGCCTCGTCACCGGCGAGCACTCGGGTTTGAAGTCGCTGCCGCAGATGCCGGCCGACAACCCCTACCTCGCGTCGGCCCTGACGCAGCAGCGCATCAAGTGGATCGCCTCGGACGCCTCGCGCGAGAGCGAACCGCGCGTCCTCGGCTCCGCGACGACCGTGCCGCGCCACCCGATGAACATCTACTACAACACCTCGACGAAGGCTAACGCCGTCGACGAGTACAACTGGCTCTACACGAGCCGCGCCGACGGCGGATCCGGGCTGTGCGAGGACAACCCGGCCACGAGCACGTGCATCACGCCGCTGACGCAGGACGGGTTCGACTCCTACATCGTGCCCAAGGAGAAGCAGATCGCCCTGGGGCACGTGCTCGACAACGACGCCCGCCCGCACTACGCCCACCAGAGCAACCTGACGGGCGACCGCATCCTCTACCCGGTCGTCGAGGGCATTCTCGGCTCCTACCGCGGCGTCTACGCCGACAACGCTCCCATCGTCAACGTCACGACGGCCGAAGCGGGCACGCAGCTCGTGCGTCAGCAGACGTGGCGGGCCAGGAGCTCGCAGGTGCAGGCGACGATCTCCGGCACCAAGCTGCAGCTGTTCAACAACTCCTTCTCCGCGATCGACGTGCCCGTGACGGCACCGTCCGGCACCCGCTCGGGCCTTTCGACGTTCGGGCAGAGCTACGGCGGGCAGTCGTCCGACTGGGTGCGCCTGCGCGGCCTCGGCCTCAAGACGTTCACCCTGCCCACCGCGACCGGTTTCGCCACGAGCGCCTCGTGGGACACCTCCGCCGCCGCGACGCCCGCCACCCCGAGCGCGCCTGCCCTCACACCGGGCACGGCGAAGGACGGCACGTCGACGCGAGTGATCGCCCAGCCGGTCGCGGACAGCGACCTGATCGCGGCCGCCGGCTGAGACCCGCATGCACGTGGCGTTGCTGAACGAGGGGACGTACCCGGTCGTGCACGGCGGGGTCAGCACCTGGTGCGACCAGTTGGTGAAGAACCTACCCGAACACGAGTTCTCCATCGTGACGCTCACCGGCACGCAGCACGAGAGCGTGTGGTCGCTGCCCTCCAACGTCCGCTCGTTCCAGGCCAAACCCATGTGGGGTGAGGTGAGGCGTCGGTGGTCGTTCGAGGCGCTGCGAGCCTGGGGTGAGTCGTCGGAGATCGACTCCGCCTACCGCCAGTTGTGGTCGGCCGTGTTGCCACCTGCAGGTCGCTCGGTCGACCTGCAGGCGGCGACGGCAGGGCTGCGCGTCCTCGCTGCCGAGTACGCCCAACCCCTCATGGCGCACTTCACGGGCGGCCTGGGGACGAAGGCGCTCATGGGCGCCTGGGCGTCGCACGTGAAGGGCACGGGCCTACCACCGCTGTCGGGGTCGCAGGCGGCGGACGTCTCGCGGCACGTCGACCGTTTTCTCGCGGTGCTCAACGTGTCATGGCCGAGCGTCGACCTCATCCACGCCACGACGAACGGTCCGGCAGGGCTCATGGCACTCGGCCGGCACTGGCGGGACGGCACACCCATCGTCCTGACCGAGCACGGCGTGCACCTGCGCGAGCGCTACCTCGCGCTGCGCGCCGCGAACTTCCCCTGGACCGTGCGCTACGCCCTTATGGCGATGACGCGCGCCGTCTGCCAGACCGTCTACAACCACTGCGAACTCATGACGCCCGTGAGCGAGTTCAACGCAGGATGGGAGCGCGAGCTCGGAGCGAAGGCGCAGCGCGTCATCACCGTGCCCAACGCCGTCGACGCCACGGCCTTCCCACCCGTCGAGGGCGAGCCGGACGTGCCGACCGTCAGCTTCGTGGGTCGCATCGACCCGCTGAAGGACCTGGCAACCCTCATCGAGGCGTTCGCGATCGTGCGCGACTCGGTGCCGGATGCCCGCCTGCGGCTCTTCGGCCCGACGCCAGCCGGCAACGAGGCCTACCGGGCGGAACTCGACGCGCTCGTCGTCGCATGCGGCCTCGAGGCGAGCGTGACGTTCGAGGGCGCGGTGCCCTCGGCCCGACCCGCGATCGAAGCGGGCCACGTGGTCGCCCTGTCCAGCATCTCCGAGGGGCTGCCCTACACCGTCATCGAGTCGATGATGTGCGGCCGCGCGACCGTGAACACCGACGTCGGAGGAGTCAACGAGTGCGTCGGGCGCGACGAGACGTGCGGGCTGCTCGTACCGCCACGCGACGCCCAGGCCCTGGGTGAGGCGCTCGTGCGCCTGCTCGTCGACGATGCGGAACGGCAAGCCATGGGACGCCGTGCGCGCGAGCGCGCCCTGTCGACGTTCGACCTCGCGAAGTTCACCGCACGCTACCGGTGCATCTACCAGCGCAGCGCCGCCACGGTGCCCGAGGCAGACCTCGACGACGTCCGCCGCGCCCTCGAGGCAGCCGACTCGAGCGCCACACGTGAGGACGCCGCCGCGACCCACGCCGCACCCACCACCACGGAGGCCGAGTCGTGTCGATGACGCTCAAGGAAGCGACCGGGACGAGGGCGACGGGCGACGACGAGACGCACCCCGAGCTCGCCGCCTCGGTCGACAACACCGTCGACCTCTTCGACGCCGCCGCTCACCTCGAATCGATGGGGTTCGGGGGCCGCAGCTCGGTGCGCCACGGCTATGCGAACACCTTCGCGCACGCTGACGCGCTCGTGCGCACGCGCCTGGCCGGCGCCGTCGTCCTCACGGGCCGCGAGCGCACGGACGAGGTGCGCACGTGGAGGCGGGCCTGGAGCCAGGCGCTCGCCCGATCCCTCACGATGCTGTGCGGCGTCCTCATCTGCATCGCGACTGTCACGTCGTACAACACGAACGCCGTCTTCACGGCGGGCGCCGTCGGCTGGCTCGCGGGGCAGCTCGTCAGCGCGACGATGTGGCAGGGGCTGTCCTCTGCGAGTCGCCTCAAGGCGAAGGTGAACGGCGCCTGCGTCGGCTCCGTCTCCCTCCTGCTCTCCGCGGGCGCCTGCCTCGTCGTGGATTCGTGGGTGCCGCTGCTGTGGGCCCTGTGGAGTTGTGCGATCTCGGCTCTCGTCGTCATCGGTTCGCCCGTGCAGCTTCTCGTCGCCGTCCTGCCCTGCGCCGCGCTGACGGGGGTACTGCTCGTCGTCGAACCGGGCGCGGCAACGGTCGTCAGCCGCGTCATCGTGGTCGGGTTCGCCGCGGTGACGGGGTACATCGTCACGAGCGCAGCCCGGGAGCAACAGCAGCGCGCGCGAAGTCTGGCGCGCGAGGTGCTCCATCCCGTCCTGGCGTGGAGCACCCTTCAGACGCTCGCGCTCATCACCCAGTTGATGGTGCTCGTCGCCCACGTCGGCAACGCGTTCACGCTGCCCATGGCGATCGCTGGTCTCGCGGCCTCCGCGGCCTGCGAACCGGTGCTCGACAGTGCCCTGCTCGGCGCGAAGCGCCTCGCGTTCCTCACGGACAGCTGGCGTCAGTTGCGGTGGATGACGGCCGGGCTCGGCATTCTCGCCGTCGGCCTCGTCTGCGGCGTAGGGCTCATCGCCGCGTTCTGCATGCTCGCTGCCGCGGGCGGTGACCGCAACGACGCCCACGTCTTCCTGCCCGCCGTGCTCATCACCGCCCTCGCCACGACCGGCTCCGGCGTTCAACTGCGCACCGGCAACGCCCTCGGCGCTGCCGCAGTGGCGGTGGGCAGCCTCGGCCTCGTCCTCGTCTGCCTGCCCGCCGGCGACGCCGTCGGCCTCCTCCTGGCCTCGCTCGTCCTCTTCGTCACCGTCAGCGCCGTCACGGCCCGACGCACCTCCCACTCCGCGAATTGGTGACCCCCGTGTTCCACGTCCTTCAACCCACCCCGGCCGTGCCCTGGTACATCCACCCCGCGCAGGCTCCGCTCGCCTGGCAGCGCCTCGCCGAGGGCGCGTTCGGTTTCGGCTTCGTCGTCGTCAACATCGAGAACGGGCCCGGCCGCGGACCACAGGATCCCTACTACCGCGAACCGCTCGCGCGCGGGCTCGCCACGACGACGGTCGGGTACGTCAACGTCGGCTACGGCCAGCGCCCCTGGGGTGACGTGCTCGAGCAGGTCGAACAGTGGCAGCGGTGGTACGGCATCCACGACGTCATGCTCGACTGCGTCCCGTCGCAGGATCGTCAGGGCGCCTGGTCGGTCGAGTGGATCGACGCGCTGCGGCGTGCCGGGGTCGAGCACGTCATCGCCAACCCCGGCGTCGTGCCAACGCGACGCCTCGTCGAGACGGCCGACGTCACCTGTGTGGCCGAGGCTGCCTGGCAGGACTACGCCCACCTGCAGATGCCCGAGTGGTTGCAGGCGGTCAGCCCGCACAAGCAGTGGCACCTCGTGCACGGCGTGCCACCCGAGCACCTCGCCTCCGTGCCGGCCCTGGCCGCGAGCCGCGGGGCGCACTTCAGCTGGGCCACCGACCGTGGCCTGCCCAACCCGTGGGACGTGCTGCCCGCGCCGTACGCCGACTGTCACCCTGAACTCGTGAAGGCACGATGAAGACCTCGCTCCCCGCAGCGGGCGCGCTCGTGCTCGCGCTCACGACGAGTGCGTGCGCGGCCACGGACGACCAGGCCCTCCCGCCGTCCGCGAGTGCCGCCGGAACGGCCCCGAGCGCCGCAACGTCGAACGGCAAGCCGGGCGCCACGTGGTGGAAGCCCGCGCGTGGGCAGAGCTGGCAGATCCAGTACAGCGGCGCGCTCGACACCTCCGTCAAGGCATCGGTCTACAACCTCGACTGGGAGGGGACGAGCACGAAGACCGTCACCGCTCTGCACCGGCGCAACATCAAGGTGATCTGCTACATCAACGCCGGCGGGTACGAGCAGTGGCGTCCGGACGCGAAGAAGTTCCCCGCGTCGACGCTCGGCAAGCCGCTCGATGACTGGCCGGGCGAGCGCTGGCTCGACGTGCGCCAGCGCGCCAAGCTGGCGCCGATCATGGCCAAGCGCATGGACGTGTGCAAGGCGAAGGGCTTCGACGCCGTCGACCCTGACAACATGGACGGTTACGCCGCGACGAGCGGGTTCCCCATCAAGCAGTCCGACGCCGTCGCCTACCAACGTCAGCTCATCGCCGACGCGCACAAGCGGGGCCTGGCGATCGGCCTGAAGAACAGCCTGGAAATCCTCCCGCAGTTGCAGACGAGCATCGACTTCGCCGTCAACGAAGAATGTGTCGCCTACGACGAGTGCGACCGCTACGCGCCGATGCTCGCGGCGAACAAGCCTGTCTTCAACGTCGAGTACTCCGGCACGACGGCGAGCGTGTGCTCGCGCGTGCCCAAGGGCATGAGCACGATCATCAAGCCCCTCGAGCTGACGGCCAAGCGCACCGCCTGCTGACGTACGCTCGGGGCTGCCTCGGACGTGCGGGCCTGAGCGCACGCGTTATGCGTGCGGGCTGGAGCGCTCACGGCCTGCTGCCGTCGTTAGCGTGAGGATGCGGGCGGTCGGTCGACTCGGCGCACGCCCGGCTGATGCGGCCGGGTCCCCACACCGAATGGGGTGAAACCCGGCCGCGTTCTCGCGTCTCAGGCGCCCACGTAGGCCTTGAGGTGCTCGCCGGTGTGCGTCGTCGCATCGGCGACGAGGTCGGCTGGGGTGCCCTCGAAGACGACGCGCCCACCGTCGTGTCCCGCGCCGGAGCCGAGGTCGATGATCCAGTCCGCGTGGGCCAGACCCGAATGCACGACCTCGACCGGCAGATGGCCGAGAAGGAGGAGCGCGAGGCGCTCGCTCGCGAGGTGCACGACGTCCTGGGCCACCGGTTGAGCCTGCTGTCGATGCAGGCCAACGCGCTCGAGATCGAGGCGCAGGAGGCCGGCGCACCCGACGTCGAGAAGCGCGCCCGGCAACTCCAGGAGGGCGCGGCAGGGTCGATGGACGACCTGCGCTCGCTGCCCGCGATGCTGCGCACCGGCCAGTCGGCGCCCGATGAGCACCACGCTCTCGCCGATATCGCCGAGCTGGTGCGAGAGTGCATCGACGCGGGCACGCCCGTCAGCTCGAACGTGTTCGTCGATCAGTCGCACCCCCTGGACCCCGTCATCTCGCGCAGCGCGTACCGCATCACCACCGAACTGCTGACGAACGCGCGCAAGCACGCGCCGGGCTCTCTCGTGCAGCTCGACATCCGCGGTGACGCGCGCGGTGGCATCACGATCTCGACGGCCAACCCGCTGCCCGATGTCGCGAGCGCTGCCCGATCGGATGGTTCGGGAACCGGCCTGACGGGCGTGGCGCGGCGCGCTCAGGACGTCGGAGGATCGTTCTGGACAGGCCCGTCACCCGACGGTCGCCGCTTCACCGCGAGCGCCACGCTGCCGTGGACGATGCCGCGTGTCTGACGACGGCTCGATCCACGGCACCACACGTGTCGAATGCGACGAGAGTACGAAAGCAGTTGAGCATGAACGACATTGACCGTCCCGACGGCGCATCCCTTCCGGCCCATGCCGGCGCTGAGCGCGCGATCCGCGTCATGGCCGTCGACGACGACCCGATGGTGCTCGACCTCATCCGCGTCATGCTCAAGGCCGCGCCCGGTATCGAACTCGTCGCGACGGCGAGCGACGGCGACGAGGTGATCGGGGTCGTCACAGCACATCACCCGGATGTCGTCCTCATGGACGTGCGCATGGAGCGCATCAACGGCATCGACGCGACGCGCGCACTGACGAAGCGGCCGAACGCACCGCGCGTCATCATTCTCACGACGTTCGACGAGCAGGAGTACGTGCCGCAGGCAATGGACGCCGGTGCCGTCGGGTTCATCCTCAAGGCGTCAGCGCGCGAGGCGCTGTACGGCGCGATCCGCGACGCACACGAGGGGCGCAGCCCCATGTCGCCCGCGAGCGCCGCGCATCTGCGCACCGGATACCTCGACGCCGGGGGCGCCGCGCGCATGGACGCTCGCGCGAAGCTCGCACGGTTGAGTGACCGTGAGCGCGAGATCGTCGAGATGGTGGCGCAGGAGATGTCGAACCCCGCCATCGCCGCCGCATTGTTCTTGAGCGAGAGCACGGTGAAACAACACCTGACGTCGGCCGCCACCAAACTCGGCGTGACAGGCCGCGTCGGCATCGCGATGGTCTTGGCCCGGGCGGAGTAGCGTCGAGGATGCGGTTCCTCACAGACGGCAGCCACGACCCGAACGGAGGCGCACCCGTGGCGCGGTGCCCGTCCGGCGCGCTCGAGGTGCACGAACACGACGCGATTTCCTGACGGTTTCCTCGGACGCGACGACTCACCGCCTCATCTCTTCATCTCGCGGGCTGACGCACATGAGGAAGCCTGACGCGCTTACCACCCGCACTCGCGCCACCCAGCGCACGAGGGGGGATCGTCAGCGAGCCGAGTCGAGGCGCGCCATGTGAGCGTCGCTGAGCTGCGGAGCAGCCAGTGCGGCGTCGAGCTGCGCGAGCGAACTTGCCCCGACGATTGGGCGCATCGACGGGCTGCCCTGCACGAGCCAGGACAGCACGACCTGCCCGGGCTGCGCGCCCAGTTCGTCAGCCACCGACCGCAGCGCCGAGAGGCGACGCGTCGTCCCCGGGTGGTCGTAGACCTCGGGCAGCGGCCGGTCGTCACGGTCGTACGCACCCTGGATCAGGGGGCTGTAGGCCCAGCACTCGAGGTCGTCATGCGTCTCGAGATAGTCGATCGTCTCGTCGCTGACGAACCCGAAACGGTGATCCTTGCCCGGCACCTGCGTGTCGGGGCGCGGGCGGACGTATGACGTCGTCAGCTGCAGCGCCGTGAACGGCTCAACGCCCTGCTCGGCGGCCAGCATGCGTGCCTGCTCGACGCGCCACGTCGGGTGGTTGCTCACACCGAGCCGGCTCACCTTCCCTCGCGCAACAAGGGAACCCAGCGCCGCGACGACGTCGGGCATCGGCGTCGAACGATCCTCACCGTGCGCCCAGTAGACATCGACGACGTCGATGCCGAGACGTTCTCGGCTTCGCTCGAACTGGGTGGCGATGACGTCAGGCGCGAGGCCCTCCCACTCGGTGAAGTCGCCGGCCCGCGCCGGTTCCTGACCCACCTTCGTCGCAATCGTCAAACCTTCGCGGATGCCGGCGTTGGCGCGCAGCCACGCCCCGATCGTCTGCTCGCTCTGGCCGCCCGCACCCGTCGGATTCGCCCAGAACGCATAGCAGTTGGCCGTGTCGAGCGTGCGCCCACCGGCGTCGACGTAGCGATCCATGAGGGCGAATGACGTCGCCCCGTCCGTCTTCGTGCCGAAATGCATCGTGCCGAGGACGAGATGCGGGGCGATCCAAGAAGTCATGCGCCCATCCAACACGCAGCCGGCCACGCACCTCAACGTGGAGGGGCGGCCTCGAGACCCCCTGATCCCGCCGGTCCACAGGAAACCCCTCGCCGCACACGTCGGGCCAAGAAGTGCCTCGTGCGATCTCGTAGCCCGGCGGCGGCGCGCGAAACACACGAGATAGAGCACTGCCGTGCGGTGCGCCGGCACGCCATCACCACCGGCCTCGACGGAACCACCACACCCCGCGCGCACGTCACACCAGCACACCATCGAGGGAAGCAAGACATGCGCCGGTCCATCATCATCACCATCGCCGTCGCGGTGCTGGGCATCATCGGCGCCGTGTCGGCGTTCGCGCTGTCGTCCCGAATCGGTGCCCCAGGCGGGCACGGCGGATCGGAGCCGGCACAGCCGGACCCGGCGATCGCGCGCGACATCGAGAACGCCGTGCGCCACCAGCCTGGTGTGGCGAATTCGCGCGTCGTCATGAAGGTGAACTGCATCGACGGCTGCCAGGGCCGTGACCATGAGTTCACCGTCGACGTCACACTGACGGACGACGCCAGCGCACGCCACGTGCTCGACATCAACCGCACGATCAACGAGCTCTACCCGCGCACGGCTCCGCCGGAGTGGGCACGTTCTCCCGGGCGAATCCGCTTCAGCCTGCACTCGCCGCAGGATGGTGGTCCCATCGTGCCGACCACCAACGGCAGCCACGGCACGGCTTCGTCACCGACCAGGGCCAGCGCGTTGACGAGCACGCAGGTCGACGCGTTCTTGGCGGCTGCCCGCGTCAACCCGTCGTCGTCGGCGTCATGGTCGTCGTCAGGCAGGGACGACGCGCCGTCGTTCGTCGTTCGCTCCACCATCAAGACCAGCGATTGCGCGACGCTCGACGCGACGGCCGCGAACACCGTCACCGCGCTGTCGGCGATACGCCGCAAGGGCACGCCAGCGGAGTTTCACTTCCGGTGCGAGCACGCCGCGGGTGAGGTGCCGATCGGCGCGACGACGCACACGACCGGATGGTCGACGATGACCGACACCCTGTCGCGGCTCATGACCCCGCCGGCGGGCAGCAGGTCGTACCGACGTGACAGCGTCTACCTGAAGCACAAGCACGGTAGCGCCGTCCTCACGGTGACGGGCCACCCGACGAATGCGACGTCCGAGGTGAAGAACGACGCGACGACGGTCGTGGCGCAGCTGCGCGCACTCGAGGTGCCGACGTCCACGCTGGACCTGCGGCCCGCACCGTGACCGGCGGCGCTCGACGGCGAACGCGTGACGCGTCATGAACACGCGAACGCCCGGCACCCCTCGTCGGGGCGCCGGGCGTTCGTCGAGGCTCAGGCCTGGGCTGCGGTCTCTTCGCTCTCGGCGCGACCGCAGTTGCACCCGCCGCAGCCGCAGCCGCCACCCGCGCCCATGCCGGCTTCGCGGGCCTTGGCGTCGGCCTCCATCTTGGCGCGGATGTCGTCCATCGGCAGCTCACGGATCTGACGGATCAGGTCCTCGACGGCCGCCGCGGGCAGCACGCCCGAGTTGGAGAACACCATGAGGCCGTCGCGGAACGCCATGAGCGTCGGGATGGACTGGATGTTCGCGGCCGCCGCGAGCTCCTGCTCGGCGTCGGTGTCGACCTTCGCGAAGACGATGTCGTCGTGCTTCTCGCTCGCCGCCTCGAACACGGGCGCGAACTGACGGCACGGGCCGCACCAGGCCGCCCAGAAGTCGACGAAGACGATGCCGTTGTTCTCGATGGTCTCGGTGAACTTCTCACCGGTCAGTTCGATGGTTGCCACAGGCCTTGCTCCTCGAAAAAAGATTGTGGTTCGTCGGCCATTCAAACAAACACCGGAGGCAATCTCTTCCCGCCGCGCTCGCCCGCCAGAACCGCTCGCCGCGCGGGCCGTGGAACCGGCGCGCGGGCGTTGCCGTCCAAACACCATGACAACGACACGACGCTGGCCGCTGACGGTGGCGCTCGCCCTGGTGGTGGCGCTGATCGCGGCCGGTGTCGCCGTCGTCAACCTCACAAGGCACGATTCCTCGTTCCGCGAACCGACCCAGCCGGCGCCTGCCTACGCACATGCTCTCGAGGAGCAACTCGAAAAGCGGCCCGGCGTGGCACGGGTTCGCGCCGAGGAAGCGATCGAGTGCATCGACGGCTGCAAGGGTCAGCGCTACGGGTTCGACGTCGCCATCGACCTCACGGACGACGCGACGGCCGCGAACGTTCGGGACGCCGCGGCCTTCGTCCGCAGCCGCTACCCCGAGGGCGCGTACCCAATGGCGGCAAACATCCCAGCGTCCATCCACTTCTTCACCGCCGGGTTGAACGCGAGCGGCGACAACAGCCTCGCCGTGACCACCTCCGGCCCAGCCCTGACGACGGCGCAGGCGCAGGCCTATCTCGACGTGGCGCGCACGAACCCGCGGACGGAAGCGCGCTTGCTCCCCGACCGCGCACAGCCCGCGGCGAAGGCGACCTTCGTCGTGGAATCCGACGTCATCGCAACGAAGTGCGAGGATCTCGACCGAGTGACCGCTCCGACGGTCGCCGTCCTGCGCAAGGTGGCCGGCACCGACGGCATAAGCACGCATCTGACCTTCCGGTGTGCGCAGACGTACGCCACCGTCGCCGTGGGTCCGACGACGCGGACCCACGGATGGTCGGATGCCGCGACGGCCTTGAGCACACTGGAAGCGACGCCGCAATCGAGCGCCGCGGAGAGGCCCTACGTTCGCCTCGGCGTGCGAGACGGCGCAACACGCCTGACGGTGAGCGCCCGCTCCGACGACGCGGTGAGTCCGGAAACCCGCCGTCGTGCGGGCGTCGTCATCGAGCGCCTTCGCACGGTGGGCGCGGTGAATCCTCAGCTCGATCTCGACTGAGTCGCCCTCGCCTGACTCGACGTCGACGTCACGCCTCCAGGCGAGGCGGGCGGCGCCGATAGCTCGCTGGCGTCGCCGACATCCGAATCGGGTTGGCGACCTGCGCGACGCCCTCGACGTCGACACGCATGTCGAGGCCGACCGACTCGGCAAGCGCGAACGCCTGCGCGAGATCGTTGACGGGCCCGGCGGGCACACCGGCGTCCGCGAAACGCTCGGCCCATTCCTGCGCCCCATGTGCCGACAGCGCCTCGAGCATCAGCGGGACGAGGTCGTCGCGATGCTCGACCCGCGCGGAGTTGGTCGCAAAGCGGGCGTCCTGCGTCCACTCGTCGTGACTGAGCACCTTTGCGGCGCAGGCGAACTGGCGATCATTGCCGACGGCGATGGCGAGCGGCCGATCCGCGGTCTCGAACACTTCGTACGGCACGAGCGACGGGTGACGGTTGCCCATGCGGCGCGGCACGGCCCCCGTCATGACGTGCGCGCCGGCCTGATTCGTCAGCGCCGACAGCAGGGACGACAGCAACGACACCTCGACGCGTTGCCCCTCCCCTGTCGCGTCGCGATGCCGCAACGCCGCGAGCATGCCGACGGCAGCATGCAGACCGGTGACGACGTCGACGAGCGCGACGCCGACCTTCGTCGGCTCGTCGGGCGGCCCGGTCACCGACATGAGGCCACCGACTGCCTGCACGAGCAGGTCGTACCCGGGCAACGACGACTCACCGAAACCGGTGATCGAGACGTAGACGACGTCAGGGTTCCACTCGCGCACCTGCTCATACCCGAGCCCCAGCCGCGCCATCGTCCCCGGCAAGAAATTCTCGACGACGACGTCGGCGCGCGTCACGAGATCGCGTGCGGCGGCGAGATCGTCCGCCTCGCGAAGATCCCAGAACTCGCCGCGCTTGTTGCGGTTGACCGACAGGAAGTACGTCGCCTCCCCGTCCTCGGTGAACGGCGGACCCCAGGCGCGCGTGTCGTCACCGCCGTCAGGGCGCTCGATCTTGACGACGTCGGCGCCCAGGTCGCCGAGCAGCATCGTCGCGTAAGGGCCGGCCAGGACACGGCCGAAGTCGGCGATGAGCAGGCCGTCGAGAGCTGATGGCACGCAGGCTCCTCGAGGAAAAGTTGGACGAACGAACGTGGACGAGATTCGCCGATGGGAACAGGAATCGCAGATGAGGCGGGCGCGCGACGCTCAGCGACCCGCCGGGCGGGCGTCATCGGACGACGGTGCGTCCGGCGCGTCACCCCAGGCGGAGCCGAAGTCGCGATCGAGTTCAGTCACCGTCTTGTTGCGCAGCCCCCACAGGTACACGGCGAGCGACACTGCGACGCACGCGAGCAGGTAGACGCGGAAGCCCTTCTCGTTGCCATGGGAGGCGAACCAGGTGCCGATGTAGGGCGCGGTGCCACCGAAGACGGCGTTCGCGAGGCCGTATCCGAGTCCGACGCCGAGGGCGCGCACGCGCGTCGGGAAGAGCTCGGCCTTCGCGACAGCGTTGACCGACGTGTAGAACGCGACGATGAGCAGCGCGAACAGCTGCAGCCCGAACGCCGCGAGGCCCGATTCGACCGAACGGATCGCGCCGAGCACCGGCCACGTGATGATGAGCGAGCCGACGCCGAAGATGAGCAGCATGGTGCGTCGCCCGATCTTGTCGGACAGCAGTCCGTACAGCGGCTGCACGATCATGAACACCGTCAGCGCGCACAGGTTGACGATCGAGACGGTGTCCGCGTCGAGCCCCGCCACCTTCTTCATGTAGCTCTGCATGAGGGTCGTGTAGACGTAGAACGACGTCGTCCCGCCGATCGTCAGGCCGACGACGACGATGAACGGCCGCCAGTACTCGCGGAACAGCAGGCCGAGCGAGCCCTTGTTCTCGGTCGAGGTACCTGCCGCAGCGCCGCCCGAGGCGGTATCCGCGACGTCAGCCGTCTCGTCCATGCTGCGCCGCAGCCACAGCACGACGAGTGCGCCCGCGGCGCCGATGAAGAACGGCAGACGCCACCCCCAGGTGTGCATCTGCTCCTTGTCGAGCACGTGCTGGAGGACGACCTGCAGCAACGCTGCGAGCACCTGGCCGCCGACGAGCGTCACGTACTGGAAGCTCGAGTAGAACCCGCGACGGTTCGGCGTCGCGATCTCCGACATGTACGCGGCCGTCGTCCCGTATTCACCGCCGACGCTGAAGCCGCTGATCGCGCGCCCGACCCAGAGCAGGACGGTCGCCCAGATGCCGATCCGGTCGTAGGTCGGCGCCGCGCCGATCATGAGGGTACCGAGCGCCATGAGCAGCACCGACGTCGTCAGGGCGGCGCGGCGACCCTTGCGGTCGGCGTAGCGTCCGAAGAACCACGACCCGATGGGCCGCATCAGGAACGTGATGGCGAAGACGGCCCACGTGTCGAGCAGCGCCTGCGTCTCATCACCCTTGGCGAAGAAGTTCGACGCGATGTACGTCGTGAAGATCGCGTAGTTGTAGAAGTCGAACCACTCGATGAGATTGCCGAGCGAACCACGCGCGACATTGCTCATCACCGAGTTGCGACGCTCACCGCCGACGCGCGGGGCGGATGCTGTTGAGCTCATGGGATCCTCTCGGGGCGAACGTGGACGCCGTTCGCCGATGTGGACGAAAATCGCGAAGGGGGACAGGAATCGCAGATGGGGACAAGAGGTGCAGATGTGGACGAGAATCGCGGTGCAGTCAGACGCGAAAAGCCACCTTCATCGACGGCCGATACAACCTGCACCCTATGTGGTGATCGACGCCACGGGTGCGCGTGCCGCCACACGTTGTCGTACCCGCGAGTAGCGTCCGAGTAGGCTGACCACCGAACCACGCCGCTTGCGAAGGAGGGCCCGATGCGCATCGCGCTGTCCTCCTATCGCAGCAAGCCGCACAGCGGCGGCCAGGGCATCTACGTGCGTCACCTCAGCCGCGAACTCGCCGCTCTCGGCCACGACGTCACCGTCTTCTCCGGCCCTCCCTACCCCGAACTGGACGACGCCCGCCTTGTGGCTGGCCGTGCGACTGACCGGGCGACGGGTCCAGCGAGTCGCCAGACGTCGTCAACCAAGCGGGCCGGCGCGACGGCGAGCATCGAGCCGACGAACCCCGGCAGACTGCGCCTCGAGAAGCTGGCGAGCCTCGACCTCTACAACGATGACGACCCGTTCCGTCACCCCCATCCGCGCGAACTGCGCGACCGCATCGACGTCGTCGAATACGCGGGGATGCTGTCGGGTTCGTTTCCCGAACCACGCACGTTCGGGATGCGACTGGCGCGCGAGATGCGTACGCGGTCAAGAGAGTTCGACGTCCTGCATGACAACCAGACGCTCGCGCCGGGCCTGCTCGACATCGCGCGCGGCGGCCTGCCCGTCGTCACGACGATCCACCACCCGATCAGCGCCGACCGCCGCCTTGAGATCGAGGCCGCGACGAACCCGTGGCGCAAGTACACGAAATGGCGTTGGTACCAGTTCGTGCCGATGCAGGCGCGCGTCGCCCGCGCGAGCAGCCGCATCATCACCGTGAGCGAGACGAGCCGCGACGACATCGTCCGAGAATTCGAGGTCGACCGCGAACGCATCAGCGTCATCCCCGTCGGCGTCGACGTCGAGACGTTCACGCCCGACGCCGGCGTCGCGAAGAGTGCACCTGGGATCGCCGTCGAGACGTCCGCCCCGGGCGTCGACGTCGAGACGTTCTGGCCTGACGGTTCGGCGCGCCACCGCGTGCCCGGACGCCTGACGACGATCACGAGCGCGAACGTGCCACTCAAGGGGTTGAGCGTGCTCATCGACGCGCTCGCTTTCCTACCGCAGGACGCGTGGCGCGAACTCGTCGTCGTCGGCACACCGAACCGCGCGGTCGAGACCCAACTCGAAGCCCTCGGGTTGTCCCCTCGCGTCCGGTTCGTCAGCGGCATCAGCGACGACGACCTCGCGGGTCTACTCGCGAGCGCCGCCGTCCACGTCGTGCCGAGTCTCTATGAAGGTTTCTCGCTGCCCGCGGTCGAGGCCATGGCGTGCGGCACACCCGTCGTCGCGACGCGCGTCGGCGCGCTGCCACAACTCGTGCACGGCACCGACGGCGAGACGTCGGCTGTCACCGGCAGCGCAGGCAGGGCTCCCGCCACCCACGGCGGGAGCGCCGGCCCACGCGCCCACGCGACGGGCGAGGCGGACACGAGGGCTGACGCCGACGGCTCCGACGCCGGCATCCTCGTCGAGCCAGGTGATGCGCGCGCTCTCGCGGGCGGCATCGTCAGCCTGCTCGAATCCGAGGAGACCCGAACACGATTCGGACGGGTCGGTCGCCGTCGCGCCGTCACGACATACTCATGGCGGGCTGTCGCCGAGGCGACGGCCGCCGTCTACACCGAGGAGATCGCCCGATGCTGACCGTCGACTTCAACCGCTTCACCCTGGGCCCGGGCATGACGGTGCTCGACGTCGGGTGCGGGCAGGGGCGTCACAGCTTCGAGGCGCTGCGTCGCGGCGCGGACGTCACGGCGTTCGACTTCAGCCGGTCCGACCTCGACGAGGTGCAGACGATGTTCGACGCCATGGCCGCCGAGGGCCAGGTGCCTGCGAGCGGCGCCTACCGCACCGTCCAGGGTGACGCCCGCGCGATGCCGTTCGACGACTCGAGCTTCGAGCGCGTCATCGCCTCCGAAGTGCTCGAGCACATCGTCGAGGATGACGCCGCCATCGACGAGATCGTGCGCGTGACGAAGCCCGGCGGCCTCGTCGCCGTGACGGTGCCGCGGTACTGGCCCGAGAAGATCTGCTGGGCCCTGTCGACGCCCTACCACGAGGTCGAGGGTGGCCACGTGCGCATCAACAAGGCGAGCGAACTCGTCGGCAAGCTCGAGAAGCGTGGCCTGACGACGCTCGGCACGCACCACGCGCACGCGCTGCACTCGCCGTACTGGTGGCTCAAGTGCGCGGTCGGGGTCGACAACGACACCAACCCCGCCGTCAAGGCGTATCACCGCATGCTCGTCTGGGACATGATGAAGGCGCCGGCGCTGACGCGTCAGGCCGAGAGGGCGCTCAACCCCGTCATGGGCAAGAGCTTCGTCGTGTACCTGCAGAAGCAGTACTGAACCCCGTCGCGCCGATGACGCCAGCCCTCACCAGTGAACAAGTCTGCGAGACAGGCCTGTTCATTGCTCACCTCCAGGGCGACGACGGCGCGCTGCCGTGGTTCGTCGGCGGGCAGTGGGACGCCTGGAACCACACCGAGGCACTCATGGGCCTGACGATCGCCGCCCATGTTTCACGTGAAACCGGATCACCACGTGTCAATCACACCGCCGAGCAGCTGAGCGAACGCGCCCGTCTCGGCCTACAGCACCTGCGCGAAACGCAGCGTGAGGACGGCTCGTGGCCGATGCGCGTGAGAGACGGCGTCGTCGAACAGGACGAGAGCGACACGAACCAGTGCGCCTACCCGGCCGTCGGCGTCTGGCATCTCGCGCTCGTCACCGGCGCAGGGCGCGGCGACGGCCCCGACCGCGGCATCCTCGCCGAGAACTGGCCGATGGTCCGTGCGGCGATCCGACACGCTCTGACGGCCCAGCGCGACGACGGCACGATCGCCTGGGCGATCAACCGTCGCGGCGGCCTCGGCGACCATGCGTTGCTCACCGGCAACGCCAGCATCCTGCAGTCGCTGTGGGCCGCGGCCGCCATCGCGGATACCCTCGGCCACATCGATGACGCTGCATCCTGGCGCGAATCCGGCGCCCGGCTCGCGGCAGCGGTGCGTCAGGTCGAACTGTTCGCCGACCGTCGCCGCTTCTCGATGGACTGGTTCTACCCCGTCCTCGGCGGCGCGCTCGTCGGCGACCACGCTGCCACGCACCTGCGTCGCGACTGGGATCGCTTCGTCATCGAGGGCCAGGGGGTCCGCTGCGTCGACGACCGACCGTGGGTCACCGGCGGGGAGAGCGCCGAACTCGTCATGGCGCTGTGTTGCCTCGACGGCACGCCGCACGAAGATCGCGCGCGACGCGAGGCCCGCGCCGTCTTCGCGGACCTGCAGCACACACGCGACACGAGCGGCGGCTATTGGACGGGGTACGTCGTCGACGACGACGCCGTGTGGCCCGTCGAGCAGACGGGATGGAGCGCCGGCGCGATGCTGCTCGCCGCCGATGCCCTCGACGGCCTCACGCCCGCCGCCAACTTCTTCCACGCCATGACGTGGCCGGCCCGCACGCCGAGCCATAGCGCCGCCAGAGACCACGAGGAGCCCCGATGAGCACCCCGCCCCTTCCCCAGGACGTCCTCGACGCCTTCCACGCGACGACCGGTTTCATGCCCGACGACGAAGGTCAGGCCCTGTACGAGGCGGCCGCGAGAGCCCGTCCCGGCACCTGGCTCGAGATCGGCACGTACTGCGGCAAGTCGACGGTGCTGCTCGCGCAGGCGGCGCGCGTCGTCGCCGGATCGTCCGACGCCGCAACGCAGGTGGTGACCGTCGACCATCACCACGGCAGCGAGGAGAATCAGCCCGGCTGGGAGTGGCACGACACGTCGATGGTCGATGAGCACTCGGGGCTGCTCGACACGCTGCCCGCATTTCGTCGCACGTGGGACGAGCACGTCAAGGACGTCGTCAGCATCGTCGTCGCGACGACGGCGCAGGTCGCGACGTGGTGGCGCACCCCCGTCGAGTTCCTCTTCCTCGACGGCAACCACGTCGAGGAGATGGCGCAGCACGACTACGCGGCGTTCGCGCCGCACGTCAGCGTCGGCGGGTTGCTCGCGGTGCACGACGTCTTCCCCGACCCGGCCGACGGCGGGCAGGCACCGTGGCATGTCGTCGAACGCGCCCTGGGCGACGGCTTCGAGCAGGTGTCGCAGACGGGCTCGTTGCGCATCCTGCGGCGCCGCTGACCCCAGCAACCTAATTTCGGCCTCCGCCACCGAATTGTTGCCCCTTGCACAACTTATGAGTCGGATCTCATAATGCATGAATGAACGGGGCGCCTGCGGCCGTCACCGTCAGCCGGGGGCGGAGGCCGATGAGCAATCCGATGACGAGCTTGGTGCTCGACGAGGGGATGAGCGTCGAACTGCGGGGGCAGTTGGCGCTGTGTGAGGACGAGGTCGTCCTGACGGGCTGTGGGGTGCTGCCGTTCGGTTCGCCGCCGCATCTGACGTGGGAGCAGACGCCCTTCGTAGCACTGGCCACCGACTGCGCGAAGAAGGCGCGGCCGCTCGTGGGGCAGCCCGTGTTCGGGCGTGCGACGTGGACCGGGTACGAGATCAGTGCGTGCGAACTCGAGCCGGGGGACGCTTGGGCGCACGCACACGACATCCCCGGTCCGCTGACGAAGGACCGCACCCCCGTCAGCGCGCACGTGCGCTCCGTCGAGGCCGGCCTGTTCTCGAGCGGCGCCATGCTGCGTCGCGTCCGTTTTCTCGACGACGGGCGACCGCGCGTCATCGCCAGCGCCACTGACGTCGAGCTCACGACGCGACTGCTCACACCCATCTACGGTGACGCGCTCGAGGTGCATCGCAGCCGCTGGAGCGTCAGCGAGGTGCGTGGCCTCGACGACATCCTCAACGATCTGCCCGAGGACAAGGTGCTCAAGATCGAGTACCGCATGGACGGTGACGGCACGATCAGCCGCAAGCTGCGCGTCAACTACGTCGACGATGATCTCGCGCGCTCCCTCGCCCCATTTCCGCCCGAGATGCTCGCCGTCTACGCCGTCGTCGAACCCGAGGGCGCGCCGCAGGATCGTGACCCCTGGTTTCCCGCGCGAGCCCGGCATCTCGTGCGTTCGGCCGGCACCCCCGATGTGCCGGCGCGCGAACACGCGCGCGTGTAGCGCGCGAGTGGCCCGGCACCCGGCGATGCAGACAGCGCGCCGCCGCGCAGGCCTCACAGGCCTGCGCGGCGGGCTTGTCTCGTGATTCAGCGACGACGGGTGGCGACCAAGCTCGTCGCCGTCACCGTCAGCAGCGACAGGACGATGACGCTGAGCGAGACGGCCGTCGACGGCGTCCACACCCATGACCAGACGTCGTGCGCCCAGTGCGCGATGAGCTTGTAGCCGATGAACGCGAGGATGACGGCGAGACCGTAGCCGAGGTGTACGAGCCTGCCGAGGACGCCCTCGACGAGGAAGTACAGCGCGCGCAGACCGAGCAGCGCGAACGCGTTCGTCACGAAGACGAGGTACGGGTCGGACGTGATGCCGTAGACGGCGGGCACCGAGTCGAGCGCGAACAAGGCGTCCGTCGCGAGGACGGCCAGCGTCACGACGGCCAGAGGCGTCAACGCGCGACGGACGGACCGACCGGTGGCGCCGGCGTCAGCATCTTCTCGCACGAGCATCGCGGAGCCGCGGTAGCCGTCGGTGACGGGGAAGAAACGGCGGATGACCTTGACGATGCGCATGTCACCCGGGTCGACGGTGTGGTCGTCGCCCTGACGGGTGTCGCGCCAGACCTTCACGGCCGTCCACAGCAGGAACGCGCCGAAGATGACGAACATCCAGGCGAAGTTCGTGAGCAACTGCGCGCCGAGCGCGATCATGATGGCGCGCATGACGAGGGCGCCGGCGACGCCGATGAGGAGCACCCGCTGCTGGTACATCTTGGGCACGGCGAACGCCGTCAGCAGCATCATGAACAGGAACAGGTTGTCGACGCTGAGCGACTTCTCGACGAGGTAGCCGGTGTAGAACTCGGTGCCCGTCGTCGAGCCGTGCGCGCTCCACAACCAGGCGCCGAACGCGACCGGCAACGCGATGTAGAACGTCGACCAGGCCGTCGCTTCCTTGAGCGATACCTCGTGAGGTTTGCGCGTGACGAGGAAGTCGAGCGCGAACAGGACGATGAGCCCGATGAGCGTCACGGCCCAGAGAGTGGGGGTGGCCAGGGAGTGCATGGAACTACCTCAGATCGCATGAGTGACGAACTGAGGTCTCCTTCGCCGCGGAACGATCCGCCGCTCTCGAACCGGGAGCGCGCATGATCGCGCTCGTA
Organism: Dermacoccus nishinomiyaensis; assembly: GCF_900447535.1. Classification (NCBI taxonomy): domain Bacteria; kingdom Bacillati; phylum Actinomycetota; class Actinomycetes; order Micrococcales; family Dermacoccaceae; genus Dermacoccus; species Dermacoccus nishinomiyaensis. The sequence goes on along the minus strand of NZ_UFXX01000001.1, from coordinate 2,030,338 downwards.
TTGACCGGAGCCGAGACGTGGGAAGTACTCCCCTCGCCAACCATCATAGCCGATCTGCGGACCCTGCCCCACTCGACGAGCAGACTTTCTTGATTCGTTCCAGAAATCGCGGCATCATGGAGGCATGACGACGACGCCCGCCACCGATCCGCGCACCATGCTGCGTCAGGTGAACCTGCGGATCACCGGCCCGCGCGTCGCCATCCTCGATGCCCTCGAGACGCGCCCCCACTCGGATGCGGAGACCGTCATCCAGGCGGTGCGCGACAGTTACGGCAAGGTCTCGACGCAAACCGTCTACGACGCCCTGCATGCGATGACGGCGCACGGCATCATCCGCCGCATCGAGCCGGCCGGCCAATCCGCGCTCTACGAACGACGCGTCGGCGACAACCACCACCACCTCGTGTGCCGACAATGCGCGACGATCGTCGACATCCCCTGTGCCGTCGGCGACACACCGTGCCTGACGGCGGCGCACGAGTCCGAACTCAGCGAGGGGTTCGACATCGACGAGGCCGAGGTGACGTACTGGGGCGTCTGCCGCGCGTGCCGCGAGGAAGCTGCCGCAGCTTCCGCTGCGTCACCCGTCGTCGGCTGAGCCGCGCCCGAGGTTGCCGGGTCGCACGCGGGAGACCAGGGGGGCATCCGCGATCCGGTTCATCCCGACATTCGCGGGGTCGCCCGTGAGACGGTGGCTGACGTGACGAGCACACCCACCCTGCGTCCCGAGGTCGATGCGTCCGACGTCGAAGCCGCCGCCGAGCGCCTCACCGACCTGCTCCACCCCACGATGCTGTTCGAGAGCAGCCGCCTGTCGACGAAGTTCGGCGCGAGCGTCGTGCTCAAGCGCGAGGATCAGCAGCCGGTGCGCTCGTACAAGATTCGTGGAGCGAGCAACCTCATCGCGCAGCTCGACGACGACGCGCGCGCGGCGGGCGTCGTGTGCGCGTCGGCCGGCAACCATGCCCAGGGCGTCGCATACGCGTGCTCGCGCCTCGGCGTGAAGGCGACGATCTTCCTGCCGCGCACGACGCCCCGTCAGAAGCGTGAGCGGGTTCGAGTGCTCGGCGGGCCGTGGGTCGAGACGGTCGTCCAGGGCGACACGTACGACGTCGCCGCTACCGCTGCAGGAGAATTCGCTGCGACGACCGGGGCGACGCTCGTGCCCGCGTTCGACGACGTCCGCACCATCGCGGGGCAGGGCACCGTCGCGCTCGAGGCGTTCGCGCAGTGCGAGGCGCAGTACGGCAAGGTGCCGGACGTCGTCGTCGTGCCCGTCGGTGGCGGCGGGTTGCTGGCGGGCATCACGGCGTGGGTGCGGGAGCGCCATCCGTCGACGCGCATCGTCGGCGTCGAACCGGTGGGGGCGCCGTCGCTGCAGGCGGCGCTTGCTGAGGGACGCCCGGTGGCGGTGCCGGTGACCGATCCGTTCGTCGACGGCGCGACGGTCGGTCTGCTCGGCGCGCACACGTACCCGATCATCGCTGCCGGCGGCGTGCCGTGCTTCAGCGTGCCGGAGGGGCAGATCTGCACGGAGATGCTCGACCTGTATCAGAGCGACGGCATCATCGCGGAGCCTGCCGGCGCGCTCGCGCCCGCAGCGTTGCCCGGTGTCGACTTCGCCGATGGCGAGCTCGTCCTCGCGACCCTGTCGGGCGGAAACAACGACGTGTCGCGCTATGCGGAGGTCGTCGAGCGTTCGCTCGTGTTCGAGGGCCGCAAGCATTACTTCATCGTCGAATTTCCGCAGGAACCCGGGCAGTTGAGGCGTTTTCTGGACGGGGTACTCGGGCCTGACGACGACATCACGTTGTTCGAGTACACGAAGCGTTCCAACCGCGAGACGGGCCCGGCGCTCGTCGGCCTGGAGTTGGGCGACCCGTCGTCGTTGCCCGATCTGCTTGCGCGGATCGATGCGTCGCCGGCGCGGGTTGAGCGGGTGGATCCCGACTCGCCCCTGTTTCGGATGGTTCTCTGAGGATCTAGTGAACGAAGGTAGGACCGCAGCGTCGTGTCCGTCGAGTACGGCATGGGTGGGGTCACCGCAGCGAAGCGAGGATTGCTCCAGCCATGCCGGGCGCGGGCGGACGCGCATGTCACAGCGAGGATCCTGCCGAAGTGAACGTTGACGAAGAGAACCGAGAAGAATGGTTCTGTAGTTCTCTGACGATCACTCGATGTTGCCCGGGATCTGGGGCACGGGAGCCCCGAATCCCGGGCAACATCGCGGGTCGGCGTGGTTCGATGGGGTCTTCACGCCCCATCCAAGAGCGTCGCGGAATCACACCGGAGGTCAACATGGCAGCAGAGCAGTTCGAGGTCGCGGCGAGTGACGGCGTCGTCATCCGCGGTCAGCGGTGGTTGCCGGACGGAGAAGCGCGCGCCGTCGTGCAGATCGCTCACGGCATGGCGGAGCATTCGGCGCGCTACGAGCGGTTCGCGCAGGAGTTGAACGCGGCCGGGTACGCCGTCTACGCGAACGATCACCGTGGGCACGGGCGCACCGCCGAGGGTGGTGTGCTCGGTCATTTCGCTGACGATGACGGGTGGGCGCGCGTCGTCGACGACCTGCTCCAGGTGACGCGGCGCGCGCAGGCCGAGGTGCCGGGTCGCCCCGTCGTCCTGCTAGGGCACAGCATGGGTTCGCTACTGGTGCGTACGTTCGCGGCGCAACACGGCGATCTACTGGCGGGTCTCATCGTCTCCGGAACGCCCGCCGATCCTGGGCTGCTGGGCCGCGTCGGACGTCAGGTCGCGCGCGCCGAGGGCCGTCTGCGGGGGCGCACGCACGCGAGCAAGCTCCTCGACACGATGTCGTTCGGGGCGTTCAACAAGCAGTTCGCGCCTGCGCGCACGGACTTCGACTGGCTCTCGCGCGACGAGGCCGCCGTCGATGACTACGTCGCCGACCCGTTGTGCGGGTTCGTCTGCACCGCCGCGTTCTACGCCGACATGCTGGGCGGGCTGCGCCTGGTCAACCGGCGTTCGTTCGCGGCCGGCACGCCGTCGGATCTGCCGGTTCTCGTCATCTCCGGCGAGGCCGACCCGGCCGGCGACAACGGCAAGGGCGTGCGACCCGTCGCCGATCTGCTGCGCGGCGTCGGGGTGCACGACGTCACCCTGACGCTCTACCCCGGCGCGCGCCACGAGATCCTCCACGAGACGAACCGCGACGAGGTCGTCGCCGACATCCTCGCCTGGCTCGACGCTCACGTGGCCGCCTGACCCGCTCGACCGTTCCCACACCTCGCCCCTCGAGCGCTCGTCAACCGATATCGGCCGAGGAAATGACGCGTGCGCCCGGTTCAGCTTGAACAGGCCACCCGCCCAGAGGCCGCGGCCCAAGAGGGAAACCGATTCATCTAGCACCGGGCTGAGACCGGGGCGATGACCCCTGCGTCGCATAGTGTGTGCGCTTGGGCGCCGGCGAGCGGCGGCGAGAGGAGTGGATGTGTCTTTTCCCAGCGGGGCTGCCGACGCTTCGGTTCGTGACGGCGAGCTCGACGAGCGTCGCCCGCCGAGGCTCGTGGCGTGGTTACCGGCAGCGATGGTGGCGGCACTTCTTCTCCTGATCTGGGTGCGCACCGACACTCCAGTCCTGTCGGTGCTCTGGTATCTGGTGTGCTTCGCCCTGGTGGTCACCCTTCCCGGCCTCCTCGTGCGTCGTCTCGCACTGGGCCGCGCTGGCGACCTGGTGGACGAACTCGCGCTGGACAGCGTCACAGGTCTGGTTCTGCTCACCCCGGTCTGGGCGTTTGCCGCCACGATCGGCATGCCCCTGTTGCTCGTGGCGTGGCCGTTCCTCCTGGGCGCCGTCCTGCTCGTTCCCCGTCGCACGAGGACGAGAATCGTCACGGCATCACCGAGCGAGCACGTCCCGTCCGTGGCGTCGTGGCTGATGGCCCTGGCGGCCACCGGAGTCGTGATCGCGTGGGGCTCCGGCTTCGCCGCGTCCACGCAGCTTCCGCCCGGTCCGCTCGACTGGTACAGCGACGACTACTGGCATCTCGGGCTGGCCGCCGAACTCGGTCGCGGCGTTCCCCCGACCACCCCGAACGTGGCGGGGCCCACGTTCATGTACCACTGGTTCGCGAACGCCAACATCTGGACGATGTCGGAGGCCTCCGGGCTGGATCTGGTGACGGTGTACGCGCGCCTCTGGGAGCCGCCGCTGCGTCTGCTCGCCGTCGGCCTGGCCTACGTCCTCGGGCGCCGGGTCACGGGCTCGTCGATCACGGGTGCGCTCGCCGCGGTGCTCCTGGCGTTCGGCACCGAACTACGTCTCACGTGGTTCAGCTTCCCGGGTCACGCCGCCCTCAATCTGCACAGCCCCTCCCAACTATTCGGCCTGCTCATCCTCCTGTTCGTCCTGATCCTCCTGTTCGACCTCTATGCGGGCCGGGCCGGGCGTGGCCAGTTGTCATTGCTCGTCGCAGCTGCGCTGAGCACCGTCGGAGCGAAGTCGTCGATCCCCCCGGTCATCCTGACAGGCACCGGTCTGGCCTGGCTGCGTACCGTCACGGCGCGGTGGCTTGGGCCCGTCGACACGACGGTGCGCCGGGCGACAGGTGCGTTCGGCCTCGGCTTGGTCACCATCGTCGCCGGCATGGTGTTCGCTGCCGGTGGAGCGGCGGGCGTCTCCCCCCAACTGTTCGCGGGTGCGCGGATCACGCCGGCCTGGGCCGTTCTCACCGGCGTCAAGGAGCACGTCATCGAATCTCTCGTCATGCCGGGGCTCGAACGGCCGCATGCGCTGATCGTTCTGGCGCTGCTGCTGGCCCACTTCCTGATGTCCTTCGTGTGGCTCGCACCGGCGTGGTCACTGCTGCGCCGAGGAGTGGCGTTCGCCTGGCTGCTGCTCGGGGTCGGCATCGGCGGCTTTCTTGCCATGTTGTTGCTCAATCAGGACGGTTCCTCACAGGTCTACTTCATGATGGGCGCGCTCCCCGCCCTGCAGGTCTTGGCCCTGTGGGGTCTTCGTGACGCGACCCGCCGTGCTCGCGCGCTCGTCTCGGGACAGACTGTTCGACGAGCGGTTCTCGCCGGGGCACTGGTCGGCGCCCTCGTCGCAACCCTCTTGGCTGCCCTGTCCCGGTACTCGTTCATCGGCCGTCAGCCCAGCCGCGGCTTCCTCGTCGAGACACTCGGCGTCTCGCTGCTCGTTGGGCTCGCGCTGGCCGCCACCGCGGCGATCCTGCTGCGCGCCCGGCCGGGCACGACCATGGGTGTCATCCTCTCCACTGCCGTGGTGGTCGCCTCGGTGCTCCCACAGATCGTCACCGCTCTGCGCGGCAGGCCGAGCGTTACTCTGCTGCTGGTCATCTCCGCAGCTCTCGCGATCATGGTGGTCGCCGGCAACCGAGCGCCGCGAGACTCGATCGCGGTCATCGGTGTTCTGGCTACCGCTCTGTCCGTGTGGAGCGTCCTGCCCCGCCTGGATCAGGCCTCGACGACCAAGCCTTTCAAGAGTGCGGTGAGCGCGGAGGAGTTGGATGCCCTTCGATGGGTCGCCGACCACACGCCGGCCGACGATCTCGTCGCGACCAACATGCACTGCACGGCGAAGCGCACCACCCCACACTGTGACGCGCGCGGATTCTGGGTGACCGGTTTCTCCCAGCGGCGTGCGCTGGTCGAGGGGTGGGCCTACACGGCCGAGGCGCACGCGATGCAAGGTGTGGGCGGTCTGCGTTCGACTCGGCAGCCGTTCCACGATCAGGCGCTGTTAGCACTCAACGAGCGCGCCTTCACCGCGCCGACCGCCGCCACGATCGACGAGTTGCATCGGCGCGGTGTGCGGTGGCTCATCGCGGACTTGGCGGCCGGCCCCGTCTCACCCGAACTCGCGTCCCTCGCCCATGAGGCGTATTCGTCGGGATCGATGACGATCTATCAGCTGCGCTGAGCCCTCAGCATCTGCGCTGCAGACGAGCCGGGACGCACCGCGTGTGCGGTCGTCACCGCGGCGAACGGCCGTAGGCCCAGGCCTGCCCACGCGCGCTGCACACGAACGTTGTGCGCCTGCGTCGAGATGATGACGCGGCCCAGCCCCCGGCGGAGCGCCTCGTCCCCGACCGCGCGGAGGAGATGCCCGTACAGCCCGCGGCCCTGCGAATCAGGGACCAGACCTGCGAGCTCGACCTCGAGGTCTCCTCGTTCGCGGTCCTCGGACAGGGTCGCCACACCGATCGGAGTGGCGCCGTCGATCAGGAAGCAGGCGTCGTCGGGGTGACGCTCGAACGCCGTCCGGGCCCACTCGACGTATCCGGCGAGGGCGAGCTCGGGATCGAATGCAGGATTGGCGGTGTAGTGGTTGCCGTAGGCCGCGAACGACGACTCGACCACCGAGACGAGCGACTCGATGCCGTCAGCGGCACGGTCGCTACCCCGATCGATGCGGAGGGCGCCCCCGTCGCGCAACGCGACGCGGGCGAGCTCCTCGGCAGCCACCTCCCAGTACGTCAGGACGTCGGCGGGCAGGACGATTCGACCGCTCGACGCGACCGTCGCTGCGAGCGCCACCCGCTCCGAGGGCCACCGGACGACGAGGACATCGTGGGATGCACCGTGAAGTGCCTCGGCCAGCGCCGCAGCAGTCGTCGTGGTCGGGGTGTCGTTGCCGACGACGACCCGTCCCACCGTCACCCCGAACCGGCGCTGCTCGAGCGGGCTGTCACTGACACTGACGCCGGCGCCGGCCAGCCCCGCCCAACTCATGTGGTCGTGCGGTAGGTGGTGACGGCGTCGATGACGCGGGCGGTGTCCGCCTTGCTCATGCCGGCGTGCAGCGGAAGGCGAACGAGACGGCTCGCGCGGTCCGCTGTGATGACGCACGGAGAGGGGGTGCGCCCAAGACGCAGCCCGGCGGGTGCGCTGTCGAGCGGCTGATAGTGGAATGTCGCGATGATCTCGCGCTCGCGCAGGTGGCTGATGAGGCCCGACTGATCCTCATGGGTGGGCATCATGACGTAGAACATGTGCGCGGGTTGCTCACGGCCCTCCGGCACGTGCATCAGGTCAACGCGCTGCTCCTGCGCCCACTGCGGGAGAGCGTCGGCGTAGGCGTGCCAGACGTGTTGGCGTCGCTCCTGGATCTCGTCGAAGCGCTGGAACTGGCCGTAGAGGAGCGCCGCGAGCAGGTCGCTCGGGAGGTAGGAGGAACCTTCGTCGACCCACGTGTACTTGTCGACCTGGCCGCGCAGGAACACCGCGCGGTTCGTCCCCTTCTCGCGCACGATCTCGGCCCGCTCGATGTACTTGGGGTCGTTGATGAGCAGCGCACCGCCCTCACCGCTGGTGACGTTCTTGGTGTCGTGCCAGCTCTGGGTGCCGAACGTGCCGAAGGTGCCGAGGTGCTGCCCACGCAAGGAGGCGCCGATGCCGTGGGCGTTGTCCTCGACGATGGCCAACCCGTGCCGGTCGGCGATGCGCTGGATGGCGTCGAGATCACAGGCCACGCCGGCGTAGTGCACCACGAAGATGGCCTTCGTCCGCCCGGTGACGGCCGCCTCGACAGCTTCGGGGTCGAGGTTCAGCGTTCGCGGTTCGATGTCCACGAAGACGGGGGTCGCGCCGCGGGAGGCGATGGCGGTGGCCGTGGCCGAGAACGTGAAACTCGGGACGATGACCTCGTCACCGGGGCCCAGATGCAACAGGATCGCCGCGAGCTCGAGCGCGTGGGTGCAGGACGTGGTGAGGAGCGCGCCCTCGGCGCCGGTGCGCTCGCGCAGCCATTCGGTGGCCCGGTTCGTGAATTCGCCGTCCCCGTGCCACGAGGTCGAAGCGAGCGAGGCGTTGAGATGGGTGAATTCCATCCCGGCGAGGTATGGGCGAGAGAAATAGATGCGTTCCACCCAGCCAAACTAGCGCAGCGCCACCCGCGGCGGAACGAGGCGCGCCAAGCGGGCACACTAGGATGCACGCATGGTGACCACGCAGCTTCGACGCCTCTGGGCGCGCAACGAGATTCGTTATCTCGTGGTCGCAGGGACGACGCAGGTGGTCTACCTGTCCACGTTCGTGCTCGGTCTGCTGGCTCACCTTCATTACATGCTCGCCATCGGCGTGGCTCAGGTGCTGACGATCGCCGCGGCGTTTCCCGCCTACCGGACACTCGTCTTCGCCTCGACCAACTCCGTCGCGTCGGACTACTTACGCTTCCTCAGCGTTTGGACGAGCGGGGCGTTGGCCGGCCTGGTCATGACACCTTTCCTGGTGGAGGTCCTCGGCATGCCGCCCTTCGTGGCGCAGGTGATCGCCATCGCGGTCGTGGCGGTGGGCTCCTACCTGGGCCACCGGTTCTTCTCGTTCCGCCCCAAGGCGCCCGCCGAAGCGCATTCGTCCGAAACCGCATCCTCGAACTGAGAGCGACGTCCTGCATGAAGATCTCCGTCGTCATCCCGTGCTATCGCTCGCGTGACACCATCCGACCGCTCGTCGAGGACCTCCATGTCGAGCTGCCCAAGATCGCCGAGGCGTTCGAAGTCATCCTCGTCGTCGACGGCTCGCCCGACGACACGTATGCCATTGCGCGCGAACTCGAGCTGACGTACCCGGGAACGCTGCACGCGGTCCTGCTGCGGCGCAACTTTGGCCAGCACAATGCGCTGCTCGCGGGTGTCGCGCGGGCCCGCTACCCCGTGACGGTCACCATGGACGACGATCGGCAACACCGCCCTGACCAGCTGGCCGCGCTGCTGGCTCCCCTCGAGGATTCCTTCACCGACCTCGTCTACGGCGTGGCGACCGAAGAAGAGCACGGGTTCGTCCGGTCGTTCGCCTCACGTTCGGTCAAGGCAGGACTGGCACTGGCCGGCGTGCCCAACGCGAGGGACGTCAGCGCGTTCCGCGCGTTCCGTACGGACCTGCGCGATGGTTTCATCGACGTCGTCGACCCCTTCGTGTCGCTGGACGTCCTGCTGAGTTGGACGACGACATCGATCAGGGCCGTGCCGGTCGTCATGGACGAGCGTGCTGCGGGACGCTCCGGTTACACGCTGGGCGCGCTCATCCGTCACGCACTCAACATGATCACCGGGTACGGGACGCTGCCCTTGAGGTTGGTGACGTGGCTCGGCTGGGCTGCCTCCTTCTTCGGTGTCGTGCTTCTGGTCGTGGTCATCGTGCAGCGCCTCACCGGATCGATCGAGGTCGCAGGATTCACCTCGCTCGTGTCCCTGGTGGCGCTCTTCAGCGGTGTGATCATGCTGTCGCTCGGCATCCTCGGTGAATACGTGGGGCGCCTGCACTTCCGCTCCATGCAACGACCGATGTTCGTGGTCAAGGTCGACGGCACCGAGGGCTCACGCCCGTCGCCGGGGGCGGATATCACCGAGGCAGCGCGTGTCCGCATGAGCGCCGATGAAGTGGCGCGGGCGATCGAACGGCACTACCGCGCCTGACGAGACCTTTCCTGGGGCGGAGTTGCCCCCTGCGCGTCAGGACGCGGGCCCGCCGGTCGGCGCCGAGCCTGCGCGCGGGTTGCGGCATTTGCCCCACAGAGACGTTACCGACCAGTAACGTAGGGGGCGGCATGCCCCCGCGAGGAAGGAAACGCTCATGGCTGACACGCAGCGCACCGAGGTGAACGGTCTGCAGGTCGCGACGATCCTGTACGACTTCATCAACGACCAGGTCCTGCCCGGCACCGGTATCGACGCCGACACGTACTGGAAGGGCTTCGCCGACGTCGTCGCCGAGCTCGGCCCGAAGAACCGCGCCATGCTCGCCGAGCGTGACGACCTCCAGGCCAAGATCGACGACTACCACCGCGCCAACCCGGGCAAGCCCGACTTCGACGCGTACAAGAGCTTCCTCACCGAGATCGGCTACCTCGTCGACGCTCCGGCCGAGTTCAGCATCACGACGCAGAACGTCGATCGTGAGATCACCGACCAGGCCGGCCCGCAGCTCGTCGTGCCGATCCTCAACGCCCGCTTCGCGCTCAACGCGTCGAACGCCCGCTGGGGTTCGCTCTACGACGCGCTCTACGGCACCGACGCGATCGACGAGGCCGACGGCAAGGAGAAGGGCACCTCGTACAACACGGTGCGCGGCGACGCCGTCATCGCGTTCGCGAAGAACTTCCTCGACACTGCCGTCCCGCTCGCCGAGGGTTCGTACACCGACGTCACCGGCTTCGGCGTCGACGGCGGCGAGCTCGTCGTCCACCTCGACGGTGAGCGCACGACGTCGCTGAAGAACACTGACGAGTTCGCCGGCTACGTGGGGCTGCCTGCGCAGCCGGAGGGAATCCTGCTGAAGCACAACGGTCTTCACCTGGAGATCCAGATCGACGCCGAGTCCCCGATCGGCGCGACCGACCCGGCCGGCATCAAGGACGTCCTCGTCGAGTCGGCCGTCACGACGATCATGGACCTCGAGGATTCCGTCGCCGCCGTCGACGCCGAGGACAAGGTGCTCGGTTACACGAACTGGCTCGGCCTCAACAAGGGTGACCTCGCCGAGGAGATCACGAAGAACGGCAAGACGTTCAAGCGCGAGCTCAACCCCGACCGCGAATACGTCTCCCCCGGCGGCGACACGTTCACCCTGCCGGGCCGCTCGTTGCTGTTCGTCCGCAACGTCGGCCACCTCATGACGAGCGACGCCGTCCTCGATGCCGACGGCAACGAGATCGGCGAGGGCATCCTCGACGCCCTCGTCACCGTCCCGGCTGCGCTCCACGGCTTCGCCGACAAGGACGGCGTGAGCAACACGCGCACCGGCTCGATCTACATCGTCAAGCCGAAGATGCACGGCCCGCAGGAGGTCGCGTTCGCGAACGAGCTGTTCGAGCGCGTCGAGAGCGTCGTCGGGCTGGCGAAGAACACCGTCAAGATGGGCATCATGGACGAGGAGCGCCGCACGACGGTCAACCTCTCCGCCTGCATCGACGCCGCGAAGGAGCGCGTCGTGTTCATCAACACGGGCTTCCTCGACCGCACCGGCGACGAGATCCACACGTCGATGCTCGCGGGCCCGATGATCCGCAAGGGCGAGATGAAGGGTTCCACGTGGATCAAGGCGTACGAGGACAACAACGTCGACGTGGGCCTCGCTGACGGTCTCGCGCACAAGGCGCAGATCGGCAAGGGCATGTGGGCGATGCCCGACCTGATGAAGGACATGCTCGAGCAGAAGATCGGCCAGCCGAAGGCCGGCGCGACGACGGCGTGGGTGCCGTCACCGACCGCCGCGACGCTGCACGCGCTGCACTACCACCAGGTCGACGTGTTCGCCGTGCAGGAGGAGCTCGCGAAGCGCAAGGCCGCATCGGTCGACGACATCCTGCAGATCCCGCTCGCGGAGAACACGAACTGGTCGGACGCCGACAAGCGCGAGGAACTCGACAACAACTGCCAGTCGATCCTCGGCTACGTCGTGCGCTGGATCGACCAGGGCGTCGGCTGCTCGAAGGTGCCCGACATCCACGACGTCGCGCTCATGGAGGACCGGGCGACGCTGCGCATCTCCAGCCAGCTGCTCGCGAACTGGCTGCAGCACGGCATCGTCACCGAAGACGAGATCCTCGAGTCGCTGAAGCGCATGGCGCCGGTCGTCGACGAGCAGAACGCCGGGGACGCGAAGTACGAGCCCATGGCGCCGGGCTTCGACGGCATCGCGTTCAACGCGGCCAAGGAGCTGATCCTCGAGGGAACGAAGCAGCCCAACGGCTACACCGAGCCGATTCTGCACCGTCGTCGGCGAGACAAGAAAGCCGCGCGCTGAGGATCGAGCGAGCGGAGTCGAGGGTGTGGATGCCGAGCTTGCGAGGCGTTCACACCTCGGCGTAGGGAGCGTTGACGAAGCGCGCCGTGGGCTCAGTGACGATCAAGCCCGACCGAGGTAGGTCCGCGCCGGAGCGTGCGATGGCCCGGCCCTGCCGAATCGGGCGCTGAGGAACTGAGCCAAGGAGTAGTCCGCGCGCAGAGGATCAAGCGAACGGAGTCGAGGGTCGCCTGACCCTCACGATGGCGCGTAACTCACAGGTAGGCACGCAACTGCACGCCTACGTGTGAGTTACGCGCCATCGTGCGCGCTGGGGTCGGCGCGGGGCGCCCGAGGGCTCTGCGCGACCTGGGTTCCGTTGGAACGCCTAGCATTCGGACATGAAGCGCATCGACGTCCATGCTGACGGGCCCGCGAGTGTCGATGCGGCGTGGCAGGCCTACGTGCACGTCGATCGGTGGCGTGACTGGTCGCCGCACATGCCGCCGGTCGAGGCGGATGCCGTGGTGATCCGTCCCGGCACGCAAGGACGATGGCGTCTCGGGCCGGTGACGGTGGGGCGGTTCGTCATCACCGACGTCGATGCGGTGGCGAGGACGTGGAGCTGGCGCGTCAGCGTCCTGGGGCTGACGACGACGGGCGAGCACCGCGTCGAGGTTCGTCGGGGCGGGTGTCGCTGCCACATGGCGATGGATCTGCCGCCCATCGTCGGGCAGGCCTACCGGCCGCTAGCGTGGTGGGCCCTCCATCGGCTCGCTCGCAGCTCGTGAGGCATCGAGGGACACGAAGGGGGTGTGGAGAAACGCGTCATCCGTGACGCGTTTCTCCACACCCCTGGTGTCTTCTCTTTGCGCCTAGATGCACCCGGGTGCATCTGGGCGCAAAGAGAGAGGACGTCAGACGGCGACGTTCTCCTCGAGTTCCTCCTCGGTCTCGGGGTCGAGCTCGTCGCGCTCGTCCTGATGCGCCTGCTCGGCGTGGCGTCCGACGGGGCTGGACGCAGCTTCCTCGAGCTCACGGGCTCGCGCAACACGTCGCTGTTCGACCGCGCATCCGGCTGCGAGACAGAGCAACCCGACGACCAACCAACCGAACAGGATGGTGAGCGGACCGGCGATCGAGGCGTCCGGGAAGTAGATGATGCGACGCAGCGCCTCGACGAAGCCGGAGCCGATCCAGAAGTCGTGCAGCCAACCGAAGAAGCTCGGCTGCATGACGGGCGCGAACACGCCGCCGGACGAGGTGAAGTTGAGCGCGACGAAGATCGCCGAGTACAGCAGCGTCGCAAACCGTCCGACGATCGGGTGCAGGCCGACACCGACCGTCAGCACGCCGGCTGTGTAGAGCAGCGACAGCGCCCACGTTGCGAGCACGTGCCCACCGAACATGTCGTAACCCCACGCCGCGATCGCGAGTTCGATCGTCGAGATGACGACGGCGGCGCCGGCGGCGAGGGCGATGCGCTGGGCGAACGGGCGACTCGCAGCCGCCGCGCCGATGGCGATCGACGTGGCGTACGCGGCGACCGTCAGGGCGACGAGGAAGAAGAACCCGTTCTGGCCGGCGGGGTCGTCCTCGGTGAGGGGCGCGACGTCCTTGACGGTCAGCGCATCGTGCTGCTTCTCCGCGACGGGGCGGAACATCTTCTCGACGACGGACTTCGTCGTGTCGGACGCGCCACCGGCGGTGAGCAGTTCGGCCTTGCCGTCACCGGGGACGTAGGCCGCGGAGATCTTCAGGTGCTTCAGCTGATCCGTGGCCTGCTCGGGCGTCGCGATCGTGCGAACGTCCGCCTCGTCGCCGAACGCGTCCTGCACCTTGGCCGCCAGCGGGCCGGCCTGCTGAGCCTGACCGACGACGGCGACGGGCACGTGGTGGGGCGACGGCTTGTGGAAACCACCGAGGTAGGCGGCGCACATGATGAGGCCCATGAGGATCGGAACGATGACGTGCGACAAGACCGTCCTCATCGGGGCCTGCGCGGTTGGCGGATGCGCGGTGGACATCTCTTCCCTTCGTTTAGTTAGGTTATCTATGTTTAATGCTACACCTGACTGCGAGGTGTGCGCGAGCTGTGGGGCCGGCGTCACGTCGGATCGTTCCGAGGGCCTACCCGGTCAACCCGTTCTGCGTTTTCGCCGATCGCGGCCTGAGCCATCCGCGACAATGGCACGGTGACTGCGCACTTCGAATCCGTCGACGACGTCCGCGACCGCCTCGCCGAGGCCGGATACCTCGCGAGCGACGCCATCGCGACGACCGTCTTCCTCGCCGACGCTCTCGGCAAGCCTCTGCTCGTCGAAGGGCCGGCCGGCGTCGGCAAGACCGAGCTGGCGAAGGCGGTGACGGCGGCATTGTCCGGCGCGACGGGCGCAGACGCCGACCTCGTGAGGCTGCAGTGCTATGAGGGCATCGACGAGGCCCGCGCCCTCTATGAGTGGAACCACGCCAAGCAGCTCCTGCGCATCACCGCCAACACGGCTCTGGCACAAACGTCTTCGTCGGGCGCGGCCGCGTCCACAACGACCACGAACACCGCCACGGACGCTCAGCCGGGCGCCACGCCGGGCGCGCCCGGTGTGGCGTCAACGAACGCCTCCAGCCCCGTCGGCTCGCCATCGGGCGGCGCCGCCCACGACTGGGACGAGCTTGCCACCGACATCTTCACCGACGACTTCCTCCTGACGCGTCCGCTGCTGCGCGCCATCCGCAACACGCAGCCGACGGTGCTTCTCATCGACGAACTCGACAAGGCCGACGTCGAGGTCGAGGGCCTCCTGCTCGAGGTGCTGAGCGACTTTCAGGTGACGGTGCCCGAACTCGGCACGATCAGTGCGACGCAGCGACCGTTCGTCGTGCTGACGTCGAACGCCGCCCGCGACCTGTCGGAGGCGCTGCGTCGACGCTGCCTGTTCCTGCACATCGACTACCCGACGCCGGCGCTCGAGCAGCGCATCGTCGAACTCAAGGTGCCGGGTCTCGACGCGGCGCTCGTCGAATCCGTCGTGCGACTCGTGCACCGACTGCGCCAGATGCCACTGCGCAAGGCACCGAGCGTCGCCGAGACCGTCGACTGGGCGCGCACCCTCATCGCCCTCGGAGCCGACGGCACGGGCGATCTCGACGCGACGGTGCTGCGCGCCAACCTCGGCGTGCTGCTCAAGCACCAGGACGACATCGAACGCGCCTCCACGCTGCTCAAGCTCGATGCCTGACGACGCCGTCGTCCCCGCCGGCGCGGGTGCGCCGGGCGCCGGGCGGCGAGCTGCGCACTCGGACACCGCGGGCTACGGACCGCGCGCGTCCGTGACGTCATCCGCCGGCCCGGGCATCGCGTCTGCGGGCGTGCTGCAGCGTCGACTCGTGTCGTTGGCGAACGCGTTGCGGCGCCACGGCGTCGTCGTCGGCACGAGCGACGTCATCGACGCGGGGCGCATCGTCACCGCTCTCGGGCTCGACGATCGCGAGCGTCTGCGCGAGGGTCTCGCGTCGGCGTTCATGCGACGCGGCGAGCAGCGGCGCGTGTTCGACGAGTTGTTCGACCTCTACTTTCCCGCCGCCCTGGGCGCGCGCACCCGCCTGACGGACCTCGAAGAGGACGGCGCCGCAGACAAATCCGGTGCTCACCCCGACGGCGAGCCCGAACCCGACTCGCTCGACGCACTCGACGACTTCGACCCCCTGACGGCGGACGCCGCGGCCCTGCGCGAGCGCGCCAGGGCGCTGCAGGAGATCCTCGCGCAGGCTCTCGCCGCTCAGGACGAGCGGGCGTTGAACGCCCTCGCAGCCACCGTCGTCACGGAGTTCGGCGTGCTGCGGCGCGAGGGTGAGAACGGGTTCAGCGCGAACCAGGCGATCGAGCAGTTCCAGCCGAACCTCGCCATCGCGCGCGCATCCGAGCTCATGCAGCAGGGCCCAGAAGCCGGCGGTTCTGACGGCGGCACGGCCGGTGGCAGCTCGGGCGGCGGGGGTGGTGGTAGCGGTCAGGCGATGGGTGCCGATCAAGGGTGGCAGCCGGAGCGCTTCACGCAGCGGCTCGATCGTGACGACGCCCGCGAGCGCGTCGCCGCGTTCCGGCGCCGTGTCGAGACCGAGACGCGGCGACGCAACGCGGAGATCCGTGGTGTCGAACGGCTGGCGGAGCACGCCGTCACGACGCCGCTCGAGCGTCGCGCATTCAGCCAGACGTATGCCGTCGATGCCGCGGAGATGCGGCGCGTCGTCGACCCTCTCGCCCGCAAGCTCGCAGCGCGGATGACGGCCAAGCGGCGCCGCGCGTCACATGGGCGCATCGACATCCGGCGGACGCTGCGGGCGTCGATGTCGACGGGCGGCGTACCGATCGAGCCGGTGTTCACGCATCACGCGCCGAACCGTTCGGAGCTCGTCATCCTCGCCGACATGTCGAGTTCGGTCGCCGGGTTCAGCCGGTTCACGATCCTGCTCATGCAGGCGATGCAGGCGCAGTTCGCGCGCGTGCGCGTCTTCGGGTTCGTCAACACCGTCGACGAGCTGACCGCGGTCGTCAAGGAGGTCGGGCGCGACGGCGACCTCGTCGAAGCGCTCAAGGGCAACCGGCGCATGACGCGCGGGCACCGCAACAGCGACTACGGCCAGACGTTCGCCGACTTCGTCGAACACCACCTCGACGCGGTGACGCCGCGTGCCACCGTCCTCATCCTCGGCGACGCGCGCACGAACAACACCGACCCGCGCTACGACGCGCTGCGCACCATCGCGCAGCAGGCGAGGCACGCGATGTGGCTCAACCCGGAAGCCGAATCACAGTGGGGCCAGGGCGATTCCGTCGCACACCGATACGCCGCCATCGTCGACATGCACGAGGTACGCACCATCACCGATCTGCGGGAGTTCGTCGCCCGAGCCTTGTGACACCCGTGCCCCTCGAGTGCCGCCACGCCGACGACGTGCCATTACCTGCACGAGAAATGTGCAGCTGCCCCAGGATTGTTCAGCACATTCCTGGGGCAGCTGCACAGAAGTCGGGCAGCTGACGACGCACCATCAGCACCCTCGGCCACGACCTACTCGATGAAGCCCTCGCTCTTCAACCACTCCTCGGCGACCTTGCCGGGATCTTTGCCCTCGACGTCGACGCGGGCGTTGAGATCGATGAGGGTGTCGTTGTCGAGCTTCTTCACGACCGGTTCGAGGATCTGCGCGATCTGCGGATACGTGTCGTAGATCGTCGTCTTGACCACGGGCGAGACGTTGTAGTTGGGGAAGAAGTGCTTGCTGTCGCTCATGACGTCGAGGTGGAGACTCTTGATCCGCCCGTCCGTCGTGAAGACCTCACCCAAGTTGCAGACCTTCTGGTCGATCGCCGAGTAGATGGCGCCGGTGTCCATCTTGCGGATGTTGCCGGTCGGCACGTCCTTGCCGTACGTCATCCCGTACGCCTTGAGCATGGGTTGGAAGCCGTCGTTGCGGTTCGCGAACTCCGACTCGATGCAGAACGTGCGCTCGCCGACAGGCACCTTCTTGAGATCCGACAGATCTTTGAGCCCGTACTTCTTCGCGAAGTCCTGACGCATGCCCAAGCTGTACGTGTTGTTCATGGGCGCAGGTTCCAGCCAGGTGAACCCGTTCTTGGCGTCCTCCGCCTTCACGGCCTCGTACTGCTTGCGCGAATCAGCGATGGGGTCGGTCTTGCCCATGTAGGTGATCCACGCCGTGCCCGTGTACTCCATGATGAGCTGCACCTGCCCCGTCAGCTGCGCCTGGCGCGAGGCAGCAGAACCGGGGATGGCGGTGAAGTCTTTCACCTTCGCGCCGCCCGACTGCAGCATGATGACGGCGATCTTGCCGAGGATCTGCTGCTCGGTGAAGTCCTTGGAACCGACCGCGATGTCAAGCCCGTCGAGCTTCTTCACCGAGGCCAGGGGGCCCGCGAGCTTGGCACTCGTCGTCAGCCCGCCCGAGGTGCCGAGGCCACATGAACTCAGCGTCACGGCCGTCGTGACGGCGACGACGGCGCCCGTCGCTCGCCTCATTCGCTGGCGTGTCATCCGATCACATTCCCTTCGGCGTGAGCAGGGCTTCGAGCAGGCGCCCGGCCCATTCGAACGCGAGGGCGAGCAGCGCGATGAGGATGCCGCCGCTGACGAGCACGGGGTAGCGGAACAGCTTGATGCCGGTCGTGATGAGCTCGCCCAGGCCACCGGCGTTGATGAAGGCCGCGAACGAGGCCGTGCCCGCGACGAGCACGAGCGCGGTGCGCACGCCGGCCATGATGATGGGCGCAGCCAGGGGCATCTCGATGCGCAGGAGCGTCGCCATCTGGCTCATGCCCATGCCGCGTGCGGCTTCGACGAGCGTCTGGTCGACCTGCTGCAACCCCACCATGGTGTTGCGCAGCACCGGCAGGAACGCGTAGATCGCGAGCGCCAGCACCGCCGTCCAGAAGTCGAACGCGATCCACATCGCGAGCAGCACGATGAGGCCGATGACGGGCGTCGCCTGTCCCGCGTTCGCGATGGCGATGACGGGGCCGGAGAAGCGCCGGAATCTCGGACGCGTCAGCAGCACTCCCAGCGGGATGGCGGTGACGAGCACCGCGACGGCAGCGGCCGCCGTCACCTTGAGGTGTTGCCAGAACAGGGTGCCGAGCAGGCTCCACTCGAGCTGGCGGGCCTCGATGTCGTCGAGGTCGGCGTTGAGGCGCCAGATCACCCAGCCACCGCCGACGAGCAGGATGAGGATGGGCAGGCCGACGATCATGCCGAACCGCTCACGCCCCAGGCGCTTCCTCATCGCTGCTCCCCCTCGTCGGCCTGAGCGTCGAAGTCCGTGGTCGAGGAGGTGTTGGCGACGACCGTCGAGCTCGCGTGAGCCTCTCCGTCGACGCGTTCGCTGAGTGCGGCCGCCTGCTCCTGCACCTGACGGATGTGCTCCATCACCTGCTGGAACGACGCGACGCCGCGGTACTCGCCGCGCCCGCCGGTGACGACGACGGCGCCGTGGCTCGAGGTGAGCATCGCGTCGAGGGCGTCGTTGAGGGTGGCACGCGAGTCGACGGTGATGAGGTTGACCCCACGGTTCTCGACCCGGGTGCCGCGCATCCGCTCGACGTTGATGAAGTCGACCGGGCGTCCGCGTTCGTCGAGCACGACGACGTTGGGGGAACCGCCACGCTGGGCGGCCTCGCGCGCCTCGGACGCGTCGGCTCCGACGGTGACGGTACCCAGCTGCGTCGCGCCGATCTCGTCGAGGCGTGTCAGCTGCAGCGACTTCAGCGCCGAACCCGAGCCGACGAAGTCCTCGACGAACTCGTTGGCCGGCGCCGCGAGGATGTTCTCGGGGGTGTCGTACTGCTCGATCCGCCCGCCCTCGGAGAGGATGAGGATGCGGTCGCCCAGCTTCAGTGCCTCGTCGATGTCGTGCGTGACGCAGATGATCGTCTTGCTCAGCTGGCGCTGGATGCTGAGCATCTCGTCCTGCAACCGCTGCCGGGTGATCGGGTCGACGGCGCCGAACGGCTCGTCCATGAGGATGACGGGTGGGTCGGCCGCCAGGCCACGGGCCACGCCGACGCGCTGCTGCTGCCCGCCCGACAGCTCGCGGGGGTAGCGGTCGCGGTAGCGCGCAGGGTCGAGACCGACCATGTCGAGCAGTTCGTCCGTGCGCGCGGCGATGCGCTTCTTGTCCCACTTGAGCAGCCCCGGCACGACGCCCACGTTGTCGGCGACGGTGAGGTGCGGGAACAGCGAGCCACCCTGGATGACGTAGCCGATCTTGCGGCGCAGGTCGTCGACCTTGTGGTTCTTGACGTCGTCACCGTCGATCGTGATGCGACCACTCGTCGGGTTGATGAGCCGGTTGATCATCTTGAGCGACGTCGTCTTGCCGCAGCCGGAGGGGCCGACGAACATGACCATCTCGCCGGCGGGGACGGTAAGGCTGAGGCCGCCGACGGCCGCCTTCGCCTGGCCCGGGTACTTCTTGACGACGTCGTCGAAGACGATCTCGGCGCCCGTGACGTCATGGCTGGCGGGCTGCTCGTTGACGGTCTCGGTGACGGGAGCGTCGTGGTCGGTGCGGAACAGATCAGGCACGGATACCCCTGGGAATCGTCAGTCGGCCGATGCCGACGAGAATGAGGTCGAGCACGAGGGCGAGGATGACGATGCCGATCGTGCCGACGAGGGCGAAGTTGATGGCGTTGACGCCACCGTTCTGAGACAGGCCGGTGAAGATGTAGCCGCCGAGACCTGGGCCGAGGGCGTAGGCGGCGATGGCCGCGACGCCGAACGACATCTGCGTCGAGGTGCGCACCCCCGCGAGGATGACGGGCCACGCGAGTGGCAGACGCACCTTGAGCAGCGTCGCCACCTTGCTCATGCCCATGCCGCGCGCGGACTCGAGCAGGTTCGCGTCGACAGCCTGCAGACCGACGACGGCGTTGCGCAGGATCGGTAGGACGGCGTAGAAGGTGACGGCGATGACCGACGGCACCGCACCGATGCCGACGAGCGGCAGCAGGATGCCGAGCAGCGCGAACGACGGCAACGTCAGGCCGATCGCCGAGAAGATGTTCGCGAAGCTCTCGAGCTTCTTGTTGCGGATGACGATGACGGCCAGGACGAGCGCGATGATCGTCGCGAGCAGCACGGATTGCACGACGAGCGACGTGTGCTGGTAGCTGCGGTAGGCGATGTCCTCCCACCGGTCGGCGATGAAATCCCACACAGGCCTCACCCTCCCTTCCTTGACGGTGACGCAGGGCGTCCTCGGCCGCCGTCATGGGCTGGAGAAGCCACGCCCAGGCGGGCTGGATCGCCCGGATCACGCGGGCTGCAGTTCGCTTCAGCCTATGGGTTACCTCGGAAACACGAGCCGTTCGACGGCGTTGTCAGGGTTGGACCGCGCCTCTTGACGCCGCCTCGACGCGTCGCCGTCCCGTGTGCTGACGGCGAATGCGGCGCGCAGGTAACGAATGGCTCACGATGCGCTGAATACGGCGAATCACCGTGTCGCCGGCGCGATCGGGCGGCGACACGGCTGTGCCTCGGCGCTGACCGATCGCTGCCTCTTCGACCCGTTCCGGCGCTGGCGGCTTCGCGTTGACGGGTCCACGCCGTGTCACGAGACTGGGCGCCATGACTGTTCTCCCCGCCGGTGACCTTCCGTGGCAGACCTACCGCGACGTGCGGCTGCGGGCGTTGTCGACGAACCCAGAGGCTTTCGGGTCGACGTTCGCCCGTGAGAGAGAGTTCAGCGAGCAGGTCTGGGCCCAGCGCGCGATGAGCCCCGGCACGTACCTGTGGGTGCCGGACGCGGGTGAGCCGGAGGCGTCGAGTCAGGTCGCGCCGCGCGCCGACGGGCTGATCGGCCTACGAGCGGGCCAGGTGTACTTCGACGACCCGGCCGTCGTCGGCGCACTGGGGTACGAGGCACTCGAGATCGCGTTCCTCGTGCAGATGTGGGTGGAGCCGGCGCGCCGCGGCACCGGCGTGTTCGACGCGCTCGTCGACGCCGTCATCAGCGATGCGCGCGAGCAAGGGCTGCGCGCCATCGGGCTGCACGCCTACCGCGCCAACGAGCGCGCGGCTGCCGCGTACCGGCGTCGCGGGTTCCGGCTCGTCGAGAACCCGACAGCCGAGTGCCCGGCCGACGAGGCCGAGTACCTGCTCCCTCTATGACCCGCTGGAATCCTCCGGCCCCCAGCGGCCGCGCCCGTCCCATCCGCGATTCTTGGTTACTTCTGCGATGCAGGGAGCGGGGGCTCAGAAGAACCAGCCCTCCGGCAGCGGCTCGCCGTCGGGGCGCGCGCCGTGGGCGTGGCCGTCGAGCGACGGGATGCCTGACGCCTCCATCGCCGCGACGTCAACGTAGTGCTCCCGCCCGAACGCGAGCGGGAAGACCTCGTCAGGCATCTCGAGGATGCCGCGCGCGTCCGACTGCGAGGCGTGCGCTGCGAGCGCCGCGCGCTTGTTCTCGAGCCAGGGCGTGACGTCGACGTAGAACGAGATCTCGCGCTCGGGCAGGCCGAGCGGGTTGCCGTCGTCCATGGGCTGATCGGGGTTGAACCCCTCCCCCTCGGGGTAGACGCCCGCCTCGACGGCCTTGCGATACATGACGCGCATGCGATCGCGGTTCATCGTCGATTCGAAAAGCCTCGGCGTCTCGCGCGTCAGCTCGAGCGCCCGGTGCATCACCGGGTGCACCTTGACGTGGTCGGGGTGGCCGTACCCGCCATGCCAGTCGTAACCGACGACGACGTCGGGGGCCTCTTCGTCGAGGATGTCGGCGAGCCGCTGGCCCGCTTCGGTGAGGTCGGCGCCGTGGAACGCCTTCTCGCCGGCGTTCTGCTCCCACCCCGTCATGCCGGAGTCGGCGTAGTCGAGCCACGCGACGCGCGCCGTGCCGAGCACCTGCGCCGACCCGGCGGCCTCGGTGCGTCGTCGATCGACGACGCTCTCGCCGGGCGCGAGGTCGTCGGGGGCATCCCCGTGATCACCGTTGGTCGCATACACGACGACGACACGATGTCCCTCGGAAACGGCTCGCGCCATCGCCCCCGAGGTCTGGCTCGCTTCGTCATCAGGGTGGGCGTGGAAGAAGAGAATCGTCGACACGCCCCATAGTTTCCGCCATCCGGCGGCATCAACCGCAATCGTGACCGGCGCGCGAGGACGATCTGTGGCCGCGGCGACCCGCGATCCCGGCCTGCGTGCACTCCACGAGTCGGCGCTGCGACGATCGAGGGCGTGCCTACCGGGCGGCCGTCTGCGTCACGTGACCAGCCACCGCACCCGCCGGGAACACGCCGGAGCCCCCCGGCTCGTGCGCCGGGGGGCTCTCGCGTCGAGGACGAGGCTCGTCAGAGGGAGCGTGCGCGGCGACGCAGCTGCATCGCGCGGATGATCTCGACGATGCCGGTGACGAGCAGGAACACACCCGCGATCCAGACGAGGGTCGCCATGGACGAGATGGGCGAGGCGACGAGCACGATGCCCGCGAGAATGCCGATGACGCTGGAGACGATGACCCACCCGCGGCCCTGGCCCTTCGTCGAAAGGCCGCGGGCGAGCATCGTCATCGAGTTCATGATCCAGCCGATGCCGATCCACAGCCCGAGCAGAGTGACGGAGTGCGTCTCGCTGCGGAAGCAGAGCAGACCGAGCACGACCGACAACGCGGACACGAGCAAGGATGCAGCGCGCACGAACCCCGGCATCGGCACCGCCAACCCGACGAACAGCCCCATGAGGCCGCTCAGCAGCAGGAAGACGCCGAACAGTACACCGATGACGACGGTGGTCGGCCCCGGCCAGATCAGGGCGATCAGACCGACGATGATGCTCACAGCGCCGACGCCAGCGATCGCCTTCCACGCGTGCGAGGCGAGACGATGCAGCGGTGTCTCGACGATGGTGCCTTCGAGGCTCATAGTAACTCCTTCGCGACGGGTGGGTCACGAGAAAGCGCTCGGTGTGTGCCTCCCGCCCCACATCCCGATTGTCCCACAAGCTCATGGGCGAACCCTGGAAGCAGGACATGCCCTACAGACTCACCCGGCCCAGGCCATAGCTCGCGGCCGAGCTGTCACTGCAGGACTTTCTCGATCACCTCACGCAAGTAGGGCGCCGTCGCGCTGTTGTCGTCTGCCGCGACGTCGGCCGGCGACCCCGCGACGACGACGCGGCCGCCGTCCTTGCCCGCGCCCGGCCCCATATCGATGACGTGGTCGGCCTGCGCGACCATGCGCATGTCGAGCTCGGCCATGACGACGGTGTTGCCCGCGTCGGTGAGGCCCTGCAGGTGGCGCATGAGGCGGTCGCTGTCAGCCGGGTGCAGGCCGGCCGTCGGCTCGTCGAGGACGTAGAGCGTGTCTCCGCGCGAGGCGCGCTGCAGTTCGGAGGCTAGCTTGACGCGCTGCGCCTCACCACCGGACAGCTCGGTGGCGGGCTGCCCCAGCCGCAGGTAGCCGAGGCCGACGTCGCGCAGCACCGCGAGGCTGTGATGGATCGAGTCTTCACCGTCGAAGAACGCGTGCGCCTCGTCGACGCTCATCGCGAGCACGTCGGCGACGGAGCGTTCGTGCCACGTCACCTCGAGCGTGCTCGCCTCGTACCGCGTGCCGTGGCAGTCGGGGCACGGCGTGTAGATGCTCGGCAGGAACAGCAGCTCGACCATGACGCTGCCCTCCCCCTCGCACGTCGGGCAACGACCGCCGGGCACGTTGAACGAGAATCGACCCGCCGTGTAGCCGCGGCGCTTCGCCTCGTCGGTCGCCGCGTAGAGCTTGCGGACGTGGTCGAACAGGCCCGTGTAGGTGGCCACGTTCGAGCGCGGCGTGCGTCCGATCGGTTTCTGGTCGATGACGACGACGCGGCGCACGCCCGGGGGCGCCTCGGTGACGCGTCCGCGAATGTCATCGACGTCGTCGCCGAGCAGCAGATCGGTCTCGGGGTCACCCGTCAGCTCGGGTTCGGGAGCGCCGCCGCTGCCGAGGTGCTCGCGCAGCAGCGCAGGCACCGCCTGGCTGACCAGGCTCGACTTGCCCGAGCCGGAGATACCCGTGACAGCGCTCAGGCATCCGACGGGGAAGCTGACGTCGAGGCCCTGCAGGTTGTTGCGCGTCACGTCCGCGAACGCCAGCCAGCCTTGCGGCTCGCGGGGCGAGCGCCGCGAAGAGGCGCCGGGGGCGTCGTCGTCGCGGGGAAACAGGTAGCGGCGGGTCTCGGACTCGGCGACGTCAGCGAGCCCGGACGGCGTGCCGCTGTAGAGCACTCGGCCGCCCTGCTCACCGGCTCCGGGGCCGATGTCGACGAGCCAGTCGGCTTCGTGGATGACGGTGAGCGAGTGCTCGACGACGAACACGCTGTTGCCGCGCTCCTTCAGCCCGTGCAGGATGCCGATGAGCGCGTCGAGGTCGCGCGGGTGCAGCCCGGCAGACGGCTCGTCCAGCACGTAGACGACACCGAACAGCTTCGACGACAGCTGCGTTGCGAGGCGCAGGCGCTGACGTTCGCCACCGGAGAGCGTCGGCGTCGTGCGATCGAGCGAGAGGTAGCCCAGGCCGAGGTCGATCATCGGTTGCAGGCGCGTGACGAGGTCGGCTGCGAGACGTTGCGCTGCCGCGCGCTTCTCGACCGAGAGATTTGGCGTGCGCCGCACGTCGGGCGCGGCATCGTGCGATGCTCCGCCACCTGCCACGCGAGCCTGCGTCGACGCTTCCCGAGCTTCGGCGTCGTGCACGTGATCGTCCTGGTGCGCGACCTCGGCCGGGCTCCAGTCGTCAGCGGTGACGGCGCGCGCGATCTCGGCGAGGCGCTCGAGCGGCAGGTGCGAGAAGGCGGCGATGTCGAGCCCCTCGAACGTCACGGACAGCGCTTCGGGCTTGATCTTGGCGCCGTGGCAGGTGCCGCACAGCTCGCTCGTCAGGTAGCGCGAGGCGCGCTTCTTCGTCGTGGCGCTCTTGGCGTTGGCGAAGGTGTCGAGCACGTAGCGTCGCGCTCCGATGAAGGTGCCCTGATAGCTCGGCTCCATGCCCTGCTTCTGCGCACGCCTCGTCTGCTTCGGCGTCAGGCCCGCGTACACGCCGACGCTGGGGCGCTCCTCGGTGAACAGGATCCAGTCGCGATCCTTCTTCGGCAGGTCCTTCCAGGGCGTGTCGACGTCGTAGCCGAGCGCGACGAGGATGTCGCGCTGGTTCTGCCCCGCCCACGCGACGGGCCAGGACGCGACGGCGCGCTCGCGGATCGTCAGCGACGGATCCGGCACCATGCTCTTCTCGGTGACCTCGTAGACACGGCCGATGCCGTGGCACGTCGGGCAGGCCCCTTGGACGGTGTTCGACGAGAAATCCTCGGCGTAGAGCATCGCCTGCCCCGGCGGATACCACCCGGCGCGCGAGTAGAGCATGCGCACAAGGCTCGACAATGTCGTCACCGTCGCGACATCGGAGCGCGCGCCGCCCCCACCGCGCTGTTGCTGCAGTGCGACGGCCGGCGGCAGGCCTTCGACGACGTCGACGTCCGGCACGCCCGCCTGATCGATGAGGCGCCGCGCGTACGGCGCGACGGATTCGAGGTAGCGCCGCTGCGACTCGGCGAACAACGTGCCGAACGCCAGCGACGACTTGCCCGAACCGGACACACCGGTGAACACGACGATCGAATCGCGCGGCAGGTCGAGCGCCACGTCCTTGAGGTTGTTCTGCCGCGCGCCGCGGACGACGACGCCGTCACGCCACGCGCTCGGCTCCGCCTGGTCGAGTGTTGATGCCTGCTCCTCATTCACGCCTGCGACGTTACCCGCCGGCGGCGACAACCCCGGAGTTCCGCGGAATCTCGAGACGCCGACACCCGGTTGTCGGAGGTCGGTGCCAGACTGCGAGCTTGACCGACATCACACCCTGCATCTGGCTCGACGACACGGCGGAACCGGCCGCCGAGCTCTAGCTCTCCTTGTTCCCGAACTCGCGGCGCGTCGACACCGTCCGCCATCCCGACGACCCGAAAACCCTGGGCCCAACGCCTCTCGCGCCGGGCGGGTGATGCTTGAGCAGGTCGAGCTCGACGTCCATCCGTTCACCCTGCTCAACGGCGGCCCGGTCTTTCCACAGACGGAGGCCTCAGCTTCCAGGTTTCCTGCGCCGGACAGGACGAGGTTGATCACTACTGGAACGGCCTGGCGGCAAACGGTGGCTCCGAGAGCCCGTGCGGCTGGTGCAAGGATCCGTTCGGCGTCAGTTGGCAGATCATTCCGCGCCGTTTCACCGAGTTGATGCAGACGCCCGACCCCGACGTCGTCGCACGCGTCTCTCAGGCGATGTTCTCGATGACGAAAATGGTCGTCGCCGACCTCGAAACGGCGGCCGCCGGCTGAGCGGGGCAGGCACGACGAAGGCCCCCACCGCGGTGAGGGCCTTCGCTCGAGAGACTTGGATCCCCCGACCGCCTGGTGCTCTGGGGTCATCAGGTTGCCGGGGGCTTCACCCATTGTTACCCAGGACTTAACCTCGCAACAGTCTTGGGGGCGAAATTTCTGCGAAATGTGAGCGGTGAGACACCGGCCAAGGCCGTGGGGAGGGGCAGGTGGCCCTGGCCGGTGTCGTGGGCGAGCGGTCGTCCATCCGCTCGCGATTCGCGCCGACGACGAGGAGATGGACGTCGATCGGTCACGAGGTTCCTGCGATCCGGCGTGGTGGCGCCCCGGTGCGCGCCGAACACCACGAACGTCGCGCGGCGTGTGGGGCGCTCATCTCGGCGTCACGATCTGCGTGACTCACCGGTGCAGGAGGTCTGTGGGGTCGGCGGGGTCGGGCCCCGTCAGGAGGCGACGATCTTGCCGTTGCGGATGACGTAGGCGGCGCGGCGGTCGAGTTCGAGACTCGTCGCGGCGTTCGTCGTCGACGTCACGGTGCTCGCGTGCCGGACGCCCGTAGCGACGCCCGCGGCGGAGGCGTCGGCGGCGCTCAGTGTGCCGATGCCCATGACGGCGACGGCGGAGCTGACGGCGATGCCGCGTCCGAGCGACTTGAGGGAGCCGAAGATCGAGGTGGACTGTTGGCTGGTGTGCTTCGTGGTGTTCATGACGTTCACTCAACGCCCGGTGTCTATGGGCTTTCTGTGACGCTCTTGTGGGGTACCTACGGGCGTCGCAGACCGCCCCGCGACTCAGCCATGGCCTACGACGTGCGCACGATTCGACCACGATCGTCAGGCAGGAGATAGGCGTCCTCGCGACTCGGAGGGCGAATCAGGCAGAACGGAGAGCGCAGGCCCATGGCGGCAGAGCAGAGGCGCAGCGTCACCGGGCGCACGCGGGCCAGCCGCCCGGCCTCATGGACCGTCCAACGCTCAGCCCTGCTCCGGGGAAGCAGGGCGATCGGCCCCGCCGCCTCAGCGCTCGACCCCACGAAGGCCTCCCGAGACAGCCGGCAGCCCTCGACCGTCATGAAACACGTAGGCTCGCCCTCGTGAAGAGCGAATTTGCCACCATCGCCGCCGGCGTCGTCATGCTCGTGTTCGGGCTCGCTCTCGTCGCGGCGCTGGGCAAGGGCATCGCAGGGGCGATTCGTCGTCGCAGCTGGCCCGTCGTCGACGGTCATGTGCGTCTCGGCACCGGCAAGGACGGGCGCGAGAACTCGCTCGCACGCATCCGCTACACCGCGCCCGACGGCAGCCGTCAGCTCCTCGAGACCCCGACGGGTGGCATGAGCACGAACGGCCGCGACGGCCAGACGCTGCCGCTGCTCGTCGACCCGCACGACCCGGCGCACGCCGTGCCGAAGGCGTCGGGCGGCACCCTCGCGACGATGGGGTGCTTCGCCGCGATCAGCCTCTTCTTCGCCGTGTTCGGCGCGTTCGCCATCATCACCGTCCTCACCTGATGACGGGCACGCAGGCGCCCCCTGCCACCTCGCCAACGGACGACCAGCTACGCGCGACGCGCCTGTTCCTGCTCGCCGCAGGCCTGTTCGTGTTCCTCACCGCCGAGATGTACCCCGTCGGCGCGATGCCCGACATGACGCGCGACCTCGGCGAGAGCGACGCCGCCGTCGGACGCCTCGTGACCTGGTACGCGGTCGGTGTCGGCGTCGCCGCCATCCCGCTCGTCATGCTGACGCGACGTATGCCGCGCCGCCGCGTCATCGTCGCGTGCCTGCTCGCCCTGTTCGTCTCGATGGCGATGGCGGCGCTCGCGCCGAACCTGCTCGTCGTGACGATCGCGCGCTTCATCGGCGCCGCCGCGCATGGCGCGATCTTCGCGGTCGTGCCCGTGGCCGCGGCGAGTCTCGCGCGCCGGGGCGCCGAGGCGAAATCAGTCGCGAGCGCCTTTCTCGGCGCGAGCGTGGGCGTCGTCGCGGGGCCGCCGTTCGTCGCCGCCATCAGCGACCATCTGGGGTGGCGTGTCGCGAGCGGCATCATCGCGGCCATCGCGCTCGGCGTCGCGATCGCGAGCCAGCTGAAGCTGCCGCCCCTCGAACCGGAGGCGCCCGGCGAGTTCTCGCTGCGCCTGCCGCGCGCCATGGCGGGGCCGTTCTTCACGCTGTGCGCCGTCGTCGCGGTCGTCGTGACGGCGCACAACGCGGCGTGGGCGTTCATCGCGCCGATCCTGGCGGCGAAGGGTATCTCGGGCACCGCGTTCGCCGTCGAACTGTTCGTCTACGGCGTTGCCGGCGCGCTGACGACGGCGCACGCGAGCCGACACCTCGACGCGCATCCGACGCGCGTCACGCTGCTCGCCCTCGGCTGCATGGTCGTCGCGCTGCTCGCGCTGACGTTCTCGCCTGCCGCCGCGGTCGCCGCCATCGCCGCAGCTGCGTGGGGTGGTGCGTTCGGTGTGCTGCCGGTCGCGTTCCAGACGCGTGCGCTGTCGATGACGCCGGGTTTCACGGACGCGTCGACGCCGATCTACGTCGTCGCGTTCCAGGTCGGCATCAGCCTCGGCGCGCTCGTCGGCAGCGCGCTCATCACGCACGTCGACGCCACGACGCTGCCGCTGTTCGCCGCCATCGTGACGGCGCTCGCCGCATCAGCCCTCGCGCAACAACATCGCCCGGAATCGAGTCGTCCCTGACGCGTTTTCGGGCAAAGAGCTCTGCCGTGCACGGCCGCGCAGGAGGTCAGGACCAATGGCCCCCTCGGGCGCCCACCGTTCGGAGGCCGAACCCCCTAGGCTTGAGGGTGGCAAGTTTCGCGCGACCGCGCGAAACGACGGGGCGCGCTGCGCCCACACTTCGGGAGATGCGATGCGAGACAACACCGGCCTCGGCCTCGGCTACCGATTCGCCTGGCGCCTCGAGTACATCGGCGTCTCGTGCTTCGGCCCGGCCCAGCACATGCCTGCGACCGACCCGAAGCGACGCCTGCGCCGCGAGCGCGCCGCCCGCGTCATCGCCGCGCACGAGGCGCGCGGCACCGAGGCGCCCGAGTGGGTGCGCCAGATCGTCGAGACCGGCGGGGACGCCCCCGTCAAGCAGCGTCGCGCCGGCAACGCACCGGCGGCCTGAGCTCACCCCGACGAGGTTGTCGGTGCCGGATGCAAGACTGACGGCATGTTCTCCTTCGAGAGTCTCGAGCTCCCTGTGATCGCCGCGCCGATGGCGGGCGGCCCTTCGACGAGTCGGCTCGTCATCGACTCATCGCGCGCCGGCGGGTGGGGCATGCTCGCCGGCGGCAACAAGAACGTCGACGCGTTGGCCGACGAGGTCCGTGACATTCAGGACGCGGGCGTCGCTGCCGGCGTCAACCTCTTCATCGCGGGGCCGCAGAGCACGGATGCCGCGGCCCTCGCGTCGCTGCGCGCGAAGATGCAGCCCGTGGCTGAGCGTTTCGACGTCGAGCTCGGTGAGCCGACGTGGGACGACGACGACTATGCCGCGAAGGTCGCGTGGCTCGTCGCGCATCCTGTCGACGTCGTGACGTTCACGTTCGGGCTGCCGTCCGACGCCGACGTCACCGCGTTGCATGCGGCGGGTTCCTCGCTGGGGGCCACCGTCACGTGCCTCGACGATGCGCGCACCGCCGTCGCACTGGGGATGGATTTCCTCGTCGTCCAGGGCCCTGACGCTGGCGGTCATCGCAGCACGTTCGACCTGCACGCCGACCCCGACGAGGCACCCCTGCCCGATCTGCTCGAACAGATCCGCGCGGCCGTCGACGTGCCGCTGCTCGCGGCCGGCGGCATCGCGACGCCCGACGACACCGTCGCGGCGCTCGGCATGGGCGCCGTCGCGGTGCAGGCGGGTACGGCGTTCCTGCGCTCATCGTCGGCAGGTTCGTCGGCGACGCATCGTGCGGCGCTCGCCTCGGACGACTTCACCGATACGGGTCTGACGCGCGCCTTCTCGGGGCGGTTCGCGCGCGGTCTCGTCAACGAGTTCATGTCGATGTTCGACGGCGTCGAGAACGTCGCGCCGTCGGCCTACCCGGAGGTCAACCGGATGCTCGCACCGCTGCGTCGCGCCGCCGCCGAGGCGGGCGACCCGCAGTGGACGCACCTGTGGGCCGGGGCCGGGTGGCGTCGCACGGCATCCGCGATGCCGGGGCGCATGATCGACGGTGACGCGGGCCGCATCACACGCTGGCTCGCGGGCCGCGAGGGCTGACGCGCCGTCAGATCTCGCGGACGACGCGCGCGGGGTTGCCGGCGGCGACGACGGTGTTCGCGCCGATCGTCACCTCGGCGACGTCGAGGCACACGAAGCCGAAGTTCGCGAACGTGCGCGCCCCGATCGTCGTGCGGTAGCCGTAGTCGACCTGCAGCGGCGGTCGGATCTCGCTGTCGTCCCCGAAGGCTCCGAACAGTTCGCGCAGCAGGGCGCGTCGCTCGTCGTGCGCCGTCAGGTCCATCGTGTTGATGCGATGCGTGAGGGGCTACGCGCGATCCGATTCGGCGGCGAGCTGCGGATCGTCGGCGAGGTACAGGTCGCCGGCCAGCATGCGTTCGCGCATGGAGCGCTCGTCGGGGTGCGAGTTCGTCATGGCCTCGACGCTAGCGGACGGCGGCGCGGAGTAGACCTCGGCTCGGTTGGGGCTCGCGTTCCTCTCGGTAGATCTTCAGGACGGCCGGGGTCGCGGGCCAGGCATTGATCAGGTGCAGATCACCACCGTCATCCCGATAGGCGATGACGGTCAAGACCCGGCCCGCCAACGGGGAGTACCCGATGAACCGGGTACAACTACTCACCCCGCGGGCCCGTCTGAGTGCTGTACTGACGACGGCCGCAGCCGGCGGCCCTCGATGACAGGGGTGACAGGCATCATGGCGTTCTTCCGCGCAGGGTTCCTCCGCACAATCGGCGTCAGCGTCGTTCTCACCGCGGGGCTCACAGCCGTTTCGGCGTGCAATCCGATCGACGAGAAGGTTTGCTCGAGCGGCTCCTACCCCGTCAAGGACAAGGGAGACGGGCCCGGGCAGACGTGCGTCAAAAGCGGCGATCCGATCCCGTCCGGATACACGACCTACGCACCCGGGCAGACGCCGACAACGCCGTGAACTGCGCGGCTCGGCGATCCGTGCCGTGCTGAGACAGCATCCGGGCCGCCCGTGATCGCCACACTCCGTCATCGCGCCTGCGAGCCCCCGTCGCTTGCAGACATGGAACGACCGCACCCGATCAGAGAAGGTGGCAACCTGTGGGTGCGGTCGTTCGGCGTGTGCGGTACGGATCAGCTCGTGGCGGCCACCCCCTCCCCCGTCAGGTCGCGGCGGCCGAGGCCGTCCGACGCCTTCGCCGTGGCGTAGAACGACGCTGCGAGGGTGGCGACGAGCAGCAGGCCGGCGCTGAAGAGACGACCGTCGATGACGGGGCCCTCGACCTCGTGGCCGGCAGCCTGCGCCCGCGCCGAACCGTTGAGGAACGGCACGATCGCGAGGACGCCGATGCCGAGGACGACCTCCGTCAGCACGACGCGCGGAAACGTCACGAGGACGTACGCGAACACGTTGCTGCCGCGCCCCGCCCGCTGCGCGCGGGCGATCTTCGGCATGAGGACGAGCTGGTTGTACGCCCCGGCGGCGACAAGACCGACGACGAGGACGATCTTCGCGAGCAGGAAGCGCCCGAACGGCGTCGTCACGAACTGCTCCCACGGCCCGACCTCGCGGTACGTCAGCCACACCCCGGAGACGAGCACCATGCCTACGGCAACGAGCGCGAGCACGCCGAACCGCGCCCAGATTCGTGCCCACACGTCACCGGCGCTGACGTCGAGATGGCGTCGCGTGCGAGCCAGCAGCGCGAGCGCGATGAGCCCGCCGACCCAGAGCGAGCCCCCGATGATGTGCGCCTGGATGAGCATCTTGGCGACGACGTCGCCGAACTCGACGGCCTTCGTCGGGATCGACGGCACCAGCGAGGCGGCGACCGTCAGCCCTGCGGCGGCGACGGCGGCGGCGTGCGACCAGCGCGGCATCCGGCCGAACAGCATCGGCAGCAGGACGAGCGCCGCAAGCACGATGCAGACGTTGGCGACGGTCACGAGCGCACCGGTCGAGATCCACTCGCCGGCCTTGGCGGGCTTCGTCAGGTAATCGGCGACGGCCGACGGGCGCAGCGCGTCGGCGTACGCCATCCCCTTGCCGGCCCGCGCGACGCGGGCCGCGAGCTGGAACCAGGCGACGACGAGCAGGACGATCGTGCCGACGGCTGCCAGACGCAGCGCACGACGCGTCAGGAGCGCCGCGTCATCGGGGTTCACCGTCGTGTCGCGTCGGACGGCGGGCCGGACGACACTCAGGTACGTCCAGACGCCGCCGATGGCGCAGGCCAGGCCCATGAAATAGGCGAACTTCGTGAGGATCCGCCACACCGGCGGGATGACATCGGGGAGGGCCGCAGCCGTGACAACCATGCTCATAGTGAGGTGACCCTAACCTTACTTAGAATGATGGTGTTGATTTGGCCCACATGAAGTGACGAAAATCCGTCCGGCGGTCCGTCATCACTCCTGCCGCGACATCCCCGAAGCGCACCAGGACGCACGAATGGGGCGCCCGCCGGCGATCACCGCAACCGATGCGCCGCGGACGTCACCTCATCCGTCAGCCGCGCGAGCGCGCGAGTCTCGAGGCGCCAGCACTGCCAGAACAGGGGCACGTCGAGGTCGCCGACGCCCGGCATGCGCCTGAGGTGATCGTCCTCGTCCGCGAGCCCCTCCGGCACCATGCCCCATCCGAGGCCAGCCCGCACCGCCGCGGCGAAACCCTCGGCGGACGGGACGACGTGCTCGACGCGCGGCTCGAGGCCGACATCGGCGAGGATGCGACGCTGCAGGTCGTCGCGGTCGTTGAAACGCAGCGTCGGCAGCTCGGCGAGGCGCCCCGAACAGCGCTCCCACAGGTCGCGACGCACGAGCGGTACGTAGCGCATGACGCCCAGTTCACTGACCGAACATCCTTGCACTGCAGCAGAACTCGCCGTCACCGCAGCCAGGACGGCACCCTCGCGCAGCAGCCGCGCCGAGTGATCCTGATCCTCGACGAAGACCCGCAGCCGCGCGTCACCCCACTCGGCCACCGTGGTGAGCACCTCGACGAACCATGTCGCGAGCGAGTCGGCGTTGACGGCGACCGGCAGGTCGACGACGGCACCCGGCAGCGTCCGACCCGGCGCCGCCGAACCGAGCGCGCGCTGCAACTCGGCGTCGACGAGAGCCCGCTGCCGCGCTCCGCGCAGCAGGACCTCCCCGACGGCGGTGACGTGCACGGGCGAGGTGCGCACGAGGACGACCTGCCCGACTGCCTGTTCGAGCGCCTTGATGCGCTGCGAGATCGCCGACGGCGACACCCGCAGCGCGGCCGACGCCCCGTCGAACGTCCCCTCGTCGACGCAGGCCAGGAGCGCCTCGAGCCACTCGCCACGCAGTTTCATGGGGCCACCCTAGTGAAGCAGAACTGAAGTACCCACAGTTTCATGAACTGTCCTTCATCCACGCACACCCCTAACGTCACTGCCATGACGCACCTGCTCACCGGCTTCCTCACCGGCCTCGGCCTCATCGTCGCCATCGGATCGCAGAACGCCTTCGTCCTGCGTCAGGGGTTGCTGCGTCACCACGTCGGGCTCGTCGTCGTCATCTGCGCGCTCGGCGACATCGTCCTCGAACTCGCCGGTGTGCTCGGCATGGGTGCCGTCGTCTCCGCGCATCCGGACGCGCTGCGCGTGATCAAGTGGCTGGGTGCGGCCTATCTCGTCTGGTTCGGGCTCAACTCGTTCAAGAACGCGCGCCACGCGGGCAGCCTCAGCCCAGCCGACGCGCCCCCGATGAGCCGGCGTGCGGCCGCCGCCACCGTCGCGGGCCTGACGTTCCTCAACCCGCATGTCTATCTCGACACGGTCGTCATGCTCGGTACCGTCGCGAACTCCCATGGCGCGCAAGGGCGTTGGTGGTTCTACGTCGGGTCGATCAGCGCGAGCGTGCTGTGGTTCGTCGCGCTCGGGCTCGGCGCGCGTCTGCTGACGCCCCTCGTCCGCAACGCCCGCACCTGGCAGGTCATCGACACGGTCGTCGGCGTCATGATGTTCGTCTTCGCCGCACTGCTCGTGACGTCGTCCTGACCGCCCTACCGCGCCGCACGAGCGTCCGAAGGCGCCGTACTATAGCCCGGCGCGTAGAGATCGCGGCAAGATGCGAGCACCGGACTAGGTAGAAACCCGTTCATCTGTCACGCTGGTGCCGTGACTTTCTCTGTGTGGTTCGATGGCGACGAAACCCTGTGGGACAGGCGGGGCCACATGCTCACCGGCCTCCTCGACGAACCCTCCCACGTCGACGACGCCACGCGCGCGCCCGAGCTGTTCCCCGACGTCCTGCCCGCCATGGTCGACCTGGCGGAGCGCGGCAGCGTCAACCTCATCGACTACGCACCCATGCCCGCCGGCCATGAGCACGTCCTGCCCCCGTTCGCCACCCACGTCGACGCGCCCGGAGCACCGTCGGACCTGCCGCCCGAGCTGCACGACACCGAAGCCGACCTCAACTGGCTCGCCACGTTCGAGCGCATCGACGCCGTCATCGCCGAGAGCGGCTCCACCCCCGACGACGTCGTGCTCATCAGCAACACCGTCGGACCCTTCGCGAAGGCGGCCGAGCGCGGCTGGCTGACGGTGTGGCTCAACCGCGACCGCGTCGCCAACCTCTCGGAGACGATGCCCAGCGCCGAGATCCACTCGCTGCTCGACCTGCCCGAGGCCCTCGACGCCATCGATGAGGCCCGCGCCATCATCGCGGGGCTCATGCCGAGCAGCGAGGCGACCCTCGCGACGGCGCTCGACGGGGTCACCCCCGCCTGAGGCGACGGGGCACAAGGACACCACGCGTCAGGGTGTTTCGCTCACAAAAACACCCGTTGACTACAGTTGATGGCCGCACCGATCGGTGCGGCCATTGCCGTCCCCGCGCACTGGTGACCGCCTACCGAAGGACGACCCACCATGGTCGACTCCCCCGCCAGCCACGGCGCGTCATCCGCGACGCCTGAGCCCGGCGCTGCGAACTCGCCCGACGTCGACGCACCGCGCGTCGCCCTCTCCGGTGGCCGCACCCGGCCGTCGCTCGACGACCGCGGTTTCCTCGGCCACCCCTCCGGCCTGGGCACGCTGTTCAACGCCGAACTGTGGGAACGCTTCAGCTACTACGGCATGCGCGCCATCCTCGCGTACTACCTCTACACGGCCGTCAGCGACGGCGGGCTCGGCATCGACCAGCCGACAGCCCTGTCGATCGTCGCGACGTACGGTGCGTCGGTCTACCTGCTCAGCGTCGTCGGCGCGTGGCTCGCCGACCGCGTCATCGGCGCCTTCCGCGCGACGCTGTACGGCGCCGTCATCATCATGCTCGGCCACGTCTTCCTCGCGCTGCCGATCGCGGCGATGTCGTGGGTCGGCATCGCCACCGTCGCGCTCGGAACGGGTCTGCAGAAGGCGTCCATCTCGGCGGTCGTCGGGCAGCTGTACGACCGCGGGGACGGCCGTCGCGACGCCGGTTTCTCGATCTTCTACATGTCGGTGAACATCGGCTCGTTCTGCGCGCCGTTCGTCGTGACGTTCCTCAAGGACAGGTGGGGTTTCCACGCCGGATTCTCCGCCGCGGCTGTCGGCATGGCCTTCGGGCTGATCGGCCTGTTCGTGTTCCGCAAGCACCTGCACGGCGCAGGAACGAACCCGACGAGCCCGCTCACCGCGGCCGAACGCGGCACCGCCATGCGACGCGTGGGGCTCGGCGTCGTCGGCGTCGCGGCCGTCGCCGCGATCTGCTTCGCCCTGTCGGGCACGACCGCGGACGGCGTCATCAACACCGTCACGGTGATGTCCGTCATCGCCGCCGTCGGCATGTTCGCGATGATGTTCAAGAGCCCCAAGGTGAGCGCCGCCGAACGCCGCCACCTGCAGGCGTACGTGCCGTTGTGGATCGGCGCCGCGCTGTTCTGGATGATCTTCGAGCAGGCCGCGAGCAAGATGGCCGCGTTCGCCGCCGAGCGCACCGACCTCGGCTCGATCTTCGGCATCAAGGTGAACGCCGAGTTCTTCCAGAGCGTCAACCCGCTGTTCGTCGTGGCCCTCGCGCCCGTCTTCGCCGCGATGTGGCTGCGCCGCGCCGGCAAGTTCCCGAGCACCGGCGCGAAGTTCGCGTTCGGCGTGCTCATGGCCGGCCTGTCGTTCGTGCTGCTCGCGTTCTACTCGCACCTGTGGCCGCACGGCCCGACGGCGCCGATGTGGGCGCTCGCGAGCGTCTTCGTCGTCCAGACGATCGGCGAACTGTGCCTGTCGCCCGTCGGCATCTCCGCGACGACGAAGCTCGCACCCGCCGCGTTCACGACCCAGGCGATGGCGCTGTGGTACCTGACGTCCGCCGTCGGCCAGTCGGCCGCCGCGCAGGCCATCCGTCTCATGGAGGGCCTCAGCGACACGACGTTCTTCCTGACGCTCGGCCTCATCACCGCAGGCTTCTCGCTCGTCCTCATGGCCCTCGTGCCGTGGATCGGGCGCCACATGCGCGACGTCGAAGCCGTCAAGACGGCGTGAACAATGCGTCGTGACGACGCGCTGAGCTGACGCCTCATTGAGGTGACGCCGCGAGACGCGCAGGAGGGGCAGGTGGATGTCCACCTGCCCCTCCTGCGCGTTACATCCACATCTGCGAATCTGGCTCTTCAGAGTTGAGTGTGGGCGCGCCGGTTGGGTCGGGTAGCTGGGGAAAGGTGGGAACGCCACGAAACGTCGTCCCGCCCCAGCCGGGTCAGCTGCGCCATGGCGTACACGAACACCAGGTCGAAGAACAGCTCTAGGTTGCCCACCTACCCGCTGCCGCTATCCCGCGCGTCGGCCTGGCTGCCCGGCTCAGAGTTCTCTGACATCCGCGAAATCATCCCCTCTCAAGCCCGGCAACTCCCACCCTCACCTACGGTGCTGCCGCGCTGCCCGGACTGACCGGGCTGCGCGCCTGGGCAAGATCACAGCATTTCTAGTGGTCGCGGTCCGCTCGGCGGCGGAAACGCTCGATCCAGAGCATCCAGGTCTTCGCGGGTCAGCTCCACGTCCAGTGCTGTGGCGTTGTCGCGCACATGCTGCGGGCTGCTCGCCTTGGGGATCGTGCAGAGCGAGTCGCGGCGCAGCACCCAGGCGATGGCCGCCGCCGCGGGGCTGACGCCGTGACGGGCCGCGACGTCGTTCAGCGTCGTGTCCTGAAGGATGCGGCCCTGCTCGATCGGCGAATACGCCATGACCGGCAGCTGGTGGTCGGTGCACCACGGCAGCAGGTCGTACTCCGGTCCTCGCCGCGACAGGTTGTACAGCACCTGATCCGTGGCCAGCCCGCTGCTGCCCGGCACGTCCCGCAGGTCGGCGAGGGCCCGGTGGTCGAAGTTGCTGACGCCCCAGTATCGGATTTTCCCGTCCTCGACCAGCTGTTGGAAGGCCGCGACCGTGTCCGGCAGCGGGTACCCGCCCTGCCAGTGCAGCAGGTAGAGGTCGATCCGATCGGTGCCCAGGCGTTTCAAGCTGCGTTCGCAGGCCGCGATCGTGCCGGAACGGGAGGCGTGGGACGGCATGACCTTGCTGACCAAGAACGCCTCGTCGCGGCGACCCGCCAATGCTTCACCAAGCACCTCCTCCGCGCCGCCGTCGGCGTACATCTCGGCGGTGTCGACCAGCGTCATGCCCAGCTCGAGGCCGGCGTGCAGCGCGGCGACCTCGTCGCTGCGGCGGCCGGGGTCCTCACCCCAGCCCCAGGTGCCCTGGCCCAGCACAGGGATGAACTCTCCGCTCGGCAGCGTTATT
The DNA here is from genome assembly GCF_900447535.1 of Dermacoccus nishinomiyaensis. Classification (NCBI taxonomy): domain Bacteria; kingdom Bacillati; phylum Actinomycetota; class Actinomycetes; order Micrococcales; family Dermacoccaceae; genus Dermacoccus; species Dermacoccus nishinomiyaensis. The sequence continues at coordinate 1,991,847 of NZ_UFXX01000001.1, read as the reverse complement.
CGCCGCATCCGCGATCACTTCCCTTCTGGTTGTGCTGAGGTGGGACGTGGGCTGAGATCCTCGAAGGGCCAGCGCGTCCCCGGCCAGTGCTTGCGGTACCGAGGTGCCGGGTGTCGAGCCGGTCATTAGCCCCGCCTGCGCCATGTGGCGTACCGGGCTGCTCACGAGCGGTTTCCGGCGCCGGTGGGCTGGTCGGCCTGACTGAACAGTACCGGAATGGCGGAACAGAAGGCCCGGAAGTCATCGGGTGAGCGGCTGGTGACCAGGTTCCCGTCTCGGGCCACCCCCATGGTCCACCACGTTCGCCCGGTCGAGGCCGCGGTGGCGGTAGTCGTTGCGTTGCACCACTCGTCCGGTGCTGGGCTGGCGGTATTCGGCGCCGACCACCGCGTCAGCGTCCGCGAAGAGGAGGGCGTTGAGCATGGTCTGCAACAGGCTGCGCATCATGTCCGGCGAGGCCTCGGTGAGCAGCTCGCGAAGAATCGCAGATGGGTACGGTGCTCTGACAGCTGCCGACCGTCACGTCACCACCAGGCGTGGAAGTGGTGGACGGGGCCGTGGCCGTCGCCGCGCCCGACGTCGAGGTCGCCACTCGCGGCGAGCGCCTCCGTCACGTAATCCTTGGCCTCCCGCGTCGCCTGCGCCCACGAATCGCGTTGCGGCCGGAGTGCCGTCATCGCCGCCGACAGGGTGCATCCGGTGCCGTGCGTGTTGCGCGTGTCGATGCGCGGCGCGCTCAACCGGGCGGGCTCGTCGCTCTCGGCGGGGACGAGGAGGACGTCGTCGCTCTTCGCGCCGCCGCCATGGCCGCCCTTGAGCAGCACACCAGACCCGAGGGTGACGAGGGCGCGCGCGACGTCATCGCTCGCCTCGCGTGGCGTGTCGTCGAGATCGAGCAGGACGGCGGCCTCCGCGAGGTTCGGCGTGATGACGTCGACCTCCGGCACGAGACGCTCGCGCAGAGCGGTCACGGCGTCCTCGTCGATGAGCCGGTCACCGCTCGAGGCGACCATGACAGGGTCGAGAACGCGCGGCACCCCGCGCAGCGCCGGGTGGTCGGCGAGCACGTCAGCGACGGTCTCGATGACGGCCGCCGAACCCAGCATGCCGATCTTCAGCGCGTCGATGCGGACGTCGTCCACCAGGTTCTCGAGCTGCGTGCGTACCTGCTGCGGCGTCATCTGCGTCACCGCCGCGACGCCCCGCGTGTTCTGCGCGACGACGGCCGTCACAACAGCGCACCCATGCGTGCGCAGGGCGCCGAAAGCCTTGAGATCAGCCATGATTCCCGCACCGCCGCTGGGGTCGGTGCCGGCGATCGTCAGGACGTTGGGGATGCTCATGTCAGATCATTCCTCCTCTCGTCAGGTTGCGGCACGAAGCCGTCGTCGACCCGCGCCACCTCGAGGTGCAGATCCTCGCCGACGGTGAGGGCAGCCCCGGCCCGGAGATCGTCGACGTAGACCCGGGCCGTGGGGGTGCTCATGTCAGAGCCTCTCGGCTCGCGTCAGCGGAACGTGGTCGTGCCCACCGGCCGCAGCAGCCCTGGGGCACCCCTCGCCGGGGTGTCATGCCGGGCCCGCGTGGTCGGGCCGCTCGAGCTCGAGTGCGCCTCGGCCGCCGTCGACCGGGCGGACTTCGGCGAGAGCCTCGTCGAGTTCGCTCCGCAGCGCCTGGGTAGCGGCGAGCGGATCGGGCTGCCCGCAGATCGCCGACACGACGGCGACGCCCTGCGCGCCGGCGGCCACGAGCGCGCGCAGGTCCGGCAGCTTCACCCCGCCGATGACGACGTTGGCGAACCCGCCGGCCCGTGCCGCGTCCGTGATGGCGCCGACGCCGTCAAGCCCGAGCGGTTGCGCTGCGTCCGGCTTCGTCGGCGTCGCACGGAACGGCCCGATGCCCAGCAGGTCGACGGTGCCGCGCGGCAACCTCGTTGCAGCAGCGACCTGTTCGAGGTTCGACACCGACCAGCCGAGGTGGAAGCCCTCACCGACGACACGGTCGGCGAGGCGCCGCGCCACGACAGGATCGAGGTCACTCTGGCCGAGGTGCACGCCATCAGCCCCGACGGCGAGCGCCACGTCGAGACGGTCGTCGACGACGACGCGGACGCGCCGTGCCGTCGTCGAGGACGAGATCGGGGTCGCCGCCGCAGCCATCTGCTGGCCGGCACCCGTGGGCAAGTCTCGCTCGACGCGGGGGGCGGGGCACTCTTCGTCATATAGGCCAGCCGATCGGCCACCAGCGGCCCGCGGCGTCGGCGTCTGCGCGACGGCGGGATGCGCACCCAAGGCCGCAACGGCGTCGATGACCCGCGTTGTGAGAGAGCACAATTCGCGGGTCGAAGCGTCGTGGTCGCGGATCTGGATCATGTCGACACCACCGCGCGCAGCAGCCTCGGCCGTCTCGACGACACCGTCGGGCCCGCCACACAGCGCCGTATCGGTGACGAGGTACAGCTCGACGCCGCGCCCGTCCGACATCACGACGCCACTCGCAGATCGAGCGTCGTTGCGACGCTATCGCCCTCGAGGCGCGCCAGGGCGTCGAGGAGTTCGACCGCGAACGAACCCGGGCCGCTCGCCCAGTGCGCGGCGTCCTCGGCGGCGAGCGTCATCGTCGCGGTCGCGGCGGCGGCAGCGAGCTGCGCCGAACCGGCGACCGGTAGGTAGGCCGCGACGAGCGCTCCGAGCGCGCACCCGACGCCCGTCACCTTCGTCATGATGGCGTCGCCGTTGCCGATGCGCACCGTCGGCACGCCCGGCGCGACGACGGCATCGACGACACCGCTGACGGCGACCGCCCCGCCCGTGCGCTCCGCGAGTCGCGACGCTGCCGCGAGCGTCGCGTCGACGTCGTCACCGGCGTCGACCCCGCGTCCCGCACCCTGTTCGCCGGCCAACCCGAGCACCTCGGAGGCATTGCCGCGGGTGACGGCCGGGGCGTGTTCGAGCAGGTCGCGAGCGAGCTGAGTGCGCACCGGCAGGGTGCCGACCGCGACCGGGTCGAGGCACCACGGGCGCCCGGCCTCGGCGCGCGCGGCAGCCGTCGCGCGCATCGCCTCGGCTGTCGCCGCCGTCACGGTGCCGACGTTGACGAGCAACCCGTCCGCGATACCGGCGAAGATCGGGCCCTCCTCGAGCGAGTCGACCATGGCCGGCGACGCTCCGACAGCGAGCAGCACGTTCGCCGTGAAACCGGTGACGACGGCGTTCGTCATGCACTGCGTGAGCGGTGCGGCGTCACGAACGGCGTCGATGACGCGCCCGATCGCTTCGGGGGTGATGGCGAGCGCCTGAGCTGACGCGTCCGTGCCCGCCTCGTGCGCCGCGTCGGGGGACTGTGCGTCGGGGCGGCTCCTGTCGCCGCCTCTCTGGCTGGCGCTGCGTGTCGCGTCGCTCGACGCGCCTGGGGTGTGGTCGGGCTCGTTCGTGGGCGCAGTCATCGTGCGTCTCCTTCCTCCGCCGGCATGATCCGGATCAGGTGTAGGCACCCTCGTGAAGAGGATGCTGGCGGTCGGCTTGCGCCTCTCAGCCGTGATGGCTCCCGCGGGACGACCCCAGCTTCGCAGATGACGTACCCCGCGTGGGCGTCGTGCCCCACGGACGCAGGTGCGGAACGTCGATGGCGTGTGGACGTGTTCGCCCGGCCAGCCCCACCGCCGTACCCATACCTCCCCCTCGCGCGTCACGACGCCGAGCGAGAAACCCACCGCGCCCATCACAGTCCGTCGCGCAGCACGCGTCAGCACCGACGAGTCCGACGCGTCGTCACCCCAGGAAGTTCGCGTGGGGCCTGGCGGCAACGGTCACCTGCGCCGCCCCCAACGGGTGGGTCACGTAGCCTGGTGGCAGATCAGCCACCCCGCGCGCGAGGAGTCAGACATGCCCCAGGCCCAGATCGGCATCTTCGTCGATGGTGCGACGTCGAGCGAGTACGTCGAGTTCGAGGTCGAGCCCGGCTCGCTGACGAAGCTGTCGCAGCTGCTGCCGCTGTTCGAGGCCGAGCAGGACGACGTGGGCGTCAACTTCGTCGTCGGCGTGCGGCCGTCGCTGATGCAGCAGATCGCCGCCGATCACGCCCCCGAGAACGTTCATGACTTCGACACCGACGTCGTCGGAACCGACGGGTACGTCATCCCCGGTACGCAGCGCGACCTCGTCTTCTGGGTGTTCGGCGGCGCGCGCGACAAGGTGTTCGACGCGACGCGTCACCTCATCTCGTTGACGCGCCAGGTCGTGCCCGGCACACGCGTCGTCGACGAGACGGAGGGCTGGGTCTACCAGACGAACCGCGACCTCACGGGTTTCATCGACGGCACCGAGAACCCGACGACGATCGAGCAGTACGACGAGGCCATCGTCGCCGACGGCAAGCCGGGCGCCGGCTCGAGCGTGCTGCTGCTGCAGAAGTGGCCGCACAAGCAGGCGAAGTGGGAGGCCCTCTCCACCGAGGAGCAGGAGAAGGTCATCGGCCGCTCCAAGGTCGACTCGATCGAGATGGACCCCAAGCCCGAGACGTCGCACGCCGAACGCACCGACCAGGACGACTTCGGCCACATCGTGCGCCGCAACATGCCGTTCGGTGACGTCGGCGAGCACGGCACGATGTTCGTCGGCTTCGCGTGCGAGCAGAAGCGCCTGCACGACATGCTCGAATCGATGGCCGGCGTCGGTGACCACCCGCGCGACGAACTGACGAAGTACTCGAACGCCGAGACCGGCTCGTACTACGTCATCCCGCCGGTCGACGCGTTCAAGGGCTGACGGCGAGCCCTCATCGTCGCGCCCGAGAGCGGGCGGCTGATCGAAGACGGGCGCAAGATGGCGACTAACTCACGAGTAGGCACACAACTACGCGCCTACTCGTGAGTTACCCTCCACGCTGCAACCTGCAGCAGGCCCTGATCTGCGAACCCGACGCGCGGGGTATCCCGGCACCCCTGGCAGACCCCACCCGAAATCCGCGCGACACGGTACGTCGAACGCACCTACGCTCGGACGATGACGAACCCCGCCGACCTCGAACCGATCCCGGTGCCGCGCCTCGAGCGTGACGGTGTGGTGCTGCGCGCCCACACGATCGACGACGCCGACGAGGTGACGCGACGTGGCGCCGACCCGCTCGTCCAGCGGTGGACGACGACGCCCGCGAACTACACGCGCGACATGGCGCTCGAGTTCGTCACGCGCATGACGGGGCCGAGCCGCGACGCGATCTGGTGGGCCATCGAGGTCGACGGCCGCATGGCGGGTTCGATCGACCTGACGACGTGGGGGCGCGGTTTCTCCTACGGCGCGGCGAGCGTCGGTTTCGCGCTCAGCCCCTGGGCGCGCGGGCGGGGCGTGATGACGCGCGCCGTGGCGGCGGCTGTCGAGTATGGCTTTGACTCGCTGGGCCTCGACACCATCATCTGGGAGGCGTACGCGGGCAACGTCGGCAGCTGGAGAGCCGCCTGGGGCAACGGCTTCCACGAGTTCACCTACGTCTCCAGCCTGCTCGTGGGCAAGGACCGCCTCGAGGACGCCTGGCACGCCGTCCTTCGGGCCGACGAACCGCGTGAGCCGCAGGGCGACTGGCACCTGGCGATCGAGAACTCCACCACGCCTCGACGCCGGCGAGGCCTCTGAACGGCCAGCCGCGCCCCCGCCAGGCGCGGCCTGCTCCCGAGGTGACACACCTGCGATTTTCGTCCACATTCGGCATTCGCCACTGCCCGACGACGATCGCAGCGGCGCGCCCGCCGGGCGTCCTGGCTATCGGCGAACTCACCGGCACGCCACGCGGAGACGAAAGCGCCGATGACGCCGCACAGCCGCCGCGCCGCGACGAACAGCCGCGGCGAGCAACCGTGGCGAATGTGGACGAAAATCGCAGATGCGGACGCGTATCGCAGCTGGTCACAACCAGCGGCCGACCTGTTCGTGCTGCGGGCCGGGGAGACGTCGGACGGGGGTCTTCCAGTCGACGCCGTACTGCTTGCCGACCCACCACCACAGCCACGCCGTGATGCCGAAGATCAGCGGCAGCGAGAACAGCAGCGCAGCAGGGTTGACGGCGCCCTGCTCGAGCGAGTTCGGCGTCAGTGGCGCGAGCAAGAACGACATCGTGTTGTTCGCCGCATGCACGAGGATCGCCAGTTCGAGGCCGCCGGAGCGCCACACCAGCGCTCCCATGCACAACGCGAAGCAGGCGATGTCGATCTGGCCGACCCAGTCATACCCGTGGCCGAGCATGAACAGCGGCACGGGCAGGATGATGCCCCACAGCGGCGACTTCAGCCACGTCCCGAGCGCCTGCTGCGGCATGCCGCGAAACAGGTACTCCTCGCCCGCGCACTGCAACGGCGTCAGCACGAGGATGATGACGTACGACGCGACGAGTGACGCCGAGAGAGGCGGCACCGTCAGTTCGTCGCGGCCGAACAGCAGGGGCGGCACGAGGATCACGAGGGCATAGATCGGCACGACGACGCGCGCCGCACGCCCCAGCAGACCCCAGCGGAATCGCCCGAACACCGAGTGGATCGACCCGCGACGCCCGGCGCCCCACCACGACGCGAGCACGACGATGGGGACGAGCGCCGCGAGCGGACCGAGCATCGCCATCAGGTCGGCCGGGTTGCCACCGTCCTCGAGGCTCTCGCTCGCAGCGGGCAGGCCGAGGCCCTCCCATGCGAGCGCGACGACGCCCAGCGCGATCATCATGACGATCGTGACACCGAACGCCACACCCAGCGTCGCGAAAGGACGCCACCACTGCGCGACGCGCCAGTCGATGCGTGCCATGCGGTGATACGGCAACGGCTTCGGTTGCTCGAATGCCCACGCCGGGGGTGGCTTGCGCGGACCGGCTTGCGCTGCAACGGGATACGCAGCGCCGGGCGACGCCGGCGCCAACAACACCCCAGGCGGATACTGAGGCTGCGGAGCTGACGGCTGGGACCAACTAGCCGGCGCAGGCGCACCCGAAGCTGCGGGCCGGGGAGCTGACGGCGGGGGCCACCCGCCCGGGGCGAACGATCCCACACCGGGGGCGTTCGGCGCCGGAGGAGGCGACGACATCGATCCTGTGGGCGGTTGTGACCAACCGTGCGGCATGGGTGCGCCTTCGTGCCATGCGTTGGGCAGCTGCCCCGTCGGTGCCGCGGCGTCGCTCGCGGAAGCTGCCGACGTGTGCGCCCGGGAATCCGGCGCGGGCGAACCCGGAACCGACGCCGGGGTCTCGCGCGGTCGCGGCGGAACGTAGCGCCAGGCGTCGTCGTCCGGATGGGTGCGTTCGTCGGTCACGATGCCTACTGTGTCACGCGTCGATGAGGGTGCGCTGAGCACCATGACATGACGCGGTGAGCCGGCACTAGGCCTTACGACACGAGATGGCACGGGTCGTGCGGTGTCCTCGTATGGCTCGGGTGACCCGTCCCCCACCGTTCACACGCTGCACACCGTCTACTGGGCACAGCCGATCGATGACGGCCTGCGCCACGACGCCGGCGAATGCCGCGCCCATGAACACGAGGAGCGCGACGTCAGGCCGCTCGTCGTCAACGCGACGGGGCCATTCGCGGGAGCCCTGTCGGCGGTGCCCGTCAACAACGCGGACAGCGCGCCGTCCGGCCACGCGTCATGCAAGCCCGCCGTCGGACGATCTGGTCGTGCGCAGCGAGCGACTGCTTTCTGACGCCGCACCACCCCCCGTCACCTCGTCCGACGGCTAACAGAGACGGCGCACCTTGAGACACCCGGCCCCACCTGCGAATTTCGTCCACCTTCGCAATTTCCGTCCACCTTCGCGAACCGCGTCCCCATGTGCGCTTCTCGGTCACATCGGCGATTTTCGTCCACGCTCGCGTCGTCGGCCCCCGTCACGAATGTGGACGAAAATCGCGGATGGGTACAGGCCGGCGGCGCCAAGAAGACGAGCGTAGGGGGACACGCCCCGGCGGCCGAGCCGGCCACGCCAGGCCGATTTCACCGCGCGGATGACACCCGGCGGGCGGCGCCGAACGTCAGCCCTGCGAACCGCGCCACAGGCGCATGGCGACGACGAGCGCCCCGCCGAGCGCCGCAGCCATGAGGCACACCGCAACGGGGTGGGCGCCGGCGCTCGCCATGCGGATCAGGACGACGGCCATGACGGCCAGCGAGATGCCGACGCCGAGCGTCACGATGAGTCGTTCCGCGAGTGAGATCTTGCGGTGTTCGTGGTTCATCGTGCACCTTTCTCCTGCCGACCTCGCGTTCAGCCGAACGCCCCCGAGGCCCTGCGCGCCGACCTCCCCCGAGGTCATCATTCTCACCCTATCTGGACGTCTGACTGAATTTCCGGACATCGCCTCGAGACACGCCGACCCCCACCGCCACCCGCCCCGCGAAAACACCGCCGGCTCCGGTCATGGCGGGGCAGAGTCTCACGGGGAGGCACACCCACCCATGAGGGCAGCGCCGGCTCGCCTCACCGGCAACCTCTAGAATCACGGCGTGAACGAACAGCCCGCAGAGGACGACGACGCCCGTGACGACGCGTCCGTCACACCTGAGCAGGAACAGCTGTTCGCCGAGACCGCGATCGATGCCGAGGACATGGCGACGACGTTGCGCGTCATCGGGATGCTGCACGAGTTGCCCGCGGGCCACCCCGACATCGAGACGGTGAAGCGCGCCGCGGGCACGATGTACAAGCGGGTGCGCAAGGCGCGTCGCGCGGAGGCGAGGGCTGCTGAGCTCGGCCCGTTGCGCGAGCAGGACGCGAAGGTGCTGGCGTCGACGGCGACGGGTTCGCCGCTGCGCATCGACGACGAGACGAAGGGAATCCCGTTGACGTCCAACGTCATCGGTGAGGTCGCCGGAGAGCTCAACACGCCGCGCGGGTGCTACATCTGCCACGCCAAGTACACGACCGTCGACGCGTTCTATCACTGGCTGTGCCCCAACTGCGCGGCGATGAGTCACGCGAAGCGTCACCAGCGCGTCGATCTGTGCGGCAAGCGCGCCCTGCTGACGGGCGGTCGCGCCAAGATCGGCATGTACATCGCGCTCATGCTGCTGCGCGACGGCGCGCACCTGACGATCACGACGCGTTTTCCCCGCGACGCCGCGCGTCGTTTCGCGGAGCTCGCCGACTCACCGGAGTGGATCGACCGCCTCAAGATCGTCGGCATCGACCTGCGTGACCCGACGCAGGTCATCGCCCTCGCCGACGAGGTCGCGGCCGACGGCCCGCTCGACATCCTCATCAACAACGCGGCGCAGACGGTGCGTCGCTCGCCGGGAGCGTACTCGAATCTCACTGCGGGAGAAGAGCTTCCGCTGCCGCGCGACGTCAAGCTGCCGCAGATCGTCCAGTTCGACCGCATCAGTGACGCTCACCCCGCGAACCTCGCCGGCACCCTCGCGGCCTATCAGCACACCCACGCCACTGACGAAGCCGAGCCCCAGCCCGACGCCGGACGTGACGTCCATGCGCCCGGCGTCACGCCCGCGGCCGGCCCGCTCAACCCGTCCGACGCTCTCGACCCGTCCCGCAGCGCGGCGGCGATGACGTCGCTCGCTCTGTCGGCGGGGCAGGCGAGCCTCGAGGCGCATCGGGCGGGCACGGCGGTCGACGCGGGTGGCCTGTTGCCCGACGTCGTCGACACGAACAGTTGGAAGCAGAAGGTCGAGGAAGTCGATCCGCTGGAACTCCTCGAAGTGCAACTCTGCAATTCAACAGCGCCGTTCCTGCTCGTCAGCCGTCTGCGCCCGGCGATGCGTGCGGCCGTCGCGCGGGGGGCGCGGCGCGCGTACGTCGTCAACGTCTCGGCGATGGAGGGGCAGTTCTCGCGCCGTTACAAGGGCCCCGGCCACCCGCACACGAACATGGCGAAGGCGGCGCTCAACATGATGACGCGCACGTCGGCGGGTGAGATGTTCGCGACCGACAAGATCCTCATGACGGCCGTCGACACCGGCTGGATCACCGACGAACGCCCGCACCACGAGAAGCTGCGCATCGCCGAGGAGGGCTGGCACGCGCCGCTCGACCTCGTCGACGGCGCCGCCCGCGTCTACGACCCGATCGTCATGGGTGAGAACGGAATCGACCAGTACGGCGTCTTTCTCAAGGACTTCGCCGAGCATCCCTGGTGACGGGCGCGCACCCCCGGCGCTCGGGGGGAGCAATCACCGTCACACCAGATCTCGAACGACCTCGTCGACGCCGGTGCCGCGACCACCCCAGGCCTGCAGGTGGTCGAGGTAGCCCTTCGGGGACGTGCTTGATCCGTTTCCTCTCCGCGCGACCGCCGACCTGACGCGCAGTCTGCAGGCCCTGCTTGCGCTCCTTGCGAGTGCCTGCAGCGCTGGCGACGACGTCGTCGAAGGCGACGAAACCCCCCGCGGCCAGGGCTTCGCGCGCGCTCGCGAGGTAGTGCCGCTCCTGCGCCCAGGCGTGCCGGGCGACGAGCAAGAACGCGGTGACGCTGACGGCGATCTCAAGGGGATCGCCGGGCCGTCGCGACCCTCGGGTACCGGCGAGTTCCACAGGAAGTGCAGCCCCCAACCCAGTGCGAAGAGCCCGTGGAACGTGAGCACGCGCCGCGCCAACGACACCCGACGAACGCGCCGACGAGCAGACCGTGCATCGACCGCCGCAACGTCCGCGAGGCCACGAGCATGATGATGACGACGCCGAGCATCTTCGCCCGTTCCTCGCTCGTGGGGCCCGCGATGGCGGCGCCCCGGTCGGCCCCCTTGCCCTCGGGCAGGGGCTTCGCCGACAAGGCGAACAGGTGGTCGTTCGCATGCATCGCGAGCCAGGCGAAGCCGTTGCGCGTGCTGAGTTTGCCCCCGTCGAAGGCGACAGCCACACCCTGCTCGTCGAGGTTTCGCACGATGCGGTCGGCGGTCGTGTCGAAGTCGACGCTACCGTCGACGACAGCCAGCGTCAGGGTCTGCTCGTCCTTCTCGAAGTAGGCCGAGGAGCGCGAGAAGGACAGTGCCGTCACCCCGCCCTCAGGTGCCCGGAACGTCACGGAGTCCCCGGTCAGCCCCCTCGAGCGTCTTCGTCTCACTCGCCGCGACCGTCTCGACGGGAGTCGGGGTCGCTGCCGAGATCGCTGCCAGCACGGCCCAGGTCGCGCCCAGGAGCGCCGTGATGGCCAGAGCGGGCCCCACCTGCGTGATCTTCATCTGCCCTCCGATGGCATCGCTCGGTCGTCAGGTCGATCGTCGCAGGTGGCCTCCTCCCCTCCACTCCCGCCATGCCCGAGCCGACGCCCCGAGCGCGACGAAGGCGCCCCGCAGGCCGCATGGTCTTCCAGGCAGGGGCGAAACGCTTTGCTAGCGTCATGACATGACTGCCACCCCTGCCAGAGAGGGCTCGTCGACGCCTGCGGGCGCGTCGTCGGCCCCGTCAGGGCGCGGCGGCTCCCGCGGCATCGTTCCGCGCGAGGACGCCTCGTCGCTCGTGTTGCTGTTCGCCGGTGCCTGCGCCGTCACGATCGCGGCGACGCGCGCGTACCTCGTCCTGACAGGCTACCCGCGGGTCGGCGGCGAGGTCTCCCACATCGCGCGCGCCCTCTGGGGCGGGCTGCTGCTGACGATCGCGTGAAGCTCGGTTCGCTCGCGGCGTCGATGTACCTCGCGTCAGCGGCCGTCGGTGTCATCGCAGGCATCCTGTCGCTCATCGCGTTCCGCGCCATGAGCCCGAAGCACCAGAACGTCGAGCGTGCGTTCCGTTACGGCTCCATCGCGATGGTCCTCATGCTCGCCGTCGCCAACTCCCTCGGCGCCTACACGAGCCAGTTCGAGATCCTGCTCGAAGCCGCCCTCCAGGCCCTCGCACTGTTGACACTCAACCTCTGGGCCCGCGCCGAACGCGCGAGACAGGAAGCAGCCCGCCTCCCAGAGACCCCCCATCCCGCAACGAACGCAGAGCACGTCGAAGGAGCACCGTCAGCATGAGCACCCCCACCCGTCACCACCCCGCGGTGGCGAACGACCACGGATGGTTGCCCAAGCTGCTGGGGCTGCTCGTCGCCCTGGGCGGCGTGTGGTCGCTCGTGTCGATCCCGCTGCCGCGCAGCGACTTCGCCGACTGGGTCGACGACATCTTCGCCGTCGTCGGCGTCCCCGCAGGCCCGAGTCTCTTCCTCGCCCTGTGTCTTCTCATCACCGCCGCCGCTCTGAAACGCGGGCTGCGCGCCGCGTGGGTCGTCGCCCTCGCCATCCTCGCCCTCCAGTTCGTGGCCTGCGCGATCGTCGCCGTCAGCATCTGCACGGACAGCCTCGACGAGGAAGTCGACGACATCACGATCGCCCTCATCGTCGTGACGACGATCGTCACCGGCGCATGGCTCGTCCTGCTCGTCATCCGGCGCAAGGACTTCCCGGCCCGCATGCGCTCAGGCTCCCTGCGGCGCGCGATCGGCACGCTGCTAGCCGGTCTGCTCGCCTGCATCGCCGTCATCTTCATGCTCTCCTGGGCGGCCCCCGGCGACCTGCACGGCGGTGAGCACCTGTGGTTCTCGATCCGCAGCGTCACCGGCATCTCCATGCCGCACGGCATCTCCGACGGCGCCAACGGGCCCCACTGGCTCGCCGCGTTCGCCGGCATCCTCGCCGCAGGCGTGCTGCTGCTGACGGTGTGGCGCTACACCGAATCGGCCGAACGCTCCGAGGTGCAGTCGGCCGCCGACGAACTGCACGTGCGCCGACTGCTCGCGCTGCACGGCAACCAGGATTCGCTCGGCTACTTCGCGACGCGCCGCGACAAGTCCGTCGTCTTCGCCCCCGACGGCGAGGCCGCCGTCAGCTACCGCGTCATCGGCTCCGTCTGCCTCGCGTCCGGCGACCCGCTCGGTGCCCGTGAGTCATGGCCCGCCGCCATCGGCGCCTGGCAGGCCCTCGCCCGCGAGCACGCGTGGCGCTCCGGCGTCCTGTCCGCCTCGGAGACGGGTGCGCGCGCCTACGTCGAGGCCGGGCTCAAGGCCCGCCCCCTCGGCGACGAAGCCGTGGTCGAACTCGACACGTTCAGCCTCGAAGGGCGCGCGATGCGCCCCGTCAAGCGCGCCGTCGCGCGCGTGCGTGAGGCCGGCTGCACCGTCGCCGTCGAACGCCACTCGCGTCTCGACGCCGAGACGCTGCACCAGATCACCGAACTGTCCGAGAAGTGGCGTGGCGACGAACCCGACCGCGGCTTCTCGATGGCCCTCAACCGCCTCGAGGACGCGACGGACGGCCGCTGCGTCGCCGTCCTCGTCCGTGACGCACAGGGTCAGATCGTCGCACTGCAGTCATTCGTGCCGTGGGGCACGCGAGGGCTGTCGCTCGATCTGATGCGCCGCTCCCCGAAGGCGCCGAACGGCGTCAACGAGGCCATGGTCGCGGCGCTCGCCGACGCGGCGTCCGACCTCGGCGTGCGCGAGGTGTCGCTCAACTTCGCGATGTTCCGCTCCGTGTTCACCGGTGCCGACAAGGTGGGCGCCGGCATCGGCGTGCGCCTCGCCGACCGCATCCTGTCGATCGGCAACCGCTTCTGGCAGCTCGAATCGCTGTACGAGGCGAACGCCAAGTACCTGCCGCGCTGGGACACCCGGTTCGTCTGCTTCGACTCCGTCGGCAGCCTGCCGCTCATCGGCATCGCCTCCGGCCGCGCCGAGGGCTTCCTGCCCGGCCACGCACCGCGCCCCAGCCACGACGCGGACACGATCGTCCACCTGCCCGACGGCGCCGAGGCGCCGCTGGCGCAGCTCGTCGCCGCGCAGGACGAGGAGCTGCTCACGCCCGCACGACCCGTGCAGCGCCTCACCGAGCAGCAGCGCGTGCGCCACGCCAAGCTCGACGTCCTGCGCGAGGCCGGCATGGAGCCCTACCCCGTCGACGTGCCGTACACGATGACGGTCGATCTTGCCCGCAAAGCGATTGTCGAAGGCAACGGGGTGGACGCCGGCGTCGTCTCCCTCAGCGGCCGCGTACGAGCGCTGCGCGACCTCGGCGGCGTCGTGTTCGCCTTCATCGAGGAGCACGACGTGCGCCTGCAGGTCGTGCTCGAGGCGGGCGCTGTCGATCCGCAGCTCATGCGGTTGTGGCGACGCACCGTCGACGTCGGCGACCACGTCTCCGTGACGGGCACACTCGGCCACAGCCGTCGCGGCGAACCGTCGCTGCTCGCGTCGTCGTGGTGCATGGCGTCGAAGTCGCTGCGCCCCATCCCCAGCGACCACACGGGCTTCACCAACCCCGAGGCACGCGTGCGTCAGCGCTACCTCGACCTCATCGTCAACAAGGATTCGGCAAATCTGCTGCGCGCGCGCTCGCGGGGCGTCAGCGCTCTGCGTCGCGCGTTCGAGGAGCGCGGCTACATGGAGGTCGAGACGCCGATGCTGCAGGCGGTGCACGGTGGCGCGAGCGCGCGACCGTTCCGCACGCACATCAACGCGTACAACGCCGACCTGTACCTGCGCATCGCGCCGGAGCTGTTCCTCAAGGAACTCGCCGTCGGCGGCATGGACCGCATCTTCGAGCTCAACCGCAACTTCCGCAACGAAGGCGCCGACGCGACGCACAACCCGGAGTTCACCTCCGTCGAGGCGTACGCCGCGCACGGCGACTACAACACGATGCGCGTGCTGACGCGCGAGCTCGTCCTCGAGGTCGCCACGGCCATCCACGGCGAGCCCGTCGCCGTCCGCCCCGACGGACACGGCGGCGTCGAGCGCCTGCGCCTCGACCACGAGTGGCCCGTCGTGCCCGTGCACGAAGCGGTCTCGAAGGCGACGGGCACGACGCTGACGTCGAACACGCCGCTGGAGAAGGTGCGCGCCGTGGCCGACGCGCACGACGTGCACTGGGCGGAGACGATGACGGCCGGTGAGGTCGTGCTCGAGCTGTACGACGAGCTCGTCGAGGGCCAGACGACGATGCCGGTGTTCTACACCGACTTCCCACTCGAGACGTCACCGCTGACGCGCACGCACCGCACCGACCCGAAGCTGTCGGAGCGCTGGGATCTCGTCGCGTTCGGCGCCGAGATCGGCACCGCGTACTCGGAGCTCGTCGACCCCGTCGACCAGCGCAACCGCCTCACCGAGCAGTCGTTCAAGGCTGCCGCCGGCGACCCCGAGGCGATGGAGGTCGACGAGAACTTCCTCGCCGCCCTCGAGTACGCCATGCCCCCGACGGGTGGGCTCGGCATCGGCGTCGACCGCCTCATCATGATGCTGACGGGCAACAACATCCGCGCGACGCTCGCGTTCCCGTTCACGCGACCCAACGAGGGGCAGTGATGGCGTAACCGTCGCCTTGTCGCCTTGTTCACAGCGTGGCGCGCATCGGTCGGCCAGGAGCGCTCTCCTCGTCGACGGGTGCGCGCCACGCTTCGTCGTGTGGGGTGTGGACGGGTCGGGCTGGGGCGCGGGTGCGTTGAGCCACGGCCGGGTTGGGGCGTTGAGGCGGGGCCGTCGGGTCTGGCGAAGATTAAGTCTGAAGAGACGATGTGGATAACGGTGCGGTGAACGCCGCGCGTCATTGCGCCGAAGTGCAGGTGAATGGGTGACGATGGGGGCATGCGTGACATCTCGGCGACCAACGGGGACGCCGACCGACGACCCCCTGCGCCGCGTGACCCTGTTTCACGGGAAACCACGTCGGGCTCCGCCGCACCGGACGAGGCGGCATCGGCTGACGCGCCATCCGATACGGGCGGGTCGTCGCTGCCCGGATATTCGCTGACGGACGTGCTGTTGCACGGCCCGGTGCTCATCGCGCAGGGGCGTCAGGTGCAGCGCGACGTGCCGCGCCTACCCGGTGCGGCCGGGCGCGAGGGCGTCACGAGCACGATCTGCGAGCACCGCGCCGAGCGGGACGGTCACGAGCCGCATCTCGTCGTGCTCGGCGACAGCGTGGCCGACGGTGCCGGCGTCGAACACCATCGCGACTCGATCGCGGGGCGCCTCGCGAGCCGCATGTCGGATCGGCTTGAACGGCCGGTCAGCTGGCACGTGCTCGCCCGCTCGGGCGCCGACGCCCGCGACGTCGCCCACCTCACCCAGCCCGCGAGCGCCCAGGCGCAACTCGCGCGCGCTGACGTCGTCGTCATCAGCGTCGGTGTCAACGACGTGAAGAACCTGCGCACCGAGGAGGCGTGGCGCGTCAGCCTGACGAAGCTGCTGACCCGCGTGACGGCGCTCGCCGGCGACTCCCCCGTCATCCTGCTCGGATTGCCGCCGATCGAGGCGCTGCCCGCGATGCCGCAGCAGCTCGGTAATGCCCTCGGCGGGCGCGCGCGTCGGTTCGAGGCGATCGCTGCGGCGATCGTCGCGGACTACCCCACCGCCCGCCACGTACCGCTGACGAACCCGAAATGGGCGCGCGACAAGGCCTTCGCCGACGACGGATTCCACCCCTCGCCGTGGCTGCACAAGAAGCTCGCGAAGGAGATCGACGCGCTGCTCGCGTGATCGGCGTTCGTGCGCGCACGGCGCTATCGGAGCCGGGCCGAAGCGACCACGCCCGACCAGGTGAGTCGATTCGTCCTCGTCGAGTCGGTCACGACTGACGCAGCGGGCACCATGTGACGCAGCCGGCCTGGACCCTTCGGGATGCAGCCCGGGAATGGGCGAGGCCGGGGCCCGCGTTGACGAGTGCGTGAGTGATTTCGACGCCGCCCAGAACACCGACCTGCGATCCCCTGACGAGACCTCCCACTCGGCCGGCTCCTTCGCGAAGAAGGCAGCCGACATTCCGCTGTCGATCCTCGACCTCGCGCAGGTCGGCAGCCATGAGAGCGTCGGCGACGCGATCCGCAGCAGCGTCGAGCTCGCGCAGCGGGCTGAGGCGACGGGTCGCTTCGAGCGCATCTGGTTCGCCGAGCACCACAACATGAAGCACATTGCGTCGGCGGCGACGTCCGTGCTGCTCGCGCATGTCGCGTCGCAGACGCAGACGATCCGCGTCGGTTCCGGCGGCGTCATGCTGCCGAACCACTCGCCGCTGACGATCGCCGAGCAGTTCGGCACGCTCGCCGAGCTGCACCCGGGCCGTATCGACCTCGGCCTCGGACGCGCGCCCGGCACGGATCAGCGCACCTGGCAGGCGCTTCGACGTGACCCGCACGCGAGCGACCGCTTCCCGCAGGACGTCGTCGAGCTGCAGGGGCTGCTCTCCGACACGAGCCCGCTCGCGGGCATCGAGGCGATCCCCGGCAAGGGCACGAACGTGCCGCTCTACATCCTCGGCTCGAGCATGTTCGGCGCGAAACTCGCTGCGGCGCTGGGCCTTCCGTACGCGTTCGCGAGCCACTTCGCACCCGATCAGCTGCAGGCCGCCGTCTACGCCTACCGTTCGGAGTTCAAGCCGAGCGCCCAGCTCGACGCGCCGTACGTCATCGCCGCGCTCAACGTCGTCGCCGCAGACACCGACGACGAAGCGTCCGCGATGTACGAAAAGGTGCTGCGTTCGCGCGTCGAGATGATAGCGACGCGCTTCGGCGTGGCCGATCGCGACTTCACCGACGCCGAGCTCGACATGCTGCTCGACTCGCCCGCCGGCCACCAGGCCAAGCACATGCTCACCTACACCGCGATCGGCGGCCCGGAGCGCATCGCCGCGTACCTCGAACAGTTCGCCGAGCACGCCATGGCCGACGAACTCATGATGACGAACTCCGCCCGCGGCCTCGACGCCCAGAAGCGCGCACTCGAGATCGTCGGCGGGATTCGCTGACGAACCCGCCCGGCGAGATCGGTGGCGGACAACGGCTCGGGCCCGACCTTCACGAGATGGCGGGTGACTCACAGGTAGGCAGGCAACTGGCCGCTTACCTGTGAGTTACCCGCCATCCTGCATGGCGACGCCGCGACGTCACCCGTTCAGGTCGGCGTGGTCGCGCTCGACCTGGTCCGCACAGTCCTGCGCGTACGCGGCGAGGGCCTCGTCGAGATCCTCGGCACCCTTGAGGTAACCCCGAAGCGCTGACGGGTGGAGCGTGCGCGTGTGCCCGCGCGCGAGGATGACGGCGCAGACCTGGCCGAAGTCTTCGAGCATCTGCCCGGCGAGGTCGAGCGGATCGATCGAACCTTCGCGTTGCGGAACTGCCGCAACGGTGACGCGGGCAGGCGCCCCTCCTGCGTCGAAAGGACGTAGTCGACGGCATCACGCTGCTGTGGCTGCGACAGCGCTGAACGAGCGATATCGGTCGGGGCAACACGTTCGGCGGCTGCGCTCGGCGTCGAACTGCGCCTGCGGTGTGAGTTCGGCTGCGTCGGCCGAGGGGTCGAGAGCGATGACCATGCCGTCATCTTCGCGCTGCCGCGCCACGGCCATCGGGCCTGACTCGGAACGCTTGACCTGACGACTCGATGCCCGCAGGGTCGCCGCGAATGGCCGCTATCGGTGGCAGATGCCAGGATGGCGAGCATGACTTCCGTCGTCTTCGTCTGCTGGGGAAACATCTGCCGCTCACCGATGGCCGAGCGCGTCGCCGCGAAATATTTCGCGGAGCACGGGCTCGGTGACGTCGAGCTGACGAGCGCCGCCACGTCGCGCGAAGAGATCGGCAACCCCATCGACCCGCGCGCCGTCCGTGAACTCGAGAAGGCCGGGTACGACGCGTCGAACCACGCGGCGCACCAGATCACGCGCGACGAGATCGACGCCTGTGACCTCGTCGTCGCGATGGAGGACATCCACCTCGAGCGCATGCGCGACATCTACGGTGGCGAGCTGCCCGACCACGTCGTCCTACTCACCGACTACGACCCGCAGGCGAACCCCGGCGACGGCGTGCCCGACCCCTGGTACGGCGGCCAGGACGGCTTCGTCACGACCCTCGCGACGATGGAACGCGCCATGCCCGGCCTCGCCGACGCGGTTCGCACGATCAAGCAGAGCTGACGGCGCTCAGCGCACGAGGTCGGTCTGCACGAGCGGCCCGGTGGGGGTGCTGCCCGGCGTGCCCGACGACGTGCCGTCCAACGTCGCGATGACGCGGCGGGCGTACGTCGGGTCACCCATCGCCTCGACGAGCAGCTCCTGCCACCCGAAGTCGGTCGAGCTCGCCATCGCCTCGTCGAGACCACCGATGAGCAGCGCGCCGGTGGCGCGACGCTTCGTGCCGACGACACGCTGCTCCATCCCGACGGTGAGCACGCCCGGCAGGCTGCCGGCCTTGAAACCCGCCGCGACGTCACCGCTCGCGGGCTGCCATTGGAGGTGGCGGCGCATGACGTCGGCGCCGGCGATCGAGCCGGCGGCGACGCGATCGTAGAGACGGACGAGGTCGTGGGCGCTCGTGCGTGTGCCGTTGCCCTGGGCCCGCACGCGCAGCCGCTTGAGCGCCGGCGCGTGGGCAGCGCCGTCAGCTGGGTAGTACCAGCGATCCCAGTCGCAGGGTGACGCGCGCGTCAGGATCGAGTCGGCCGCGGCTGACGGCCTCCGCGTACGCGACGAGGTGGAGCGCCTTGATCGCCGACGCCGACTGCTGCGGCGAGCGCGCCGGCAGTGTCGCTCGACAGGGCTGCGGTCATGGCGTCGCGGCGCGAGGGACCACGCGATGGTCATGTCACGCGAGCTGTTGCGCCGGGGACCTTTCGAGGCGCACGCTGTGTTGTACGAGTCAAGAGATCCATCGACGCAGGGAGACCACGATGTCATTCATGGACAAGATCAGGGCCAAGGCCACCGAACTCGGCCTCGACGAGAAGGCCGCCCTCGCCAAGGAGAAGGCCGCCGCGGCAGCCGACGCCAACCGTGACAAGATCGCCGGCGCCGTCGACAAGGCCGGCGCCACCGTCGATTCGAAGACGGGCGGCAAGTACAGCGACAAGATCAGCAAGGCTCAGGGCGCTGCGCTCAAGGGCGTCGACAAGGTTGCTGAGCAGGGCGCGGGGGCAGGCGCGGCAGCAGGTGCGGGCGCCGGCACGACGACGGGTTCGTTCGGCGAGACGGCCGTCGGCTCCGAGCGCGCCTACGACGCCGACCTCGCGGCCGGCGCACAGGACAGCGGTGAGACGGCGACGCAGCGCACCGTCGGCCAGGACGGCATGTCGGCGGCTGATGACCAGTCGCGCGGTGAAAACCCGGTCGAGCGCGCCATCGGCGCCGACGCACCGTCGTCGTCGCTCGACCCGAACACGTCGTACCAGGGCGAGGGTCTCGAGTCGGCCGGCTCCGAGGGCGACTTCGGTGGCGAGCGCCGCGCCAACACGAACGGCGACGGCGAGACGCCGATGCGTCGCGGCGGAGACGCTCCGCAGAGCTGACGCGAGCGCGCGACGCCCGTGGTGGGCGGCACTGAGCGACATTCCCCAAGGGTGGTGGTGCCGGGTCTCATGGCAACCTGGCCCCATCGCCCCACTCGGATCTGCCCGCGCCGTGGCAACGTCCGTCTGCCGAACGAATGCCCCTTTGGGGGGCACCGCCAAGGGATGAAACCATGGCGGGCATGGACCCCCGGATCAGCCTCGCGCCGCACATGTGGGACGGCCAGCACGAGCTGCGGTGGTCTATCGAGCGCATTGCCGACGAAGCCCTCGACCGCGCGGGCGTCGAACTCGACCCGCGCGGCTACCTCATCGGCATCCCTGACGGCGACGATGCGCTGCCCGTCCTCGTCGACCCACAGCGCGACGCGTTCGACGTCACCCGCCTCGAGAATTTGCACCCGCACTTCACGTCGCTGTTCGAGGAGCGTCGCGCGCGCATGTGCCCGTCGCGCACCGACGATGAGTCGACGGCGACCTGGCACCCCGACCACTACCTCGCCGCTCTGCGCGAGGGGTGCCGCCGCGACGTGATGCGCGAGGCCCTGACGCGTGCGGCGACGTTCGCCGACCGCGTCGTCCATGTCGGCATCAGCATCGTCGTCGGCGACTACCGCGTCTTCCCGGTGCTCGCGGTGCTGCGCGACCCTGCGAGTGAAGTGCCGCGCCTACGCACGACGCTCGCTGACGGCCTCGGCGTGCCCGGCAACTTTCCCGAGGCCGTCATCGACGACGTGCTGCGCGCCGCGAGCCACGAACTCGACCGCGTCCACCCCGGTTCGCTCATCGGCCTCGACGCCGGCGCTGTGCTGCGTTCGGCGGCCGACACGTTCATCAACGGGTGCGCCTCACGCGCCGGGCAGAAGTTTCCGCACGGCCTGCGCGACGCGTGCGACGCCGTCAGCGCGCAGACGTACGAGGGCCGCGCGAGCCTCGGCTCCGTCGTCCTCGCCCCCCAGGGGCACCCCGACGTCGCGTGCGAGGTGACGTTCGAGCACGACGTGCCCGTCGGCGTGCCACGCTCGTTCCGCAAGGCCCTCGAGATGACGGGCCCCGGCTTCGAGCTGCTGTGCGACGGGCGCACCGTCTACGGCATCGGGCGCATGCTCAGGGGTACGCCCCGGCGACGGAGGAGGTATTCGAGATCAAGGTCGTCGGCAACGGCGCGTGGGAGCTGTGGCACGCCGACACGCCGTTCCTGCGCGTCGACAACGGCGAGCCGAGCCTGCCGCGCGACGTCATCGACGTCGAGACGTTCGCGCACGCCGTCAACCGCGTCTTCCCCGACGCGCTCAGCGAGCACGTCGACGCGCTGTGGGGCATGACGCAGGCCTGCGTCCGGCAGCAGCACGGCACGATGCTCGTCGTCCACCCCGACGCGCGCCGCGAGGGGGAACGCCTGCTGCCGCAGGCCTACACGATCGAGCCCACGCACCTGGGCGCGCACGCGTTCGATGCGCTGACGAAGATCGACGGCGCTGTCCTCGTCAGCCCTGACGGCAAGTGTCACGCCGTCGGCGTCATTCTCGACGGCGCAGCCACCGGCACCGGCGACATCTCACGCGGTGCTCGCTACAACTCCGCCATCCGGTACCTCGCAGGGCGAGGCAAGGGCTCGATGGTCATCATCGTCAGCGAGGACGGGCGCGTCGACATCCTGCCGCACGTGGCGCGGCGCGTGCGGCGCGCGTCGGTCGAACGCGCCGTCGCACAGCTCGTGCGAGCCGCCGACGGCACGACCGACTACGAGAAGTTCTCGCGCCTCGACTCGCGTGCCGCAGCGCTCGAGTTCTACTTCGACGCCGAGCAGTGCGAGGCCGTCAACGAGGCCCGCGAGAGCGTCGAACAGCAGCGCTGGGCCGAGGAGCGTGTGCGCATGCAGGTCGTGCCCATCGCGCCGCACCCGGCCATGGACGACTCGTACTTCATCTCACCGGGAGCCGAAGGGCCCCCGGCCCCGCCGAACTGAGCGTGCCGGCCCGCAGCGGCGTCCCCGTTAGGCTCGGGGACATGAACCTCGAGAAAGTCGTCTTCGGCTTCTTCGTGCTGCTGTCGGCCACGATGAACTTCGGTTTCTTCATCGGCGACATGGCCGAGCCGAAACTGCACAACATCAACGAGCTGTACGTCGCGATCTTCGTCAACCTCATCGCACTCGTGCTGAAGTTCGGCGACCGCACGCAGATCGGCGCCGTGCACCTCGCGACGTCGCTCGTCGCCGTCCTGCAGCTCGTCGCGGCGGCCGCGTACTACGTCCTGGCCGGCGGCTATCACAACAGCCCCGGGACGACGGCGAGCATCGTCAGCCTCTCCGGCGGCGCGCTGCTCGCGAACATCGTCTCGGTCGTCCTGCTCGTCTCGGAGACGATCTCCTACCGTCGCCGCTGAGCCATGAACAACCTGCTCGCCTTCCTCGTCCGACGCCCGACGCGGCACACTACGCGCGTGCGGCGCGCCGTGGAGATCCCCGACGAGGCGCCGTCGACGGACGCGATCTTCATCGTCATCCGACGCATGCGCGCGCCGCTGATCTTCATCATCACGGTGTTCGCGATCTCCGTGCTCGGCCTGACGCTCGTGCCCGGCCGTGATGAGGGCGGCCACACGACGCACCTGAGCGCGTTCGAGGCGTTCTACTTCATCTCCTACACCGCCTCGACGATCGGGTTCGGCGAGATCTACCCGTTCACGACGCCGCAACGCATGTGGGTGACGGTGTGCATCTTCATGACGGTCGTCGGATGGGCGTACGCGATCGGAACGCTGCTGTCATTGCTGCAGTCGGCCAGTTTTCAGCACGCGCTCGCGATGCAGCGCTTCCGCGCGAAGGTCAAGCGCATCCGTGAGCCGTTCCTCATCGTCTGCGGGTACGGCCAGGCGGGGCGTCAGGTCTGTCGCGAACTCGACTTCCAGGGGCGCCGGTTCGTCGTCATCGACCGGCACGAAGGGCGCCTCGACCGCATCATGACCGACGAGCTGCAGAGCGAGGTGCCCGCGCTCGAGGCGAACGCGAGCCTGCCCGCGGTGCTCGGCATGGCGGGCCTCGCCAACCAGCACTGCGACGGCGTGCTCGCCCTGACCGATGACGACACCGACAACCTCGCCATCGTCATGAACGCCACGGTGCTGCGCCCCGGCATGAGCGTCATCGCGCGCTGCACCGACGCGCGCGTCGAGGAAAGCATGCGCGACTTCGCACCGAACGCCGTCATCAACCCGAGCGACCGCTACGGCGCCTACCTCGTGCTCGCGCTGCAACGGCCCGAGACGTACCGGCTCGTCACGTGGCTGATGGACCCGCGCGACCTGCCGCTGCCGCCGCGGTACGAACCGAAATCGGGCGGGACGTGGGTCGTCGCCTCCGGTGACGACTTCGGCGCCGAGGTGTCGAACGACCTGCATCGCGCCGGCATGCACGTCGTCATGGCCGACCCGGAAGAAGGCCACCCCGACGTCAGTGGCGCGAGCGGTTTCATCGCCGGTACGCGCAACGACACGACGAACCTCGCCCTCGCCGAGCACGCGAAGCTCGAGCGCAAGGACCTGTTCGTCGGCGTGCGCCAGCAGTCTGACGCGCGCGCGTCGATCATCACGGCGCTCGGCATCGACTCGGTGTTCACGCCCACCGAACTCGTCGCGCAGGAGAGCCTCGCGCGCGTCATCACGCCGCTGTTCTGGAGCTTCGTCGAATACGCGGTGACGCAGCCGGAAGAGTTCGCCGAGCGCCTCCTGACGAACCTGACGAACCGCTGCGGCGACGTCGCGAAGGACCGCGCGATCATCGACCTCTCCGCGGCCGGCTCGCCCGCGCTGCATCGCTGGCTGCTGCACGCCGAACTGACGATCGGACAGCTGCTCGCCAACCCCGACGACCGCGACTCGAAGCTCCCGCTCGTCGCGCTCATGCTCATCCGCAACGGTGAGCACATCTACGCACCCGACGACACGATGACGGTGACACCCGACGACCAGGTGCTCGTCGTCGGCCACCACTGGGGCCTCGAAGCACTCGTGCAGACACAGTTCAGCGACGCCTCCGCCGAATACATCGCCACCGGCGTGCAGGTGCCCGAGACGTGGGTGTGGCGGCGTCTGAACCGGTCGAAGCGGCGCAGTCGCTCGCGTCAGCCGGTGGGGTGACGGGGTTCGGGCTGGTCGTTCGGGGCTGACAGGCTCGGGGTCGCGTCGATCTTCGCCCGAAGACGCGTCGGATGTGACGCGTTTCCGCGCAATCAGGCCGGGTGGTCGGGGGCCTCCCATTCGCGACGCAGCAGCGAGTAGAGGCAGGCGTCGACGAACGCGCCGTCGATGACGCCGTCATCGACGAAGTAGCCCTCTCGCCGGAAACGCAGCTTCTCGAGCACGCGGCCTGACGCGACGTTGCCGGCGAAGACGTCGGCCTGCACGCGGTGGACGTCAGGGAGGCTGAACGCGTGGTCGACGAGTGCACGCACCACCTCCGTGCCGATCCCCTGGCCGGCGACGGCATCGTCGAGTGCGTAGTGGATGCGCGCGACGAGATGCGGTGTCGGAGCGTCGTCCTTCGTCCAGGCACGGGTGATCGCGAATCCGCAGTCACCGATCACGTGCCCCTCCCGTTCGACGACGAACTGGACCTCGGATCGTTCGTCGCTCGGCTTCGTCATGCGATCGATGCGCCGCTGGAACTTCTCCCGAAGCTGCGCTGAGGCGAGGCCGCCGTGGCTGAGCCAGCGGTAGACGTTCGGGCGGGTGCGGTAGGTGACGACCGCGTCGATGTCGTCACCCGTCATGACGCGCAGGACGGTGCGCCCGGTGACGAGCGGGTGTCTCGGCGCTGCCGAGGGAAGGGTGGTGCGGCGCTGTTCGCGGGGTTCGGTCACCGTCCTGTTGTACCGCGAGACGCCCGCCCGCTCTGCCCGGCCCCAGCCCGTGGGATCGGCTCTGGCGCGCCGCCCGTCGGCGGTGGCTGGCGAACGTGGACGAAAATCGCAGATGTGTACGGGGTGGGCGCCCTGGTGTGGTGGGGCAGGCGCGAAGGCGCATGATGCGCGGGCCGTCGACGAGGGCTGACGCTAGGCTGACGGGCGAAACGAACCGCTACAGAAAGGCATCATCATGTCGCTTTCCGAGAAGCTGTTGCAGCCGGCCGTGCGTCCCGCCGTCGCGAAGGATCTCGCTGCCACGATCGACTCCGAGGTCTCCGGCAAGAAGGGCCTGAGCGGCGCCGCGATCAAGACGGCGTACGCGGGCGCGAAGAAGAAGGTCGACGTTGCGTCGGCGCTCAACGACAACCTCGACCAGATCGTCGCGATCTTCGACCCGTACTGGGACGCCTTCGGTGGCCAGGGCGACTTCGGCGCATACCTCAAGGGTCGCGGCGACGAGGTGAGCGCCGACATACTCAAGATCGCCGATGCGCGCGCCAACTCGACGTCGCGCGACCAGATCGCGAAGGTCTACGGCACGTTCCGCGGCAAGGCCGCCGACATGATCAAGGACGCGCTGCCCGCCATCGGCGCGACGCTGCAGAAGCACGCCGCCTGACCGGCCCGCTCGACGCTCCCGTATCTGACGGTGCGGGGGCGTTCGCGTCTCGGGCTTCGGGCGTGCCCCTCCGAGGTCACTGCGGTGTGGGCGGGCCTGGCACCGACGGCAGGCGGGCTCGAGACCGTCGAGCAGCAACTGTCTGACGGCGGGGATGCCCTCCCACCAACCGCCGGCGTCAACGGTCGGGATGCTTTCGTCAGGCTCATCCTCGGGTGCGCTGACGTCGAGCCACTGACGCTGCCAGTCGGTGAGGTCGGCGTCATCGGTGTCATCACGACCGACGTTGTCAGCATCATCTCCGCCATCGGTGGCTCTGCCGGCAGGCGACTCGTTGCTCACTGCCGTTCTCGCCCAGGCAAACCCGCCGTCAGCAGGCGCCACCGTCGCCACGTGCGCGTCATCGACGTCGGCGGCCTCACCGCTCAAGCGCGCGAGCACATCCGGACGCGCCTCGACCCGCCGCGCAAACCCGCACCGCTGACGATGCAACGGGCGGCGAGAGCGTCGAGGGCCTCATCGATGGTCGGGGCGACGACGGCGTCGTCGACGACGCTCTGCCGGATGAACCCGGCGTCCGCCAGACCCTGCACCGCGTCGAGCAGCGGGCGCCAGAACCCTTTTACGTCAAGGAAACCCACCGGCTTGTCGTGGTAACCGATGGTGCGCCACGTCCAGACCTCGAAGATCTCCTCGAGCGTGCCGAGGCCGCCGGGCAGCGTGAGAAAGGCGTCGGCGCGCGTGGCCATGCCGGCCTTGCGCGTGTGCATCGTGTCGACCTCGTGGAACTCCGTGAGGTCGTGCCGCCCCCATTCGCGCTCGACCATGAGCGACGGAATGAACCCGACGACCTCGCCCCCGGCGTCGAGCGCGCCCTGGCTCACCGCGCCCATGAGGCCGCCGCCGCCCGCGCCGTACACGAGCGTCAGACCCCGTTCGGCGATGACTCGCCCCGCGTCGTACGCCGCGTCCATGAGCGCCGGGTGGGCGCCCGGCGTCGACCCGCAGAACACGGCGACGCTGCGCATCGTTCCGGCACTCGCGCCCGCTGAAGTCGACGACGCCGCGGTCGGCGTCGCCGCGATGCGGCCCGATGTGGCGGCGCTCATCCTGTCGCCATGCACGGCGTCCGCGGCCGTCGCGTCGCGAGAGGCCGTCGAACCGCTGACGGGTTCGTTCGCGCGCTCGCCGTGGCCGTCTCTCGCGCCGGTTTCACTCATGCACTCACCCTAGAGCCGGGCGGTGACAACGCACCCTGCCTGCTGGGCGAGCGTCCGAGTGGACTCCGCCCCCGCGTCCTGACACCGTGACGGCGTGCCTTCCTCCCGCCCCATCGACGACCTGTTCACGTTCACCCTGCGCGCCGGAAGCATGTTGCTGCGCAACGGATCTCCGTCGGCCAACGTCACCCAGGCCATGCTGACGATCACCCGCGTCAACGGTTTCGCGACCACGACGGCGAACGTCACGATGGGTCAGATCACGCTCAGCTACACGCCCGCGGACGACGCGACACCCGTCACGCGCGTTCAGACCGTCGGCGCGGCCGGCCTCGACGTGCACGTGCTGACGGTGCTCGAACACATCGTCGAGGATGTCGTCACCTCACGCATCGACATCCGTGAAGCGCTGCGACGTCTCGACGAGCTGGAGGCCGAACCGCCGCAGACGCGCACTCTCAAGACGCTCGGCACAGCGGCGATGGGCTTCGGGTTCGCGTGGCTGCTCGGCGGGTCGCTGGGCGTCTGCCTCATCGCGACGGTGTGCGCCGTCATCATCGACGTCGTCAGCGCCTGGCTCGCACGCGTGCAGCTGCCGTCGTACTACGGACGCGCGATCGCCGCCGGGCTCGCCGTCGCGACAGGTGCGGTGCTCGTCGCAGTGTTCCCGATCGGCTCGCCGGGCGTCATCATCACCGCCGCGCTCGTGACGCAGCTGGCCGGCAGCGCCTCCGTCAGCGCCATCCAGGACCTGTTGACGGGCTGGTACCTGACGGCCTGCGGGCGCCTCATCGAATCGACGATCCTGACGCTCGGGCTCGTCGTCGGCGCCATCGGCGCGGTGTACGGCGTGGCGCACGTCGGCGTGCATCTCGACATCGAGAAGACCGGCAACGGCAACCCCGTCGCGTGGCAGACGACGCTCGCCGCCGCGCTCATCGCCATCGGATTCGCGCTGCTCAGCCACGCACGCTGGCGCCACCTGCCGCTGTTCGCGCTGCTCGGCGCCGCGGCGCGCGCCATCTACCTGCTGCTCAGCGCCGCCGGGATCTCCAACTTCACCGCGACGAGCGTCGCCGCGATGGGGCTCGGCATCGTCAGCGTCGTCATGGCACGCCCGACGCACCTGCCGACGTCCGGCGCCCTCGACGTCGCCATCTCGCCGCTCGTGCCGGGCATGGTGCTCTACAAGGGGTTCGCGGCGCTCGCGACGCACTCGGGTAGCGCCGGCGCGTACCTGTTCGAAGCGATGGCCGTCGCCCTTGCCATCGGCACCGGCGCCGTCCTCGGGCAGTTCATCGCGAGTCGCTCCCTGTGGAGCGCCCGCAGCGTCCAGTACAAGCACGCGTCGCAGCACGGCGACGCCGACCTCGACGACACCGAGTTCGCCGCCAAGGGCCTGTCGACACCCGACTTCCGCCGTCCGTTCATCGACCACGGCGGTGAAGCGCCTCGGGGGTGACGGGCTGGTGAGGCGGAGTTACCCGCCACCGGCCGTTGCCCGATGGTGCGTGTGCTGGTACTGGTGCTGGTGCTGGTGCGTCAGGCGAGCATCTTCTCGAGGGTGTTGAGGTTGCGCGTGGTGGTCGTCGACTTCCAGCGCGGGCGGGCGAGCACCTTTGCGACGGGCGACGTGGTCGTGGCGCCCTTGAGGGTTCGCCAGTAGAGGTCGTCGCCGGCGGCCAGGACGTGTTCGTCGCAGGGGTTGGCGTCGATGGCGGCCTGAGCGTCGTCATAGGCGGGCGCGCCCCCGAGCACGACGTAGCGGTGGTGGGCGTCGTCGGGCGTGAACGGCCAGGCGTCGACGATGTTCGCGAGCTCGTCCGCGTCACGCACGAGAACGTAGGCTTCGTAGCCGAACTCGTCGCTCAGGACACGCTCGGCGAGTGTTTTGAGGTCGTCGGCGGGGCCGTCGAACGCGAGACGGACGTTGCCCGTCGCGAGCCACGTCGTCACCTCGCGGGCACCCGCCTCCGTCAGCACTTCGCGCAAACGCGGCATGGGCACGCGCACGCCCCCGACGTTGATGCCGCGCAGGAACATGACGTAGGTGCTCACAGCTCGATCCTGCCACCCGACGTCGCGTTCGCCGCCGAAGCCGAGGGCTCGGGGTGAAGGCGGGCGAAAATCGCACATGTGGACAGGAATCGCCGTTGTGGACGCCGTTCACCGATGGGGGCAGGAATCGCAAGGGTGGACGGGAGTGCTCAGGCGTCGTTGCGGTGAGCCTCGGTCGAGGTAGCCGTCGTGTCGTCGGCATCGTCGGGGTCATCGGGGTCGTCGTGTTCGGCGAGCCCCTGCTCGGCGGCCTCGACGATCTCTTCGTCCGAGCCACCCGTGAAGCCGTGACGGGCGAACGCCGCGACGAGCACGATCGCTGCCACCGCGAGCGAGAACCACAGGTTCTGCGATTGGCCGTCGTCGAACGCCATCATGACGAGGATGAGCAGGATGAACGCGATCGTCGCGTACGTCAGCCACGGAAACAGCCACATGCGCACCCGGACCGTCGTGCCTGCCGCGTCCATCGCGCGGCGCGAGCGCAGCTGCGTGAACGAGATGCACAGGTACACGAACAGTGCCGCACATCCGGCCGTCGACAGCAGGTAGGCGAAGATCTTGTCGGGCAGCACGTAGTTGAGGGCGACGCAGAAGAAGCCGACGACAACGCTCGCGAGGATCGCCGCGACGGGCACGCCGCGCTTGTTCGTCCGCCCGAACGACTTCGGCGCGTCACCACGCCGGCCCAGGCTGAACGCCATGCGGCTCGCGGTGTAGAGCGCCGAGTTGAGGCAGCTCGCGACGGCCGTCAGGATCGCGAGGTCGAGGACGGTCGTCAGTCGGCCGAGCCCGATCGTCTCGAGCGTGTACTGGTACGAACCCTTGGACGCGAGGTCGGGGCTCGTCCAGTCGACGAGGCACACGACGACCATGATCGAACCCAGGTAGAAGATCGAGATGCGCCAGATGACGCTGTTGACGGCCTTGCGGATGCCGCCGACGGGGTTGTTGGACTCGGCCGCGGCGATCGTCACGATCTCGGTGCCGAGGTACGTCGTCGTGGTCGTCAGCATCGCGGCGAAGATGCCGCCGACGCCGCCACCGAAGAACCCGTGGTCGGTGAGGCCGTGCACGCCGGAGACGTCGCTCGTCGGCAGGATGCCGAGGATCGCCAGTACGCCGAGCGCGATGAACCCGATGATGATGACGACCTTGATGAGCGCGAACCAGAACTCGAACTCGCCGTAGTTGCCGACGCTGACGAGGTTCGTCGCCGTCAGGATCGCCGTGATGAGGAACGCGAACACCCATTGCGGCCAGTCGATCCAGTTGTGCAGGATCGTCGCGCCGGCGGTCGCCTCGACGGGGATGATGAGCGCCCACGCCCACCAGTACAGCCAGCCGATCGAGAACCCGGCCCACTTGCCGAGCGCGCGGTCGGCGTAGACGCTGAACGAACCCGTATCCGGGTTGACGGTCGCCATCTCGCCGAGCATGCGCATGACGAGGACGACGACGAGACCGGCCGCCGCATAGCTGATGATGGCGCTCGGGCCGGCCAGCTGGATCGCGTTCGCCGAGCCGACGAACAGGCCGGCGCCGATGACGCCGGCGATCGAGATCATCGTGACGTGACGCGGTTTCAGCCCCGATTCGAGGGCGCCCAGTGGGGCGTCGTCGGTGGGCGGCTGGGAGGACGATTTCGACGGTTCGGGCGAGACGGGCGAGGCCCGTCTGTCGCCACCGGCTTGAGTCGACATGTCAACACCGTCCCCTGTTCAACGGGTGATTGCCACTCGGACGGTCGGCGAGTCCGGGATGTGACGCACGTCCGACCCGGGACGAGTGGGGTGAGAACGAGCGAAATGGTCGAACACGAGCGCTGTGCCGCTCGCATTCGAACATTTCGCTCGATGTCTTCGGGGTGCCCCCAGCCAGATGGACCTACGGGCCCGATCTACGGCGTCAGTTCAGGCGGTCGAGCCAGGTGCCGTCGCGCAGGTCGGTGATGGCGTCGACGACGTCGGTGGCGCCCGCGTCATGCATCTCGGCGGCGGAGAAACCGCCGGTGCGCAGCCCCATCGTCGACATGCCGGCCTTCTTCGCGGCCTCGACGTCCCACGTCGCGTCGCCGATGAGGACGCCCTTCGAGCCGCCTGCCTCCTTCAGCGCGACCTCGAGGATGTCGGGTTCGGGCTTGCTGTTGTCGGCGTCGTCGGAGGAGGTGACGGCGTCGAAGTCGTCGCGCGTCAGCCCGACCTTCTCGAGCGCGGCGTCGGTGAACTCCTCCTTGCCGCTGCTCGCGAGCGCCACCTTGTAGCCCTTGCTGCGCGCGGCGCGCACGGCGTCGGCGGCGCCGTCGAATCCGCGCACCTCGGGCAGGAGCTTCTCGTACTCCTCCTCCCACGCGTCGCGCAGGTCGCCGCCGTGCTTGCTCTCGACGTCGTCGCCGACGATGCTCGGGACGAGCTGGTCGCCGCCCATGCCGATCGAGCGGTGCACGCGCCACAGCGGCGGATACAGGTCGAAGCGCGCGAACGCGCGCGCCCACGCGATGGCGTGGTGGTACGTCGAGTCGATGAGAGTGCCGTCGACGTCGAACAGGACGGTGTCGACGGCCCCGGAAGCCTGCTGCGAATCGTCAGTCATGCCACCATCCTTGCCCGTTCGCGGCACCCGACGCAATGAACGCGGCGCCCCCGCGACCGGCGCCGGGCGACGGCCGGTTCAGCGGCGCAACGTGCCGAACACTGTCGCAGCAGTGGCGATGATGCTGAAGAACACCACCATGACCAGCCCCCACGCCATGTAGGACCCGACGTTGACCGCGTCGATGAGACCGATCAACGCGCACAATCCCGCCGCGACGACAGCGCCCCACAGTGCTTTCGGCGGAAGCTTCCCGGCGAGGAACGCCCCGACGAGACCCGCCGCCGCCAATGCGAACAGCAACACGAAGACGCCGTCACCGTTCATTCCCGACGCGGAGATGCCGAACACACTCGCCCAGAGGCCGATGCACCCCAGCATGACGAACAGCTGGGCGAGAAGTGAGGCCGCCAGCGCCGAATTGCCCAGGTGCAACGTGCCGTCGGGCTGACGCAGAGGGGCCGCCCCCTTCGCGGGCGCGCCCTTGGTGTTCCAGTTGGTGGGGGCACCCTGAGCATTCCATGGGTTGCCCGGCGCAGCGCCCGGGCCCCGTCCGTCCGAAGCGCCCCACGGCACCCCTTGCTGACCGTACTGCCCGCCTGCGGACTGGTCGTACTGCCCGCCTCCAGCACCCTGCTGCCCCTGGTACCCGGGCGACGCATGCCACTGACCGCCTGACGAGAAGGGCGCACCAGCCTGCTGGTCGTGGGGAGAGTTCTGGAACCCGTGGTTCGAGAAGGCGTGGCCCTGAAGACCGTACTGCTGACCCTGCTGGTGGGCATCGTGCTGTCCGGGTTGAGGCTGCTGCTGCCCGTATGGTCGGCCGTCCTGCCACGCTGCGGAATGTGGCCCGCTCGCGTCCTGCCATCGCTGTGAATCATGGGACTCGCCCTGCTCTGCGCGGGTCGCGCTCTGCTGTCCGTAGCTCTGGCCCTGAGACGTGTGAGACGGGTACTCGCTCGCCGATTCACCTGTCCTTCCCTGCGGACCGCGCTGCTCGTGCGCCTGGGCGTAGCCGCCGTCGAGTCGTGCATCATTCTGGTCAACCGATCGATCCGACGTGTCGTTGCGGGCGACTTCGCGCTCGGAAGCGCCGTCGATGCGGGACGAGCCGCCCTCCGGGGTGGTGTTGTCGGTCATCGGACTGCCTTTGCTGTCGAGTGAGGTCGGGCGGGGTCGCGAACCACGCCCGACCAGTATGACGCCGCTCACGCTCGCGGGGTGAGAAGCGTCCGCACGTGAAAGTATTCCGGCCGGCTAGGTAGCGGCGCATCGTGCCCGAGAACGCGTCAAGCACGACGCGATTTCGGGCAATGATGCTGCGACGGGGGTGCGACGCCGGCTGATGCCGTCCGGGGCACGGGCAGTTGCCGCGCCTACGATGAAGACATGATCGACCCGAGCCGCCACGCCGTGCTGTGGCTGCTCATCTTCTTCGTCCTCGCGACGGCCGCGACGCGCACCGCGACGCGCTACATCCGTCACCGCGCCGACCAGGCCGAGGCGTACCTCAAGGAGAACGCCGAGCCGGGCATGTTCCGCAACATCGCCATCGCGGGCATCCACATCCACCATCAGGTGTGGGGCATCCTCATGCTGCTTTTCAGCGGCCTCATGCTCATCACGTACCTGCCCGAGCGCGGCCTGTGGCTCGACGTGCTCGCGGCCATCTTCGGCACGGGAGCCGCCCTCACCCTCGACGAGTTCGCGATGTGGCTGCACCTCGAAGACGTGTACTGGCAGGAGGAGGGACGCCAGTCGATCAGCGCCCTGCTCGTCGCCGTCGCCATCACCGCAGCCCTCGTCCTGGGCGCGAACCCGCTCGACATCGTCCCCGGCAGCGACGGAGTGCCCGGCGTCGTCGTCGCGGTGGGCATCGTCATCAACTTCGGGTTCGTCGTCCTGACGATCCTCAAGGGCAAGCTGCTGACGGGGTTGATCGGCGTGTTCGTGCCCGGTCTCGCCGTCGTGGGCGCCGTGCGCGTTGCGAAACCCGGATCGTGGTGGGCGACCAAGCGATACAGGACGGGCGGGTGGCTCGATCGGCGCTCCCACGCGCGTTTCAACGACGCCTACGACGAACGCTGGAACGCCGTGCGCGACTTCATCGGCGGCCGCCCCTACCCGCGCGAACAGATGCGCGCGACGATGCGCTCACAGATGCAGGCCGCGCGCCAGCGCCGTCAGGAACTGCCGCTCGAGCGCGCGCAGGCCCGCGTCGCGCGTGAGATGCGCCGGCATGAGCGGCTGACGGCCGCGCAGGTGCGGCGATCGTCGACGCGGGCGCGCTCGAGACGTCGACGCTGACGCGGCGGGGCGACGCCCGACGCCCCACACGGCGCGGAACTGCACCACGTGGGGCGTTCGCGCCGACCAATTGCCCCACTCGGCGATCTGCGCCGAGTGGGACGTCACGAGGTTCAGAACAGTTCCGCCCCGGGCCAGGTGCCTTGTTCGTTTCACTCGCGTACCGTCGAACCCATGGACGAGACGGTGTTCACCTACGGCAGCCCCCAACTGAAGTTCGGCCCCGGAGCCATCGACGAGATCGCCTGGGACGCATCCAATCTCGGCGCGCGCAGCGTCGCCGTCGTGAGTGATCCGGGCGTCGCGGACGCAGGCATCACGCAACGCGTCGCCGACGTCCTGACGGGCGGTGACATCAGCGTCGACACCTTCACCGGCGCCCGCGTCGAGCCGAGCGACGCCTCGTTGCAGGAAGCCACCGACTGGGCCCGCAAGAACGGGCCGTGGGACGCGATCGTCGCCGTCGGGGGTGGCTCGAGCATCGACACAGCCAAGGCCATCGCCCTCATGACGACGAACGACGGCGACCTCGTCGACTACATCAACGCGCCCGTCGGTGGCGGCAAGAACCCGACGAAGCCGCTCGTGCCCGTCATCGCCGTGCCGACGACGACCGGCACGGGCAGCGAGTCGACGACGATCTGCGTCCTCGACGTGCTCGAAGCGAACGTC
Source organism: Dermacoccus nishinomiyaensis (assembly GCF_900447535.1). NCBI lineage: Bacteria > Bacillati > Actinomycetota > Actinomycetes > Micrococcales > Dermacoccaceae > Dermacoccus > Dermacoccus nishinomiyaensis. The sequence goes on along the minus strand of NZ_UFXX01000001.1, from coordinate 1,957,233 downwards.
AAGACGGGCATCAGCCATGCGTCGCTGCGCCCGCGGCTCGCCGTCATCGACCCGCAATTGACGATGACGCAGCCCGCCGGCGTCACCGCGGCCGCGGGCATGGACATCCTCTGCCACGCCCTCGAGAGCTACACGGCCAAGCCGTACACCGAATTCGCCGCCAAGCGTGCCGAGCAGCGCGTGCCGTACTGCGGCGCCAACCCGATCAGCGACATGTGGTCGCGCGAAGCCGTGCGTCTGCTCGCGACGTCGTTCCGCACCGCCGTCGCGGACGGTGACGACGTGGACGCGCGCGGCGCGATGGCGCTCGCGGCGACGTTCGCGGGCATGGGGTTCGGCAACGCCGGCGTCCACGTGCCGCACGCCTGCGCCTACCCGATCGCCGGCATGGTGCGCGACTTCCGCCCCGACGGCTATGACGCCGACCACCCGATGGTGCCGCACGGCATGGCCGTCGCGATGACGGCGCCCGCCGCGTTCGCGCTGCTCTACCCCGCCGACCCGGGGCGTCACCACGAGATGGCCGCGTTGCTGGAACCGGACACCGCCGGCAGCGACCTCGGCCGCGATGCGCTGCCCGACGCCCTGCGTCGCCTCATGCGCGACATCGGCCTGCCCAACGGCCTTGTTGCACTGGGTTATTCGCACGGCGACCTGCCGCAGCTCGTCGACGGCGCGATGAAGCAGCAGCGCCTGCTCGCGACGGCGCCCGTCGACATCACCGAGACCGACGTCGAACGCGTGCTGCGAGACTCGATGACGCTCTGGTGACGACGCCCCTGCCGTGAGGTGGGCGCTATGGTGGGGCACGGCATCGCGGGACGTCGGCCGCTGCGGGGTGTTCACAGGTGGCCGGGCCTATAAGGCGCCCGCCCGTCCCCCTCTGCGATTCGCGCATCGATTCCGTCGTCACGCCGGGCCCCTGGCATGACGCCGCCCTCGTCCGGCTCGCCGGTTCTGACGACGAGCGTCCGATGGGCTTTCCGGCTCAGTACGCCGAGCGCATCGCGAAGATCGGCGACAAGCCCCTGCGCAGACGGGTGAGGCCCGGTCGCCCGCGTGACGACGGCAGGACGCCGCAGCCCGTCAGCGTCCGGCGACCGTCACAGGTGATGCGCCCAGACGATCGGTCCCGACCGCGAGCGCACTGGCGCCTGACCCGCGACCGACGACGCCGGCAGCGACGCCGGCGTCAGCGTCAACGTCCGAGCTGCAGCGCGATCATCGGCGCGAGGGTGCGGACGACGTCGCGCGGCGGCATGGAGGCGATCGGCTCGATGCTGTTCATCTCCAACCCGATCTCGGGCCTCGCGACCGGCCCGCAGTGGCTGCCGCACCCCTGGGGCACGATCGGGCAGTTCCTGCCCGTCGGTGCGGCCGGCACCGCGCTGCGATCAGTCGCCTACTTCGACGGGCGCGGGGCGTCTCAGGCCTGGATCGTCCTGCTCTGCTGGGCCTTCGGCGGGTTCGTCCTGCTGTCGCTCGGCAAGTGGCGCAAGACAGCGCACTGACGGCCAGCCCGGGCGCGACGAGCGACGCGGCATCATCCGGGCGCCGATCCATCATGGCTGGCTCGGCGCCCGCGCCATGTCGTGGCGGGCCTGTCGCGCACCGGGCGAATCGGGCACAGGCGAGTCGGGCGCGGGCATTGCGCAGAACACGGCGGTGCAGGAGTACGTGAGTCGGGCACGGGGCGCTCGGGCGGGGCGAATCGGGCGCAGCCTTGTCATGCACCCGCTTCCGGCCGTCGGCGGGACGGATCGTCGCAGCCAGCACATGTCGGAATAGTTGAACATTCAACGGTATTGACACCCGTATGAAGATCGACATCTGGAGCGACATCGTCTGCCCGTTCTGCGTCATCGGCAAGCGTCACCTCGAGCTGGCGCTCGAGAACTTCGAGCACGCGGACGACGTCGAGATCGTCTGGCACAGCTACGAACTCGACCCGAGCATAGAGCGTGAGCCCGGCCGCACGCTCGTCGACACGATTGCGACGAAGTACGGCATCAGCGCCGAGCAGTCGGCGGCGAGCCAGCGGGACGTCGCAGCGCGCGCGGCCGCCGTCGGCCTGACGTTCAACTGGCAGGACGCGAAGTACGGCAACACGTTCGACGCGCACCGCCTCATCCATCTCGCAGCGCATCACGGACTCGCGACCGCGGCGGAGACGCGCCTCATGCACGCGTACTTCACAGAGGGCGTCTCGATCGGCGACGTCGACGAACTGCAGCGTCTCGGCGAGGAGATCGGGTTGCCCGCCGACGACGTCCGCCGCGTCCTGGCCGGTGACGAGTTCACTCAGGACGTGCGCGCCGACGAAGCGGCGGCGCGTCAGATCGGCATCACCGGTGTGCCGTTCTTCGTCCTCGACGAGCGCCTCGCCGTCTCCGGTGCGCAGCCCGTCGAGACGTTCGAGCGCGCCCTGACGCAGGCCTGGCAGGGTCGTACGGCCACCTCGGACGCCGGCAGGGCCTCAGGCACTCATGGCCAAGCCGGCACCTGCGACGCTGACCACTGCGCCATCTGACCGAGGGCCCGTACCCATCTGCGATTTTCGTACCCGTTTTCCGGGAGCAAATGTGGACGAACATCGCAGACGGGTACAGCGCCGTCGTCCCCGAAGACCGCGACAGAGACGCACCCCCACGCGATGAATTGCGATCCGAAGACGGCGTCACCCGCGCGTCCTGCGGCGTTCACCCCCTGCGGCTTCGTACAATCGCGCCATGACTGTCGACGCCCCCGAGCGCCATATGAGTGAGATGAACATCGCGGCCATCGTGCCCTGCTACAACGAGGAAGTCGCGATCCCGACCGTGATCCGCGACCTCAAGGCCGCCGTTCCGGGCATCACGGTGTACGTCTACGACAACAACTCGAGCGACCGCACGTCGCAGGTCGCCGCCGAGGCCGGCGCCATCGTCCGCTTCGAGCAGCGCAAGGGCAAGGGCAACGTCGTGCGCCGCGCCTTCGCCGACATCGACGCCGACATCTACCTCCTCATCGACGGTGACGACACCTACGACGCCGCCGCGGCGCCTCACATGATCGAGACGCTCCTGTCGGGCCCGTACGACCACGTGCTCGGCGTGCGCACCGAGGACTCGGACGAGTCGGCCTACCGCCCCGGCCACGCCGCCGGCAACAAGGCGTTCAACAACCTCGTCGGCCGCCTGTTCGGTGAGCCGGTCACGGACATGCTCTCCGGCTACCGCATCTTCAGCCGACGCTTCGTCAAGTCCTTCCCTGCCCTCTCGCGCGAGTTCGAGATCGAGACCGAGCTGACGGTCCACGCCGTCAACCTGCGCGTGCCGCAGGTCGAGGTCCCCGTCGGGTTCAAGGACCGCCCCGAGGGCAGTGAGTCGAAGCTGCGCACGTACCACGACGGCTTCCGCATCCTGCGCGTCATCGCCACGCTGCTGCAGTACGAACGCCCTGTCGCCTTCTTCGGCGGCATCGGAGCGTTGTTCCTGCTGCTGTCGACCGTGATGAGCATCCCGCTGTTCCTCACCTACGCCGACACGCACACCGTGCCGCGGCTCCCCACCGCCATCTTCGTCACGGGGCTCGCGATCGTGGGGGCATTGGCAATCGTCGTCGGCATCATCCTCAACGGCAACCTGCGCCAGCGGCAGGAGAACGCCCGCCTGGCCTACCTGCGGCTCCCCCCGGTCGCGTGAGCACCGTCACAGGGCGCCAGAGCGGCAGCGCAGAACGGCGACGCTTCAGCTTCTCGAGATCACGCCCCGCCATCATCGCCTCAGGCCTCGTGGTGCTCGCCGTCCTGCTCGCGAACGCCGTCTACCTGCTCGGCGTCCGCAGCAATGACCCGATGCTGTACCACTCGGGGCTCGGCTCGCCGACGCATGGGCTGACGGACATCGGCCCCGACAGCGGGCACTATCCCCACACCATCGACGCCAACGACGGGTGGACGGTGCAGTCGCTCGGCAAGCTGTCGGCGCAGATGTGGAAGAACGGGCAGGTGCCGCTGTGGAACCCGTTCGAGGGGCTCGGGCAGCCGTTGGCGGGCGAACAGCAGTCCGCCGCGTTCTTCCAGCCGTTCATCATGCTCAACCTGCTGCCCAATGGCTCGTTCCTCATGCACCTCGCGCTCGAGCTGGTCGCCGGCCTCACGATGCTGGCCTTCCTGCGCAGCCTGCGCCTCACCTGGGTGGCCTCCACCGTCGGCGGCATCCTGTTCGCGATCAACGGAGTCTTCTCCGTCATGACGAACGCGCCGTTCAACCCCATCGCCTTCCTGCCGATGGTGCTGTGGGGCGTCGAGCTCGTCGCCTCCGACGTCCGACGCCGCACCCGGCCGCGCGTGGGCATCGTCGTCATCGCGCTCGGCCTGGCGTGGATGCTGTCAGCCGGGTTCCCCGAGACGGCCCTCATCCAGGGGCTCGTGATCGCCGCATGGGTGCTGGTACGCACCCCCGCGCTCGCACCGAGTCGCCTGCGTTTCCTGATGTGGAACGGCGTCGGGGCCGTCGCCGGAATCGCGCTCGCTGCGCCCCTTCTGCTCACCCTGAAGCACTTCCTCGGTTTCGCGTTCACCGCCTACCACGGTGGTGGTGAACGCCCGCCGTGGAGGTACCACGCGTACGCGTTCTACGGCCTCTTCGGTGAATACCTTGCAGGCCCCTTCAGCTCGAGCACCTTGATGAACGGCGTGGCCGGCTACGTGACGCTCGCGTCGCTGCTGTGCGCCGTCATCGGTCTGTTCGGCCGCCACCCACGCGGCGTGAAGATCATGCTCGTCACCCTCATCACGCTGCTCATGCTCAACATGTTCGGCGTCGAGGTCGTCAACAGAGTGCTGTACGCCATCCCCGGTGTCGACCTCGTCCTGCTCTACAAGTACGGCATCATCCTGCTCGTCTTCGCGTTCACGCTGCTGACCGCGTACGGCCTCGACGACCTCGGCCGCGGCCGCGTGCGCCGAGGCGCCGTTTGGACTGCAGCGGCTGTCGCGACGGCGTACGTGACGGCCGGAGTCATCTATCTCGCACTGTCCGACCGCGTGTCCCACCCCACGTGGACGAGCGTCGCCGCGGGACTGTTCGGGTTCGTCATCATGGCGCTGACGGCCGCGTTCGCGTGGGGTTCGCGAGCGAAGGCCGCGGGCCCCGAGACGGGCGGTGCGGGTACGCGCCCCCGTCCGACGAAGCGCGCCGCGAGCGCCGCGCTCGTGGCGGGTCTCGTCATCGTCGCCGAGGCGGGCGCCTCGTACGCGACTCCCCAGCTGAACGCGAGCCCCCCAAAGCCCATTGACACGGCGCCCCCGGCCTACCTCCAGGAGCACCTCGGCACGTCGCGGTTCTTCACCCTCGGGCCGATCCAGCCGAACTACGGTTCGTACTGGCAGATCGCGGAACTCAACGTCAACGACCTGCCGGTGCCGGAGAAGTACAGCACGTACGTCATGGATCATCTGCGGCCACCGAAGGGCACGCCCGCGTACATCAGGCCGACGCGTGGGTTCAACCCCTTCATGCCCTATCTGCTCGTCACCCGTAACTCGCCGGCCTGGGGGCAGAAACGCATCCTCGCGGCATACGGCCAGCAGCAGGCGGCCTACCGTGACGCGGGCGTGAGGTACGTCGTCGCCGCGCCGGGCGTCGTCGACGGCGCGAGCGCCTCACGCCTGGGGCTGCGCCGGGTGTTCGGGTCGAAGAAGGCCGAGATCTTCGAGGACGCCGCGGCCCGCCCGTACTACGACACGCGTGGTGCATGCCGGGTCGAGAAGCAGACGCGCGAATCGGTGACGCTCGACTGTGCCCGGCCGACGACGCTCGTGCGCCGCGAGCTGAGCACGCCGGGATGGTCCGCGACGATCAACGGCACGAAGAAGCACCTGCCCAGTGGGCCGAACCAGCTCTTCCAGACCGTTCGGGCGCCCGGAGGCCGGTCGACGATCAGCTTCGCCTACCAGCCGCCGCACTTCCGAGCGGCCGCGGCGTTGAGCCTGGTGACGCTGGCCGCGCTCTGTCTCCAGCTGGTGCCGTTGCGCACGCGGCGCCGTCGTGAGTCGAGAGGCGAATCTGCTGCCACCCGCTCCGAGGAGCCCCGCTCGCTCTGAACGGGGCGGGCGTACCCATCTGCGATTTTCGTACCCGTTTACCAGGAGTAAATGTGGACGAACATCGCAGATGGGTACGGCTCCGACGCCCTCATAGCCGCCTCACAGCGACGCCATACGGGGTGGTGAAGTGAGGGCGGGACAGTGGCGTCATGAGCACGCAGGTCACCATGCCGCCGACACCGAACAGACTCGGCGCCTCCGCCGCCGCGGCACCACGCGAACCGCGCGTCATCCCCTCCTGGTGGCGTGACACGAGCATCGTCGTCGCCTGGGGCCTCGGCCTGTTCGTCGTCGCCCTGTGGGTGACGAACGGCGGGATTGCCGGCCTGACGTCCACGTCGGGTGTCCTCGACGAATCGGGCCGCCTCACGGGTCTGATCGCGAGCTACCTGCTCCTGCTGCAGGTGCTGCTCATGGCGCGAGTTCCGTTCGTGGAGCAGGCCTTCGGGCAGGATGGGCTGACGCGCCTGCACCGCTGGGTCGGCTTCTCGAGCTTCACGCTGATGCTCGCCCACATCGCCCTCATCACGCTCGGCTACGCCGCCGACGCGCACCAGAGCATCTGGGGGCAGATCGTCGACTTCACCCTCACCTACCCGGCGATGCTGCTCGCCCTGGCCGGAACCGTCGCGCTGTGCCTAGTCGTCGTCACCAGCATCAAACCGCTGCGCCCCGGTAGCGCGACTCGGTCCCCGCGCTCGCGCGCGCTGCGCTACGAGAGCTGGCATCTGCTGCACCTGTACGCCTACCTCGGCGTGGGTCTGGCCCTACCGCACCAGCTGTGGACGGGCCGCGACTTCCTCGCCTCGCCCGTCGCGACGACGTTCTGGTGGGCCCTGTACGCGGCGGTGGCGCTCACCGTCATCGTGTTCCGCGTGCTGCTACCGCTCGCGCGCACCCAGCGCGCCGGCCTGCGCGTGACGAACGTCGAGGAGATCGCGCCCGGCGTTGTCAACGTGAGCGCCGTGGGGCGTGCCACGGCCGCACTCGACGCGCGCGCCGGCCAGTTCCTGCAGTGGCGCTTCGGCGGGCCGGGCGTGACGCGCGCGAACCCGTACTCGCTGTCCGCCGCGCCTCGCGTGAGGGACGACGGGCAGGTCGAGCTACGCTTCACCGCCGCGATGATCGGCGACGGCTCACGCCGCCTGTCGACGCTGACGCCGGGGACGCGCGTCCTCCTCGAAGGACCGTACGGTCGCATGCACGCAGGTGCGGCTCGCACCCGGGCGTCGCTGCTCATCGGCGCCGGAATCGGCATCACGCCGCTACGCGCCCTGCTCGACGAACTGCCGAGCGACCCCGCGACGGGGCGGCTCGACGCGACCGTCATCCACCGTCACAGCACCGACGACGACCTCGTGCTCGACGACGAGATCGAGGCCATCACCGCCGCGCGCGGTGGCCAGTACATCGTGCTGCGCGGCCACCGCATCCCCGGCCGTGAGAGCTGGCTGCCCGAGGATCACCGTCACCTCAGCGACGCCGACGCCCTCTTGCTCGCCTGCCCGGACGTGCGCGAACGCGACGTCTACGTCTGCGGCGGGGCCGGGTGGATGCGCGCGGTCGAGCGGGCGCTGTGCGAGATCGGCGTGCCGCGCGAGCAGATCCACGTCGAGCACTTCACCTACTGAACCTACTGACTTACTGAGCGAGGACGATCATGAAACGCATCACCTGGTGGGCCATGAGCACGCTGACGCTGCTGGTGCTGCTGTTCAGCTACCGCACGTCGACCGAGGCAGTCGCAGCCGGCGGGGCTGGGGCGTCGAACACCGTTGCGATGCAGCAGAACACCACGACGGGCCAGAGCGAGGCGGGATCGACGCAGACGACGACATCGGGGTCCGGCACCGGTTCGGGTTCGACGCCCGCGGCCTCGGCTTCCACGTCCGGCTCGGCGAAGTCCGCGACCTACACGGGCACGAGCGTCGATACGCGTTGGGGGCCGGTGCAGGTGCGCATCACCGTCGCGAACGGAAAGGTCACCTCGTCGGAGGCCATCGTCTACCCGAGCGAGAACTCGCGCGATCAGGAGATCAACTCCGTGGCCATCCCGACGCTCAACTCCGAGGCGACGGGCACGACGACGAGCTCGATCGACATGGTCTCCGGCGCGACGTACACCTCGACGGGCTACATCCAGAGCCTGCAGTCGGCGCTCGACCAGGCCCACATCTGAGCCCGCGATGATGACGACCGCTTCGACGCGAGAAGAGATCATGATGCCCACCACCCCGGAACCGCCGTGGCGCACCCGAGCGTTCGTCGAACACACGATGGGCATGGCCGTCTCGCTCCATATTCGCGTCGCACACGACGAGTTCGACTCACGCACAGACGAACTGGCCGACGCAGCCCACCGCGCCTTCGCCGCCCTGCACCGCGCCGACGACGTGTTCTCGACCTACCGCGCCGACAGCGACCTCATGCGTATTCGCCGCGGTGAGCTCGACGAGACCGAGGCGGACCCCTGGTACGCAGACGTTCGCGCGTTGTGCGAGGAAGCCGCGACCGTCACGAATGGCCTGTTCACGACCGACCTCGTCGGTCCCGACGGCAGCCGCGGGTACGACCCGACGGGCCTCGTCAAGGGTTTCGCCGTCGAGCGTGCCGCCGACGTCCTGCGCGCCGTCCCCGGAATCGTGTTCTGCCTCAACGCCGGCGGTGACCTGACGTGCGACGCGGGGGCGGGCGCGAGTGCAAGCATCGAACGCGTGTGGCGCGTCGGCATCAGCGATCCGCGCGACGCGGCGAGCGTCGTCGCGACGATCGAGCTGACGCAGGGCGCGCTGGCGACATCAGGCACCGCGCAGCGCGGCGCCCACATCGTCGATCCGAGGACGAATGTGGACGAAAATCGCAGAAGAGGACAGGAATCGCCGATGGGGCACGGGTGCGGGTGTGCGAGCGTCACCGTCGTCGGGCCGGATCTGGTCTGGGCCGACGTGTGGGCCACCGCCTGCTTCCTCGAACCCGACGCCCTCGCCTTCAGTCGCATGGCCGCCAGCTACCGCGTCGCGCACCTGCAGGCCTGACACCTCCGCGATTCTCGTCCACTTTTACTGCAGGTAAACAGTTCGGCCACTGGCAGTAAAGGTGGCCGAAAATCGCTGACGTGGACAAGAATCGCCGTCGGGCACGGGCCAGGTGGCCGCGAGTTCTCGGGCGCTGCGACGTCGGGCGGCGACGTCAAACGGCGGGGCTGCGGTGGCGCAGCGACGGGGCGAGGAGCCTTGCGCGGACGCTCGGTGCCTCCGGCGGCTCTAGGATCGCCGGGTGAGCTCGTCCATCCCGTCCGACCCGTCGCCGCAGACGACGCATGCGCGCGACGTCGCGCCGAGCGTCGCGCAAGGGGCCGCGCCGAGGAGCGCGCAAGGTGCCGCGTCCCCCGCTGACGACCGCATGACGCCCGCGCAGACGCGTCAGTTGCTCGTCTATCTCGCGGCTGCTCACATGGCCGCCGGAGCGGGGGCGCACGAGGCGGAGGAGGACGTCGTGCGCGCCGCCCGCGCCATCGGCCTGCCCGGCGTGCAGATGCAGGCCAACCCTAACGGCGTGACGCTGGGACTCGGCCATGGTGAGCCAGCGACGTTCGAGTCCGTCGAGGGTTCGTTGCGACTCGATCAGACGGCGCGTGTCGCCGCGATCCAGCACGGTCTGGAGATGGGGTCGCTGACGCCTGCGGACGCCCTCGCCACGCTGCGCGGCCTGAGGAGGCAACGCGCCCGCTTTCCCGTCGTCGGCATGTACCTCGGCGGCCTCGTCGTCGCAGCGGGCATCGCCGGGATCCTGCAACCGACCTGGTCGAGCGTGCTGTTCGCGGCCCTGGCGAGCCCCGTCACCGTCGCCCTGATCCGCCTGACGGGCCGTCGTCTCGTCCCGGCGGCACTGCTGCCGCTGTTCGCCGGGTTCATCGTCGCGGCCGCCGCGTTTGCCGCCTTCGACGCCGGTCTCGTCGCCAGTCCGCTGCGCACGATGCTGCCACCCGTCGCGGTGCTGCTGCCGGGCGCTCTCATCGTCACGGGCCTCAGCGAACTCGTCGCCGGCGCCATGGTCAGCGGCGCCGCGCGCCTCGCGCACGGCACGGCGCAACTCGTCATGTTCGCCGCAGGCGTCGCCGGCGCGAGCCTGCTGACGCACGCGCCGAGCAGCGCCTTCGTCAACACCCGCGTCGACGAGCTGGGCCCGCTCGCCGGGTTCATCGGCCTCGGGGCGGTGACGATCGGCATCTGCCTCATGGAGTCGGTGCCGCGGCGCCTCGCACCCTGGGTGCTCGCCGTGACGACGCTGACGTACGCGACGCAGTGGTCGATCCAGAACTGGCTCGCCTACCCCGCCTGGGCCGGCGCGTGCGCGGGCGCCTTCATCGCCGCCTTCAGCGCATGGGTGATGGCGCTCGCCCGCCCGACGCTGCCGCGCATGGTGTTGTTCCTGCCGAGTTTCTGGCTGCTCGTGCCCGGCTCGCTGGGGCTCGTCAGCGTCACTCAGCTCGCCATCGACCCGCATGAGTCGTGGAAGACGGCGACGAATGCCTCCGGCGCCATCGTCGGGATCGCTCTCGGGCTCGTGTTCGGCACGAGCGCCGCGCGCGGGCTTCGCGTCACGATCCGACGCACCCGCCGCCGCCGCCGTCCCAACCCGCCCGCCTGATCTACGCTGGAGCGATGACGTCGTCCCCGCGCCTGCGCGCCTTTCTCCTCGCCCTGTGCGGTGTCGCACTGGGCATCGCACTCGCGCGCCTGTCGGGCGGTTCCCTCGCCGTCGTGCTCGCGATCGTCGTCGGCGTCACGTGCTTCATCGTCATGCAGATGCGGCGCGGGGGCTGATAGCCCTGCCCAGGGCAGGCTATCCGGCACCAATCTGACCGAATCGGTGGCGCCGGATGCGCCGTTGCGGGGAAAATGAAGGAACGCGTGTCTGCCGACGCGCTGACGTTCGACGTCGACGCCCGTCGACCTCGCCGAGAGTCCACGCTGAAAGGTCTGGCATGAGCACCTCACCCACGGAGCGTCGCGACGACGACTTCACGTTCCCGACCGCCGCCTGGGTCGCTATCGACGTCACGGCCCTCGGCGTGCTCATCCTGCTGCTGTGGATCTTCCAGCCCGAGAAGGGTCTGCTGCCCGAGCCGAGCTGGCTGATCGACCCCCTCGCCGGCTGGCTGCTCGGCAACGTCCTCGGGTTCGCGGCATACAAGACATTCCTCAAGCTGCCGCCGGCCGGCATGGCGGCGATCTGCCTCGTGCTGGTCGCCCTCTCGCCCGTCATCTTCCTCAAGTACCCGGCCATGGGTGCGTTCTTCGCCGCGCTGGCCATCGGCATCGGCGCGGGTTCGATCATCCACCGAACGCTGATCGAGCGCCGCACGCACTGACGCGTCTCGGCCCCAAGGTCGAGCGCGACACCGCAGCCCCCGTCGACGAGACGGGGGCTGCGGTGTTTCACGTGAAACACGCCGCAGTGTCAGCCCCGCGCGCTCCATGCGCCCCCCCACAACGACGGCAAGGGCGGGCCCCGCCAAACCGCTGCTCACGTTGCCCGGCGGCCGGCTGCAGGCCGGACGGGCCGGTACGAACGAACCGCCCGGAATCACGAGGATTCTCGGGCGGTTCGTCGATCACGCGTCAGATCGCACGGCGTCCCGGTGTCACGGCATCCCGGCGATGGAACCGCAGTTCGACGCCGCGGGCTTGCCGGCGAGACGGTCGACGACCCAGTCACGCGCAGCCGACTGGTCGGTGATGAGCGGGCCGGCGTGGTTGAGGATCGACTTGGTGCCGGCGCTCGGGTTGCTCAGCGGCGCGTACGTGACGTTGGAGCCCTTGCCGCACCAGTCGACTGCGAGCTGGCGGGCTTGGCTGTGCGTGACGAGATCGTCGGCGTTCGCCGTCGCCACGCGCACGGCAGCCGTCGGCTTGAGGCGGCCGATGCGCTGGGCGTCGATGAAGTCGGACAGCGCCGGTTCGCGCGCGACGATCTGCGCGAGCGATTCGCCTGACTTCGTATACTGCTCCGTCTTCTTGCCACCGAACGCGAAGACGGTGTCAGCGGTGCACTGCCCGCTCGTCTTCGCGAGCATCGCCTTGCCGTTGGCGTTGAGGTTGTCGTCGATGATCTTCTGCAGCCCCGGGTATTCGCTGACGGCGCCGTTGATGATGTAGCCGATGACGCCGGCGATCGGGCTGCCGTCGACGCCGGAGAGCACCGAGCTGAGCTCGGCGGGCGGCGCGCCGACGTAGGCGGCCGCGACGTTCAGCTCCGGCGCGTACGTGGGCGCGGCCTCGACGGCTGTGCCGGAAGCGCCGCCACCCTGGGAGTAGCCGTACGTCGCGACCTTGGAGTCGGCCTTGACGCTCGCGCCGGGCACCTTGCGCGCGACGCGCGCCGCGTCGAGAACAGCGTGGGCCTGGTCGGCGCGGTTCATGTAGCTGTGGACGCGGTCGTTCATGCCGAGGCCGACGTAGTCGGTGACGACGACGGCGACTCCCTTCGACAGCAGGTTGTTCATCGCGGTCGTCTCGTAGTTGAGCCCGATCGAGCCGGGAACCTCGAGGTTGAGCGCGGTGGCGAGCATCTTCGACGGCGCGCACTGGTCGCCCTGGCCGATCGTGCCGACGGAGAAGCTGACGACGGGACGCGGGCCCGGGCCCGCCCACTTCGCCCACGGCTCGATGTAGGCGCCGGTGACGGCGGTCGGCTTGTCGTTCGTGTCGCGTGTCGAGTACATGATGCGCGTCGTCTTGCCGTAGACGCCGAGGCCGGTGAAGAACGGCTCACTCTTGATGAGGGTGCCGGGCGTGGCCGGGACGCTGGCGGGCGCGGTGTAGAAGGTTGCGGTGCCGGCCTGGGCGGCGGGCGCTGCAGCCATCGTCGTGACGCAGGCGGTGGAGGTGGCGGCGAACGTGAGAGCGACGGCGGCGAGACGGTTTCGGCGCATGGGGGTTCCTTCGGGCGGCAGGGTTTTCCGGGGACCAGCAGGGAGCGGCCACGCGATGTGACCTACCACACAGTATCTTTTCGCGGGAACGGTTGGGGAATGACGTGCCAAAAGTTACGCGAGCGTAACCGAGGTGCGGGATCCTGAGCCGCGCGTCACGAATGGAAGCCCCGCAGGCCGAAAAGCCCACCCCGGCGCGGCTGGTTGTGCGGTTCCAGAGCCGAAACCCCCTCACGCGCGATCAGATCGCCGAGCCGCCCGGCCAGGCCCCGTCAGGCGCCGAACGCCGATTCCGGTTGACGTTCCTGCGGCGGCACCTCGGCTTCGCCGCCGGCGCCGCGTCCGAGCACCCGGGCGACATCTTGGGCGAGCTGCACCGTCGCGTCGATCTCGACGCGGCGCGTCGACACGCTCTCGATGTTGAAGCCGAACGGCACGTCGAGGTAGCGGCAGAAACGTGCGAGTTCGTGCGCGGCGGCGAGGCAGTGCTCGTAGGACGCCTCGAGGGTGTCGTGGCTGCGGCGCAGTTCGTTGCCGACCCAGCGGGGCACGTCGACGCCGAGCCATTCGAGGAAGTCGAGGGTCTTCTCCGAGCCGCACAGCGACAGCGTGAAGATGAGGCGCGCCGGTCGGATGCCCCGCTCGGCGCAGGCGTAGGCGTAGTCGCTGATCGTGTTCTTCGCCTCACCGGTGTCATAGACGACCTGGCTGACGAAGAACGCCGCACCCGAATCCTGCTTGCGCAGCAGCCGTTCGTGCTCGGCGCTGGTGCGTGCGTGGCGTTCGGGGATGACGACCCCGCCGAGCGTCACGTGCTCGTGCTCGGCGGCGAGGTCGACGGCGCGCGGCAGGCTCGTCCGCACCGGCTTGTCGGACGAACTGGCGCCGACGAAGACGGTCGCGTCACCCTGACGGCGTGAGGTGAGGAAGTCGCGCAGCTGCGCCTCGTCGTACTTGCCGACGCAGCGGTAGACGATCGCGTTACCACCCCACCCGGCGAGCGGGCCGGCGAGGAAGTCGGCCGGGTCCATCGTCTCGAGGTAGGGGAACGGTCGGTCGTCGTCGGTGCGATCCGACTCGTCGTCGAGGTCGTAGAGGATGAGCGCGTCAACGTCGAGGCCGTCGAGACGCGTGAGGGTCGCGTCGGCGATCTCCTGCGCACGTTCGGCACTCGTCGTCGCGCGTGGGGGCGTCATGGCGAACAGCAGCAGTTCACGTTCGTCGGTGACGAGGTCGGCGAAGGTGCGTTCGGCATGGGCGCTCATGACGATCGAGGCTAGGCCCGCACCTCATGAACCCTCGATTCGCGCGCCGACCCGTGAGACGAGCAGCCGTCTACCGCGGACCGAAAGCAGCGGATCATCGCCCGGAAACGCGTCGAGGATGACGCGTTTCCGGGCGATGCCGGCGGCTCTGACGGGTGCCGCGGGGGCTCCGTGGGGCCGGGGGCAACGTCAGGCTCGGGCGAGGACGTCGATCGTCGCGGTCGCGGGATCCCACCACCGCAGACGGTCGGCAACGAGGACGTCAGGCGCCGGCTCACCACCGCGGGCGTCGACGGCGGCCATGGCCTCCCCGAGTCGATCGCGCGGGATGCGCCGACCGAGCGTCACGTGCGGCGTCCACACCGGGTGGCGGACGCGCGGTGACGCCTGGCGCAGCGCCGTCACCTCATCGACGACCGCACGGGGCGGCTCGGCGAGGTGCGCGAGCGTCACCCGTGAGCCCGCGCCGAACGCGATGAGGCCGCGCACGTCGAGACGGATCGGCAACGCGGCGGCGAAGAACTCGCGGGCGCGGGCGACCACGTCGTCGGGAATCGCAGATGCGACGACGAGCGACAGGTGCGGCGCGTTCGTCATGCCACGGTGGTCGAGTTGCGACGGCAGGCCGAGGAATCGCAGCGCCCGCCACTGATCCTCGACGGCGGTGGCGCTGCGCTCGTCGAAGCTCAACTCGAGCGCACAATCGGCCATGACGCGACGCTACCGAGGCCAGAGGATGAAGAAACCACCCCTAGGTGCCCGGTTGAGCCCCAGAGGTGGTTTCGATGCGACGCTCAGGGCCGCGTCAGGCCTGTGATCGGCGACGGTCAGGCCGGCGCGTCGCCGTCGCCGGGATGGTCGGCGGTGTCGTGACGCTCGCGGCGGTCGCGCCGCAGGGGAAGCTCCGCGGTGCGGTCGCCGGCGTCGCCGCGGCCGTCGACGTCATCGTTCGAGGCGGTCTCAGACGCCCGCTCCCGCGACTCGCGCTCGTAGCCGGGCCCCCGCCCGCCCTCCTGCCTGTGCGGCGGGTGGTGGCCGAGTTGATGCTCGACGAACTCGCCGACGGCACCGACGCCGTCGTCGTCACTCGCGTCGACGCCGCCCGGGGCGAAGCGGTAGGTGTTGTTGCCGATCATGAACAGGATCCACAGGCCGATGACGCCCCAGACCGCCACGACCCACAGGGGGCGGGTGAGGTCGACGCCGCCGAAGTAGGCGATCGAGCGCACGGCGTCGACGCCCGCGCCGTTCGGCAGGTACGGGCCGACCGAGCGCCACGGCTCGGGCAGCACGTCGTAGGCGAACGCACCGCCGGCGGAGGGGTTGCCGAGGATGACGAACAGCAGGATCGCGAGGCCCACGCCGAGCGAACCGAATGCCGACGTCAGGCCGAACGTGAACGTGCTGACGGCGAAGACGAGCGCCATGCCCATGGCGGACATCTTCCAGAACGGGCCGGGCAGCGCGTCGAGCATGTGCTGCGCCACCAGGGTGCCGACGATGCCCGAGAGCACCGCGTACGCGGCGAACAGCAGCAGACGCATGCGCGCCCCGATGGCGGTGTGCGAGCGGTTGCCGACGACGGTCGTCATCGACGCGGGAAGCAGGTAGGCGCCGACCATCCAGGCGAGGACGAGATAGAACGCGGCGGTTCCGCGGGCGTCGTCGGGCGCAGCCTTGACGACGTCATGCGTGACGAGGCCGCGCTTCGCGTTCTGTGACGTCTTCGTCGCGACGGTCTGCGCCACCTGAGCGCGCGAGGCGCCTTGAGCCGAGGCGTAGTAGAGCGTGTCCTTCGGGTTCTTCTCCGTCTTGCTCGGGTTGAAGACGTAGACGCCGACGGCCCTGTCCTTCTTCACCTGCTCGATGGCGGCCTTCTCGTCGGTGCTGATCGTCGCGAGCACGGGCTGACCGGCGATGGCGTTGAGCTTGTTCGCAATGTAGCCGGCGTTGCCCTCGGTGTGGCTGACGACGATGAACGGCGCCTTCTTCGCCTCCGGCTTGCCGAAGGCACCCATGTACGACAGCCCCATGAGGCCCTGCACGAGCACGCACATGAGCGCGAGCACGATGAGGCGGGGGGCGAACTGACGGATCTGCTCGCGAGCGGTGGTCTGTGCAGGAGCAGACTCGTCGAGACGCTGCGCCATGGGCTTCCTCCGAAGGACGGGATGCGGGCGGTTTGGTGGGGGCCAGCCGCTCGCGTCGCGGCGAGCTGCCGGGCCTTGGTTCAACCGTACTTGCCCAGGCCCCATCCAGTGACACTACACCTGTAGTGTCACCCGGAGGAAATCGCAGAACCCAGACAGATTTCGCTTGGCACTCACGCCGTGCGGCGCGCCACAACAGGACGCGACCGCTCTCGTCCTCGGCCTCGCCGCCCGCCTCAGCCGGCGGCGAGGAGCGCCGTCACCAGCTACGCGGGATGTTGCGCAGGTTGGAGCGGCCCATCGCGACGGCCTCGCCCGCACCGCCGTTGAGCACGATGCGCGACATGGCCGTCGCGAACCCGAACACCTGGTCGCTCGTGATCTTCGGCGGGATCGACAGTGCCATCGGGTCGGTGACGATGTCGACGAGGCTCGGGCCCTTGTGCGAGAGCGCCTCGGCGTACGCCTTCTCGAGGTCCTTCGGGTTCTCGACGCGGATGGCGTGCCAGCCCATCGCCTGAGCGATGGCGGCGTAGTTGACCTCGGGCACGTCGACGCCGAAGTCGGGCAGCTTGTCGACGAGCATCTCGAGCTTGACCATGCCGAGCGTCGAGTTGTTGAACACGGCGAGCGTCAGCGGCAGGTCGTAGGCGCGTGCCGTCAGCATGTCGCCCATGAGCATCGACAGGCCGCCGTCACCGCACATCGCGACGACCTGGCGGTCGGGGTGCGCGAACTGGGCGCCGATGGCCTGCGGCAGCGCGTTGGCCATCGAGCCGTGCAGCATCGAGCCGATGAGGCGGCTGCGGCCCGTCGGCTGGATGTAGCGCGCGGACCACACGTTGCACATGCCCGTGTCGGCGGTGACGATCGCGTCGTCCGCGAGGGCCTCGTTGAGCAGCGACGCGGCGTACTCGGGGTGGATGGGGGTGTGCTTCTCCACCTTGCGGGTGTAGGCGCCCACCGCCTTGTCCATGAGCTTCTCGTGCTTCTTGAGCGTCTTGTCGAGGAACTTCGAGTTCTTCTTCTCCTCGACGAGCGGCAGCACGGCGTCGAGAGTCGCCTTGACGTCGCCCTGGATCGGCAGGTCGACGGCCGTGCGGCGGCCGAGCACCTCGGCGCGCGCATCGATCTGCACGGTGCGCGTGTCGGGCAGGAACTGGTCGTACGGGAAGTCGGTGCCGACCATGATCATGAGGTCGGCTTCCTCGATGCCCTCGGCGGCGGCGCCGTAGCCGAGCAGGCCCGTCATGCCGACGTCGAACGGGTTGTCGTACTGCACGAAGTCCTTGCCGCGCAGCGAGTGCCCGACGGGCGCCTTGGCCTTGCTCGCGAGCCGCATGAGTTCGTCGTGTGCCCCGGCGGCACCGGCGCCGGCGAAGATGGCGACCTTCTCCGCCGCGTTGATCTCGGCGGCAAGCTTCTCGACGACTCCGGCCGACGGCACGAGCACGCCCGGCTCGGGCACGGCGACGGGCGTCACGTCGGAGGTGGCGGGCTCGTCGGCGATGTCACCGGGCAGCGTGATGACGGAGACACCCTTGAGCGTGACGGCGTGCTGGATCGCCGCTTGCACGACGCGGGGGCTCTGCACGGGCGTCGAGATGAGCTCGGAGTAGACGCTGCACTCGGTGAAGAGACGGTCGGGGTGGGTCTCCTGGAAGTAGTCCTGCCCGATCTGCGCACTCGGGATGTGGCTCGCGATGGCGAGCACCGGCGCGCCGGAGCGGTTCGCGTCGTAGAGGCCGTTGATGAGGTGCAGGTTGCCCGGGCCGCAGGAGCCCGCGCAGACGGCGAGTTCGCCCGTCACCTGCGCATCGGCGGACGCGGCGAAGGCGGCGACCTCCTCGTGGCGCACGTGGATCCAGTCGATGCCACCCTTCGCGCTGCCGCCGGTGCTGCGCACGGCGTCGACGATGGGGTTGAGGCTGTCTCCGACGATGCCGTAGATGCGGCGCACACCGGCGGCCTGGAGCTGGGAGACGATCTGACCGGCGAGCTTCATCGAGCTGACTCCTCCGGCGGCACCTGCCGCCTCGTTCGTGAACATGCTTTGATTTCAGTCAACTACGCGCGGCAGATCCCGTCAACGAGTTTGCGATGTGAACTCTGGCATCCGCCACCGACAACCCCGTCATTCCGCGATTTTCGACACCTTGCGGCACCTGTCGACGTGACGAAAGAGGCATTCGCAGGCACCCTGCCGACAAGGTGCACGCAGCGCGTCACGCCTCGACGATGTTCTGGCCCAGGTATCTCCCCGGACGCGGGGCGCTCGGCAGCAGGTACACACCGGAGCCTATGGGCGTCGTCCAGGTGTTGAGGAGGTCGGCCTCGGCGAGGCGGCGCTGGATCGGCACGAACTGCGCGGCCACGTCGGCGCAGAACGCGACGAAGATCAACCCGCGGTCGCTCGTGCCGTCGGCGCGCGCGTCCTCGTAGTTATAGGGGCGGCGCAGGATGCGCTCCCCCGTCTTCGCCGGCCGCGCCCGCGGCACGTGCGCCGCCGGGTTGATGACGCTGAGGCCGAGCTCGTCGGTCTTCTCCAAGTCGATCGGGTCGTGCGGTGACGCGCCCGTCAGCGGGGCACCGTTCGTCAGCCGCCTGCCGATCGCGTTCTCCTGGGAGGCACGATCGAGGGTCTGCCACACGTCGACGTCCATGCGGATACGGCGGATCACCATGCCGGTGACGCCCTCCATCCACGGCGCGGCGGTGGTGGCGGCGTTCCACACGCGGTCGGCCTCGTTGCCGTCGACGTTCGGCTGCTCCTGCCCGTCGAGCTGGCCGAACAGGTTGCGCGTGACACCTGCATCGCTCGGGCGCGCGCCGGCGTGGAAACCGCGCTGCTGCCAGCGCGGCGTCGCGATGCCCTTGAGCGCGCTGAAGAGTTGCGTCGCCGCGTGACTCACCCCGACGGGGTTGGCCGCGTCGATCTGGATGACGAGATCCGTCTGATCCCAAGGCTTCTCGAACCGATCGATCGGCATCGTGGGGATCGGCGCGAGCCACGACGGAGCCTTCGCCCTCATGCCGCGCAGCGTGAACACGCGCGGCCCGAGGCCGACGGCGATCGCGACGCCGCCGGCATCGAACGCGAGTTCATGCGCGACGTCGGGCAGCGGCGTCGACCCCGCGACGAAGCGCGACGCGGTGTCGTCGACGACGACGAGCGCACGACGCAGGTCGTCCTTCATCGCATCGCGCGCGAGGTCGAGGCCGATCCAGTGCGCGTGCGTGCCGGGCTGCGTCGTCACACCCGACTGACGCGGCGCACCGCTCGGCACGTGCCAGCGCGCCGGATGCGCCGACGCGCTGGCACGCGCGCCCTGAGGGGCCGAGGCACTCGAGGATCCCGAACCTACCGCCCCAGAACCTGGCCCCGCCCCTGAGGCCGACGCTCCCGACCCCGCGCGATCGCACGCCGCGAGCGCAACGGCACCGAGGCTCGCGAACGACCCGGCGATCACTCCCCGCCGCGAGGCCCCGCCCCCATCGGCGATTCCTGTCCCCTTCTGCGATTTTCGTCCACCTTCGCGCGCCGCCCCGGCCGTCGCCGCCGCTGGGCCGGCTGGGCACTGCGGATCCACGCGTGACGGACCATCACCTGAACCCTCCTCGTCCTGACCGCGGCCTGCGCGGGGCACCTCCGTCGAGGCACCCCGCGCATCGTCACGACGCTGACGGCGAAGGCTCACTGGCCGCGACGGCGCCGCGCCATGAGCGCGACTCCGATGCCGACCACCACGACGACACCCGCCACCGCGGCGATGACGTTCCACGCGGCGCTGCCGTCAGCGTCCTGGTGCGCCTCCGCCGCGGGCGACGGAGCGGGCGAGTCGAACCTCGTCGTGGCCGTCGCGCGCGGTGACGGCGACGCGGCGCCGCCCGAGGACGACGCTGCCGTCGACGGCGCCGCAGTGCTTGCAGTGCCGCCCTTCAGCGTGAACGTGTACGACCCGCTGATGGGGTGACCGTCGCTGGAGACGACGCGCCACGTCACGGTGTACGCGCCGTCACCGTGGCCCGCGAACGGGGCGCTGACGGTGCTGCCGTCCACCTTCGGCGTGGCCTTCGACGTCGATCCGTCCGGTGCCTTGACGGAGATCTGGTTGCCGACGGCGAGCGGCTTCTCGGCGAACGCCAGCTCGAGCGATGACGGCGCGCTCGTCACCGTCGCGCCGTTCTTCGGCGTCGTGCCGGTCAGTTCGTCGTGGGCTGATGCGGCGGGCGCGAACGCGATCGTCGTGGCGAGCGCGAGGGCGGCATAGGTCTTCTTCATCGTGGGAGCCTTTCGGGCCGTCAGGGTCAGTGGGAGGGGGTGGTCGACATGCCGGGCATGGTCGAGCCGGCCGACTGCGAACCCATGCCGCTCGAGTGGGCGTCGCCGGAGTGGCTCGCCTCCGACGAGTGCTGCGCATGGCCGGAGCCCGCGTACTTCTCCTTCGC
The DNA here is from genome assembly GCF_900447535.1 of Dermacoccus nishinomiyaensis. Classification (NCBI taxonomy): domain Bacteria; kingdom Bacillati; phylum Actinomycetota; class Actinomycetes; order Micrococcales; family Dermacoccaceae; genus Dermacoccus; species Dermacoccus nishinomiyaensis. The sequence goes on along the minus strand of NZ_UFXX01000001.1, from coordinate 1,936,341 downwards.
ACCGTCATAGGCGCGTACGGGGAAGCTGACGTCGGTGTGCGAGCCGTCCTCGAACGTCACGGTGAGCTTCTGCGTCTCGCCTGCCTTGAGCGCGTGCGAGAGATTCATGAACATGAGGTGGCTGCTGCCCGGCTTGAGCTCGAGCGAGCCGCCGGCGGGCACGGTGAAGGACTTCGTCTCCTTCATCTCCATGCCCGTCGCGGTCTTCTGCGTGACGTGCAACTGCACCGGCCCGGCGTCACCGCGAGCGCCGGTGACGACGATGGGCTTCGTCCCGGTGTTCTTCAGCGTGCCGAACGCGGCGCTCATGCCCGAATCGGCGGCCTTCGCCCAGGTGTCTGACGGCGTGATGCGCGACGCCATCGTGGCGTCGGCGCTCGACGTGGCTGACGTCGACGTGACCGGCGCCGACGATGCGGCGCTCTTGGAGTCTCCCGAGGTGCCCGAATCGTCCGACGAGCAGGCGGTGAGCGCTGCCGGCGTGGCGAGCGTCAGAAGGGCGACGGCCGTCAGGCGGCGGGTGCGGCGGGTGGCGGACGTGATGGTCATGTTCATGGTGAGGTCTTTCGTTCTGGGTGCGACGTGGCGTCGCGGCGGCTCTCACGGCCTGGGGAGTCGGTGGCGTCGCCGATGGATGCGACGAACGCTGCGGTGATTTCACGGCTGCCGGAAAACGCAGGACGCGCGGGGCGCCCGGGCCGCTCGATGCGCGACGGGGTGACGCCGACGTGGCGCGCGGCCACGGGCTGCTCATGCCGTCGTGCGCTCGTCAGGCCCCCTGACACCAGGGCTCACCGCACCGGCACGATGCGGACGCTCGGTCGACAGCAGTGAGGCGCATGTCGACAGCCCTGATGGCCAGGCCCGTGAGAGAGGGAAAAGATCCCGAGGATCAGTGCGAGAGAACGAAACTCACCGGTGGGGCGCGGCTGGCCCGCGGGGCGTGCAGCGTCACCAGGCGGGGCGCACGAATGTCGTCGAACACCGTGCAGGCCGTCGGAAATTCACCGAACGGCGCGAGCTGAATCTGCGGCACGAGGACGCGGATCGTCCAGGCGAGCGCCCTCTCGCCGTACGCGAGGAGCGCGGCGAACAGCCATGTCATGCCGATATGGCTCGCGGCCATCGTCGCGCTCGTGCCGTCGGCGCTGACGTCGGCGGCGCTCGCGTGGTGCGGCATCGTCATCGAGGCGGGCATGAGCGTCGACATCGCCGCGTGCAGCGCGAGCTGCGCGACTGCCATGACGCCGACGAGCTGCGCGAAACTCCAGCGTCGCGTGCTCACCGCGTGCATGATCGGCGTGCCGATCACCGTCATGCAGATGAGCAGCAGCACCGGTGCGCGATGCCCGCCACCGGCGACGTGCGCGGCGCCCGCCGAGCACGCCGTCAGGGCAGCGACGAGCAGGCTGCGCACCCAGCGCACCTGCTGTTTCTGCCCGAGCTCCACCCAGTCAGTCTACGAGCAGCACCCAGCGCGCCCGCCCAGCCACGCTGTGAGGCCGGGTACACCGCGTCCTCGGCGAGCGTGCATGCGAGCCGCGAAACCGGTGCTCCTACGAGCCAGGACGAACCGCTGCTCGATGCGCGCAACACGCTCGTCGCCGCAGAGCTGGACATGCGCGTCGTCGCGGTGGCCGATCACGTGATCGATCTTGGACCCGGCGCGGGCGACGCCGGCGGGACCGTGGTTGCAGGTGGTACGCCCGCCTACGTCGCGGACAAGGGCGTCGGTGCTTCCGCGGGCTACCTTGCCGCCGCACTGCAGGCAGCCACCAACGTGACCTCAATGTGACGAGTGTGTCGCTGCGCGATCTGAACATCGCACAGCGACACACTCGACGAGGTCGTAGTCTCAGGCGGGGAGCTTAGAGGGCCGGGACATCCACCTTCTCGATCGTGGGTTCGCTGAACAGTTTGCCGGCCAGAATCGCGGGTCCCCCGCGATTGGGGGACACGCCCTAGCTCTGGGCCTCGCCGAGGCGCGCTTCGGGCGTGAGCTCGGCGCGGACACCGCCGCCGGTCGCAGCCTGGGCAAGAGCGCGACCCAGCGCAGGTGCCTGCTTGAACAAATTGTGACCAGCCACAAACAGGACAGAGTCTGCCTCCCACACGGCCACGCCGTCCTCACTCCACGGGAGGTCGGTCACCCAGCAGTGAAGGAAGTCGCGCGGCTCTGGGTGGAGACCGGGCAGCGCCCGTGTCACGTATTCGCGTGCGCGTTCATCCAGCGATCGAATCGCCGCCGGGTCGATGAAAGTTCCGTCGTCGCGGACGCCGACGGTGTCGCTGAGCCCGACCGAATAGTTTCTGTTGCCCGGTAGCGGCGTCGCGTAGACGCCGACTTCACCGAAGACGCCGCTGCTGTCCTGCAGGCACGCGACTCGTGCCGGGGCGGCGGCTTTCACGTCGAAGGTCAACCTGACGTGTGCGGCAAGGCGAACCGGCAGCGACAGGCCGACGCTGCGTGCCAGGCGGGTGGTTTCGCGGCCGGCGCACACGACCACCTTGGAGTAGACAGCCCGGTCGGTGACGCTGCGCACCTCGACCGTCCCGTCGGCGCGGGGATCGATGGAGATGACCTCACCGGTGGTGACCGCATCGGCGAGGGCACCCGTGAGTGCCTTGATCGCGGCTCGGGTGCGGATCGCGCCGCCCGACTCGTCGAGCACCGCTGGCCCCGAGTACCCAGCGAGCAGCGGCATCCGCTGGGCGACCTCGGCCGCGTCGATCTCGCGCGCTTCCACGCCGCCGACCTGGTCGAGCACCCGCAGCCGCGCCAGGGCGCTGTCTCCGATCGCCAGGACACCGTCTGATGAGACCAGCTCGACGTCGAAGTGTTCGGCCCACTCATCCCATATGCCGCGGCTTTCGCGCGCGAAGGCGACGAGTCGCGGGTCGTCGTGGGCATGCCGGAAGATCCGCGACTCGCCTGCGGACTGACCCGTCCCGGGCACACCAGCCTCGTACAAGCGCACCGGCACGCCCTGCTCCCGCAGCGCGTACGCCGTCGACAGACCGACGATCCCGCCCCCGATCACCGCTACCTCGGGTGAACGCGTCGTGGCAACGCCGTCGTCAGTTCCTGTCATCGCGGTTCCCCGATCTGTTGGTGATTAGCGATAGGCCGCAAGAGAAGGGGTCGCTGTCACAACGTCAGCGGGCTGCGTAAGCCCGAAGTCACCGTGCGCAGCGACCCCTCCTCTCTGGGCCAGTACTCCCGGTCTGTGGTGTCAGGCGGGGAGTTTGGAGCCCAGGACGTCCAATTTCTCGATCGTCGGCTCGCTGAACAGCTTGCCGGTCTGCTCGCCGAGAGCGGCAGCGACTGCACCGGACAGGTGCGCGTCGCGGCCGGCGTCATCCGGGAACACGTCGAAGATCCCGAATGAGGACGGGCCGAGACGGATCGCGAACCAAGCGATGGTGGCCGGTTCCTCCTCGACGAGCCCTCGCCCGATGCCGAGAAATTCCTGGACCTCGTCTTCCTTGCCGGGCAGGGCCTCCAGCCTGACAAGCAGACCCTTCGTCACGCTCATGACGTCACCTCTTCCTGGGTCGAATTGCTCGCAAATTTCGCCACGATCGTATCGCAGAACGCAGGCAGGTCTTCGGGTGATCGGCTGGTGATCAGGTTCCCGTCGACCACGACATCCTGGTCAATGACCTCCGCACCGGCGTTGCGCAGATCCGTGCGGATGCTCGGGAAGGATGTCAAGGTGCGACCTCCGACCACGCCAGCCTCGATCAACGTCCAGGGCCCGTGACAGATCGCCGCCACGGGCTTGCCACTCTCGACGAAGTCGCGGACGAAGGAAACGGCGTCCTTGTCGACCCGGAGCTGGTCGGGGTTCACCGTGCCGCCGGGAAGCAGCAGGGCGTCGTAATCGCCCGCCGAGGCGTCGGTGACCAACCCGTCGACGGTGAACGTGCCCGCTTCATCCAGGTCGTTCTTACGGGCCTTGATCTCGCCGTCGTGGATCGAGAGGACCTCGGTCTGAGCGCCGGCCCGATCCAGTGCTTCGCGGGGTTGTTCGAGCTCAACGCGTTCTACTCCGTCGGCGGCGAGGATCGCGACCCTCTTGCCCTGAAGATCTGCTGCCATCTCAGTTTTCCTTCTTTCCGTTTGACATGCCGGCCTTGATGAGAGCCTTGGTCCAACCCTTGGACCTGGCGTCGAAGTTCTTGTAGGCATCGGCGGCTCGGTCCAGCGAGATTTCGTGAGAGACGATCCAAGAAGGGGTTGCCTTGCCGGCCGCGAAGGAGGTCGGCCCCTCGTACACCACTGCTTTCGTGTCTATTCCGATCCGACTGTGTCGCTCGATGTCTTTCTGGCAAGGCCTCTCCGACGCCGCCCCATAGACAGCGAACGCCCCCCGGACGCACGTGTCAAGGGGCTCGCCTCGAGTAGTGCGTCGTGGGTAGCGGAACGATGCGCCGACTTTTTCGGCAATCACGAGGCGGCTCCGCCGTAGACGATCGGGACGACGGTCGGCCGGTGCACGGCCGCCGCCCTCGGCGCTCGAAACGTGTCGGTAGGCCATTCCGAGAAGCCGCATGTCCCAAAGTGCGCATCCGAGAGGATTCCCTGCCGGCTGCGCCACCCTCTCGTCATGTATGTCGACTCTCAGCTCATGAGTGCGCGCAGCCCGGGTGCCATGCTTGAGCACGTCCGCCGACCTCGGCCGAAAGGCCCGTCATGCGCCCGATCGTCATCACCGAGTTCATCAGCCTCGACGGCGTCGTCGAAGCCCCCGGCGGGGGCAACCACGAGCACGCGGGCTGGACGTTCGAGGACGTCGAGTTCGACCCCGCCGCCTACGAGATCAAGGGCCGCGAACAACAGGACGCCGCAGCGCTCCTGCTCGGCCGCGTGAGCTTCGAGGAGTTCGCGCCCGTCTGGCCGTCGATGGACGAATTCGCGACCTACAACGCACTCCCCAAGTTCGTCGTGTCGACGTCACTGACGCAGGACGCCGTCACCGCCTCCGGGTGGGCATACTCGCACCTGCTGACAACGCTCGACGACGTGCGCAAGCTGCGCGACGGCGCCCACGGCGACGGTTCGCGCTTCAGCGACGTCACCGACGGCCCCGTCCTCGTCCACGGCTCGCCCACGCTCGCCGTCTCGCTCGCGAGCGCGGGCCTCGTCGACCGCTACACCCTCCTCACGTTCCCCGTCATCCTCGGCGGCGGCAAGCGGCTGTTCGCCGATGACGGCATCAAGACGCGCCTGACGCTCGTGGAGAGCCAGCAGTTCGCCAACGGCATCAACCTCGCGGTGTTCGACGTGGCACGCTGACCCCTCTTCCGCCCACCGGCCCGGCGGCGCATACCTGACGAAGGGCGCACCCCCCACCGCCCGCCATCGTCGTCTGCGGCCGTTGCCCGCCAGCCTCCCCCGGCAGCTCTTCGAACCGAGGCAGCATGCCGCGTCATGCCGAAAAACAGCCCCTTGTCCGCCCCAACCTACCGGCCCTAAGGGAAAAAATGACCCAAAGGGTGAAGCTGTTCATCCGAAAGACGCGCCCCCTTTACGTGAGCTCCGACACAGGAGATGGTCAGCATGGCGTCCTTCACACCAGGCGTCGATCGGTGGTTGCGTCACGTGGGCGCGTCCATCATCGCGGCAGGCGCCCTCTTCAGCGCCCCCTTCGTCCTGTGGGCTCTCGCGTACAAGACGTACACCTACGCCGAAACCGGGCACTGGTACGCCTGGGGCGCGCCGACTCAGATCGGCGTGTGCAACCGGATCATCTCCTACGCGCTCGTCGTGCTCAGCGTCATCGGCATCACCTTCCTCGGCGCCGGGCACGTCATGGCTCTTGTCCGCCGACGGCGCGCCGCAGCCCCCCGGAGCCACTCACCGATCATCGGCGCCACACGCCGCTGACGGCGTCGCTCACAGCCGCACCGCTTCTCTCGCGTCGCCGCCGACCGCGTCAGGATGACGCGCTGCGCAGATGACTCAGGCATGACGCGTCGCGCGAGTCACGAATGACGCACGCCGTCGCCGTCCAGCACGGCGGCGTAGCCCTCGCGATACGTCGGGAAGTCGAACGCGAACCCCGTGCGCCGCAGTCGCGAGTTGTCGAGTCGACGGCTCGCACTCCACTCCCCGCGCCACGACGGGTCGGCGTCGGCATCCAGGCGTTCGGCCAGGTACGTGGCAACCTCACCCGCCGACGCGGGCGCGTCATCGGTGACGAGATACAGCGCGTCGGGCTCCGCCGTCATCGTCAGCAGGTGCGTGATCGCGCGCGCCAGATCGTCACGATGCACGCGATGCGTCGTCCGTGACGGATCGCCGACGTCGCCCTCGCTCACCCGGTTGACGAACCATTCGCGACCCGGGCCGTAGATGCCGCTCGGGCGCACGACGATGCCCCGCGTCGACGCGGGAAGCGCTGCGAGAAAAAGCTGTTCGGCCCCGGCGAGCACACGGGCCGTCGGCGTCTGCGGAGCGGGCGGCGTGTTCTCGTCGACGAGACCGCCGGACGAGCAGACCGCCGTCGACGACACGAACAGGGCCCGCTCGGGCGCCCAACCCAGCGCGGCGATCGCCGCGAGCGCAGTACCCGTGGCCTCGACGAACGTCGCCCGATAGGCCTCCTCGTCGCGCGCGTCGGGCGTGAGGCAGACGACGACACGTTGCGGCCCACGCTCCCAGCCGCCGCGCTTCGTCAACGGTTCGAGCGCCGCGCGCACCGCGTCGACGCCCGCGCCGAGGTCGCAGGAGATGCCCGTCAGCGGCTCGGGCACGCGATCGGCGTGGCGTCGCAGCGCGACGACGTCATCGCCCGCGCGCGCCAGGTCGAACCCGATCTGCGTGCCCAGATCGCCGGCGCCGAACAAGAGAGAAGTAGCCATGCCCCCATCCTGCACGTCTCTGCCCCGACGATCTGCGTGCAAGTGCACCCGGGTGCATCTGGACGCAGATGGGGTGGCCCAACTCAAACACCTCCTGCGCCCAAGTGCACCCGGCGCATTTGGGCGCAGGAGGGGAGGGGCTACCCCCAGCCCGTCGCGACGGCCATGACGGCCGACGCGCCCAGCCGCGCGGCCTGCGTCACCGGCCATCGCCGACGCTGCCAGCGGCCCAGGCCGCCGTCGGCGTTCAGCACCCGGGCGAGCGTCACTGCGTCGATGATGGCGTCGCTCGCGCCACGCGCGAGGTTCGGCAGCGACCCGTGCGCCGCGTCACCGATGACGACGAAGCGGCCCTGCACATAGCGACGCATCGGCGGGGCGACCCACAACCGCGTCGCGACGGTCGTGTCGTCGGCTGCGGCCAGCGCTGCCCGGACGGTGGGTGCCGCACCCGCGAAACGTCGTCTCGCCTCGTCGACGACCGCCATGACGTCGAGCTGCTCCGGCGCATACGCCCCACGCATCACGCCGACCCCGTGATCGGACGTGTCGCCCTGCGCCGACGCCATCGCGTGCGCGGTGAACCAATACCTGCCACCGCTCACCGGAGCGTCGCCGAAAAGCCTTCCCGCACCCCAGAACTCGCGTGCAAACGGGTTCGTTCCGTCGAGACCCTCGAGCGCGGGCGCGATACCGCGCAACGTAACCCAGGGCGTCGCACGTCGTTCGGCACGCCGAGGGTCGACGATGCCCCTCACCCGCGAGCGCACGCCGTCGGCACCGACGACGACGTCGGCGTCCAGTTCGCGAGGATCGTCGACGCGATGCGCGACGGGCGCGGGCGCCACCGCCCGCAACGCCACCATGAGATGCTCGCGCCGAACCTGCGCGACGGGTGGCGCGGGCGCCCGCAACAGCCGTCGCCCCGTCATCGTGTGCAGGTCGACTCGCTCGCACCTGCGAACCACTCCAACTCCAGATGACACACCGACTCCGCGGGCCCTACCGGGCGCAGCGCCGCTCACACCGTGCCCGCCGCCGAGCTGCACCCCCAGCTCTGCAAGCGCGCGCAGAGCGTCAGGCCACAACCCGAGGGCCGCGCCCGTCCGACGATCGGGTTGCGCCTCATGGACGGTGACGTCGAAACGCGCCGGGTCGAGCGCCGCGGCCAAGGTCAGTCCTGCGACTCCACCGCCGACGACGGCCACGCGACGAACCACCATGTCTCCCAGCGTAGGACCCCGGCATATGTCGGGGGGACGGGGATCACACCCACCTGGACGCAACCCATAGATTCTCCATGCGTCTGCCCCTACGACATCCCCGCCGAAAGGAACACCGATGCGTTTCACTCGCACCACCACCGCCACCGTCGCGGCCCTGTCGCTCACCGCTCTCACGGCGTGCGGCTCGGACTCGTCCAACTCCGCCTCCTCCGCGACGAGCGCCGCCTCCGGCGCAGCCGCGAGCGCGACGTCCTCCGTCTCCGGCGACGCCAGCTCCAACTCGAGCGCCAGCGGCTCGGGCGAGGCATCGTCGTCCGCGTCGTCCTCGTCGAGCGCCAAGCCGATCGACTGCCCGACCGAGAACACGCGCAAGTTCGCCAAGACGCGCTTCGCGACGGACATCGGCCTGACGGCCGGCACATTCCACCGCTACCTGTGGAAGCCCTACAAGGCCGGCACGTTCCAGAAGGGCGCCGACGGCCGCACGAAGGCCCTGATCAAGGGTGGCGCGACCGCCGCACTCGACCTCAAGCTGCTCGACAACGCCGTCAAGAACGCCCAGGCCAACCCGACGCTGTGCAAGACGATCGCGCAGCCGCTCGGCACCGCCGTCGAGAGCGTCAAGAACATGAAGGGCGACCTCACCTCGGGCAACTTCGCCTCGATCATGGCCGCCAACACGGCGCTGTCACAGATCATGTCCGGCTCGCAGCAGCAGGGCATCAAGATCGACGAGACGACGGACGAGTCGAAGCAGAACGAAGGCTGACCTCCCCCGTCCACGCGAGACCCCGCTGCACCGGCGTACCTGGTGCGGCGGGGTCCCGTGTCTTCGGATGCCGGCACCCTCAGTCGCTTCCACCGAACCGCGGCGCGGGAGCGGGCATCGTCACGCCGTCGACGTCGACGAACGCCTCGCGCCCCACGGCATGCGGGTGATGCGGTGCTTCCCAGGGTGTGAGGACGGGCGTGACGCACGCATCGGTGCCGTCGAACAGCTGCGCCCACTCGTCACGCGTCTTCGTCGCGAACGTCGCCGTCAGCACCTCACGCCAGCGCGACCATCCCGTGGCGTCGGTCTGCGCGGGCAGCGTCGTGGCGTCGAGGCCGAGCCCGTCGACGAGGGCCGCGAAGAACTGTGGTTCGAGCGCTCCGACGGCGACGTGCCGGCCGTCCGCACACGTGTACGTGTCGTAGAACGGTGCGCCGCCGTCGAGCAGGTTCGTGCCGGGTTCGCCGCCCCACAACCCCACGGCGTGCAGGCCGCGCAGGAACGTCGAGTACAGCGACGCGCCGTCGACCATCGCGACGTCGAGCACCTGCCCCCGACCCGTCGTCGCCCGTGCGACGAGGGCCGCGAGGACGCCATTGGCAAGCAGCATGCCACCACCGGCGAAGTCGGCGAGCACGTTCGTCGGCGGATTCGGACGCTCACCGGGTCGCGCGAGCGGGTGCAGCATGCCCGACAACGCGAGGTAGTTGATGTCGTGCCCCGCCGTCTGCGCGAGCGGGCCGCGCTGACCCCACCCCGTCATGCGCACGTAGACGAGTCGCGGGTTGAGAGCGAGCAGGTCGTCGGGGCCAACGCCGAGGCGCTCGGCGACCCCGGGACGGTAGGCCTCGACGAAAACGTCTGCCGCTGAGGCGAGTTCGCGGACGGCGGCGAGTCCGTCAGGCGTCTTGAGGTCAGCCACGATCGTCGTCTTGCCCCGATCGAGCGCCGCCGTCGGAACGTCGAGCGCACCCGAACCTGGACGTTCGACACGGGTCACGTGAGCGCCGAGATCGGCGAGCATCATGCAGCCGAACGGTGCGGGCGCCAGGCTCGCGAGTTCGACGACCGTCACTGCCTCGAGGGGTTTCATGGCTTCTCCTGACCTTCGCTGGTGACGCCATCATCGCGCGCCGCAGGAGGCGCACGCGTAGTTCGGCGACCACTCGATGCGATCGGCCTCTAAGGTTCCATCGGGTCGGAATGTTCCCGTCCCACGATTCGAGGAGACACTCAGCCCGTGAGCACCGCTTCCCCCACGTCGCACTCCCCCGCGCAGGACGCCCCCGACCTGCTCGACACCCACGACGTCCCCCGCACCCTCGACGAGGGTCACGCGCCGCGCAACCTCGGCCTGCTCGACCAGCTCGGCATGTGGGCGAACCTCGGCATGAGCCTGCTCGCGTTCGCGGGCGCGCTCGTCGTACTGCAGCCGATGGGCGCGCCGGGCATGGGCGTCGGCGCGGCGCTCAGCGCACTCGTCGTCGGGACGCTCGTCGGCACAGCCGGCGTCTCGGCGATGGCGCTCGCGTCGTCGCAGCAGGGGCAGCCGGCGATGGTGATGCTGCGCGGCCTGTTCGGTGGGCGTCTGTCGTACGTGCCGAGCGTGCTCAACATGGTGCAGCTCGTCGGCTGGGGAACGTTCGAGATGGTGACGACGGCGTTCGCCGTCAAGACGCTCTGGGACGTGCCGAGCTGGCCCGTCATCGGCGTCATCGGGCTCGTGACGATCACGCTGGCGATCTACCCGTTGCACTGGGTCAAGGTGCTGCGCAAGTACGTGACGGTGGCGGTGATCGTCGTGCTCGTCTATCTCGCAACGCAATTGGCGACGCGTGACCTGCCCGCCTACCACGGCCACGGCTGGGACGGCTGGATGATCGCCGTCGATGCGATCATCGGGCTGTGCGTGTCGTGGGTGCCCGTCGCGGGCGACTACGCGCGCCACTCGACGTCGCACCGCGCCGCCGTCATCGGCAGCTATGTCGGGTACAGCGTCACGCAGATCGCGGTGTACTGCATCGGCATGGTGGCGCTCGTCATCGCCGGTGGTGACGGTGACAAGGTGTTCTCGATCTTCCTCGGCATCACCGGCGGCACACTGTGTTTCTGGGTGCTGACGCTGCGCGAGATCGACGCGTGCTTCGTCGACGTGTACTCGCCGACCGTGTCGGCGCAGAACATGCTGCCGCGCGTCGATCGTCGCCTCATCTCGACGGCGCTCGGCGTCATCTCGATGGTGCTCGCGTGGAGCATCGACATCTACGGTTTCGCAACGTTCCTCTCACTCATCGGCTCGGTTTTCGCGCCCCTGCTCGGGGGGTTCCTCGTCGACTACTACGCGTTCGGCGGGCGTCGGCGCTGGAACACGTCGGTCGACGCCCCGGGTCGCCCACTGATGCTGTTGCCGTGGCTCGCCGGGTTCGCGATGTACCAGCTCATCTCCCCGGGCGAACTCGGCTGGTGGTCACGGATGTGGCACGACATCGCGGGCACCCTGCACTTCACGGCACCGAGCTGGATGAGCGCGAGCCTGACGTCGTTCCTCACCGCGGTCGTGCTGACGGCTGTCGTCGACGGGGTGACGCGACGCGGCGCTGAGGCGAACACAACGGTCCAGGGCGTGTCCCGTTGAACGCCGCCGCCTGGGCGCTGCTCGCGTCCGCGCCGCGTGAGCGTTCCGGACATTGAGGGCCGAAACCCTGCAGTGCGGCGTTTCGGACCTCAAGGCCGAGAGCGGATGGACGCGCGACGTGTCAGCAGATGGTCGATGCCCCAGAACGCGAGCGCCAGCACGAGGCCGAACAGCAGGATGACGACGAGCGTCACGGCCACCGAGCCGCACCCGTGCGCGTCGACGTTGACGAATGGGTACGGGTAGGCGTCGACGACGGCGCCGCGCACGAGCATGTAGACGATCCACACGCCGGGGATGGCGAAGCACGACGCGACGGTGCGCCGATCGATGCGGCCGCGCGGGCCCCAGACGAGCCACACGATGACGGTGACGAGCGGCACGGCGATGTGCTGCCACGGGTTCGTCACGAGGTCCCAACCGGTGGGGTGCGACCCCGGCGCGAGCAGCAGCGCGTAGACGATGGCCGTCACGGTGATCATGATGAGCGCGTCGAGGCGGACGACGCGCCGCCACCGCGTGTCGGCGTGGGGCGCCACCGCGACGAGGGTGCAACTGATGGCGACGATGACGTTCGACCAGACCGTGAAGTAGCTGAGCGTGTCGAACAACCGCGAGATCGCTCCTGCGAAACCGCCGGGATGCACGCCGTACTCGTGTGCAGCAGGCGTCACGTGCGCGTACTGATCGGTCGCCGACAACACGCAGACGAGGACGAACCCGATCCAGGCGAGCGCGGCGTTGAAGGCGAACGCCGCACGGGCGCCGGGTCGAAGCGTCATCGGATCAGGGTGCCACAGGTCCGCGATCGAGATGCGCGGACCCGGGGCGCCCGCCGTCAGGCCCCGGGGCTCGGCGAAGCAGGTTGCGCCCGTCGGGGATTCGACCAGCGTCAACAGCTCAGAGCTTGACCATCGGCATCGGGTTGAGACGCTTGCGCTCCTTCAGCCCCATGACGAACCCGCGCCCGAGCATGAGGTGCATGCCGTTGTCGGGAAACCGCTTCAGCATGGCGCGGTAGTCGTCACGGCTGACGTGCGGCGGAAGCGGCAGACGGTAGACGTCCGTCGCGTCGGCACGTCGCATCGCCTCGACGAGGGGGTGCGGGTTGCGCGCCGGCCGGACGCGGTGGTGCTCGTCGATCATCGCGGTGACGAGCGCGGCGTCACCCTCGTGGCCGGTTCGCGAGAGCTCCTGCGCCGCAAGGCTTTCCGAGTCGGGCAGGTAGTCCCACGTGTGCTCGAACCAGATCGCCGCGTCGTGGTAGTACGAGGCGACGGCGACCGGCTCGACCCACTCGGGGCGCATGTCGACCTGCCCCATGACGAGCGCGGCGACGCGGCCAGTGGCCACTCAGACGTGCAGCCTGCGGCCTCCAACGGACTGGGTCCATCTGGCGGGGTCCAAGTGACGCGACCCGACGGGCGGCCTGCAACGGGCGCCGCGGGGCGTACGGACAGTCCGAGCCCGAGTGCTGCCATCTACCCCGTCATGATCGGATGGAGCCATGCCTCGCCCCAGCATTCCTCGCGACACGCCGTTCCTCGCGCACTCCGTCTCCTGGACGGGTGGGGAGCCGCATCTCGTCATCTCGAGCCCCCTCGAGACCGAGCGACGAACGCTGAACCTGGTCGGTGAACGTCTCGCGTTCCACGTCGACCCGACGGGGCGATTCTGCACCGGCGTGTTCATCGCCACGGGGTCGAGCGGTGGCCGTCATGAGCCCTGCGACGACGCGCGTCTCGCCACCACGGGCCGTCAGTGCGAGCGGTGTTCGAGTCGCGACGAGTCGCGCTTCATGCACCACGCGCATCGCGGTGGCCATGTACCGGAGGCGCTCGGTCGCTACCTGGCGCAACCTCACTGGCTCTACATCGCGACGTTCGCGGACGGCGCGCACAAGGTCGGTACGGCGTCCGATGCGCGCAAGCGAGTTCGTCTCGACGAGCAAGGCGCGGTGCGGGCCACGTACGTCGCACGCACGGACGACGGGCTCGCCGTTCGAGTTCTCGAGGACGCCGTCACCGAGCACGTCGGTGTGCCCCAGGCGCGTCACAAGACGAGCAAGGCCGCCGCTCTCACCCGGGCGCTGCCCGAAACGGCGCTCGATGTCGCGCACGCCGACTGCGTCGCCGCCGTCGAGGCGCACCTGCGAACGCGCGGCCTCTGCGCGCGCTCGATGCCCCACGAGGCGTGGCAACCCCCGGCGCTGCACGCGGCTTTCTTCGACGCCGGCCGTGGCATCCACCCCGTCTACGCCCACCCCGTCACCGGCGGATCCCACTGCCTGACGCCCGTCAGCCTCGTCGGATCGGTCGCGCTGGTTCAGGTCAACGCTGCGTCCGAAGCCGAAGCCGAAGCCGAAGGCGCGGCCGGGGATGCGGCGGAAGAAGCGGCCGATTCGCTCATGCTCGTCGACCTCGACGCACTGGGCGGGCGCCGCGTCACGTTCGACGACGCCGCTCGCTCGCCGGAATCCGTCGCGCAGCACAGTCTGTTCTGACGGGGTGCCGGGGGCTGACAGATGCGCGGCCGCAGGGCTCACGTACGTCTCAGGGCGCGTCGCACACATCGCCCAGGCTCTGTTCTCCTGCCATGAGCAACATCGACGTCACCACCAGGCAGCCCCCATGCGCCAGAGGCACCTGCACGCAGGTGCATCTGAGCCGACGAGATCGTGCATCGCGATCGGACCTCATGCACCGTGGCTCACGCTTCCCCGCGCTCTCGCCGACCTTCTATCGCCGCCCTCTCTCCCACTCCGTCCCACCACCAGGAGGCCCCGTGAACACCGACTACGAACTGCTCGATTCCGCACCGGATCTCGAGACCTACCTCGAGCTGCGACGAATCAGCGGCCTCACACCCCGCACCGCCGAACAGGGCGCGCCGGCCCTGACGAACTCGTGGGCATGGGTGACGGTTCGTCATCGCGCGAGCGGCGACGTCGTCGCGATGGGCCGCGTCATCGGTGACGGCGGGTGGTACTTCATGGTCGCCGACATGGCCACCTCGCCGGAGCATCAGCGTCAGGGCCTCGGGCGGGCGATCCTCACTCGGTTGCTCGCGCGCATCGAACACGACGCGCCGCCCGGTGCCTATGTGACGCTCATGGCCGACGCGCCGGGCCGGCCGTTGTACGAGAGCCTCGGCTTCGTCGAGACTGCGCCCCGCAGCGTCGGGATGCGTCTTGAGCGTCGGCGTCCTCAGCCGTCGGACAACTCATCAACCTGACGCACCCGTCGACGCGACGCAGCCCCGCCTGTCCTCAACTGCTGGTCACACCGCCTCGTCCGACGGCTGATAGCGCCTGCCGAGCAGCATCCGCACGACGAGGCCCAGAATGCCTGCCATGAACGCGATCATGATGACCGAGAAGAACACCCCGGGCAGCTCCCCGCCTTCACGATGCGCGGCGACACCCGTCATCACGCTGATCGCGGCGAACAGCAGCGTCGTCAGAGCACCGATGAGCATGAGGTCCTCGCGAACCAGCCGTTCGAAGTGTCGCAGCCGTTGCGGCGTCTGCAGCCAGTACTCCTTGTTCGGCGCGTTGATGCCTTGCGGCCAGCGCAGGACGAGCGACGTCACGAGGCGCAGCACGGCGCCGATGGCGATCGGGCCGACGACGAACGCGACGAGCGCCCCGGCGCGGCTCGACCAGTCGTCGGGTTTCGAGCCGTCCCAGTGCGTCGGGACGCGTTCGGGCAGGGTCGAATAGACGACGAGAACAGTGACGAGCCAGACGGCCACGGCCCCACCGACGATCACGCGCACGCCCCGGCTCATCGGTTCGGTCGGCAGCTGACGCGCCTGACGGGCCGTCTCGCGCAGTTGCTCGGGGTCGGGAAAGCCGGTGTCCCAGCGGGAGGTCTGCGTCACCACCTCACGCTATGCCACGCCCGGCACCTCTGGGGGAGACGGGCGCATCGACCCCGGCGCAACCCGTCCGGTGCATGGCCGGGTCGCCCTTCCCCCTGCCCACGGACGAAGGATCCGCGCGCACCTGAAAGACTGCGACGACCCGTCATGCCGTCGCGAAGGAGCATCGATGTCCGCTCTACGGGAACTAATGCAGCCGAGCCGCCTCACCGAGGTCGTCGACATCGGCGCGAACCCCCTGGTCGACACCCCGCCCTATCTGCCGATGCTGCGCGACGGTCTGTGCCGCGTCACCGGATTCGAGCCGCAACCCGACGCCCTCGCGCGTCTCGAGCGCGCCGCCGGGCCGCACGAGCGCTACCTGCCTGCGGCCATCGGTGACGGCGAGCGTCACACCCTGCACGTGTGCGCCGAATCGGGATTCACGAGCCTGTTCGAACCGGACGCCCCGCAACTCGACCTGCTCACCGACTTCCCGCGGCTCGCCGAGGTCGTCGACCGCGTCGACGTCGACACGACCCGCCTCGACGACATCACCGAGATCGAGTTGCTCGACCACCTCAAGATCGACGTGCAGGGCGCCGAGCTGATGATCTTCCGAAACGGCCGCGAGCGCCTGCGCACGGCGACGAGCATCCAGCTCGAGGTGAACTTTCACCGTCTCTACGTCGATCAGCCGACGTTCGCCGATGTCGACGTCGAGCTGCGCGCGCAGGGATTCGTGCCACAGGCGTTCGTCGCGACGAAGACCTGGCCGCTCGCGCCGGTGCAGTGGGCTGGTCGCGACGCGCCGACCGACGAGGCGCACGCACGTCAGCTCGTCGAGGCCGACATGCTCTACGTGCGCGATCTCGCCCGCCTCGACGACGCCGAGACCGTCGACGACGAGGCACTCAAGCACCTCGCGCTCGTCATGCATCACATGTACGACCAGCACGGCGTCGCGCTGCTCGCTCTGCGCGAACTCATCCGTCGCGGAGCGCTCGACCCGTCAGCCGAGGCTGCCTACCGCAGCCACCCGGTCTGACGCGCGGAGCGACGCCACCCGGACGACGCCATCGGGCCGCCCGTCAAGCCCGCCGTCACACCCCGTCAGGCGGGCAGGTCGCGCATGCGGGTGAGCCAGTCGGCGACGAGGGCGCTGACGAGGTCGGAGCGCTCGAAGTGAACGTTGTGGCCGGCGCCGTCGAGCGTCGCGAACGTGGCGCGCGGGTAGTGCTCGAGGTGGCGCAGCGCGTCGCCGAAGCCGACGAGGTGGTCCTGGCGGCCGGTGAGGATGAGCGTCGGTTTCTCGAAGGGCGCCTCGTCCTCGGGCTGCTCGCCCAGCTCGTAGTTCTCCGTCAGCTTCTTCATCGCGTCCTTGTCAGCCAGTTCGGCTCCGGGCGCGGCGAACTCGAGGAAGTGACGGGCTGTGTCGTCGCTCTGCACCACGGCGACGGCCGTGTAGTCGTCGGCCTTGTCCCCGACCTGGGCGACGGCGTCGTCATCGCGTCGCAGCACCGTCTGCTCCGGCGTCTTACGGGCATCGGAGTCCGCGACGAATACCGCCGCGAGCAGGCCCAACCCGAGCACCTGCTCGCGACGGCGGTGCGCGACAGCGCGGGCGACCATCCCGCCGAACGAGTCACCGAGGATGGCGAACGATGCGTCACCGATCTGCTCGTCGACGAACGCAAGCACACGCTCGACGACGTCGTCGGTGCTCGCTGCGTCACCGATCGGGGTGCTGCCGAAGCCCGGCAGATCGGGATAGAGACGACGCCAGCCCGTCGTCGCGACGTCCTCGCGCGCCGCACCCGCGGTGAAGGCCGACTCCAACGGCAGCACGAGCCGGTGGTCGGCGTCGAAGCCGTGAAGCAGCACGATGGGGGTACCGGAGCCGTGTTCGACGAAGTTCATGCCACGAGCCTAGAGACCCGGGGCTCCGGCAAACAGCGAACAGCGAACAGCGAACAGCGAACAGCGAAAGACCATGCCGCACAGGACGAATGACACCTCGCCCCGGCAGGTCCGCGGGATATGTTGATCTGACGATGGATCTGCAGACGAACGACATCCTCACGGCCGAGGTGGGCCGGCGCATCTTCGACGCCGTCCTCACCCTCGACGAGGATGCGCTGCGCGCCGAGTTCGCTCGTGCTCGCGACGAACACGGCGTCGATGCCCTCGTCGCCGACGTCCTTGTGCCCGCGCTGCACCACGTCGGCGTCATGTGGTCGGCCGGCAAACTCAGCGTCATGCACGAGCACCACGCGTCGAACATCGTCCGCTCCGTCGTCTCGGAGTTCAGAGGCGAGGCGGTTCGCACCGAGTCAGAGCGCGACGCGCGCCCCCGCGTCGTCCTGACGTGCCCGCCCGGCGAACTGCACGACCTGCCCAACCACCTGTTCTCGTCGATGCTCGTCGAACGTGGCTGGGCGCCGCTCGTGCTCGGCGCCAACACCCCGTGGGCCGCGACGAGTGCCGCCGTGCGCGCCACCAGCGCGCGGGCGTGCGTCATCTCGGGGATGAAGGCGACGTCGTTCGCGGCCCGCCGTTCGGAGCTGACGGTCATGGCGCGTTCGACACCCGTCTACGTCGCCGGCCCCGGCGCGACCCTCGCGGGCGCGCCCGGCGTCGTCGCCCTCGGGGACGACTGGCGCGAGGCCGCCGACATCGTGACGGGCCGACTCGCTGCGCCTCTCGTCGACCCGGCGCGGGTACCTCGCTCGGCCTGAACGCACCCGATGGCGTGTGAGGGTCGACACATCATCGTCCCGGCTGATCCGCCGGCCAGCGGCGGCGCAGCGCCCCTCGGGCCCTCAGCTTCTTGAGGGGTTGCGCCGAAGCGGCTCCCAGCCTCGCCATCCCCTCAACGCCCTACGCGCACAGGCCGTTACGTCGTCTCACGACGTGGTCACCTGGCGTCCAAACCCCACCTTCGCAACCCGCGACGGCGGCGAATCGACAGTCGATCTTTTGTCAATCTGCTTGATTTGCAGCCAGATTGCTGTTTGGTGCCGGGTCGAGAACTCCCATAGCCTCGCGAAGAAACGTCAGACAACCGACCCACGTGTGAAAGGGGCAAACCACATGTTCGGACCGGACAGTGTTCGTCGACGATGGTCTGTCGACGAGGTGACGGTGACGCACCCCGACGTCATCAAGCGCGCCATCGGCGCCGCCGCGATCGGCAACATCACCGAGTGGTACGACTTCGGTGTCTACAGCTACATGGCGCTCACGATCGGTGACGTCATCATGCCGCTCGAGGGCTCCGCCGCGACGCTCATGACGTACGCGCTCATGGCCGTCGCCTTCCTCTTCCGCCCGCTCGGCGGCATCATCCTCGGCCCGCTGTCCGACCGCATCGGTCGCAACAAGGTCCTCGCGATGACGATGATCATGATGGCCAGCGCGACCGTCGCCATCGGCCTCATCCCGGACTACGCGCACGCCGGCGTCTGGGCCTGCGTCCTGCTGTTCCTGTGCCGCGTCCTGCAGGGCTTCTCGACCGGTGGTGAATACGGCAACGCGATGACGTTCATCGCCGAGTACGCGCCCGACAAGAAGCGCGGCTTCCTCGGCAGCCTCCTCGAGGTCGGCACGTTCACCGGTTACCTGCTCGGTGCCGGCATGTCGGCGCTCGTCATGGCGCTGTGCACGACCGATCAGCTGCACTCGTGGGGTTGGCGCCTGCCGTTCTTCCTCGCGTTGCCGCTCGGCTTCATCGGCGTCTATCTGCGTTCGAAGCTCGGCGACACCCCGGCGTTCGAGGCCCTCGAGGCCGAGTCGGAGCAGCGCGAGAAGGACAACAAGGTCTCGCTCAAGGACACGTTCAAGATGTGGCCCGCCATGCTCGTCTGCGGCGGCCTCGTCATCGCGTGGAACGTCACGAACTACATGCTGACGGCGTACATGCCGAGCTTCCTGTCGACGGTCACCGACCACAAGGGCGGCCAGGGCATCAGCGACAACATGAACAACGTCTCGCAGATCATCGTCATGGCGGTCTGCCTCGCGATCATCCCGCTCATCGGTCTGGCCTCCGACCGCATCGGGCGCAAGACGATCGTGCGCATCGGCTCCGTCATGCTGATCGTGCTGGCGTTCCCGTCGCTGATGCTCATCACGCGCAACACCGAGGGCTCCGTCATCGCGGGTCTCATCATCATGGGTCTGTCGCTCATCTGCTTCAGCGCCACGATGCCGTCGACGCTGCCGTCGCTGTTCCCGACGGCCGTGCGCGCCGGTGCGCTGTCGATCGCGTTCAACATCTTCATCTCCGCGTTCTGCGGCACGACGGCTCTCTACACGGGCGCTCTCGTCGACGCGACCGGCAACCTCATGTGGCCCGCGTACATCCTCATCATCGCGGGCGTCATCGGCCTCGTCTCGGTGCACTTCCTGCCCGAGTCGAACGGCCGACCGCTGTGGGGTTCGGCCCCGTCGGTCGAGCACGACCACGAGGCGCAGGGCGTCGTCAAGGATCTGCACGCCGAGGCCGACCAGCTCAAGGCCGCCGGCGTCCGTGAGGACGCTCCGTACGAGGAGGCCGACGAGGTGCTCACCAAGAGCTGAGCTACGCACCTCGTCGCATGCCGAGCGGGCCGCCCCTCCCACGTGGAGGGGCGGCCCGCTTCGTATGTGCGGGGCTGGACTGACGGGCTGAACGACAGGTACCCGCCGCGCGTCGCTCGCGTCCGTCGATCGTCTTGAACGCGTGTCGCGAATGCCCGGCTCGCCGAGGACGCTGCGGGCGCCCGCCGGAGCGGTGCGTCAGACTGAATGGCATGCCCTATAACCCGCCGCACGACGTCGTCACGGACGTCGAGACGATCGCCGCGTTCGTTGCGAAACATCCGCTCGCGACGCTCATCACGCACGACGGCGTCACGCCGCAGGCGGACATGGTGCCGTTGCTGCTCGTCGACGATGACGGCGCACCGACGGGCAAGGCGCTCATCGGGCACGTGGCGCGTGCGAACCCGTTGTGGGAGAACGGCCGTCACGAGGGGCTGACGCTCGCGACGTTCGGGCCGCTCGAGCACTACGTCTCGCCGAGCTGGTATCCGAGCAAGGCCGAGCATCACCGCGTCGTCCCGACGTGGAACTACCTCGTCGCTCATGCCTGGGGAGAGTTGGAGGTGCACGACGACCCGAGGTGGGTGCGCGGCGTCGTCGCGAAGCTCACGGGTGCGATGGAGGGCGGGCGCGACGAGCCGTGGCGCATGGGGCAGGCACCGCGCGACTATCTGGACGACATGCTGACGAAGATCGTCGGCATCCGCATTTCCGTGCAGCGCATGGAGGCCCGGTTCAAGGTGTCGTCGCATCGCAGCGACGCCGACCGTCTCGGCGCGCGTGACGGCATCGCCACCGAGCTCGACGGACGCGGCGCGGCAGAACTCGCCGACGCGATGGGTGAGAGCTCGTCGTCGCAGACGAGCAGCATGCCCGTCGTGACCGACGCAAGGATGACGAGCTGACGCCGCTGCCACGCGCGCCACGCCGTCACCGCCATGAAGGCGAGCAGCATGACGTCGAATCCGACCCAACCCCTGCGTGCAAGTGCACCCGGGTGCATCTGCACGCAGGTGCATCTGCACGCAAGCGGTCAGGGTTAGCTGAGGTGAGACGTCACTTCGTCTGCTCGTATGCCGCGAGTGCGGCCTTGCGCGTCTCGGCGAGGTCGACGATGGGTTCGCGGCCGTCGTCAGCGCCCCAGCGGCGGACGTAGCGCTCGTCGGGGTCGAACTTCTTGCGCTGCGTCTCCGGGTTGAAGACGCGGAAGTACGGTGCGGCGTCTGCGCCGCACCCGGCGACCCACTGCCAGTTGAACGGGTTGCTCGCGGCGTCGGCGTCGACGAGCGTGTCCCAGAACCACTCCTCACCGATGCGCCAGTCGATGAGCAGGTTCTTCGTCAGGAACGACGCGACGACCATGCGCACGCGATTGTGCATCGTGCCCGTCTCCCACAGCTCGCGCATGCCCGCGTCGACGAGCGGGACGCCCGTCTCGCCCTTCTCCCATGCGAGCAGCGCGTCCTCGTCGAGCGGCGGCCACGGGAACGCGTCGAACTTCCGATTGAGGTTCACCTCGTGAAGGTCAGGGTTCTCGTAGAGCGTGTGCCACGCGAACTCGCGCCAACCGACCTCCGACAGGAACGTCTCGACGTCCTTGCCACTGCGCCGCGCCGCATGCCAGATCGTCTGCGGGCTGATCTCCCCGAAGCGCAGATGCGGCGAGAGGCGCGACGTCGCCGGCTTCGACGGCTCGTCACGTTCGGTGGCGTAGTGGACGACGGCGTCGTCGAGGAAGTCGGCGAATAGCTCGTGCGCGGCGTCCTCGCCCGGCGTCCAGGCCTTGGCGATGCCGGTCGACCAGTCGGGTTTCGTCGGCAGCAACGCCCAGGTGTCGAGGTCGTCACTCGCCTGGCCGGCCTGCTCGACGAGTGCGGACGGCGGGGTGAGCGCTGACGGCGCGTCGAGCGGCTCACGCGGCTCGGGCTCGCTCAGGCACGCCTTCCAGAACGGCGTGAACACGCGGTACGGGGTGCCCCCACCCGTTGTGATGGTCCACGGCTCGAACAGCAGGTTCGCCGCATAAGAGTGCACCTCGACGTCTCGCTCGGCGAGCGCCTCCTTGATCACGGCGTCGACGGCGCGCTCCGGCCCGCCGTACCGGCGATTCCAGCCGACGAAGTCGACGTCGAACGTCTCGACCACATCGAGGACGACGTCATGCGCGGCGCCGCGTCGCAGGACGAGCGGGATGCCGAGCGCCTCGAGCTTCGCGCGCAAGGCGACGAGCGAGTGATGCAGCCACCACTTCACCGCACCGCCGAGCGGGCGGAGGCCGTCCGATTCCTCGTCGAGGACGAAGAGCGCGACGACGCCCGCGGGCTCGGACGACGCGCCGTCATCCGACTCCTGCGAGCCCTGGGAGGTGACGGCGTGATCGACCGCCGCACGCAGCGCCGGATGGTCGAACGTACGCAGGTCGTCACGGAACCAGACGAGAGAAGTCATGGAAGCCATTGTGGGGTCTGCCGATTCGCGCTGGGCATCATCGACACGTCATTCGGTGCGCGCTCGAGCCCCGGTGGGGGCATGACCCGTGGTCACCGCGCAGTGCGCCGCCCGCTCGTCGCAGCACACCTCCGCCCGACCTGGCGCCATATGTTCCACGTGAAACATGTCGCGCCAGGCCGACCGGTGGCGTCTGGCAGTTGCCTCAGTTGCCCTGCGTGCCCTGCTGGTTGACGCGGTTGTTCGAACCCTGGAGGCGGTCGATGTGCTTGCTCGCCTCGGCCTTCGTCAGCGTGGCGGGCAGCGTCTCGCCCGCCTCCTTGGCGAGCGTGTCGAGGTACGACTTCTGCGCCTCGGTCATCGGCTCGTCGCCGGTGGCCCACTCGTCGGGGTCCCGCTGCGGGGAGGCATCGTTCGGGCCACCCTGCGTCGGCTCCGTCGCGCCGAGCATGTCCTGGCCCTGCTGAGCCTGACCGTTCGGGGCACCCGGAGCGGGCGCCCCGAGGGTTTCGTCGGGCTGATTCGTATTCATGTCAGTCATGCTCGTGAGGCTAGACCGAGGCACCGACAACCGCTACACCCTCGGGCGTGATTTCGCCGGCGCGACGGAGGCGCAGGACACATTCGGCGCACTGTCAGACGCGTCACGCCGTCGCCGGATCGCCGTCGAGACCTCCAGGGACAGAGCGGGCCGTGACCTCGGGGTCAGGGCCGGCCAGCACCTGGTCGGAGGCACTCAGCTCACTGGTTGGGCGTGCGGGGGCTGGTGCCGCCGGTCGTCTTGTCGGGCACAGCGTCGGCGCCGTTGACGACGTTCGCCTCATTGTCGGTGCCGAAACCGCTGCCGCCTTCGGAGACCTCCCCGGCGCCGCCGGGCTTCTGGCCGTCCGCGTCGTCGTTCTTGGCTGCTTCGTGGATGTCTTCGCGAGTCATGTCTTCACTCTAGGACGCGCAGGCCGCTGGTTCACCACCCACGCGGATGGTCGGGCGCGACGAGCGCGCAGCACCGCGAAGGCGTCGAAGAAACCCTCGGAGAGGCGTTTCGACGCCGTTTCGGGTTGACTAGAGGGCAAAGTGCTCGGCGCCCCGGCGTCGAACGAGCCTCTGCCGAAAGGTGAACCGTGACCTCGAAGAACACCGGTGCCCGCCACAACGCCGGCCTCGCCGCTGCCGGCGCCAGCCTGGCCGGAACGGCCCTCACCGCCCTCACCGCGGCACCCGAGAAGATCTCCTCCCTCGTGCATCGCCGCTACCCGACGGTCGCCGTCACGGGCATGACGGGCGTCGGCAAGACGCGCCTCGTCGACCGTCTCGCGCGCCGCACGAGCCCCGACGCCGTCACCGAGGCCGGCTCGGCGACGATGGAGCGTCGGACGTCGAAGTCGCCGCGGCTCAAGGGTTTCCGCTTCCGCGTCGTGCCCGGCGACAACGCCGCGACGCGCCTCGCAGCCCTCGACGAGGTGTTCTACGAGGAGCCGGTCGACGGCATCGTCCACGTCGTCTCCTACGGCCACGCGACGCCGCGACGCGCCGGCGGCACGAGTGGCGCGGCGCCGTCACGCACGCGCGACGAGCAGCTCGCCGCGGAGCTGGAGGACTGGACGATCACCGCGCACCGCATCGCCGCGATGGCGGTGCGCCGAGCCAAGCCGATGTGGGTCGTCATCGCCGTGACGAAGGCCGACCTCTACCCGAACGACATCGACGCGGCCGTCGACTACTACTCACCCGGCAGCGGTTCGCCGTTCGCCGCGAAGCTCGACGAACTGCGCTCCCTCGCCGGTGGAGCGACGATCTCGATCGACGTCCTGCCCGTCAGCGCCGAGAACTCCAAGGAGCTCGACGCCCTTGTCGGCAAGCTCGAATCCCGCATGGCGGCGCTCAGCGGCCACCTGTGACGTGAGCGAATCGGGCTGCCGGGCACGGGTTTCAGCCGGGTCGTCTCGGTCGGCATGGCGCCTTCGCCACGGCCGCCATCTCTGCCACAGTGGAGGTGCGGCACGGCGTGACGTGTCGGTACCGTTCGACGACAAGGGGAACTCATGCGCACCGTCCCAGCTCTCACCGCCGCGGGCCTGCTGACGCTCGCGCTCGCCGCGTGCGGAAATGGCCAGGACGGCGCGTCGCAGAACGCCACGGTGGCGCAGCCGTCCGCGTCGTCGACGACGCAGCAGGCCGCACCGAGCCAGACGCCCTCCGAGCGCAGCTCTTCCGCGTCGTCGTCGACGTCCCCGAGCACGCCCTCCAGCACGGCCGCGAGCGCCTCGTCCACGTCGCCGAGCACGAGCGACGGTGCGTCGGCGAGCGACCCCGCAGCGCCGCAGGCGAGCGCAACAGGCTCGGGCGCGGCGCCGTCCGGCAGTCAGGACTCGGCAGGGCCGACCGCCTCGGCGAGCAGCGCGCCGTCGACGAGCGGCACCGCGACGGCATACGCCTACGCCGCGACAGGATGGTCGCAGTTCACGACGCCCACGGGCCGCAACTGGTGCGACATGACGAAGGGCGTCGTCGGCTGCCACCTCACCCCCGAGGTGTCGGCGAAGCACGGCGGCGCGAACTACGTCATGCTGACGCCGAAGGGCGTCGGTTTCCTCACCGGTGACCCCGGTTTCGACACCGACGGCGAGGCTGCGCGCTGGACGTCGAGCGTGCCGAACGCACCGGTGACGACGAAGGACGGCACGGCCGTGCTCGACTACGGCAGCAGCTTCACCTCCGCAGGAACGACGTGCACGAGCAACGTCAGCGGCATGACGTGCACGAACGCGGTCGCGAGCTTCACCGTCAGCACCGGTGGGGTGACGATGACGGGCAAGCTCGATCCGACGCGTCAGAACTGACGGCCCGCCAGATCATTGCCCGCAAACGCGTCGAGGATGACGATTTCCGGGCGATGATCGCTGACGGCGAGCGCGCTCAGCGGCGCCCCACGGCGTCGATGATGGCATCCTCGCGCGAGCCGGGGTCGACGTCGAGCACCTTCGCCCAGGCCGGCACCATCTCGGCGCCGAAGTAGCGGTGACCGTAACCGCCGGGCACCTCGTTGGAGACGAGCATGTCGGCGCTGACCTGCCAGAAGGTGACGAACGGAGCCCAGCTCATCTGCGCCATCGGCGTGTTGTCGCGCGTCTCACGCAGCCACTCGGGTGAGTTGAACATCAGGCGCGGCGACCACCACACGACGGGGTCGGACGGGTGCTGCAGGTAGACGACGCGCGGTTTCTGCCACGCGCCCAGAGGGCGGTCGTACTCGTCGGCGCCCAGCTGCGACGGCTCACCGGCGAAACGGATGTGGCGTCCGCCGTTGATGACGGGGTCGATCGTCGTCGAACCGGGCGCGCGCTCACGCGTCAGGCGTTGCCGGTTCGGCGAGAACGCGGGCGTACCGCTGAGGACGCCGCCGTCGGTGCGCTCCAACATCTGCCGCGACGAGTCGAACGAGTCGTCCGCGCCGTAGGCGCCGAGCGATTCGCCGGTGAAGTACACCTTCGGGCGCTGGGCCGCGGGCATCGCGTCGACGCGGCGCCGCACCTTCTCGAGGAGGATCTGCGACGCCTTGCCGGGGTCGCGTGGCGCGGTGAGCAGGCCGAACGCCGACGGCAGGTTCGAGTACGCCATTCCGACCGCAGCGGTGTCGCCGCCGAGCAGGTACTCGAAGGACGCGGCGCCCCACAGGTTGACGTAGCCGGTGCTCGTCGGCGTGATGACGAGCATCGCCTTGCGCTTCCAGGCGTCGGTGCGGTCGAGCTCGGCTACCGCGAGGTCGGCGCTCTTGTCCAACGACTCATTCGCGCCGACGAACACCCGCACCGGCTCCTTGGCTGGCGTCTTCGTCACGTCGGCGATCTGCTTCGCGTCCGGCCCCGCGGCGACGAATTTCGCGCCGTCCCGGCCGAGGCTGTTCCACGTCAGTGGCGAGCCGGGGCCACCACTGCGCAACGACGACGTCGGTGCGTGCTCACCGCGCGGCATCTGCTGGTTGACGCGGTCGGCGTTGCCCCCGACGACGGCGAGGACGGCGGGTTCGACGACGACGTCGATCGCCACGACGACCGTCGCGACCGTGATGACCGATGCGACGAGACGGGCCGCTGCCTCCCGCACGATGCGTGAGGAGACCTTCGTGAGGAAGAAGCGGGTGAGCCCGGCGAGGCCGCGCCAGACGAGGATGAACAAGACGAACACGACGACCGCGACGAGCGTCGAACCGGTCGGATACCACCACCCCGGCCCGTCGACGTCGACCTGGCGGCTGACCTCCCGCTGCCAGTCGATCGTCGACTGCGGGAAGCTGATGACGATCAGGGCCGCGAACGCGATGCCGATGCGGCCGAGCAGCACGCGTCGACGCGGGTTCATCGTGACATGCAGGCCCAACCAGCGCGCCGTCGCGTGGGCGAGACGCCCCAGCGCGAGGCCGAGAACGTACCCGCACACCCCGCTCAGCGCCGCGACGAGACCCTGCATCCACCAGGGGCGCGGCAGCAGTGACGGCGTGTTCGCGATGATGTAGAACAGCGCGGCGAACACGAGACCCGTGTGCGAGAAGCGTGCGAGGAGCAACCTGACGCGCGGCAGCGCGGGGGCTGCGGTGGACGGCATGAGGCTCCTCGGATCGGGGTCTGCCCCATGGTCTCAGAGCGGGCACGACGCATGCGCCCCGGTCGCGTCGTCACCGTGCCGGGCTCGCGGCCACGCAGGTTCGACGCGCCGGGGCGCGTGCGTCGTGTTCAGGTGGGGCGTGCGCGTGCGTCGTGTCGTGCCTGCCGACGCTCGCGGCAAACCACCGCGCTCAGCGGCGGCCGCCGTCAGCTCTCGTCGGCGTCGGCGTGCTGGCCTTCGTCGGTGCTGCCCTGGTCGCTGCGACCGCCGCTCGCGACATCATTGTTCTCGCCGCCGTTGCCGCCGGTCTGGGCGCCGGGGCCGCCGTCCTGCTGGTCGACCTCAGGGGTGTAGTTCTCGCTGCTCGTGTCACTCATGGCACGAACCTACTCCCGTGACGGCGCCGCGCGCCACCGTCCGCCGGGGTGCAGCCCGCCGATGGGACGACGCATCCGCGACGCGTCAGGTCGCCGGCCCGGTCACGCGCCGGGCCGCGCCGCGTCAGTGGCGCGTGACGAGGACGGGGCAGTCGGCGTGCGTGACGCAGTAGCCGCTGACGGAGCCGAGAAGCATGCCCGTCAGCTCGCCGTGGCCGCGGCTGCCGAGCACGAGCAGCGCCGCCTCCTTGGAGCGCTTGACGAGCACATTGCGCGTGTCGCCCTCGATGACGTGCGGTCGCACCTCGATGCTCGGGTGGTCGGCCTGCACCTTCGCGACGATCTCGTCGAGCATCTGCGTGCTCTCCTGCGCCGGGTCGAAGTTGGCTTCGAACGCCACGGCGTAGCCGTAGTTGGTGGGCCACTGCCACGTCGCGAGGGCCTCGAGCGGCTGCTTCGTCAGCTCGGCGTGCTGCGCGGCCCATTCGAGGGCGCTCAGCGACGACGGCGATCCGTCGACTCCGACGACGATGGGCTTGGTCGTGTTGTCAGCCATCCGAGGCACCTCTCGTGAATGTTGCGATGAGCCCGACGCCGGGTCTCACCTTCACGCTAGGGCCGCGACGCGCCCCGGGGCCAGGGACCTTTGGCACGGATCGAGCGACCACCCCATCGAACCCGGACGAACATTGCCCGCGAACGCGTCATCATTGACGCGTTCGCGGGCAATGTTCGTCCGGAGCCCTCGGCTTCGGGCGCTCAGTGAGCGTCGGCCGCGTGGCGGCCCGTCCTGCGGTGCGGGTTGGTGAACATCACCGCGGCGATGATGCCGACGATGAGCACCGCGGCCGGCAGGTACAGCGTCTCGCCCATGGCGCGGGCGAACTGCTCGGCGACCTGCGTCGGCATGTGACCGCCGCCCGCCTGATGCGCGCCACCCGCAGCCTGCTCACCGAGGTGGTGGCGAAGGCGCGAATCCATGAGGGAGGCGACGGCGGCGGAACCGATGACGGCGCCGATCTGACGTGTCGTGTTGTAGATGCCCGAACCTGCGCCGGCGAAGCGCGGTTCGAGGGTGCGCGTCGCCGTCACCGAGAGCGGCGCCCACATGAACCCGTTGGCCACACCGAGCAGGCAGGCGATGGCGAGCAGCCACCAGATCGACGTGTCGGCGCCGAGCATCCGGCCGTACCAGAACAGGGCGACGGAGAAGCAGACGAGCCCGAAGCCCGCGAGGATCGCGGGGTGCTTGCGGTCGACGAGACCACCGACGACAGGGGCGAGCAGACCGGAGATGACGGCCATGGGCGCGAGCAGCAGCGCGGCCTTCGTCGGCGAGTAACCGAGCACGGCCTGCGCGTAGATCATGATCGGGAACGACATGGCCGTGATCGCGAACCCGACGGACGTGATAGCGATGTTGGCGAGGGAGAAGTTGCGGTTCGCGAACAGATGCAGCGGCACGAGCTGCTCACCCCTGTATCGCCGCTCCCACAGGATGAACAGGACGAAGAAGACGAGGCCGAGGATGATGAGCAGCGGCACAGAGATGATGCCCGTGATCGTGCCCCAGTCGTACTGCGCGCCTTCTTGGATGCCGAACACGACGCAGAAGAGCGCGACGGCCGACAGCGCGACCCCGACGAGGTCGAACTTGTGCGCGTGACTCGGCAGCGACGGCACGAGCTTCCACGCCATCGCGAGACCGATGAGGCCGACGGGCACGTTGACGAAGAAGATCCACTCCCACCCGGCGTGGTCGACGAGGACACCACCGAGGATCGGGCCGACGAGCGTCGCGACACCCGCCGTCGAACCCCACACGCCCATGGCCTTGCCGCGGCCGTCCGCGGGGAAGATGCGCGTGATGATCGCCATCGTCTGCGGCGTCATGATCGCCGCACCGAGACCCTGGACGACGCGCGCCGCGATGAGGACGCCGACGTTCGGGGCGAAGCCGCACGCGGCCGACGACAACGTGAACACGGCCAGACCGATGAGGTAGAGGTTCTTCGGGCCGAAACGGTCACCGAGGCGTCCGGTGATGAGCAGCGGCACGGCGTAGGCGAGCAGGTACCCGCTCGTCACCCACAGGACGTTGTTGAGGCTCGTGTCGAGCTTGTCGACCATCGTCTCGGTCGCCACGGAGACGATCGTCGAGTCGACGAGGATCATGAAGAACCCGATGAGCAGGGCGCTCAGCGCAGCCCACGGGTTGATGTCGGGCGCGGCGCCCGGCGTCTTCGCGCCCGCATCTGCCGCAGTTCGGCGCCCCGATGCGGACTGCTGCGGCGGGGCGCCCGTGGCGACGGACGCGCCCGCGTCAGAGTGGGCGGCGCCTGCGGCGGGAGCCGCAGGCGCGCCCGACGCCGCGGACGCGTCGTCGGTCAGTGGCTGGTCGGCCATGTGAGTTCCTTCGATTCGATGTCGTGGACGACGGAGGCGATGTAGTCGCGCTCGGTCGTCAAAGTGGCGAGGCGGTGTTCGTGGGCGAGCATCCAGATGCGTTCCGCGCTCTGGTTGCGCCCCTGCTCGAGGCTGTCGCGCATCTGGGCGATGTGCTCGTCGAGGGCGGTGACGCGCTCGGTGAGCAGGCGCGCCGCGCGTTCCGGGCCGAGGGCCTCGAGCTCGCCGAGGGCGAGGGAGAACGAGAAGTAGGGGTTCTCGACGACGGTGATGGCGGAGCTGATCCACGCGACGAGGAGCTCGCGCCCCGCGTCCGTGAGGCGGTACGTCGTGCGGGGCGGGCGGTTGCCGTCCTGCTCGGTGCCCACGACCTCCGCGAGGCCGCGCGCCACGAGCCCGTCGACCTTGTGGTAGAGCGACGCGGGCCGCAGCTTCACCCACTGATCCTCCCGGCGCGCGCGGAGGGTCTGGATCATCTCGTACGGATGCATGTCGCGCTCCGCGAGAAGACTGAGGACGGCGACCGCCAGCGGCGCCACGTCCAGGGGGTCTGTTGTGGTCACGCGATGACTATTCCACATGGACTATTCAAAAACGAAACCCTCGTTCCCGTGACCTTGCTCACCCGCCCCGTACGCAACGGCGATCTACGTCCACCTCTGCGAATTTCGTCCACCTTCGCGACTCATGGCCACATCGGCGGTTCTTGGTCACATTCACCCCTGAGCGAAGCGCAGGCTGCCCCGGCGCGACGCCCGTCGCGCCGGGGCAGCCGTAGACGTCAGGAGAGGTCGGCGAGGATCCGCTCGGCGAGGGCGCCGGTCGACTGCGGGTTCTGACCCGTGTAGAGGTTGCCATCGGCCCCTGAGGTCGCGGGTCGTACCGTGAGGGCATCGAGCAGACCCTCGCTGACTGACCGGGCGAGCGAGTCTGTCAGCCACGAGCAGAGCACGAGCGCGTTTCACGTGAAACACCACACCGTCAGGCCGCGGCGCCCTCACCCTCGACGAGGCCCTGCTCGACCCAATCGCGCGCCGACAGGCTCGTCAGCGCATAGACGACGAGCAGGTCGACGGAGAGGGACAGCAACGCGCCGAACGTCGGCCGCGTGCCCTGCAGGTACTGCCACATCTGGCTCGCCTGCGACAGGGTGACGAGAGCGATCATGATGAGTCGCGCCCACACCCCGCCGAAGAACGTGCGGTACGCGAGCCACAGGATCGGCACATACGTCAATACCCCGATCCACAGGGCGACGTTCGTCGGCAACTCGGCCGGAACGTCGCCGAGGACGTCCCGGCCGTTCGGCCCCAGAACACCGTCGCCGCCCCAGACGAGCGCCGCCATCGACACGAGGGCAGAGGCCACCGCGAGCACGCAGGCCGCGACGATCGATGGCGGGCGACGCCCCACCGTGCCGAGCACCTGCCCGTCCTCGCTGGCGCCGTACACCGTCGCGCCCGGGGCGACGGCAACGGCGGTGAGGTCGACGACGGGCAGGTCGCCGTCCGTCATCACTGCGTCGCCGCCGCCGTTGCGGCTGTGGTAGCCGCTCGTGAAGTCGTGGAGCATCTCGACGCTGACGGCCGGATCGGCGTCCGTCACCGTGCGCAGCACGTGGTCGCGTTCGGTGTCGATGTCGCGGGCGATACGGTGCGTGACCTGCAGCGTGAAGAACGACAGGCCGACGCCGGAGTCGAACGTGCCCGACGCGAGCCAATCGACCCGCCGGCCGCCGGGCAGCAACCACTCGTCGGGCGTCGGCCAGAACCGTACGTGGTGACGTTGCGACGGGTTGCCGTCCACCTCCTGCTGGTAGGCGAACTCCTGCGTGCGCCGAAACAGCACGAGCGGGCTGACGGGCGCCTCGGCGTAGCTGCGGCGCAGCAGCGACGACACGACGATGCGGACGCTCGACCCGAGCGTCACCGGGTCGGCCTTGACCCACCCGGCGCGCGTCATCGTCTCGTGGATCTGCTGTTCGTCGCCGATGAATGCGAGGTTGAGGGGATCGCCGAGGCGCCCGTCCGTCGTACGGCTGCAGCCGATGAAGTAGTCGGGCACGTAGATCGTCGTGAGGACGCGGTGCAACCGTGGCAGCGCCAGGTAGGCCATGACGGCCCAGAACCCGACGAGCAACAGGAGCAGCGACCACGACCACGTCGCCTCGCGTAGCAGCAGCACGGCGAAGACGAACGAGCAGATCATGACGGCGAAGAAGAAGACGTTCTCCAGCCATGCCAGCCCGAGATGCCGGCCGAGGCCGCCCATCATGACGACCGGCTCAGCGGCCTCACCCGCGCCGGATTCGCGGACCGGGGCCAGGGCGCGCGAGGGGTCGGTGCTCGCGCGTGTCTCGCTCGAGCGTCGGTCGCGTTCCATGGTCCTCCCACCCGTCACGACCCCCTCCGGACGAGGGTGCGCACCCCATTGTCCCCCGCGTTCGCCCCGCATCCCGGCCGGCGGCGTGGCGGTGGCCGTTGCGGTTGGCGACCGAACGCCGGGAGGCCGAACGCCGACGCGCCCACCGTCGGCTGTCGAAGTTCTCGGCTCGAGCTCTCGTGTTCCACGTCACACACGGCAATACTGAAGAAGGAGGTGTGTCCAACACGCACCGACTCGAGAACAGGAAAATGCCATGAACCGTTTTGTCCGCACCACATGCTTGACGACGTTCGCCGGAGCCGCCCTGTTCAGCGCCCCCGCCTACGCAGCCCCTACGGCCGGGCCCGGCGTGTCGGCGACTCCCAGCATCACCTACACGACCGACGGCACCACCGTCGCATTCAACTTCAACCTCAAGGGCACGCAGCACCATGCCAACGGGCCGGATCACACGACGACTCGTACCCCTGGCCCCATGTCCATGAGTGTCGACTTCGGTGACGGCAAAGGCCGTACCGGCGGTGATTCCGGCGTCCTGCAGTGCACCTCGAAGGGCGTCTCGCCACTCAACTTCTCGTCTCCTTACCAGTACCGCTACACCAAGCCCGGCACATACAAGGTGAAGCTCGACTTCTGGTACTGCGGTGACGCCAACAACTCCCACGTCACGAAGACCGTCGACGTGAAGATCGGCGCGTCGGCGCAGCCCGTGCCCACGCCGTCCAAGCCGGGAACCCCCGGCGGCACGACGACGGGTTCGACCACCGTGGGCCCGAAGGTGCAGACCGACATGACGCACGAGGGCAGCTCGACGAACACGACCGCTGCGTTCGCGGGCGGCGCGCTTCTCGCCGCAGCGGGCGGCACGCTCGTCGTTCGCCGTCGCACCCGATGACGGATCCGGCGAGCGGCCAGTCGTGCTGGCGGCCCTCGCCGACACCCCGCAGCGGAACGGCCCGAACCTCACGAGAGGTTCGGGCCGTTCCGCGTGTACCCAGCCGGGGCGCCGGGCAGTGGCTCAGGTGAGTTCGAGGTACTCGTCCCAGCCACCGGGCGGCGTCTCGCCGGGAGCGAGGGCCTGCAGCTTCTTGACGACCTTCGGGTCCTGCGCGTCCATCCAGTCGCACAGCTCACGGAAGGACACCATCTTCGCGTCCTTGTGCGCGGCGACCTTGCGCATGACCTCCTCGACGGCGTCCATGTAGATGCCGCCGTTCCAGCCCTCGAAGTGGTTGCCGATGACGAGCGGAGCGCGGTTGCCCTCGTACGAACGGTTGAACCCGGCCATGTAGGAGTCGACGGCCTGCTTGCGCCACGTCGCGTGCATGGCCGGGTTGCCCTTCGTCACCTTCGACTGGTTGAACATGATGTTGTAGTCCATCGACAGCACCTGGAAGCGCGTGCCGGCCAGCGGGATGGACTGCAGGCTCATGTCCCACAGGCCCTTGTCCTTCTTCGGCCACATCTGCAGCGTGCTCTTGCTCGTGTCGTAGCGCCATCCGAGCTTTGAGGCCTCGGTGCGCAGGTTGTCGCCGCCCTCGAGGCAGGGCGTGCGTCCGCCGATGAGTTCCTTGTCGTAGTCGAACGGCAGCGGCGGCAGGTCGTGGAATCCGGTGTTGGTCCGCCAGTTCGCGACGAACGAGCGGGCCTGATCGATCTCGCTGCCCCAGTCGCTCGGCGACCACGTCGAGCCACCCGTCGGGCCGCAGAAGTGGCCGTTGAAGTGGGTACCGATCTCGTGGCCCTCAGTCCACGACTCACCGATGCCCTTGATCGTCGCGTGGACGCAGTCATCGGGCAGGAAGTTGATGTCGGTCGCACCAGGCTTGTGGTGCGGCGCATGGTAGAGCGTCTTCTTGCTCTCGGGCAGGAAGTAGATGCCGGAGAGGAACAGCGTCATGTGCGCGCCGGTTTCACGTGAAACCTTGCGGAAGCGCGACAGCAACGGGTTGTCGACGAGCTCGGCCGCACCGTCCCACGACACGACGACGAACTGCGGCGGCACGTCGCCCTTCTTGAGCTTCTTGGGCTTGTAGAGCCCCGGCTGCGGGCCGGTGTCGCTCATCGAGCCGTCGCCGATCGTCTTGCCCTGCGGGCTCGCCGACGACGCCGACGCCTTGGCCGAGCTGTCGGCCTTGACGCCCTTGCCGGAGCCGTCCGACTTCGACGACGTGCTGCATGCGGCGAGCGCCCACACGCCCGCGCCGCTCAGCACGGTGCGGCGCGCCACCGCAGCCTTCGACAGCGTCTTCGCGGTGCCGTCGTCGCCTCGTCCATCGTTCGTCGTTCCGTTGCCGTCAGCGGCCATGCTCACGTGTTCCTCCCGTTTGCCCCCGGTGTTCTTGTCTGCCGTTCCACAGTACGCGGGACCCCTGACGAGCGCCCAAGTCGACGCGCCGGACGGTGCGTCAGAGCAGGTCCTCCATCGCACAGCAGAGCACCTCGACGGCCGTCGCCCGCGCGCGGCAGGTCGACATCGGCACCTGGCCGAAAACGGCCTCGCGCGACGGGGCTGCGGTTCAGCGCCCGGGTCGCGTGCTCGTCCCAGGTGACGTCGACGAACCAGGCGCCGTCAGCCTCGACGACCGCGCGCACGCGACCGAAAGCGCACACCTCTTGGCGCACGGCGAGATAGGCCCAGATGACGTCCCCCGCCCGCATCGTGCGGTAGCCACTGCGCAGGCACCAGCGTTCGAGTGGCTGCGAGCGCCCGATGGCAGCCCACACCGCCGTGGCGTCCGAGCGGGTGCGCCAGTCGTCGGGCTGGTGCTCGGCGTGCGCTGCGGGGTTGATGGGCAGCAACCAGTGGGCGTCCGAGCGCGACGGCGTGGCTACGGAATCCATACTCGTCAGCTTTCCACGCCGCCGCGGTGTTCCGCCTAGTCTCGCTGGCATGACCGTGAATCACCTCACCGACGAGGATTTCCTGGCTCTCTACGGCAGGTGGGCGCCGCTGACCCCGAGTGACGTCAAGCACTTCTTCGCGAGCTACCCCGGCTTGTGGTGGATCGCCGGGGGCTGGGCCATCGAGGCCTTCACGGGTGCATCACGCGAACACGACGACATCGATCCGTCCGTACTGCGTAATGACCTGCCCCTGCTTCGACGTCATCTCGCAGGACGCCTGCACGCCTGGGCCGCCGCGGCGGGTTCATTGACCCCACTGCTTCCCGACGTCGACGCGGATGGCGCGCCTGACGACGTCCTCCCGCGCGGGTGCGGGCAGATCTGGGCGAGGCCGGATGCCGCGAGCGCCTGGGAGTACGACATCCTGCTCAGCCCGGGGAGCGAGCAAGAGTGGGTCTACAAACGCGATTCCCGCCTTCGCCTCCCGATGACGCGAGCCCTGTGGGAGCGAGACGGCGTGCGTTACCTCCGGCCGGAACTGCAACTGCTCTTGAAATCGCGCGGGTTACGCGACAAGGACGAGCGCGACTTCACCGTCACGGCGCCACTGCTCGAGCGTTCGACACGAGAATGGCTGCGGGATGCCCTGACGCTTACCGAACCGAACCACCCCTGGATCGCTCGGCTGGACGATCTCGACGCGTGATGTCGTACGGCTCGCGGTGATCCTTGCCCGAGATCGCGTCGGGAACGACGCGATCTCGGGCAAGGTCATCACGTTCAGCCGTGCACCGCGGGCGCCTGGCCCTGACGTCGCGCCACCACGCGGTGCACACTCTCGAGCGCCGCGACGCCGACGAGCGCGCAGGCAGCCGCGATCGCCATCCTCGACAGGTTCGTCGGGTCGAGCGAGAACCAGCGACGGGTGAACGGCAGCAGGAACATCGGGACGTAGGCGAGGAAGCACACCGTCACGAGCGCGAGACGCAGGCGGTCGAGCGGACGCGCGACGATGACGAGCACCCACCAGCTGCACGCGATGAGCGTCGTGAGCGTCGCCGTCGCAATCTGGGTGTGCCCGGCGCCGAACCCTGCGTCGGTGACGGCGTCCGCACCGCCACCCTGGCCGTGGCGCACGAGCAGGTAGCACGCGAGCGTGACGGCGGCGATGACGAGCCCCGACGGAATCGCGAACCGCATGACGCGCGGCACGAATCCGCTGCGCGCTCGTTCGCTGTTGGGCAGCAGTGACAGCACGAACGAAGGAACGCCGATCGTGAACCAGGCGGCGATCGTCAGGTGGATCGGCTCGAACGGGTACGCGAGCGAGGGCGTGTGGAACAGGTGCGCCCCGAGCCCGAGCAGGCCGATGACGAGGGCGAGCGTCACCGCGTAGATCGTCTTCGTGAGGAACAGGTGAGCGACGCGTTCGATGTTGCCGATGACGCGGCGGCCCTCGGCGACGACGTGCGGCAGCGTCGCGAACTTGTTGTCGAGCAGGACGATCTGGGCGACGGCGCGTGTCGCGTCGCTGCCGGAGCCCATGGCGACGCCGACGTCCGCGTCCTTGAGGGCGAGGACGTCGTTGACGCCGTCACCGGTCATCGCGACGATGTGGTCGCGGCTGTGCAGCGCCCGCACCATCGCGCGCTTGCCGTCGGGCTTGACGCGCCCGAACACGACGCCCTTGTCGAGCGCGTCGGCGAGTTCGGCTGTGTCCGTGGGCAACTTGCGTGCGTCGAGCGCCTGGTCGGCCTCGCCGAGGCCGAGGGATTCGGCGACGGCGCCGACGCTGCGCGCGTTGTCGCCGGAGATGACCTTCACCTCGACCCCCTGGTCGTGGAAGTACTCGAGCGTCTTCGCGGCGTCGGGGCGCACCTTCTGCGCGAGCACGACGAGGGCGCGCGGCGTCAGCTCGCCGGGCGCGCCGTCGGCGTCGACGCGCGTCTCCGCCTCGGCGAGCAGCAGAACGCGAGCGCCGCTCGCGCCGACCTCGGTCGCGCGCTCACCGTCGGCGCTATCGGGGTCGAGCAGGATGTCGGCGGCACCCATGACCCAGTTGCCGTGCCCGGCGAACGAGACGCCCGACCACTTCGTCGCGGAACTGAACGGCGCCCGCGCCTCGACGCCCCAACCCGGCGCATCGCCGAACGCGTCCTTGACGGCGAGCATCGTCGCGTTCGGGTGCTCGTCGGCGTGCGCGAGGGCGGCGAGTGCCTCCTTCGCACTGCCCTCGTCGGTGTCACCGAGCGGTTCGACGCGTTCGAGCGTCATGCCCGGCTCGGTCAGGGTGCCCGTCTTGTCGGCGCAGACGACATCGACGCGCGCGAGGCCCTCGATCGCTGGCAGCTCGTTGACGAGGCACTGACGGCGCCCGAGGCGGATGACGCCGACGGCGAACGCGACGGACGTCAGCAGCACGAGGCCCTCGGGCACCATCGGGGTCAGTGCGGCCACCATGCCGAGGACGGCCTGCTTCCAGTCGTCGCGCGCGAGCAGCAGCTGGTTGACGATCGTGATGAGGCCGGCGGGGATGAGCAGGTAGGTGATGACCTTGAGGATGCTGTCGATGCCGCTGCGCAGTTCGGAGCGCACGAGCGTGAATTCGCCGGCGTCGGCCGTGAGCTTGGCGGCGTACGAATCTCCGCCGACGGCGGTGGCGCGCATCAGCCCCGAGCCCGCGACGACGAAGCTGCCGGAGCGCAGGTCGTCGTCGCTGCGCTTGTCGATCGGGTCTGATTCACCCGTCAGCAGTGACTCGTCGACGTCGAGGTGATCGGCGCGCACGACGACACCGTCGACGGCGATCTGCGAACCGGACGACAGCTCGACGATGTCGCCGGTGACGATGTCCGTCGTCGGTATCTTCTTCGCCTCGCCGTCGCGCCGGACCGTCACCTCGGCCGTGTTGACGATGCTGAGCTGCTTCAGCGTGTGACGGGCGCGCAGCTCCTGCGCGATGCCGACGATGCTGTTGATGACGATGGCGAGCCCGAACAGCGCGTTGCGCAGCGAGCCCGTCGCGACGACGAGGGCCACGAGGATCGCGAAGATCGCGTTGATGCGTGTGAACAGGTTCGCTCGCACGATCTGCCACGTCGAGCGCATGCCGTCGTCAGGGGCGTGGTTGACCTCCCCGCGACGCGTCAGTTCCTCCACCTCGGCTGTGCTCAGGCCCGCCTCGTGCTGTTCCCGCTCTCCCATCGACCCATTGTCTCGTGACGGCCTCCCCCGCGTGGCGCGAGGGCCGGGCCGAGCCTCAGGGTGGCGGGTCACGCACAGGTAGGCGGGCAGCTGCGCGCCTACCTGTGAGTGACCCGCCATCAAGGGATGCGATCAGATCTTCGACGCGCGATACCCCGCCTTGATCGCGGCAGCCGGCGTCGAGAAGCACATCTCGGGGTGCGTCTTCGCGTAGAAGCGCTGGCCGGGCCTGTGGAAGATGTGGCTCGACGCATTGCCCTTGATCGGCGCCCAACTGGGGCAGTTGACGCTGCCCTTCGGCATGACGATGGCGCTGCCGCGCGATGGCGCGGGGGCCGTCACCTTGACGTAGACACGCGTCGAGGTCGAGGCCTTGTTCGTCGACGTCGCCTTGAGCTGAACGCTCCAGTATCCGCTCGCCTGCGGGGCCATCGACGTCGCGAAGTTGCCGCGCGCATCGGCCTTCAGCGTGCGCTGCGCGGTGTTCGGGGCAGAACCGTCAGCGTCGAAGAACACGACGACAGACGCACCCGGAGTCGCCGTCCAGGTCTTCGCCAGCTTCTGCGCCTGGCCCTTGAGCGTGATGCTCGAGCCCTTCGTGACCGTCGTCGGTGTCACCGCAAGGTTCGCGACGCGCGTCGTGACGGTCGCCGCGGCCAGGGCGGGCGTGGCGGTGAAGGCGGTGGCGGCGGCGAGCGTCGTCGCGCCGGCCAGGGCGAGGGCACGGTTCATCTGGGCGTTTCCTTCGAGGTGGGAGGGGTGACGGCGGTCGGCACGTCGCCCGCCGATCCTAGAGGTCATTGCGCTTTCAAGTTCTTGCTTTGCCCGAATCTCACCGCTGGGCCGCCTGCCTCGTCGAACGGGGGCTGCTTTCGTGGACACCGGCGACGGGCCACGTCGTCTGCCGGTCAGCGCCCCATGTAGGTGCTGAGCCACGCGAACGCATCGGGCATGACGCGCTGGTACGTGCCGAAGTTGTGGCCGCCGCCGTCGACGACCTCGAACTTCGTCGTGAGGGGTGCCCGCGCAATCGCCATGAACGCGCGGGTGTTCTCGATGCCCTCGTCACCACCTTCGGCCTGGCCCATCGTCGCGAAGATCGCGCTGTGGGGAATCGGCAGGTGCTGGATCCGCCACGTCAGGTCGTTCTCCTGTCGCAGCTTCTCCTGCCCACCGAACAACGAACCCGTCATCTCGTCCTCGTGCGGGCTGAAGTATCCGGACAGGCTTGCGGCGGCCGAGAACTGCTCGGGATGCATCAGCGCGAGTTTCGCCGCACAGTAGCCGCCGGTCGAATGCCCCATGGCACCCCAGCCGGTGTCACTCGTGCGCAGCTCCTTCTTGATGAGCGTGGGC
This sequence comes from Dermacoccus nishinomiyaensis, assembly GCF_900447535.1. Classification (NCBI taxonomy): domain Bacteria; kingdom Bacillati; phylum Actinomycetota; class Actinomycetes; order Micrococcales; family Dermacoccaceae; genus Dermacoccus; species Dermacoccus nishinomiyaensis. The sequence continues at coordinate 1,896,771 of NZ_UFXX01000001.1, read as the reverse complement.
ACGTCCTTGCTGAAGAACGTCAGCGTCTGCGGGCCGCCCGGCACGTCGACGCATTCGGTGTCGCGGGGCGGCGCGAGCGTCGGCTTCATGAAGACCATGATCATCGGCCGCGCTCGCCCGGCCTTCACCTGCTTTTCGAGTTCGGCGGGGTATCCGAGGCGGTCGACGAGCTGGGGTACGTCACCGGGGTAGCCGGCGATCGTCTCGACGACGGGAAACCTCTCGTTCTCGTGCCCCTTCTGGAAGTACCGAGGCGGCAGGTAGACGAGTGCGTTCGTCGACAGTCTGCTGCTCGGCCCGTGCAACGCGAGGGTGAAGACGCCACCCTTGCTCGGCAGTTCGCCCTTCTTGCTCCACCCCGTCAGCCCCATCGACGCAGGCAAGCCCTCGGCTGCGGGTTCACCGTTGGTCGTGACGGTACGCACGTCACCGGCGGCGCCGAGCAGGTCGTCCCATGAGCCGTAGAACATGCCCCAGTCGTTGACAGCCACCATGACGAGCAGGACGGCGCATAGTTGCGACAGCACCACCGTCACCGTTCGCCTGAGCAGGCGGGGCAGACGAAGCCGGGGACGCTCGCTGATCGCGGCGATCGTGAAGACGACGAAGAGCACCGTGAGCAGTGCGAGCAGGGGCCAACCGGTGAGGGACACGACCGCATCTTCTGTGACGTGGCTGTGAGAACGTCGAGAACGTGAACGCAGAGGGCCTCCCCCACGTATCGGCCACCCGCGCCGGGTCGTGCCTATCAGTCACCGGAGGGCAGAATCGTTGACCTGACGCTTGAACTCGATGCTGAGCGACTCGCCGCCAGCTAAGACGTCCTCTGGGTTCACAGCCATATTTCCTGCTTATGGAACGAGTGGCACACCGTCACTCAAAGTCATGAGCATGGATCGTTCAGCGCTCATCATCAGAGCGGCCGTTCTGCTACATTGGGGACTGCTGCACGATCAGGTGACAGTGGTTAGGCCGCCAGTTCGACTGCTGTGAACACGCCACCCATTTGTGGCGGATCCGCTGAAGGCCTTGGTCGTGTGCCTCTGGGCACTGTTGCGAGGTTGGCCAGTATCGCCACGAGGCGCCTGTAGCGCTACGTGGCCAGCGTGTTCAACGGCGTACCGTTCCCGACCCTTCAGGCACACTTGAGCGGACGTCCATCCAGGGCGGGGTTCGTTGCGCACCACCAGCCGTCGACAAGGCGGCAATCATCGATGGTCATGAACCAGGAGTCGACATGGGTGATTGCGCCATCGTCACCGACGTTGATGCGCACGCCATCCAAAGCAGCGCGTACGGCGATGGCGGCACCGATCAAACAGGACACGAAGTACGCCTCGGCGTTCAGGCCCAAGTCGCCGAGGCTGCTACGCATCATCGTCTCGACGTACTCGGTGGTCGTGGTGTCGCTCGTGGCGGATCCCTTCATCCACGACGAGGCTGACTGCCGGTCGCTTAGGCCATGCGCGAGGCTACCGATGGCCGACTCCCGTCGTGGATGAGGTCGGGGGCAGCTCCGCCGGCCCGCGAAGCACATCTGTGCAACTTTTCTCGACAAACCCTCCCTCGTACGCCTAGTGCGCGGTAGCGTTAGGCATGAAGAAACCTTTCGCAACAATTGCACTCATTTCCGCCACCCTCCTCGGTGCAGCAGGATCGCCATCCGCCCTAGCGGATACTGCACCAAAAATTTCCTCAGAGCCATCTGACGTAATCATGTCAATTCCTGGTGATCACTATGTCGTGGCCACATGGTTCACCAGCAATACCAAATGCCAAAACTAATGGAATTATGATTTCTACACCAAGGATGTCATCAAGAAACTCTACAGTGGACACCTCTGCTCCCCCAATAGCACCGGATGATACACGCTCATTGCTTTCTACAGGTGATCCTCTCGTGAGCCTCTATTCTTCACTCCCCCCGGGCACACCTGTGGTTGCCGTCGGTTGCACCTACAGCGACCCAGAGGGTACGACTCTCAACGCTGGCCCACCCGCCCGAACCATGGGTGAAAGCTGGCGAGCACGCGGCTACGTCTCGCTCGAACCTGGATCCGACGTCCCTACTTTTTCAGATGAATCTATTGAGGTGCAGGGCGTTTGGACCGGTTCTTCAATACGGGTCGAGGCGTGGAGGGAGAGGAGAACAGAAATAAGGACACGCCCTGTCGGAGAGCGACCGCATGCCGACTTTTCTGCTCAGCTGGCCAAGAGCTTATCGGAGTTCGGCGAGGCCGAGGTTTTAGGACATCTAACGGACGCTGCGGATACGAGAAATTTGATTACCGTGGCCCTTCTGACCGACAAGTGGAAGTCCTGGGCGGATCAGTGGAGAGACACGGCTTTCGTTCAGATCCAAGGGTTCATCTCCCCGGATGGCAGTGAGAGGATCTATCCCGAGCAACCGGCGTTGTGATGGAATCTCATGTGAATTGCGTCTACAACTGAAGTTCCGCACGAAGCGCCCCTCGCAGCACAGAGAGGGGCGCTTCGTCATGCCTGGGCGGATCACCTGACTCAGAGCACACGCTGAACACTCCTGAGAACAGGAGCATCGCAACCGAGCACCGGAAATGGGCAGCGCCACCATCGTCCACGAGGCTGGCATGACGGACCAGAGGAGGAATAGCCCTAGCGGGCGCGCCAGATATCGGCCGCGTCGCGTGGGCATGCATCTCCCGGTAAATGCCTACCACGTGAACGAGTCTGGATGTGAGCGAAGATCGCGTAGGTCAAACGAAGGCGGATTCAACCGGTCAACGCACCATTGATGGTGTTCAGGCTATCGGTGAAGGCGTCGTGGGATGAGGCCCAGTCGAGGACTTTGCGGGGCCGTTCGTTGATGCGCGTCGCGATGGTGTCGAGGTCGGTCTGGGTGAAGGAGCGTAGGTCGGCGTTCTTCGCGAGGTACTGACGCAGCAGGCGGTTCGCTGGGGGCACCTCCTGCTTGGAGCGAAGCGCGCGGGGGAGTTTCGTTCGTGCCGCGCTGCCATGGCGAACGGGCGTCACAGAAGAACACTTGCATGCCCAGGGCGTGCGTCACCTGGTCGTGGAAGGCCATTTCCCTGCCGCGATCCCACGTCAACGACCGACGAAACTGCGGCGGCATGTCGGCGAGATTCTCGATGAGAGCGTCCCTGACGGCGTCAGCCTTGTACCCGTTTGGCAGGGCGACGACGCGCACCAGGCGGGTGGAGCGTTCGACGAGGGTGGCCACGGCTGATGGGCGCTGGCCCATGATGAGGTCACCTTCCCAATGGCCGACTTCGGCCCGGTCTTCGACGCTGGTGGGTCGATCGTGGATGGAGGTCATGTTCCGCAACACGCCGCGGCGTTGTCGGGGTTTAGCGACGCGCGCATGGCGTAGGGATCGCCCTGATCGCAGGAGGCTTCCCTGTCGTGGCGCACGGATCTGGCCGGTGTACAGGGCGTGGTAGATCGACTCGTGCGACAACGAATCCTGCTGTTCGCGCCGTAGCCAGTGGGCGATCTGGGTGGGTGACCACCCTCGTTCCAGCTTCGCCGCGACTAGGCTCGACAGCGCCGGGTCGCGGTGGAGGCGTGAGGGTTTCGGGCGGCGCGCGTTGCGCCACGCGCCCGCGTCAGCGCTGGCCGCGCGATAGGTGCCGGGGCCGCCGTGGCGGGCGACTTCGCGGCTGATGCTCGTGTGATGGCGCCCCAGCCGAGCGGCGATGACACGGCACGATAAGCCGGCGGCGAGGCCGCGGGAGATCTCTTCACGTTCACTCAGCGACAGGTGCCGCCGGTTCCGGGCGCGCGGCGGCGGTTTCACTCCGCCATGGCGGCGCAGCAGCGTCCGGACTGGGGTTTGGCTGACGCCGATCGTGCGGGCGATGAGCCTGATCGACTCACCCTTCGCCCACAACGCCCAGACGTTCTCCTGCTGCTCGTTCGACAACCCGGCCATGACACCCACGATCCCCTATCGGTGGTGGTGCGTTGACCGGTTGAACTCGCCTTCGTTTCTGCTACATCTCGGCCAGGCGTGGTTCTGCACGTAGTTGAGCTACCGAATCGTGTAGCAGAACTACGTGCAGAACCATGTGAAGCGCCCTGGGTTTCGTTCCGCGCTTATGTGGTGACGAGGGTGCTCGTGTGGGATTGATCGTAAGCCGCTTCGACCTCGACTGGGGTGCGGTAGTCGAGGGCTTCGTGCAGGCGCTGGTGGTTCCACCAGCTGACCCACTCCAGCGTCGCCAATTCGACCGCCGATGTCGACGGCCACGTCGTGCGTGAGTAGATCAGCTCGGCCTTGTACAAGCCGTTGACCGTCTCAGCCAAGGCGTTATCGTACGAATCGCCTACTGTCCCAACGGAAGGCGCAACGCCGTGCTCGGCCAACGTGTCGGTGTACGCCAGCGAAACGTACTGGACTCCGCGGTCGCTGTGGTGCACGAGCCGTCCGCTCTGACGCGCCGCCGGGGTCGTGGTGATCGCCTGCTGCAACGCGATCAGCGGCAATGCCTGCGTCGTCAGCGATGACGCGACCGACCAGCCCACGATCTTGCGCGTGCACGCATCGGTGATGAACGCCGTGTACGCGAACCCACCGACGGTGCGCACGTACGTGATGTCCGCAACCCACAGCTCGTTCGGCGCCATCGCGTGGAAGTCACGCTCGACCAGGTCCGGGCGGTGATCGGGCAGCTTCGACGCGACGGTCGTGAACGGGTGACGCCCGCGCCGAACACCGTGCAGCCCAGCGACTTTCATGAGCCGGGCGGTCTGATCGCGTCCGATCATCCAGCCCTGGCGGCGCATCGCGTGCCACATCTTGCGCTGGCCGTACACGTCGTAATTCTGCTGGTGGACGCGCCGGATCTCGTCGATGAGGACCTCGTCACGGATCGCTCGCGCGCAGCGCGGGCGGGCTTTCGCTGCCCGGTAGCCGCGCGACGTGATGAACCCACACTCCGTCGCGCCCAGCACGCGACAGATGGACTCGACCCCGAACTGACCCTTGTGTTCGTCGATGAACCGGATCATTTCGTCGTGGGGCGGTCGAGTTCCGCTGCGAAAAAAGCCGATGCTTTCTTCAAGATCTCGTTCGCGCGCCGTGTCTCTGCAAGTTCGCGGCGAAGGCGCCGGTTCTCTTCCTCCAGGGACTCACGTGGCGCTGCCGCGCCCACCATGGCTGGTTGTTCGCCAGCACGGGGCATCCAGTTACGGATGGTCGCCGGCGCGATGCCGGGCGAGGCTCCGACGGCGTCCATCGCGACGCGCTGTGAGCATGCTTCGGCGGAGCGCTTGTCGAGCACCATCCTGACGGCGTGCTCACGCAACTGCTGGTCGTACTTCTTGGGCATGGTCCGATTCTCCTTCAGATGAGTCGGAACCAAACCCAGGGCGCTTCACGCGTCTCGTCGACGTCACAGAATCTCGCTAGGCAGCTCGAAGCGCTTGGGGGCGTCGATGAGCTGTTCACTGACCATCAATCGGGCAAGAGCCGAGCCGATCGCGCTGGCTTGTCGGATGCGCTGCGCTACGTGCGTCGCGGTGACACGTTGCGCGTCGCGTCGATGGATCGGCTCGCGCGATCGCTGGTCGACCTCGAGCAGATCGTCTCCGACCTCACCGCGCGCAAGGTGAGCGTCGAGTTCGTCAAGGAACGCCTCACCTTCTCACCCGACGCCACGGCCGACCCGTTCGCGACGTTCCAGCGCCAACTCATCGGCGCCGTCGCCGAACTCGAGCGTTCCCTCATCCGCGAACGCCAACGTGAAGGCATCGACCTGGCAAAAGTACGCGGCGTGTACAAGGGCCGCGCCCGCCGCCTCACCGACGAACAGGTTGCGCACGTGCGTCAGGCAGCAGCCGCCGGCGCGAACAAGGCCAAGCTCGCGATCGACCTTGGGGTCTCACGCCGCCTTATCTATGACGTCATCGCTGGCAACGGCTCAGAAGTTCTGACCGCCCATGTCCTTGAACCGTGAGTAGTGACCCTGGAACGCGACCGTGATGTCGGCCGTCGGGCCCGCACGGTGCTTGGCGACGATGATCTCGGCCTCGCCGGCCTTCTCCGACTCCTTGTTGAAGTAGTCGTCACGGTGCAGCAGGATCACCATGTCGGCGTCCTGCTCGATCGAACCCGATTCACGCAGGTCCGCCATCTGCGGGCGCTTGTCGGTGCGCTGCTCGGGGCCACGGTTCAGCTGCGAGATCGCGATGACGGGTACCTCGAGCTCCTTCGCGAGCAGCTTGAGCGCACGCGAGAACTCCGACACCTCCTGCTGACGTGATTCGACGCGCTTGCCCGAGCTCATGAGCTGCAGGTAGTCGATCGCGATGATCTTCAGGTCGTGGCGCTGCTTGAGCCGGCGCGCCTTCGCGCGGATCTCCATGAGCGACATGTTCGGTGAGTCGTCGATGAACAACGGCGCGTCCGAGACGCGGCCCATCGTCGTCGCCAGACGCGTCCAGTCCTCGTCACGCATCTGGCCTTTTCGCATGTGCTGCAACTGAATTCCGGCCTCGGCCGACAGCAGGCGCATCGTGATCTCCGTGCGCCCCATCTCGAGCGAGAAGAACGCGGCCGTCATGTTGTGATGAATCGCGGCGCTGCGAATGATGTCCATGCCGAGCGTCGACTTTCCCATGGCCGGTCGTGCCGCGATGACGATCATCTGCCCGGGGTGCAGACCGTTCGTCAGCCCGTCGAGCTCGGAGAAACCCGTCGGTACGCCGACCATCTGCCCGTCGGTGCCGGAGGCCTGCTCGATCTCGTCGGCCGTCGCCTCGATGACGTCGCCGAGCCGCACGTAGTCCTCGCCGCCACGCTTGTCGGCGACGGCGTACACCTCGGCCTGCGCGGCGTTGACGATGTCCTCGACGTCGCCGCCCTCGTCGCCGTAGCCCATCTGCACGATGCGGGTGCCGGCGTCGACGAGCCGGCGCAGCACGGCCCGTTCGGCGACGATCTGCGCGTAGTACCCGGCGTTCGCGGCCGTCGGCACCGACGCGATGATCTGGTGCAGGTACGCCTGCCCGCCGATGCGCGCGAGTTCGCCGCGCTTCGTCAGCTCGTCGGCGACGGTGATGGCGTCCGCCGGCTCACCTCGGCCGTACAGGTCGGTGATCGCGTCGAAGATCGTCTCGTGCGCCGGGCGGTAGAAATCGATGCCCTTGACCTCGGCGATGACGTCGGCGATCGCGTCCTTGCTCAGCATCATGCCGCCGATGACGCTCTGCTCCGCCTGCAGATCCTGCGGCGGCAGCTTGCCCGGCGGCATCGACGACGAACCCGCCCCGTCGAACTCCGGCGGCGCCTCGTACGGCTCCAGCTCAGCCACGCTCACAACTCCTCGAATCGGGTGCCACCCGCCCGGCCGACGCCGCACGATCCGTCACGACCCACCCTTGCACTCACCACCGACAACAGTAGGCAGACGCCCCGTCCGTTCACGAACCCGTCTGTGGACGGTGCTGTGGACAAGGTGTTGGAAACGCCGGTGGCGGTTGTGCACAGACGCGGGACAAACCTGTGGATGATTCGCCCGCCCGCCGTGGGAACCGCGCCACTGCGGTGATTCGCCGATCCACACCCTGTGGACGAAGATTGCTCCCGGTCGTCGACAACCTGGGTTGTCGTCCACAGCCCCGAAAGCCTCGAAAGCTCCCCCACCCCCCACCAGCCGGCCACGTTGCGTTCACGGCCCGCTTGGCGCCCATCGTCCTGCGCGACGCGCGGACCACCACGCCACATCAGACCCACGAGCACCTCGCTGCAGCGAGCGAGGACACCCCGACGCACGAACGTTCGCCGTGATCATCTTCCGAGGGTGGAACTCTCACATGCGGTCGAGTTCCGCCCCCTGAAGCATGGCGAACCAGTGGGGGGCTGATGCGCCGGGGTGCCATCCACTCAATCAAGACCACCCCGGCTTCCGGGCGTCACGACACACCTCAGCGCTGGATCGAAACTGTTTTCACAGGTTCACACGCACGGCGCGTGAGCGCCTGCCACCCGTCGACAGTCCGCGCGGTCGACACCCAGCCTGCGCGGCATCCCACGCCGCGCCGCCACGGCAGTGCACGTGAAGCACCCCACCCGGGCAGGCCGGGTGGGGTGTCGCCGTCAAGATCCGTTGCGCGAGACGCCGACCGTGCCCGGGACGTAGGTGGTGCCGAGCTCCTTCGAGTCGGCGATCTTGATGCTCGTGTAGGAGGAGCAGTCAACGATGCCCCAGTGCAGGTGCGGTCCCGTCGAGAAGCCGGTGTTGCCCGACAACGCGATCTTCTGCCCCTGCGAGACTCGCTGCCCCGCAACGACGTTCATCGACGACAGGTGCGCGTACTCCATGCAGAAACCGGAGGCGTCCTTGATGAGGACGGTGTTGCCACCGGTGACGTTGTTCTCGGTCTTGAACACGACGCCCGACGCGGAGGCGACGACCTGCGTCCCCGTCGGAACCCCGAAGTCGACGGCGTGCTTGTCGTAGTACTTGTGATGGCTCGCTGCCCCGTACGGACCCTGCGTGATGGGCGCCGGGTAGCCGTTGAGGAACGGCAGCTCGTACGGCGCGTCCGGGTGGACGAGCGGCGGGACGCCCGCCTGGCCGGGGGTACCGGTGTCACCACCGGTCGCCTGGTCCGTGGCGAGAGCGAGGGCATACGTCGTCTTCGCCCCGACGACACCGTCGACGACGAGGCCGTGCGAGCGCTGGAACGTCACGACCGCCGACTCGGTGAGCGACCCGAACACGCCGTCGACGTTCACCCCGAGCTTCGACTGGATGGCGCGCACGAGCGGGCCCGAGTCGCCGCGTCGGACGACGTCGCCGGCGCTCGGCTGTGCGGACGACGCGTCGAGCGCCGCCCACGTACGGGGGCCGACGACGCCGTCGACGTCGAGGCCGTTGGCGCGCTGGAAGTCCTTGACGGCCGCTGTGGTGACCGGGCCGTACCAGCCGTCGACGACGAGAGCGAGGCGAGCCTGCAGGGTCTTGACGGCCTCGCCGCGCGAGTCGAAGGTCAGCACGGGCGAGATGGTGGGAGCGGGCGCCGGCGCCGGCGTCTCCTGCGCCGCGAAAGCCGGGGCAGCCATCACAGCCGCTCCGGCGACGGGCAGCGTCGCGCCCACGCCGAGCGCGAGGGCGGATCGGGAGCCGCGGGCTGCGGCAGCACCGACGCGCGCGGACTCGACGCGGCCGTGGCGCGTGGCAAGGTGCTTGGGCAAGTACTTCGTCATGGCGGTTCGCTCCGTCGTCGAAGAGCGCCAGTCGACTCGCAGTGGGCGCTCGTGCTCACGTGTCGCACGGGGGTGCGACATGTCGAGGATGCACGAGCCGAACGTCGCCGCAAAGCACCCCGAAAATCACATGCATGTCGTTCTCACACCCCGTGATCTTCCCGTGATCACGCGGCTGACGGGCACTTTCGGCATGGTTCCGGGCAGCACGAAACGAACATCCTTTCGAGCCTCGAAAAAATGTTCGAAGAAATATTCATCATTCAGTTTTGTCCACGATGTGGGACGGCGCTCGGTCCGTCGTCCGCGTCAGCTTCCCCACTGTCGGTACGACCGGATCCGAGCGCCATCCCCTGCCATCGCGGCAGTCTCGACGCCGTCTTTCAGCGCAGCACGCGCGCGTAGCTCGACGGCTTGCCGTAGATCGCGCGAACACCCACGGTGGAACCTGGGTGCGGTGCGTCGATCATCATGCCGTCGCCGAGATAGATGGCGACGTGATACGCCGGGTAGCCGTAGAACAGCAGGTCACCCGGCTGCGGGTTCGTCGTGCTCGGGGAGTACGCCTGCTGCTGCGCGGAGACGCGCGGCATCGTGATGCCGTACTGCTTGAACACGTACGAGACGAAGCCGGAGCAGTCGAAGCCCGACGGCGTCGAACCGCCCCACACGTACGGCACACCCTGGAACGTCTTGGCGTACGCGATGATCTGCGCGGCCGTCGCGGACGGAGCAGGAGTCGTCGGCGTCGTCGGCACCGTGGGAGGCGTCGCCGGCGTCGTGGGCACCGTGGGAGGAGTCGGCGTCGTGGGAGCCGGCGTCGTGGGAGTCGTCGTCGAGCAGCCCAGCTTCGCCCACGTCAGCTTGCCGACGATGCCGTCCGCGTACAGACCGTTCTGCGCCTGGAACGAGACGACCCCTGCACGCGTGGCCCGCCCGAAGATGCCGTCGACCTCGACTCCGAGCTTGCTCTGCAGCACCTTGACGAGCGCGTGCGTCGAACCGAAGCGCAGCGTCGTGGTGTTCGCGGAGCACGTCGTCGGCGTGGTCGGAGTGGTCGGCGTTGCCGGAGTGGTCGGGGTCGTCGGCGTCGTCGCCGCAGCGAGCTTCGCCCACGTCAGCTTGCCGACGATGCCGTCGGCGTACAGCCCGTTGCTGCGCTGGAACGACTTGACCGCCGACAGCGTCGCAGGGCCGAAGATGCCGTCCGCGTTGACCTGGAGCTGCGCCTGGATCGCCTTCACCGCTTCCCCACGGGAGCCGAAGAACAGGACGGGCTTGACGGTCGGTGTGGTCGCGCTCGGCGTGGTCGTACCCGTGCCGGGTGCGGCCATCGCGGGCGCGGCCGCGACGAGGGCTCCGGTGGCCGGGATGGCGAGCGCCACCCCGGCTCCGAGGCCGGATCGAAGAGCGAGCTGCGGGCGCACGGTGCGCTCGCGTCTCCTCATGTGCAGGGGAGCAGGTGTACTCAAGTGAGCAGCCTTTCTACGGTTTCGCGTTCCAGCGCACCGCGTCTCCAGGGTGGAGACGCACGCCACTGCCACACCCTCGCCAGCCCCCGCTCACAAAGGTGCAGGCTTCACTCTGCCCGAGCGTTTCCTGAGTGTGAAATGAAAGTTGCCGACACGCCCGGTAAATGCTTGACTCGACGCGCGCCGCGCGAGATAAGCGGCCACGACGCCCACCTGGATCTTTTCCCGTCGTTCCGCGTAGTTTCGGGCCAATACCAGGAGTTAGGGGGCTCCGCCGAGCAGGCGCGCCGACGCGGTTGCACGAGAGGACATTTTTTCTCATATGATGAGACGGGCAGCGCGAGAAATGCAGGAAACCGACTCCCTGGGGCCCCAGATTCGCGCCCTTGCCGTGCCGGCCTTCTTCACGCTCGTGGCCGAGCCTTTGTTCCTCATGACCGATTCGTCGATCGTCGGCCACCTCGGCGTCACGCAGCTCGCGGCGCTCGGAGCCGCGAGCGCCGTCCTGCTCAGCCTCACCGGCATCTTCGTCTTCCTCGCCTACGCGACAACCGCACTCGTCGCACGCCGCATGGGCGCGAACGACGAGGACGGAGCGATCGGGGCGGGCCTCGACGGCGTGTGGCTGGCGTTGGCGCTCAGCATCCCGCTCGCCGCCGCGACGTTCGCCGCAGCGCCACTCGCGGTGCGCGCGATGACCAGCGCGCCTGAGGTCGTGGACGCTGGCGTCACATACCTGCGGATCAGCGCGCTCGGCATCCCGGCGATGCTGGTCTGCCTCGCAGCGCAGGGGCTGCTCAGGGGCCTACAGGACACGCGGACGCCGCTGCTCGTCACAGTCACCGGATTCGCCCTCAACGCGGCGCTCAACGCCATCCTCGTCCTCGGTCTACACACCGGCCTCGCCGGCTCGGCCGCCGGCACCACGGCCGCGCAGTGGCTCATGGCGCTCGCCCTGCTCGCCTCGATCGGCCGACGGGTGCGCCATCTCGACGTCCGCCCCCACCCGGGACGTGTCCTGGGTGCGGCACGCGCCGGGGCGCCGATCCTCGTGCGTACGATCGCGCTGCGCGCCGTCCTGCTCCTCACGACGGCCACCGCCGGGTTGTTCGGCCCCGGTACCCTCGCGGCGCACCAGATCGCATCGACGATCTTCACCTTCCTGACGTTCGCGCTCGACGCCGTCGCCATCGCGGCGCAAGCGCTCGTCGGCGAATCACTGGGCCGCGGTGACGCCTCACGCACCCGCGAACTGACCGCGACGCTCACTCGATGGGGTTGGCGCTGCGGACTCGTCGGCGGTGTGGCGACGCTGGTCACGGCGTGGTGGGTGCCCCTGCTGTTCACCTCCGATGCGACGATTGCGCACACGACGAGCGCCGCCCTCGTCGTCATCGCCCTCGTGAGCGCACCGTCGGGCGTGCTGTTCGTCCACGACGGTGTGCTCATGGGTGCTGGGGACGGCGCGTTCCTCGCCCGTGCGCAACTGGCGCTTCTCGTGGGCTACCTGCCACTCGTGTGGGTCCTGAGCACCTCGCGGGATGCCGTCACAGGCTGGGGGGACGCGGCGCCGCTCGTCGCGGTCTGGGTGCTGTATGCGCTCTACCTGCTCGCGCGCATGGCCGTGCTCGACCACCGGCGTCGAGGCACCGCCTGGATGCACCTCGAGAGCGCCGGCTGACGCCCCGCTCCCGCCGGCCCCGATGCTCGCGGGGCCGCGAATGCCCCATGGGCCGCCCTCACCCACTATCTTGAGGTCATACGCAGGCATCTCTCAGGGAGTTCCCATGACACACGGCCTCGATGATCGACTGCTCACGGGTCACGGCGTCAGCCGCCGGACCGCACTCACCGGAGCGCTCGCACTGGGCGCCACCGGCGGCGTCTCGACGCTCGGGGCGACCCAGGCCTCGGCCACCACGGTGGGGCTCTACGACAAGATGCACGCCATCGACGCATCCACGACCGGCGGGTTGTCCGTCGCCGTGCACGATCGGCGCAGCATGCGGGTGTGGCAGTACAACGCGCCGTTCCGCAACGAGTGCGCGAGCATCGTCAAGGTGCTCATCCTCGCGGCCGTCTGCTCGCGCGCTCAGAAGGCGGGGCGCGGCCTCACCGCGTGGGAGAAGAGCCAGGCCTCCCCGATGATCCGCGTCAGCGACAACAACGCGGCGACGAACCTGTGGCGCAGCGTCGGCGGCGCACCCGCGGTGCAGGCCGTCGCGAACAGCCTCGGCATGACGTCGACGCGCGCTGCCGGAGCCTGGGGTCTGACGACGACCTCCGCCTACGACCAGATCGTCCTCATGAACGAGATCAGCTGGCGCGGCAGGCTGCTCAACGCCGCCAACCGTGGCTACATCCTGACGCTCATGGGCCAGGTCGCGGCGGATCAGCGTTGGGGCGTCGGCTCGATCGGCACGAGTCAGGTGAAGAACGGCTGGCTGCCCTACGCCGGTCTGTGGCGCGTCAACAGCATCGGCCACGTCGGCGGCAACCGCAACCACACGCTCGCCATCCTGCAGCGCACCCCGACGATGGCGATCGGCACGTCCGTCGCCAACCGCGTCGCCGCGACCATCCACGCGCACCTCGCGACCGCCCTCTGACGCACGCACGACGAAGCCCCGCCCACGGACGAACCGTGGCGCGGGGCTTCGACGTCGCTCCGCCCCGGACGAGGCCGGGGCGGAGCGGTGAGGATCAGGCGCGGGCGACCTTGACGTCGACCGTGGCCTGCACCTCGGGGTGCAGACGCACGAGCACCGAGTACTCGCCGAGCGAACGCATCGGCGTCGTGATCTCGATCTTGCGCTTGTCGACGGAACCGGCGCCGGCTTCCTTGATCGCGTCGGCGATCTCACCGGTCGTGACGGCGCCGAAGAGGCGGCCGTTCTCGCCGGCGCGAGCCTTCAGCGTCACCTTGGCGTTCTCGAGGTTGCCCTTGACGGACTTCGCCTCTTCGAGCGTCTTGATGGAACGCGTCTCGCGAGCCTTCGTGATCGAGTCGACCTGCTTCTGGCCGCCCTTCGTCCACTCCGTGGCGAGGTTGTTGCGCAGAAGGTAGTTGCGGGCAAAACCGGGCTTGACGTCGACGACGTCGCCGGCCGTGCCGAGCTTGGAAACCTCGTGGGTCAGGATGACCTTCATGTCGGTGTTCCTTTCCTCGATCAGCGAGCGGAGCTCGAGTAGGGAAGCAGAGCCATCTCACGCGCGTTCTTGACGGCGTTGGCGATGAGGCGCTGCTCCTGGACGGAGACACCGGTGACGCGACGGGCGCGGATCTTGCCGCGGTCGGAGATGAACTTGCGCAGCAGCGCAGCGTCCTTGTAGTCGATGTTCTCGACCTTCGCCGCCTTCAGCGGGTTGGCCTTCTTCTTGGGCTTGCGCACAACGGGCTTTGCCATCGTGGTGCTCTCCTTCTATGAGAGCCCGAGTGGTGACTCGGGATAGCGAGTGTGTGAGTGGCCGGCACGTGCGTGCCGGGCCGGTGGGGCGTCATCGTCGTGGTGACGCCCGGGAAGAGGAGGAACGATCAGAACGGGGGCTCGTCGTACGACGGGCCGGTGGACCAGCCACCGTTGCCGCCGCCCTGCGAGCCGTTCGACTGGCCGCCGGCGTTGCCACCCGAGTTGCCGCCGAAGCCGCCACCCGAGTTGCCACCGGTCGCCCACGGGTCGTCGGTCGGGCTGCCACCGAAGTTGCCGCCCTGAGAACCCGAGTTGCCGCCGAAACCGTTGCCACCGCCGGAGTTGCCCCCGAAGTTGCCCTGGCTGACGTTGCCGCCGCCGTTGCCACCTCCGAAGTTGCCACCCTGGCCACCGCCGGAGCGCTGGGTCTTGTTGACCTTCGCCGTGGCGTACCGCAGCGACGGGCCGACCTCGTCGACCTCGAGCTCGGTGACGGTGCGCTTCTCGCCCTCCTTCGTCTCGTACGAACGAGACTTCAGACGGCCGGTGACGATGACGCGCGAGCCGCGCTGGAGCGACTCCGAGACGTTCTCCGCTGCCTCGCGCCAGATGGAGCAGGACATGAAGAGCGCCTCGCCGTCCTTCCACTCGTTCGACTGGCGGTCGAAGACGCGCGGGGTCGAGGCGATGCGGAAGTTCGCCACGGCAGCGCCGTTCGGCGTGTAGCGCAGCTCGGGGTCGGCAACGAGGTTGCCGACCATCGTGATGTTGACGTCACCTTGCGCCATGGGTGGTTCCTCCTACTGAATGTGGGGAGTTCTCAGGCGTCCTTGCGCAGGATCTTGGTGCGCAGGATGGACTCGTTGAGTCCAAGCTGACGGTCAAGCTCTGCAGCGGTGGCCGGGGTCGCGTTGAAGTCGACCACGACGTAGATGCCTTCGGACTTCTTCTTGATGTCGTAAGCCATGCGGCGACGGCCCCAGACGTCGACGTTGTCGACGGTGCCGCCGTCCTTCGTGACGACAGAGAGGAACTTCTCCAGCGAGGGCTGGACCGTGCGCTCGTCGAGCTCACCGTCGAGGATGATCATCATTTCGTAATGACGCATGCGGTAACCCACCTCCTTTGGTCTCAAGCGGTCACGGTCTCTCCGTGACAGGAGGGTTGCAGCGTTGCCGCGCCCTCTCGTCGTCGCACGCACCACGATGGCCCATCGAGCCGTCGGGGAGCACGCGCCGGAGCCACAGGTTGTGGATGAGACGGCACGAACCCCACAAGACTACCCGTAGCCGTCACCGGCGACCAATCTCTGTGGATGAACTCAGGCTGACGCGGCGTTCGCGTGCTGCCGAGCCGTGAGGCCGGCGCGGCGGCCGCCGTCGCCGTCCTCGGATGACGCGACGGTCGACGAACGCGTCGCGCGGATCGCCGCGGTGACGAGGTAGACCAGCCCGACCAGTCGCACCAGGGTGAAGAAGCAATACCAGCCGGAGGGCAGCGCCTTCGCCATGTTCGAGGCGCGCGCGATGAACCCCCACACGGTGATGAAGTAGACGAACTCGGCGCCCGCCCAGACGAGGTGGTCGCGCCACGGCAGCGCGCTGAGCGCGATGAGCGGCAGGACCCACAAGCACGCCTGCACCGGCAGGGCACGCGACGTCAGCATCACCGTGACGAGCATGAGCAGCGCGATGGGCGCGAGCGGCAGCCGCTCACGACCCTGAGCGAGAATCGCCCCCAGCGCGATCGCCGCGATCCACCCGAGCACGGCGAGGCCCGTCAGGACGGCAGGTGACAACGTCACGCCCGCGAAGCTGAGGATGTACCAGAGCGAGCCGTACCCGGCGCCCTGCTGGCGCCAGGCGGTGAACGCGGTGAACGGGTCGCCGCCCCACACGGCGATGACGGCGAACATCGCGACGCACGTCGCGCCCGCCCCGACGAAGAGCGCGAGGGCGCCCTTCGTGTGGCCGCGCACGAGCGCGACGACGAGCGCGGCCGCGAGGACGGCGCCGAGCGTCGGACGCGTCAGGAGGGCGCCCGCTAGCGCCACCCCCGCGAGCGGGAAGCGCGAGCGCTCCCAGGCCAGCAGCCCGGCTGCGACGAGGGCCACACCGAGCGCGTCGAACGAGATGAGCGCACTCGTGATGAGCACCGGCGACAACGCGATGTGGGCAGCCACCCAGGGGCTGTCGGGTCGCGACGCGGCACTCGCGCACACGGCGAGGGCGATGAGCAACGCGACGACGGCGGCCCCCCACGCGAACATCCCCTGCTGCAGCCGCAGCTGCGAACCGCCGGGCACGATCGTGCGCACGAGCCAGGTGATGAGTGCCGTCAGCGGGGGCTGGCCCTGCATCGTCGGGTTCGACCACGGCGACGATCCGGCGGGCGCGGCGACGGCGACGGGCAGGTCGGAGTAGCAGGCGCGCCACAAGGATCCGGGCGTCGCCCACCCCGTCGAGACACAGTGGTTCTTCTGCAGCACCCCGAGCGCGACGAAGACCGCGCTCAGCGCACTGAGGACAGCGGCGGCCGGGCGCCACCCGCGTCGCCCGACGACGGCGTGACGCCCCAGCGGCCCACCGACGACGTGACTGGCCTCCGCGGCCACCGGGTCGGTGCGCGTCGGGGCTCGACCCGAGCTCGGAGCGGTCGTCGGGTGCGCAGGCGTGGCCGTGTGCGTCATGGGGTCAGCCTAAGCGGGGGTGCCCGGTCAGCGACTCGCCGAGGCTCCCGGGGATGACCGGCCGCTCGCGGCGGCCGATGACGCCGCCGTCTGCGGCGGGCTCGTTTCACGTGAAACAGCCGCGCTGGAGGAGGCCGGCAGCGTCGCGTCAGGCGCCGTCGACCCGGACGACGCCGGGCCTGGGGCGTCCGTCGCGTCGGGCTGGGTGGGCTGGACGTTCGACTGCGTCGGCTCCGGGTAAGGCTGCGACGCGGCGCTGGAGGGCGCGGCGTACGTCTTCGTCGGGGTCGGTGACGCAGACGTGGACGCCGACTCGGGCTTGTTCTCGTTGTAGTACGAGCGCTTGGGCAGTTGCGTCTTCTTCTGCCCCTCGAGGGCGGCATCCATGAAGTCGACCCACACCTTGCGCGGCAGACCCGCGCCGTAGACGTCGCTCGCCGTCACACCCGGCAGATTCTGCATCGGCTGCGCCGTCTTGCCGTCGGTGCTGTAGTACATGCCGACACTCGTCGTGATCTGGCCAGGCGTGAAGCCGTTGAACCAGAGGTACTTGTTGCCCGAGGCCGTACCTGTCTTCGACGCCATGGCGCGCCCGAGCTCGTCCTGCGCGCCCGCCGCGGTGCCGTAGACACCCGTCTTGCCGAGCGCCCACGTGAGGTCGTCCGCGATCGCCTTGTCGTACACCCGCTTGCCCTTGGTGTCGACGGTGTAGGAGTACTTGCCGTCGAACGACTTCACCGTCGAGATGAGGTGTCGGTCATGGAACACGCCGCCGGAGTTGAGGGTGTTGTACCCCGTCGCCTGGTCGACGACGCGGCTGTCACCCGTGCCGAGGACGTTGAGGATGTTCGTGTCGTTCATCCCCCCGAGCGTCTTCGGCATGCCCGAGGCCTGCGCCGCCTCGAGCGTATTCGCCGGCCCGATCTCCCGGTTGAGCCGGACGAACGCCGTGTTGATCGAGTACGCGAGCATGTTGCTGATCGGCTGCCAACCCCACGACTCGTTCTGGTTGTTCTGCACGTACTTGCCGGCACCGATCGGCAGATAGTTGTTGCCGTTGTACTGGGTGTCGACCGACTTGCCGTGCTGCAGCGCAGCGATCGCGGTGTACAGCTTCATCGATGACGCCGTCTGCAGCATCGCCTGATCTGCGTCCGAGTAGGGCGACTTCACCGGGTCGTAGTCGGCGCCGCCATACATCGCGACGACGCCGCCGTCGTTCGCACGCTCGGCGACGAGGCCGGTGTGCAGCTTGCCGAGCAACGTGTCAGGCGTGTGCTTCTCCACCGCCGCGACGGCCGCGTCCTGCGCGCGCTTGTCGATCGTCGTCGTGATGCGCAGACCACCGCGGTCGATGTCCTCCTGGCTGAGCTTCAGCTTGCGCGACAGTTCGCCGCGGACGGAGGCGATGACGTAGCCCTGCGGCCCGTCCGCGTACTTGATCGGCTGACGCGGATAGAACTTCGGCATGACGGCCTTATTGCGTTCCTCGGCCGTCAGCCACCCCATCTTGAACATGCCGTTGAGCGTGTACGCCATGCGCTCGTTGGCACGCTGCTCGGAGTTGGGCCCGACGCTCGGATCCATGTTCTCCGGGTTGTTGACGACGGAGGCGAGGAACGCGCCCTCCACAGTCGTCAGCTGGGAGACGTCCTTGTGGAAGTACGACTGCGACGCAGCCTGGATGCCGTACGTCCCGCGCCCGAAGTAGACGTTGTTGAGGTAGGCCTGCAGGATCTCGTCCTTGCTCATCTCCTGATCGACCTTGAGGCTGATGACGACCTCCTTCACCTTGCGGGTGACCGTCTTGTCCTGCGTCAGGAAGTAGTTCTTCACCCACTGCTGCGTCAGCGTCGAGCCGCCCTGGCTGCCACCGTCACCGGTGAAGTCGTTGATGAAGGCGCGCGCGATGCCCGTCGGGGAGATGCCGCGGTTCGAGTAGAAGCTGCGGTCCTCGGCGGCGATGAACGCGTGTTGCACGTCGATCGGCACCTTGTTCAGCTCGACGGGGTCACGGTTCGTCGTCGTGAAGCGGCCCATCTCCGTCTTGCCGTCGGCGTAGTAGACGACGGAGACCGCCTGCGTCGCCTGCGTGTTGGCCTTGGGGATGTCGATGAACAGGTAGAGGCCGATGAACGTGAGCACGGCCAGCAGCACGAGGCTCGCGAGGGTGAGCAGGACGGCGCGCACGATGCGGAACGGTAACGAGTGCGCGCTCTTCTTCTTGCTCCCCCGTCGACGCCGCGCCGCGGGACTCGCGCCCTGGGCGCCCCGCGCACCGGCGCGGGAGGTGGGTGCCTTGGGACTACCGCTGTTCGACGGACGCGACCCGCCCCTCGACGGGGGTCGCTTCGAACCGGAATCGTTGACCACGGACGTGCCTCACTTTCGCGCGACGCACGACGTGCGGCGTCATTCTCATCGATCAGCGTACCGAGCGGGCTCCCGCCGCGTCCTCGTGGTGGCTGTCAATGCCTGTGCGTGAGCCGTGCCCGGAGCGCCAGCGCCGGGGCAACAGGGTGGTGGAAGTGGCGACGTGGGCAGGCCGTCGGGCGCAGTGCGACGTCCTGTCGGCCGCGGGGCGCTGCCGGCAGGTGACGTGCGCGGGCTGCATCTGTTTGGATGCTCTTCATGAGCCGACGGTCTCTGGAACGCGCGATGGCGACGTACACCTCCCGCTATCCCCGCACGCGGCGGCGTACGGACGACATGGTGCGCAAGGTGCGTTCGATCATCGACGACGCCGGCATCAACTATCTGTCGATCACGGGGCGCGCGAAGTCGCCGGCATCGTTCTCGGACAAGGTCGCTCGACGTGCGAGCGAGTTGGGGCACACCGATTTCGATCCGGCGCTCGACATCACCGATCAGGTCGGCGTCCGCATCATCACGTACGTGCACAGCGACATCGAGCCCGTCGCACAGTTGCTCGCGGAGAACTTCACGGTGCTCGAGGATCGCGACATGGGTCGTGAGACGGCGAGCGAGGGACGGTTCGGCTACGCGAGTCGTCACATGCTGATCTCGAACGATCCGTCCGCGACGGCGTACGACGCGGCGCAGTGCATGTCGGTGCAGTTGCGCACAGTGCTGCAGCACGCGTGGGCGGAGTTCGAGCACGACGCGCGGTACAAGGGTGACGTGCCGGCGGAGTTCGCGCATGAGCTGGATCGTCGTTTCACGTTGGCGGCGGGGCTCATCGAGCTCGCCGACCGTGAGTTCTCCGTCATTCGCGACACGTTGTCGAGTGGCCTCTCGCAGCAGGGTGAGGGCCGGTTCGAGGACGGGTTGCGCGTCGACGCCCGCGAGCTCGCGTCGTTCCTCGCGGGACGGTATGAGACATCGGGCTTCGCCCGGCCGGAGGCGTACGTCGAGGCCGCGAACTGGTTGACGGAGCTCGAGGTGACGTCGATCCCGATGCTGGCTGACGAGCTGAAATCCGTCGACTCGGAACGCATCTCACGTTCGATGGGCTACCGTCACCAGCCCGGTGCCGTGCGCCGGCTCGAGGACGACCTCCTCGCGCGTTACCGCGAGCGTTTCGTCGAACTGCCGGCGAACGAGGAACGTCGCGATTCTCTTCGCGGCCGCCTGCAACGGTTGGGCCGCGTCGGAGATTGAGCAGGCGTGTGAGCCGAGTGATGCGCACCGAGGCGCTCACCCAGTGAGGGACAAGGGGTGACGCAGCGCCGACGTCCAACCCCGCAACGCTCCATCTCCAGGCTCAGAGACCCGCAGCCCCGACCACCCGCGACGCGGACTCGTGATGACGAGAGCCGCCCCGGCCGAACACCGAGCCTGCGAGGTGTGCGGTCGAGGCGGCTCTCGTCGTTCCGCCCGAAGGCCTGTCGCACCGAGGCGGCGCGGCGATCCTGGGCGAGCTTGCGAGCTCAGGATCCGCGCCACCCGGAAGACGGGCCGAGGGATCAGGCGAACGTCTTGGCGTCGATGACGAAGCGGTAGCGGACGTCGGAGTTCACGACGCGGTCGTAGGCTTCGTTGATCTGGTCGGCGTTGATGAGTTCGATCTCGGCAGTGACGCCGTGTTCGGCGCAGAAGTCGAGCATTTCCTGCGTCTCGCGGATGCCGCCGATGTTGGAGCCGGTGAGGGACTTGCGGCCGCCGATGAGGTTGCCAGCGTTGACTTCGAGGGCTTCGGTCGGCAGGCCGAGCAGCACCATCGCGCCGTGGGGGCGCAGTGTCGCCATGTAGGCGCGCACGTCGATGTGGGCGGAGACGGTGTTGATGATGACGTCGAACTGGCCCTTGTGCTCCTTGAGCGCGTCGGGGTTCTCCTTCGTCGCGATCCATTCGGTGGCGCCGTACTTGCGGCCGTCCTCTTCCTTGGAGCGCGTCTGGCTGATGACGGTCACCTCGGCGCCCATTGCCTTGGCCAGCTTGACGGCCACGTGGCCGAGACCGCCCATGCCGACGACGGCGACCTTGGAGCCTTCGGTGACGCCCCAGGTGCGCAGCGGCGAGTAGGTGGTGATGCCGGCGCACAGCAGTGGCGTGACGGCGGCGGCGTCGAGGTTCTCGGGGATGTGGAGGGCGAACGCTTCGGAGACGACGATGGCCTGCGAGTAACCACCGGCGGTCGGGCGCCCGTCGTGACGGTCGATGCCGTTGTAGGTACCGACGGCGTTCGGGCAGTTGTTCTCCTCGCCCTTCTTGCACCATTCGCACTCACGGCACGAGTCGACGAGGCAACCGACACCGGCACGGTCGCCGACCTTGAACTCGGTGACGTCGGAACCGATCTCGGCGACGCGGCCGACGATCTCGTGGCCGGTCACCATGGGGTAATTCACCGGGCCCCACTCGCCGCGGACGGTGTGGATGTCGGAGTGGCAGATTCCGGCGTACTCGATCTCGATGCGGATGTCGTCGGGGCGCAGGTCGCGGCGCTCGACGGTGCCGGGCTCGAGGGGCTTGTCGGCGGCAATGGCCTGGTAGCAGGCAACAGTCGTAGTCATGATGCTGACGCTACGCCGACGCGGAGTGAGAAGCATTGTCACGTCGGCGAGCGCCGTCTCACATGGGTTCCGTGAGGTCACGAAGGCGTTCGGCGATCACGCCGACGTCGTCGAGACTCCCGGCAGCGACGTCGACCATGAATTCATATCGTTCGTCATCGCTGCCGACGAGATGAGTCCCGTTGAGGGCGAGGAACAGCCAGAGCGCACCGAGCGCCGTCCGCTTGTTGCCGTCGACCAACGCGCGATTCTTGGCCAGGGAATGGACGAGTGCGGCTGCCTTCATCAGGATCCCCGGGTAGACATCCTCCCCGAAGACCACCGCTTGCGGCCGAGCCAGGGCCGATTCCAGCAGACCCCAGTCCTGCTGGCGCGCCGCGCCGACCGCCGGTCAGGGCGCCTCGAGCCGTGAGTTGAGGGCCGAAACTCTGCCATGCAGGAATTCGGGCCTCAACTCGACGACAGCGACGAGGTCGACGACGGACGCTCTCCGTCCAGTAGGTGCAGTGAAACCTCCCAGCAGTCATGGAATACCCCCTAGGGGTATCGGCGTTGCGGCTGACATGAGCGAACACGAACACCATCACGGCTCAGGTCATGACATGTCGTCGATGGCTGCGTCGGCCACGCTGCACTGCCTCACCGGATGCGCCATCGGCGAGATCGTCGGGCTCATCGCCGCAACGGCCCTGGGATGGGGCAACGGCCTCAGCACGGCCGTCGCGATAGCCCTCGCGTTCGTCTTCGGGTACACGCTGTCAGCGACACCGCTGCTGCGCTCAGGCATCCCCGCCAAGCAGGCGCTCCTGCTCGTCCTCGCAGCGGACACCGTCTCGATCGCCACGATGGAGCTCGTCGACAACCTCGTCATGTGGCTCGTACCGGGTGCGATGGACGCACGGTTGATGGACCTGCTGTTCTGGGTCTCGATGGCGGTGGCTCTCGTCGCGGCCTACGTCGCCGCCTACCCGGTGAACAAGCACTTGCTGCGCCAGGGCAGAGGGCACGCGATCACTCACCACGCCAGCGGTGCAGCGATGGACAACAAGCCCCTGGCGTACGCCATCACCGCGTTCCTCCTCGGCGGCGCCGTGGCATCGCTCGGCACACTGCTGTGAACCCACGCCGCTCTGACAGAACTCAGAGGGACGTCCGCTATGTTCGTCGAACACGCCCCCGAAGCGAAAGGCCGCACCTCATGAACCGTCGAAATCTGGCCGCCACTGCGGCCGCCGCCGTGGCATTGGGCGCCGGCACCGCATGTTCCTCCGGCAGCGACCATTCCTCGCACTCAGGCATGCCGACGTCGGCCGCGGCCACGTCGACGTCGGCCTCCTCCGGCCATGGTCACATGCACGAGATGGACGGCGGCCCGGCCCCGGCGGACATGACCCCGGCGAAGAACCCGAGATTCCCGGTGGGCAGCAGGGTCACGCTGACGACCGATCACATGGACGGCATGAAAAATGCCCCCGCGACCGTCGTCGGGGCCTACCGCACCGCCACATATGCGGTGAACTACCAGCCCACCACCGGCGGTGCGATGGTCAAGAACCACAAGTGGGTCGTGCAGCAAGAGCTGAAGAGCGCCGGCACAAAACACCTCGCCGACGGGGAAGCCGTCACCATCACAGCTGACCACATGGACGGCATGCAGGGCGCCGAGGGCACCATCGCGTCGTCCACCACTCAGACGGTGTACATGGTCGACTACACGGCCGACGGAATGACGATGAAGAACCACAAGTGGGTGGTGGAGGACGAGATGAAGTCTCGTTGAGGTCGCACCGATCGTTGCGCCGGCCCGGCTGCGCCCTCGCGTGAACGCACAACTCGTCGCGTGCAGGGTCGCGACGCCCAGCGACGTTCCGACGAGCGTGCCGAGCAACGCGCCGGGCCCTTTCGACCGGCCGACGCGGGGTGTCGCGCGGCCGGGTGCGTGCGCAGACTACCCACCCGTGGGGTCTGAAACTCCGCAATGCAGAGTTTTAGACCCCAAGCCATGAGTTGAGGGCCGAAACCCTGCAGTGCAGAGTTTCGGCCCTCAACTCGTCAACCCGTTCAGGTCGCCGGACGGCGCGACATCGATGCCGACTCAGCGCTCTTCCTCTTCTGAGCGCTTCCTCAACGCTCACTTCGGCAGGATCCTCGCTTCGCTGCGGTCCTACCTCCGCTCGCTTGATCGTCAGCGCTCTTCATCACCGCGGATGAAGGCCTCCAACATCTCGCGGCCCACGGTGTCCTCGCGCTGCTCGGGCGGGCTCTTCATGAGGTAGCTCGACGCCGACAGCAGCGGGCCGCCGACGCCACGGTCCTTGGCGATCTTCGCGGCGCGGATGGCGTCGATGATGATGCCGGCCGAGTTCGGCGAGTCCCACACCTCGAGCTTGTACTCCAGGTTGAGCGGCACGTCACCGAACGCCCGGCCCTCGAGGCGCACATACGCCCACTTGCGGTCGTCGAGCCACGCGACATAGTCGGACGGGCCGATGTGCACGTTCTTGTCGTCGATCTTGCCGGCGAGCGAACCGGAGAGGTTCGACGTCACGGCCTGCGTCTTCGACACCTTCTTCGACTCGAGGCGCTCACGCTCGAGCATGTTCTTGAAGTCCATGTTGCCGCCGACGTTGAGCTGGTACGTGCGGTCCAGCGCGACACCGCGGTCCTCGAACAGCTTCGCCATGACGCGGTGCGTGATCGTCGCACCGACCTGGCTCTTGATGTCGTCACCGATGATCGGCACGCCCGCGTCCTCGAACTTCTTCGCCCACTCCGGGTCGGACGCGATGAAGACGGGCAGCGCGTTGACGAACGCTACACCCGCGTCGATCGCGCACTGAGCGTAGAACTTGTCGGCGCCCTCCGAACCGACGGGCAGGTAGCTGACGAGGACGTCGACCTGCGCGTCCTTGAGCGCCTGCACGACGTCGACGGGCTCCGCGTCCGACTCGTCGATCGTCATGGCGTAGTACTTGCCGACACCATCGAGGGTGTGCCCGCGCTGCACGATGACGCCCGTCGGCGGCACGTCCGCGATCTTGATCGTGTTGTTCTCGGAGTTGTTGATCGCCTCCGACAGGTCGAACCCGACCTTCTTCGCGTCGACGTCGAACGCCGCGACGAACTCGACGTCACCGACGTGGTAGTCGCCGAACGTGACGTGCATGAGACCCGGCACGTGTGCGTCAGCGGACGCGTTCTTGTAGTACTCGACACCCTGCACGAGCGAACTCGCGCAGTTGCCGACGCCGACGATGGCGACGCGAATATTTCCCATGGAACTCACTCCGTTGTGGACGAGCCTTCGATCCTGACGGACGACGCGAGCGCCGCCCGAATCGTCAGGTCTCGGAGGCGAGGGGGCGCGGATCGGCAACAGCCTTCCGCTCGATCTCGATGAGTTCGTTCACCCAACGCACCTCACGCTCCGTCGACTCGATGTCATGACGGAACAGCTCCGCAATGTACGAATCGCGTGTGCTGCGGCTGTCCATCGCCTGCTCGCGGGAGCGCTCGAGACGCTCCTGCAACCGCAGACGTCGCCCCTCGAGGATGCGCAGGCGCACCTCTGCGCTCGCGCGCGAGAAGAAGGCGAAGTGCACGTCGAAGTTCTCGTCGTCCCACGATGCCGGGCCGGAGCGCGACAACTGATCCGCGAAATGATCCCGACCCTCGTCGGTGATCTCGTACGTGATGCGAGGGCGCCGACCGCCGGGAGCGAACGACGCGCTCTCGGAGATGAGGCCCTTGCGGGACAGCTTCGCGAGACACGGATACAGCGACCCGTAGCTCACGACACGAAACGCACCGAGCACACCGGTGAGCCGCTTGCGCAACTCGTACCCGTGCAAGGGCGCCTCATGCAGCAGACCGAGGACGGCGAACTCGAGCACCGTGCCACGACGTGACATGCCACTCTCCTTCGCCTCGAAACAGTCTGCGCCGCACCGCGCGACACGAATGCCCAGTTTTTCAAACGGACGCGCCACACGGAAATGACGAGCGGGTGAACGCTCAGAGACATTCCTAACAGATGTATCGAGTCGAGATATCGAAACGCGGCAAACTTCTTCGGAACGGTGTGGACGACGAGGAGGTCAGCACCACCCGTCGGCACAGCGCCACGCCGGAGGATCTGCGCGCCACGCCGACTGACCGGAGTAGGTCCCCGGGCCGGACGGACGCCCTGGCGTGAGCCTTCCGCGCGACCCTTCGCCGTCCGTGAGGGCGCGTCAGGCCAGCGCGAGGGCGGCGAGGGCGCCGGCGATCATGAACGGGCCGAACGGCATGCGCGCCTGACGGCCCCTGCCGCGCGCGAGCAGGACGACGCCCCATGCGCCGCCGAGCAGGAAGGCGGCGACCGTGCCGGTGAGCCACACGTCCCACCCTGCCCAGGCGAGCAGCGCGCCGAGCGTCGGGGCAAGTTTCACGTCGCCGAGCCCCATGCCGGAGCCGCCGCCGAGCAACGCGAGAGCGAGGTAGCACACGCCCAGCGCGACGGCACCAGCGATGGCGCGGTGGGCGGCGTCAGCGTCGAAGACCGTCGTGCCGGAGCGGTGTGCGTCGACAAGACCCGCCAGCACGAGACCGCCCGCGACGACGCCCGCCGCGCGCAACGTCAGCGCGTTGGGCAAGCGATGGACGTCTAGATCGATGACGGCGAGCCTGACGAGGGTGGG
Organism: Dermacoccus nishinomiyaensis; assembly: GCF_900447535.1. Lineage (NCBI taxonomy): Bacteria > Bacillati > Actinomycetota > Actinomycetes > Micrococcales > Dermacoccaceae > Dermacoccus > Dermacoccus nishinomiyaensis. The sequence continues at coordinate 1,870,334 of NZ_UFXX01000001.1, read as the reverse complement.
CGCGACGAGTACGAGCGTCAGCACGAGGCCGGGCCGCGTACCCCACCACACCTGCATCGCCGCACCCATGAGCACGACGGCGAGCGTCGACGCTGCCAGCCACACGATGTCGAGGCGTGCGAGCGCCGGCGCGCGGTAGGTGACGCCCTGACGATGGCCTGCGGCGACGACCTCGCGCGCACCGAGCGTCAACGCACCGAGGAGGAAGAGCGTGACACCGGTCACGGGCAGCAGCATGCGTCGATCATGTCAGCGCAACAGGCATCGGGCGCCGTTGCCGATCGAGCAGTTTCCCGCGCCAGGCACGAGACCGGCGACGAGACTGGCCGGGTGGGCCCTGCGAAACGAGCGCGCGTCACCGCACCGCCGCGAGCAGCCGCGCACATACCTCGCGGCCACCGAGGACGCCGGACGCCGTCGTCACCTGCAGGCCCGGGCACGTCCAGTCGAGATCGTCGAGCTCCCCGTGGCGCGGACGGACGGGGGCGTCGACGGACGTCAACAGGTCCGTGTCGAGCAGCGAATCGCCCGCCGCGGCCGTGAACGTCGAACCCGTGCGACGCCGCACCTCCGCCAGGCCTCGCGACTTGCGCAGCGGCCGCGGCACGACGTACAGCTTGCGGCCCTGCAGCGACACCTCCCAGCCGCGCTCACCCGCCCACCCCGTCAGGTCGCGCACCACCGACGCCGGCAACTCGGCGCGCTCCACGACGAGGTAGGCGAACATGCCCTCGGCGTCGCGCAGCTTGCGCAGCCACCCCGGATCGGCGATCGCCTCGAGGTGCTCGCGGATCTCGGCGAGAGGCGCGCACGAGCCGTCGAGCTCGTCGAGGACGGCACGGTGGTAGTCCTCGTCGCTGACGCCGTCGACGAGCAGGAACCCTCCGTTCGTCGTGACGGCGTACTGCGGGTCGATCGGCAGCCGGATGCGCTCGTACTGCGCACGCGTCCGCGTCGTCGACGGCACGAACGTCGCCACGCGATGCATCTCCTGCACGAGCGCGACGGCGTCGACCGTCAGATACGACAACGGCAGCTTGTCGTACACCTCCGCCACGAGCAGGACGGGTGCGTCGGCGTCAGCGCCGGCGAGTGCGAGCGCCTTCGCGGAGTAGACGAGCGTCCGGTCGAGGTCGCACGCGACGATGGCGTCCCCGCCTGAGGGCCGGGGCGGCGCGGCGTCCGCGTAGGCCGCGACGAGGGCGCGCAGCTCGTCCGTCATCGGCATCGAGACGGGATGCGTCGTCATGCTCGCTCCTTCGGGTCGCGTGTGGCCGAGGTGCCGTCATCGCCGGTCGCCCCGCGGGTGAAGCGCGGGTGGATGAGGCCGACGCAGCTGTAGTCGAGGCCGGGATACTCCTCGACCGGCACGCCACGCGCCGCGGCGAGCGCCTCGATGTGGCGCAGATCCTCGCCGACGCCGGGCGCGACGAGGATCTTCCAGGGCACCCGGCGCAGCAACACGCGGGTCGTTTCGCCGACGCCCGGTTTGACGAGGTTGACGCTGCCGATGCCGAACTCCTCGGCGAGCTTCTCGACGGTGGCCCACCCCGTCCACCGGGGTGGCTCCGCCGCGCATCGCGCCTGCGCCTCGGCGCGGATGTCGTCGGCGTCCGCGGCCGGCGGGAATGCTCCCGTGACGGCGTCGACGAAGAGTCCCGACACGTCGTGCGGCGCGAGTTCGGCGTAGAACTTGGCCCCATGGAACTGGCCGGGCCCGATCAGAGCGTCGTTGAGCACGGTGCGTGACACGAGACCGGAGACGGTCGAGTTGAGGCAGGCGGAGGGGATGAGGAAGTCATCACGCGTGCCCCACATCGTCGTGCACGACCCGGTGTCGGCGAGCACGGCGAGCGTCGGATCCAACTGCACCCCCGTGGCTTGCTCGTACTCGGCGAGCGCCGCGACGAGTTCGCGGCTGATCGCGCCCTTGCCCGTCCAGCCGTCGACGAACAGCACCGAAGACGCATCGTGCCGCGCCACGATGTGATCGAGCGCCACCGTGTCGATGCCGCGCCCGCGCACGATCGAGACGGCATAGTGCGACACGTCGAGCCCGCGCGCCTGACGGGCCCAACGCTTCATGAGCACCCCCACGGGAGTGCCGGCCCGGGCGAGGGAGACGAGGACGAGGTCATCGCCGCGCTCTGCGAGCGCGAGCTCGGTGACGGCGGCGACCGCAGCAGCCACCCGGGCCTTCGACATCTCCAGCGCATCACGGAACAGCTGTCCGTAGGCCGCGTCCGGTTGGTACTCGACGGGCAGGCTCTCGGCATAGTGCGCGCCGCCGGACTGGATGGCTTCCTCGCGTTCCTCGGTCGGCGCCTCGAGCGTGACGCCGGACAGATCTTCGAGCAGCCACGTCACCTCCTCGGGCGCGTACGAACCAAACGTCGGGCCGACGAGTTCGCGCGCCGGGGCCGTCGCCGGTTCGGGCAGCCGCGCGACGACGACGCAGTCCGTACTGGCCGCGAGCGCCTCGATGACGCCATCCGGGGCGTGCAGCTGCGGCATCAGGCTCGGCGGGTCGACGCACAGGACGATCGCCCGCCACGGTGTTTCACGTGAAACGTTGTACGTGAAACGCGGGCCGTCACCGTCGGCCGGGTCATCGAAGGCCGGGAACGTCAGCGCGTTGCGGATGGCATAACCGGGGTCGTCCACGGCGAGTACGGGCGAGCGGGTGGTCGTCGAGAACCGCGTGGCGACACCGCGTTCGCGCAGCGCGCATGCCAGACGCAGCGGCGCGTCCATCAGCTCTTCGGTGCCGAGGACGAGCACCTCACCATCGCCGTAGGGCAGAGCCTGTGCGACGACGGTCGCCGCCTCCGGAAGCGTCGCGGTCAGGGGGGCGAGCTGCGCAGGCGTCACCCCGTGACGCCCCGTCAACGGGGTGCGGGGCGGCCACGGCACGTCGACCTCGGTGATGGTTCCCCGGGCAGCATTCGGTGCGGCCGTCGAGACATGGGCGCGCCCCGATGCCCACGCAGCCTTCGACTCGGGCCCCTGCTCCGGGCCGGCATCTCTCAGGACGCTCGCGCGCGACTCCACCTGCTCGACGAGCCGCTGCCCGCGCTCGAGCACGTCGCTCGGCAGGTCGAGGTGACCGGCCGCGAGCGAGACGACGTCGATCTGCACGCCGAGCTCAGCGGCGCGGGTGGCCATCGCCGCGCGATCCTTCGCGTTGCGCATGTCGACGAGCGTCGCGATGACGTAGCGCACGCGCGGCAGGCTCTCGTGCAGCGCGGCGATGGTGTTGAGCACCGTGCGGCCCGTCGACAGTTCGTCGTCGACGAGGACGAGCGGCACGACGCGCCCAGCAGAACGCCGCGCGAAGAAGCCGTCGTCCGAAGGCAGGACGAGGTGGCTGGTGGCGTGCGAGTGCTCCTCCTCGAAGGCGCCGACGGGCGTGAACCCGGCGACGGGGCGTCGCGTCGAATGGATCGCCGGCGCCCGCAGCGCATCCGCGACGCACTGGCCGAGCGCCGTCGCCGTCTCGGCGAACCCCATGACGACGCATGCAGGTGAGTGCTGCAGATCGACGAACGAGTCGACGGCGCAAGTGAATTCATCGACCACCCGCGCGTCGTCAGGAGCCCGGTGAGCCTCGTGCAGCGCCTGTCCTACGCGTGCGAGAGCACCATCGACGACGTCAAGGCCCTGCGCACCCGAGTCGTCGCTTCCCGCGTCACTGCTACCAACCGCCGCTCCTGCGTCGAGAACCCGACGCACCAGCTCGCCGAGCGCCCGGCCACTGCCGCGCACGATCTGCGGGTCGACGGGCACGTGCTTGCCGAGGACGTTCGAGACGAGCAAGTGTGCGCGACGAGGGTTGCGTCGCACCGCGAGCCCGACGAGGTCGTGCAGATCGAGCCCCGGCAGCGCCTGCGTCGTGCGCAGGTCGGCACCGAGGCGTTCGGCGACCCACTCGCCCGGCCACGTCGTCGTCATGGGGTGCTCCTTCGTCATGCCTGCTCACCGGCTGGGTTGCCCGCGCCACGACCCGCGAGGGCCTCGACGTGCGCGAGGAGGAAGTCGACCATGCCCAGACCGGGCCGCGCGACACCGAACAGTTCGGCGCGCGTCATCGTGCGCTCCCCCCACCCCCGATGCGGGCCGGCTTCGTTCATCTTGTTGCCGGCGCTGGAGGCCTGCACCCCACCACCGCTCGCATGCTTGGCGAGGATGTCGACGGCGTCGGCGTGCTCCTCGCTGGAGACGACGCTCAGCGCGTGCACGATGCCGACGTGCTGGGGGTGGATGATCGTCTTGCCCGTGAGCCCGTTCGCCCGATCCAGTGCGAGTTCGCGTACGAGGCCGTCGAGGTTCTCCTCGAGCAACTCCTCACGGATGTCGTCATGCTCGAGCGCACGGAACGGGGTCTCGCGCAGCTGCGGTTTGAACAGGCGGCGCGAGTTGGCGAAGTACTCCCAGACGGGCCCGGAGATCGGAAAGCCGGTGCCGTCGGTGCGGCCGAACACGTTGACGATGTCGTACACCACGTCCGCGACGGGCCCGATGTTGTAGATCGTCAGCTCGCGCGGGCGACGCAGCCCGAGCGCGGCGCCCAGGTCGGTACCACCGATGCGCACGCAGGCGACGACGTCGCGATGGGGTGCGAGCAGCGTCGAGACAGCCGACAGCAGGCCGCCGCGCGTCTCCCGATGAAGCAGGCCGGGCGTCTCGACGACGGGCATCGCGAGCAGGCGATACCCCGCGAGCGCGCTCGCCTCCGCGAGAGCGTCGAAGTAGGCCGGCGCGTTCGCGCCTGTGAACTTCGGCATGACGAAACCCGCCAACACCGCTGAACTCCAGGTTGATTCGCCGCCTGGCCCCTCGTTCACGAGGGTGGCGAGGTCGCGCAACTGCTGCGGCGTGCGCACCCGGACGAAGATCAGCGGCAGCGCCGCGGCGACGTCGTCAGGCGTCGGAAACCGCGCCGCGAGCGCCGCGAGGTGCGTGACGATGTTGGCCTGCGCTGCCGGCACCTCGCTCTCGGAGATCGAATCCTCGAGGCACCACACGGTGCTGACGAGACCACGCGCGTGATGCGTGACGACGTCATCGGCGAGCTGCGGGCGCGTACCGGGCATGTAGAGGCTCGCCCCGAGACCCGAACCGACGTGCTGCGCGTCATCACGCGCCGAGAAAGAACGAGGCGGGCTCGCGAAGATGGCCTCGCGGGTCGATTCGTCGAGATGGGAATAGTGCTGCACCGCATGCCCTCCCTGATGTCGGTGTGCCTGCGCCCAAGTCTGCCCCGTCGACGCCCGTCATCCGCCAACGGGACGCCACGGCATGTGAGGATCGAGACATGACCCAGCTCACCAAGGGCGCCAACGTCGCCGTCCCCAGCGATGCCGTCAACATCGTCGTCACCTGGACGGCGGCACCCCAGGCGCCGACCGTCGACCTGTCCACCCTGCTCGTCACCGCCACCGGCAAGGTCCGTGACGACTCGGACTTCGTGTTCTACAACGCCCCGCAGCACGCGTCGGGCGCCGTGCGTCTCGGCCCCTCCTCGCCCGGATCCGCGTCTGTCGAAGCCCATCTCACGGGCGTCGAGGACGTCGTCGAACGTATCGTCGTCGTCCTCAGCGCTGACGGCGGCCCGTTCTCGCAGGTGCCCGGCCTCACCGTGCGCGTCGACGATGCGACGAGCGGCCAGGTCGTCGCCCAGTTCGGCGACATGGGCGCGACGAGCGAGACCGCCCTCGTCGCCGGCGAACTGTACCGACGCGCCGGCGCCTGGAAGTTCCGCGCCGTCGGCCAGGGCTGGGATTCCGGCCTGGCCGGCCTCGCCACCGACTTCGGCATCAGCGTCGACGACGCCCCCGAACAGCCCTCGTCGTCAACGGCGCCGGCTGCCACCCCTGCGTCGGCTCCTGCCCCGGCACCGGCGGCACTCCGGCCTGCCGAGCCCTCGCCGGGCGAGCAGCCAGGCAGCGACACGAGCCAGCCGTACGCGGCGCCGGTGTCCCCGACGCCCGCGCCGCTACAGCCTCCACAGCAGCCGTCGGCACCGCAGCAGGCCCCCCTGCAGCCGCCCCACCAGCCCCAAGCTCCGCTTCAGGCCCCGCTTCCACAGCAGGCGCCGCTGCAGCCACCCCACCAGCCGCAGGCCCCGCAGTACGAACCCCTGCAGCCTCCACACCACCAGCAGGCTCCGCAGCAGGTGCCCTCGCCGCAGATGGCACCGCCTCCCCAGATGGCGCCTCCCCAGATGGCGCCGCCTCAGATGCCCCTGGCCCCGCCGGCCACTCAGGCCGCGCCGTCGGTCGTCAACCTCGACAAGGGCCATGTGAGCCTGCGCAAGGGTGATCGCGTCAGCCTGACGAAGACGGGCGCGCCGCCGATGAGTCGCGTGTTCATGGGTCTCGGGTGGGATCCGGCGAAGCGCGGACGCAACATCGACCTCGATGCGTCCGTCATCGCCTTCGACGCGAACGGGCGTGAGCTGGAGATCGTCTGGTTCATGCACAAGAAGGAGTTCGGCGGCGCGATCGTGCATCTCGGTGACAACCTCACCGGCAAGGGTGACGGTGACGACGAGGTCATCACGCTCGACCTGACGGCGATTCCGCCCACCGTCGTGCACCTGGCGTTCACGATCAACAGCTACTCGGGGCAGAAGTTCACGGACGTGCGCAACGCCTACGCCCGTCTCGTCGATGCGCAGTCGGGTGCCGAACTCGTGCGGTTCTCGCTCAGCGAGTCGGATCGCGCGACGGGTGTCGTCATCGCAGCGCTGAGCCGCACTCCGCAGGGCACGTGGGACATGCGCGCCATCGGCCAGTTCGCCAACGGCCGCACCGTCAAGAAGCTCGTCAAGCCGGCCGTGCAGATGCTCGGGCTGTGACGACACACGTGTGAGGGGTGAGGGCCCGAAAGCCCTCACCCCTCACACGTCGCAGGAACTGCTCAGCCGACGTTGACGCCGAAGTCGCGCGCGATGCCCGCGAGACCGTCGGCGTAGCCCTGACCGACGGCGCGGAACTTCCACTCGCCGTTGTTGCGGTAGACCTCGCCGAAGATCATCGCCGTCTCGGTCGAGGCATCTTCCGTCAGGTCATAGCGCGCGAGCTCGGCGCCGTCAGCACGGTTGACGACGCGGATGAACGCGTTCGCCACCTGCCCGAAGCTCTGCCCGCGCTGCGGCGCCTCGTAGATCGACACCGCGACGACGACGCGCTCGACGTTCTGCGAGAGCGTCGACAGGTCGACGTTGATCGACTCGTCGTCGCCCTCACCCTCACCGGTGAGGTTGTCACCGGTGTGCTCGACGGCGCCGTCAGGGCTGCGGAGGTTGTTGAAGAAGACGAAGTGCTGGTCGTCGATGACGCGGCCGTCAGCACCGAGCAGCAGCGCCGAGGCGTCGAGGTCGAAGTCGGCGCCGGTCGTGGTGCGCACGTCCCAGCCGAGGCCGACCGTGATGGCCTGCAGGGACGGGGCCATCTTCGTCAGGGAGACATTGCCACCCTTGGAGAGCGAAACACCCATGAGATTTCTCCTCGTTCGATGTGAGTCGTACGGATCGTGCGTCGAGATCGAGCCGGACGCGACGCGTCAGCCGACGTTGACGCCGAAGTCGCGCGCGATGCCCGCAAGGCCGTTCGAGTACCCCTGGCCGACGGCGCGGAACTTCCACTCGTCGTTGTTGCGGTAGACCTCGCCGAAGATCATCGCCGTCTCGGTCGAGGCGTCCTCCGTCAGGTCGTAGCGCGCGAGCTCCGAGCCGCCGGCCGCGTTCATCACACGCATGAACGCGTTGCGCACCTGCCCGAAGGTCTGCTGGCGCGTCTCCGCATCGTAGATCGACACCGCGACGACGACCCGGTCGGCCTGCGGCGGCAGGCCCGACAGGCCGATCTTGATCTGCTCGTCGTCGCCCTCGCCCTCGCCGGTCAGGTTGTCACCGGTGTGCTGGACGGTGCCGTCCGGGCTCGCGAGGTTGCCGTAGAAGACGAAGAACCTGTCGTCGATGACCTTGCCCGACGCGTCGACGACGATCGCCGAACCATCGAGGTCGAATTCCGTGCCCGTCGTCGTCCGCGCGTCCCATCCGAGACCCACGACGACGTCGGTGAGACCGGCGGGCCCGGCCTCCTTGGTGAGTGAGACGTTTCCGCCCTTGGCGAGGCTGACAGCCATGACTGCTCCTTGATCACCTGATGCTCCGGTGGCCGCGACCAGCGTGACGCAGGTCTCGGCCCTTGCTCGTGACACTACCAACGCACGAGACGCTGCGAAGGTTGCAGCAGTACGCTCTGTGCGAACACTCGAACGCACCGACGAAGCCAGGGGAGGCCGTGACGATGGGCTTTTTCGATCGGCTCGGCGAGCGCGCAGCGTCTTCAGCAGCCCCAGCGGCCCCATCCGCCCCCGAGCCCGGCTCGGTGGAGGCGATCGCCGCCGGCAACGTCACGCTGCTGCAGTTCCTGCGCCGCGAATCCGGCCGGATCCCCAACCGCGCCTACATCCTCGCGCGCACCATCGCCCAGCACCTCGACGACGTCGTCGCGGACCCGTCGGCTCACCTGCTCGACGTCGGCTCCCGCATCACCCTCGAACGCATGGCGACGACCCACCTGCCCGACACGATCAACGCCTACCTCGCAGCCCGCACCATGCCCGACGCCGACGAACTCCTCGTCGAACAGCTCGCGACGCTCGAGGTCGCCGCGTCCAAGGCCGCCGCGCGCTCCATCGAAGCGGCGCGCGACGCGTTCCTCATCCAGGGCAGCTTCCTCGAGGACAAGTACGGTTCGTTCCATGTCTGATCTCGTCCCCGGCGCCAACGTCTCACTACGCGAGGTCCCCGGCCTGCGACTGCTGCGCATCAGCCTCGAATGGGACGCCGGACGCGAGAACGTCCTCGACGAACGTCTCGGCGTCGCCGCGCTCCCCCTCGTCGACGAGAAACTGCCCGGACGCAGCCACGTCGTGTTCGGCAACCAACCCACCTCACCCGAGCAGTCGACCCGCCTCGGCGCCTCGAACGGCGTCGTCGAGATCGACCTCGACGCCGTCCCCGCCGAGGTCGGGCGCGTCGCCGTCATCGTCTTCATCCACCCGCGCCCCGGCGCCGCGCGCCGCTCCCTGTCGCAGCTGCGCTCGCTGCGCGCCGTCGTCACCGACGCGGAGAAGGGCACGCCCATCACCCGCTCCGTCGACCTCGCCAAGAGCGCCGGCAACGTCACCGCGCTCATCGCCGTCGAGGTGTACCGCCGCGGCAGTGAGTGGAAGGTCAAGGTCAACGGCCAGGGCTTCGACGGAGGACTCGACGCGGGCCTCGCGCAGTTCGGCCTGCCGGCATGAGTGACGGCTTCCTGCGTCCGCCCTCGGCGGGCGGCCCGGGCACGCCGGACGGCTCGAGGCTCGCGCCGCCCGGGACCTCCGCGCCACCATCGACCCCGGGCCCGGCGTCCGCGGCGGGGCAGGCGCAGCCCGCCGCCTCGCCGAGCGCGTCCTCGCCGACGACGAGTGGCCCGCGTCCTTGGCTGTGGGTCCACACCGCGCGACCCAACCCTCTCGAGGCGCCGTCCGCGACGCCGGTGAGCACGGCGTCAACACCGGCCACGACGGGCGCCCCTGCCGTCAGCCCGCCGGCGGCGGGCCACCGTTCCACATCGGCCGGCACCCCGCCCGGGCCTGCCGGCGCCTCCCGCACGCCGGCGTCGTTCCCGCCCGCGCGCGTGTGCCACGACGCACCTCGCGGCCTCGAGATGACAGGCGGGACGACGACGCAGCTCGACGGCGCGATCACCCTCGACCGTCTCGCCTCGGGTTACGGCGCCCTGACGATCTCGTGGTCGCTCACCGGTGAGGGCCGCGACCTTCTTGCGCTCGTCGACGGCTCCACCGTCGACCCGCGCGGCGACGAGTTCGTCATCGATCTGCTCCCCGGCCTCGACCGCATCCTCATCTGCACGGGCACCGCGCGCGGCGTCGAGCTGCCCGCGTCGAGCATCATCGTGGCGAACGGTTCGACGCGCGTCGAGTGCCGCCTGCCCGCAGGCACGAGTTACGGCGTCTGGCCCCGCCTCAGCCTCGTCGGGGTCGACGAGTTCGTCGTCCTGCTCGACGAGCACGACCCCAGCTCCGGCGACCTCGGGCCCGTGGCCGCTGCGTACGGCCACGATGCGGCGACGTTCGTGCGCGCGGGACGCTGACGGCCACCCGTCCCCATCAGGACGAGTGGCCGCGCGCTGTTCGTGAGGGCTCAGCCGCCCAGGTGCTCGACCTGACCGCCGGCCGCCTCGATGCGCTTGTTGCGCACCAGAGAGCTGAGGTAGGCAGCGCCGATGAAGCCGACACCGATGAGCCCGGTGACGACCTCCGGCACCTCGTGCTTGATGCTGATGAGCAGGATCGCGGCCAGCGCTCCGATGGCCCACATCGCGCCGTGCTCGAGGTAGGCGTAATCGTCGAGCGTGCCCTGACGCACGAGGTACACCGTCAGCGACCGGATCCACATCGCCCCGACGCCGAGGCCGAGCGCGATGATGAAGATGTCCTGGCTGATGGCGAACGCGCCGATGACACCGTCGAACGAGAACGACGCGTCGAGCACCTCGAGGTACATGAACAGGAAGAACGCCGCCTTGCCCGCCGTGGTGCCGACACCCTTCGACGCGGGTGCCTGCGCCGCAGTGTCGCCGGCCTTCGTGGCGACGCTGCGCTCAGCGTCGTCATCGCCTGCCGCAGCGTCGTCGTCATCCTCGCCCTGGCTCTCGAACAGGTCACCGAGACCGCCGACGAGCAGGTACGTCATGAGGCCGAGGATGCCGGAGAACAGGACGGTGCCGGGCTCCTTCGCGAGCGTCTGCGACACGACGGCGAGCACGAGCAGCGCGACGACGACGGAGAGCTGATCGAGCTTGCCGATCTTGGCGAGGGGACGCTCGATGGGGCGCAGCCACTGCAGGTCGCGCTTCTCGAAGACGAAGTCGAGGAACAGCATCAGCAGGAACATGCCGCCGAACGCGGCGATGCTCGGGTGCGCATCGTGGAGCATGTGCGCGTATGTGCCGGGGGTCTCCTGGTCGCCGCCCTTGATGGCCAGGTCGATGGCCTCCATCGGCCCGACGTGACCCGTCAGGCACACGATGAGCAGGGGGAAGACCAGGCGCATGCCGAAGACGGCGATGAGGATGCCGACCGTCAGGAAGATTTTCTGCCAGAAGGCGTTCATCCGTTTGAGGATGGTCGCGTTGACGACGGCATTGTCGAAGCTCAGGGAGACCTCGAGCACGATGAGGATGGCGACGATGGCGAGGCCGGAGGGCCCACCGATCAGGAAGCCGCCGACCAGGCCGGCGATCGTGATGGCGGCGGACCATCCGAACGTCTTGAGGAGCATGAGGATCCGTTTCCGAAGGGGACGCGCCCGGCGACATCGGCACGGGCTGCGGGGTCATCGCTCAGCCTAGCCGCGCAGCGACGGGGAACGTCCGCGGCACGACGGAGCACCACCGTGTTTCACGTGAAACTTGGCGCCGCAGAGCCGGACGGGGAACGTTACCCGGGCCTCAGCGCGTTGTCACCGGCGTGGACTAGGCTCGACGCAACCGAGATGTCTTGGCCGCGTGACCAAGGAGGAGCACGATGACGAACCCTGAACCCCAGCCCATGCTCGCCCCGCCGAAACCGGTCGACGTGGTCGAGCCCGAGAAGGCTGCGGCGATGGTGCCGATCGACGAGCAGCACAAGCAGCTCGCCGTCACGGAGGCGACGCAGACCGTCGCGAGGTTCGAGGAGATCGACCCCAACGACCCGGCGTTCCGCGCGCGGCTCAAGGAGATCACCAACATGGGCCGCGAGGAGTCCATGAAGGCTGCGCAGGTGAGCAACTCGATCCTGCAGCGCCCCTCCCTCGCCGGCAAGGACAGCGCCCAGAACAAGGTCGGCAACACCCTCGCCGAGCTGCGTCAGACGGTCACCGACCTCGACCCGCACCGCGCCGACCTCAAGGGTGCGAAGAAGCTGCTCAAGTGGATGCCGGGCGGCGACAAGGTCGACCGCTACTTCATGAAGTACCAGTCGAGCCAGACCCACCTCAACGCCATCATCGCCGCGCTCGAATCGGGCCAGGACGACCTGCGCAAGGACAACGCCGGCATCCAGCTCGAGCAGACGCGCCTGTGGGAGTCGCTCATCCGCCTGCGCGACCTCGACGAGAAGATGACGCAGCTCGACGCCGCCATCGAGCAGCGCGTCGCCGAGCTCGGCGCCCGCGGTGAGACGGAGAAGGCCGACGCGATGAAGTCGCAGGTGCTCTTCACCGTCCGCCAGCGCCGTCAGGACCTCGCGACGGAGATCGCCGTCGCCACGCAGGGCTACATGTCGCTCGGGCTCGTCCTGCAGAACAACGACCAGCTCATCACGGCCGTCGACCGTGCCAAGTCGACGACAGTCGCCGCGCTCTACACGGCCGTCATCGTCTCCGAGGCGCTGGCGCGTCAGAAGCTCGTGCTCGACCAGATCAACGCCCTGCGCTCGACCACGTCGAACATGATCGAGTCGACGTCGCAGCAGCTGCGTCAGCAGGGCGCCGAGATCAACGCGAAGTCGACCGAGTCGCTCGTCGAGGTGCAGAAGCTCGAGAACGCGTTCACCAACGTCTTCGCGACGATGGACGCGATCGACTCCTACCGCAGCGCCGCGACGGACTCGATGGCCGCGACCATCACGTCCCTGCAGACGCAGATCAAGCGTGCAGAGCCGTACATGGAGCGCGCCCGCAAGCAGCAGCTCGAGAGCAACGAGAACATGCGCGGCCAGCTGCCCGGCGGGCCCGCCTGAGCCTCGTGACGCACCGCTTCGCAGGAAGGATCTGACGTGGGGTGGTTCTCGCGCGACGACGCGCGCCAGCAGCAGCCCAGCGGGCCGACTCCGGGCACCGTCGAAGCCGTCGAGGCGGCGCTGCACCCGTACGTGCGGTGGCTGCGTTCCCTCGGCGCGCAGGTGCCCGGGCGAGCGATGGTGCTGTGCCGTCTCATCGGAGACCACCTCGAGGACGTCGTCGCCGACCCGTCGGCGCGCCTGCTCGACGTGCAGACCCTCGTGACGCTGGAGCGCACCGCGAGCGCCCACGTGCCCGACACGATCAACGCCTACCTCGCGGCGCGCGGCGTCGCCGGGGCGCAGGACATGCTGATCCAGCAGCTCACGACGATCGAGCACGTCGCCTCGTCCGCGGCGCGCCGTTCGATCGACAACGCCCGCGACGCCCTGGAGATCCAGGGCGCGTTCTTGGAGGAGAAGTTCGGCCATGGCTGACGAATCCCGCGCGCCCGGCACCGGCGCCTCACTCGACGGCGTCCGCATCGTCTCGCTCGACGTGCGCTGGAACACCGGCGCGCAGACCGCGCTGGGCGACCGCCTCGGCATCGCCGCGATGCCGCTCGTGCGCGACCGCGTCGAGAGCCGCGAGCACGTCGTGCACTCCAACCAGCCGGCCACCCCCGACGAGACGACGCGCCTCGGTATCTCCGACGGCGTCGTCGAGGTCGACCTCGCGGCAGCCCCCGCGGACGTCGAGCGCATCGTCGTCCTCGCGTTCGTTCAGCCGCGCGCCAACGCCCCGAAGCGCACCCTCGACGAGGTGAGCAGCCTCGACGTCAGCGTGCGTGACGACGCCACGGGTCGCGAGATCACGCGCTCGGGCAACCTCGCGTCAGCGGCGGGGCCTGTGTCGGCGCTCGTCGTCGCGGAGGTCGTGCGAGGGGATGCCGGGTGGCGTGTCGAGTTCACCGGCCGCGGCTACGACGCCGGCCTCGACGCCGCGATGCAGCAGGCCGGGAGCCGGCTGTGACGCTGCAGCCACCGCCCGGTTACGGATCCGGGCAGGGGGATTCGTCGCCCACTCCATCGTCGGGGGGCGCTTTCTCACTTCCCGGAGGCACCGATGGCTACGCGCAGGATCAGCCAGGCCGGGTGCAGCCCCCGACGCCGGCGCCGCTGCCTGCGGACGCACCGGAGGATGCGCCGTCCGAGCGCGGTGTGCCGGATTCGCAGCTCGGCAACCCCGATGGTGCCTGGCTGCGCGTTCTCGCGCGGCAGACGAGTCCGTCGGTGACGGACATGGCCCCGTCCGCGGGCGAGCAGGGCGTCGCGGTGGGGCAAGGCGACGAAGCGCCCGCTCCGAGCGGGCGGGTCGAGGTCGTGCCGGCACGTCGACGCCCGTCTCCGCCGCCGCTGGGCGTCAGCGTCGTCGGGGGGCGCACGGTAAAGCTGCACCGCGTCGCCGCGCTCGACCGGCTTGCCTCGGGCGTCGGCTACCTGACGGTCGAATGGCTCGTGCGTCGGCGTGGTCTCGACCTGCTCGCGCTGCAGGACGGCTCGAGCGTCACCCCACGCGGCAACACGCTGACGGTCGACATGACGCAGCCGATGAACCGCGTGCTCATCGCCACGGGGACCCAGGGCACCATGCCGCTGCCGCCGTCGGAGATGCGGGTGAGCAACGGTTCGACGCAGGTCATCGTCCCGATCGATGGGGGCACGAGCCTCGGCGTCTGGCCGCGCCTGACACTGACGCGCGTCGACGAGTTCGTCGTCATCCGCCACGAGCACGACCCGCTGTCCGGTGTGCTCGGGGCCGTCGCGTCGGCGTACGGCTACGACGAGCGCTCGTTCGCCATCACGCACACGCACCTGTTGGGCTGACGTCCGCCGCGCTCGCCTAGAGGCCGCGTCGCCGGCCCACGCGCACCTTCCACGGCTGAGGGCCGAAACCCTGCAATGCAGAGTTTCAGCCCTCAACTCGTCTCGTGAGAGCTGCGATCCCGCAGCGCGCGGTCTCGGCTCCGAAGGAATCAGTCGACGTCGATCGGTGACGCGGCCACCTTCGGCGCGTCGTCGTGGCGCAGTTCGTGCTCGAGCGCCTCGAGTTCGCTCACGCCGGCCATCTGCGCCGTCAGCTCGTCGAGGCCGATCTCGCGCTTCGACGCATCGAGCGTCACGCGGCCGAGCTTCAGGACGACGAAGTGGTCGCCGACCAGGTAGGCGTGGTGCGGGTTGTGCGTGATGAGCACGACGCCGAGGCCGGCGTCACGCGCCGCCATGATGTATTTCAGAACGACGCCGGATTGCTTGACGCCGAGCGCGGCCGTCGGCTCGTCGAGGATGATGACCTTGGCGCCGAAGTAGATGGCTCGGGCGATGGCGAGACACTGCTTCTGCCCGCCCGAGAGGCCACCAACGGGACGGTCGAGGTCGGGCACCGCGATGCCCATCTTCGTCAGTTCCTCGTCGCAGACGGCCTTCATGCGCTTGATGTCGAGCGCTCCGAACGGGCCCTTCGTCAACTCGTTGCCGAGGAAGAAGTTGCGCCACACCGACTGCAGCGGCGCGAGCGCGAGATCCTGGTAAACCGTCGCGATACCGGACGAGAGCGACTGGCGCGGTGACGAGAAGTGGCGCACCTCGCCGTCGACGACCATCTCGCCGCTCGTGTAGTCGTGCAGGCCCGACATGATCTTGATGAGCGTCGACTTGCCGGCACCGTTGTCACCGAGCACGCACGTCACCTCGCCGGGTCGGACGGTGAGGTCGACGCCACGCAGGGCGTCGACGTTGCCGTAGGCCTTGCCGACGTCGACGAGCTGGACGATGGCGGTGTCATCGTGGGAGTTCACGCCGGTGGCGCCCCTCGTCTCGCCCGCGCTGTCCGTGCCCGAGGAGGCCGTTTCACGTGAAACATCAACCGCGGGGGACGCGGTGCGTTCAGCCGACGCTGTTCGGGTCTCTTCGGCCGCCTCGCGTCGGGGGGCAGCGTCATCCGGCATCACCGACTGCGTCGCGCCAGCAGTGTCACCCGTGCCCGGCCTTCCCGTTGCGCCCGGGCGGCGGCGGCCGTCGTCACCGGTCTTGATGCGGATCATCGGGCGTCCGCCTTTCGCTTGACGTAGGTGTTGAGGAGCACGGCGGCGAGCAGCATGACGCCGAGGAACGTCTTGAACCAGTCGGGGTTCCAGCCGGCGTAGTTGATGCCGAGCTGCGTCATGCCGAACATGAGCGCACCGAAGCTCGCACCGACCGCGGAGCCGTAGCCGCCCGTCAGCAGACAGCCACCGACGACAGCCGCGATGATGTAGATGAACTCGTTGCCGATGCCCTCACCGGACTGCACCTGGTTGAACGCGAACAGCAGGTGCATGCCCGACAGCCAGGCGCAGAACCCGACGAACATGTAGAGCCCGACGCGCACCTTCCACACGGGCACACCGACGGCGCGGGCCGCTTTCTCGTCGTCGCCGATGGCGAAGATCCAGTTGCCGACCTTGGTGCGCAGCAGCACGAAGGCGGCGATGATCGTCAGGACGATCCAGAACAGCACCGGGATCTTGAGGTTGACCGGCCCGATCTTCATCGAGGCCGCGAAGAATGCGTGCGCGGAGTCGAAACCGGCCATGTCGGAGATGTCGTTGCTCGCGACGCCACCCGTGACGGAGCGCGTCACGCCGAGGTTGACGCCCTGCAGGACGAAGAACGTCGCGAGCGTGATGAGGAAGCTCGGCAAACCGCTGCGGTTGAGCATGAACCCGTTGAGCGCACCGATGGCGAGCGCGATGAGCAGGCTCAACCCGACTGCGGCCCACACGTGGAAGTTGAAGTACCAGGCGAGCAGCGACGCCGACAGCCCCGCCGTCGTCACCGCGACACCGGCCGACAGGTCGAACTCGCCCGCCACCATGAGCAGCGCGACGGGCACGGCCATGATGCCGATCGTCGCGGACTGATAGAGGATCGTGCCGGTGTTTGCCATGTGACGGAACGGCTCGGCGACGAGGAGGAAGAACACGGCGATCGCGAGAACCCCGAACAGGGCACCGATCTCGGGGCGTGACAGGTAGCGCGCGAGGACGTTGCGGTTGCGGACGCGGTCGTCCGCTGAGCTGGCGGGCGCGGGCGTCGCCGGTGACGAACTCGGCTCGCTCGACGTGGCAGGAGTCGACACGCGAGGCTCCCTTTCGAGTGTGCGGGCAGGCGAAGGGGTACCTTCACCGTCCTTCATGGTAGAGGACAGGTGTATCGAACCGATACATTTCCCGACCGCGCCGCGCGGCGCTCGCTCACTGAAGGACGACGAGGACGTCGCCCTCCTGCACGACGTCACCGGGCTGGACGCGGATCTCGACGACGGTGCCCGGCTCCTCGGGGACGACGGGGATCTCCATCTTCATCGACTCGAGCAGGACGAGTTCGTCACCGGCCTCGACGCGCTGGCCGACGCTCACCGCGATGGAGTGGACGTTCGCGACGAGGTCGGATGCGATGTGTTGTGTGCCCATGCCAGCATCGTGGCAGAGGCGCGCTGTTACCCGCGCGTTCGCGGCGTCAAGCCGACGAGGCCGTTCGTCGAACCCGTGACGGGATGGGTGAGCCCACGGTGACGGCCCGTCAGTGGACTTGCCGACGGTTGCATCTGCGACGAGGGCGCTGACGGCGAACTGGACGGCGACGGCGACGCCGACTGCTGTGACGTCGAACCCGCCGAGGCTGCGAACATGGGGAACGTCTTGCCCATCCACGTGAAGACGTCGGGGAACGTGCTCTGCCACACGCCGACGCGGTGGCCTGCGTGAGGCAGATCGACCTGGGTGACGTCGTACGCCGTCGCCGCCTTGATGAACGCCTCGCTGGAGGCGCCGGACAGCTTGTCCGCGCCCGAGACGAGCACCCACAGCGACTGCGGGTGCGGGTTCTTCTTGACCTGCGCAATGAGGTCGTAGCGCTCGGGAACCTTGCCCTTGAACGGGTTCCACGTGGCGAACTGCGGTGAGTAGTACCCACCGAGGCTCGCGCCTCCCGCGTACCGGTCGGGGTGCAGGATCGTCGCCATCGACGAGCACCAGCCTCCGGCCGAGACGCCGATCGTCGTCCACGCCTCACGGCTGGCCTGGGCGCGGAAGTTCTTCGTGATGTAGTCGGGCACCATCGACGTCAACCACGTCTCCATGTTGAGGCCGCCGCCGTCGACGCACTCGGTGTCGATGCCACCCGGCATCTCCTGCGGCACGATGATGATGGCGTCGCGCATCGCGCCGCGGCTCACCGCGTCACGCAGCGAGGCGTCGAGGTGGAACACGCGCTGGTAGTCGAGGGTGCCGCCCGGGATGCCGTGGAAGGCCTCGATGACGGGGTACGTCCGCTTCGTGTCGCTCGTGTACGACGGCGGCAACCACACCATGACACGGCCGATGTCGTTGCCCTGCATACGAATACCGGGCACGTTGATGTTGATCCACTGCCCCGTCGCGGACGGCTTGAGGTGAAGGCCGGCCTCGTAGCGAGCGCGCTGGGCGGCGTACTTCGAGTCGGCGGCGGCGTCGCTCTCCTGCGCCTGCTGCGCCGCCTCGCTCTTCTGCTCCTGCGTGCGGGCCTGGCCGTGCGTGTGCTGCTCGATCGTGGGCGGCGTCCCGGTGACGGCGGCCTGCACGTCCTGCCAGGACGAGTACCACCCGTACTTCGCGTTGAGCGTCACGACGGCGGCGAGCACGAGGACGAACGTGCTCGTCAGCATGCCACCGAGCCGCATCGCGATGTGCTTGAGCGACTTCGTGCCGAACGCATGGCCCCGCAGCGCCACGAACAGCGTGATGAGCAAGCCCAGAATCCAGATCATGACCGCGAACGTCATGCCGTCCGGCTCGATCATCTCCCCGCCCTTCCCGTAGGGCACCTCGCGGTTCGAGGCACCATCGACGGACTCTCCCCAGGCCCAACGCTCAGCGCATCACACTCAGGTGAGTGCCAGCTGTGCCACCGCCGAACCAGAGGTGCACGCGCGATGTGCTGGGAACGAAGAGCCGGGGCCGGGCAGGGCTCAGCGGCGGCCGGACTTGGCGTACTTCTCGACGTCGGCGACGTTCGACTTGTCGATGAACGCGGGCCCGGTGAGCACGGGTTCGCCACCGCCGACGATGTTGCCGTTGTTCTTGCGCAGCCACAGCGAGTCGACCGCGAGGTATCCCTGCAGGTACGGCTGCTGGTCGACCGCCCACTGGATCGTGCCCGCCTTGATCGCGCCGAGCACCTCGTTGCTCGTGTCGAACGTGTAGACCTTGGCGTCCGAGCTCGCGTCCTTGACCGACTTCGTCGCCGCCATCGCGTACGGGCCGCCGAGGCCGAGGACGGCATCGATCGTCTTGTCCTGCTGCAGCTTGCTCGTGATCGCACTCTGCACGCTCGGCATGTCCGTGCCGTTGACGTAGATGTTCTCCGTCGCGTCGAACTTGCTCTTGACGCCCGCACAGCGATCCATGTGGCCGACGTTGCCCTGCTCGTGGATGACGCACAGCACCTTCTTGGCGCCGCCGCTCTTGAGCTTGTCGCCTGCCGCCTCGCCGGCGATCTTCTCGTCCTGGCCGAAGTAGCTCTCGACGCCCATCTTCTTCCAGTCGTCCAGGCCGCCGTTGAGCGCGACGACGGGGATGCCCGCCTTCTTCGCCGCCTCCACGGAGCCCTTCATGGCATCCGGCTTCGCGAGCGTCAGGGCGATGCCGTCGACCTTCTTGTCGACGGCCTGCTGCACGAGGTTCGACTGCTTCGAACCGTCCGGGTCGGAGGTGTACTCGAGCTTGACGTTGTCCTTCGCCGCCGCATCCTCGGCGCCCTTGCGCACGATGTCCCAGAACGTGTCACCCGGGCCCGAGTGCGTGACGAGAGCGACCGTCATCGTCGGAGTGTTCGCGTGACCGGCGTTGTTCGACGCCTCCTCGACCGCCTTGCGCCCACCCGTGGAACTGCACGCGGCGAGCGAGGTGGCGAGCACGGCGACACTCGCCATCGTCAGGGACTTGCGCATGTGGATGATCCTTCTCCGGGGCGCCGACGGCGCGGACGTGACTATCAGCGTCCATTGTGCCCCACCTGATGTCTCGGTTCGATACATCGCGGGTCGGCGGGGTGCCTGTGTCGGCGGTGGGGCGTGGGTGCCCGGTGGGCCAGGGCGCTGTCAGGATGGCGGGTAAGTCACGCGTCGGCAGGCAACTGCGCGCCTACCTGTGAGTTACTCGCCACCGCGTGGGGCGAGTGAAGCGACGTTGCGCCCGCGTCGGCCCGCACGGGCGTCGAGGAGTGCCCAGGCGATCCACAGCGCGCCGGCGACGACGTACGTGTTGCCCAAGACCTTCTGGACGAGGCTCCACGACAACTCGGCGTCCTCGTAGTGAGGTGGCCACCACGTCGAGCGCGAGACGAAGACGAACAGCCACACCATGAGGAGCGCACCCGTGGCGACGGCCCAGCCGGGCGCCCGCTCGGCGGCACCGATGCCCCGCGCGTCGCCATGGTCTACGTCATCGGCCGCATGCTCGCCATTGCCCCCGCGCGCACCCCGGAGCTGACGGACGAGCGCCGCCACGAGCACCAGAGCTGCCGGCCACGCCCAGACCCAGTGATGGCTCCACGAGATCGGCGACATCGCGAGCATCCCGAACGACGCGGCGATCACCGACTCGAGTTCACGACCGCGACGGTGGAGGTAGGAAGCCGCGACGAGCGCCGCCAGACCCGCGAGCGCCTGCGCCACGAGGACGACGGCGTGCGGCAGAGGCCCACCGGCCCACCGCGGCAGCACCCCGGTGAGGGCCTGGTTACCGGCGAAGAAGGCCGAACCCACGCGCGACGGATCGCGCACCGCATCCGTCCAGAAGACCGTCGCGCCATGGGGATTGAACATGAACCCCACCGCGACGGTGGCGGCGAACGTCACGCACACCGTCGCCGCAGCCCGGAACTGCCGCGTGAACACCAGATAGGCGACGAAGAACAGCGGCGTCAGCTTCAACCCCGCAGCCAGACCGACCATGACACCGCGCGCACGATGACGGCCCGTCAGATCGAGCAGACACAACGCCAGCACGATGAGGTTGACCTGCCCGAACGAGAACGTCGCCCACACCGGCTCAAATGCGATCGCCAGCACGCCGACCGGGATGAACCACCACCGCATCCCTCGGCCACGACGCCCGAGGCGGGACGCGGCGGACAGCGCGCGCCGCGTGACGAGCATGAGCGCGGCACACGACGTCGCCGTCACGAGCGTGGCTGCCACGGGGAACGGCAGGTGCCCGAGCGGCGCCATCACCATCGCGCCGAAGGGCGGGTACGTGAACGGCAACGACGCGACGGGGTACTGCTGGTCGTAGAGGTCGGGCGAGAACGCGTGCCGAGCCCCCAGGAGATAGACGCGCAGATCGATGAGCCACGTGTCCGGATCTTGCGCGGCCAGCTTGTGCAGGATGAACGCGGTGACGGCTGCGATGGCGAGCAGCGCCCCGGCGACAAGCGCGGCCCCGGAGCGCATCCGGGTGCGACGGTCGCAGGAGCTGGCCTCGGCCGGCGGCTCAGAATGCACCGAATCGCGAGCCGGGGGTTCGACCATGGTCCTGGTCATGGGACGTCGACGCGCGCGGCGAGATCGGGGTAGGTGAGCACGAGGCCATGATCGTCGACGGTGAGGTCGACGCTGACGTCGCGCGTCGCCGAGCGGTAGTGCACGACCGAGAACACACGCGGGTCGAGCACCGTCATCGCCTCCGTCAGCGCCTGCGGACCCGACGAGTACACCTGCGGCGACGGCATGACAGCGAGATCCGGAAGGCGCACCCACGCCGTCGTGATCGGCCGTTCCCCGACGCCGGCAGCGTCGACCCCGAGACGACGGATCGGCATCGTGTTCGTCACCGGGCAGCCGCCGAGGTCGACGTCGACGGCGTCGCTGAGGAGCAGTTCCATGCCGTCCTCCATGCCGAGCGGGGCCAGCCAACCGGGCGCGTCGCCCGACCCGTCACCCTCCCAGCGCCACAGCGAGCGAGCTCCGTCGTCACGGCGCCAGAGGTTGAGGTGGCGTTGCCACACCCGCTCCCGCCAGCCGCCCTCGTCCGCTGTTTCACGTGAAACGTCGTCGGTTTCAGGTGAAACAGGCACGTAGCCCTCCGCGTCGAGCGTCACGAACTTCGTGCGCCAGCGTGAATCCACGACGAGATCCCACTGCACGCGCCACGTCTCCGTGGACTGACGTCCGGTCGCGACGAACCCGCCCTCCTCGGCGAAGTCGACCGACGCCACGTCGAGGCGCGTCTCGTCGTCGAGGCCCTGCCACGCCACGTCCACTGCAGTCATGGCACCAGCTTGTCAGGCACGCCAGCCGTGACGGCGGCAACACGCCCGCCGCAGTCCACGGCACCCGCCATCGGCCCGCGACGCGCACCCGCGAGAACACGAATGACGCAATACCAACACGGACAGCGCAATGCCCCCGTCAGCCCTGCGACTCCGGCTGCTGCGCCCACCATTCACGCAGCCGCTCGCTCGCGGCGTCCTTGCCGATGACGCCCTCATCGAGGCGCACCGCGAGCAGGTGCTTGTAGGCACGCCCGAGTACCGGCCCGGGCTTGATGCCGAGGACGGCCTGGATCTCGTTGCCGTCGAGCTCGGGCCGCACGGCGGCCAGCTCCTCTTCGGCCTGGAGGCGCTCGATGCGCGCCTCGAGGTCGTCGTAGGTCGCTTGCAGCCGGGCTGCTTTGCGCTTGTTGCGCGTCGTCGAATCCGCTCGCGTCAGCAGGTGCAGGCGCGGCAGCAACGGCCCTGCGTCCGTGACGTAGCGGCGCACGGCCGAGTCGGTCCACTCACCGTTGCCGTAGCCGTGGAAACGCAGGTGCAGCTCTACGAGACGGGAGACCTGCTTGATCGTCTCCTTGTCGAAACGCAGCGCGCGCAACCGCTTGCGCGTCATCTTCGCGCCGACGAGTTCATGATGGTGGAAGCTCACGCCGCCACCCGGCTCGAAACGTCGCGTGTCGGGCTTGCCGATGTCGTGCAGCAGAGCCGCGAGGCGCAGCACGAGATCCGGCCCCTCGACCTCGGTCGGCGCCTCGACCCCCGGCACCTCGCGCGGTCCCTCGAGCGCCATCGCCTGCTCGAGCACGATGAGTGAGTGCTCGTACACGTCCTTGTGACGGTGGTGCTCGTCGATCTCGAGCGCGAGCGCCGGAAGTTCGGGCAGCACGTGTTCGGCGATGCCCGACTCGACGAGCAGTTCGAGCCCCCGGCGCGGCGTCGGTGACATGAGGAGCTTGACCAGTTCGTCCCGCACGCGCTCGGCCGAAATCATCTCGATCGACGCGGCCATTTCGCGCATCGCCCTGAACGCTTCGGGCGCGACGTCGAACCCGAGCTGCGACGAGAAACGTGCCGCGCGCATCATGCGCAGTGGGTCGTCACCGAACGAGACCTCCGGGTCGGTCGGGGTGCGCAGCACACCTGCAGCCAGGTCGGCGAGACCGCCGTACGGGTCGACGAACGTCAGGTCGGGCAGGCGCAGCGCCATCGCGTTGACGGTGAAGTCGCGGCGGACGAGATCGTCGTCGAGCGAGTCACCGAACTCGACCACCGGCTTGCGCGTCTCACGGTCGTAGGCGTCAGCGCGGTAGGTCGTGATCTCGACCTGGACGCCACCCTTGCGCACCCCGATCGTGCCGAACGCGCGGCCCAGATCCCACGTCGCGTCGGCCCATCCGGCGACGATGCGCTCGGTGTCATCGGGGCGGGCGGACGTCGTGAAGTCCAGATCCGGCGAGGTGCGGGAGAGGAAGGCGTCGCGCACCGGCCCACCGACGAGAGCGATCTCGTGCCCGGCCCCGGCGAACAGCTCACCGAGCTGCCGCAGCAGCGGCATGACCGGTTCGAGATGCGCGATCGCTGTCCCGAGCATCCTCGCCCCCGACGCCGGAGGCGCCGCGGTCGTGCCCGTCCGGGCGTCCTGCTGGGTGGAGGTGGAGGTGTGCGTCACTGGTCAAGGGTATCCAGTCGCCCACCTCGGGCCGCACCCCCGTTGCGCTGCCGCGTGATGGCTGCCGCCACGCCTGAGTGGTGGCCGTCGCCTCGCGTTCAGCGCCTCTTCGCAACGGGCTTCATCAAATGGAGTCGTTGCGATGAACAATGCGGGCGATCGTCGCCCCCCGTCGCCATGTTCCACGTGAAACATCGCTTCGTCCTCGCTCGACGTCGGTCACATCCACGCCAGCATCGAATCGACGGTCCCCACATGAGCACCTCAGCAGACGTGCCGCCGTTCCTACCCGCTCGGCGCATCCGCGCGGTCGCTGCCGCCTACGGTGCGGTCTCGGGGCGGTGGCCGGCCTCGCGCTGACCCCGATGAACGGTGCGCAGCACCTCATCTGGCACGGGCCCAGAGCCCCGTACGATCTGCCGCCACCATCCTGCTCAGCGGTGTCATCATCGTGCCGCTGCGGCGCAAGGATGACCACCTCGACACCCTCGACTCCCTCATCACCGACTCCGAGGATCCCGTCGCCGTGCGCTGGCGGCGCACGCTTCACCTGTGCGCCCTCGGTGTCGCGGCCGTCGCCGGCTTCCTCGGCTGCGTCGTCATCCATCAGGCCACCAGCGGTGAGCACGTCGCCCTCGGTCTGCCGACCGTCGGCGGCGGTCAGGAACAGATGCTGTGGGCCTTCGTTCCCGCAGCCGCGGGCGCTGCGATCGCCGCGCTCTTCAACGCCGGACAGCCGCTGCTGGGCAGATGGCTCGATGCGGTGCCGGCACCGTCATGGGTGCAGGCCATGCTCGCCACGATGGCCGTCGCCCTCCTCGCGGCCTTCCTCCCGCAGGCCCGATTCTCCGGACACGAGCAGATGCCGGAGATCGCCGCCTTCATTCACGACGGCGCATGGGTGACGCTCGCGGCGCTGGCCTGCGCAAGCCCCTCGCCGCGCTGCTGTTGTGCGCCCTCGGCGCCGGCACCGGCGCCCTGATCCCGCTCATGGTCGCGACGCTCGTCGGCGCCGTCATCGCTCGTCTGTTGCCGGAGCGCGAGCAACACTGACGGGGCACCCCCAGGCCGCCCACGAACGGCCGCGACGGACGTCAAGACCGGGCGCCGGCGAGTTTTCCGCATCATGCCGGGGCCTGCGGGCGAGCGCGGGCGCAAACGCCGAACCCTCTCGTTAAGGTATGAGAATGACCGTCTCCTCGCACCGCGTGCACCGGGCTGCGCGCCTTGCGACGCTCGAGGAGATCTCTGCGGGCGGCGTCGTCGTCGACGTTCGCGATCACCAGGCCTACCTCGCTCTCATCGCGCGCCACAATCGCGCCGGACGCGTCGAGTGGTGCCTGCCGAAGGGCCACATCGAAGCCGGTGAGACGCTCGTCCAGACCGCGGAACGCGAGGTGGAGGAGGAGACCGGCATCAAGGGCCGGGCCCTCGTGACGCTCGGCGTCATCGACTACTGGTTCTCCGTGCCGGGCTACCGCATCCACAAGATGGTGCACCACTACCTGCTCGAAGCCGTCGGAGGCGAGATCAGCATCGAGAAGGACCCGGACCACGAAGCCATCGACGCGCAGTGGTTCCGCCTCGACCGCGCCCACGAACACCTGACGTTCCCCAACGAACGCCGCATCGCCGCGACGGCGTGGGCCCGCCTGACCGGTCACTGAGTCGATGACGAGACGAGCCCACCTCGCCGCGTTCTCGGGCCTGCTCGCCACCTGCCTGGCAAGCGGCCCGCCATGCCTGACGAGCACTGCCGCAGCTTCGACGGTGGCGAACGTGTCGTCCGTGGCCGGCATGTCGGCCCATGCCGCGAGCGCCTCGCGCGTCGCGACGAAGAGTTCGGCGCAGAGCGGTCCGATCGCTGTGTCGCTGACAGGCTCGACACCCCCCACCCTGAAGAGCGGCGACTCGCTCTCGCTCAGCGTGCAGGTGCGCAACACGGGCTCGACGCCGCTGACGAACGCAACCACCCGCATCAGCGTCGCCAAGCGTGCGCTCGACACGTTGGAGGTGCAGTCACGCTGGAGCGCCGGCGAGGTCGCGATGACCAACCCCGCCACGGCGACGACGAACGTCGGGACGCTTGCACCGGGCGCGAGCACGAACGTCACCGTGACGATCCCGGCGAACCAGCTCGACGTCAGCTTCACGATGGCGACGATGCCGCTGCAGGTCGATGTCACCGGAGGCGGCTCCACCGCGACGATCCGCAGCTTCGTGACGACGCAGGCCGATTCGACGAAGTTCACGCCGATGTCGACGTCCGTCGTCATTCCCATCACGCTTCCGGCCGACCCGAAGCTGTTCACCGCGAGCGGTCGCGAGCGCTTCGACGCGTGGAACAAGGCCATCGGGCCGGGCTCGGACATCCAGCGTCTCCTCGCCTCGAACCCGGGTGCCCCCGTCACGTGGATGATCGACCCGGCGGTGCTCGATCCCGCTGCGGCACAGGACGGTTCGCTCCCGACGGAGGCTGCCGCGGACCGGGCGACGACGTCGACGCCCAGTTCGTCGAGCTCCGCGTCGGCCTCGCCCGGTGACACGGGTTCCGCCGGCAGCACGCCGTCCTCGTCCTCCGCGTCGTCGACGGCGAGCGCCGGTAGTGCCTCGCCCAGCAACACCGCACCGAGCGGGGCATCGACCTCGTCGACCTCGTCGAGGGACGCGTCCTCGTCGTCAAGCAGTTCCTCTTCGAGCACCTCGTCCTCGCAGGATCCTGCTCCGGCGACGACCGTCGAGGCACTCGCGGCCGACCTCGTCGCGACGTTGAAGGAGCGTCCGAGCGGTCAGCAGGTCGTGTTCACGCCCTACGGCGACCCCGACCTGTCGTCTTTGACGGCGGACGATCGGCCCCCGGGCAGCGACGCCGTGCTGCGGCGCGCACTCGCCCGTCCACTGTCGCCGGCGTTGAAGGAACTGTCGACGACGGTGGTCGCCGCGCCGGCTGCGCCGCTCAGCGTGTCGGCGACGAACCGGTTGTCGCAGGTGTGGTCGTCGGTGCTCGGCGGCAAGCCCCTCATCATCACGCCCAACGTCACGCTCGACGGCTCCGACTTCGTCTCGGCCTCATCGGCGGCGCGACGCAGCACGTCCGGCATCCCGATGATCGGGTACACGAGCGCCCTCAGCGCGCCGCTGAGCTCGGACGGCGCCGACAGCGACGTCGAGGCCGGGTTGCGCGAACAGGCCGCGGGTCTCGCTCTCTACCAACAGTTTCCGTCGGCCGACCGCAGCCTCATGGTCATGGGCGATCGCCTCGGCACGACGTCGCCGTCGCGTCTGGCGCAGGTGCTGTCGGCCATCGACACGGCGCCGTGGATGACGACGAGCGCCCTCGACGTCTCGAGCAGCCGCTCGGCGGGCACCGTGGCCAAGCTGTCGACCGAGGCACCTGCCTCGGACGGCGTCTGGCCCCGGCCCAGCACGCAGGCCTTCGATGCGCGCGACCTGCAACGCGCATCGCGCACCCTCGCGTCGCTGACGCAGGTGGCGGGCGCGGTCGTCGACGGTGACGACATCGTGCCGGCGTGGAGCCGCAATCTCGATCAGCTGACGAGCACCCGCTGGCGCGGCACCTCGCCGGACGTCGACGAGCTCGTCCAGCATGCCTCCGCCGCCGTGTCGACGATCCCCGAGCACGTCAGCGTCGTCCCGGCGCGCATCAACTTCTTCTCCGACTCGGGCACGATCAGCGTGACGGTGAAGAACGACCTGGCGCGCGACGTCAAGGACGTCAGCCTGACGCTCACGCCACGCACGTACGCGGTGCAGTTCCGCTCGCAACCGGAGCCCGTGACGATCAAGGCGAAGGGCCAGACGACGGTGCGCGTCCCCCTCGCCGCGCAGGCTGCGAGCCTCGTCGACGTCGACGCGAGCCTGACGGCCGCGAACGGCGTCGCGCTCGGCCCGGACACGTCTGACACGTCCCCGTTGCGCATCAACGCGCGCCCGACGGGTACGTGGATCTTCTGGGTGCTCGGTATCGTGGCGTTGCTCGTCTTCTGCTACGGCCTCGTGCGCGGCAGGAAGGCGGGAACCCGCCGACGCGATGAGCTCGCGCGGGACATCCAGCTGGAGGAGTAGCCGATGTCGAACGCCGAACCTGATCCGTCGCGCCCGAACGGCGCGGCGTCCGGATCGCTCGGCGCGATGTACGAGACGGCGGTACGGCACACCATCGCGATGCCGAACGTCGCGGGTACGAGCATCGGTTCGGCCTACGAGTCGTGGTTCGAGGCCGACCAGGAGGCGCAGTGGTTGCGCAACCTCGAGTCCACGCGCAGCCACGCGAGCAGCGACCACACGCAGGTCATCGACCTCGGCGAGGTTGACGCCTACCGCGAGCGCCGCGAGGCCGAGGACGCCTGGAACCTCGAGGCTGACGACGCCTTGGCCGTCTCCGGCAGACCCGGAGCCCAGCGAGGCTCGGGCGCCTCTCGTGTTTCACGTGAAACACGAGAGGCGCGGACGGCCGCCATCCCGACGACGGGGGCCGCAGGCCCGGCGACCGACGCCGTCGAGACGCCCGCCGACGGCCCCCAGACCGCAGCGGCGAAGTCCTCGGGAACAGGCGGGGTTCTGCGCAACAGCGCCATCATGGCGGCCGGCACGCTCGTCTCACGCATGCTGGGCCTGCTCCGTTCCGTGCTGACGGTCTGGGCCCTCGGCTCGACGACGGGCATCGCCAACACGTGGGCGACGGCCAACAGCCTGCCCAACATCATCTACCTGCTCCTGGCCGGCGGTGTCATCAACGCTGTTCTCGTCCCGCAGATCACGCGCGCGCTCGAGCACTCCGACGGCGGCAAGGCCTACACGGACCGCATCGTCACGCTCACGCTGACGATCCTGCTCGGCGTCACCGTCATCGGCATGGCCCTCGCCCCGTGGGTCTACCAGATCTACGACCACAAGAACGTCACGGGCGACAAGCTCCACGTCGCCACGGCGTTCACGCTCATCTGCCTTCCGCAGATCTTCTTCTACGGCGTCTACACGATCCTCGGTCAGGTGCTCAACGCGCGCGGACGCTTCGGGGCGTTCATGTGGAGCCCCGCGCTGGCGAACGTCGTCATCATCCTGGGGCTCGTCTGGTTCATCGCGGCGTACCCGCACGGTCAGAACGGGGTTCCGCCGTACTCGGGGTGGACCACGGAGATGATCCTCGTCCTCGCGTTGCCCGCGACGCTCGCGATCGTCGCTCAGGCCCTGGTGCTCGTCCCCGTGCTCAAGCGTGCGGGGTACTCGTTCACCCCGAACTTCAAGTTCCGGGGCGTGGGTCTGCGCAGCGCTTCGACGATGGCCGGCTGGGCGTTCGCGGCCGTCATCGTCCAGCAGCTGGGCCTCATCGTCACGTCCCGGCTGCTCAACTCCCAGCCTGACGGTGAACCCGGAAAGGGAGCGCAGGATCAGGCGTTCCTGCTGTTCACCCTCCCGCACTCCCTCATCACCGTCAGCCTGGTCACCGCGCTGTTCACGCGGATGTCCATCGCCGCCGGCCGCAACGAGACGGACAAGGTGAAGGACGACATGACGACAGGTATCCGTCTGTCGGGCCTTGCGTCGGTCATGCTGACGTTCGGCTGTTTCGCGCTCGTCTTCCCGCTCGTGTCGGCCATGTTCGGCGCGGATCCGGACACGCGGTGGGCCATCGGCTCAATGGCCATCGCCATGCTCGTCGGCCTCGTGCCCTACTCGCTGTGCCTCGTCATCCAGCGCGTCTTCTACGCCTACAACGACGCGAAGACCCCGTTCTGGATGCAGATCATCTGCACGGGGATCGCCGTCGGACTGACCGTGCCCTGGTTCTTCCTGCAGGACACGACCATCCTCGGTCACCCCGGCGCCCACTGGGTCGGCGTCGGCGTCGGTCTCGCGCAGACGATCTCCAACGTCGTCCAGGCCGCGGTGGGTTTCGTCCTGCTGAGGCGCCGCTTCGGCGCCGTCGACCTGTCGGAGACGGTGCGCACCTACGTCCGTCTGGCGATCGCCGCGATCATCGCCACCGGCGTCACGTTGCTCGTCAGTTTCCTCATCCACCAGGTCGCGCCCGTCACGCGTGTCGAGAGCCTCGTCGAACTGCTCATCATCGGCCCGCTGTTTCTCGCCGTGTACTTCCTCGTCGCGAGCCGCCTGCGCGTGCAGGAGATCAACAGCCTGCTCGGCCCGATCACCCGTCGTCTGCGTCGAGGCTGACGTCCCCTCGCGGTCGTGACGCGTCATCGTCACGGCCGCTCGGGGCGATGCCTCCAGACCTCGCCGCGCCGAAGGGACGCCGTACCGCGTGGTTGCCCGGCGGGCTGCTTAGGATGAACCGAGCCCGGCGTCTCAGCGACGCGCGGGCCGTGGTTCATCGACGCGACGAGGAGTGCGAGTGCAGGGCATCACGAAGGGCACGGTGCTGGGCAACCGGTACGAGCTGACGTCCGAGATCTCGGACGCCCCCGGTCTCGCACGCTGGATCGCGCGTGACGAGAAACTCGGGCGTGACGTCGCCATCACCGTCGTCGGGTCGCGTTCGGCGCACGCCGACGCGGCACTCGACAGTGCCCGCCGCGCCGCGGGCGTCGAGGACCCGCGCCTCGTGCGCGTGCTCGACGCGGGGCGTGACGACGAGTTTGCCTACATCGTCGAGGAGCCGCACACGGGCGCCTACAGCCTCGCCGACCTCGCACGCTTCGAGCCGATGCATCCCGAGGAGGCGCGTCGCATCGTCGGTGAGACGGCGAGCGCCCTCGAGGCCGCGCGTCAGCGCGGCCTGCACCACCTCATCCTCACGCCGCGTCACGTCCTACGCCTCGCCGACGGTTCCATCGCCGTCACCCAGGTCGCCGTCGGTGGCTCTCTCGCCGGACGTGACGACGTCTCCAGCTCCGAGGCGACCGCCATCGACACGCGTGCGCTCGTGGATCTGCTCTACACGGCCTTGACGGGCACGTGGCCGGGCGACCCGAAGGACATCGAGGGCCTCAAGGGCATCGAACTCGCGCAGCGTCGCGCCGACGGGCAGATCGCGACACCCGCCGAGATCGTCGACGGCGTGCCGAGTGATCTCGACGCGATGTGCCGCCAGGTCCTCAACACCGGTGACGGCCCGCGCACGCCGGGCGAGGTCGCGCGTCAGCTCGCGCCGTGGTCGGCGCAGATCATCACGGCTCCGGGCCGTGGGCGACGCAGCGTCGAAACCGACGACGACACCGCTGGCGAGCCCGAGTCGACGTTCGTCGTCCGCCGGGCCGACGAGCGCGCGGGTACCGGCGACGGTGCAGGCAAGCGCTCGGCCGTCGGAGCCGTCGGTGCTGCGGCCCTCGCAGCGGCAGGTTCGAGCAAGGGTGGCTCGGACAAGAGTGCCTCCGGCAAGGCCGGTGCGACGAGCAGCGGCGTGAGCGCCGTCAAGAAGAGCGGCACCAAGAACGGTTCGTCCTCCACCGACGACGTGCTCGGCGACGACGCCACCGACCCCGGCGCGAAGCCCGCGGTGGCTCTTCCGCGCAAGCCCGCCCCGCGTCGTGTCAACGAACCCGACCCCGCCGACGCGACGATGGTGGGCCGCCCCGTCGCATTCGACGCGGACGAGACCACGCAGTTCAACCTCGACGACGAGGACGCCGCGTACGCCCGCACCTCCTACGACCCGTCGTTCGAGGAGCTCGAGCCCCCGGTACCGGGGTTCAACGGCGGCACCGACGACCCTGACCCGGCGAGCAGCAAGCTCGCCCTCGTCCTCGTCGGCCTCATCGTGCTCGGTGCGCTCGTGCTCGCCATCTTCGGGCTCCAGGGCATCACCGGCAGCTCTGACAAGCCGGACGCCGCCGCGAAGCCCAGCACGACCGCCTCGTCGCCGAAGGGTTCGAGTGCGCCGTCCTCTGCCTCGAGCGCTGCCCCGGCAGGCACCCCCGTCCAAGCCGCCGCAGCCACGCTCGTGAACGCGCAAGGAGCGCGCCAATCCGGTTCGCTGGCCGCGGCCAACGCCATCGACGGCAACCCCGACACGGTGTGGATGAGCCTGCGCTACCGTCGCGCCTCCTGGGGCGGCGACCCCGACATGGGTGGCGTCAGCATCGACCTGGGTTCGCAGACAGCCGTCAAGACCATCAAGGTGACGCCCGGCAAGCGCACGCCGCTGACCGCCGACGTCTACGTCAGCGACACCCCCGGCAAGACGGGCACGAAGGTCGGCTCGATGTCGAGCGCGACGAGTGAGCAGACGATCTCGACGAACGCGTCGGGGCGCTATGTCACTGTCTTCATCCCGAATCAGACGAAGCCCGCCGGCCAGTCGTACTACGAGTCGTCGATCGCCGAGGTCACGGTCTCGAAGTGAACGGATCCGTGCTTCGGGACAGCACCGACGAAGAACTCGTCCAGGCTCATCGTGAGGGTGACCCGGACGCGTTCGGCGTGCTGTTCGAGCGCTACAAGGACAGGATGTGGGCGGTCGCCCTGCGCACGACCCGCGACCCGGAGCTCGCCGCGGACGCCGTGCAGGAGGGTTTCCTCGCCGCGTTCAGACGCCTCGAGTCGTTCCGCGGTGATGCGAAGTTCTCGACATGGCTGCACCGCGTCGTCGTCAACACCGCACTCGACCGGCTGCGCCGACTGAAGCCGACGCAGGAGTGGCCCGAGTACGACATCGCCGACACGCGGGACGCGCATGCGCAGACCGACGTCCGCCTCGACGTCCGTCAGGCCCTTGCGCAGCTGCCCGAGGGGCAGCGCCTGTGCCTCGTCCTCGTCGACATGGAGGGTCTCAGCGTCGCCGAGGCCGCGACGCACCTCGGCATCGCCGAGGGCACCGTGAAGTCGCGGTGTGCGCGGGGGCGCACTGCCCTCGCGGGCATGCTCGCGGATCGATGACGCCGAGGCGTCATCCCGAAGACGTGGCTCACGTCACGGAACCACCGTGCCCGCCTGCGCGTCAGACACAATGAAGCACCCGTCCACGCTCATGAGAGGAGGCCTGACATGACCCGCAACTTCCGCGACGAGTGGGAGGCGTCCGCGCACGCCGACGACAAACCGGTCGCGTCGGCCGAGGTGCAGCAACAGATCGCTGCCATGCTGCGGACGGAGGCCTCCCGTGACGCTCCCCGCATGCCCGACGACGTCGCCACGCGCGTGCGCGACGCGCTGACGAGCGCGTCCCGTGAGGCGGGGGTGCCCTCGGACGAGAGGCTGTCGGACGTGCGACGTCCGCCCGAAGATCTCCAGCGCGATGAGCGCCCCGCGGTGCCCCCGGCGGTGCCGCTGCCGCAGCGTCCTGGAACGCAGCAGCGCCCCGCGGTCCCGGCTTCCGAAGGACAGATGAATCCTCCGGCGGCGTCGCAGAGCCCGTCAGGGGCCACCGTCACCTCCCTGGACGGCCATCGTCGCCGACGCACCCTCGGGCGCGCGGCGCTGGCGCTCGGCGCCGCGGCGGCCGTCGCCATCGGCGCGGTGACCCTCGTGACGAACCGTGACGAGCCCCATCCGAGTGCCCAGCCCACGGCAGAGGCGTCGATGGAACCTGCCGAGGAGAACTACGCCTCACGCGTGCGTGTCACGCAGACGCAGACGAAGTACACGTCGACGGATCTCGCGACGCAGGCTGCGGCGCTGCGGACGTCGAAGTCGCCTGCGATCGAACCCGCGCAGGCCAACGCGCAATCCCTGGGCCCCCTGGCCACCGGCGAGGGCGTGCAGGCCTGCCTGCAGGCCGTCGCGAAGGGCGTCATCGAGAAGCCCGACGCCGTCTACGCCGACTTCGCCACCTACGACGGCACCCCCGCCGTCATCGTCGTCGCCGTGAAGGGCCGCACGTCGACGGCCTGGGTCGTCTCGCGCACCTGCAGCACGGCCACCGACCTCGAGGCGGGGCCGACGTCCGTCACGACGTGAGGGCCGGGGTCGACGGTTTCGCATCGACTTGCTCGCCAGCCCGGTGGCTCGACGCCGCGGTACGCCTCGGCATGCGCTCGGAATGTCCCACGACTAGAGTGCGTTGTGCAGGGTGACAGCGGGCGCGCGACAGCGCCGAGACCTTCCCCGGGCAGCCCGTGACAAGACAACGAAGGAAGCTTTCGTGAGCGACCAGGCCGTGCGCAACCTCATCATCATCGGCTCCGGCCCCGCCGGGTACACCGCCGCCATCTACGCGGCGCGAGCCAATCTCGAACCGCTCGTGTTCGAGGGCTCCGTCACCGCTGGTGGCGCCCTGATGAACACCACCGAGGTGGAGAACTTCCCCGGTTTCTCGGACGGCATCATGGGCCCCGACCTCATGGAGAAAATGCGTGCGCAGGCCGAGCGCTTCGGCGCCGAGCTCGTGCGTGACGACGTCACATCCGTCGATCTCACCGGTGCCGTCAAGACGGTCGTCGACGGCGAGGGCGTCACCCACCGCGCGAAGGCCGTCATACTCGCGATGGGCTCGGCATACCGCGAACTGGGCCTTCCCGACGAGAAGCGCCTCTCCGGCCACGGCGTCTCGTGGTGCGCGACGTGCGACGGCGCGTTCTTCCGCAACCAGGAGATCATCGTCGTCGGCGGCGGCGACTCGGCTGTCGAGGAAGCCACCTTCCTCACGCGCTTCGCCGCGAAGGTGACGATGGTGCATCGGCGCGACGAGCTTCGCGCCTCCAAGATCATGGCCGAGCGCGCCGAGAACGACCCCAAGATCGAATTCGCCTGGAACAGCGAAGTCGTCGCCATCCACGGCGAGGACAAGCTGACCGGCGTGACGCTGCGCGACACCGTCACCGGTGACGAGCGCGAGCTCGCCGCGACCGGCCTGTTCATCGCGATCGGCCACCTGCCGCGCAACGAGCTCGTCACCGGGCAGATCGAGCTCGACGACGAGGGTTACGTCGTTGCGCAGGAGCGTTCGACGCACACGAACGTCGACGGCGTCTTCGCGTGCGGCGACCTCGTCGACCATACCTACCGTCAGGCCATCACGGCCGCCGGTTCGGGCTGCTCCGCAGCCCTCGACGCCGAGCGCTTCCTCGCCCACCTCGACGCGGCGGGCGAGCCCGCTCCCGACGCGTCCCTCACCGCGGAGCCTCAGGGCGCCGACGCGGCGCGCTGATCATCTTCGACCGACCAAGAACCATCGACCACGGGTGCCGCTTCGCCGGTGCCGGCACAGAGGAGAACATCATGGGAGCCACCAAGCCCACCACGGACGCCACGTTCGACGCCGACGTCCTGAAGAACAGCAAGCCCGTCCTCGTCGACTTCTGGGCCGAGTGGTGCGGCCCCTGCCGCGCCGTCGCGCCGATCCTCGAGGAGATCGCAGCGGCGAACGCCGACAAGATCGACGTCTACAAGCTCAACACGGACGAGAACCCGGCGATCTCCGCGAAGTACGGCATCACCGGCATCCCGACGATGAACGTCTACCAGAACGGTGAGGTCGTCAAGACGATCGTCGGCGCCATGCCGAAGCCGAAGCTGCTGCGCGAGCTCGAGCCGTTCCTCGGCTGAACCGAGCCGCATCACGACACTGTCGGGCACGCAGCGTCCGACGACGAAGCCCCGGCCCACCAGACATGGTGGGCCGGGGCTTTTCGTCTCTACCCCCGTGCTGCCCCCCCCTTGCGCCCAGATGCACCCGGGTGCACTTGGACGCAAGGGGGGCGGCCGTCAGCGGTTCAGCGGTTCTTGTCGAACTCTCGCTTGATGGCCGCCCCGCAGATGCCGAGGACGACGAGGCCCAGCATCGCCATGCCCCAGTCGCCGTGCATGACGTCGCCGATGACGAAGTAGGCGAAGATCAGCGCGAAGAGGCAGAAGATGACGAGCTGCGGCGTCGCCGTGCGGCCCCGACGGCGGTCGATAGCGTTGTCGCTCAGCGGATCCGTGCCGTCGATCAGCGGAGCGTCGGTGATGTCGGAACGCGTCAGATGCCCGTCCTGCGTCTGCGCCGTGGCCGAGCTGCCGTCAGAATGATTGACCTCAGGAGCCTCATTCGGGTCGAGACGCTCAGCCACGTTCGATCCCGAGAGCGTCCATGATGCGGTTGAGGTCGTCGACGGAGGCGAACTCGACGGTGAGCTTGCCCTTGTTCTTGCCCATCGTGATGCCGACGCGGGTGTCGAGCTTGTCGGCGAGATTGCTGGCCCAGTGATCGAGATCCGGGTTGGTTTCACGTGGAACAGCGCTCTTGCGCGGCTTCGTGTCGTCGCCGAGCGCGATGATCTCCTCCGTCGCGCGCACGGAGAGGCCCTCGGCCACGATGCGCTGGGCGAGCCGCTCCATCGCGGCGGGGTCACTCATGCCGAGCAGGGCACGGGCGTGGCCGGCACTCAGGACACCCGCGGCGACGCGACGCTGCACCACCGGCGGCAGCTTGAGCAGGCGGATCGTGTTGGAGATCTGCGGGCGGCTGCGGCCGATCTTCGTGGCAAGCTCGTCGTGCGTGCAGCCGAAGTCCTCGAGCAACTGTGCGTAGGCCGCCGCTTCTTCGAGGGGGTTGAGCTGGCTACGGTGCAGGTTCTCGAGCAGGGCGTCACGCAGCAGATCCTCGTCCGTCGTCGAACGGACGATGGCCGGCACTGTCGCGAGACCGGCCTCCTGCGAGGCCCGCCAACGCCGCTCACCCATGATGAGTTCGTAGGGCGTCTGCGCGTGATCCGGGTCGCCCTCCGGCACGGGCCGCACGACGATGGGCTGCAGAACCCCGATCTCGCCGATCGAGTGGACGAGTTCGGCCATGTGCTCCTCGTCGAACACCGAGCGCGGCTGCTTCGGGTTCGGGCGGATCAGCGACTGCGAGATCTCGGCGAACGACGCACCAGGCACGGGCGCGAGGTTCGACGTCACGTCCCTCTCGTCATCAATGCCGGCCGCGTCATCACGCTGTGCCGGCTGCGCTTCGAGCTTCGCCACCTCTGTTTCACGTGAAACGCTCGGCGCCTGCCCCGCGGGCTGCGTGACGGCGGCCGCGGCCGCGGCGAGGTCGTCGTGGCGGCGGTGCGTCGAGGCGCGCGATTCGGTCCGGGGTTCGGTACCCCGCGGCGCCTGGTGCGACGGGCGCGGCGTGAGGGCCTCGCTGAAGCGGCTCGCACGGGCCTCCGGGGCGCTGGGTTCGTCGCCGTCCTGCGTGCGCGAGGCCTTGGAGTCGGTGAAGAAGACGTCCGTCGGGCGCGTCACCCGCGTCGGTTCGGTGGTGTTGGGGATGAGCGCACCCAGGCCACGGCCGAGTCCACGTCGCTTGTCGTTCATCGAGGTCCACTTCCTACACGGTGGGTCAGGCGGGATGAGTATGAGAAGGCTGCGTACGACGTCGCAGCATGACGGCGATCGCCGTCGGGCGTCACGGCGTCGGTCATCGTCCGATTCGCCCCGAAGGCTCGGGCACGCTCGCACCGCGCAGGGCGATCTCCCGAGCAGCATCGCGGTAGCTCGTCGCACCGGTGCTCGTCGGGTCGTACGTCATGACGGTCTCGCCATGGCTCGGCGCCTCCGAGATGCGCACCGAGCGCGGCACGAGCGCGCCGAGCACCTGCTCGGGGAAGTGCGCGCGCACCTCGTCCGCGACCTGCGCGGAGAGGTTGGTGCGCCCGTCGTACATGGTGAGAAGGATGGTCGAGACGTGCAGCCCGGGGTTGAGGTGCATCTTGATCATCTCGATGTTCTTGAGCAGCTGGCTCAGCCCCTCGAGCGCGTAGTACTCGCACTGGATGGGGATGAACACCTCGTCAGCCGCGACGAACGCGTTGACGGTGAGCAACCCGAGGCTCGGCGGGCAGTCGATGAAGACGTAGTCGAAGCGCTCGTCCGGGGTCGAGTCAGCCAACTGCGCGTTGATCGAACGGTGCAGACGGGATTCGCGAGCGACCAGGGAGACGAGCTCGATCTCCGCGCCAGCGAGGTCGATCGTCGCCGGCGCACACCACAGGCCGGGGATGTCGGGGCACTGGGCCATGACCTCGTCGATCGGCGTTCCTTCGACGATGACGTCGTAGACGCTCGGCACGTCGGAGTGGTGCTCGATGCCGAGAGCAGTGGAAGCGTTGCCCTGCGGGTCGATGTCGATGACGAGAACCTTGAGCCCCGCCTGAGCGAGCGCCGCCGCGACGTTCACGGTCGTCGTCGTCTTCCCGACGCCGCCCTTCTGATTCGCGACCGTGAGCACCCGCGGGTGCGTCGGGCGCGGCAGTTGTTCGACGCCCGTGAAACTCACGCGCGCCGGCCTGGGCTCGGCTGACGGTGCCTCGGGTTCGGCGTGGAGCACATCGCGTCGTCCTTCGTCGTCCATGGGGTGCTGTGGGTCGTCGTGATCTGTCACGCCTTGCCAGTCGGTGTCCGTCGCGCGTTCGAAGCTGGGAACGCGGGGGCGGGCATGGCGGCGAGCGCGACGCGACGGCAGGGGTGAGCGCGCAGCCAGGGCGGGATCAGCCTCGACGCTCTGCGACTGCGGAGCGTCTGTGGCCTCGGACCCGGCATGATGACGCGGCACGTACCCCTCGCTCTGCGCAGAATTGCGGTGCGACACATCCTCTTGTGACGCAGTGCCCTCGGGCACCTCGGCCGTGCCCTGATCTGCCGATGCCTCGTCGACGACGGGACCGGTCAACGTCACCGTCGTGGCGGCATCCCCCACACCTTCGCCATCGGAGACGGCGACCTCGGCCTTCGTGTCAGCGGCACCAGAGTCAGCACGGTCGTCATCGGCCCGGGCGTCGGTTGGGGTAGCGGCCTCGACGCCATCGACCGGCTCGGTTCCATCCGCGTCGCGCGGCGCGGGAGCCGTCGCGGTCGATGTTTCACGGGGAACAATCGCCCCGCCGAGCAGGATGTCGTAACCGAGCGCAGCTCGCACATCAGAAACGGCATCGCCGGCGGGGGCGGCATCCTCGCCATCCTGCATGTCGCGAGGTGAGGGTTCCGATTCCCCCGTGGGTGCGGCGTCCTGGTCAGCGGCCGACGGCTCAGCGACCTCGTCAGCGGCATCCGTCGTGCGCTCGCCAGTCACCTCCGAGACCTGCGGATCCATCATGGGCTGAGGTGTTTCACGTGAAACGTCAGCACAGATCGGGCCCTCAGCCTGCTCCGTCACGACCGGATTCACCACCGTGACGACCGCATCACCGCCGAGGCTCTCGGCCGCGGCGGTGGAGATACCGTGCCATCCGACGGGCTCTGGGCTCGGGCCCGTGTGCGCGACGCCAGGCCTGTGGGTGGGCCAGCCGACTGGGGCAGTGGATGTCACCGGTTCTCCTCGGATTCGCGTTGACGGCAAGACCCCATTGTGTCACCTGTGGCGCAGGGGGCGAACGCGGCTGTCCCCAGGCCTGACGTTGCCGTCACACCTGGGGACAGGGAATCACGTGGGGTGGCGCACCGGCACCGGAGAGAACCTCAGGCGCGCCGATCCGGACGGCGGGACGGCTTCTGCTTGGTCTTGTCGATCGTGCCGGCCTGCTTGCGCGTGAGTTGCGGCGCGACGCCGTCGACGGTGAGCCGGACGGTCACCGTCGGTGGCTCGACGGTGCCCTCGCCCCACGTCTCCACCTCAGCCATGCGAACACGCAACCGGCGCAGTACGGCCTCGTCCTCGTCACGCTCTTCGGCGGCACTCGAGCCCTTGAGGACGAACATCTCGCCGCCCCGGCTCACGAGCGGCAACGACCAGCGCGCCAGTTCCCCGATGCGCGCCACGGCACGTGACGTCACGACGTCGAACGTGCGCTGCCCCCACAACTCGTCCGCACGGGCGCGCACCACCTCGACGTTCGGCAAGTCGAGTTCTTCGACGACGTCGGCCAGCCACGTCGTCCGTCGAAGCAGAGGTTCGACGAGCGTCATCGTGAGGTCGGGGCGGGCAATGGCGAGGACGAGGCCGGGCAGCCCAGCGCCGGCACCGATGTCGGCAACGTGCGCCCCCCGGGCGATTCCGGGGTGGACGACGGCGCAGTTGAGGACGTGCCGTTCCCACATGCGCGGCACCTCACGCGGGCCCATGAGCCCGTGGCTGACGCCGGTGTCGCACAGGGCGTCGACGTAGCGCGTCATGAGCGGCAGCCGGTCAGCCAGGAAGGCTGCTGCCGTGTCGGGTGCCGGAGGCGGCGAAGACGCCTGCGGGGCCGCAGGCGTCTTCGCGTCGTGCTCGTGAGCGGGCTGCGTCATGCTGCCGTCTCACGCTCGAGTTTCACGTGAAACACGATCATTCGGGCAGCACCACGACGTAGCGGTTCGGCTCGGCGCCCTCGGATTCCGACGTCAGCCCTGCGGCGAGCACCACATCGTGCACGACCTTCCGTTCGAACGCGGTCATCGGCTCCATCTCGACCTTGGCGCCAGTCTTCTTCGCTTCCGCGACGGCGTCAGCAGCCTTCGACTCGAGAGCGCTTCGTCGCTCGGCACGATGGCCGGCGATGTCGAGCATCGCGCGGCTGCGCTCGCCCGTCTCAGCCTGGACGGCGAGACGCATGAGTTCCTGCAGGGCGTCGAGCGTCTTACCGCCGGAGCCGACGAGGGAGCGCGGCACCTGGCCTTCCTCGGAGTCGACGATGGAGACGGCCGCGCGGCCTCCCTCGACCTCGACGTCGATGTCGCCGTCGAGGTCGGCGATGTCAAGCAGCTTCTCGAGGAAGTCCGCCGCGATCTCACCTTCGCGCTCGAGGTTGGTGACGCCAGAGCGTCCCGGTGCCTGTTCGGTCATGATGACGTCCCTCTCACTTCTTGCGCTTCGAGCGCGGCGTGTTCTTCTTCGGCTGGTTGCGCGGCCCGGTCTGCGGCGCCTTGGTGGCCCGGCCGTTCTCGCGCACCGGGTTCGTGGCCGCGGGTGTCTCGACGACGCTCGACTCGACGACGTCGTCACTCGCAGCCGCCTTCTTCTTCGACATGGAGACCTTTGATGCGCCGGCGGGGCGTGCACCCGTCTTGAGGCCCTGCTGTTCGCGGGCCTGTTCTTGCGCCTTCTCCATGGCCTGGGCGAAGCGGCCCTTCGGTTTGCCCTCGTTGGCCTTGCGCAGATCGTCCATCGTGACGGTCTTGTGCTCGCGCCCCTTGGCGCGGTTGCGCTCCTCGAGCTTCTTCTCGGCGGCCGATCCGGGCGTCGGCATGCGGTGGATGACAAACCACTGCTGGCCCATCGTCCACACGTTCGTGACGAACCAGTAGATGAGGACACCGATCGGGAAGTTCACACCGGAGATCGCGAAGAAGATCGGCATCAGGTAGATGATGATCTGCTGCTGCTTCGCCATCGGCCCCTCGAGTGCGGCCTTCGGCATGTTGCGTCGCATCAGCTGATGCTGGGTGATGAACGACGTCGCCGACATGAGGACGATGAGCAGGATGGCGACCCACTTGGCCGATCCCCAGCCGTCCGTGCCCATGAAGGTGTCGGACAGCTTCGCACCGAACAGCTTCGAGCTCTCTGCCTGGCCGGCGAGCGACTTCGTGAGGAAGCCGATCTCATCGTGACGCCCGTCGGCGATCTTGCTCAGGTTGTTGAGCACCCGGAACAGCGCGAAGAAGAACGGCGCCTGGAGCAGGATCGGCAGGCACGAGCCGAGCGGGTTGGTACCGGTGGTCCGGTACAGCTCCATCATCTCTTCCTGCTGCTTGGCGCGGGACTCAGGATCCTTCTTGCCCTTGTACTTGGCCTGGATCTTCTGCATCTCTGGCTGCACGAGCTGCATGCGACGCGACGCGTGGATCTGCTTGACGAACAGTGGGATCAGCAGGATGCGCAGCACGATGACGAGGCCGGCGATGGACAGCGCCCACGTCCAGCCGGACGCCTCGGGCAGGCCGACGAGCGAGAAGAGCTTGTGCCAGCCGACCATGATCGCGGCGACGAACCACTCGAGTGGATAGAGCAGGGTGTCCATCAATCATCCTTCGCAATGATGTGGGCGTGAGTCGACGCCGCTCGCGAACGAGCAGGCGTCAGGAGGTCTTCTTCTGAGGAACGTGGTCGACCCCGCCGGGGTTCCACGGATGGCAACGGCCGAGCCGCTTGAGCGTGAGCCAGGTGCCCTTGATCGGGCCGAATCGCTGCAGGGCCGTGAGGCCGTACGTCGAGCACGACGGGTAGAACCGGCACGTGGCAGGCAACGCCGGGGAGATCCACCGACGGTAGAAACGGACGACCACGAGCAGCGGCCACACGACGACGCGGCGCCAGCCGTGCTGTTCGTCCGGCACCGGTGTGGCTGACGCGGCGTGGTCGCCGGGCACATCATCGCCGGCCGGCGCTCGAGGCACCCCGGCACTCATCGTCGAACCCTGGACGCGTCCTGATGCGCCCGGTCCGATGGTTCGCGTGAATCCGTTTCACGTGAAACATCCTGTGGTCGCTGACGTCGCGTCGCCTTGGCGAGCATCCGATCGAACTCCCTCGCGACGTCGTGGCTCGAGGCACCGGCGATCGCCGGGTTCGCGCGCACGACGATGTCGAGCCCGGGGTCGATCTCACTCAGCGCGTCCCGGGCGACGTGCCGCAGCACGCGTTTGGCCCGCGAACGCACGACGGCGTTGCCCACGGCCTTTGAAACGACGAAACCGACGCGCGGCCCCACCCGATCCTCGGGTGAAAGGCCGAACGCGTCGGCGTCGATCACATGAACGGCGAGCAGCGAGCCACCCGCGCGCCCCGCACGTCGATCCCGCAGGACGGCGCGGTACTGCCCTGCGTCACGAATGCGATGCTGAGCAGGGAGCACGGCCGGTCGTGGGCCGAACTCAGGCGGAAAGCTGCTTGCGACCCTTGGCGCGGCGGTTCGCCAGGATGGCGCGGCCGGCGCGGGTGCGCATGCGCAGACGGAAGCCGTGCGTCTTGGCGCGGCGACGGTTGTTGGGCTGGAAGGTGCGCTTGCTCACGTCGAACTCCATTGGGGAAGGGCGAACGCTCGCGCGCCGCCGTCGTGCTGATGGTCAGGGTTGTCGCGCCACCCGCACGTGACGGGCTCCAGGCTCTTTGAACCTTCGGCATCCCACTCCTGCAGCACCAGCAATGGCGGCCCACAGGGCCTGCCCATCGGCGAAAATACCTTGGAACGGCACGCATCGAGGCGGTGGATCACCGTCATCGGGGCGCAGACAAT
This sequence comes from Dermacoccus nishinomiyaensis, assembly GCF_900447535.1. Classification (NCBI taxonomy): domain Bacteria; kingdom Bacillati; phylum Actinomycetota; class Actinomycetes; order Micrococcales; family Dermacoccaceae; genus Dermacoccus; species Dermacoccus nishinomiyaensis. Next base: position 1,827,491 of record NZ_UFXX01000001.1, on the reverse strand, counting down.
CGTCATCCAGCTTACGCATGCGGGGCCAACAGGGTCAAAACGTCCGAACCTCCACTCCATACCCAACAGCGCGCGCACGCGAATAACACATCTGTGATTCACACGCCGCCGCACAAATCCAGTCGACACGCCGTTAGCCTGACGAGAAAACGACATTCCCCTCGTCTGGCGCGCACCGCCCGATGAGCCCCAGGACACACCGTGCACAGGCTGTGGATAACTCTGTGGATATGGGGCCTACTATGGGAGACGCCCAGCACGCCTCGTCGCCATCACGGCCTCGAGCACCGACGACCGACCGGCTGCGACCCCCGCAGCGCCAGGAGGAGCCACGTGACCACCGACGAACCCGTCGACTACGAGCGCACCTGGCACGCCGCGTTGGAGGACATGGACAAGCACGGCATCGGCTCGCGTGATCGCGCCTACCTCAACCTGACGCGCTTCGTCGGGCTGCTCGGTGACAACGTGCTGCTGTCCGTGCCCTTCGACCAGACGAAGCGGATGCTCGAGGGGCCGCTGCGCGAACCCGTGGCGAAGGCACTGTCGGATCAGCTAGGCCAACAGGTGCGCGTCGCCATCAGCGTCGATGAGAGTCTCCAGGCAGCGGTGCGAGACCTCGACGACGACGGTGACGCGTCCGACGAGAACACCTCTGCAGCAACCGAATCCGATGATGGAACGCTCGGGTTCACCATGCCCGGCCAGGGCGCACCACGGCCGACGAAGGCCGACCCGGGCGTCGTCCTGCCGCCTCGCTCGACGGGCTATCAGCGCGATGCCGCTGCCGCTCCGAGCGACACCGAGGCCCCGCGCCTCAACCCCAAGTACACGTTCGACACGTTCGTCATCGGTGAGAGCAACCGGTTCGCGCACGCCGCCGCCATCGCCATCGCCGAGGAGCCGGGCCAGGCCTACAACCCCCTGTTCATCCACGGCGACTCGGGGCTCGGCAAGACCCACCTGCTGCACGCGATCGGTCACTACGTGCACGACTACCACCCGAAGCTGCGGGTGCGATACGTCAGCTCCGAGGAGTTCACGAACGACTTCGTCAACTCGATCCGTGACGACCGCGCCGCGACGTTCCAGCGCCGCTACCGCGACGACGTCGACGTCCTGCTCATCGACGACATCCAGTTCCTGCAGGGCAAGGAGCAGACGCAGGAGGAGTTCTTCCACACCTTCAACGCCCTGCACTCCACCGGCAAGCAGATCGTGCTGACCTCGGATCAGCCGCCGGAGAAGCTGACGACGTTCGCCGACCGCATGCGCAGCCGCTTCAAGTCGGGGCTGACGACGGACGTCCACCCGCCCGAGCTGGAGACGCGCATCGCGATCCTGCGCAAGAAGGCCAACGCCGAGCGCATGGACATCGGCGATGACGTGCTCGAGCTCATCGCCTCGAAGATCTCGACGAACATCCGTGAGCTCGAGGGCGCGCTCATCCGTGTCGCCGCTTATGCGTCACTGCAGAAGGAACCGGTCGACCGGGCGAAGGCCGCGTTCGTCCTCAAGGACGTCGTGCCGAGCGAGACGGGGCAGATCACCGTCGGCCACATCATCGCCGAGACGGCCGTCTACTTCGGGGTGACGGTCGACGACATCAAGGGCCCGTCGCGCTCACGCAACCTGACGATGGCGCGTCAGATCGCCATGTACCTGTCGCGTGAGCTGACGGAGCACTCATTCCCACAGCTCGGACAGCACTTCGGTGGGCGCGACCACACGACCGTCATGCACGCGGAGAAGAAGATCCGCCAGCTCATCGGCGAGCGTCGCCCCGTGTACGACCAGATCACGGAGCTGACGACGCAGATCCGCCATCGCAGTCACTGACTCCACGGTACGTCGCCATGATCAGCGTCACTGCGAGCGCCTGACGCTGAGACAATGCGCGGATGACGACGCGCCGCGCCCCGCATGCTGCTCCCCTTGACGCCGCCACATCAGGGACGCGTCGTGCCGGCGCCGTCCTCACGCTCGTGCTGGCCGGGCTGTCGATGTTCGGCCCCTTCAACGTCGACGCGCCCCTGCCCGCGTTCGCCCGAATGGGCGCCGAGTTTCACGTGGAACCGGCCGCGATGCAGCAGGTGGTCAGCGTCTACCTGTTGTCGTTCGCCGTCATGAGCCTGTTCCACGGGCCGGTGTCGGACGCCGTGGGTCGCAAACCCGTCATGACGGTGGGGATCGGTGTCTATGTCCTCGCCTCCGTCGGCTGCGCCCTGGCGCCGTCTCTGCCACTGCTGCTCGTCTTCCGCGCGTTCCAGGGGTTCGCGGCCGGGGCGGGTCAGATCATCGCGCGTGCGGTGATCCGCGACCTCTTCTCCGGCCCCGAGGCACAACGCCTGATGAGCCAGGTGTCGATGATCTTCGGACTCGCGCCGGCCTTCGCGCCGATCCTGGGCGGTGCCTTGCTGACGGTGGGCGACTGGCGCTCGATCTTCTGGTTCCTCACCGCGTTCGGTGTGGTCATGACCATCTGCGTGAGCAGGTTCCTGCCCGAAACACTTCCCGTGGAACAACGCTCGTCCCTCGCACTCGGGCCCATCGTGAGCGCTCTCCTGGCGGCACTGCGCAGCGGTCGGTTCCTACGCATCGCGCTGGCCGCGTCGCTCGCGTTCGCAGGACAGTTCTTGTTCATCTCGAACGCGCCTCTCTTCCTCGGCGGGCTGCTCGGGCTCGGCGAGAACGAGTACTGGATGTTCTTCGTGCCGATGGTGGTGTGCATGATCGCGGGCTCCTGGCTGAGCGCGCGGGCCGCCGGGCACCTCAGCGCCGCCCGTCAGGCGTCGTACGGCCTGCTGTTCGCCCTCGCCTCAGCCACGGTCGGCGTCGTCATCGCACTGCAGCCGTGGGGCAGCGACGTCCCGTGGGCGCTCGTCGCGCCTTCCCTGACGGCCTTCGGGGTTGCGGTCGCTCTGCCGGTGCTCCAGCTCGCGCAGCTCGACGAGTTTCCCCAGGCGCGTGGCACGGCGGCTTCCGCCGGCACCTTCGTCAACCTCGTCTTCGCCGCTGCTCTCGCCGGGGTGATCGGACCGTTGGTGGCCACGGACCTCGTGACGATGGCGCTCGCCGCCTTCTGCTGCGTCGCATCGGGCGCGTTGCTCTGGGCCGCCCACGTGGCGGCGCGTCGATGAGTGCGTGAATGAACCGCGAGCCAACGCCCGACGGCTGCCAAACTGCCGCTCGGCAGCTCGCAGGTGGCCACCCACATGGTTGTCCACAGAATCTGGGGACAACCATGTGGGTAAGGTGTGGGTCGCTGACGACCCGCGAACATCCGAAGGTCCCCGAACCCCGGAATGGCGCTCATCCACACCTGTGGACAACACTGTGGAAATGTGGACGACACCGATGTGATTCCCTCCTGGTTCACGGCAACCACCCAGCCGTCAGCGAGTGATCCATCCCTCATCCACGGGGTTATCCACAGTTTCTGGGGATGAAGCAGTGGAAAACCCGTCCGATCAGGGGAAAACCCACCCCGCAACGACAGCCGGTTGTGGATGAAGATTTTCTCTCCACAACCGGCTGTCACCATCCACAGCAACGATCCCCACGTCACCCACACCCGAGATCCCAGTGCTGACGAGGACGAACAGGGGTTTTCCCCACCATCCACACCCCCTATGACGACGACCAACATCTTCACCATGGCGAGAAAGCGCCCCACGTATCCACACCGCACCCCACTGTCGACGAGCCGGCGACGTCCCCCGTCAGCACCCCTCGTCGTCTCTTGGGCGAGGCCGACGACCTGAGCTAGGCTCACGAGCGCACAGCTGTGCCTGTGGCATCGACGCGGAGTTCGTTCGCAGCAGAAGCCACCCCGCACGTGACGAGACATCGCACGAGGGTCACAGCTCGCCTGCGACGACGAACGATGAGGGACGGTGGACGTGAAGCTCCGGGTTGAACGCGATGTGTTGGCCGAAGCGGTGGCCTGGGCAGTGCGCGGTCTGTCGCAGCGCCCGCCCGTCCCCGTGCTCGCGGGTGTCCTGCTCGAGGCGAGCCCCGAGGGCCTGACGCTGTCCGCGTTCGACTACGAGGTCTCCGCGAAGGTGACGGTCGACGCCGACGTTGAAGAGGCGGGCACCGTCCTCGTCCTCGGCCGCCTGCTCGCCGACATCACGAAGAGCCTTCCGCACAAGCCGATCGAACTGATCAGCGAGGGCTCGAAGGTGCAGGTCACGTGCGGCAGCGCGAAGTTCAGCCTCCAGAGCATGCCGACGGGCGAGTACCCGACGCTGCCCGCCAACCCCGATCCGACGGGCGTCATCGCCGGGGACGTCTTCACGCAGGCCGTCGCGCAGGTCAGCGTCGCGGCCGACCGCGGTGACACCCTGCCGATCCTCACCGGCGTGCGCGTCGAGGTCTCCGGCAACAAGCTGACGCTGCTCGCGACGGACCGCTACCGCCTCGCGATGCGCGAGGTCATGTGGAACGCCGGAGACGAGGGCGCCGAGTACGCGGCGCTCGTGCCCGCGCGCACCCTCGACTCGCTCGCCAAGTCCCTCGGTGCCGCCGGCAACGTCTCGCTCTCCCTGAGCGGCGCGTCGACGGGCTCCGGTCTCGCCGGTTTCGAGGCCGGCCAGCGTCGCATGACGACGCGTCTGCTCGACGGCGACTACCCCAAGGTGACGAGCCTGTTCCCGACGAGCGTCGACACGACGGCGATCGTCGAGACGGCGCAGCTCGCCGAGGCGTGCAAGCGCGTCTCCCTCGTCGCCGAGCGCAACATGCCCGTCCGTCTGCGGTTCGCCGAGGATTCGGTGCGCATCGAGGCCGGCACGGGCGAGGACGCGCAGGCCTCGGAGACGTTCGAAGCGAAGATCGACGGCCCCGAGCTCGAGATCGCGTTCAGCCCCCAGTTCCTGCTCGACGGGCTCGGCGTCGTCGGCACGAAGTACGTCCGCCTCGGCTTCACCCAGCCGACGCGTCCGGCTGTCCTGTCCGGTCAGGACGAGATCGACGGTGACGCCGACGACAGCTACCGCTACCTCATCATGCCGGTGCGTTTCGCGAACTGACGGCCGTTCGGACAGCGTTCGCGCCCCTGCCCGGACGGGCGTAGCGTGAACCCTGAATTTTCGTGATGCGCGCGTTCCAGACGTGCGTGTCGGACATGCAACGTCACGAAGGAGCAGACCCATGCAGCTTGGTTTGATCGGTCTCGGCAAGATGGGCGGCAACATGCGCGATCGCATGAAGGCTGCGGGCATCGAGGTCGTCGGCTACGACACGAATCGCGAGATCAGCGACGTCGCGGACCTCGCCGAACTCGTCGAGAAGCTCGACGCACCGCGCAACATCTGGGTCATGGTGCCGGCCGGCAAGATCACCGACTCCGTCATGTCCGAGCTGCAGGGCCTGCTCGCCGAGGGCGACCTCGTCATCGACGGTGGCAACAGCAAGTGGTCCGACGACCAGGGCCACGCCGAGCAGTTCGCCAAGACGGGCGTGCACTTCATGGACTGCGGTGTCTCCGGCGGCATCTGGGGCAAGGAGAACGGCTACGGCCTCATGTGCGGCGGTGACGACGCCGACGTCGAGCGCATGATGCCGGTCTTCGACGCACTGCGCCCGGAGGGCCCCCGCGAGGAGGGTTTCGTCCACGCCGGTGAGGTCGGCGCCGGTCACTACGCCAAGATGGTCCACAACGGCATCGAGTACGGCCTCATGCACGCCTACGCCGAGGGCTGGGAGCTGCTCGAGGCGAAGGACATCGTCACCGACGTCCACGGCTGCTTCAAGGCCTGGACGCGCGGCACCGTCGTGCGTTCCTGGCTGCTCGACCTCATGGTGAAGGCGCTCGAGGAGACGCCGCACCTCGAGGGCGTCTCCGAGTACACGACCGACTCCGGTGAGGGTCGCTGGACGCTCGAGGAGGCCATCGCGAACGCCGTCCCGATGCCGGTGCTCGCCGCCGCGCTGTTCGGCCGTTTCGCCTCGCGCCAGGAGAACAGCCCGCAGATGCAGGCGGTCGCCGCACTGCGCGGTCAGTTCGGCGGGCACGAGGTCATGCAGTTCGGTCGCGAGCCGTGGCGCGCCGCGAAGGAAGGCCAGGCCGAGGTCTCCGGCGCCGCCGAGCCGAAGAAGGACGCGGGCGCCGCGCGCCCAGGCGCTGCCCCCAACGAGCACTGATCGGCGTTCGCTGATCTGACGATTCGACCCCAGGGCATCCGAGCCACCGACCGAAAGCGCTGTGAGACTCCGCCATCTGTCGCTGCGTGACTTCCGCTCCTACACGGAGGCGGAAGTCGAGCTCGCTGACGGAGTGACCACATTCGTGGGCCTCAACGGCCAGGGCAAGACCAACCTGGTCGAAGCCGCCGGTTACCTCGCGACCCTGGGGTCGCATCGTGTCTCGACGGACGCTCCCCTCGTCCGCTTCGGAGCCGAGCGGGCCTTCGTGCGCGCGGCCGTCGTCCGTGATTCACATGAAACAGTGCTCGAGCTCGAGATCATTCCGGGTAGGGCCAACCGGGCACGCATAGGACGCGCGGCCGCGGGGCGTCCCCGTGACATCCTCGGGTCGTTGCGAACCGTGCTCTTCGCGCCGGAGGATCTCGCGCTCGTCAAGGGCGACCCCGGGGAACGTCGCCGATTTCTCGACGACCTCCTCGTCGCGCGTCAACCGCGCTGGGCCGGTGCTCGTTCGGACTACGACAAGATTCTCAAGCAGCGCAACGCCCTGTTGCGCTCCGCCCAATCGGCGCTCAAGAAGGGCGCGCGAGGCGCTCGCCTCTCGGCGGATGAAGAGGTTTCACGTGAAACAGCTCTCGACACGCTGGTCGAGTGGAACACGCACCTCGCGTCAGTCGGTTCTGCCCTCGTCTACGCCCGTCTACGGTTGCTGAAAGATCTGGCCCCCTACGTGGCCCAGGCGTACGACGAGGTGAGTGCCGGGCGTTCTGATGCGCGCCTCGCGTATGTGTCGTCACTGCCGGAGTCGACCGCGGCGCGCATCGCCTCGGGCGAGGTTCCGGAGCGCGACGAGCTCGAGAAGGCCTTTCATGAGGCGTTCGAGCTCCAGCGGACCCGCGAGATCGAACGTGGTGTCACCCTCGTGGGGCCGCACCGGGACGACGTCACCCTGACGCTCGGAGACCTGCCCGCCAAGGGCTACGCGAGTCACGGTGAGTCGTGGTCGTTTGCGCTCGCCCTGCGCCTCGCGGCCTTCCACCTGCTGCGTCATGACCTCGGCACCGACCCCGTCCTCGTCCTCGACGACGTCTTCGCCGAACTCGACGCGGGGCGCCGCGAACGGCTGGCCGACATGGTGAGCGACGCCGAGCAGGTGCTCATCACCGCCGCCGTTGAGGAGGACGTTCCCGCGCGGCTTTCCGGCCAGGTCTTCCACGTGACGAAGGGCCACGTCGCGCCTCGAGGCGATGGATCCCTCGAGGAGGCGCCTGGCGGCGTGCAGCCGGCGGCTCACCCGGGTCTGCCCGAGGCCGAGGACGCCCCGGATGGGCCCGCCCGTGATGCGGACGACCGTGATGACGGTGACGCGGCCGATGAGTGAGACCAGCGGCATCGATGCGGGGGCACCGGACGATCAGGCCCCGGGCACTGGCACTGGCACTGGCACCGATAGTGCCGAGGCGCCGGTCGAGTCGAGCGCTGAGGACGAGCGCGCCGTCGCCGCGCGGTTGGCGCTCGCTCGGGCTCAGCGCAATGCCGCCGAGCGGGGTTTTCGTCCGGGCTCGCGTCCTGCGCCCCGGCGTTCCCGCTCGACGTTGAGCTTCACGCCGTCGTCGAATCGCGATGGACGCGACCCCCAACTCATCGACTCGACGATGAAACGCCTCCTGCTCGAGCGGGGGTGGAACGTCGACGTGGCAGCCGGCGCCGTCATGTCGCGGTGGGCAGATCTCGTCGGTGCGGGCGTGGCCGAGCACGCTCGGCCCCTCACGTTCGAGGACGGCGTGCTCACCGTGCGCGCGGAATCGACGGCCTGGGCCACGCAGCTGCAGCTGCTCACCGCATCCCTGCTGGCCTCCATCGCTGACGGCGTCGGTGAGGGCGTCGTCAACGAACTGCGGGTCGTTGGCCCGAGCGCCCCGAGCTGGGTGCGCGGCCCGCGTCGTGTCGCAGGCCGCGGGCCACGCGACACCTACGGCTGACCGCCGCGCCTGTTTCACGTGAAACCTTCCCGGTTTCGTGTGCAGAGCGCCTCCAACGAAACCCCGCAGCATGTCCGCGTCACCCCGTCGACGCTGAGAGAGGAGCTGAGGGAGGCCAGCTGAGCCAGAGGCCGATGAGTGCCCTCGAGGCCCCGGTCGACGATCCCCGGCACGTCGAGGCCTCGTTCCCGCGTGCACGAGGCCCTCTGGAGCGTTTCGTGGCTATGTTCTGAGCCGTGCTACCAGTAAGATGGACATGATTCGCACGTTGTATCGCGTCACGAGCCCGCACGCACGTCGTTGCGGGAGTCACGCCTCGGGTTTCCCGCTCCGAGAGCCGGCGCACTGCAACGGTGCCACGCACGGTGAAGGAGCACAGTGGCCGACAAGCCCAGCGACGACTCGATCGACCCTACGACGCAGGATCCCTCGCTCGCAGACGCGGCCGACGGCGCGTCAGAGCAGGTCGAGCAGCACGTCCGGTCCCAGATCGACACGGAGTACGACGCCGACGCCATCCAGGTCCTCGAGGGCCTCGAGGCCGTCCGCAAGCGGCCCGGCATGTACATCGGCTCCACGGGTGAGCGCGGCCTGCATCACCTCGTGTGGGAGATCGTCGACAACTCGGTCGACGAGGCCCTCGCCGGTCACGCGACGCGCGTCGACGTGACGATCCTGCCCGACAACGGCATCCGCGTCTCCGACAACGGCCGCGGCATCCCGACGGGCCGCAACGAGGCGTACGACATGTCGACCGTCGAGCTCGTCCTCACCCAGCTGCACGCCGGAGGCAAGTTCGGTGGCGGCGGCTACAAGGTCTCCGGTGGTCTGCACGGCGTCGGCAGCTCGGTCGTCAACGCCCTGTCGACGCGCCTCGAGGCCGAGGTGCGGCAGAAGGGCCACGTCTACCGAATGGAGTTCGCGGGCGGTGTGCCGCTCGGCGAGCTGCGTGAGGAAGAGGAGAGCGACGAGACTGGCACGACGATCACGTTCTGGGCGAGCCCGGAGATCTTCGAGACGACCGTCTACGACTTCGAGACGATCCGTGCGCGCTTCCAGCAGATGGCCTTCCTCAACAAGGGCCTGACGATCTCCCTCACCGACGAGCGTCCCGATGCCGTCGACGAGGGTGCTGCAGAGGAAGCTGCGGCCGACGCTGCAGCCGAGGGTGCCGACGCCGCACAGGCTGACGAGGCCGCCGCGCGGGCGAAGAAGGGCAGGAGCGTCACGTACTGCTACGCGGACGGTCTGCTCGACTACGTCAAGCACCTCAACTCCTCCAAGCGCGCCGAGGTCGTCAACGAGGACATCATCGCCTTCGAGCACGAGGACGCCGAGCGCTACCTCTCGGTCGAGGTCGCGATGCAGTGGACGACGGCGTACAGCGAGTCCGTCCACACGTACGCCAACACGATCAACACGCACGAGGGCGGCACGCACGAAGAGGGTTTCCGCGCGGCGATGACGAAGCTCGTCAACGACTTCGCGCGCCGCGAGAAGCTGCTCAAGGAGAAGGACGACAACCTCACCGGTGACGACATCCGCGAGGGGCTGACGGCCGTCATCAGCGTCAAGCTTGCCGAACCACAGTTCGAGGGCCAGACGAAGACGAAGCTCGGCAACTCCGAGGTCAAGGGCTTCGTCCAGACCGCGGTGCGCGACGAGTTCGACCACTGGCTGCAGATGCACCCGCGAGAGGGCAAGGCGATCGTCAGCAAGGCCATCGCCGCCGCGTCGGCGCGGATGGCGGCCCGCAAGGCGCGCGAGACCGCGCGACGCAAGGGCCTGCTCGAATCGGGTGGGCTGCCGGGCAAGCTGCGCGACTGCCAGAGCAAGGATCCGTCGATCTCCGAGGTGTTCATCGTCGAGGGTGACTCGGCCGGCGGCTCGGCGGTGCAGGGGCGCAACCCGTTCAACCAGGCGATCCTGCCGATCCGCGGCAAGATCCTCAACGTCGAGAAGGCACGCCTCGACAAGGTGCTCGCGAACAATGAGGTGCAGGGCCTGATCTCGGGCTTCGGCACGGGCATCGGCGAGGACTTCACGATCGAGAAGGCGCGCTACCACAAGATCGTCCTCATGGCCGACGCCGACGTCGACGGCATGCACATCCGCACGCTGCTGCTCACTCTGTTGTTCCGCTTCATGCGCCCGCTCATCGAGGCCGGATACGTCTACCTCGCCCAGCCGCCGCTGTACCGCATCAAGTGGAGCAACCACGAGCACGAGTTCGCCTTCACCGACCGCGAGCGCGACGCGATGATCGACGCAGGCCAGTCGAAGGGCTGGCGCCTGCCGAAGGAGAACGGCGTCCAGCGCTACAAGGGTCTCGGCGAGATGAACTACCAGGAACTGTGGGAGACCACGATGGACCCGGAGTCGCGCACGTTGCTCCAGGTCACGCTCGAGGACGCCGCGGCCGCCGACGAGATCTTCGCCGTGCTCATGGGTGAGGACGTCGAATCGCGACGCAGCTTCATCCAGCGCAACGCGAAGGACGTCAGGTTCCTCGATATCTGATCTGCGTTTCACGTGAAACGTGAGCGACGAGCCGCTCCGTTTCACGTGAAACATCGCGACAACTCGACAACCCTTCATCGAAGGAATGACACATGTCTGACGACACGAACCTGCCGGGCGACGACGCGTCCGACCTGCCGGACGATCTCCCCGAGGTCCCCCAGGGCGAAGCCGACGCTCCCGCCAGCGACGCCGCAGCAGCCGCGGCCGGCATCGACCCCACGCGCCCCGAGCCGCCGACGATGAAGGTGCCGAACACGCCGGAGGCGCAGGCCGCCGTCGCCGCTCCGGTTGCGCACCGCGTCGACCCGATCGACCTCAACGCCGAGATGCAGCGCAGCTACATCGAGTACGCGATGAGCGTCATCGTCTCGCGTGCCCTGCCGGACGTGCGTGACGGCCTCAAGCCCGTGCACCGTCGCATCGTCTACGCCATGTACGACGGTGGCTACCGTCCCGACCGCGGCTACAACAAGTGCAGCCGTGTGGTCGGTGACGTCATGGGTCAGTACCACCCGCACGGTGACTCGGCGATCTACGACGCCCTCGTGCGTCTCGTGCAGCCGTGGTCGATGCGCTACCCGCTCGTCGACGGCCAGGGCAACTTCGGTTCGCCCGGCAACGACGGCGCAGCCGCCCCGCGATACACCGAGTGCCGCATGGCGCCCCTCGCGATGGAGCTCGTGCGCGACATCCACGAGAACACCGTCGACTTCGAGCCCAACTACGACGGCAAGACGCTGCAGCCCAGCGTCCTGCCGAGCCGTTTCCCGAACCTGCTCGTCAACGGCAGCGCCGGCATCGCTGTCGGCATGGCGACGCAGATCCCGCCGCACAACCTGCGCGAGGTCGCCGACGCCGCGCAGTGGCTGCTCGCGAACCCCGAGGCCTCGCGTGAGGCACTGCTCGAAGAGTGCCTGCGTCGCATCCCCGGCCCGGACTTCCCGACCGGCGCGCTCATCATGGGCAAGCGCGGCGTCGAGGACGCCTACCGCACCGGCCGCGGCAGCATCACGATGCGCGCCGTCGTCAACGTCGAGGAGATCCAGGGCCGTCAGTGCCTCGTCGTCACGGAGCTGCCGTACCAGGTCAACCCAGACGCGCTCGCCGAGAAGATCGCGATGCTCGTCAAGGACGGCAAGATGGCCGGCATCGCCGACATCCGTGACGAGACGTCCGGCCGCACCGGCCAGCGCCTCGTCATCGTGCTCAAGCGTGACGCGATCGCCAAGGTCGTGCTCAACAACCTCTACAAGCACACGCAGCTGCAGCAGAACTTCGGCGCGAACATGCTCGCCCTCGTCGACGGTGTGCCGCGCACGCTGCCGATCAGTGCGTTCATCCGCTACTGGGTCGAGCACCAGATCGACGTCATCGTGCGCCGCACGCAGTTCCGTCTCGACGAGGCCGAGAAGCGCATCCACATCCTGCGCGGTCTGTTGAAGGCCCTCGACATGCTCGACGAGGTCATCGCCCTCATCCGTCGCAGCCCGACGGTCGACGATGCCCGCACGGGCCTCATCGAGCTGCTCGACATCGACGAGATCCAGGCCAACGCCATCCTCGAGATGCAGCTGCGTCGCCTCGCGGCGCTCGAGCGTCAGCGCATCATCGAGCAGCACGACGAGCTGCAGTCGAAGATCGACGACTACAAGGACATCCTGGCCAAGCCGGAGCGTCAGCGTCAGATCGTCAGCGACGAGCTCGCCGAGATCGTCGAGAAGTACGGCGACGACCGTCGCAGCCAGATCGTGCCGTTCGACGGTGACATGAACATGGAAGACCTCATCCCCGAAGAGGACGTGGTCGTCACCATCACGCGCGGCGGCTACGTCAAGCGCACGAAGGTGAGCGAGTACCGCAGCCAGCGTCGCGGTGGCAAGGGTGTGCGCGGCGCGACGCTGCGCGGTGACGACGTCGTCGGGCACTTCTTCACGACCTCGACGCACGACTGGCTGTTGTTCTTCACGAACGCCGGCCGCGTCTACCGGACGAAGGGCTACGAGCTGCCGGAGGGCTCGCGCGACAGCAAGGGCCAGCACGTCGCGAACCTGCTCGCGTTCCAGCCGGGCGAGCAGATCGCTCAGGTCATGGCGCTGCGCACCTATGCCGACTCGGAGTACCTTCTGCTCGCGACCCGCAACGGCCTCGTCAAGAAGACGCGCCTGTCGGAGTATGACTCGCCGCGTTCGGGCGGCCTCATCGCCGTCAACCTGCGTGACGGCGACGAGCTCGTCGGTGCCGGCCTCGCGACGCACGACGACGACGTCCTGCTCGTCAGCCGCAAGGGCCAGGCCGTGCGTTTCGCTGCGACGGACGACTCACTGCGTCCGATGGGCCGATCGACGTCGGGTGTCACCGGCATGAAGTTCCGAGAAGGCGACGAACTGCTGTCGATGAACGTCGTGCCGAAGGGCGCGAACGAGGTCGAGCGCGGGGCCGACGAGAAGCTGTGCGTCTTCGTCGTCTTCGAGAACGGGCTCGCCAAGCGCACGCCCGTGGAGGAGTACCCGACGAAGGGGCGCGCGACGCTCGGCGTCAAGGTCGCGACGATCTCAGAGCGAGGCGGTGACCTCGTCGGCGCGCTCGTCGTCGAGAACCGTGACGAAGTGATGGTCGTCATGGAGAAGGGCAAGATCGTCCGCTCGGCCGTCGCCGAGGTGCGTGAGACGGGCCGCAACACGCAGGGCGTGCAGTTCGCGACGCCCGGCAAGGGCGACTCGATCGTCGCCGTCGCGCGCAACGCCGAGAAGGATTCTGAGGAAATCGACGATGACGCGGTAGTTTCGGAGACGAACGAGGCCGCGGAGTCAACTCAGGACGCAACGCACGCTACGGACGACGAGTCGGCCTCCACGGAGAACAACGAGTCGGGAGACAGTGAGTGAGTGACTCGCGAGACGCGCGCGCGAAGCTGCCGAAATCTGCCGGGGGCGCCCCCCGAGCGGTCAAGGGCAGTGGTGCAGCGGCGCCAGCCACACGACCCCAGCAGCAGCGCGTGAGCACGCAGGCCGGCCGCGCGCCGGCCTCGTCGGGCCGCGGCGGCGCCCCACGTCGCTCCACGCCGCGCCGAGTGCGCCTGACGCTGTCGCGCGTCGACACGTGGTCGGTGCTCAAGATCGCCTTCCTGTTGTCGGTGGCCGTCGCCATCGCGTCCGTCGTCCTCGTGGCGACGTTGTGGACGGTGCTCGCGGGCATGGGCACCTTCAGCGCGATCAACGACCTGCTGCGGACGCTGGATCGTCAAGGCTCGAAGTTCGACATCCTCGACTACCTCGGGTTCGGCCGCTCGATCTCGTTCAGCATCGTCATCGGCGTGCTCAACATCATCCTCATGACGGCGATCGCGACCCTGAGCGCGTTCCTCTACAACATCTGCGCCTCCCTCGTCGGCGGCGTGCAGCTGACGTTGAGCGACGAGTGATCGCAGCCTGAGCAATCGCGCGACGGGCCTGCCCTCCACGACGGTGGGGCGGGCCCGTCGTCGTCTGCCCAGGCTGGTGGGTGCGGGTCGCAGCTGGCCCGTGGCGACGCGGTGGGATAAGGCGCCGCCCGCGATTTGCGGGCCACGCCTGCGGTGGGTAATCTTACGTCTCGTGCTGATCACGCAGGTGAACGGCACGCACGCGGTGCAGGGGCCTATAGCTCAGTCGGTTAGAGCGCTGTCCTGATAAGACAGAGGTCACTGGTTCAAGTCCAGTTAGGCCCACCACCACTGCCCCTTGATTTCGCCAAGGAGTCGCATGTTCAAGGCACTTCTCGCATCTGCTGCGGCCGCTGCCGCCCTGTATGCGAACAGCGAATACCAGAAGCAGAAGCTGGGCAAGGAGCTGTGGGCGAAGGCCACGCAGGAGCCCGCCACGCAGGCGGCCACCGAACAACCTGGCTGAAAAACCCTCGGGGGTATGGCGCAATTGGTAGCGCACCTGCTTTGCAAGCAGGGGGTTAGGGGTTCGAGTCCCCTTACCTCCACCGAGAACGAAGAGCCCCCCACGGATTCGTGAGGGGCTCTTCGCCGTCCGGTGCCCGCGACGGCGCGGGCAGCGCTCAGAGGAAGGCCAGTGGGTCGAACTCGTCGATCGGGATGACGCGCAGGCGCGGCAGCGTCGCGTTGAACGCCTTGACGTCGTGCTCGAGGTCGAAGAACTCGAGGCCCTGTGCCTCCAGGGGCGAGAAGCCGGCGTTGCGGAACTCCTTGAAGCCGATCAGCCCGACCTTGCGGGAGCCGCCGAGCAGCGGTTCGAGCTGCGGGAGGAAGTCGCCGTCGTGGCTGACGAGCATGACGTCGGCCTGCAGCGTCACGAGGGCGTCCAGCGTCTTCTGGATGGCCATGTCGACCACCTTCTCGCCCTCCGCGCCGGAGAGAGGTATTGGCTGGTAGCCGAGCGCCGTCAGGGCCTGGATGAACGCCATCGGCAGCTCGGGGCCGTTGGCCGCGAGGAAGAACAGCCCCTTGGCGTCCTGGTGCCACTGGCGCTGGGCGAACTTGAGTAGCCTGTCCCAGCGCGGGCGCTCGTCAGGGTGGGGGCGGCGGCCGAGGATCGAGGTGCCGAGCGTGGCATCGATGTTCTCGCCGTCGATGAGGAGGTAGGTGGTGCGCTGAGCCATGGCTCCAACCTAGTCCATGCTGGGCTGACGACGATGGGCCGGTGTTTCACGTGAAACACCGGCCCATCGTCGTCGGGGAAGAGTCAGAGGGACGCGACCGCCTCGTCGACGGGCGTCGTGCCGTTGACGACGACGAACGTCTCTCGGATGGCATGCCCGCTCGTCAGCACCTGCGCGAGCGTGTGGGCGACGTCGCCGCGCGTGATGGGCTGACGCTGCTGGTCGGGGTTGATCGTCACCTGGCCCGTGGGCGCGTCATCGGTGAGCATTCCGGGGCGGACGATGGTCCAGTCGAGGTCGCGGGTACGCAGGTCGGCATCCGCGCCGCCCTTGGCGTAGAGGTAGACCTGGAAGACGCCGGCGTCGACGTTCTCCGGCGCGTCGGAGCCGATCGACGACACCATGACGTAGCGTCGCACGCCCGCCTGCTCCGCAGCGTCGGCGAGCAGCACCGCTCCCATGAGGTCGACGCTCCACTTGCGCGCCCGACCCGATTCCGGGCCGCCACCCGCGGCGAAGACGACGGCGTCGCAGCCGTTGATGACCTCGGCGACGTCGTCGACCGAGGCGTCCTCGAGTGAGATGACGGCGGGCTCCATTCCCGCGGCGCGCAGGTCGTCCGCCTGCTCCGGTGTACGGATGAGGCCGACGACGTCGTGGCCCTCGCCGCTCAACCGCTGCCCGAGCAACCGGGCGATCTGGCCATGTCCTCCTGCAATAGCAATACGCATGCCTCGACACTACTCCTGTGGGCATCAAGCGTCGATCCGTCTCGATGGTTTCATCTACGCGTATCTAATAGATCGAGTACAGCGAGGTAGCAAGCGCTGACATGGTGCTCGTGACGTCGTCACGAGTAGCGACGCGTACGGCCCCGACCAGCACGAGAGGCCCGGACGGGAGCCTTGTCGGTTTGGGGAACGATCGACACGCGCGACAGCCATGCAGACGACGAGGCGGCCATCCCGTACGGGATGGCCGCCTCGTCGTGCCCGATCGCGAGGCCCTCAACGGGGCCTGGCGTCGGGGTGGAGCGTCGAACTCAGTGGTCGTCGCGAGCCGCGCGACGCGAGCTGCGCGTCTCGCCCGCGCTCGGGTCCTCGAGACCTTCCGTCGTCATGTGGCCCGAAGCCTCGGCGTCGGTCCACGACGCAGCCGTGCCGGGGGCGCCGGCGGGCTCGGCAGTCGGCGTGTCGACACCGGCCGGGCGCACCATCGTCGTGTCGTCGGCCTTCGCGAAGTTCGTCACGGGGTTGTTGATCGTCATCTCGTCACCGCGAGCCGTCTTGGAGTCTGCGATGGCGGCCTCCGAGAGGCGAGCGTCCGCCGCACGCTTCTTCTGCTGGTCGGCGTACACGAGGTAGCCGGCGCCCGCGAGAGCGGCGACACCGAGCGTGATGAGGAAGCCGCCCTTCTTCTTCTTGGGCGCGAGGGCCGGCGCGTACTGCGCGACCTGCTTCTGTGCGCCCTCGGGCAGCTGGCCGACGACGTTGTGCGACGCGGCGGTGCCGGCGGCAGCAGCGGTCGCGAGGATCTCCTTGAGGTGCGGCAGCAGCTCGTCCTTGTAGAAGTCGCGCGCGTTGTCGGCTGAGATGCCCTTGTCCTCGGCGACGGCCTCGGCGCGGCCCCGCAGGGCGGCGGCCTTGTACGCGACGTCCTCGCGGGCGCCCGGGCCGAAGGCGCTGACGGCCTTCTTCTCGCCCTTGGCGGCCTTGGCGGCCAGGAGCGCAGCAAGGGCCCCGGCCTTCTTGTCGGCCTTCTTCGACGCCTTGGACGTCTTCTTGTCAGCCTTCTTCATGAAGCGCGAGGAGTTCTTGTCTGCCTTCTTGGCAGCCTTCTTCCCCTTCTGCTGTGCGTCGTCACGAGCGTCCTTGGCGGAGTCGGCGACGGCGGCGAGCGAGGCGACGGTGGCGGCCTTCGCAGCGCCGGCCTTCTCGGCGACGACTTCGCGCTGGTCGGCGGTCTTGTCGGCGACCTTCTCCGTCGCTGCCTCGACGTGCGGCGCAGCAGCGTCGCGGGCCTCTTCGAGCTTCTCGACGATCACGTCGCGAGCTTCCTCGGCCTTCTCGACGAGGGTCGGCACGACGTCCTTCTCCGTCTTGGCCTTGGCCTCGACGGCCTTCTCGGCAGCGAGACCGGCGACGGCGAGGGCGGCGCCCTTGGCCTTCTCGGACTTGGTGGGTTCGGACTTGCACAGCATGGCTGGTCTTCCTCTCCAGTCGGCAGCAGTTCTTGAATTCATCCTGCCTTGTTCGGGCGGGGCTTACCAACCGGTTGTGAGGTATTGGACGCTGTGGGAGGTCGTTTCGCTGAGCGCGAACGCCCGAGACCTCATCATGACCTGTCGTGTTCCACGTGAAACACTGGAGGCATGATCGCGACTCTGCACACCAACCACGGTGACATCAACATCAACCTGTTCCCCAACCAGGCGCCGAAGACGGTCGACAACTTCGTCGGCCTGGCGAAGGGCACCAAGGAGTACAAGGACGACGCGGGCCGCACCAACCCGCAGCCGTACTATGACGGTCTGACGTTCCACCGCATCATCCCCGGCTTCATGATCCAGGGTGGCTGCCCGCTCGGCGTCGGCATGGGCGGCCCGGGGTACAACTTCGACGATGAGATCTCGCCGGAGCTCAACTTCAACTCGCCGTACATGCTGGCCATGGCCAACGCGGGTACCCGCATGGGCAAGGGCACGAACGGCTCGCAGTTCTTCATCACCGTCGCCGACACGTCCTGGCTGCAGGGCAAGCACACGATCTTCGGTGAGGTCGCCGACGACGCGTCGAAGAAGGTCGTCGACGAGATCGCCGCCGTCTCCACCGGCGCCCAGGACAAGCCGCTCGAGCCCGTCGTCATCGAGAGCGTGACGATCTCCGAGTGACACCTCGCCTCCCGCCGCAAGTCGGGAGGTACCGCTGACGACTCCTCGTCAGCCAGCGCAGCCGAGATGGCCCCGTCGAGCATGACGGGGCCATCCTTGGTCTCACGCCTTCTTCCCGCACGCCTCCGACGAAACGAGACGACATGACGCAGCCGCCCGCCGGATCCGGCTCGGGTGCCTTCGGCGCCTCCGAGGCGCCGGACGCGGTACCCGTCTGCCCGCGCCACCCCAACACCGCTGCCTACACGCGCTGTCAACGTTGCGGTCGCCCGGCGTGCCCGCGCTGCCAGATCCCCGCGTCGGTGGGGTTCCAGTGCGTCGACTGCGTCGCGGCCGAACGGAAGACGAACCCGACGTTGCCGACCCGCTCGTCCCTGGGCATGACGACGGGCGCGGCGGCGCAGGGTCGACCCGTCGTCACGATCGGGATCATCGCGATCTGCTGTCTCGTGTGGCTGGGGCAGCTGGCGAGTGACGCGCTGTACCGCGACGTGTCGTTCGTCGCGGTGTTCGCGAGGGACGAGCCGTGGCGCTACCTGACGAGCGGGTTCGCCCACGACACCGGCACCCCGATGCACCTGCTGTTCAACATGATGGCGCTGTACTTCATGGGGCAGTACCTCGAACCACTCATCGGTCGTATGCGCTTCGGGGCGCTGTACCTGCTCTCCGTGCTCGGTGGCTCCGTCGTCTACCAGATCATGACGGCGCCGTCGTCACAGCTCGATCTGCTGACGTCAGGGTGGGTGACGCCGCTGGTCGGCGCCTCCGGCGGTGTGTTCGGGCTCTTCCTCGCTGTCGTCGTGTTCAACCGCCGACTCGGCCGGGAGATCGGGCCGATGATGACGATGATCGCGATCAACGTCGTCATCGGTTTCACGGCGTCCAACGTGGCGTGGCAGGCGCACCTTGGCGGTGCGGTGGCCGGCGCCGTCGGCGCGCTCGTCCTGTATGCGCTGCGGCGCCGCCCGGTCGCGATGCAGGCCTCGGCGCTGGGCGCGTTGGCGGTGGCGCTCATCGCCGCTGCGTACGTCGACTTCTCGGTCGTGGGTGTCAGCTGGCCGCACATCGTCGGATGATCGTCGCCGTGGGCTGAACGAGGCCCTCGTCGTTCGTGGGGTGCTGCCGTCGGGTGGCACCCCACGATGCGTGTGGATGAGTTGCCTGTGGATGGTGTGCCGTTAGCTGTGGATGACGCGGTGCACCACCTGGGGACGGTGAGGACGAGCCGTCACCCACATGGTTGTCCACAGTTTCCACGGCTGGGGTGGGGAAAAACCCGCGGAACGCCGCTGATCTATGCCAAGGGGTGGGGGCGATGGGCAGCGTCATCCCCAGCCGTGGGGTGGTTCGTCCACCGTCAGCGGCATGTTTTCCACCGTAAACAGCGGCTCGTCCACCGGCCGTCCACTGTTTTCCACAGGTTTGTCCCCAGGTGTGGAAAACCACACGCGTGTAACTACACACAGGCTGTGGACAAGTCTGGGGACAACGTCGTGGGTTGCAGGCCGCAGGGCGACGCCCGCACCGTCAGCCTTGCGGCGCGGCGCCCGGTGACCTCGTGGGGCCACGATGCAGCGAACCCGAGTGAGCAGACACAGACGAACGCCCGTTCCCACGAGGGAACGGGCGTTCGGTTCGGCGGGGCGTCAGCAGCGGACAGAAGGTGGCGTCACTTCCAGCGCGTCAACATGACGAAGCCGACCATGATGGCCGCGAAGCCGATGACGATGTTGCCGGCGTCGATGCCGGGGATCGGGTAGCTCGTCGTGCCGCTGGCGATGTAGTAGACCATCACCCAGGCGAGCCCGGCGAGCATGAGGCCGAGGGCGACCGGCAGCCACCAGCGGGGGTTGAGGCCGTCTCCGGCGGCGGCGCGCTGAGTGGCGTCGGTGGTCTTGCGGGCCACGGCATGGCTCCCATCTGAGTTCGGTGCGTCAACTAGGGTGAGAGCCTAGTTGATCCGGCCGGGCGATGCGTCGAGTGAAGGAGGCCGACCCCATGAGCGAACGCGACTCCGAGCGCGACGCGTCTGCGACGCCGCCCGCACACGTCGAACGCGCCACCGACGACGCTGCGCGCGACGCGTTGCCGATCGACGAGATGCCGCCCGCGCGCCGTCGCGGCTCGTTGGCGTGGAAGGCCGCCGTCCCGATCGCGCTGCTCGTCGCGGGGGCGATGTTCGGGGTCAGTTCCCGTGCGGCGAACGGCACGGATCTGCGCTCCGACACCACCAATCTCGCTGATGTCGTGCGGCGCGCGGATCACCGCGTCAAGACCAAGCAGGAGGACGTCGCGACGTTGCGCGCCGACGTCGAGGCGGCGCAGCTCGCTGCGGCGAAGAAGGATTCGGGTGCGGCGCGTGCGTTGGCGCTGACGAAGCAGGCCGACAAGGCGCAGGATCCGGCGGGTCTCGCACCGTTGAGCGGGCAGGCCATCAGCGTGACGCTCGACGACAGCAAGAAGAAGGTCGAGGAGCTGCCGAAGGACGGTTCGCCGGACTGGCTCGTCGTGCACCAGCAGGACGTCCAGGCCGTTGTCAACGCCCTGTGGGAGGGCGGCGCTCGCGGCATCCAGCTCATGGATCAGCGCATCGTCTCGACAAGCGCCGTGCGCTGCGTCGGCAACACGCTCATCCTCCAGGGCCGCGTGTACTCACCGCCGTTCACGATCACCGCCGTCGGGGACCCGGTGAAGCTGAAGGCCGCGCTCGAGGCCGACGAGTCCGTCAAGATCTACAAGCAGTACGTCGACCTCGTTGGGCTCGGCTACAACGTCAAGGCCATCCAGAACACGACGCTGCCCGCCTTCACGGGCTCGGTAACGATGAAGCACGCGCACGTCCAGCCGTGACGCCCGTGTCGCTGCGCCGGCAGCCTGACCCCGGGCAGGATGGCGGCTGACTCATGGGTAGGCGCGTAACTGCCCGCCGACCCGTGAGTTACCTGGCATCCTGAGCCATCCTGACGGCGGTGTCGGCGCTCCCACCTAGACTGGCGCGCATGACCGATTCGCCGCGCATCCTCGTCGTCGACAACTACGACAGCTTCGTCTTCACGATCGTCGGCTACCTCCAGCAGCTCGGTGCCGAGACGACCGTCGTGCGCAACGACGCGATCAGCGCTAAGGACGGCGCCGACTTCGACGGCGTCCTCGTCTCGCCCGGCCCCGGCACGCCCGAGGACGCCGGCGTCAGCATGGCGATGATCGAGGCGTGCGGTGAGCGCAACCAGCCGATGCTGGGGGTGTGCCTCGGCCACCAGGCGCTCGGCGTCGTGACGGGCTGCACCGTCGGTCGGGCGCCGGAACTGCTCCACGGCAAGACGTCGCAGGTGCACCACGACGGCACGGGCGTCCTCGAGGGGCTCGACGATCCGTTCACCGCGACGCGCTACCACTCGCTGACGATCGACCCGGCCACCGTCACCGACGAACTCGTCGTCAACGGCCGCACCGAATCGGGCATCATCATGGCCGCCCACCACCGCGACCTGCCGCTGCACGGCGTGCAGTTCCACCCCGAATCCGTCATGACGGTCGGCGGCCACCGCATGCTCGCCAACTGGCTCGCGATGTGCGGTTCGACGACGGCCGTCGCCGCCAGCGCCGGCATGGCACCGCTCGTGCGCACCGCCTGAGCGGCACATAGCCCGAACGCCGCGCCCCACCAGCGGCTCTCGAACGAGGAAAGCCCCCGATCCACAGGGCCGGGGGCTTCCTTCGTCAGCTCACTTGCTCGACGACTGCGACGGCGACGGCGTCATCGCGCTACCGTCCGATGTCGACGACGGACTCGTCGACGACGAACTCGTCGACGGCGACGGCGACTGTGTCGACGACGAGGGGGACTGCGACGTCGCGGGCGCGGAACTGGACGACGGGGCCGCTGACGACGAGGGCGGCTGCGTCACGGTGGCCGTCGCGGTCTTCTCGGGTGACTTGCCGATGTAGACGGTGACGGACGAGCCGTTGTTGACCTTCTTGCCGGCGTCGGGCACGTAGACGACCTTGCCGACCTCGTCGGGCCTGTCGGTGACCTGGTCCTTGGAGTCGATCGACAGGTGCGCCTTGTACAGCGCCTGCGCCGCCTCCGACGCCGTCTTGCCCGCCAGGTCGGGCACGGTGGCCTTGCCGCTGCTCTCGTAGAGCGTGATGTCGCTCGACGTGCCGAGTGATGCGCCGGCCTTCGGGTTGCTCTCGGCGATGATGCCGGCGTCGAGGCCGGTGTCGTCCTTCTTCGTCGGCGAGATCTTGATGTGGTTCTCGTCGATGCCGGCGGCGAGAAGGGCCGCCTTCGCCTCGTTGACGGCGTCACCGACGACGTTCGGCACCTTGACCGAGTCGGGGCCCGTGGAGACGGTGAGTGTCACGTCGGAACGTCGGGATGCCTCCGTCCCGCCCGCCGGATCTTGGTCGATGACGGTGTTCTCCGCGGCGTTGTCGGCGACTTCTCGCTTCGTGACGGTGAAGTCGGGCGACAGCGTCTTCGCGGCCTGCTCGTACGTCATGCCGCGCACGCTCGCGACGGTGACCTTCTCCGGCGAGCTGGGCGAGTGCATGAACAAGTAGCCGATGCCGAGGATGGCCGCGAGGGCTGCGACGGCCGCGAGGGCCCACCATCCGGCATGGGATCGGCTGGGTTCGCGCGAGTCGAGTTCGGCCGTCGAGTCAGCGGCAGCCGCCGTCGCCGCGGCGCGGCGCGTCGGGTAGTCGACGACCTCCGTGTGGTCGGCGGACGTCACCGTGCTCGCCTGCGCGGCAGCGGAGATCGGCTGGCCGGAGCGGGCGGCGAGGACGTCGGCGCGGAAGTCGGCGGCGCTCTGGTAGCGATCGTCGCGCCCCTTCGCGAGCGAGTGCAGCACGACCGCGTCGAGCGCCGGCGACACCGACGACTCGTAGAGCGACGGGGGTTGCGGCTGTTCGCCGATGTGCTGATAGACGAGGCTGACGGGCTCGCCGACGAACGGTGCGCGCCCCGTCAGCAGCTCGAACAGGACGCAGCCGGCGGAGTACAGGTCGGTGCGAGCGTCGACGCTCTGGCCTTGCGCCTGCTCGGGCGACAGGTACCGGGCGGTGCCGACGACGGCCTGGGCGCTCGTCATCGTCGCGCCGACGTCGGCGAGGGCGCGGGCGATGCCGAAGTCCATGACCTTGACGGAACCGCCGCGCGTCACCATGACGTTGCCAGGCTTGATGTCGCGGTGCACGATGCCCTTCGAGTGGCTGTACTCGAGGGCTGACAGGACGCCCATCATGATGCGGCAGGCCTCGTCGGCGCTGACCTTCTTCTCCTCGTTGAGGATCTCGCGCAGCGTCTGCCCGTCGACGAACTCCATGACGATGTAGGGGATGTCGACGGTGCCGCCCGCCGCTTCGACGAAGGTGTCCTCACCCGAGTCGTAGACGGCGACGATGTTGGCGTGGTTGAGCCCGGCGGACGCCTGCGCCTCGCGGCGGAAGCGTTGCAAGAAGCTGGGGTCGCGCGCGAGGTCCGATCGCAGGATCTTGATGGCGACGGGGCGTCCGAGGCGCGTGTCGTGGCCGGCGTGGACGTCGGCCATGCCACCGCGGCCGACGAGTTCGCCGACTTCGTAGCGGCCACCGAGGATGCGTGGTGTCGCGCTCATGAGATGTCCTTCGCGAGGGTCGGGATGGGGCGGTGCGCGGCGGCCGTGGAGCGCCGCAGAGGTGGACGAAGATCGCAGATGCGGACGGGAATCGCAGATGTCATCGCAGGGCTGCCTCGAAGATCTGCTGCGCGGCGGGTGCGGCGACCTCGCCGGCGAGGGTCTCGACGCCCTGATCGCCGCCGTTCTCGAGCACGAGCGCGAGCGCGATCTTGGGGTCGTTCGCCGGTGCGAAACCGGTGAACCACAGGTCGGCGGCCTTGCTCGTGTCGCCCTGCGCCGTGCCCGTCTTGCCCGCGACCTGGTAGCCGTCGACGGCGGCGAGCTTGCCGGTGCCGTTGTTGACGACCGCTTCCATCATCGTCTTGAGGCTGCCGGCCGTGTCCGATGAGATGGGCTTGGACATGATCTTCGGGTCGGTCGAGGAGATGACGTCGAGGTCGGAGTCGACGACGTTCTTCACGAGGTGCGGTTCCATCTGCGTGCCGCCGTTCGCGATCGTCGCGGAGATCATCGCGATCTGCAGCGGCGTGACCCGCACGTCGTACTGGCCGATGGCGGCCATCGCCGTCTGCGGCGTGTTCATGTCGGAGGGGAAGCTCGACGGCGTGACGCGCATCGGCAGGCGCACGACCTGGCCGAAGCCGAACTTCTTGGCCTGTGCGGCGAGCTTGTCCTGGCCGAGATCCATGCCGAGCTCGGCGTAGGCCGTGTTGCAGCTGATCTCGAGCGCGTGCGTCAGTGACGTCTTGTCGTTGTCGCCGCAGGGCAGGTGGTTGTCGTTGGGCAGTGAGTGCGTCGTCTGCGGCAGCCTGATGGTGGCAGGGCCGTTGAGCGTCGACTCGGGCGTGTACTTGCCCGATTCGAGCGCGGCGGCCGTCGTGACGAGCTTGAACGTGGAACCCGGGGGGTACAGATTGCCCGAGATGGTCCGGTTGACCATCGGCTGCGTCGAGTCGGCGTTGAGCTGCTTCCACATGTTGACGACCGACGTCGTGTCGTGCGAGGCGAGGGTCGACGGGTCGTACGTCGGTGAGCTCACCATGGCGAGGACGGCGCCCGTCTTGGGGTCGAGCGCGACGGCCGCGCCGCGACGGTTGCCGAGCGCCTTCGCCGCGGCCGCCTGGATCTTGGGGTTGATCGTCAGCTCGACGTTGGCCCCGGCGGGCTTCTTGCCCGTGACGACGTCAGCGAGGCGGCGGTAGAACAACGAGTCGCTCGTGCCGCTCAGGACGCCGTCGGAGGCACCCTCGATGCCGCCGCCGTTGCCGTAGACGATCGAGCTGTAGCCCGTGACGGGCGCATAGAGCGAGCCGTTCGAGTACTGACGCTGGTAGACGTACTTGTCGTTCGACTTCACGCTCGTTGCGATGGCCTTGCCGTCCACGAGGATGCTGCCGCGCTCCTTCTTGTACCCGTCGTTGATGACGCGGCTGTTGCCGGCGCGGGCGTCGAGCGAGGGCGCCTGGACGACCTGGATGTAGCTCGCGGCAACGAGAACGGCACAGAACAGCATCGAGGCCACGACGCCGAGCTTGCGGATCGGCGTGTTCATCGGATCTTCACCACCTGGGTGTCGTCGGAGCCGAGCGTCGGCTTCGCCTCCGTGACGGCGGGGCGTCGCGCTTGGTCGCTGATGCGCAGCAGCAGCGCGATGATCGCCCAGTTCGCGAGCAGCGAGCTACCGCCGGCTGACAGGAACGGCGTCGTCAGACCAGTGAGGGGGATGACGCGGGTGATGCCGCCGAGGACGACGAAGCACTGCAGGCAGATGGAGAACGCGAGGCCTGTCGCGAGAAGCTTGCCGAAGCCGTCGCGGCAGGCAATGGCGATGCGCAGGCCGCGTTCGACGATGATGGCGAACAGCGCGATCATCGCCGTGAGGCCGACGAGGCCGAGTTCTTCGCCGAAGCTCGACATGATGAAGTCCGAGTTCGCCTCGGCGTAGTTGAACGTCGGGTAGCCACGTCCGAGGCCGGTGCCGGTGAGTCCGCCGAACGCGAGGCCCATGAGGGAGCGGGCGACCTGGTCGGAGAGGCCTGGCGCGAACGGGTCGAGCCAGAGGGTGACGCGGTTCTGGAAGTTGGGGAAGAGCAGGTACGCGAGGTAGCAGCCGCTGAAGAAGAGCCCGAGACCGATGGCGATCCAGCTGCGCCTCTCCGTCGCCACGTAGAGCATGGCGACGAACAGGCCGAAGAACAGCAGCGACGTGCCGAGGTCCTTCTCGAAGACGAGGACGGCGAGGGACGTCAGCCAGGCCAGCAGGATGGGGCCCATGTCGCGCGCTCTCGGCAGCGGGAAGCCGAGCACACGCTTGCCGACGAGACTGAGCGCGTCACGCGTCTGCACGAGGTAGCTCGCGAAGAAGATCGTGAGCAGGATCTTGGCGACCTCGCTCGGCTGGAAGCTGAGCGGCCCGACGTGGATCCAGATGCGGTTGCCGTTGATGTTCATGCCGATGAACGGCAGCAGCGGCATCATGAGCAGCGCGAGGCCGGCGAGGGCGAACGTGAACGTGTAGCGCCGCAGCCGCCGGTGGTCGCGGATGAGGCAGAGCAGCCCGATCGCGGCGGCGACGGCGATGGCCGACCACATGAGCTGTCGGACGGCTGCGCCCTCCATGACGCCCTTGCCGCGGGCCATGTCGATACGACGGATCATGACGAGTCCGAGGCCGTTGAGCAGCGTCGCGGCCGGTAGCAGCACGGGGTCGGCGTAGGCGGCGACGACGCGCACGACGAGGTGGAACACGAGGGCGATGACGCCCATCCCGACGCCGAGCGTCAGGATGTCGGTCGGCAGCGACCCCTCCACCGCGAGCCCGACGTTCGCGTAGGCGAACAGCACGATGCCGACGGCGAACGCGAGCAGCATGAGCTCGGTGCCGCGTTTCGTGCCTCGGCCCGTGATGGTCGCGAGGTCTGGGCTCACTTCGTGCACTCGTTTCCGGAGGCGGACGCGGCGAGGCACGCGACCATCTCCGCGCGCAGACGCTCGACGGTGGCGGCGGCCTCCTTCTCACTGGAGGCGTCGATGCCGCTCGTCACCTTGGAGCGCCAGAACTCGGGCAGGTCGGCGGTCGGGATGTTCGTGCTCTCCTGCTGATGGCGCAGGTCGATCGGGCCGAGCTTCGAGTCGACGCCTTGATAGACGGTGACGCGGCCGCCCGAATCCTTGATGAAGTACTGACTGTGCGACCACGTCCAGCCCCACACGGCGGCGACGGCGAGGGCGAGCAGCAGGACGAGCGCGGCGATGGCGGCGTAGAGACGTCCGCGGCGACGCGGGCGCGTCTCGGCGAGGTGGGCACCCTTGTCGGTCTCGTCGGGTTCGTCGTCGCCGTCGAGTTCGCGGGAGAGGGCGCGGGCCTTCTCCGCCGGCGTCTGCTCACGCGTCGGCAGGCTCTGAGTCAGGCCGTGCGCGACGGCGGCGCCGACCACGTCGGGGCGCGCGGCGAGGTCGACGTCGTCGATGTTCGCAACCTCCGCGACGACGACGGTGACGTTGTCGAGCGTCGAGGCCTTGAGGGCGATCTCGATGAGGGAGTCGGCGACCTCGCCGACGCTCTTCGACGCGCCCTCGGTGAAGATCTCCTCGATCGTGCGGGCGCCGACGTAGTCGGAGAGGCCGTCGGAGCACAACAGATAGCGGTCGCCGACGCGTGCCTCGCGCAGGCTGAGGTCGGGCACGTCGCCCTCGCGGCCCGTCAGGACGCGCGTGACGAGGCTGCGCTGCGGGTGGTGGACGGCCTCGTCGGGGGTGATGCGGCCGGAGTCGAGAAGGCTCTGGACGAAGGAGTGGTCCTTCGTGATCTGCGTGAACTTGCCGTCACGCAGCTGGTAGGCGCGGCTGTCGCCGATGTTCGCCATTGCGAGCTGCCGGCCGGTCTTGAGCAGCACGATCAGGGTGGTGCCCATGCCCTCGCGGGTGGGATCGGCGTCCATCTCGCTGCGCAACTTCTCGTTGGCCTCGGCGATGCCGTCGGCGAGTTGGTCGAGAGCGTCGTCGGCGCCGATGTCGTCGCCGTCGAGCTGCACGAGTTCGCCGACGACGGTGGAGCTCGCGACGTCACCTGCGGCGTGGCCGCCCATGCCGTCGGCGAGCACGAGCATCGAGCTGCTCGCGTAGGCCGAGTCCTCGTTGCGCTTCTTCGAGCCGAGACCGACGTCGGATCGTGCGGCGTATCTGAGTGCGATGGGCATGGTCACTTCCTCAGTTCGAGGACGGTGCGGCCGATACGGATACGGGTGCCCGGTTCGACGCGCACGTGCTCACCGATGCGTTCAGCACCGATGTACGTGCCGTTCGTCGATCCCAGGTCGTCGAGGTACCAGCCGTCGGATTCGGGGTAGATGCGGGCGTGGCGACCCGAGGCGAAGTCGTCGCTCAGCACGAGCGAGCACTCGGGGTTGCGTCCGAGCAAGGTGCCGGATTCCGACAGCGGCAGCGTGGTGCCGCGCATCGCGCCTTCGATGATGGCGAGATGCGTCGGGCCCTTGCGCACGGCGCGGGGTGTCTTGGCCTTCGTTTCACGTGAAACAGCGCGCGAGGCACGGCCACCACCCGTCTTCGCGCCGTACAGGTCGGAACGGAGCACGCCGACGACGGCGAACACGAAGAACCACAGCAGCGCGAGCAGGCCGTAGCGGATGGCCGTCATCGTCAGTTCGTTCATGGGCGGTCTCCGAGATGGATGGTCATGGGGGTGCGCCCGAGGGTCAACCGGTCGCCGTCGTGCACGTGCGTCGAACCGACGTGCTCGCCGTTGACGTAGGTGCCGTTCGTCGACCCGAGATCGCGCACGCTCATGACGAGGTGGGGACCGTCGTGCGTGATGCGGATCTCGCTGTGACGACGGCTGACGCCCGGGTCATCGACGACGATGTCGGCGTCGTCGTCACGCCCGAGGACGGTGATGGCTCCGAGCAGGGGGTAGCGCTGCCCGTCGATCTTCAGCCACGGGCGTTCGCGCGGCGACATCTGACGCGGACGCGCCGATTCCGGGCGCGGCGCAGGCTCGTAGCCCGTCGGGTCGCCGGCGTCGCTGTCGTCATCCCAGGCGTGGTGAGCGTTCGCGTCATGGTTGTCGTGATTCTCGGCGTCGACGTAGACATCGCCCGAGTAGACGCGACCGTCGGCGTGGGCATCGTCGAAACCGTGGTGGTCGTAGTCGTCGTATCCGGCTTCGTCTTCGACGAGGTGGTCGTCGGCAGCGTATGAGTCTTGTACTGGCGGGGCGCTGACGTGCGCCTCGCGGTCGAGGTAGCCGCGTTCATCGTTGCGCTCGTACTCGGACGCTGCGGACGGGGGGGCGTCGGCGTGGCCGCGCGACGAGTCGGTGGTGGGCTGCGGGCTGCCGAGCAGGTAGTCCTTGATGCGCGTACCGAACGTGCGGCCGGTCGGGTGCGGTGACGTCGTCGATCCGAGGGCGCTCGCGGCGCTGGCACCCGCGACGCCGGCGTGCGTGCCGGAGTGAGCGTCGTAGGCATCGGACGCATCGCGGGTGTCCAGGTGGGCGTCGTGGTTCGCGCCCGTGGGCTGCGCCGCGGCGTCGTGGCTCGTGTCGTCGTGGTGCGTCTCGCGCTGCGGGCGCGGGTTGTTGCGCTGGTGGGCGAGGGCATCCGCGGCCTTGGCCGTTGCGGGGCGTAGGCGGAAGACGCCCGTCTCGAGGTCGTCGGATTCGGTGAGCACGATCGTCAGGGGGCCGCCGGGCATGTAGCGCTGCTCGTCGGCGTGCTCCTGGGCGCTCGCGATGAGTTCGTCGTCGAGTTCGTCGCCCCACTCGGAGAGGCGGTCGTAGTCGGTCGGCGACAACTCGATCGTGAACAGGTTGGGGACGATGGGTCGCTTGCCCTTGCCGACGGACGCCGCGCGGTCGTCCATGGCGCGGCGGATTCCAGACGCGATCTCGACGGGCTGGACCTCGCTCTTGAACGCGCGCGCGAAAGCGCCGTTGACGCCTTGTTCGAGCTTGCTCTCGAGCTTGTCGAACAGACCCATGGGTGCCTCCAGTCTCGTACCTCACCCCTGAGCGGGGACGTGCGCCCAACGGTTCGCCGGGGTTTTGATCGTAACGGGCGCACTCCTGCCTGCGCTGGATGCAGCGCGCGTCCGCGTGCCTGTGAGGGCGGACGGTTGCGTGGTGGCGGGGCACGGGCGCCGCGCCGATTTGGTGAACTCGCCCAAGGTAGGGAATGATAGGTGAGCACTCGCGCGAGTGGCGGAACGGCAGACGCGCTGGCTTCAGGTGCCAGTGTCCGAAAGGGCGTGGGGGTTCAAATCCCCCCTCGCGCACGCGGGGTAGTTCACGAATCACTGTGGCTACAGCTCACGAATCCCGGTCTGAGAGAAATCTCAGGCCGGGATTCGCGTTTTCCGAGGGGTTTTCGGCCTTGAAATCGCTTGGGTGGGCGCTGTGGCGCTGGCGGTCGATCTGTGAGCCCTGACTTTGATGTTCAAGTCAGGCTCTGCCGGCGCCTTCTCGCAGACCGCGGCCCCCGCGAAGAACGACCACACGACCAGCATCGCGGCCTCGTCAGTCGGAGGGGCCGCGCTCGCTCTCGGCGGATCTACCCTCGTCTACCGCCTACGCAAGAACGCCTGATCATCGTTGATCGCACCCGACGCTCGCCCGAGACAACTGCCCCGCCGGACGCATCCGGCGGGGCAGTCTCGTCAGACGCCGACCCGCTGCGGGTCGGGGGCGTCGAGCGCCGCGCGCGCACGCCGCGTCACCTCGGCGTGATCGAAGAGAAAACGCTGCGCGACCTCGGCGTCCTGATGCACGAGCCGCGGGCGAGTCGGCCCACTCGTCGAATGCAACTCGACGGTGCCCAAGCCCAGCCACCGCTGCAGAGGACCCTGCGCGAGCGCCATCGACTGCACCCGCGCATGTGGCACGCAGACGACTCGGCGCTTCATGCGGCCCTCGCGGATGACGGTCATCGTCGCCGTGCGCGCCCACGCCTCGCGTCGCCACGACAACGGATCGAGCAGCCGCGCTCGCCGGCCGGGCCCGGTGAACATCGCTGCGGCGGCTGATGTCGACGTCGTGCGCTCCGCCATCATCGCCTCGAGCATGAGGTCGCGACCGGTCACGTCCGGCGGCGTGCCCGGCTCCGGCAGGACGAGCCCCATGAGCATCATTGCGTCATCGACGGATCCGAGCGGCAGCAGGATGGCGTCGGCGTCGTCACCGAGGGCGGAGGAACTCGCGAGGTTCATCCGCACGCGCCACCACCCGAACCGGCGCCACAGCACGGGTTGTGTGAGTTCGACAGCCTGGATGCGGTCGACCGGAATGACGCGACGCGTGGTCGAGGTGAGGCCGTGCGTGACGACGATCCCGTCGGACGTGAGCGCCACGGAGAAGTTCGAGTCGCGCAGGAACGCGCGGACGGCCGCATTCACAGCGCCGAACATGACGAAGAGCACCGTCAGCGCGATAGAGAACGCCTCCGACGCGTGGCCCGTACTCACGCCGACACCGAACAGGACGAGCAGGACGACGAAACCCGCCGCCGCGACAAGCGCACCACCCGTCAGCGCCTGGGCGATGAAGACGCGATGCGGCGGCACCCTGACGATGGCGCCTTCCGCGTCCGCTGCGACGCGAACGCGATACGGCGCAAGGGCTTCGGTCAGCGTGCCACTCAGGTCGTCGACGACGCCCGGGACGACGCCGTGAACGAGCCGACTACCCAACGAGGCGCCGGGCCGCGACGCCCTCGCCGTCGCCGCGTCCTCACGGACGCGCGCAGCCTGGGGGGTCGTGGGCGCCTCGCCCTCGGGTGCATCGCCGGGGTTGGTGGCAGCCTCCTGGCCACCAGCGCCGAGGCTGGTGGATGTCCGGGACGCACCGTCGCTCTCGTGGGAGGTTTCACGTGAAACTCGCACCCGTTCGAGCATCGTGGCGCGCAGTTTCTCGGCGTCGGCACGCCGCAAGTATTCGATCGTCAGGTTGGAATCGCTGCCGCCCGCGACGTCGAACTTGAGCTGGGCGAGGCCGAGCAGTCGGGGAAGTAGCGGCTGGGTGAGGTCGATGGCCTGCACGCGATCGAGACGCGCCTTGCGGTGCGCCTTGCCGACGACGCCCTTGCGCACCTGCAAGCTGTCGGCGTCGACGCGAAACTCGTTCTTGCGCCACATGATCCAGTTGGCGAGCAGCAGCACGGCAAGCACGCCCACGAGAATGGCGAGCGCGACGAGCCAGCGGCTCGCCGCGTATGTCTCGGCATTGCTCGACGACGAGGAGCCACCGGCCGCGCCGTTGAGAGCATCCTTCAGCATGTCCTCGGCGCGGGAGATGCCGATACCGAGGACGACGAGCAGAAACGCGCCGCTCTTCATGACTGGCGTCAACGGGTGAACGCGATGCCATGCTCCGTCGGCGAGCGTGTCGTCGGGCGGCCCGGGGGTGGCGGCCGAGTCGTCGGGCGTGTGGGTATCGGCCATCGTCACAACCCCGCGAGGTGCGCTTCGCCGAGCGCCGCGAGACGATCGCGCAGTGCCTCCGCGTCGTGGCGTGGCATGCCGGGGATGGTGGCGTCGGAAGACGCGGACGCGGTGTGCAGTTCGAGCGTGGCAAGATCGAACATCCGCGCGATCGGTCCACTCGAGACCTCGACGTACTGCATGCGCCCGTACGGCACGACCGTCGTCGTACGGAACATGACGCCCCTGACGATGAGCAGGTCGTCGTCGCGCGTGGCGTACCCGATGTGCCTGACCTGACGCGCGATGACGAGGCCCACCCACACGACGGCGACGATCAGCGCGACGGCGAGGGCAACCGTCACCCAGCGTGGCGCGAAGAACATCGTGGCCGCGACGCCGGCACCGGCGACGACCGCCGCGATGGCGAGCGTCAGCAGGCGCGCCGACGTCAGCCGAGGGCTCACCGGGGTGAGGCCTGGTGGCAAGGGCCGTGCATCGCTTTCGGACATGCGTCCCACCCTAGGTCTGACGGCGCGACGGCCCGGCAGCGGCATGCACGCGGCCGGGAGTTGTCGGGTCTACCAAGAACCTCACCAAACACGCGCACAGCCTCGAACGACGAGCGCTCGACAGCCTCGTGCCTGTTTCACGTGAAACGGCGAGGTTCAGGCCCTCATGATCTGTTCGGCGACATCGTCGAGGTCGCGGCCCATGCGCACGTGCACCCCGCGCCCGAGGTCGAACCCTTCGTCGTCGAGCCGCCCATGGGTGAGGGGTGCGTCATCGAGGCCGGCGAACCAGACCTCATGCCCGTCAGCCGCGAGGCGCCGCACCGTCTCGAGGATCATGCGGGCCGCGGTCTCGTCGAGCGCGTGGACGTCGACGAGGTCGAACACGACGGTCTTCGTCGTCGGCGGCTCGTCGCTGATGAGCCGGACGACGCGCTCCGCGCCGGCGAACCGGATGTCGCCCTGCAGGTCGTAGACGTGCGCGTCGACGCCGCGCGAACCTCGCCCGAGCGGAACGACGTGGGAGTGTCGGACGACCGAGCGGGCAGGCGGCGGGACGTCCATGAGGTGCATGTCCATGTCTTCGCTGAGTCGCTCGAAGACCTGCACCCCTCGGGCCGAGTGGCCGTGCTCGTCGAGCGGCGGCGAGAACGTCGCGAGCCCCACCTGCCCGGGCAGCGCGCCGATGATGCCGCCCCCGACGCCGCTCTTGGCGGGGATGCCGACGGCCGTCAGCCAGTCACCGGCGGCGTTGTACATGCCGCAGCTCAGCATGACGGACAGCACCTGGCGGGCCGTGCGCGAGCTGACGACCTGCTCACCGGTCACCGGGTGGAGGCCGCCGTTGGCGAGCGTCGTCGCCATGACGGCGAGGTCACGCGTCGTCACGCGCACGGCGCACTGCTCGACGTAGCCGTGGACGACGACGTCCGGGTCGTCCGTCAGCATGTCGTAGCTGCGCAGCATGTGCCCGATGGCGAGGTTGCGGTGCGCGTCGTGCCATTCCGATTCGGCGACGGTCCTGTCGATGCTCAGCTCGCGCCCGGCGAAGGCCGACAGACCGGCGACGATGCGTCGCACGCGCGCCGACTCGTCGTCATCGGGGGAGGCGACGAGAGAGTGCGCCGTGATGGCGCCGGCGTTGATCATGGGGTTGAGAGGGCGCTTGCTGCCCGCCTCGAGGCTGATCTCGTTGAACGCCTCACCGCTCGGTTCGACGCCGATGCGACGCTGCACCTCGTCGAGGCCGCGATCCTCGATCGCCATCGCGTAGACGAACGGTTTGCTGACCGACTGAATGGTGAACTCCGCCTCGGCGTCACCGGCGCTGTAGATCATGCCGTCGACGGTGGCGATTGCGAGGGCGAACAGTGACGAGTCGACGCGGGCCAGTTCCGGAATGTAGTCGGCATTCCGGGCATGGGCGTCGGGCGGGCAGGCCTCGAGCGTCGCCGCGAGGTAGTCAGGAATCAGCGAGATCATCGAGAAAACCGTACGACCTGCGTCTTGTCGCGGACGAATCGGTTGCTCCGTGCGTGCAAATGCACGCGGGTCCATTTGCACGCACGGAGGTCGTCGGGAGGCATCGGCCATGCGGTGCGGGCGTTGTCTCAGGGTGGCTAGCATATTTTATAGACGCGTAGAGATTGTCCGATCACCGATCACGCAGTGGCGGCGAGCATGGTGACATGCACTCTGAAACGACGCCGGACGCCGCGACGAGCGGCCCTGCTGGGCATGACATGAACTGGCACGACGTCTACGGGGGCGAGCAGGTCTGGAGCGGCAACCCGAACGACGCGCTCGTCGCGGTGCTCACGAAGCAGTTGGCCGACTTATCCCCGGGTCGAGCGCTTGACGTCGGCTGCGGTGAGGGCGCTGACGCCATCCACCTCGCCGAGCAAGGGTGGCAGGTGACGGCCCTCGACGTCGCGGCACCCGCGCTGGAACGGGGGCGTGCGGCAGCCGAAGTAAGCGGAGATGACGTCGCCTCCCGCATCACGTGGGTGTGTGCGGGGCTGCTCGACGCGGCCTTGGCGCCGGACAGCTTCGACCTCGTCAGTGTTTTCTACCCCGCTCTACTGCGCACCGAAGATCAGTCGATCGAGCGCTCGCTTCGCGACCTCGTCCGACCCGGTGGCGCATTGATCGTCGTGTCTCACGCGCACGTCGATCGCGATCGCGCGCTCGAGCACGGCTTCGACCCGGACTCCTACGTCACGATCGCCGACGTGGTCGCCCGCCTCGGTGAGGGGTGGCAGATCGAGCAGTTCGAGTCGGAGCGCCACGTCACCGAGGGTGCCGGTGCCCACCACCAGGCCGACATCGTTCTCGTCGCGCGTCGTAGCGACTGATCAGCTGCGCCCCGCGCCGGGCGCATGATCAGCTGCGCGCCCGCGCCTCGCGCACCGACGCGCGGGTCAGTGGCGGGTAGATCGTCTGGGCGCTGCCGCGGCGGTAGAGCTTGGCGGGGCGCCCGCGCCCGACGCGGCTGTCGCCCGTCTCCTCGACGAACCCGTCGACGCTCAACACCTTGCGGTGGAAGTTCGCAGGTTCGAGCGAGCCGCCCCACACGGCTTGGTAGACGTGGCGAAGCTGCGACATCGTGAACTCGTCGTCGAGGAAAGCCGTTGCGACAGAGGTGTATTCGAGTTTGGAGCGGGCGCGTTCGACGCCGTCGGCGAGGATACGCTGGTGGTCGAACGCGAGCGGCATCCCGAGCGCTTCGTCGACCGGTACCCACACCGCTTCGAGCGCGTCGGACGCCGCTTCGAGGTCGGGAAGGCGCGCGCCGAACACCGTCCACGCGACGCCGATGACGCGTTCCGGCCGCGGGTCGCGCTCGACCTCGGTGTACGTGCGCAACTGCTCGAGCACGACGTCGCGCTCCGCGATGCCGACCTCTTCACGCAGCTCGCGATAGGCGGCCTGCTCCGCCGACTCGCCGCGACGCATGAAACCGCCCGGCAGCGCCCACTTGCCTCGCTCCGTCGCGGCGGCCCGCCGGATGAGCGCGACGTGCAGTTCGTCGTCGCGCAGGGTGAGCACCACCATGTCGGAGGCGACGAGGGCGACCTCGCGATCAGCGTCAGACATGCCCCGAGTCTAGTCAGCGCGACGATCGACGCCGCCCGGCCCGCCGTTTTCGCAGCCGCCGACGCAACCGCTGCCACCGGATCTGCGTGCGCCACCATCGCGGCAGCGCGGCGCACTCCTCGAGCGGCAGCGGCGCAGCGCGGCGCCCCGCCTCGTCGAGACAGCGTCGCAGCACCTCGACGAGCACGCGCACGTCGTCACCTGCGCGGTGCGCGTTCTCGACGGGGATGCCCCAGTACTCGGCGAGCGTGCCGAGACGCAGGTTGTCGGTCGGTAGCTCGAGCCCCCGCGCGAGATGCCATGTGCACAGGCGTTCGCTGACGGGCAGCTCACGCCCGGCGCGGCGCGCCTCCGCAGCGAGGAACGCCCAGTCGAACGCCGCGTTGTGGGCGACGAGGATGCGCCCATCGAGCAGTTCGCTCAGTTCGTCGACGAGGTCGGCGAAACCGGGTGCGTCGCGCACGTCGTCATCGCTCAGCCCGTGGATATGGACGGGCCCGGTGCCACCGCGGGCTCGCACGAGCGAACTCCACTCGCGCTCCAGGCCTCCTGACGGCGTCAGCTGCGTCACCGCCACCTCGATGACGCGGTGCCGCAGCGGGTCGAGCCCGCTCGTTTCCACGTCGACGACGGCGAAACCGCGCCGCGCGGGCGGGGGGACAACGCTCGGTGCAGGCATGTGAGCCACTTCCCGTTGCTGGTCGCGCGCCACCTCGTGAGCGGCGCGTCGCCGTCTCCTGCGGCGATGACTTCACGGTACGAGTGAGCACCGACAACCCCGGAACGACGCGGTTCTCACGCCATCGCGGCGCCCCCTGACGTGAGGGGGCGCCGCGACGAACGAGCTCAGAGAAGGGCCGCCGCGGTCACGGGCTGACCATGCCGCCGTTGACGTTGAGCGTCTCGCCGGAGACGTACCCCGACTCAGCGCTCGCGAGGTACACGTACGCACCGGCGAGCTCGGCGGGCTGCCCCGCGCGCCCGAGCGGCGTGTTCTGGCCGAACTCGGGGATGTTCTCCTGGAACTGCCCGCCGGAGACCTGCAGCGGCGTCCAGAACGGGCCCGGTGCGACGGCGTTGACGCGGATGCCGTTCGGCCCCTGCTGCGCAGCCAGAGCCTTGCTGAACGTGTTGATCGCGGCCTTCGTCGTCGCGTAGTCGAGCAGGTGCTCGCTCGGGCCGTAGGCCTGGATCGAGGTCGTGTTGATGATGGTGGAGCCGGCGGGCATGTGCGGCAGCGCCTCCTGAGTGATCCAGAACATTGCGTAGACGTTCGTCTTGAGCGTCTGGTCGAACTGCTCGCTCGTGATGTCGGCGATGTCGGCCTGCGCCTGCTGGAAGCCGGCATTGTTGACGAGGATATCGAGCCCACCGAGCTTGTCGACGGCGTCACGCACGAGTTGACGCGCGGTCGCCTCCTCGCTGATATCGCCCGGCAGCAAGTAGGCCTGACGCCCGGCGTCCTCGACGAGCTTCGCGACCTCGGCGGCGTCCTTCTCCTCGCGCGGGTGGTAGCTGAGCGCGACGTCGGCGCCCTCACGCGCGTAGGCGATGGCGACGGCGCGCCCGATGCCGGAGTCTGCCCCCGTGACGAGGGCCTTGCGCCCCTGGAGACGGCCGGTGCCGCGGTAGGTGTCCTCGCCGTGATCGGCCTTCGGCGTCAGCTTCGCATCGAGCCCGGGCCACGTCAGCTCCTGCTTGGGAAAGTTGTCCGAGGGGTACTGCGTGACGGGGTTGGTGAAGGTGTACTGATCGGTTTTCTTGTCGGTCATCGCGGGCCTCCTGGCACGTCGGGCGATCCGGAAAATGTGGCGAACAGTGGTGCAGCACTGGCTTGTTCAGGACGCTACCCGCGCGCGAGCACCGTCGGCAATGACCCGTGAGGGTGGATGCCGCACCCCCACGTTGCACCGTCATCCCTTGTAGCGTTTGCCTGTCGTCTTGCTCTCGCGCAGCACGCCCTGTGGCCGGCCGTCGTCGTTCGGTGCCAGACCGCCCTGGCACGTCGGGCAGCTGAACAGGGTCCGCTCGCGCCCGGGGTCGCCGGCCATCGCGACGCGGATCGTGTCGTTGCAGCGCAGGCACGCCATCCCCGACCGGGCGTGGACGTAGCGGTCCTGCCCCGCGCGGGCGTCACCCGTCGACGATTGCACCCCGGTGCGTCCGCTGACGAGCATGAGGCGTCGCGCGTCGTCGAGCACCGCCTCGAGCACCCCGTCCGGCATCGCGGCGAGTTGCGTCCACGGCAGGATGCGGTGCACCCACAGCATCTCGCTGATCCAGAATGTGCCGAGACCGGCGACGAGCCGCTGGTCGAGCAACGCCTCACCGACCGGGCGTTCGGGCTGTGCGCGCAGGTTGTCCAGCGCCCGCCCGCGCCCGCCGCCGTCCCAGTCATCGGCGAGCAGATCGGGCCCGAGGTGCCCGACGACGTCGCACTCGCGCGCGGTCTCGAGGACGTCGAGCACCCCGAGCTTCGAGCCGACGGCGAGCGTCCGCGGGGTGTAGAGCAGCGCCCGCGTCGTGTGGGCGGTGACGGCGCGTCGGACGTCGGCCTCGGCGCCGGCAGCGGCGCGTCCCTGGAGGGTCGACGGGGCTGGCAGCAGGCTCCAGCGGCCCTCCATCTTGAAGTGGGAGTGGATCGTCACGCCACCCTCGAGCCGATGCAGCATGTGCTTGCCGTGCGTGACGACGGGCAGGCACTCGCGCCCCGAGAGATCAACCGTCGCGAGCCGCGGCGTGCGCAGATCGGTGCGCGTCAGGCGTTGCCCGAGCAGGGCGCGGTTGAGGCGCGCCGCAGCCCACATGACGGTGTCGCCCTCAGGCACGGGGCCTCCTTCGGTCGTCGTGGCACGGCGTTCTCAGCGAAGTATGAGCGATGTTTCACGTGAAACGCAGGGAAAACGCCGACGGCGACATTGGCCGCGTACGCCAGTCTTTGCGACGATATCTCCCGATCAAGCCACGGGGAGGGAAAGAAAAATGAACCACATGCGCAGGGGAGGCGTCGCGCTGGCCGCGGCGCTCACCGTCATGCTGACCGGGTGCGGCGCCGTCGAGGACGCCGTGTCGAAGGCCACCGATTCGACGAAGAGTGACGCCGCCGACGCGACGCCGAGCGGGTCGGCGCCGTCGGCCGCATCCGGTTCGGCCGACAAGCCCATCGGCCGCGCCTCGATCGACCTGGGCGGCTCCGCCTCCTCGTTGCCGCCGGAGAAGACGTCGAGGCCCGACGCCACGGACTGCTACGCGGGGTCCTCACGTATCTATGACCGGCACGGCGTGACGTGCGTCGAAGCGCGCTCGGCCATGCAGAAGTACGAGGCGACGCCCGCGTCAGCCAAGGGCAGCGAGGCGCGCGTCGACGCCTACACGTGCTCGCACAATCCGGACATCATGGTGACGCAGGGTGCCGCGCCGGCGAAGTGCGTCGACGGCTCCGGCAACGTTGTCTTCAACTGGCGTTACCCCGGCGCACCGCAGCCGGCCAGGGGCTGACGGCTGCCGCCCGGCGTCGGCGAAACCCCCACCGTCGGCAAGACGCCGAACGCCGCGCCGAGTCGCGCTGCGGCGGCCCGGCCCGGCGTCCGATTCGGAGGATCTGCTCGTCCTGTCAGGCCTGACGGGTGACGCGCACCCGGGCGCCGTTGCCCGGCATCGTGGGCAGCTGCGTCCAGGAAAAGTCGAGACCCTTGGGGTCGATCTCGACACCGGGCGTGCACAGACCGGAGATCGTCACCGACAGTGCGGTCACGGCGATCTTCTCGCCGGGGCAGCGGTGCCCGGTCGCGACGTCGCCGCCGCCCTGCGGGATGAAGTTCTCGATCTGCTCGGCGTCCTCGACCCCGAGGAAGCGCTCCGGCTCGAAGCTGTCTGCGCGCTCCCAGCCGCTGGGGTCGGTGTTCGTGCCGAGCACGTCGATGAGCACGCGCTGGCCCTTGCGGATCTTCTGCCCGCCCCATTCGAACGTGTCGCGCGCGAACGCCGGCAGCATCGGGACGAACGGCGACGTGCGACGCACCTCCTGCGCGAACGCGACGGCCGTCGGATTCCCGAGCAACGTTCCACGTGAAACCACCTCGCCCGCGATGCGCTCGCGGTACTCGGGATGCTCGACGAGCGCACGCGCCGCGAAGGCGGCGAAACGCGCGACCGCAATCGTCGGTCGAGTGGCGTTCTGCAGTTCGACTCCGGCCGTGTGCTCGTCGAGCAGGGAGCCGTCGAGGTGGGTCTGCTTGGCGACCTCAGCGAGCGCGGTGCCCTCGGCGGGCGTGATCTCACCGCGACGCGTGCGCGCGACGAGGTCGGCGGCCCACGCGTCGCAGCGGCGGCGGTTGAGCCACGCCTCGACGTGGGCGGGGCTCTTCTTGCCGAACCCGTCGACGATCTGGCCGAGGCGCTCGGCCCAGACGTCGAGCTCGGCGTCGTCACCGGGGATGCCGGCCCAGCGCAGCGCGGCCCGTCCGTATGTGATGACGCTGCCGTCGTACACCGTGCCGGGTGCCTCGACCCAGCGCTCCAGCGTCTTGCGCATCTCGTCCTCGAGGTACGGCATGAGACGGCGCACCTGAGCGTCGTCGTACGCGATGCGCACGAACATGGCCTTGCGGTGACGGTGCTCGTCGTCGTCGAGGCCGTGGACGGCGCCCTTGCCGAACAGAGGGCCGCGGATGGGCAGCGGCATCGCGCCGTCACGCTTCATGCGGGTCGTGTCGTAGAACAGCTCGACGCCTTCGCGCCCGCGCACGAGGAGGGCTGGTTTGCCGAGCATGCGCAGACCGAGCGGACGCCCGTCGCCGGCGTCGCGCCCGCGCGCCTCGCGGACGCGGCTCTGGAACAGGTAACCGTCCGCGAGGAAGGCGGCCGTCTGATCCGGCAGCTTGCCCAGCGTGTCGGCGATCTTCGTCGTGATGGTGCTCATGCTGACCCCGATTCGCTTGGAGAACAACGGATTTGTCCCCAGCCTAGGCACGCCGCCAGAACGCCCGCTGAGTGCCTCATGACATGTGAGAGCGAGGTCTCGCGCTCGGCTGCCCGAACGGCGCGCCGAGGTGGGCGATCCGCCGAGAGGCAGCCGAGACGGTGGGCGTCCAGTCGAAACCGCCGTCTGAGCGCCGGGCGTCACCCGTCGCGCAGGGCCTCGATGAGTTCGTCCTTCGTCATCGTGCTGCGGCCTTCGACCTCGAGCTCGCGGGCGCGCTCACGCAGTTCGTCGACGGTCCAGTCGTCGTAGCTGCCGTGCTCGCCGCCCTTGCGTCCGACGGTGCTGCGTGACGAGTTCGCGGCCGCGTTGGCGATGCGGGCCGACTTCTCCTTGCTGTTGCCCTCGCGCCGCAGCGCCTCGTACATCTCGTCGTCCTTGACCGACGGGCCCGGGTCGTCGCTCGAGGCGTTCTTGTCCTGGTTCTTCGCCACGTCACTTGTCCTTCCATGCGCGTGATGCAGACGTCTCGATCATGCCTCGGCCGTGAGTAGTTCTACTCACCCTGCGAGGTGGGATCCAGTGATCGCATGGCCCGCGCAAATTGGAATCAACGCCCTCGTGTGCGCCTTCTTCGTCGGTCTTCTGCCGGTGCTTGCCGGGGGCAGCGCGGGCGCCGCGGTCGGCGCGCGCGTCAGCACCGCCCATGACGTCGCACCGCGGTCACGGTGCGTAGACAACCTTCGTCACGGCCACCGTCTTCGGGGCCATGTTGTTGACGCTGTACTGCGCCGTCCACGTCGCGTTGGTCTTGTCGAAGTATTTCTGCCCAGCACCCTTCGTAGGGTCGAAATCCTTGGGCAGCAACAGCACTGCGTCGCCGGCGTTGTCGCAGTAAAGCCAGCTGCGACGGTCTTGGTAGTGCGTCGTCTGGTCGTGCGACGCAGCGGAACACGTCGCCCCGTTGGTGAGCTTCACCTGCAGGGGAGTCGGCTGCTCGCCGGGGTCGCGCGGCCGGATCTTCGAGACGTTCGACGGGAACCGTACCGCCATCTTCTGTTCGAGGCTCTGCAGGCACAGCACGTTTCCGGTCGCCTTCTCCTTCTGGCACGCGATGAGACCGGCGGCGATCGCCCCGCACGTGAAGGACTTGCCGGTCTTGGAGTAGGGGCTGACATCGGCGCTGGGTGAGGACGAATCGAAGCCCATGCTGCAGCCGTCGTTGTCGAGGGTCGGCACGTTCCACGATGCGTCGGGCCAGACGGTCGTGCTGACGGTGGGGGCACTGGCGATGGTGGCAGGGGCCGACGATCGCGCGGTGTTCGATGCTCGGGACGAAGAACCGGCCGGGGAGGGCGACGTCGCGGACGGTTCCGAGGGACCTGACGGCGCGCTCGCGCTGGCAGCTGCCGAGGACGCCGGCGTCGCGGACGACGATGTCGACGTAGCGGCAGCCGACGTCGACGTCGAGGTGCTCGAGGAAGCTGACGTCGAAGAACTCGGTGAGGGCGAGGTGCTCGTCGCGCTGGGTGGGGTGGAGTCGGCGGTCGTGTCGCCGGAGCCGCCGCATGCCGCCAGGGCGAGCGTAAGCGCACCGAACGACGCGAGGGTGAGTGAGCGGATACGGGCCATGGTGTCTCCCGGGGTCAGCGTGCTGCCTATGGGTTCACCACGAGCACATCACACGTGGGCGCCGCGTGGTGGTTCGGCGTGTGCAGTACCCAAGGTTCACGCGACGTTCGTGCTGGCTCGCCTCGAGAAGGGGCGGCATGCGCTCCGACGAGTACCCACACGCGGTCGTCTCGAACGCCGATGAACCCGGCGTCGACGAGCCGACGAGACCAACCACGCAAGCAAGCGAAGAGCCGTGAACCGCAGCGGCTCTCCCCGTCATTCGCTCGGGGAGAGCCGCCGATGCGTCAGCGGCGCGGCTGGCCGTTGGAAGCGGTCGTGCCGCCGTCGACGGGGATGATCTGGCCGGTGATGTACTGAGCGTCCTTGGTCGACAGGAACAGCGCGATACCGGCGAGATCCTCGGGCACACCGACGCGGCCGAG
Organism: Dermacoccus nishinomiyaensis; assembly: GCF_900447535.1. NCBI lineage: Bacteria > Bacillati > Actinomycetota > Actinomycetes > Micrococcales > Dermacoccaceae > Dermacoccus > Dermacoccus nishinomiyaensis. The sequence continues at coordinate 1,784,695 of NZ_UFXX01000001.1, read as the reverse complement.
CGCGAGGCGGTCGACGAAGGGCTGCAGGTCGTCGTCGCTATCGGCCATGTCCGCCGTCATCGGCGTCTTGGTGAAGGCGGGCGCGATGCCGTTGATGCGCACGCCCTTGGCGCCCCAGTCGAGGGCGGCGCTCTGGATGAGGCCGCTGAGCGCGTACTTCGTCGAGTTGTAGACGGGCTGGCCCCAGTCGCCGCCGATGCCGCTGACGCTCGTGACGACGGTGATCGAACCGTTCGTCTTCGCCAGTTCGGGCAGCGCTTCCTTGAGCATGTAGAAGAAGCCGTCGACGTTGGTGCCGTAGGCGGCGGCGAAGTCTTCGTCGCTCGTCTCGGTGACGTCACCGCCGACGTGCTGGCCGGCGTTGTTGATGACGACGTCGAGGTGGCCATACGTGTCGACGGCCGTCTTGACGAGGGCGGCGACGTCGTCGTGCTTCGACACGTCGGTCTGCACGGCGAGGGCGTTGTCGCGCCCGGCGATGACCTCGTCGAGCTTCTCCTTGCGGCGCCCGGCGACGACGACGGTGGCGCCGTTGTCGAGAAACGCATCGGTGATGGCGGCGCCGATGCCGGTGCCGGCGCCCGTCACGATGACGACCTTGTCCTTGACGTCGTACGTGTTCGCTGTCATGACCTGCTCCTTCGCGCGGGGTCGTGGCTGATGCCACCTGGTTGTTTCCAGCCTGTCGCGCAACGGTGTTCGCGTGCAACTGCGGCGCAGATGGCGGGGTGGGCGCCGGGCGCGACGTCGCCGCGCGGACGATGCGTGGCCGATGCGGCAGCGCGGCGCTCGCGGGCGGCTTGCAGTGTGGAGCCGTACGCTGTGCCCTCGTGTCGAGCATCTTCGAGTTCATCCTCAACCTGCCGCCGTGGCTCGTCCTCGTGTGCGCGTTCCTCTTCCCTGCGCTCGAGGCGTCGGCGTTCGTCGGTGTGGTCGTGCCGGGTGAGATCGGCGTCGTGCTCGCGGGGGTCGTCGCGAATCAGGGGAAGTTGCCCGTGTGGGCGGTGCTCGTGGCGTCGATCGCGGGGGCCGTCATCGGCGACTCGATCGGCTACGAGGTCGGCAAGCGTTGGGGTGAGCAGATCCTGAGCAAGCTGCCCGCCCGCCTGCTCGACAAGCGCAAGATGGAGAACGCGAAGGACGCGCTGCGCCGTCACGGCGGCAAATCGGTGTTCTTCGGGCGTTTCACCGCCGCGCTGCGCGCCCTCATCCCCGGTGCCGCGGGCATGAGCGGGTTGCCGTACGTGAAATTCGTGTTCTGGAACGCGCTCGGCGGGTCGATCTGGGCGACGGCGTTCGTCCTCATCGGCTACATCGCCGGCAGCCAGTACAAATCGGTCGAGCGCTTCGCGAACTGGATCGGCATCGCCCTGCTCGTCGGCATCATCGCCTTCTTCGTCGTCAAGCACTTCCGCGGCAAGCGCCAGCACGAGCACGCCTGACTCACACACGTCTGAGTCCGAGGCACCTACCGCCCGGGGTGGACGATGCCCCGCCGACATCCGTCGACGGGACGTTCACGCGTCCTGATGTTGCGTCAGTCGCACTGCCAGCACACGCCGCTGGCGGGCAGCTGCGTGAAGCATGATGGGCAGACGGGCTGCGGTTCGTCCTCGCGCTTCGCGGCGCGGGTGCGTTCGGCGGCGCGGTCGGCGCGTTCGCGGCGCACGATGACCTGCTCGGGGATGCGTGCGACGCCGCCGCTCTCGGGCAGGTCGGTGGCATAGGCGCGGTAGCACATGAGGCGGTGTTCGGCGGCGTCCGCTTCGACGTCGGGTTCGCCGACGAGTTCGGGCATCGTCAGGCCCTCGGCGATGGGCGTGCGCCAGTAGGCGGTGCCGACGGTGCCGTCGGTCTTGAGGCACAGCGACGTCAGCGGCGGATCGCCGGCGGTGGCGGCCTGCACGGCGCACAGTTCGAGGATCTTGCCGACCATGTTCGCCGGCGTCGACGAGGTGTGGATGCCCGATTCGCGCTGCACGTGCTGCGCGAGCTCCTTGTAGGTGATGAGGCCGTTGTAGTGCGTCGCGACCTGCTGCAGACGCTCGTAGGCGATGCGCGTCCAGACCTTCAGGGCGTCGGCGAACTCGACGGGCGTGCCGTCCTCCGCGCGGTAGGTACCTCGTGGTGCGGGGGACGTCGACATCAAGCCTCTTTCGTCGGTTTCGTCGGTGGGGGTGCCCTCGAATTATCCCCCGGCGCGCTGGGGGGCTGCGACCAGCAGCGTCGTGAGATCACCCACGCTTGCCTGGGCGTTTCGTCGACATCGCGGGTGCCCGACGTCGGGGTGGGTGACGTGGCGCGGCGGAACAGGGACGATGGGGGCATGAGTGATGGTGGACGCATGCGACGCGACAGGTTCGACGGGCACATCGCCGGCGTGGGGACGGCATCGGGTCGACGTTTCGTCGTCGGACGGTGGACGCGCTCGCCGTGGGGATCCTTCGCGGACGTCATGGTGGCGCACCCCGACGGGCGACGGGAGCTGCTCGCCCCGAACGACGAGGTGGCCGAATACGTCTGTGCGACCTATCAGTTCGACGACGTGACGGTCGTCGACGTCGCGATCGACGGCGCCACGGGGGCTGGTTTCACGTGGAACATCATGGCCGGTGAGTTGGATCTGAGCCTGACGTTCGGTCGTCGTCTCGCGCTCGCGTGGCCGCTGTGGCCGATTCGTGGGGCGCTCGTTCACCCGGGCACGGCACGCGCGATCGACCCGTTCGCGCGCGTGCTCATGCCGGGGGTTCGCACGGCGGGGACGGCCGGAAACGGGCGTCGCGAGTTCTATCTCGCGCAGGATCTGCGCGCCGTCACGGCCGTGCGCGGCACGTGGGCGGGCGATGACGTCGGGGCGCTCGCGGACGTCACCCCTGAGCCCGGTTTCGGATTCAGCTCGACGCCGCGCCGACCAGCCGTCACGACGGTGACGACGTTCGTCGAGGTGCCTGACTGAGGGGCTCAAAGCTGAACTCATAGTGCGCGGCGGATCATGAGTTCAAGGCAAGAGCGTCGCGCTGCAACGGTCCACAGCTCTTCATCGGGGTTGTGGGGGCTGATCTTACAACCGAACTCATACTTACCGCGCCCACCTAGCGGGGCCCGGCGGGAGCGCGGCGAGGCGCGGGGGTGTTCGTGTCTCGCGGTTCGGCGCTGGCCGCTGATGACGAGGTCTGCTGCGCCCCGATCAAGAGCCCTCCATCGCGATGGTGTGGGGGTTGTCACCGCTGGGGGCTACGTTGTGAGCGGGCCGAATGAGTCGGTCATCGAGCGACGAGGGGTGGATGGCGTGAGTGTGACGTGGGGTGAGGCGCGTCGGGTGCAGGAGGCCGGGCCGCAGCAGGCTTGGTGGCCGCAGGGTGAGCAGCCGCAGTGGGCGCGGGTGACGCCGTCGGATCTCATCGCCGTCACCAGTCAAGACGACGACGCGGACGCGGTGGAGCTGCCGGGGCTGTGGCGTCTCGATGCCTACGACGAGGAGCGCGAACTCGTCACGTACGAGCTGTGCCTCGCATCCGTCGACGGCGGACCGGCCGGCGAGCCGACGTTCGTGTGCCATGACGCAGGGGCGGTCGTCAAGTTCCGCGACGACCTGACGTTCGAGACCGGCGACGATGCACAGCCGCTCGTCGCATGGTTCGCGTGGCTGCAGCGTCGTGATGCGCTCATGGCGTCGGAGCCGCGTAGCGATGAGTGGGCGGGCGACGACGTCGACTCGCAACTCGAGCGCGCGGAGGCTGACGTCGTCGCGATGGGCGAGCAGACAGCGCTGCTGTCGGTGTTCGACAGTGTTGCGGCGATTCGCGAGTGGGTGGCACGGCTCTCGCCGAAGCCGCTCGTGCCGTTCGAGATCGTCGCGTTCGACGCGGCTGGCTGGCTCGAGGCCAAGCGTGCGCAGGATGAGGACGGCCTGTTGCACCAGTACCACGAGACGTCCGACGACGATCCATCGCAGATCGTCGTGAAGTGGCTCGCGGTAAAGCCCGACGTCGAGTCGGCGCAGACGTGGTTCACGACGGCGGACGGCGGTGTCGGCTCGGCGTACGTGTGGGGTTACTCCGAAGGGGGCGGTCAGGTGTCAGCGTTCGCCGTCGAGCGGGCGCTCGCATGGGGTGAGGTGGCGCCGTTCGTCGCCGACGAGTTCGCGGACAATGTACCCGCGTCTCGCCGGTGGATCGCCGTGCGCGCACAAGGCATGGTGTCGGGTATCGCTGTGCCCGTGGAGGATTCGTTCGTCACGGTGTCGACGGATGCGGACGGAGCGAGCTTCGTCTTCCGCGCCGAAGAGGCCGGCACGAGCGTCGCGCGCAGGCGTGCCGAGCAGGATTTCCGGTTGAAGTGGGCGCGCTGGTTCAACACCGACGAGGAACTGACGCGTGACGAGTTGGCGCGCGGCGTCGGCGCTGTCGAAGCGACGATGAAGGAGCTGGCATGACGAACGTGACTCACGAACTCGACTTGGGCGACACCGGGTTCGACGAGTTCGACGACGGCGATAGCACCCGCTGCACGTGGAACGAGTGCGTGTGCACCGAGACCCCGACGCACTACGTCGTGTTCGCCGAGCACGCCGGCGGTGGTAACGCGCAGCTCTTCTGCACGCGCCATTACGTGCTGACGCTCGCGAAACTCATCGAACTGCACCTGCCCGAGTGTTCGGGCAGCTTCTCCGACCACGTGCTGAGGTACGGGTCGCTCGCCGAGTAGTCGCTGTCCCTGGGCACACCATGGCCGGACGCTTGCTCGTGCTCAGGTCCTGGGCGTGTCGGGCGAACGCGCGGTCCGGTCGTGACAACGACTGTTGCGGCTTCAGGCCATGGGCGGTCAGGGGCTTTCCGAACCCCGGCCGTCGACGGGCCGATTCGCAGTGGTGTCCTCCCGCGCGGCTGCCTCCGCCGCCAACGAGTTGAACCAGAGCGCGTACTCGTCAGAGCTGATGTTCCCCATCATGGAGGCCACGTAGACCGGCGAGAGGTCCGAGTCGACATCGTCGAGCGAGGTCAGTTCGTCGTCGTACCAGCCCTTGGGTTCGCGTGGGATCTCACCACTGATCTCCTGGGCCCTGCGGCGATCCGCCTGGGCGCGCCGGGCGATGAGGGAGGCCGTGTCCCACAGCAAGCCACTGATGCTGGGCACGTCGAGTGTCGACAGGATGGCGTGTTCGGCCTCGTCGACGCCCAGGCCGCAATGCTTGACGCCGTAGATCAAGGCGACGGAGGGCGTGCGGTGGTGAGCGTGGACGCAGTGCAGCAGGACGGTGTGGCCTTCGGCACGTAGCTCGGCGAGCGTGTCAGCGGCGTCCTCGAGGGTGGCCGCGAGGTCGTTGTGTTGTGCGCGGTCGTCAGAGTCGACGAGCCAGAACTCGACGTGGTTCTCGGGCGCGGCGTCGGAGAACATCCGGTCCTCGACGCCGATGCGGGAGAGGGAGACCACAGCGTCGGCCTGGGTGTCGCGGAGACGCGACTGAGATCCGAGAAGCACCCCGGTGTCGAACGGGAGCGGCACCTCGCTGCGTCCGTGCGGCACGGACGACCGGCTCTGGAGGGGCCATTCGGTCTCGGCTGAAGGGGTTGCAGTGCGCAGCGCGAGCGTCATGAGGTCGCGGGCACGCATTCCGGGCCAACCGTGGATGCGGCGCCGCCAGGTGGCAGGAATCGCAGAGACGCCGTAGAGGGCGCCGACCATGGCGCCCGTGATGGCAGCGACGGTGTCGGTGTCGTGGCCGGCGCTGGCCGCTGCCTCGATGGCGGCGCTGGCGTGATGCCGGTTGCCACCCTCGAACGTGCTGTACCGCAGGACACGTGTCCGCGTGATGGCGGCGTGCGCGGCGCGCAGCGCGCCGAACGTCGAGCCGTTCGCTTCGATCGTGGAGGGGTCTGCGAGGGTGGCTGACTCGAGCCATTCGCGCCACTGGTCGCGGCGTTCTTCGGGCAGGAGGTCGAGGCCGGCCACGATGTCGTACTCGCCCGTCATGACGGCGTGTCGGATGGTCTCGGCGTGGAGGACGCACGAGTCGAGGACGAGGGGGTCGGCGTGCGTCAGTTCCGCGATCCGCCTGGCGTTCGAGGCGGTGAGCTCGCGGTCGTCGAGAGCCGTCAGCCCGACGATGCCGTTACGCATCAGTGCCCCGTTCCCGGCGGCGCGTTCGTGCGTGCGCGTGAAGGAACGAGCCGCGTCGACGTAGTCCTGATGCGAGGTTTCGTCCGGCGCGCTGCTCGCGCGCCCGGTCTCCACCGCTCCCAACACTGCGCGGGTCTGATTGCCGGCGTCGGTGGCGCCGGTCCTCAGCCAGTCGCTGAAGGCGTGCCCGATCCGGGTGAGGGCCGCGTCATCGAGTTCGTCGGCCTCCGCGCTCACGCGGGCGACACAGATCGCCATCTGGGTGTCGTCGCTCCATTCGCCTGGGGCGTAGGGTCCGAGGCCGCCGCCGATCATTGCGGGGCGTACGTCGGTGAGGGTGCTGCCGAACTCGTAGGGGACGCCGAGTGCGTCGCCGCAGGCCAGTGCGACGAGGACGCCTGCCGCTCGGTCGCGCTGCGGCGTGGTGAGGTGAGAACGGGCCATCGGTGCCTCCAGTACGTTGATGAGTCGATTCGACAATAAGTAAGTAGGCGTTAATATGTCAATAGGACACAAAAACGTGGAGGACGCATGCCGGGGGAGAACCAGATGGATGATCGTGCGGAGAAGGTGCTCGGGGATGCGTCTCTGGCCATCCGTTTCGACGTCAAGCAGGCGGCCGCCTGGCGCTTCATGGCGGAGATCGGCCGCCGCCATCCACACCTGCAGATTCTCGAGATGCATGCGGGCGGCGGGATGTACGACGAGGTCGTCTTGTGGGATCCGCACCGCGAGAGCACTCCGGTGCGTTGCAACTACGAAGGGCGTGTGCATGTGGCGCCGTTCGATCCGTGGGGGCAGAAGGCGAACTGGCTCGACGTGCTCACGCGGGAGCCCCGAGAGTTCGTTCGGTGGGTCGAAGAGGTGACGCGTCTGGGCTCGCCACGGAGCGTGCCCCGTTCTACGCCGGAGTCATTGACACACCGGGCGATTGCTCATCTCACCGCGTCGCGAGCCTTCGAGCGTCATGGTGTGCGCATGCTCAACGGGGTCTTCTCGAGCTCGGCCTCTGGCGACGGCGTGCGCCAAGCAGCCTTCGATGCGGTGCCCAGCATCCACCAGCATCGACGTGCTGCGTCGAAGGACTCGCCGAACGGCATGGGCGAGTGGCGTTTCTGGTTCGCGTGTGCCAAGCAGCCGGGCAGTGACCACGCGGCGCCCGTCCTCGCCTTCGAGACCACGGGGCACGTCTGGAAGGCCGGCCCTGACGTGGGTGATCGCTTCGATCTCAACCGCACCTATGAGGCCGTCGGCCGTGACTTCCTTCAGCTCATCGCGCGCTTCGACATGTGGCGCTCGCAGGAGGGGTGACGCGGTCTCGGTAGTCAGGCGAGTTCGGGAACAGCCCACATGGCGATGCTGTCGAGGAGGATCTCGAGGTGTCGCGCGTTGTCGGGGACGCGGGTGTCGTCCTCGCCGACGGCATGCCATTCGAGGCTTCCCTGCCAGAGCCGGCGGCGGTGCACGTCGGGGGCGAGGGTCAGCACCGTCCCGAGGAGGGCGGCGTCGGGGGTCGTCGCCGTTTCGCTTCCGCTGAGAGCGCCGTCGACATAGTGGGCCACCTCGTGGGTGAGCCGGAGGACGTTGTCGTCGGTCAGGGAGACGCCGACGAAGAGGACGTGGCTCGTCATGAGCATGCTCTGGAAGAGTGATCCTGCGGGACGATGACGACCGTCGTAGGCGACGAAGGACGATCGCGTGAGGACGATGTCGCCCTCGTGCTCGACGTCTCCGTGCATCTTGAGGATCCACGGTTGCGCGTGCACGGGCCGCTGGTAGGGCAGTTTGGCGATGTCGCCGCCCTGCTGGGATCGAACGGCGGTCTCGTACAGGTCGTCGTAGTTCGTCGTCGCGACCTGGCGGCACTGAAGCCCGGCAAGTAGCAGGTGCCCGAGTGCCGGCCGCCGGCGACCCTTGCTGTCGCGGTTAGACGCCGCCGCGACGACCTCTCGTCCCAGTGCGGTGCCGAGGAGCGCCTCGAGGAGCTGCGCCTGATCCAGGGGTGAGAGCGCGGAGAAGTCATCGCGAAACTGCGGTGCCTCAGCATCGGATTCGCCTGTCTTCATGACCGCCTTGCGAGCGTGGTCGGGCAGCGTCGCGGCAACGGATTTCAGCAGCCCGTCCCAGCTGGGCAGCCCGGCGCCCATGCTGACGCCGGCGCCGATCATGAGCGACAGGCTTCCCTCGCGCGCGCGACGCCCGAGGCGGGCTGCGAGGTCGTCAGGCGAAGCGGTGTGACCGGCTCGCCGGTGACGCTGCAGCGCCTCGAAGATCGGGCGTTCGGGGACGACGACGGCGAAGTCGAGGGGATGCTGTTCGGTGAGAGCCGCCAGTTCGTCGAGCACTGCGGCGACCATGGCACCGGCCGGTTGACCACCGCCGCCGGCGCCGATCAACGGGAGTGTCACGAGGTGTTGTGCTCGGCCGCGCACCACGGAGCGCCCCGCGAGTGCCGTCGCGATCTGCGCCACGCGTTCGCGCAGGCGGGCACGGAGCAAGGCGGCGTCCAGCGCGACGCGGTTGTCGTCAGTGACGTCGACGAACCAGAAGATGTCGGGCGAGACGCGCCCGTCGCGCGGCCAGCCGGCAGGGCGCTGGGGCTGGTCGCCGATGAGGTCCACCCAGTACGGCGCCACACTGAAGGAGGTGTCGGTCGGAAGCAGGATGGCGTCACACGTGACGTCCTGCAGGTGGCCGTGGACGAGGAAGACGTGACCGGGGCGCATCTCAGTCACCCTAGTGTCCCTGCGGCCCTCCTTGCCCGAACAGCGGCGGTGTCGTGCATGAAGCGGCCCGCGGGCCTGGATCGTCCGGAGGCGGGAGCACTGATGGCCGAGAAGGTTCCCGCGGATTCAGTGGCCTCCTGGCGAGTACGGCGAGCGAGCCTTGGGGCCGCAGTGTCGCCAGCGCGTCTCGGAGTCGAGTCGATGACACGATGGGGGCAGGGCTGATTCCGACGACCCGTCGGTCGAGGCGTTCATCCAGTCATTTCGTGAGCAGCTGAACGATGAGGAGAACTGGACTGACGTCGCCCGTGAGCTCGGGCTTCCACCGCAGGCCGGCGGCGACCAGCAAGCGTCAGGCGCCGGCGGCATGCCCGGTGCGGCGTTCCGCATGCCCGCCGGGGCGCGCCCGCAGGCTCGACGGAAGGTATCGCGCGCCGGTTCTTCACACCACCACCGCCGCGGCCACAGGTGACGTTGCCGCCGGCACGTGATGGCGTGCGGCTCCTCACCGTCCGTGTCGACGTCGACGAGGTGAAGCCGGCCGTCTGGCGCCGCATCGAGGTCCGCAGCGACGTCACGATGGCGCAGTTCCACGACGTCCTCCAGGCGGCGCTCGGCTGGGCGGATGCGCACCTGCACCGCTTTACGCTCGGACCGAAGAAGGACATCTGGGGCGGGCCGTACCTCGCGAGTGAGTGGGATGTCGAGGAGGGTGACGACCTCGACGAAGCGTCGGGCGTCGAGACCGAGGTCGTGCTCGATCAGGTGCTGCGCGCTCCCGACGATCGTGTGTTCTACGTGTATGACTTCGGTGACGACTGGGTGCACACGATCAAGCTCGAGAAGATCTTCGAGCTCGCGACGAGCGGTGCACCTGACGCCGACGGCTCGCTCGCGGAGTGCGTCGCCGGTCGCAACGCATGCCCGTTGGAGGATTCGGGCGGACCGTGGCAGTACAACGAACTCGTCCAGGGGCACAAGGCGCGCACCTTGCCACGGGAGTTGGCGGAGTGGGTGCTGCCGGGCTGGGATCCGGCGCGCTTCTCGGTCGACGAGGCGAACGTCGCGATCGTCGTGCTGTCGAAGGAGAACGAGGTTCTTTAGAGGATCGCTGAAGAGGGGGCGGTGGATCCGTCGCCGATGCTCGGCCAGACGTTGCGGCGGGCGTCGCCGCGCGCGCAGGTGGTGTTGCTCGGTTCGGTGTCGCGGGCTCGCACGGAGCGTGTCGAACCGACGGACGCAGAGCGCGCCGACGCGTTGCGCTCGTGGGTGACGCTCATCGGCATGCTCGCGGAGGGCCCGCTGCCGCTGACGCAAGCGGGCTACCTGAAGCCTGACACTGTCGGCAGGATCGTCGACGCGCTGCGCATCTGGACGCACGGCAGTAGCCGTCGAGAGATGGATGTCGTGCCGGTGACGGCGCTGCGTGAGTCGCTGAAGACGATGGGCTACGCGCGTCACTATCGCGGTGAGTTCGTGCTGACGAAGCGCGGCCAGGTAGTCGCGAAGGCGATTGCTGCGGGCGAGTTGGAGCAGTTGTGGCGATGTCGATGCCGCACTGGTGCCGGCGAAGGGCGCGAGTTCGAGCGTTGCGCGCGCACGCTCTACGCGCTGCTCAGTGGCTCGACGTTTGCGGCCCGCAGCGTCCGCGAGGCGAGCTGCCGCATACAGGGGGGAAACGGTAGGTGCCAGCGCTCTCAATTAGGGGTAAACCGGACCAAATGTGGCCCGGATCGCTCCGTTTACCGACGAATCATCTAAGCGGAATAAACCCTTATCACAGCCTCCATGCCCCGGGCGCCGAGCGGGCATAGTCCACGACACCGATAGCTTCGAAATGGCGCTTAGCTGCTTTTATCTTGGCGAGCTCGCTTGGCCGAAGCTTCGAATCGTCAAGTGTGCTCTTCGTCTCGCGGATCATATAGATCCGGTCTTCGTCGCCTTCCTTTTTGATAATCCCCCAGTCTGGATTATACGGCCCAACCGGAGTATCAATCTTGAACTTGGCTGGCAGCTTCATGAACATCTTAATGTCTTCACGGGAGTCGAGTAGCTCCGCGAACTGGCGCTCCACATCGGAGTCGAAGACGACGTAGTCGAAATCTGTCTTTCGGGTGTGCTGCACCTTGTACATCTGGTCGAGGAAGCGCTCCTTCTCATCCTCGCCGTCTCGCTGCAACTCACGCAGCTCGTATACCGAGCCAGCGATCCGCTCGTACTGGATGCCGTCAACCACGATCTTCGCCAGCTCACTCTGGAGGACACGCTTGGCCATCGCAATGAAGTCGTTCGGGTTGCCAATGAACTCACTCAACCGCTCGCTGCCGATCAGGATGTCGACGATGGTCTTGCGGGTGAGGGAGGTCGCCTCCTGAAGTTCCGTGATGATGTCGGGCAGGTCGTAGCTGCCCTTGAGGTCAGCCGAGCGGGTGCCGAGTTCCTCGCCCTTGGCGCCGCCTCGCAGCACCTTGACTCCGGCGCGGGTGACCTGGATGCGCAGCGCGTCGATCTTCGGCTCCTCACGGATCACCCGGATGGCGTTCTCGATCAGCTGGTCGCGACCGACCCGGACGCGGTAGGTGGTCTTCTGGCTGATCGTCTCCCAGAACTCCTCGAACTCGGGGGTCGAGTAGAGCTGCTTATTGAGCACGCGCGGCTGGCGCTTGCTGACCGGCTTGACGTACTTGCCGATGTTGGCGCGTTCAATCAGCTCGATGATGATCGACTCAGCCCAGACGAAGTCGACGGGCAGGCCGAGGTCGAATCCGAGCTGGTTCGGCTGAAACTTTGAGGTAACTGCGCCGTCCTTGTCGATGAAGCCCTTGTCCTTGAGGTGCTCCCACACCAGCACGGATCGCTGATAGCCGAACTGGTCGTCGGTGAGCGCACCGTTCTCGTCCTGCAGCGGGATCTTCGAGAACTCGGCCCGGCGCACCCGGCCGATCTCGACCCCGGCGTCCTTGTATTCGCGCTGGAGTGCGTCTGCGAACTTCGTGTACGACTCATTCGCTACTACCGTCAGCGTGGCGACGCCACGGTCAGCGACGCGGGCGTAGCCGTCCTCGGTCTTGGCGACGGGCAGGCGCAGCCCACGTCCGAGAGTCTGGCGACGCTCGGTCTCAGCGCCCATTTCGCGCAGGGTGCAGATCTGAAAGACGTTCGGGTTGTCCCAGCCCTCGCGCAGGGCAGAGTGGCTGAAAATGAACCGCACGGGCTCGTTCTCGTCGAGCAGGCGTGCCTTCTGCCGCATGATCAGTTCGTAGGCGTCGTCATCGGCCTTGGTGGTGCCGGACGAGTCCTGGAAGGTGGTTGTCTTGCCGCGCTTGATCTGGGAGAAGTACGCCCGGCGCAGTTCACTCGGCGCCTGCGGCAGCAGCTCCTGGTAGCGCGCGGACTTCGCACGCTCCTCGATGAAGACCTCGTCGAACCACTGCACGAAGTCACCGCTCGCGTCGTCGTTGTTCGTGCCGTCGCCCAGGTAGCTGGCGACCTTATCGACGAAGAAGAGGCTGAGCACCTTGATGCCCTTGGCGCGCAGCATCGATTCCTTGCGCAGGTGCTCGCGGACGGTCTCGCGGATCATCTCCTTGTAGATCGCGCCGGCCGAGGCACCGATGCTCTCGCCCTCGTAGAGGAAGCCGTGCGTGGTGAGGTCGACGTAGGCGGGCTCGATGCTCATCTCGTTGATGCGCCAGCCCTCGTAGATCGGGTTGTTCGTCAGGCGGCCATCGGACAGCTCCTGGTGCTGCTTCACGCTCACGACTCGGCGCTCGAGCGAGCCATCGGCTTTGCGGCAGGACAGCTCCAGCCGGGCCGACCACGACGGCTCACGCCGCACCTCCACCAGCCTCATATACGGCGTCGCGTCCGCGCCCTGCCGGGCCACCTCGGCGACGACGATCTGCTTCACCAGACCGAGATCGTGGGCGTCGACCGGGTCGAGCCGGTAGACGACGTTGCGCTGCTTCTTGTGCGTTGCGCTGTAGCGCAGGGTGAAGACGGGGTCGAGTTCACCGACCGCCGACTGAGAGAGCTGCGACTCCATGTTCTGCGGCTCGTCCAAGATCACGACCGGGTGGGTCGCCTTCAGATAGTCGATCGGGCGCAGGCCGTTCAGCTTGTCGCGCGTCTGGTGGATGATGCGCGTGTTCGCGTTGCCACGGATCGAGTCGATCGTCATGATGAGGATCTGCACGTTGGTCGAGGTCGCGAACGACTGCACCTCCTCAGCGCTCTTGCCGCTATAGACGGAGGCATCGAAGGTGATGCCCCGCGACTTGTAGAGGCTCTCGAAGTGCTCACGCATGAGCCGGATGCTCGTGCTGACACCCTCACGGATCGCCACGCTCGGCACCAGGATCACGAACTTCGTGAAGTTGTAGCGGACGGCCAAGTCGAAGATCGTGCGCAGGTAGACATAGGTCTTACCCGTGCCGGTCTCCATCTCGATATCGAAGTCGAGCGCGTCGCCCGCAAGCGCCGACGCCACCTCAAGGCCGTTGCGATCCTGCACACGCTGCAGGTTCGCAAGGATCAGGTCACGATCGAGCACCAGGCTGTTGCCGACTGCGCCGACTTCCTGCGTCAGGTCGATGTCAAGCACCGACTGATCCGAGTCGGGCAGCACCGCCGCACCATGCAGGGTCGTGACCAGCTTTTCTGCATCCTTCGGCTGCCCGTCGAACAGGTCGACCACGGACGCGATCGCATCCAGCTGATACGGCTGACTGGCGTCGAACTGGAATCCTGAACCGCTCGCTGTGCTGTTCTTCATACTCAGGCCGTCCAGATCTCAATGCCCTTGCTCTTTGCGAGCTGGGCCAGGTTGGTCTTGAGTTCGTCGTCGCCCTGGAACGCGTCCTCAAGCACGATGATCCGCGTCGGAGACTCGTCAACGAACGCACGAAGCTGCTCGAGCGTCGGCTTGACGTGCTCATTCAGGTACGCCAGCACGGCGATGTCACCGTCACGATCCCGCACGAGACAGACGTCCAGGCCACCAACCTCGTCGGGCGAGACGGCCTCGGTTAGCGAGTAACCCTGCTTGAGCAGGATCTCAGTGAGTAGCTCATCGGCCGAAGCATCGTCAGTCGCACTGTCACGAAGACTGAGCAGGTGCTGCTGCAACGCGTCCTCCTCGACATCGCTCGAGAGCCGCCACTTCGAGAAGTTCGTGTCGGTGAGGGTGTACGCACGGAAACCGAGGTCCATGCCCTGCGCCACACCCGATGTCCCAAGTTCGGCCGCGACCCGGCGGAGTCGTTCGCGGGCGAGTTCAGCGAGATCGGAGAATCCTGCCTTCGCGGCCGCACTTCCCGGAACGACTGGCTCGGGGAGCTGCACCTGCACATGACGACGCTTTACGCCATCCTCAGCATTTAGCTGGATGACCGCATGCCCAGTCGTCGCTGAGCCCGAAAAGAAATCCAGGACTGTATCTCCATCACGCAACGGAACCGCTGAGATCAGAGTCCGGAGTAGCGCAGTTGGCTTCGGGTACGAGAAGTAGCTCTTACCTTCGAACATCCGCTCGACTTCGATGCCTCCGTCGCTCTTCATCGACAGGACCGAGCGAAGGAGGAAGCGGTCGACCTCATCGAGGTAGTTGATCGAGCTCGGCTGCATGTTCTCATCGGCGGAGAACCAGACCCGTCCGCAGATGTACCCGCCATTGTGTGTCGGCTGTACGCTCGTGTACTTGCCATCCACGATTCCGGCAGCTTCCTTGAAGGTGTCCTCCTTCCACCGCCAGCCACGGTCTGGAACCTTTACCGGGCGACCTGTAACCGGGTGAAACACGTCGTACCGGGGACCGAAAGTATCGGCGTTCGGCCAACTCATATTGATCTTTCCCCAGAGCCGATAATTCGCATCGAGGGCGTTGTAGAGCGTGATGCCGCGGTCGTACCCCTGCTTCTTGTAGAGGTGACGGATTTCCTTCTGCGCCTCCGCCAGGGGCGTCTTCTTGTCCTTGAGCCGCTTTAGAAGTTCATAGATCGCATCAAGACCATCCTTGCGGACGGTTAATTCCGGGGCATCCGCGAGCGAGCGCGCATAGACCAGCACGTATTCGTGAATGCTTCCTATGCCCTTATCATTCTTGGGGATCCGCTTGTTCCAAGCGATGGATTCGATGAAGTTGCCTTCGCCGAACACCTCGTTGCACAGCTTCCGCAGGTTGTCGTGCTCATGGTTGTCGATCGAAATGAATATGACGCCGTCGTCGGTGAGTAGGTTCCGCGCGAGCTTGAGGCGCGGGTACATCATGTTGAGCCAGTTGGAGTGGTAGCGGCCTTCGGTCTCGGCGTTGGTCGTGACCTTCTTGCCTTCCTCGTTGACCTGGCGCGTCCATTCGAGGTAGGTGTCGAGGCCCTCCTTGTAGTTGTCCGGGTAGACGAAGTCCTTGCCGGTGTTGTACGGAGGATCGATATAGATCAGCTTGATCTTCGCGTGGTAGTGCTTCTGCAGGATCTTGAGCACTTCGAGGTTGTCGCCCTCGATGAAGACGTTCTGCGTCGTGTCCCAGTCCTTCGAGTTGTCGAAGTCGGGTTTCAGCGTCGCCGTGGTCGGCTCCTGCGCCGCACGGAGGGCGCGCTTCTTGCCGGGCCAGAAGAGTCCGAACCGTTCGTTGCTGTCGGCTACGTCGCCGTCGAGCAATTCCTTGAGCTTCTCGACATCGACCTTGCCGTCGGCGATGGCCTCGGGGACCAGCTCGGCCAGCTGCGCCGCCAGTTCGGTCCTGAAGTTCGGCGTCGAGGCAGGCGTCTCGTAGATCTCGTCGGTCACGGGATAATCCTCCAACGGATTGTGAACAGATGTTGGATGTCTTGGGTTCCGCGCAGCGATTGCTCGATCAGCTCGAGATACTTGTCCGCCTCAGCCCGGAGCTTCTTGCGTGTCTCGCGGAAGTCCTCGTCGGCCTCCTCGGCACGCTGCTCCCACTTCCGGGCCTCCTTCTTGAGCCGCAGCTGCTCCATCGGGTCGTCGGCCTGCCGGGCGAGCTTACGGGCTTCCTTCTCCTTGGCGCGGTAGTCGCGGATGGCACCCTCGTGCTCGGACTTGCGGTCCTGCTGGTTGCGGTAGAGCAGTTCCTCCTGCTGGTCGTAGTAGCGGGAGTTGCGGCCCTGGACTTCTTTCTCCAGCTCCGCCCGTCGTGCATCAAGGTGCGGCGTGAAGTGTGCCGCATCGATCGCCACGGGCTGCTCTCCAACCGAGATGCAGGCCAGGTCGAGGATGTCCGCGACGTACTCCTCATCGAGCCACTGACCGTCATCGGTCAGGGCGCCGGTCAGCATGTAGGACTCGGAGACATCCTCGTCGCGCGCCCTCATACGGAAGGTCGCAACGCTGACGGTGAGTTCGCCGCTGGTGCCCTCCAGCGCACGAATCGCGCTGCTCACACGCTCCGACTGGCCGAGAGAGAACGTCAGCTCGCGTGCCGGGGTGTCGTGGGTCTTGGCGGTCTCAACGACGTGCTGGGCCAGCGGGCTCGCGTAACGGTACTGGTGGGCGTTCTCCAGCGGCTGGGACTTGAAGAAGTAGCGCCCGGTCGGCGCGTCCTTCACCGGGGTCCGGTTCAGCACGAAGGTGCGCCCGTCGCCCTCGAAGGTGGCGTGCTGGTCGAGTTCGTGCCGGGTTACCGCGAGCAGCAAGCGCTCGAACTTGTTGAGCACCTCGCCGGACTGCGTGTCGTAGGCCTTGAGGCGATCCTGGACGTGGGGGTCGAGGTTGTCGAAGACCTTCGCCTTGGCGCTGGCCATCTCGCGCGAGATCTCGCCCGCGTACTGCGCCTCCAGCTCCTTGAACGCGGAGTCCAGTTCGTCAGCGGTTCTGCAGCGGGTGAGGATGTCGCTGATCGTCTTCTCGAAGTCCAGCCCGTCCTCGATCGCGCCGAGCACCTCGTCGCTGGCGCCAAAGACGCTGGAGAACAGTTGGAACTTGTTGGTCAGCAACTCCAGGATGCGCTGCTCGGCGACGTTGCCTTTATTCGAGAAGTTCACGACGACGACGTTGTGCTTCTGCCCGAAGCGGTGCACACGGCCAATGCGCTGCTCGACCCGCTGCGGGTTCCAGGGCAGGTCGTAGTTGACGAGCATCGAGCAGAACTGCAGGTTGATGCCCTCTGCCGCAGCCTCGGTCGCGATCATGATCGTGCCCTCAGTGCGGAAGTAGTCCACGAGCGCCTTGCGACGATCCACGGCGGCGATGCCGGTGATCAGGTCGCCGTCTCTGTTCTTCTCCAGCCACGCCTGGTGGATCGCGGTCTGCTCCGGCCCGTTGTTCGAACCGTTGAATAGAACGAGTCCCTTGCCGCGACCGGCCTCCCGCAGCGAGCGCGCGATATACTCCTGCGTCTTGGTCGAGTCGGTGAAGATGATGGCCTTCTCAGGAGCACCCAGCTCACGCAGCCGCTCGAAGCCCAGATCGAGCGCCTCACCAAGCTTGACCGCCTTCTGGTTCTCGGTGATCGAACGAGCCAGAGCCGCGTACTCGCGCAGCTCCGCAACCTCGGCACGCATCGCCTCCAGCAACGACTCGTCTAGCGGCAACGACGACGCCCGGGCACCTGTGCCCGCGCCGTCGATCTCGTCGGCCTCCTCCAGTTCCTCGCTGGTGATCTCGTCGTCGACAGTGAAGTCTGCTGCCACGAGGCCACCACGGCCGTCGCGGCGCTGCCCAGCGGCAACCTCATCGGCCAGACGGTTGGCGATGTTCTCCAGCGTGCTCGCGACCGCGTAGGTCGACGAGCCGAGACGCTTGCGGATGATCAGGGCAGAGAGGTGGCGCTGACTCCCGGCGAAGGCAAACAGCTCGTCGCGCTGCAGGTAGTCATTTACCAAGTCGTAGAGCCGTGCCTCGTCGGGCGACGGGGTGAACTCAACCGTCAGCGGCAGGCGCTTGGTGAAGTGGATGTACTTGTCAGCCTCGCGGCGCAAGGTACGCTTCGAGACTGTCGCGACACGCTCCACCAGGTCGTCGTCACCGCCAAGGTCTCGGTTCTTGACGTACCGCTCCCGGAACGCATCAAGGGAATAGAAATAGTCCGGGTCGAAGATCGAGACCAGCCCGTACAGCTCCTCGAGCTTGTTCTGCAGCGGCGTCGCCGTCAGCAGCACCGTCTTGTGTGCGCCCTTGACGATGTGCGCCACCGCCTCGGCGGCCTTCGTCTTACCCGTCCAGTAGTTGCGCAGCCGGTGCGCCTCGTCCGCGACTACGAGATCCCAGGCCTTCAGCAGCAACGTCTCGTGCCGGAGCGCGAACTCATACGAGGAGATCAACACCTGCGCCGAGCGACCGCCCGCAGCGTCAAGCAGCGAGTCCTTCGACTTCGGGTCGAGGATGGCGGACGGGATCAGGAACTTCTCGTACAGCTCCTGCTGCCACTGCTGGCGCAGGCTCGACGGGGCGACGATCAGGATGCTGCGGCGGCGTTCGGCCCAATACTGCGAGATGACGATGCCCGCCTCGATCGTCTTGCCAAGACCCACCTCATCAGCGAGGATCACGCCCGGCAGGAACGGCGTCTGCAACGCGAACAAAGCAGCGTCGATCTGGTGCGGCTTCGGCTCCACCTGGGCATCGAACAGCAGGCCGGCGAGCTTGCCGACGTGATTGTTCGCGTAACTGCGCTGCAGCTCGTGCGCGTAGTACTTCGCTTGGTACGTCGTGAGCCGAGCCGTCATGCCGCGCCTTCCTCATGTGGAAACGGGTGGGCGCTCCTGAGGACTGTCGGTGGGAACGAAGACCAGCCAACCGATTCCCTCACCGTTCGAGATTGATGCGACCACACCGCACCGAGAGTACCGGCGAGGTCCCGTGTCTGGCCAGGGTTCTGCCTGGCATCAGGCGGCTCAGGGTGCCCGCCAATGGCGGCGAAAGTGTTGTCTCCATGCCCGGAAGGCGTGCGGGGTAGCTAGCCTCGGTGACATGGCAAAGTACTCCGTCGAGCAACGTGACGTCGCGACCTTGTTGAACCTGGTGAAGAGCGAGCAGATCGCGATCCCCGAGCTGCAGCGGCCGTTCGTGTGGGACAGCGTCAAGGTGCGCGATCTCATGGATTCCCTGTACAAGGGCTACCCCGTCGGCTACCTCATCACGTGGCAGTCGGTCGGAGCGAAGCTCAAGGGAGGGCAGGTGGCTGCTCATCAGCAGATCCTCATCGACGGGCAGCAGCGCATCACGGCTCTGCGTGCCGCCGTGGCAGGGCTCAAGGTCATCGACAAGCGGTACCGCCAGAAGCGCATCACGATCGCGTTCAACCCGGTCAAGGAGGAGTTCGCGACGGCGACCCCGGTGATCGCGAAGGATCCCGAGTGGGTCTCCGACATCTCCGAGTTCATGTGCCTCGACTCCACCTGGGAGTTCTTCAACGACTACTTCACGCGCAACCCCGACGTCGACAAGTCCACCGTGGGCAGAAACCTCGAACGGTTGAGCAAGATCAAGAACGCTCAGATCGGCATCATCTCGCTCAGCGACGACCTCGACGTCGAGACGGTGTCCGAGATCTTCATCCGCATCAACTCCAAGGGCGTGCCGCTGAGCAGTGCCGACTTCGCCATGAGCAAGATCGCCACGTACGGCGACCGTGGCCGCAACCTGCGCAAGCTCATCGACTACTTCGCACACCTGTCGGTCGCGCCGCACGCGTACGACGACATGAAGGAGAACGACGTCGAGTTCGGTGCCTCGGGCTACCTGGAGAAGATCGCCTGGCTCCGCAACGTCTCGGAGGATCTGTACGACCCCAACTACGGCGACATCATCCGCGTGGCCGGTCTCGTGGGCTTCAGCCGCGGGCGCGCGTCGTCGATCGTGGGGGAGCTGTCGGGTCGCGATCCCGAGACTCGGACGCTGGACCCGGACCGGATCCCGCAGGCCTACGACGTGCTCGAAGCAGCCCTGGCGAAGATCGTCAACCAGTACGAGTTCGAGAACTTCGTCATGACGATCAAGTCGGCAGGCTTCATCACGCCCAGCATGATCGGCTCCAAGAATGCGCTGAACTTCGCCTACGCCCTCTACCTACGTCTGCGCCAGGACACGTCGATGTCCGAGGGCGAGCGCAAGAGGATCGTCCGTCGATGGTTCGTCATGTCGATGCTGACGGGACGTCACTCCGGAAGCTTCGAGACGACGTGGGAACTCGACATGCGGCGCATCGCCTCCATGGGAGCGGCGGCCTACCTCAGGCAGCTCGAAGAGTCGACCCTCAGCGATGCTTACTGGAACGTCACGATGCCGTCAGCGCTCCAGACACCGTCGACGAGCGCCCCGGCGTTCCAGGCGTTCCTCGCATCGCAGATCCACGCCAACAAGCGCGGCTTTCTCTCGCGCAGCATCACCGTCACCGCGATGCACGAGAACTCCGGCGACATCCATCACATCGTCCCCAAGGCCTACCTGCAGACGCACGGTGTCACCGACCGCCGCGACTACAACCAGGTCGCCAACTTCGCGCTGACGGAGACGTCGGTGAACATCAGCATCGGCAAGCGGTCCCCGGCCGAATACATGGGCATGGTGGACGAGCAGATCGCCACCGGAGTGCTGAAGCTGGGGGAGATCACGGACGCCGACGATCTCGCGCGCAACCTCGCGGAGAACGCCGTCCCAGCGAACATCCGTGACGTCTCCGTCGACGACTACGAGAGCTTCCTGGCCGAGCGCCGCCAGCTCATGGCTCAGGCCGTTCGCCGCTACTACGAGGGGTTGTGATGACCGCAGAGTCCAGCGGCGCCGAGGCAGACGCTCGGGGCGCCATCATCGAGATCGAGCCCGGCGTCGCCGTCGTCGTGGGTGATGCGGTGCCCGAGGGGGTCGAGTTGCTCCCCATGGATCTGATCGACCCCGGCGCCCGGGGGCAGATCGCCTCAGCTGCTGCATCGGCCCTCGGCTGGGGCAATGTGGCGGCACAGACGGCGAACGGCATCGCCCAGGCACAGGGGCTGCTTCGTTTCGCCCCGCAGTCACTCGACCTCATCGCCAAGGGCGCCCAGCCCATGATGAGCGGCGGTCAGCTCACCGGCAATCTCGTCAAGGACGGCAAGATCGTCGGCCAAGCCCGGCTCATCGCAGCCGGCGGGGCGCAGGCGACGACCATCGCCGCCTCGGCCGGCGGCGCACTCGCGATGGTCGCGATGCAGGCGCAGATGGCCCAGATTCAGCGGACCGCGGAGGAGAACCTCAAACTCACCGAAGGCGTGTTCGACGCGATCAAGAGCGACCATTGGTCTCAGATCACGGGTGCCACGAAGGCGATCAACCAGGCGTACGACATGGCGACGCACGTCGGCGCGGTCACCGACTCCATCATGGGTGGCATTCGCCATCTGCGCCCCGACCTCGAGGCCTACGTCGACCGCTCCCAGCACACCGTCGCCGGTCACGAGCATGCGCTGTCTCAGGCGGATTCACACTCGGCCCGTCAGCAGATCCTCCAGCGCCCCGACGTGGTCCGCAACGCACAGGCCCTCGTCCTTGCGACGGAGACGCTGCGCATGTTCCGCCTCCTCGAAGCGGCGAACGCAGCCCTGCACGCCGGCGAGGACGAGCGCGAGGCCCGACGCCGCGATCGCCTCGTCGAGCAGGCTGAGACCGAAGGTGCCCGGCAGAGGGAGAGGGCGACGACGTTGCTCGCCGACCTGCGACGGGAGCTCAACCTCGCCACGACGCTGAGCGCCCCCAAGCGCACGCTCTCCTTCCGCGAGCGCTCGGCTGGCCGCGCCAACGCTGCCTCGAGCGCGCACCTCGCCGCCATCGTCAACGACCTCGGACGACGGCTCGGTCTCCCCGGCGTCGAGGCCTTCCCTGCTCCGAGCAGAGTCGCAATCGAGGGTGACATCCCCGAGACCGTTCTGCGAGGGCTGCCCTGGGTCACTGAGCCCGCCGAACGCCTCATCGCCTTCGCCGAGGTCAATGATGCGGGCGGTCTCTCGATCGCCGACATCGGTCGTCGTCGATGGGTGGCCGTCACCGATCAGCGGACGTATGTCCTGTCGCCGAAGAACTTCGAGAGTTCCGCGGAGGCCGAGCACACGATCGACAACGACAAGATCCGCTTCGTCCGCGTCACGGATCACGAGGACAAACCGCTGGCCGTCACCATCGTGACGACCGACGCCGACCTCCACCTCGAGTTCGGCTCGTGGGCGCGAGAGGGTGAGGCGCGTGAGACCGCGAAATCGTTCGCGGAGCTGCTCGCGAGCCTCATGCGTCTGCCCGTCGAAGAAGTGCCCGTCGTCGAGGTCCCAGAGCTGGACGAGCGCCCGGATGCACCGCGGATCGAGAGATGAGTGCCCTCTCCGCGGTGCGTGAGCTGGCGTCGAGCGTATGGGCGGTGATCTGAGTGCCTGACGTATGGCCAGAGGCCACCCAGGATGCATTGCGGGCCGCAGCGATCCGCTGGCTGGCCGTTCGCACCAATGACGGCCTCGACGCGCTGACGTCGGAGGAGATCGCCGAGTTCACCTTCGAAGGCCAGGGTTTCAGACTCATGGATCCCCAACGGGGGATCCGAAAGCCGCGACAGTTCACGGCGGCGCTGTCGATCCGAACGACCTATCGTCCTGCCGGCGCTGACCGCCCGTACGACGACGACCTCGGCCCTGACGGTCTCGTGCGGTACAAGTGGCGTGGTGACGACCCCGATCACCCCGAGAACCGGGCTCTGCGAGAAGCGATGCTTCGCCGGGTGCCCCTGATCTGGTTCTGGGGAGTGGGTCCGGCGCTGTACAAGCCCGTCTACCCGGTGTATCTCATCGGTGAGGAGGTGGCACAGCAACAGTTCGTCGTCGCGACGGATGGGTTGCAGCACCTCCAGGCGACGGAATCCCCGATGGAAGAAGTCCTGCGTCGATACCTGCGCCAAGAAACCTATCGCCGCCTGCATCAGCCGGTGTTCCGCAGCATGGTGATGCGAGCCTACGAATCACGATGTGCCGTCTGCCAGCTCCGGCACAGCCCCTTGCTCGACGCCGCGCACATCGTCGAAGACCGCCACGAGCGTGGCATCGCCTCCGTCCGCAACGGGCTCGCGCTCTGCAAGATCCATCACGCCGCCTATGACGTCGGCATCCTCGGCCTGACACCTGAGTTACGCGTCGAGGTACGCGCCGACATCCTCGGCGAGGTGGACGGCCCGTTGCTCGAGCACGGCATCAAGAAGCTGCACGGCAGGCCGCTCATGGTCGTGCCTCGCCGCCGCGCCGACCGGCCCGACCCCGACCTGCTACAGATCCACTACGAGCGCTTTCGCGCCTCGTGACCGCCCGCACGTGCCAGAGTTGAGACATGAGTAACGACCCGGGTTACGGCGGCACCCATCGTCACGACGACACGCAGGCCATGCCCCACGCATCAGGGCCTTTTGGGGCGCGCCCTGACGGCTACGCAGCTGCGCGAGACAGGCACCACGGCGGCACCCCGGCCGGCGACGATGGTTACCGGGCCGACGCGCCCTACATCGACTCGGCCGGCGCGACTCACGGCGGATGGGCCGCGGGCGCCGACCAGCCGTACCCGTATTCGCCGTACCCGTCGAGCGCGCCCTCCGGTCAGGGTTCGCCCGGGTACGGCCAGGGTCCGTCGTGGCAGGACGGCTACGGTCAAGGCCCGAGCGGCGCGCCGGGATACGGCCAGCAGGGCAACGGTGCATGGCAGGGGCCGACCGCCCAGCGGTTCCCAGGCCAACAGCCCCAGGCCTACGGGTCGTGGCAGGGCCCCGTGCAGCCCAGCGTCGCACCCGGCCAGATGCCCTACGCGTCGGGCCTGATCGACCCGATGACGGGCGAACCGCTCTCCGACAAGTCCAAGATCGCCGCCGGCCTGCTGCAGCTCTTCTTCGGCTACTTCGGCGTCGGCCGCTTCTACATCGGCGACACGCGAACCGGGGGCGTCCAACTCGCCCTCGGCCTCATCGGCCTGTTCGGCACGCTCATCCTCGTCGGCTTCCCGATCCTCGTCGGCGTCAGCATCTGGGCGTTCATCGACGCCATCCTCATGCTGACGGGCTCCGTGCGCGACCCCTACGGCCGCAAGCTGAACTGAGCCACCACCCGACGAGTAGCGTCGAACCATGAGCGCTTCGACCCAGCCCACCGCCCCCTGGGGCCATGCCCGCACCGTCACCGTCGACGACCTGACGTTCGACGTCGCCACCGCCGGCCCCGACGACGGCATGCCGGTGATGCTGCTGCACGGCTTCCCCGAGTCGAACGCCCAATGGCGTTTCGTCGCAGCGCAACTCGCCGACGCCGGCCACCGCATCATCGCCCCGAACCTGCGCGGATACTCGTCCGCAGCGCGCCCCCAGGGTGCCGGGAACTACGCGATCGACGAACTTGTCGGCGATATCATCGGCCTGCTCGACGCCCTCGACATCGAGCGCGCGCACCTCGTCGGGCACGACTGGGGCGGCACGATCGGGTGGTTCGCCGCCATCCGCCACCCCGAACGTTTCGCGACCTACACCGCCGTCAGCACCGCCCACCCCAAGGCCATGCTCGACGCCATCGCCACCGACGAATCCCAGCGCGACGCCATGCAGTACATCAAGACGTTCCGCGAACCCGACGCCGCCGAACACCTCATGGCCGACGACTGGCGCCGCCTGCGCGAAGGCTGCCACGACCTGCCCCGCGCGACGTTCGACGAACACGCCCGCCTCCTCGCCGAACCCGGCGCACTCGACGCCGCCCTCAACTACTACCGCGCCTACGGCCCCCGCGACGCCGCCGACCTCGGCCCCTGCACCATCCCGACGACGTACGTCTGGGGCGCCGACGACTTCGCCTTCGGCCACACCGCCGCCCACCTCACCCACGCCTACGTCGACGCCCCCTACCGCCTCGTCGAACTCGAGAACACCGGCCACTGGATCAGCGACCTCCACCCCGAACCCCTCGCCGCCGCCATCCTCGAACGCATCGACGAGGCCCACGAACGCTGAGCTGGCGCCGTCATCGCCGCCACTCGAAGGGCCCGGCGGAGGCGCGCGCTCGCCCGACGGGTCTGTGTGCTCGCTCGACGTGCGTCGAGCGGACACCCGCGACGTATCCCGTCGAAACTGACGGCAGACGGTCCCGTCGTCCACCGCCCTGACGGCGACCGATACGCCCACGACACGGCGTTACCCGCCAGTTGGAACCGATGAGCTCCCAGGTTCCTCTAATGTGTGGATCAAACGGGCTCTTCACGAACGAGGGTGTAATCGGTTGAGCGCGTCGGTGGCCGGGTAGGGGTCGAGGTCTCCCGGATGATGGAAGTTCTTCACGCTCGCCATCCCGAAAGACCTCGACGTGCTCCACCCTACTTTCGCGACCCCTGACCTGACCACGTTCTGCCGCCTCGACGAGCTCGGCCTCGTCGCCGTCGGCCAGCTGATCGAGCCGGATCGGGCCACGATCGAATGCCGCGTCGTCGGGGACGACCCGTGGTGTCGGAAGTGCGGTGTCGAGGGCGTGCCGCGGGACACGGTCACGCGTCGACTGGCGCACGAGCCGTTCGGGCACCGGCCGACGACCCTGCTGGTGCGGGTGCGCCGGTACCGGTGCGGACACTGCCGGCGCACGTGGCGGCAGGACATGACGCGGGCAGCGGCGCCGCGTGCGAAGATCTCCCGCGGCGGCCTGGAGTGGGCGCTGCGGGCATCGTCATCGACCACCTCACCGTCACCCGCGTCGCCGCAGGTCTCGGGGTGTCCTGGAGTGCCGCGAACACCGCCGTCCTCGCGGAAGGCAAGCGGCGCCTGATCGACGACCCCGCCCGGTTCGACGGGGTCACCACGATCGGTGTCGACGAGCACGTCTGGCGACACACGAGGCTGGGCGACAAGTACGTCACCGTGATCATCGATCTCACGCCCGCGAGGAACAAGACCGGGCCGGCGAGGCTGCTGGGCATGGTCGAGGGCCGCTCCAAGGCGGTGTTCAAGCAGTGGCTCGCCGCCCGCCCTGCGGACTGGGCGAAGCGGATCGAGGTGGTCGCGATGGACGGCTTCGCCGGGTTCAAGACCGCTGCCGCCGAGGAACTCCCCGACGCCGTCCCCGTCATGGACCCGTTCCACGTGGTCCGCCTCGCCGGCGACGCGCTGGATGTCTGCCGGCGTCGGGTCCAGCAAGACACCACCGGTCACCGCGGGCTCAAGGGCGACCCGCTCTACAAAGCCCGCCGCACCCTGCATACCGGGGCGAGCCTGCTCACCGACCGGCAGCGGGCACGCCTGGACGCAGTGTTCGCGAGCGAGGAGCACGTCGAGGTCGAGGCGACCTGGGGCATCTACCAGCGCATCGTCGCGGCCTACCGGGAGCCCGACAAGAAGAAAGCGAAGGCGATGATGCAGGAGGTGATCGCTGCGATCAGCAGCGGCGTTCCCGCGGTGCTCGTCGAGGTCCGCAAGCTCGGCCGGACCATGAAGCAGCGGGCGGGCGACATCCTCGCGTTCTTCGACCGCCCCGGCACCAGCAACGGCCCGACCGAGGCCATCAACGGGCGACTCGAACACCTCCGCGGCTCCGCCCTCGGCTTCCGCAACCTCACCCACTACATCGCTCGGTCGCTGCTCGAAGCCGGAGGGTTCAGACCCGCGCTACACCCTCATTCGTGAAGAGCCATCAAACGTCCGTGGCACGGGAGGAAAACCGCGATGTCCAACTCGAACGACGACCTGAACGAGCAGCCGACGCAGATGGCGTCGGCCGGTTCGCACGAGCAGGCCGGCGAGGGCCAGTCGACCTGGCAGAGCCAGGGTCCAGGGTCAGCAGGGTCAGCACCAGGCAGGCGGGCTCGGCGGGCAGTTCGCTGCCAACGAGGGCGAGACCCGCGCGATGCCGCACAACGCCTCGAACGCGCAGGGCTCGAACGGGTACGGCCAGGCCGCCGGCGGCCCCGGCCAGTACCCGCCGGTTCCCGGCTCCGATCCGCAGGGCGGCACCTACCAGACGTCGGGCGGGCAGCAGGGCTCGAACCCCTCGGGCCAGTACGGCTCGGGTTACGGCTCGGCGCCGCAGAACTCCACGCCCAACGGCCAGGGCGGCCAGTGGAACTCGGCTCCGCAGGGCGCGCCCTACGGCCAGAACGGCCAGGGTCAGCCCGCCCAGCAGAACGGCGGCTACAACTCCTCGCCGCAGGGCTACGCTTCCGGCGCGCAGGCTGGATACGCCAACACCAACCAGCAGGGCGCCGCCTACAACCCCGGCCAGCAGTACAACCAGGGCCAGACGGTGACGCAGAACCAGTACGCGCCCCAGAACGGCGCGACGGCCGACAAGCCCCGCCCCGGCATCGGCAAGACGCTCGGCTGGGGCCTCGTTGCCGCCTCGCTCCTCGCCATCATCGGTGTCTTCGGCACCTGGATGTGGCTGAAGATCGACGCCGGCACGCTCGGCAACTTCAACGCCTCGACGAACGGCATCGGCATGGAGTCGAGCAACATCCCCAACTCCGACTCCGCAGGTGATGACAACAAGGTGACGGACGGCTGGTTCGTCCTCATCCCCGCCATCATCGCCCTGGCTCTCGGCGTGCTGCGGGCGCTCGGCAAGATCCGCAAGCCCGTCATGTGGGCCGGCGCAGCGTTGGGCGGTATCGCCACGGCCGTCGCCGTCTACGACTACTTCGACGTCCGTGACAAGCTGGACGAGGCGAAGCAGGGCGCGAACGGCCTCGCCGGGTTCAGCGCCGGCAGCGGCTGGGGGCTGACGCTGTGCATCATCGCGGGCCTGCTCATGCTCATCACGAGCGTCATCAGCGCCCTGCGCGACTGACGAACACGCGCACCGCAGAGAGGCGCCTCACCCGAACAGGGTGGGGCGCCTCGGGCGTTGTCGGCGAAGATGACGGGCGCTGTGCAACTGTTCCAGCCGCAGCGTCGCCTGTGGACGGTGTCGGCTGTGGATGACGAACGCGCGGCCGGTCGTGGCGTCGCAAGACTGACGTCATGTTTCCCGCACCCGAACCGCAGCCCACGTCGTTGCCGTACCCGCTCCCACCGGCTCACCCGCGCGTAGGCAGCTACGGCCCGCCCATCGACGCACCCCACATGCCCCCGACTCAGAGCTTCGCGCCTGACGCTCGGGGCCACCACGACAGCGGGTGGAAC
Organism: Dermacoccus nishinomiyaensis; assembly: GCF_900447535.1. Classification (NCBI taxonomy): domain Bacteria; kingdom Bacillati; phylum Actinomycetota; class Actinomycetes; order Micrococcales; family Dermacoccaceae; genus Dermacoccus; species Dermacoccus nishinomiyaensis. The sequence continues at coordinate 1,756,750 of NZ_UFXX01000001.1, read as the reverse complement.
CACGATCAGCCAATGCCCGGCGCCTGGTCTTCGGGCGCATGGTCGTCGGACGCATGGGCCTCAGGGCCGTGGACGCCCGGAACCGTCCCCCCGCAAGCCTGGTCGGCTGGGCCGTGGGCTCCTGGGGAGTGGACCGCGGCGGGGTGGCATCAGGGAAGTTGGCAACCCGGCCCATGGCAACCCCGCGCATGGCCGACGCAGCCCGCATCCGTGCCGCAGCATTCACCGCGCAAGAAGACGACAGCGGGGCTCCTGCAGATCGTCGGTGGCTGGGCGGGCCTTGGCCGGTTCTACGCCGGTGACTCACGCCGCGGCGGCATCCACCTCGCGGTGTTCAGCAGTGGCATCTTCGTGCCCGGCTGCACGATGCTCAGCGTGTTCATGGTCGCCTACGGCGTCATCGACGGCATCCAGATCCTCATCCTCAACGCCCGCGACGACACCGGCCGGTTGTTGAGCGAATGAGGAGGTTGCTGACGACAGCTCAGCGTGCTTCCAGATTTGAGATCAGGGTGCTGACCCGCTCGCGGCGGCCGTCTTCGGAGCCTCGGGGCCTCCGGTGCCGAGCGTATTGGTCGGCTCGGGAGCAGGCGGCGTCGTCGCCGGGGGCTGCGTGGGCGTAGGCGTCGTCGGGGCCTGCGTCGTCGGCGGCGGTGCGGACGTCGTGGTGGGTTTCATCGTCGTGGTGGTCGACGGCGCCGTGGTCGTCGACTTCGTCGTCGGCTTCGTCGACGTCGGCTTCGGTTTGGACGAGGTCGTCTTCGGCTTCGTCGTCGTGCGAGGCGCGCGCGTCGTCGTCGTGCGGGGCGCGCGCGTCGTCGGCGCGGTGCGAGTGGGCGCCGTGGTCGGTGCCACCGTCGTGGCCTCCGCGGTCGGCCGGTTCGACGAGGTCGTCGACGTGCTCGAGGAGGACGACGAACTCGAGCTCGATGAACTCGACGAAACAGACGATGAATTCGACGGCGTGGCCGATGCGCTCGACGCCACCGAGGCCGGGAGCTCGGAGTCGCTGTTGCTGCCGTAGTTCTTCGCGAACATGGTGGCACCGACCAACGCGCCGGCACCGATGATCGACGCCGTCACCACCCCGATGAACGCGCGACGACGAGACCGGTTGGCTTCTTCCTCAGCCAGCAGGTCATCGTGCTCGTCGTCATGCCAGAACGGCTCGTCCTCCACCATCGTCACGAGTCTACGAAGGTGCGACGCCGACGACAAACACGCAGCCGCGAACCTCGTCGGAGGGTGAGTCTGCGGTCCTCGACGTCCGGGACCCGCGCGCGTGCAGGGCACGCGGCCGTGGCGACATCAACGGTGTGTTCGAGCTCTCCGCACCCCTGCGGGGCGAGGATCTCGACACCGAGTCCGACATTCCACCGGGGCGAGCAGTCAGCTCGGTCGTCCAAGCCGCGCGGTCTTCCATGCGGCGCCGGCACTCAGTTCGACGCGAGGTCGCAGATGTTGTACCACCCCTGCAGGTTCGTCTCGTTCTTCTCGAACGACGTGAAGTTCCACGCCACCTTCGTGTACGCGGGCCGCCCGCGGCACGTGCCGAGCTTGGCCGTGATGTACGCCTTCTGCCGCGGCAGGTCGACCATCGAATCGGAGTTCTCGCCGTTCTCGGCGATGCCCGTGGCACGTGCCACCTGGTCGCCCCAGCTGCTCCACACGACGTCCGTCACGTACATCGTGTGGTGCGACGTGATGGCGAACGTCGACGGCTTGACCTTGCCGATGCCATCGGCGATGACCGGGCTGCCCGGCGTGAGAACTTGCTCGCGCCCGAACGTCACACCACTCACGGTGCTCGGCGTGGGATCACCCGGCGCAGGCGGGCGCTCGGAGGTCGCGCTGTACGTCGGCGAACTGCGCGTCGCCGACGGGGATGTCGGCTGCGGCGCCACCGTCGACGACGCAGGCGTCGTGGGGGCGGCGGTGCTCGACGTCGGGGCCGGCGTGGAAGTCGGCGCGCTCGAGGACGCCGCCGTCGACGTGGTGGGTTGCGACGAGGTCGATGACGGCGTGGTCGACGCCGAGGTGGACGCTGTCGCCGTGGACGACGCCGGGTTAGACCCGTCGTCCCACGAACACGCCGTCAGGGCTGCGAGGCCGGCGATGAACGTGATGCTGACGATCCCCCGAGTTCTCATGCTTCAACGCTAGGCCGCTACCAGGCGGTAGGGGGTGCGAAGTGGCCGGGAATTCGGGGTGCGACATCAGCAGGTTCACCATCGAGCCGACGAGCCCGCCACACGGTCGGCGGAACTCGTCGGCTGGACGAGATGCGTCAGGGGGTGACGACGATCTTGCCGCGCGTGTGGCCCTCGCGGCTCTGGGCGAAGGCATCGGCGAGCCGCTCGAGCGGGTAGGTCGCGGCGATGTCGACGCGCAGCGCGCCGTCGTCGACGAGTTGCGCGAGCTTCGCGAGATCCTCGGCGCTCGGGCGCACCCACGCATAGAGCCCGCCATTGAGCGCGACGCTCGGGTCGGCGACCGACACGTGCCGCCCGGCCGGGGTGAGCAGCTGCATCGTCTGCTCCTCGACGTCACCGACGTAGTCGGCGCTCACCGTCACGCCGTCGGGTGCGATGGCGCGCACACGCTCGACCAGGCCGTCACCGTATTCGACGACGTCGTCCGCCCCGAGGCCGCGCACGTACTCGTGGTTGCGCTCGGACGCGGTGCCGATGACACGCGCCCCGATGTGCTTCGCGATCTGCACCGCGTACGACCCGACGCCGCCGGCCGCACCGTGCACGAGCAGCGTGTCGTTGGCATTGAGGTTGAGACGCGTCAGCGTCTGGTACGCCGTCAGCCCGGCGAGGGGCAGCGAGGCGGCCTCCTCGAACGTCATCGACGCGGGCTTGCGGGCCGCGGTACGCACCGGCACGGAGACGAGTTCGGCGAACGTGCCACCGGCCACGACGTCCTTGCGGGCGTACGCCATGATCTCGTCGCCGACGTGGAACTCGGGCGTGTCGAGCCCGACGGCCTCGACGACGCCCGCGACGTCCCAGCCCGGAACGGCGGGGAAGACCGTCATCATGAGCGGGTCGAGCCCGCCCGACATGACCTTCCAGTCGACGGGGTTGACGCTCGCCGCCTTGACGCGCACGAGCACCTCACCGGGGCCGACGCGCGGGGTGTCGAGGTCGCGCAGTTCGAGAACACTGTCATCGCCGTAGCGGGAGTACGTCATTGCCTTCATGCTCGGTTCAATGACATGCGCGGCGCACGTATTCCGTCATGCGGTCGGCAGAATCGTCGATCGCCACGTCGAGCGCGTACCCGATCGTCGTGGCGTGATGTGGCGCGCGCCGAGGCGGCAGGGCGGCACGTCGCACCCCGGCGTCCCGGCGGCAAGGATGAGCGCGGCGCGCTGATGGCGCATCATGGGTACGTGCATGATGACGACGCGACACACGAGTTGCCCCTCCGATCGGCGGGAGAACGCCCGGCCGGGATGGCCTCCGGGGGAGACGTTTCCGGACCGGACACCGCGCCGTCGGACCCGTCGGATCGCCCTGTCCTCGACGTCGGGCTCGTCGTCTCACCCGCAGCGCTGACGAGCGCGACGCTCGCGTCCGACGTGACGGAGGCGCTCGCGGCGAAGTACCCGCAGGTCGAGTGGAACCTCGTCGTCGTCGAAGATCGTCTCGCCGAACCGCCCGTCACGCCCCTCGACCTCATCGAGACGGCACGTGATCGGATGCTCGACGAGAACTGGGATCTCGTGCTCGTCCTCACCGATCTGCCGCTCAAGGACGGGCGCCGCGTCGTGCAGACGCAGCTGTCGCCCGTCCATGGCGTCGGGCTCGTCGTCGTGCCGGACCTCGGTGTCGTGCAGGTGGCGACGAAGGTGCGCGCCGCGTGCGTGCGTCTCGTCGAGGAGCTGCTCGACTTCGACGAGGACGACACGAGCGGCGACATCGACCGCCGTGCCCGCCAGCGGGCCGAGGACGTCGAGGGGCGCGACGACGAGAACCCGGTGCAGTTCGCGGCGCGCGTGCTCGGCGGCAACGTTGGCGTGCTGCTCGGGCTCGTGCGAGCCAACCGTCCGCTGACGCTCGCGCTGCGCCTCAGCCAACTCATCGCGGTGACGGCGGCAGCCGGCGCGCTCACGCTCATCACGCCCGACATCTGGGTGCTCGCCACGAACTACGGGCCGTGGAGGCTCGGCCTGCTGTCGGTGGTCGCCGTTGTGGCCGTAGCGGTTTCGCTGATCGTCGGGGCGAAGTTGTGGGAACGCCCGCGCCGCAAGGCTGAGCGCGAACAAGTGATGCTCTTCAACGTCGCCACAGCCCTGACGATGACGATCGGCGTCAGCGTCTTCTACCTCGCCGTGTTCCTGCTGGCGCTCGCCGCCGCTTTCCTGCTGCTCGACGGGCGTTCGTTCCAGCAGTTGTCGGATCAGTCGTGGTCGATCGGCAAGATCGTCGAGAGCGCCTGGATGACGGCGTCACTCGCGACGCTGGGCGGCGCTGTCGGAGCAGGCCTCGAGGAGGACGACATCACCCGCGCCGCGGCCTACACGCGCGAGTCGGACGAGGGTTGAGCCTCGCCTCAGTGACGCTCCGACGAACTGTCGAAGTAGCTGATGAGCTGCAGCATCTCGGGCAGCACGTGATCGTCATCGGCGGAGTTCGCCGTGCGCAGCGCACTGAACTCGTGGTGCAGCCTCTCCATGTCGGCGTCGAGACGGCTGGCCGTGTGCGCCGCCGTCGTCAGCTCCGAGAGCAGGTGCGCGGGCACGTCGCCGTCGTACTGGTAGTAGATCTTGTGCTCGAGGCTCGCCCAGAAATCCATGGCGATGGTGCGCAACTGCACCTCGACGGGCACGGGCTGCGGGCCCGTCGACAAGAAGGCCGGCACCTCGACGATGAGATGCAGGCTGCGATACCCGTTCGGCTTCGGGTGCGCGACGTAGTCCTTCTGCTCGAGCAGCGTGACGTCGTCCTGCGCGAGCAACAGGTCGCGGACACGGTAGACGTCATGCGTGAACGAACAGATGACGCGGATGCCGGCGATGTCCGTGACGCGCGCCCGGACGTCGTCGAGGTGGCGGCAGTCGCGTTTGCGGGCCTTGCGCAGCAGCGACTCCATCGACTTCAGGCGCGTGCTGACGCTCTCGATCGGGCTGTAGCTGCCGGTGTGCGTGAACTCGCGTTGCAGCACGCGCAGCTTCGTCCCGATCTCGTCGATGGCCGAGCGGTACGCGACCATGAACTGCTCGACGGCCGCGATCCGCTCACGCGCCTCCTGAGCCGACAGGATGGGACGAGGCATGGTGCGAATCGGTCATCGGTGAGCTCCAGCACATGGTCGGGACGCCCCCAGCGTAGGCCTGCACCCCTGCGCGTGCGCTGAGCAGCCGCTCAACCCTTTGTCAGACCGCGTTCGATCATGCTGCGGGTTCGACGAACGTCATCGCGAACGCGGCTGGGCGGCTCGTATCCGCACACAGCGTCGCGTAGGGGGTGACGGGGGTTTCGGCGACGTCGGCGGGTGACGCGTCGGGCGTCGTCGTCAGCGTGGCGAGGGTGAACGGGTTGGTGATGGTCATGCGGGATCCTTCGAGTCAAGTGGCCGGTCGGCGGCGCGATGGTTCGCGGCTTCGCGTCGTGGCGAGGTGGGGATCCGGGCCGGGCGTCACGGACGCGGGGCGGGGATCATCGAGCGGGGCCGGAGAGATCTCGTCGGCTGCGTGCTCGTGTTCCACTCAACCACACGACGCGCGATTTCATGCCATCGGGGTGCGGCGTGGCGCTGTGCGCAACCGAGCGGTACGGACGGCGCGGGCTCCCGCCGCGCGTGGATTTCGGGGTTTTTTCTTCGGCTCGACGTCTTGTGAGCCGCCGTCGACGGGCGGAGGCTGACGTCGAGGCACCGAGGAGGCCACCATGACCATGACCGGGCTCGAAGCCGACACCGCCACGGCCTACCGCAGGTTCGCCACGAACGAAGCTCGCGGAAACTCGCCGATCTATGAGGCGATCTGCCTGCGCATCGCGGATGACGACGCCGTCCTCTCGCTCATCGCGACGCTGCCTGCGGCCAAGCGTCAGCCCAACCTCGTCCTGGGCGCTGCGCGCTACCTCGACGCGCCGTCCGACGGTGCGTCGTCGTTCGTCAACTGGCTACGCGAGCACTGGGACGAGGTGCGCGCAGTGGCGCTCTCGCGGGCCACCCAGACGAACGAGGTCGGGCGATGCGCGGCGCTGCTGCCGTTCATCGCTGATGCGGCGCGTGCAGCGGGCGACGGCCCGATCGCGCTCGTCGAGGTCGGGTGCTCGGCCGGGTTGGCGCTCTACCCCGACCTCTATACCTATCAGTACGTCGCCGCTGAGTCCGAGGTTCACGAAGGCCCCGCCCCCGGTGGCGCTGACGACGAGGGTGTCGACCCAGGCGGCGAGTGCAAGGACGCACCCGCTGGTGGGGCGTTGGCTTCCCGGGGGTATGAATCGTCGTGCGATGACGAGGTGTTCGAGCCGCGAGAGGCGTCGGGTCCGGTCGGGGTTGACGGGATTGACGGGGTCGACCGGCCGCTGCTGACGTGCGTGGTCGCCGGCGCACTCGACGAGATGACGAACGCAACGCCGTGTGCGCCGACGATCGCATGGCGTGGCGGCCTCGATCTCAACCCACTCGATGTGTTGTCCGATGACCCCGAGGCGCTCGACAACGCCCGTTGGTTGCGAGCGCTCGTGTGGCCGGGCCAGGACGAACGCGCATCGCGGCTCGCTGCGGCGATCGACACCGTCAGGCGGCACGTGACGTCGCATCCCGAGGACGCCGCGCACATCGTCCGTGGCGATGTCGTCGACGACCTCGAGCGCCTCGTCGCGCAGGTGCCGGACGAGCTGCACCTCGTGCTGTTCCACTCGGCCGTGCTTGCCTACGTCGACGATGACACCCGCGCACGATTCGAACGTCGCCTGCACGAGTTGACGCATCGGCCCGGTGGTTTCACGTGGATCAGCAACGAAGGGCCCACCGTCATGCCGGGGATGCGTGACGCGGTAGCTGCTGCCTGGGAGCCACGTGATCTGCAGGGACGTTTCGTGCTCGCCGTCGACGGGCAACCCCGCGCTCTGACGGGGCCCCACGGGCAGTCGCTGACAGCGTGGGATGCCACGAACTGAGCTTCCCCCCGTGATGTGGCCGGAGGGGGCGAGAGCCTGACGTCAGCTGTTCAGCCGCCTGTGGCTGGCGACCCTGCCTCAACCGCGATTCTTGTCCACATTCGCTCGACCTCATTCGGGCGGGCGCATGGCCCCGCCCACCTCTGCCTGCGGTGCATCCCAGTCAGCCGGCTCCAGGGGCGCGGACGGTGGTGACGCCGTCGTCTCCGCGTCGGTGATGTGACGAGCGACGGCTGAGGCCGAGACCTCGCCCGTCTGTCGTCGGTCCGCAGGCAGCGGCGCCATGAATGTGACCGTAGATCGCCGATGGGGACAGGATCCGCGAATGTGGACGAGACCCTAAGTGCCAGCCTGGTCGTGAGTCACTTGTGTTGAGGAGGCGTGGTGTTCACGGTCGAGGAAAAGCGGGATGCGGTAGTGACGTATCTGGGGTTGGCGTTCGGGCAGAAAACGGCGTGGTTGGCGCAGCAGCCGTTCACGGCGAGTCAGTTACGTCGCTGGCGTAGTGAGTATGTCCGTGGTGATCTTGACCGTGGCCTCACGCCGCGTCAGGGTGGCTCGATGGACCATATTCGCTCTGATCAGATGCGCCGGCTGGAAGAACAACTCGCCGCGCAAGAACGCCGCCACGCCACGGAAGTCGCGCGGCTACGGACCGAGGCTGACGGGCTACGTCAGGCGAACGAGTCGCTGGGAAAAGCTATCGGGCTCTTGCAACACTGGCACGCGCACGAGCCCGATACGCCCCCGACGACGCCACCCGAGCGTTCATCGCAGCCGAGAACGACCTCATCCGAGACCTGAGCGCGCTGGCGGGGTTCAGTCAGCGCCGTGCGCTGCAGGTCGCTGGTGTCTCGCGTGGCACGTGGCACGCCCGCCACCACCATGGCCGTGACGTTGCTGCGGCGGTATCGCCTGTGCCGCAGCGTGAGCGGGAGCAGCCAGCGAGGTTGAGCGCGTCGGTGTGCGCGCGGGTCGCGGGTTTCATCAGTGCGGGGCGCACGGGCGGTTTGGGTGTCGCGGGCGCGTTCGCGAAGGCGTGGGACGAGGGCTTCATGGAAGCGAGTCTGCGTTCGTGGTGGCGTATCGCCGCGCGCGTGCGCCGCGAGCAGGCCACAGTCGAGCAGGCCACAGTCGAGCAGTCGGGCGCGGCGGGTGAGCGGGCGGTGGCGCGGGTGAAACCGCAGGTGTTGGCGACTGGCGCGAACCAGGTGTGGGCGTGGGACATCACCGACCTGCCCACCGCGTTTCGGGGTGTGGCGTTCAAGGCGTACGCGATCATCGACATCTTCAGCCGCAAGGTGATCGTCGCGAGTGTGCACCAGCGTGAGAGCACTGCTGATGCGATGGCGTTGTTCATGGCCGCGATCGCGGCGGAGGGTGGGTGCGTGCCGCAGGTCGTGCACGCCGACAACGGCGCGGTGATGCGTTCGAACCTGCTGAACGAGTTCCTCACGGCACATGGCATCGAGGTGTCGCACTCGCGTCCGCGGGTGTCGAACGACAACCCGTACATCGAGTCCGAGTTCCGCACCCTGAAGAATCGGGCGTCGTATCCGGGCGTGTTCGCGTCGCTGGTGGAGGCGAGCACGTACGTCGCGCAGCACGTGCACTGGTACAACCATGCCCACCACCACAGTGGGATCGCGCTGTACACGCCCGCGCAGGTGCACGACGGGTCGTGGAAGATGCTGCACGCTCGCCGCCAAGTCAGCCTCGCCTACTACCAGGCGCGTCACCCCGAACGTTTCCGCGGCCACCGCGCGCCAGTGCCCGCCCCGAAAGCGTGGGCCGGAATCAACCATCCCGGCCCTGAGTGACTCACCACAGGTTGACATCCACCGAGAATCGCCGATGGGGACAGGAATCGCGGATGGGTAAGGAGCGGGGGGCTCCGGCCACGACCAGATCGCCGAGGTGCGAGCGGGCCAACGGGTGAGCGGCGGGGCGTCAGCGCACGTGGAGGGCCATGCGGAGAGCGCCGATGGCTTCGGCCATGCAGCGTCGCCCGAGGTCCGTCGCGAGGATGTTGATGAACGGGTGCACGGCGTCGGTGTGCACGCGCAACGTCGTCGCCACACCTGCGTCGGAGAGCTTGCGCGCGTAGGCGATTCCCTCGTCACGCAACGGATCGAATCCCGCGACGGCGACGTACGCCGGTGCCAGCCCGCGCTCCGCGAGCTGCCCCAGATCATCGGCCAACAGCGGTGAGACGCGAGGGTCGCGGCGCATCGCATCGACGTCGTCCGGCAGCGTTCCGCCTCCGAGGTAGTTCGCCTCGTACCAATCCATGTTGGCGCGCGTGAGGAAGTAGCCCTCGCTGAACAGTTCGTAGCTGCGCGAGCGCGGCAGCGTCAGGTCGGTGACGGGTACGAACAGCATTTGCCACGCAGGTTGCGGTCCGCCGACACGGGCGCATTCCTGCGCGACGACGGCTGCGAGGTTGCCGCCGGCCGAATCGCCTCCCACCGCAATACGATCCGGGTCGATGCCGAGGGCTTCAGCATGTGCATGCACCCAGCGAAACGCCGCGACGGCGTCGTCGACGGCCGCGGGGAACACATGTTCAGGAGCGAGACGGTAGTCGACGTTGAGCACCGCCACCTCGCCGCCCGCGCACAGCGCCCGAGCGACGGCGTCATGCGTGTGATGCGACCCCAACACCCACCCGCCACCGTGGAAGTACACCAGCAGCGGCAGCCGGTCCGCGCGAGGCTCGCGCTTGGCGACGTTCGGGGCGTCCGTGCGAGCAGCGACCGCCGCGCCGGCCTCCTCCGCGCCGGCTTCCGAGGTGCCGACTTCTCCCGCATCGGGGTCGACGACGCGCGCATGCTTGCCCACCACCGTCACGGGCGAGGGGTGCGGGCGGTACAGGCGGGCGGGGATGTCTCCGGCGCCGTACGACGAGCCGTCGAGGACGACATCTTCGACGTTCGCAACATCAGCGAGTTCACCTGCGAAGAGCCACGATTCGGCTGCGAGAGCGTGACGGGCGTCAGCGACCGAGCGCTCGTCGAGCTCTTTGCCTCCGATGCGTTCGAGCACCTTCAACCCGACGGTGATGTCGGGGTCGAGCGCCCCACCGTCGACGATGTGCGGTTGGCCTGCGGCACGATGACGAACGGCTCGCGGCAGCGCGAGCAACGCTTCGAACGCGCGTCGCTGCGCACGATCAGCGACCGACGGGAGGAAAGGGGCATTGCCGGGAGTCACGTCTTCACTATGCCGCCTCGCGTCGACGCTGCGGGTCATAGCAATCTGTGTTCATGCGAATCGAAGCGCCGGTGGATCGCGCCGCCCCCGTGCCGCTGTCCGTGGGCTGGCGGTGAATTCGGTCGAGCCCCGGAACGTCACGGGGCTCAACATCTAGGGTTGGAAGAATGGTGGAGGAGAAGCTCATTCGGGTCGCTGCGGTCGTCTTTCGGAACGCCGAAGGTCACGTGCTGACGGTCCGCAAGCGCGGCACGCAGCGGTTCATGCTGCCCGGCGGCAAGCTCGAGGACGGAGAAACGTTCGCTCAGACGGCGTCGCGTGAGGTCGAGGAGGAGCTGGGGCTCGTGGTCTCGGCGGCCGAGCTCGAGCCGCTCGGCGAGTTCCGCTCCGACGCGGCGAACGAACCAGGTTTCGCGCTCGAGTCCCACGTGTTCACCTACCCCGGAGAGCTGACGCAGACGCCGCGCGTCGCCGCCGAGATCGAGGAACTGCGGTGGTTCACGAAGGCACAGTTGCGCGAGCCGGAGGGCGACGTCCTGCTCGCTCCGATGCTCGAGTTCAACGCCGTCCCTGCGATCTTCGGCTGACGCCTCCTGCGCGTCCCTGCGTCTCAGACGCCCGCTGACGTGCGGGGGTGGCGAGGCCGGCGTCCAACGTGGGGAGGCTGATGGGCGCCGAGCCGAGGACGAATGTGACTGAAGACCGCCGATGTGGACGAAACTCGCCGTTGGGGCAGCGCTGGACATGCAAACGCCCCGGCAGTCGGCAGCGTGAGCAGATCCGACGAACCGGGGCGTCGCATGAGGGGTGAACCTCAGCCAGGAACCCACTGGCGACAAGCCTCACGAGGAGACGTTGTCGAGGCCAACCTCAGACGGAGGCCTTCTCGACCGCGTCGAGGAGCGCCTTGTCGAAGGCGGGCAGGTCGTCGGGGTTACGGCTCGTGATGAGGTTCGCGTCGATGACGACCTCTTCGTCGACCCATTCGCCGCCGGCGTTGCGGATGTCCGTCTGGAGGCTCGGGAACGACGCGACGCGCTTGCCGCGCACGACGTCGGCCTCGATGAGCATCCACGGAGCGTGGCAGATGGCCGCGAGGGGCTTGCCGCCCGTGACGAACTGGCGGACGAAGTCGACGGCTTCCGGCACGGCGCGCAGGTTGTCGGGGTTGGCGACGCCACCGGGCAGCACGAGCGCGGCGTAGTCGTTGATGTCGGCGTCCGACAGCTCGACGTCGACCTTCTGCGTGCCCGACTTCTCGAGGTGGTCGAACAGGTCCACCTCGCCCGACTCGGGCGAGATGAGGACGGGCGTGTGGCCCGCGTCGGCGACGGCCTTCCAGGGGTCGGTCAGCTCGACGCTTTCGATGCCTTCAGAACTGGTGAGGAATGCAATTTTTGCCATGTTTTCCACGATAATTCGCACGGCAGCGGCATGCAACGCCCGACGGGGTGGATGCGGCGGAACCTCCAGGCCGGCCAGGCCTGGGAGGGCTCTTCGACCCGTCGAGTCCTCGCCGCACCACGTCGCCGCCGTCGCTGCTCACCCCTACGAATCCCGTCCCCTTCGGCAATTCTCGTCCCCCTGTGCGATTTTCGGTCACATTCGTCCGGGGATCTGCCACCGCCATCACCACGCGGACAGCGACGACCCGGCGCCTGATCATTGCCCGAAAGCGCGTCATGCAGGACGCGTTTTCGGGCAGACATGGCGACGGCCGCGCGGTCGCGTAGTCGCCGCACCGTCTCGACGATGACGACGACGTCGCCGGTATACGTTGCCGGACGCCGTACTTGACGTCGGACGACGGGAGCCCGATGCCGCATTCATCCATCGGCGGCCTCGTATTCTCTCTGGTGTCGACGCAGACGCCTCGTGGGCCGTCGTCCGGCGTATCGACACGACGGCCGGCATGGCGGGGCGGGTGCGCCACAATGACCCCATGGACGACGAGAGCCCCGAAGCCGCGTATCGCCTCCTCCACGAGCGGGTGACGGGCGGGTCACCCGCGGCCGGTGGTTCGTCGATCAGCGCCGCGCAGTATGACGCGGCGCGCAGCGCGTATCTCGAGGAGCGGGGCATCGTCGCCCGCGTCGGTGTGGCGGTGTGGCCGCCGACGTCGCAGACGATCCGTCAGCGCCTCGGCGGCGGGTCGTGGGCGCGCGCCGCCGAGGCGCTCGGGCTGACGGCGAACGTCGGACGCTCGCGCGGCGCTGGCTCCTTCTCCGACGACGACTACCGCGCGGCCGTCGCCGCCTTCCTCGCCGCCGCAGCCGACGACGGCCGCCCCGACGTCGCGTCGACCTCCTTCACCGCCTACGGCGCGTGGGTGAAGAGCGAATCCGACGCGAGCCGCACGGCGCCCAGTGGCGCTGCGGTGCGTCAGCACTTCGGGTCGTGGGCCGCGGCGAAGGGCGCCGTCGCGCGCGGGTGACGAGAGCGCGCCGGGTGGGCCCCGATCCACTGGTCGTGTGATGCAGGTCATAGAGTGGCGGGCATCGAGCATCGTCGCTCACGCCCACCCATGGCGTGTGCGAACCCACGACCCCAGGGGGCATCATGACCACCGTCGCGTTCATCGGCCTCGGAAACATGGGCCTGCCCATGGCGAAGAACCTCATCGCGGCAGGTTTCACCGTCCGCGGCCACGACGTCGTCGATGCCTGCCGCGCGGCTGCCGCCGACGCGGGCGTCGAGCTGGCCGGCAGCGCGTCGGAGGCCATGGAAGGCGCCGACGCCGTCATCACGATGCTGCCCAAGGGCGAGCACGTGCGCGTCGTCTACTTCGGAGCTGCTCAGGCGGCCGACGGCTCCCAACCCTCGAACGATGACGGCATCCTCGCCCATGCGACGCCGGAGCAGATGCTCATCGACTCCTCGACCGTCGACATCGCGACCTGCCAGGCCGTGCACGACGCGGCCGCCGCGAAGGGCCTGCACTTCGTCGACGCGCCCGTCAGCGGCGGAATCTCCGGCGCCGAGGCCGGCTCGCTGACGTTCATGGTCGGCGGTGCGGACGCCGACGTCGAACGTGCGCGCCGGTTCATCGAGCCCATGTGCGGCAACTTCTTCGCCACGGGCGGCCCGACGACGGGTGAGGCCGCGAAGATCGTCAACAACATGATGCTGTTCGTCGCCGTGCAGGGCCTCTCGGAAGCGGCCACGCTCGCGAAGAAGCTCGGCCTCGATGCGAAGACGTTCCACCAGATCGCGAGCGTCTCCTCGGGAAACTCGTGGGCGCTGCAGACGTGGTATCCCGTGCCCGGCGTCGTCGAGACGGCCGCGGTCAACAACGAGTTCGCCGCGTCGTTCCGCGCGGATCTGGCGCTCAAGGACATCGGTCTCGCCCTCGCTGCCGCGGCCGATCACGGCCTTCACCTGCCCGCGACGGGCCTGTCCGCGCAACGCCTCGCCGAAGCCGTCGACGGTGGGGGCGGCGAGCTCGACTGCACCGTCGTCATCGCCGCCGTCGACCCTGACGCCGAAGGCCTGCCCGAGGGCTACGTCCACGGCGGCGCACGCCGCGACGCCTGACCGAGCGCCCGCGCGAGTTGCGTGGCCACGGACGACCAGTCCCGGCCCGACGCGGCACCATCGCTGGCCCCACGCGCCACCACCACCGAGCCCGACGCAGCGCTCGCACCACTGACCACCCAGAACCCCGCAGACAGCCACGAGCGCATCGCGGGACCCACGAGACGAAGGTGTGAACCATGAGTGACATCAAGCAGATCGGCCACTGGATGAACGGCGGCGAGGTCGCCGGAACCGGCCGCGAACAGGACGTGTTCAACCCCGCGACGGGTGAGGTGAGCGGTCGCGTCGCGCTCGCGAGCGTCAGTGACCTCGAGCAGGCCGTCGACGCCGCACGTGCCGCCCTGCCGGCCTGGCGCGCGACCGGCCTGACGAAGCGCGCCGCCGTCATGTTCAAGCTGCGCGAGATCGTCACGGCGAAGAGCGACGAACTCGCGCGCATCATCACGGCTGAGCACGGCAAGGTCGTCTCGGACGCCGCGGGCGAGGTCGTGCGCGGCCTCGAGAACGTCGAGTACTGCGCGGGCCTCATGCACCACCTCAAGGGCGAGTTCTCCGAGCAGGTCTCCTCGGGCGTCGACGTCCACTCGGTGCGCCAGCCCGTCGGCGTTGTCGCGTGCATCACGCCGTTCAACTTCCCGGCCATGGTGCCGCTGTGGATGGTGACGACGGCGATCGCGTGCGGCAACACCGTCATCCTCAAGCCGAGCGAGCGCGACCCCTCCGCCGCGCTGTGGATCGCACAGGCGTTCAAGGACGCCGGCCTGCCCGACGGCGTGCTCAACGTCGTCAACGGCGACAAGGAGGCCGTCGACGGCATCCTCGACCACGACGACATCAAGGCCGTCTCCTTCGTCGGATCGACGCCGATCGCGCAGTACATCTACGAGCGCGCCTCCAAGAACGGCAAGCGCGTGCAGGCCCTCGGCGGCGCGAAGAACCACATGGTCGTCATGCCGGACGCCGACCTCGATGCCGCCGCCGACGCGGCCGTCAGCGCCGCGTACGGCTCGGCGGGCGAGCGCTGCATGGCCGTGTCGGTGCTCGTCGCCGTCGGGGAGGTCGCCGACCCGCTCGTCGACAAGATCGCCGAGCGCATGGGCAAGCTCGTCATCGGCGACGGCTTCGACGAGCGCTCCGAGATGGGTCCGCTCATCACGCGCGAGGCGCGCGACCGCGTCGCCTCGTACGTCGCCGGCGCCACCGACGAGGGTGCGCGCGTCGTCGTGGACGGCCGCGAGAAGCACTTCGACGAGAGCGGCTTCTTCATCGGCACGAGCCTCGTCGACCACGTCAAGCCCGGCATGAAGGTCTACGACGAGGAGATCTTCGGCCCGGTGCTGTCGGTCGTGCGCGTCGAGACGTTCGAGGACGCCGTCGAACTCATCAACGCGAACCAGTTCGCCAACGGCGTCGCGATCTTCACGCGTGACGGCAAGAGCGCCCGCGAGTTCGAGTTCGCCATCGAGGTCGGCATGGTCGGCGTCAACGTGCCGATCCCGGTGCCCGTCGGCTCGTTCAGCTTCGGCGGCTGGAAGAAGTCGCTGTTCGGCGACACCCACATGTACGGCGCGGAGGCGTTCAACTTCTACACGCGCCGCAAGGTCGTCACGACGCGCTGGCCCGACCCGACGCAGAGCCAGGTCGACCTCGGGTTCCCGACGAACTGACGATCGATGCCACGAGGCCGGGTGCAGCTCGCGTGTTTCACGTGAAACACGCGAGACGCACCCGGCTTTCTCGTGCGCCACACCGACGCGCCACTCTCCTGAGTGCAAGCCCCGTCTTGCGTGCGGTCGTGACCAGAGCGTCGTGACTGGCCACCCTTGAACGCGTTGCAGATGTACTGCGCCGATCCTCCATGGGGTGAGAGCTGCGTAACGCTGCCAGCCGCCATGCCGATGTACCACACGGTACGAAGCATGCCCGCGCGGTCGAGGAGGTGTCATGGGTCAGCTGCTCCACCTCGCCCGTGCGCGCCGGGCGCTCGCCGCCGCCGGGTGCATCGGCGCCCTCGTCTTCACCGCCGCACCGACGGCCGAAGGGGGCCGCACCCTTCAGGCGGCCGGCGCCAACCCGACGTCACGCACCGGGGTGCTCATCGAACCCTCCGACGATGGGGACGAAGCGCACTTCTGCACCGCCTCGGTCGTCCACAGTGAGAGCAAGGACGTCATCATGACGGCCGCGCACTGCCTCGGCGGCAAGTCCGACGACCTCGTGTTCGTCCCGCAGTACTCGGGTGGGGCTCGCCCGTTGGGCACGTGGAAGGTGAAGGCCGCGTTCCTCGACTCCGCATGGATGGAGAATCAGGATCCCGACGCCGACGTCGCGTTCTTGAGCATCGAGACGCACGGCAGCGGCAAGAACGTCCAGCACATCGAGGACGCCACGGGCGCCTACGAGCTGGAGGTCGGGCGCTCCCGCGCGGCCGGCAAACCAGTCTCCGTCCAGTCGTACAACAACGACTCCGACATGCCGATCGTCTGCCAGACCACCGTTCTCGACGACGACAACGACCCCGTCTTCCACTGCGACGGCTACTCGACGGGCAGCAGCGGCTCGCCGTGGGTCACGACCGTGACGAGCAAGGGCCACAGCGAGCAGCAGGTCATCGGCCTCATCGGCGGCCATCATCAGGGCGGCTGCTACACGCACACGTCCTACAGCCCGGCGTTCGACTCGCGCGATCTCGTGCTGCTCGCCCGCGCCGACGCCGGTGGTGCCGGCGACACGGCCCCCACGCCCGGCGACGACGGCTGCTGACACGCCGCGTCTCACCACGGCCTGCTCGCCTGGCAACCCGCTGATCGCGCATCCTCCGAGACGCGCGGGCTGATGCCCGTCACCCGATGACGATGCCCTGCGCCGCTGCGACGGCGAGCGCCGCGTCGACGTCCATGCGGGTCTGCGCGAAGCGTGCCTGGGCGAGGTCGATGCCGTCGACGCGGGCGCCGCGCAGGTCGGCGTCGCGTAGGTCGGCTCCGCGCAGGGTGGCGCCGCTGAGGTCGGCGTCGGCGAAGACCGTTCTGCGCAGGGACGATTCGCTGAGGTCGGCGTCGCTGAGGCGGGCGCCGGTGAAGTCGAGGCCGTCGAGTTTCTGCTGACGCATCGTCACCATCGCCCACTGCCCGCCGACGATCGTCGTGTGGCGCCACCCGCAGTCGGCGAACGTCGAACCGGTCATCTTGCAGCCGTCGAGCGTCGTCATCGCGAACGAGCAACCGCTCAGTGTGGCGCCGGTGAACGCGACCCGCTCGAGTGTGGTGTCGTTGAAGCGGCAGTCGAACAGGGCGCATCCTTCGAACGTCACGTCGACGAGGTTCTTCTCCGTGAAATCGCACGCCGTGAACCGACAGTCGACGAAGCGGGCCCCGTCGAGGTCGCGCTCGTAGAAGTCGATCTCGACGAACCGCTCGCCGCGCGTCGTGTCACTCATGCGTCCATGCTCGCATCGCGCGCCGTGCATCCATCGCAAGGATGACGCAGGCTCCGTCGCGCGGATGAATCCTCGGTGTCGGGAGGATGAGATGACACGCCGATGCGGCCTGACGCGGCGTGAGCCTCCTAGGGTTGAGACCATGATCACAGTAGAGGGGTTGACCAAGGTCTACGGGAACACCGTGTCGGTCGACAACGTCAGCTTTCAGGCCAAGCCGGGTCGTGTGACCGGCTTCCTCGGCCCGAACGGCGCTGGCAAGTCGACGTGCATGCGGATGATGACGGGGCTGACACCGCCGACGCGGGGTCACGCCACCATCCTCGGCAAGGACTACAGCAAGCTCGATAACCCGGGCCGCCACGTCGGCGTCCTGCTCGACGCGAGCGCGCAGCACGTCGGACGCACCGGGCACGAGGTGCTGACGATCGGCGCGAAGACGATGGGGCTGCCCGCCGACCGAGTCACCGAGATCCTCGACGTCGTCGGCCTGACGCCTGCGGAGGCGAAGCGACGCGTCGGCGACTACTCGCTCGGCATGCGTCAGCGCCTCGGCATCGGGCACGCGCTGCTCGGCGACCCGGACGTGCTCATCCTCGACGAGCCCGCGAACGGTCTCGACCCGGCCGGCATCCGCTGGATGCGCGGGCTGTTGCGCTCGTACGCGGAGCGCGGCGGAACCGTGCTGCTGTCGAGCCACCTGCTGCACGAGGTCGAGCAGGTCGCCGACGACCTCGTCATGATCGGACGCGGACGCATCGTGCGTCAGGGCTCGAAGCAGGAGCTGCTGCGCGGTGCGGGCACGAACGCCGCGAGCACCGACGACGCCGCCCTCGCCTCCGCCCTGCAGGCCGCCGGAATCCCGGTGCAGCGCACCCAGACCGGCATCCACACGCCCGCCGAACCCATCGACGTCGGCCGCGTGGCCGCGCAGCACGGCATCGTGCTCGTCCAGCTCGGCGCCGCCGGTGGTGCGGGCCTCGAAGAGATGTTCCTCAACCTCACCGCCGCCGACTCCCGGGAGGTCGCACGATGAGCACACCGATCAACCCCAACCAGCCGCAGCAGCGTCAGCCGCAGGGCGCGCCGTCGGGACCGCCGCAGATGCAGGGCGCGCCGACAGGGCGCCCCGGCATGCAGCCGCTGTATGCGGGCGGCCCGGGCGGTGGTGTGCTGGATTCGGCCGCGCCGACGCACGCTCGCCTGCCCAAGCGTCTCGGTGACGCCGGCAAGTCGACGCCGATCGGCTTCGGCCAACTGCTCGCCGTCGAGCTGCGCAAGCTGACGGACACCCGCGCCGGCACGTGGCTCATGGCCATCACCGCGTTGCTCATCGTGCTCGCCTCCGCCCTGGTGGCGTACACCGAGCGCGACGGCGTGAAGTTCTTCGACCTCATCGGCGCCACCCTTATCCCGATGAACTATCTCGTGCCGATCCTGGGCATCCTCGCGGTGACGAGCGAGTGGTCACAACGCACCGGGCTCATCACGTTCACCCTCGAACCGCGACGGGGGCGCGTCGTGCTCGCGAAGCTGGCGGCGACGCTCCTCACAGCGGTCACGGCGACGATCGTCGCGCTGGCCGTGGCGGCCGGGCTGACGCTGCTCGTCGGCTCCCTCGGCAGCGGGGACGCCGATTGGCACATGAAGGGCACGGCCTACGCGACGTTGTTCGCCTACATGCTGCTGCAGGCGGGCATGGGCGTCGCGTTCGGTCTTCTCATCCAGAACACGCCCGGTGCGATCTGCGCGTTCCTGTTCATCCCGATCGTCGTCTCCCTGTTCAACCTGGCCGGCGAATGGGGCCAGAAGGCGGCCGAGTGGGTCAACCCGCAGCAGTCGATGGCACCCCTCATCGACGGCTCCGTGAGCGGCGACCAGTGGGGCAAGCTCGCCGTCACGCTCGCGCTGTGGCTCGTGCTGCCGATGGTGCTCGGTTTCGTCCGCCTCACCAAGCGTGAGGTCAAGTCGGCCTGACGTGCTCGACATGACGAACGGGGCCGGTTCCTTCCTGGTGAAGGAGCCGGCCCCGCTCGTTCGTCCTCGGTGGACGCCGTCACTCGCGATCAGCGGGTCGCCCACGTGGTCATAGCGCCTACCGGGCACCAGCGCCCACCGGGCACCAGTGCTCGCCGCACCTGAGCGGATGCCCTCGAGCGTCAGCTCATCGCTGCAGCGAGGTGCGCCCATTCGTCAGCGCTGACGTTGCCGCCCGTCACGACGACGGCGGCGGTGCCGGAGCTTCGGGCGTTGAGGCCGGTCGTGCCGTGCTGGGTGCCCTGCCGCGCGACGAGACCGGCGAGTGCGGCAGCGCCCGCGCCCTCGGCGAGCACCCGCGCGTGACGGGCGAGAAGCGTTGCAGCGGCGTCGATCTCGTCGTCGGTGACGAGGTCGAAGCCCTGCAGGCCGAGACTGCCGGCGCCGCCTGCGTCGCCGCGCATGATGCTCTGCGGCGTCTCGAAACCGTGCGCCGTCGCGAGGCCGCTGACGCGCGTCGTCGCGGGGCGGCTCTGCATGAAGCCACTCGTCCACGAGTCGTACGCGGCCGTCGCGCCGTCGGACTGCACGCCGATGACGCGCACGTGCGGGGCGATCGCGTCGCGTACGAGGCACGCGCCGGCGGCGCCGGAGCCGCTGCCGATCGGCACGTAGATCTCGTCGATGCCCGGGTTCGACTGCAGCAGTTCGAGATACGCCGTCGCGTGGCCGTGGATGATCGCCGGGTCATTGCCCGGATTGACGAACCGCATGCCGCTCGTCTCCGCGAGGTGGCGGGCGTGAGCGGATTCCTCGGCGAGCGTCGGGCCCTCGATGACGACGTCGGCGCCGAGGGCGCGCACCGCGTCGACCTTGACGCTCGGCGCGCACGCGGGCATGACGATGACGGCGCGCGTCCCGGCCACGCGTGCCGCGAACGCGATCGACTGCGCGTGGTTTCCCGTGGAACAGGTGACGAGACCGGCGGAACGCTCGTCGGTGTCGAGACGGCTCGCGAGCGTGAGGCCGCCACGCACCTTGAACGAGCCCGTCGGGTTCATGTTCTCGTGCTTGACGACGACATCGCGGCCCACCGCGTCACTCAGTGCCGCGTACCGCCACGTCGGCGTGGGCACGAGGTGTGCAGCGAGGGCCTCGGCTGCGGCGAGGACGCCGTCGAAGGAGACGACCGGGGTCGCCGAGCCGGTGTCGCCGGTGCCGCCAGTGGCAGGTGCGGCGCGGGTGGGCTCGACGGGCTGCATGTGCGGGGCCGACACGAGGTCGTGCGGCGCAGCGGTTTCGCGGGTTGGCGGCGGCAGGATCGGCATGCCTCCAGCGTGCGCGACGGCGAATCATCCGTCCAATACATGCAATCACTTGATCGCATCGATAGCGCCGATACATTGAGGGGGTGGAGATGAAACGCCTCGAAGCCCTCGTCGCGCTCGCCCGGGAAGGAACGGTGAGCGCGGCGGCGACGGCTCTGGGCTGCGGGCAACCGACGGTCTCGCACCACCTGCGCCGACTCGAGGAGGAGACCGGCGCCGTGCTCGTGCAGCACGTCGGGCGCGGGGTGCGGTTGACGCCCGACGGCGCGCGTCTGGCGGCGCGCGGCGAGGAGATCCTCGGCCTGTTGCGGCGCGCCGAGGTGGAACTCGACACCATGACCACGCTCGCCGCAGGGCACGTGCGCCTCGCGGCCTTCCCCTCTGCCTGCAGCACGATCGTGCCGCGGCTGCTCCTGACGCTCGCCGACACGGCACCTGGTCTGACGTTCGACATCGTCGAGGTCGAACCGCCGGAAGCCGCCGCGTTGCTGCGCTCGGGGCAGGTCGACGTCGCCATCACGTTCGCCTATTCCGGGCAGCACTTCGACGACGACGTCACCGTCGAGCACCTCGGGTGGGACGCGTTGCACCTCGTCGAGCCGTTTCGTTCGGTTGGCGGCACGATCGCGGAGGGGCGCGCCTGCGGCGAGAGGGAAGCGACGGGCCTGCGGCCGGAAGAACTGCGAAGGTTCTCCGACGGCCGGTGGATCGCGGGGTGCGAGCGCTGCCGCACAGGGCTGCTCGACCTGTGCGCCTCCGTCGGAGTCGAGCCCGACATCGGCTTCGCCAGTGACGACGTCGTCGCCGTACAAGCTCTCGTGGCAGCGGGTTTCGGGGTGACGTTGCTATCTGCACTCGCGCTCGCGGGCCACCGCAACCCAGGCGTCGTCACGCACCCCGTTGTCGGCGCGGGCCGAGAACTGCACGTCGCGACGTACGGCGCACCGCCGCGCCCGGCCGCCGTCGAGGAGGTCGTGCAGACGCTGCTCGGCCTGTCGTGGAGCGCGTGACGAAAGGTTGAGCCGTGTCTCGACGGCGCGTCGATCGTGAGGGTCTGCAGTGATCGGTAGCGCGGCGCTCATTGCCCGAGAACGCGTCGTGCCTGACGCGTTTCTGGACGATGTTCGGACGCGCTGGGCGTCAGGGCGGGCCATCCAGGCCGAAGACTCCGCCGAACGGATCGACGAGCTGGCAGATGCTGCGCCCGCCGCCGATCGTGAGCGGCCCCCGATGATGCTCGGCTCCCGCATCGAAGCGCCTCGCGGTGGGTGCGCAGATCGCCCGTCGCGACCATGCCGCCGTCGCCGACGAATGTGACCGTGAATCGCAGATGTACACACAGCCGTCGGCCTGAGAACTCGGTGCGCCGCGAGGGGGGCGGGTCGTTCACGCGATGTTCATGCGGCCCGCTGTTGGACATGGCGACCAGAGGCGCTAATATGGAGTCATTCCAGTTAAGGAATGCTTGCGGCGGCGCCACGCTCGCCGCCGATCCCCAACGCGAAGGAGCATGACGTGTCGCTCATCAACACGACCATCAAGCCGTTCAAGGCCACCGCTTTCAAGCAGGGCGAATTCGTCGAGGTCTCCGAGGCCGACGTCGCCGACAAGTGGAGCATCTTCTTCTTCTACCCGGCCGACTTCACGTTCGTCTGCCCGACCGAGCTCGGCGACCTCGCCGACTACTACGACGAGCTGCAGAAGCTCGGCGTGGAGGTCTTCTCCGTCTCCACCGACACCCACTTCACGCACAAGGCGTGGCACGGCTCGTCCGAGACGATCGCCAAGATCGACTACGCGATGATCGGCGACCCGACGCTGCAGATCTCCCGCAACTTCGAGATCCTGCGTGAGGACGAGGGCCTCGCCAACCGCGGCACCTTCCTCGTCGACCCCGACGGCGTCATCCAGTTCACCGAGGTCACCTCCGAAGGCATCGGCCGCAACGCCGCCGAGCTCGTCCGCAAGGTCAAGGCCGCCCAGTACATCCGCAACCACCCGGGCGAGGTCTGCCCCGCCAAGTGGGAAGAGGGCGCCGAGTCGCTCACGCCGTCGCTGGACCTCGTCGGCAAGATCTGAGTTCAGCCCTTTGCAGGCTCAGACTGAACTCAGCTGTGCCCTCTTGACCTGACTCCTCAATGCTCACACTGGAGGCTTCGCAAGCTCAGCCTCCAGGCTCGCTTGATCGTCGCCAGGTCGTAGCCGGTCGCCGCCTCGCCGTGATCACCGAACGAGTTCGCACGCTCACTCGTTCGCCTCCGACGGCGGGGCGGCGCCCGGCCTGGCGTGATCGCCTGAGAGCTGGCCCCACGTGGAGACTTTTTCCGCTCTCAACTGTGGGGGCTCATGCTGCTGGCAGCGCCCGCCCGCTTGAGGAGTGAAACTCGGCATGGCGGAGTTTCAGTCCGCAACGCCCCGGTCGAGCACCGAAACCCTGCAATGCAGAGTTTTGGCCCTCAGGCCGCGGGTGGAGGGTGACGAGAACGCCCCCAAGGCTCTCGTCCCTCTCCACTCGTGACCTGCCCCGCCCCGGTCGCCCGCGTGGGCTCACAAGACCTTCTCGCCAGACCTTCTCTCCACAGATTCTTGACACACCGCCCCGTTCGGGCCAACCCGTACCTTTTTCGTCCCCTCGCCGACACCAGGAGGCACCCCATGGCCGTTCTCGACGCCAACATGACAGCCCAGCTGCAGCAGCTGCTCGGCAACCTTCGTGAACCGATCGTGCTGCGCGCCAGCCTCGACGGCTCCGACAAGTCGAAGCAGACCGAAGAGCTCCTCAAGGAGATCGAGGCGCTGCACGACAAGGTGAGCTACGAGCGCAGCGACGACAACGAGCGTCGGCCGAGCTTCGAGATCGCTCGCGCCGGCACGGACGTCGGCGTCCACTTCGCGGGCCTGCCGATGGGGCACGAGTTCACGTCGCTCGTCCTCGCGTTGTTGCAGGTCGGCGGCCACCCCGTCAAGATCAGTGACGAGCAGGCGCAGCAGATCCGTGACATCGAGGGCACGTTCCACTTCGAGACGTACATGTCGCTGACGTGCCAGAACTGCCCCGACGTCGTGCAGGCGCTCAACGCGATGAGCGTGCTCAACCCGAACATCCACCACATCGCGATCGAGGGCGGCGCGTTCCAGGACGAGATCGAGGCGCGCGACATCAAGGCCGTCCCGACGGTCTACCTCAACGGTGAGGTCTTCGGCCAGGGCCGCATGACCGTCGAAGACTTCATCAGCAAGCTCGACACCGGCGCTGACGCGAAGGCCGCGGCGAAGCTCAGCGAGAAGGAGCCGTTCGGCGTCCTCGTCATCGGTGGTGGCCCCGCGGGCGTCGCGGCCGCGATCTACACCGCACGCAAGGGCATCCGCACCGGCCTCGTCGCCGAGCGCATCGGCGGCCAGGTGCTCGACACGAACGCCATCGAGAACTTCATCTCGATGCCGTACACGGAGGGCCCCAAGCTCGCCGCCGCGCTCGAGGCGCACCTGCACGAGTACGAGATCGACGTGATGAAGGCGCAGAAGGTCGCGTCCATCACCGACGAGGACGGCCTCAAGAAGGTCGTCACCGAGACGGGCGCCGAACTGCGCGCCAAGCAGGTCATCATCGCGACGGGTGCCCGCTGGCGTCGCATGGGCGTTCCGGGCGAGGAGGAGTACCGCAACAAGGGCGTCACCTTCTGCCCGCACTGCGACGGTCCGCTGTTCAAGGGCAAGAGCGTCGCCGTCATCGGTGGCGGCAACTCCGGCGTCGAGGCCGCGATCGACCTGGCGGGCGTCGTCGGGCACGTCACCGTCGTCGAGTTCCTCGACACGATGCGCGCCGACGACGTGCTGCAGCGCAAGCTCAAGTCGCTGCCCAACGTCGACATCATCCTGTCGGCCGCGACGAGTGAGGTCGTCGGCGACGGCAAGGGCGTCACCGGCCTGACGTACACCGACCGCGAGACCAACGAGAGCAAGAGCATCGACGTCGAGGGCGTGTTCGTCCAGATCGGCCTGCTGCCGAACACCGAGTTCCTCCACGGTGTCGTCGACCTCAACGAGCGCAAGGAGATCGTCATCTCCGACCGTGGTGCGACGTCCGACCCGGCCATCTTCGCCGCCGGCGACGTCACGACCGAGCCGTACAAGCAGATCGTCGTCGCCGAAGGCTCCGGCGCGACGGCCGCACTCGGCGCGTTCGACGCGAGCATCCGCGGCTGATCCGTCAGCGTGTTTCACGTGAAACGTCCCGGTCACCCTGAGGTGGCCGGGACGTTCTGCGTCGATACGCCCTGACGCAGTTGCGCGGTCAGATGCCCCATCTCGATTGCGTCGACGACGGGCACGAACCTGCGCGTCCAGGAAGTGAGGCAGCCAAGCCGGGGGCTTTCACAGGGTTCATCTGAGTCTGGACATCCCAAACGCTGGCCGACATCGCCAGGACACTGACGGCGAACGGTCGACCCGCCGCCCGCGCGTCGATAACGAACAGGTCACGCCTGGTTGCTACCGTGTTGCGTCATCCGATCCACGCCGGGAAGCCCTGGAGGCGCCATGCTCGAGCAGCTGCAGCTCATTCTCAAGGCCCTTCCCTGGACAGGCCCGGCCGTGCTCGGCGGGTTCGTCCTCGCGCTGCTGACGACGTTGCTCTTCCCGACGCGCCGCTCACGCGCCGATCGGCTCGGGTTCGCACTGCTGACGTGGTGTCTCGTCGTCGCGGCCGTCGTGACGTTGAGCCCGGTCAAGAACGACTACTTCGGCGTGCCGACGGCGGGCTGCGACTGGTCGGTGTGGCGGCCTCTGGCCCGTGAGTACTGGTTCAGCGCCGGCTCGCGGCCCCCGAACGTGTGGCTGTTCCTGCCTGCAGGCGTCGGCGTCATGCTGCTCGACGGCGTGTGGCGCAAGATCCTCGGCGTCATGGTGTTGTTCGCGCTGCCGCCGGGCATCGAGACGCTGCAGGATCTCTACCCCGAACTCAAGCGCAGTTGCTCGAGCCAGGACGTCGTCGACAACTGGACGGGTCTCGTGCTCGGCCTGACGCTCGGGCTCGTGCTGGCGATCCTCCTCGCGATCGTGCGTGCCATCTCGCGCTCCTCACGGCGTCGGCGTGAGCGCCGCGCGGGAGTGCTCGAGGGTGGCTCTGCGCAAGGTGCGCACCCGGCGGACGCTCGCACCGACGAGCGTCTCGACGACGCATCGCGCGCCGCCGAGCGTCCCCTCCCGCTCGGTGGCCGCGCCGACAGTCGCCCGTACGACGACTTCGGTGACTTCGACGACACGCCCAGCTCGACGCGGTGGTACGAGCGCTCGGGTGAAGCCGCCGTCGACCACACCCCGCCCTACGGCACGTCACGCGACGAGGCCCGGACGCAGGCGCTTCGGCCCGCGCGAGCCAATGACGGCGACGATGACGCGCGGACGCAGGCCTTCCGTCCCGTGCGCGCCGACAACGGCGATGACGACGCCCGGACGCAGGCCATGCGCCCCGGACGTCCCGGTCGTGACGTCGGCACTGACGGCGCGAGCGCGCCGCGCCACGGGCGCGGCGGAGACGACGACACCGAGATCATTCGGCGCACATGACCCCGAACAAGGGGACGAACGAAGCCAGGCGACCGTCGCAGGTCCGCCCCACCGGCCCGGCCATGCCAGCTGACAGCGACCGCGGTTCGACCGCCTACCTCGCGCGCGTGCGTCAGGGATGGCGTCGGCTGACACCGCGCCAGGCGTTCGACGAGCAGCAGCGTGGGGCCGTCATCGTCGACACGCGGACGGCGGGGCATCGCGCCGAGAGCGCGAACATCCCGGGTGCGCTCGTCATCGACCGCACCGTGCTCGAGTGGCGTCTCGATCCGAGCAACGCGTGGCGCATCCCGGAGGCGAGCAGCTGGGAGACGCGATACATCGTCATCTGCCGCCACGGTTTCTCCTCGAGCGTCGCGGCGCGGGCGCTTCAGGACGTCGGGCTCGTCAACGCGACCGACGTCATCGGCGGGTACGCAGCCTGGGTCGAGGCGCGTCTGCCGACGACGCACGCCCCCGCCGACGTCCGCTTCTGAGCCGTGCACACCTGCGATTCTGGGTCACATTCGTCCCCGGCGCCCCGCGTCCGTAGCCGCGTCCTTACGCTTCACGCATGAACTTGACGCGCGTGGCAGTGGTCGGCGCCGGACCCAACGGTCTCGCCGCGGCCGTGACGCTGGCGCGCGCCGGGCTCGCCGTCGACGTCTTCGAACGCAACGAATGGACGGGCGGTGGCGCGGCCACCCGCGAACTCAGCCTGCCGGGCTTTCGCCACGACGTCGCGAGCGCCGTCCACCCGATGGCGCTCGCGAGCCCGTTCTTCCAGGAGTTCGACCTTGCGCGGCGCATCGACCTCGTCGTGCCCGAGGCCTCGTTCGCACATCCGTTGCCGGGGGGCCGTAGCGGCATCGGGTATCGCGACCTCGACCGTGCGGCCGACGCACTCGGCGCGGACGGTGACGCCTACCGCTCCTTCCTCGGCCCCGTCGTCGAGCGCCTGCGCGGCGTCACCGACATGACGATGAACACGCTGCTGCGGGTGCCACGCGACCCGATCGCGGCGGCCGTCTACGGCGCGCGCGTCCTGGAGGCGGGCACGCCCGCATGGTCACGCCGGTTCGTCGAGGACGTCGCCCCGGCGATGCTGACGGGGTGCGCCGCGCACACGATCGGCCGCCACCCCACTCTCGCCATGGCCGGTGGCGGGCTCATGCTGAGCGCAACCGCGCACGCGCAGGGTTGGCCGGTGCCGGTCGGTGGTTCACAGGCGATCGTCGACGCGCTCGTCGCGGACCTCGAGGCGCACGGTGGGCGCGTCCACCTCGGGCGGGAGGTCACTGACCTCGCGCAGCTCGACGAGTACGACGCGGCCGTGCTCGACGTCGGCGTCCCCGCGTTCCTGACGATGGCCGCCGCGCGCCTGCCTGATCGCTATCGGCGCGCTCTCGAGCGGTTCAAGCCGGGCAGCGGCGTGAGCAAGGTCGACATGGCGCTCGCCGGGCCGGTCCCGTGGAGCGATCCGCGCATCGGCGAGGCCCCCACGGTGCACCTCGGCGGCACACGCGAGCAGATCGCGGCGGCGGAGAACGACGTCGCGCGCGGGCGGGTGCCCGAGCGTCCCTACGTTCTGGCCGTGCAGCCGAGTGTCGTCGATTCCACGCGCGCGCCGGCCGGGCAGGCGACGTTCTGGGCGTACGTCCACGTGCCGTTCGACAGTGACGTCGACGCCACCGAGGCCGTCCTCGCCGCCGTCGAGGAGCACGCCCCGGGTTTCCGTGACCTCGTGCTCGCCTCAACAGCGACGCGCGCCGACGAGTTCGCGGCGGACGTCAGTCCCAACTTCGCGGGCGGCGACTTCGCGAGCGGCGCCGTCACGATGACGCAGATGCTCAAGCGTCCCGTCGTGTCACCGACGCCGTGGCGCACACCCGCCGACGGTGTCTACCTCGCGTCGGGAGCGACGACGCCGGGCCCCAGCGTCCACGGCATGTGCGGCTGGCACGCGGCGCGAACCCTGCTGCACGACAACGGAATCCCCGCCCCGAACCGCGCGCCCACCTCGGCCCGCTGAATCGTCACGATGCCCAGGGAGGCGTGCCCTCTCACGCACCGCCACCACCATCGTCGAGGCCATGCCGACATCGGCGACACGGGCGGCATCGGCCACCCGAGTTGCGCGCTTCGGCCCACAGGCGGCGTCGCAGGCGGCACACTGGCAGATCGAAGCTGCCACGACGAAAAGGGGTCAGATGATGTCCGAGACGAGGCCGAAGCAGATCCACGCGTTCACCGACGATGCGCTCGGTGACATGGACGCGACAGCGCTCGCCGACGCCATCGACTCGGGCCGCGTCAGCGCGACGGAGGCCGTCGAGGCTGCGCTCGCGCGCGCGGAGAAGGTCGACGGGGTGCTCAACGCCATCGAGTTCATCGACGCCAAGCGCGCCCGTCAGCGTGCTGGTCGTATCGATGCGGGCCTCGGAGGTGGGCGCCACGATCATCCGGACGCCGCGCTGCGCGGCGTGCCGAGCGCGTTCAAGGACAACGTCGTCGTCGCCGGCGTGCCGATGACGCAAGGTTCGGAGGCGATGCCGCGCGTCAGCAACCGCCGCAGCGGCAAGGTCGTGACGCAGATCCTCGGCACGGGCATCGTCCCCATCGGCACGACGACGATGCCGCCGTTCGGCTGGACGGCGACGACGGAACGCCCTGGCGGCAACGTCACGCGCAACCCGTGGGACACGTCGCGCAGTTCGGGCGGTTCCTCCGGCGGTTCGGCGGCGCTCGTCGCGTCGGGCGTCGTCCCCATCGCGCACGGCAACGACGGTGGTGGCTCGATCCGCATTCCTGCCGCGACGTGCGGCCTCGTCGGCCTCAAACCGACGCGCGGGCGCCTCATCATCGGTGAGAGTTCCGCGCAGATGCCGGTGAAGATCGTCACCGACTCGGTGCTGACGCGCACGGTGCGCGACACCGTCACGTTCTTCGAGGACGCCCAGCGCGTGCACCCGGCGCGTCGCCTACCGCCGATCGACGTCACGTCGCACCCCGGGCTGACGCGCCCGCTGCGCATCGGGTTCATGCACGACAGTCCGTTCGCGCCTCCGTCGGATGCACCGACGCGAGCCGCCGTCGACACGGCTCTCACGATGCTGGGCGGGCTCGGGCACGACATCGTCGACTGGCAACCGACGATTCCCGAGTCGTTCCAACAGGATTTTCTCGACTACTGGGGTTTCCTCGCGTTCAACACGGTGGCGGGCGGCAAGCGCCTGTTCCACAAGGATTTCGACGCGAGCAAGCTCGACCCGTTGACGCTCGGGCTCGCGCAGATGGGACGCCGCCGGCTCGCGCACGCGCCGAAGTTCCTCGCGCGTCTGCAGGCGTCGGGTCGTGTGTACCGTTCGCAGATGGCGAGCGGCCCCGATGTCTTCGTCTCACCCGTCCTCGCCCACGTCGCACCCGAGATCGGTTATCTCGCAGGCGATCTCGACTACGAGACGCACCTCGAGCGCGTGCTCGCCTACTGTGCCTTCACGCCGCTGCACAACGCGACGGGCGCACCCGCCATCAGCCTGCCGCTGGGACGGACCGATGACGGGCTGCCGGTCGGCGTCATGATCTCCGGGCAGATCGGCGACGAGAACACGCTGCTGCGGCTGGCTCTGCAGATCGAGGCGGCCCACCCGTTCCGTCGCCTCGACCAGGTGGGCGAGGCGGCACAGGGCGGCGTTCCGAACCGCGAGGAACCGGGTGTCGTCGCCGCTCCGAACGGCGCGTGACGACGGCGTTGTCGGTGACGCCAGGCACAATGGGCGGCGTTCGACGATGAGCACCTGAAGAACGAAGGAGACGCAGTGGAGCGTTCAGGCACGCGCGTGCGCGCCCGACTCAGTCGGGCGTGGTGGGCGGCGTTCGTCGTCGTCCCACTCGTTCTCGGCGCTGCGGCTGCGTTCCTCGGCAAGTCCTCGATCGAATCCAACCTGCAGCAGCGAGTCGAGCGCAGCGTCGCCGGCACGGGCGTCGCTCAGGTCGCCGTCTCGGTCGACGGCCGCGACGTCACCGCCGTCGTCCCGGCGCGTTCGGGCAACGACGCCATCGACTCGGTGCGCGACGCCGCGTCGCACGTCGACGGCGTCCGCACGGTGAAGGTGCACCGATGAACCTCGTGATCGACAGCGTCTTCGTCATGCTCGTCTGTTTCGTGCTCGGCGCCCTCATCGCCTGGCTGCTCGCCGCCGCGCTCTACCCGACGCGCCGCGACCTGCGCCAACTCGACGAGCAACACGAGGGCGACGCGGGGAGCGTCCGATGATCTGGCTTGCCGCTCAGCTGTGGCCCGCAGCGCTGCTGGCGCTCGTCGCCGGTTTCGCCATCACCTGGTTCACCGTCGTGCGTCGCCTCGACGATGCGCCCGTGAGCGCTGAGCGTGAGCGACGCGACGGTGGCTCGCGGCGTGCAGAACGTTCTAGCGACGGCCATTCGGACACGGGACGCGTCGGTGCCGGACTGGCAGGTGCAGGACGCTCGGTTGCAGCAGGCTCGCGCCGCGACGATCCGTCCGACGGGCTCGACGACGGCGAGCCCATCAACGGCGAGCGACACGTCGCGTCCCGGGTCGACGGCGAAGAACGCGACGAGGCCCGCCCCGACGTACCCGCGCATCGCCCGAGTGGCAGTGTCGGCAGCGCGTTCACCTCGCGCCGCGACGAGTGACGCGCGGCCGCTGGCACACCGACGACGGGCCAGGACGAACATTCGACGAGCGAGGATCTGACATGAGCGACGACACGATCAACGACCCCTACGACGAGGCCCCGGTTCACGTCCTTGATGACGAGGCAGAACCCGACGCCGAGGCCGACGGTGGATCCGACGCCGACGCCGACGCCGACGCTGACGCTGACGACGTCGTCACCGACACGGGCACCGATGACGACGACGCCGGCTCGCTCGGCGTCTCGTGAACCGCGCTGCGCTGCTGAACCCCACGCTGCTTCGGTGAGTACCCGAGTCGACGCGCCGAGTGAGCGCGCACGATCAGCGCTCGGTCGTCTGCGAGGCCAGATGGCCTGGCCTGGTACGAGACTCGACGTGGCGCGCACGCGCCTGCCGCGGCGTCAACTGCTCGCCGAGACGGCCATCGTCCTGCTGCTCAGCCTCGGCGCGAGCGCGATATGGTCGGCGCTTTCGCTGCTGCGCACGGCCCTGACGGCGCGCGCGACGCACACGTCGATCAGTCAGCAGACGTCGACGCTCAACTCGTCGCGTTCGAGCACGCAGTGGCTCGACGTCGTCTATCAGCTCGTGCAGATCGCGCTGGCGCTCGTGCCGGTCGCGCTCGTCGTTCTCCTGCTGTCGCGCGAACTGCGGAAGCCGCTGGCCTACCTCGGGATCGACCGCACACGCCGGGCACCCGACGCCGTCCTCGGTGCGCTGCTCGCCGCCGTCATCGGCATCCCGGGCCTCGCGCTGTACCTCGTCTCGCGGGCCATGGGCATCAACACGACGGTCGTCGCGTCCGGCCTGGGCGAGCACTGGTGGGTCTTTCCGATCCTCGTCCTCGCCGCCGCGCAGAACGCGATCCTCGAAGAGGTCGTCATGATCGGCTACCTCTTCACGCGCTGGTCGCAGGCCGGGTGGGGGCGCACGAAGGTGATCGTCGTGAGCGCGCTGATCCGCGGCAGCTACCACCTGTACCAGGGCCTCGGCGGGTTCGTCGGCAACGTCGTCATGGGCCTGATCTTCGGCTGGCTCTACACGCGCACGCGACGCGTCCTGCCGCTCATCGTCGCGCACACGATCCTCGACGTCGTCAGCTTCGTCGGTTACGAGCTGCTCGCCGGCCGCGTCAGCTGGCTGTGACGCCCTGGCGGCGCCATCCGAAGCGTCGCAGCACGCGACTCCAACTGCCTGTGCGCGGCCGATAGACGGTGAGAGCGCGGTAGGCGACGTCGAGGTCGAGCACCGTCCCCGAGCCGGTCACCTCGCCGTCGCGGGCGAACAGGATGGGACCGCCGACGACCTCGAGGTGAGCCTTCGGCGCGTCGAACTCGTGGTAGAGCGGCAACCGTCCGAGCCCGCCGGTGAAGACGGCGAACAGCGTGCGGACGGCGGCCCACCGCGAGCCTCGCTCCAAGAACCGCAGGTCGAGCTGCCCGTCGTCCATGCGCAGCCGCGTCTGCGGTGCGTCGCCGGGCGGGTCGTAGCGGCCGTTGCCGATGAAGATGCCGGCGAGGGTGTACTCGCGGTTGTCGTAGCGCAACGTGAACGGCTCCGCGGTGCGCAGCATCCGCCATCCGGCGACGACGGCGGCGAGCGGTTTGCCGATGCGCCCCTCGAGCTTCTCGCGGCGGATGACGAACTCGGGGTACGAGCCGGCGCTCGCGGTGTTGAGGAATATCTCGCCGTTGAGGCGCGCGACGTCGACGGTCGTGCACCATCCTTGCTCGATCGCCCGCGCGGTCGCGTCGACGCTCACCCCGAGCGCCTTCGCGAAGTGGTTGAACGTGCCTGCGGGGAACGCCGCGAGCGGCACGTCGTGCTCGATCGCGTGCCGCGCACCGGCTTGCAGCGTCCCGTCACCGCCGCCGACGCCGAGCACGTCGCAGCGCGCGGCCGCGTCGGCGAGCAGGTCGTCGAGATCCTGCCCCTGCCCGAGGCGGACGATCTCCGCCTCGGGCAGCAGCTTCTCGATGCGTCGGATGACGCGCGCGCCGTTACCTCCTCCTGCTCGCGGGTTGATGACGCAGACGACGCCCGCGCCGCGCGGGTGGGGCGGCACGTCGATCGTCAGCGGCGGCGACGGCGTCACCTTTGCCGGCGGGGCGGACGGTTGCACGCGCGCCCCGAGCGTCGAGACGGCCGAGCCGATCGCCCAGCCGACGGCGACGTCGCTCGGGTAGTGGGCGCCCGTCGCGATGCGGGAGAACGCGACGAGTCCCGCGAGCGCCTGCACGACGATGCCGGCCGCGGGCGCTTCCGTCGACACACCCATGGCGAAGGCGGCGGCGCTCGCGCTGTGGCCGGAGGGGAAGGAGTTCGACGTCGGCAGCCGGAAGACGCGCCGAGCCAGCGGAACGCTCTCGATCGCGGGGCGCAGGCGTGGCGCGAGCCGCTTGCCGACCTGGTTCGTCAGGAGGCTCGCGAGGGCGATGTTGCCGAGCCCGCGCTCGGCGGCCCACTTGAGCCGACGGTCGCCGTTCGCGGCGAGCCCGGCGCCCACCGCCATCCACAGCACCGAGTAGTCGGCGGCGCGGCTCAGCTTCGGCATGACGCGGTCGAGCATGGGGCTGCGGTGCTCGGCGATCGCCGTGAACAGCGAACGGTCGAGACGGTCGACGTCACGCACGACGCGCATGATCTGCGGGGTGAAGCGGGGTCGGGGCAGACGCATGACGGTTCCTCGTCGCTCGAGTCGTCGGTTGGCATGTCCACCTTGCCACCATGAGCATCCGGGCGCTCCCGGATCTGCGCCCCACCTTCGGCGTGGTGTCAGCCGTTCTTCGAGGCGCGTCGTGGCCACAGCGTGTAGCTGACGGCCCACAACACGTCCAGGCCGAGAATGACGCCCATCCACGTGTAATTGCCCGAAAGTGCGCCCGCGGACGAGGTGTCGGCTGCGATCGCGATGAGTACCGCCGTCAGCGTGCAGGTGATGGCCGCGGCCACGCTCGTCCGCGCGACGTCGGCCCAGCACTGGCGGGTGTAGGTCGCCCCGGTCGCCTTGACGGGCGCCGGCCCGGCCGCGAAGCGATGGGCGAAACGTGTGTCACACCAGTCGATCATGCGATGGCCGTAGGCCACGCTGAATCCGATGTATACGGCGGCCACCGCATGCCCGAGGTGTGCCGCGTCACCGCGGTGCAGGCTGATGGCCGTGGCGGCGAGGAGGACGAGGTCGGTCACGGGGGCCATGACGAGCAGGGCAGCTCCGAGGCGCCGGCGCTCGAGGAGGTAGCGCGCGGCCAGGCCCGCGATGACGAAGACCCAGAAGAGGATCTCGCAGGCAGCGATGATGGCGACGATCATGACCCTCCCAATGAGTACGGTTGTACCAAAAACAAGTTAGCACGACCGTACTAAGGTGGTGGGATGCCGAAGGTCATCGATCATGCCGCGAGAGAGATCGCCATCGCAGAGGCGGCATGGGAGGTGCTCCGTAGCCGGGGAATCCGGAGCCTGTCGGTTCGCAACGTCGCCGCGCAGGCGGATCTCGCGGTCGGCTCACTGCGTCGCTCCTTCCCGACGCAGCGCAGCCTCGTCCGATTCTGTCTGGAGCTGGTGCTCCAGCGCGGGGTCGAACGATTTCGCGCGTTGCCAGTGGACCTCGACGCCCGCGAATTCGCGTGGCAGGCGTGCACCCACGTCCTGCCCCTCGATGAAGACCGCCGCGTCGAGATGGAGGTCTGGCTGGCTCTGTCCATCAGCGCGTTGGCGGACCCGCAGATGCGCGAGGAGTGCACCAAGTCCGACGAAGCGTTGCGCCAGATGTGCGTCATCGTCATCGGCCGCCTCGACGCGGTCGGCCTGCTGGCCGGATCGCGAAGCGCCGACTCCGAGCCCAGGCGTCTGCACGCCCTGCTCGACGGGCTGGCGCTGCAACTCATCCGTCAGGGGCCGGGTGATTCGTGCGACTGGGCGCTCGACGTGCTGCAGGATCACCTCGAGCAGCTGACGGGTGCGGCGGCGGGGTTTCGAGACATGCGTGACCCGGGTCACTGAACACCCGGGCTGAGTGATTAGGATCACGTCATGACGAACGAGCTCAACATCGCCGCCAACCTCACGCGCACCGCCGAGCGCCAGCCGGACGACGTCGCGATCAAGCTCGACGACTTCACGCTGACGTGGTCGCAGCTGGACGACGCGACGCAACGACTCGCGACCTTCCTCGCCGACCAGGGGGTCGGCGTCGGGGATCGCGTCGCGCTCAGCCTGCCCAACGTGCCGGCGTTCCCCGTCGTCGCGTACGGCGTGTGGCGCGCGGGCGCCGTTCTCGTGCCGATGAACCCGCTGTTCATGGGGCGCGAGATCGACTACTACTTCGAGGACGCCGGCGTGAAGCTCGCGTTCGGCATGGCCGGTGAGATGGCCAAGGCGGCCGAGCAGAAGAGCGTCACGTTCGTCGAGGTCGGTGACGATCAGCTGCAGAGCCTGCTCGCGAAGTTCGAGCCGACGTCCGACATCGTCGAGCGCGATGGCAGCGACACCGCCGTCATCCTCTACACCTCGGGGACGACGGGTCGCCCGAAGGGGGCCGAGCTCACCCACGACAACCTCGAGAAGAACCAGGACGTCACGGCGCGCACGCTCGTCGAGGTGACGTCCGACGACGTCGTCATGGGCTGCCTGCCGCTGTTCCACGTCTTCGGCCTGACGTGCGCGATGGCCGTGTCCGTCTCCAGGGGCGCGACGCTGACCCTTCTGCCGCGCTTCGAACCGACGAAGGCGCTCGAGATCATCGAGCGTGACTCGGTCACCGTCTTCGAGGGCGTGCCGACGATGTACCAGGCGATGCTCGCGGCGGCCGCGAAGGCGCCCGAGGTGAAGCTCGCGTCGCTGCGCACCTGCATCTCGGGTGGTTCGGCGATGCCCGTCGAGGTGCTGCGCAAGTTCGAGGAGCGCTTCGACGCGACGATCCTCGAGGGCTACGGCCTCAGCGAGACCTCACCCGTCGCGTCGTTCAACCACCCGAACGCGCAGCGCAAGCCCGGTTCGATCGGCACGCCGATCGAGGGCGTCGAGATGAAGGTCGCCGACCTCGACGGCAACCCGCTGCCCGTCGGTGAGGTGGGCGAGGTCGCCGTGCGCGGGCACAACATCATGAAGGGCTACTGGAACAAGCCGGAGGAGACGGCAAAGGCCATCCGCGACGGCTGGTTCTACACCGGCGACCTCGCCCGCCAGGACGAGGACGGCTTCTACTTCATCGTCGACCGTTCGAAGGACATGATCATCCGCGGCGGGTACAACGTCTACCCCCGCGAGGTCGAGGAGGTGCTGTACGAGCACCCAGAGATCGCGGAGGTCGCCGTCGTCGGTGTGCCGGACGAGCACTACGGCGAGGAGGTCGCCGCCTTCGTCGTGCGCACCGAGGGCTCGAACCTCGACGCCGACGCCGTCAAGGCCTTCGCGAAGGAGCGCGTCGCCGCGTACAAGTACCCGCGCCACGTGACGTTCATCGAAACGCTGCCCAAGGGCGCGACCGGAAAGATTCTCAAGCGCGAACTGCGGCCGCAGTGAACGATGTTCGCCTCACCCCGCCCGTCGGGGTGAGGCGGTGACGCTGACCTCGCCCCTCGAGCCGCCCGCGGGTCCTACGATGGCGAGCATGACGACTTCACGAGGCGACCGTCTGCTGCTCGTCGTGGCTCGGCTCAACCGATGGGCGTCACGCCACGCGCAGCTGCCCGCCCCCGCGGCTCAGCTGCGGCTGCTCTCCCTCATCAACGACCTCGGCCCGTCACGCATCGGCGATCTCGCGACGGCCGACAACTCGTCTCAACCGACGATGACGACGCAGGTCAAACGCCTCGAGGGCCTCGGCCTCGTCAATCGTTCACAGGACGCGCGCGACGGGCGCGCGACGCTCGTCACGATGACGCCCGCAGGCCGGGAGACGCTGACGAAGGCACGCGAGGCGCGCGCCGAGGTCGTCGTCCCGCTGCTCGACGGCATGAGCGAGGACGAACTTGCGACGCTCGACGCCGCTCTCGAGATCCTCGAGGGACGCCTCGCGAAGCAGCGCGCCGACACTCAACCCTGACGTCTCGTCGCCCCCTGACCCGGGCGTCACGAACCCCCGAGCCACCCACCCCGAACGTCATGATGGCGGGTAACTCGCGAGTAGGCGCGAAGTTGCCCGCCTACCTGTGAGTTACCCGCCATCGTGTTCGCCTGCGCGAGCGTGAGCGGCGTCAGCGCCCCTCGGCCGCCTTGGCCTCGGCTGACTTCTGCTCAGCCGACTTGTCGCCGTCACCGCGCGCGATGGACTCGGCGGCCCGCTGCATCTCGAGCGCCTTGACCTCGGCTTGGGCCTTGGCGCGCGCCTTGGCAGCCGACTTCGACTTCGGGGCCGTGTGCGTCGGCGTCTTGCCGCCGTCGTGACGGTCGGGGTAGCCCTCCTGGAAGCCGCCCTCACCCTCGTCGAGGATGTGCTTGGCGGGGCCGACGATGAGCGGGTCGGGCGCGTGGATGAAGTCGGTGTTCTTGCCCGGGTAGTCGAGCGAGTCGAGCACGTAGCGCATGACCTCGACGCGGGCGCGCTTCTTGTCGTTGCTCTTGATGACCGTCCACGGGGCCCACTCGGTGTCGGTGTGCTCGAACATGGCCTCCTTCGCCTTCGTGTAGTCGTCCCACTTGTCGAGGGAGGCGAGGTCGGTGGGCGACAGCTTCCACTGACGCAACGGGTCGGTGCGGCGCTTCTCGAAGCGCGTCAGCTGCTCGGCCTTGCCGACGGAGAACCACAGCTTGCGCAGGTGGATGCCGGAGCCCGTCAGCATCTGCTCGAACTGCGGCGCGGTGCGCATGAACTCGTCGTACTGCTCGTCGGTGCAGTAACCCATGACGCGCTCGACGCCGGCGCGGTTGTACCAGGAGCGGTCGAAGAAGACGATCTCACCGGCGGTGGGCAGGTGCGAGACGTAGCGCTGGAAGTACCACTGGCCCATCTCGCGCTCGGACGGCTTGTCGAGGGCGACGGTGCGCGCACCACGCGGATTGAGGTGTTCGTTGAAGCGCTTGATCGAACCACCCTTGCCGGCGGCGTCACGCCCCTCGAAGATGAGGACGACCTTCTCGCCACTCTCCTTGACCCACGCCTGCATCTTGAGCAGTTCGATCTGCATCTGGCGCTTGAGGTACTCGTACTCCGTACGTGTCATCTTCACGTCGTACGGGTAGTTGTGCTGCCAGGTCTCGTCCTGCGTCTTGAACTTCTTCTTTCCCATGCCCCCATTTTGGTCGACATGACATCCCCAGGGCTAGGGTTTGGCGCCAGGATGGGTCAAACGTCCCCTCGCGTTCACGCAGCGGCTTCGTCAGGCTGGCGAGCACACGTGTGCCATTCGGGCGGATGCTGCCCGCGGATCATGCGGGAGGCGGCCACCCGTAAGGGCGGTGCGGCGGACGTCGGGCTCGTGGTGCACTGGCCTGCAGGCGTCCGAGGTGCTCGGACACGACCCACAGCGAAGGAGCAGAGCATGAACTCGTACACCGACGAAGAGCTGCAGGCCGCACGCCAGGCCGCGCAGGCCGCCGTCGACACCGCGACGTCGTGGGACTACAGCGCGAGCGACGCGAAGATCGCCGACAAGCTGCAGGAGGGCCTCGACGCGGCCGGCGTCACCGTCGACACGCCCGAGTTCGAGCGCCTCGTCCGCGAGATCACGGCGCTGAAGGACGACGAGGACGCGGGTACCCCCACCGTCGAAGCCGCGCTGCCGAAGACGCAGGCCTGACCCACGCCTGAGCATCGACCGCTCACCGCCGCCCCGGCCCCGTGTCCTCGCCGCTGCCCAGCGGTTGTCGGTGCGGGGTCATAGGGTGGTGGCATGTCTCGCGCGCACATCGCCTCCCGCCTCGAGGATCGGCTGAACAGCTCGACGTCGACGCTGCTCGAGCGGCGTCACTGGCGCAAGCGCGTGTTCCCGTACGTCGGGTTCGGCTCGGTCGACCCCGAGCTCGAGGGGCGTAACCCCTACGTCAGCGCCCCACGCCCGAAGACCCAGACGTGGCGTGCGTCGGGGCAGCCGAGCGGCCGTCAGCGCCGCATCCCCGAGGGCGGGCGCGCCGTCGTGCTGGGCCGCGTCGTCATGGGCAAGAGCGGCCAGCCCGCCGTGCCCGCCGCGCACGACGACTCGCTCGTACGCCGCGGATTCCGGGCCTTCTTCTCCGTCCCGCAGACCGGTGAAGAGGTGACGGTGAGCCTCGGCGCCGCGCGCGCCGTCGGCCACACCGACCGGGGCGGGTACTTCGACATCGAGGTCGTCGGCCACGGCCTGCGCGACGGCTGGCACGAGGCGACGATCGAGTGCGACGGCATCGTCACGCACGCCGCGATGCAGATCATCAGCGGTGAGGCGCGCTTCGGCATCATCAGCGACATCGACGACACGGCCCTCATCACGGCGCTGCCGCGCCCGCTCATCGCGGCGTGGAACACGTTCGTCGTGCGCGAGACGGTGCGTCGCGAGGTGCCGGGCATGGCGGCGTTCTATCGCTCGATGCTCTCGGGGCACCCGGGTGCGCCGATGTTCTACCTGTCGACGGGTGCCTGGAACACCCAACCCGTTCTCACGCGTTTCCTGCGCCGCAGCGGTTTTCCGCGCGGCACGCTGCTGCTGACGGACTGGGGGCCGACGGAGACGGCGTGGTTCCGCTCCGGCCCGGAGCACAAGCGTCGCTGGCTGCGGCGTCTCGCGTCCGAGTTCCCGGACGTGCGCTGGCTCCTCGTCGGTGACGATGGCCAGCACGACCCGGCGTTGTACGAGAAGTTCGCGCTCAGTTATCCCGAGCACGTCGCGGGTATCGCCATCCGTCAGCTCACGCCCGCGCAGCAGCTGCTCAGCCACGGCCACCCCTTGCAGATGGACGACGTGGCCGGTCGGGTGCCGGGCGTGCCGTGGCTCGAGGGGCCCAACGGTTTCGTGCTCCACGAACGTGTGAGCGCGGTCGTCGATCCGGGGCGTGGTTCGGTCGCCGCCATTGCGGCCCCGCAGGCGCGACGGGTGAGGGGGAAGGTTCATGCCTGAGCTACCAGAGGTGAGCGGGCTCGTCGGGTTTCTCGACGAGCGCATCGTCGGGCGCGCGATCGTCGGGGTCGAACTCGCCTCCATCGCCGTGCTCAAGACGTTCGACCCGTCACCGCAGGCGCTCGTGGGGCTCGTCGTCGACGCCGTCAGCCGCCACGGCAAGTGGATCGCCCTCGAGACGAGCGGCGGGCTGTCGCTCGTGTTCCACCTCTCGCGTGCCGGCTGGCTGCGCTGGTCCGACGCGCTGCCGACGACGGTGTTGCGGCCCGGCAAGTCGCCGATCGCGCTGCGCGTGCGCTTCGACGACGGCTCCGGTTTCGACCTGACCGAGGCCGGCACGCAGAAGCGCCTCGCCGTACACATCGTGCGTGACGTCGTCGACGTGCCGGGCATCGCGAAGCTCGGCATCGACCCGCTGTCGCCCGAGTTCACCCGCGAGGCGTTCGGGCAGCTCGTGGCGAGCAGGCGCATGCAGATCAAGGGTTTGCTGCGCGATCAGAACGAGATCGCGGGCGTCGGCAACGCTTACTCGGACGAGGTGCTCCACGTCGCGAAGCTCTCGCCGTTCGCGTTGACGTCATCGCTCGAGCCCGGGCAGATCGACACGCTGTACGACGCGCTGATCACGACCCTGACGAATGCCGTCGACGCTGCGGCCGGCAAGCCCGCGAAGGATCTCAAGGACGCCAAACGCGCCGGGATGCGCGTGCACGGGCGCACGGGCGAGGCCTGCCCGGTGTGCGGCGACGTCATCCGCGAGGTGTCGTTCGCCGACCGTTCGTTGCAGTACTGCGCGACGTGTCAGACGGGCGGCAAACCGCTCGCCGATCGACGGATGAGCAAGCTGCTCAAGTGAGCCTGCTCGCGAGATGCCTGGCGGGTGATGTCAGTTCGCAGGCCACAACATGGCGGGTAACTCACAGGTAGGCAGCCAACTGCGCGCCCCCCTGCGAGTTACTCGCCATCGTGCGAGGAGGCCGGGTCCGGGGCGGCGCCCGGTGTGACGCGGATGCCGCCGTGACGATATCGTGACCTCGACGAGATCGTCTTCCCGTTTTCGTTCGTCCCCCACTCAGGTGTGCAGCCAGAGCGTGGGCGTTGTCGACGGGGCTTGAAGAAGGGTGAGGGCCATGGCTGACGTGACGCGCCGCGCGGCCCTCGCCGCACCCGTGGCCGCGCTGGCGGCAGCCGCCGGAATCGCGGGTTCGTCCGGGGCGCTGGCGGCATCGACGACATCGCCCTCGCTCGTCACCGGCACTGACGCGGACGCGCTGCGCGCCCTGCACCTGCGAGCCTTCGCCGTGACGCCGAACGTCGCCGCCGTCGTCGCGCGGCTCCATGACGGCGAGTTGTGGGCGCACCAGGACGACGCGGTCGCCATCGAACGCGCCGCAGGTGGCGTCGTCGTCGTGGCGCTGCCGGTCAAGCACTCCGCCGTGAGCCGCATCGACATCAGCACCCCGAGCGCGCCCGACACGTCGGTGAGCGTCGACACGCGGCCGGACGCGCTGCGCTCGTCGTTGCTGCGCGTCGTCAACAAGCGCCTCGCGCTGGCACGTTCGGACGAGCCGAAGAAGCTCCTCGCGGCGCACGGCGTCATGGTCGACGAGCGGCTGAGCAAGCCTCTCGACGCAATGTTCGCGCGCGCCGAGCGCGAGCACGTCGCGCTCGAAGCCGTCAGCGCACACCGCGACTTCGACGACCAGGCCAGCGTCTACGACGCCTACGCCGAGCGCGACGGCAAGCAGGCCGCCGACACGTACTCCGCGCGCCCCGGCCACTCCGAGCACCAGCTTGGCCTGGCCCTCGACGTGCGGGGCCTCGACCGTCAGCACGAGCTCGAGCCCGCATTCAAGGACACGCCCGTGGGTCGCTGGGTGGGCGCTCATGCGCACGAGTTCGGTTTCGTCGTGCGCTACCCCGAGGGCCAGCGCGCTGTGACGGGCTACGAACCCGAACCGTGGCACCTGCGTTACGTCGGCCCCGAGGTCGCAGCGTTCATGCATGCGCGACGCGACATCGCGACGCTCGAAAATCTCTTCGGCCTGCCCGCCGCGCCGGGATACTGACGGCTTGGCGCCGCCTGCCTGAAGCCGCGCCGGATGTCGAGTTCTCCGCCCCGGAGAGCACCCCGGTGCTTGCCTTCGATGCACCGCATG
Source organism: Dermacoccus nishinomiyaensis (assembly GCF_900447535.1). Taxonomy (NCBI): domain Bacteria; kingdom Bacillati; phylum Actinomycetota; class Actinomycetes; order Micrococcales; family Dermacoccaceae; genus Dermacoccus; species Dermacoccus nishinomiyaensis. The sequence goes on along the minus strand of NZ_UFXX01000001.1, from coordinate 1,714,696 downwards.
ATTGATGGCTCGTGGTGTTGTCCCTCGGAGTTGCCAGCGAGCCCATCGCATCGTGGCAGCAATGCGTGCCGAGGTCACTTCTTCGGCGCGGGCACCTTCGCGAACGCGTCTGCGTCGCCGTGGCCGCCGGCGAGGTGGTTGAGGGGCCAGACGACGGCGATGGCGCGCCCGGTGACGGCGCTCAGCGGCACGCTTCCGAGGCGTCCGGTGCCGTCGTCGTGCGAGCGACTGTCGGCGGAGTTGTCGCGGTGATCGCCCATGACCCAGATGTGCCCGGCCGGCACGGAGATGCTCCACTTGCTCGCCTGCCCGGGGCTCGGCGTGCAGCCGTCGAGCCCGCCCTGCAGGTACGGCTCGTCGACGGCGACGCCGTTGACCGTCAGCTTTGCGTTCGGCTCGGAGCAGCTGACGATGTCGCCGGGCAGGCCGACGACGCGCTTGACGAGGTGGTTGCCCTGCGCGGCGATGTGCGTGGCCGTCGCGACATCGCGCACCGCCTTGCGCCAGCCCGTGGGTGCGGCCTGCGCGGGTTCCCAGTGCAGGTCATCGGCGAAGACGACGACGTCACCGCGCTTCACGTCCTGGCTCCACTTCTCGACGACGATGCGGTCGCCGACCCCGAGCGTGTTCTCCATCGACCCGCTGGGGATCTTGAACGGCTGGGCGACGAACGTCGAGATGAGCGCCCATGCCAGCCAGATGATGACGATCGTGAGGAGACGATCGCGCCACACCGCGAGCTTCGGATTCATGCCCGACATACCACCATCCCAGCCTGAGAGAACCGTGGCACCGACGGCCAGACGAGGTGAGGCGCCGGGCCATCACTGGCCGCGGCGCCCCGTCGCGAATGATCGTTCAGCGTGAACCGATCACTTGGCGGCGGGCACCTTCGAGAAGGCGTCCTCGTCGTTGTGGCCGCCGGCGATGTTGCCGATCGGCCAGACGACGGCGAGACCCCGGCCGGTGATGTCGCTGACGGGCACGCTGCCGAGGCGTCCGGTGCCGTCGTCGTGGTAGCGGCTGTCGGCCGAGTTCGAGCGGTTGTCACCCATGACCCACACCTTGTCCTTGGGCACGGTGATGGAGAACTTGTCCTGGCACGGCTGCACACCCGATTTCAGGTACGGCTCGGTGATCGCGACACCGTTGACGGTGAGCTTCTGCCCGGGCCCCTCGCACGAGACCTTGTCGCCGCCGACGCCGACGACGCGCTTGACGAGGTGGCTGCCGCTCGCGGACAGGTGCGTCACCTCGGCGATCTTGCGGATCCCTCCGGTGATGACGTTGCCGCTCGGAACGGGGTCGGTCCAGTCGCCCGGATCCTTGAACACGATGACGTCGCCGCGCTTGACGTCCGTGAATCGCGGCGCCCACTTGGCGACGACGATGCGGTCGCCGACCCGCAGCGTGTTCTCCATCGAACCGGACGGGATGCGGAACGGCTGCACGACGAACGTCGTGATGAACGCCCAGATCGCCCAGACGGCGACGACGAGGATGAGGCGGTCGAACCACGTGCGAGCCGCCGAGCGTGGCTTGTGCGCACGCTTGCCGTCACCGGATGCCGTTGCAGCAGTAGCGCCGTCGTCGCGCGAAGGGCGCAACGAGGTGGCGTCGCCGGAGACGGCGGACGTGGCGTCCTCACGCGAGGAACGCGCCGACGTGGCTTTGCGGGAGCTGACGAACGTGGCGCCATCGCGGGTGTCGCTCGTCGAGGAGGTCGTGTCGGACCCGGTGGCGGCAGCGTCTTCGGCCGCAGGGTGCGGGTCGGCGTTGCGCCGCGCGCGGCGCGAGAGGGGGGAGTCGCTCACGTCAGATGACGTTGGCGTCGCCGCCGCCGACAGCCTGGATCGGCTTGCCGTCGGCGTGCCACTGCTTCATGCCGCCCTCGACGTTCGCCACGTCGAGACCCTGCCCCTCGAGCCATTGCACGGCGCGACTCGAGCGGCCGCCGCTGCGGCAGACGACGGGGAGGTCGCCATCGACCTCGGGAAGCTCGCCGACGCGGGCCGGGAGCTCCGCGAGGGGGATGTGGATGGCGCGCGGCGCGTGACCGGCGTCGTACTCGTCCTGCTCACGAACGTCGAGCACGACCGCGTCGTCAGCAATGTCCTTCGGAGTCACGGTGTTCATGCGTGCAAGCCTCTCACGTCTTGGGGTGGGCTTCATAGGCGTGACGCACCCCGACGCAGGCCTTCCACGCCGCCCCAGGCACCTGGCCGCGCCGTACCCCTCTGCGATTCGTGTCCACCGGAGGGCGTCAACCTGAGTGGATCCACGTGGGGTTGAGGTGGGCGATTTCGGGTAGCGTGGCGGAGATGGGGCGCCGTACGGCGTGTCACTGAGCAACTCGGAGTGGCCGTGCGTGGTTCATCCTCGATCGTCGGTTGCGTGCAGCGTGGCGCCTAGCCGCTTTGTCCCCTAAGGGCTAAGGGCGGCGTCCGCAGCCAGTGGTGTGGGGCGAGGTTGGACTGGGCCACCCCCGCACCGCCGGTCACACCCCCACATTCCGAGCTGGCAGCTTCACAAGGAGCGGGCGCCGTTGAACGTACGACGGGCAGGGCCCGTAGGGCTGTCAACAAGGCCGAGGGGGTGGCCGTCACAACCTGCGAGAAGACAGCGGGGGTGAGCTCTCTAGTGGGCGTAGACGACGGTGTTGGAGTCGTAGTGGCCAGTGCGGGTGTCGAATGTTCCGCTGCATGTGATGAGGCGTAGTTCTGGGCCGGCGGTGTTGGCGTACACCTCGGTGGTAGGAAATGTGGTCTTGGAGTATTGGGCGGTTCGGTAAACAGTGAAGTCGTGGGTCTTTCCGGCGGTATCGCGTACGGAGACACGGTCGCCTGCTTTGAGAGCGGCGAGTTCGTGGAAGGGCCCGTTGCCGTCGGGTGTGATGACGTGTCCTTCGATGACTGCGGGGCCGGGTTGACCCGGCCGAGGTGAGCCGTTGAACCAGGCCACGCGCTGTACGTCGGCTCCGCTCGGTACGGCCACGGCACCAGACGCATCGAGCCCTAAGCTCAGCAAATCTTCGGACAAGCCCAGTCGGGGAATCGAGACGTTGACTGGTTGTGCGACGTCGGCAGTGCCGCGGGTGTTCACCGGGACTGACCTCGATGATGTGGGTGCCGCGGCGTGCGTGGCCGGGGCAGATGTGGCGGCTGTGGCAGGGGGTGGTCTGTACTGATGTGAACGCCCCCACCACATGGCGCCGATGCCCAGGAGCACGAGCAGCCCGCACGCCACCACGGTGATGAGGTGGCGGCGGGCCGATCGTGGAGGGTACGTCATGGAAGCGAACTCAGACGCTCACGCGTTGTGTGCGCTGCGGTTGTGGCGTCGGCGCGCCAGGCCGGCACCCGCGAAGCCGACAGCGCCCGCCGCGACAAGACCAGCGCCGGTGGTGGTGGCCCAACCGGAGGTGGGGTTGTGCTGACCGATTCCGGTCTGCACACCACCGGAGGGCATCTGGTTCATCTGGCTCTTGGTCAACACACCGCAGGTTGCCGGGTCGGTGGCTTCTTCGGGCAGGCTCGGGTCGAGGTCGGACTTGCCGGGCCCGTCGTACTTGCCGTTCTTGTTGTAGTCGATCCCGTGCTGCACGATGACGGCGCTGCCGTCCTTGACCGCTTGCAGCGACTTCGCATCCAGCGTGATGGTGCGTTCGTAGGTGTCATCACCTGCGGGGAACCGCTCGACGGCCAGAGCTGATTTCGCGCTCGTGTCACCGCTGGTCGTCAAAGACACCATCGGCATGCCGTAGTTCTTCATGGCGTCCTTGACCAGCAGATGGCCGTTGACGCCTGTGCCCGTGGCGTTCGGGCTCGGGCACGTGCCCGTGCCACCGACATGGATGTGCTGCGCATGCGGAGCGCCCGCAGCCAGCCCATGGCTGGTGATCTTCAGCTTCAGCTGGTCACCATGCAGACTTCCCCAGACGGTGGACCAGGCGCCACTGTGGTTCAGCTCGGTCAGCTTCGCCTGGAACGTCCACGTGGGCGCGTTGTGCGCGGGCGTCGCCGCGCCGGCGGCTGCAGCACCTGCGAGGGGGGCGGCAGCGAGTGTCGTCGCGGCCAGCACGCCCGCGGTGGATGCGATCGTTCGCAAAGTCGTCATGATCGGTTCCTTTCAGCTGTGCCCGACCCGGCGGACAGGGGCCGCCGTGAAGGTCGAACTATGGAGTGTTCGGAGCCTGCCGCGTCCTGGATGGGGCATACCCAAAAAATTCTCGGGAAGGCCCCACATCGACGGGCCAACACCCACGTCATCAACTCGTCCGGATGCGCGGGTCAATGCGCTGCGGCGCCAGCGTTGACGCGCGCCGAGCGACCCCGCAGACACCAGGACCACCATCGCTGGCCCGCATGCCCGCACAAAATCTCCCGGCTACGGCGGCCGAGGTCTCGACTCGTGCGGCCCAGCCCTTGCGCTGACCAGAGCGCGGCCGCGGCAAAGCTCACTGGGGGCGGGCGCGGTCCGTCACATCCTTGTCGCCTCGACAGGCAGGCAGAGCGAGCTGGCCTCCGAACGGCGCGCCGAGGCGGAGACATTCGCACGATGCGCGCCGGGCCTCGGCACCGCACTCACCACACCCAAGGAACCTGCGCGAGTGGAGACGACGGTCGCCCGATGCATTCGTCGGATCAGCATCAATCGAGCGTGCAGCGCTGGCGGTACCACGACGAACAGGTGGGTGTTCATTGACGTAAGGCGCAGCGAACTATCAGATAGTGGGCGTGCCGATCAGCACGTCACCACTGATCTCGGACGTCCTGAAGTCAGTCACGAGTAGGTGCCGGGGGGTGACAAGGTCGACGGGCCCTTCATCCTTGAGAGGTGTGCGCGCCAACCGTACGCGACAGCGAGGGCTGCCGAGGCCGACAGGAACTTTTTGCGAGCTGATTCGACACCCGGCACACGCCTCGGCGCACCCTTGGGTCAGCACGGTGAGTTCGGCTCCATCCACGTCACGATCGATTTAGTCCAAGTGCACGGTGAACAAGGCCGGAGTGGAGGGTTGCGTCGGGCGCGTCCCCGCCCTCTCCGTGGTGAAGGCCACAGCTCGCGCGGCGCCGACGTCGCCGTCGAGCATGATCGTCGTGGCTCCGCTCGTCGAAGGTAGCTGTCCCGCGTTCCGGAGCGCGCCGGAGCCGTCTGCTGACCAAGCCGTGTAGACACGCCCAGGCACCTGCGGTGGGGCTGGCACGAACCGCACCGCGGCCCGCCCGTTTCTTCGCGCGACGGTGACCACCGAACCACGGTAGATCGCCCGGGCGTGCTCCGCTTTGGGATCATCCAGGATCGCGGCGGCCGAAGGAGGCGAGGGCGATGAATGGGTGGCTTCCCACGTGCCGGCGCCTGCAGCCGCAAGCACGATTGCCGCGGCCGCCGCCAACACACCGCGCCGCCGTAGCAGGTGAGATGGGTGCCTACCAGCATCCATCGCCTCCTCAACCCGCGCAATACTGCCGTGCTGCGGCGTCGATCGGGCCATCGCGAGAACTTGCTCTCGCAGCTGCGGTGGCGCGGGCATCGCCACCATGCGACTCAGATCAGCGAGCACCTCGCGCATCGAGTCCCGCTGTTGGCGGCATGTGGAACAGGCACGCAGGTGCTTGTCGAAGCGCCGACGTTCCATCTCGTCCACCGCGTCAAGAACGTACAGTTCGAGCATCGCATGCTCATCCGAACTCATGACCCTTCCTTCCCGGCAGGTTCCAGGCAGCGTTTCAAGGCACGGACGCCATCACGTAGACGTGACTTCACCGTGCCCAAAGCAGCCCCCAGCTCGTGTGCGATCTGCGTGTGAGTCAGCCCATCCCAGTACGCCATCTCGAGCGCGTGGCGCTGCAACTGAGTCAAGCTCTGCATGCACTCGCGTACCCGGAGTCGCTCGGCGCGGGCCACGGTCTCATCCTCGGGCCCGGGAACAATTGCGCGCTCAAGGTCTTGGGCGTAGACGCCATCTCGTGCGCGCGACGCCTCATTCGAACGCACCACGTCGACAGCGCGTCGGTGAGCGATAGCGAGCAGCCAGCCCCACCCGCTCGAGCGAGAACCGTCGAAGGAGGCTGCCTTGCGCCACACCTCGAGAAAGACCTCTTGCGTTGTCTCTTGCGCCAACGCGGGATCGCGAAGCACACGTAACACCACACCGTAGACCCGAGAGACCGACAGGTCGTACAGCCTCTCGAAGCCTGCTGCCTCACCCCGTGCCACTGCCTCGAGCAACAACGAGATCGACGCGGCAGGGGCACTCATGCCATCCATTGTGGCGTCCCAGTTCGACGAATGAATCACCTTCTTGTTCGAAGTGGCAGGCCGACTGGATGGGGCGGCATCGAGCCCGGCCTAGCATGCGGGCCCGCTGGGACGACGGGCAGCGCGCTCAAGCCCCGACGTCTAGTTGGCGCAGCGTGAGGATGTTGGTTCCAAGCGCGACGGTTAGAACGTGCCACGTGGATTGAATCGCTCCGGGTCTGGTGGAGGCTCTGATCCAACGGAAGGATGCAGAGCATGCCCGCACCACGGAAGTACCCCGACGAGCTCCGCGAACGCGCCACGCGGATGACGCTGGAAGCCCGTCAAGACCCCGCCACGAGGACCGGAGCATTCCGCCGCGTAGGAGAACAGCTCGGGATCAATCCCGAGACGCTGCGCAACTGGGTCCGCCAAGCCGAGATCGACCACGGCCACCGCCCCGGAATCACGACCAGCGAAGCCGCCCGGGTGGCCGAGCTGGAGAAGGAGAACCGTGAACTACGGCGGGCGAACGCGATCCTGCGCTCGGCGTCGGCTTTCTTCGCGGCGGAGCTCGACCGCCCACAGCGCTGATCGTGGACTACATCGACGAACACAAGCACGAGTTCGGTGTCGAGCCGATCTGCGCCACGCTGTCCGCGGCAGGCACACAGATCGCACCGAGCACGTACTACGCGGCCAAGACGCGCACTCCTTCAGTGCGCAGCCTGCGCGATGAGCAGGTGCTCGTGGAAATCCGGCGGGTGCATGAGGCCAACTACGGGGTCTACGGGGCCCGGAAGGTCCACGCGCAACTGCGGAGGGAGGGCCTGCAGGTGGCCAGGTGCACGGTGGAGCGGCTCATGCGAGCCGCAGGCCTGCGCGGGATCAGCCGCGCGAAGGGACCGAGGACCACGGTCCCAGGCCGCGGCCCGGATGAGCGTCAAGACCTGGTCCAGCGAGACTTCACCGCGGCGGCTCCGAACCAGCTGTGGGTCGCTGACATCACCTACTGCCGCACTTTCAGCGGATGGGTGTACGCCGCGTTCATCATCGACGTGTTCTCCCGACGGGTGCTGGGCTGGCAGCTGTCGAAGTCGCTGCGCACGGACCTGGCCCTGGACGCGTTGGAGATGGCGTTCTGGACGCGTCAGCGCGCAGGCCAAGACGTGGCCGGGCTACGGCATCACAGCGATAAAGGAGTCCAGTACGTCGCCGTGCGATACACCCAGCGGCTGGCCGAGGCCGGCGCAGTCGCCTCAGTCGGCTCGACGGGGGACTCGTATGACAATGCCCTCGCGGAGGCGTTCAACTCGCTGTTCAAGGCGGAGCTGATCCGGAACAAGGGGCCATTCAAGTCCATCGAGGACCTGGAGATCGCGGTCGCGGAGTACATCGACTGGTTCAACCATCGTCGTGTGCACGGCGAGATCAGGCTGGTCCCTCCGGTCGAGTTCGAGGACGTCTACCATCATGAGAACCCCGTGCCGGCGCCCGCCGGGACGGCACTTACGAGCCTCTAACAAACCCGGGGCGATTCAGCTGCGACGCTACCAACACGTGTCGGCTACCACCGGCCGACACTGGGGTTTGGAGAACACCCCCACTCGCGGCGAGTGTGCATGCACACCACCCACCCCAGATGCACGCCACGGCACGGAGTTGATCGTGCACAAACCTTCGTTTGAGCCACATGATTCGCTGCCTGGCCGCCACATCTAGCCGTTCGCCATGGCTGATTGCCCAGTGCGGAGCGTCGAGCAGAGTCCGTCGTTTGAGCTGCGCCAGGAACATCCGTCGCGCACAACAACAGGAAACGGGTCCGCGGTGCAGCAAGACTCGAAAACCTACTCCTACAACGGCGCCACGTACTATCGCTACTTCGCCAAGCTTCAGGTCGCGATTCCCGCACCGGTGAATGGAACCATCACCGTGCCCCCGCTGAGCTGGGTCAGTGGCTGCACCACATCCCTCCTCGGCCAGGTGGGCGTGAATGGCTGAGGTACAGCAGTCACCATCAACGGCCAGGAGATCGTACAAGTCGGTCCTTTCCGCACAGTGTGATGGTTGCTCGAAGTTCACGTCGTCGCACCCATTCCTCCTTTGGAATTTCTTCTTCAATGCGACAGACCCTGACGTCGTTTCATGACGCCCCGCCCATTTCGGCGGGGATCTCGAGGACGGCTGCTACCTACTCGAGGGCGCTGATCATCACCTCGACGCTGTCCAGGTGGAGTTGTAGGCCGGAGACGACGGCTTGGGTGTCCTACCCCACCTGAGCGCCGCTTTCCGGGATCACTGCTCGCTTCTGGGGGTCGACGTCGGCCGCGGGCGACTTGATCCAGGCCACGCCTCGGGGCATCACATCAGCTTCAGGGCGGTGTGCTTCCATCAACGGTGCCGCGCCGCCCCCGACGGGGGCCACAGCAGTTGATGGGCGTGAGTGCCACTCGGCTCGATGATGGTGACGATGGAGTGGAACAGGGTTTCCTTCATGGATGCCCCTTCGGGGTAGTTGCGACGCGGTGCGTGGCGCGTCTCATGAGAGTTGTTTGCGAACACCGGAGACGCTCGGAGTGCCCGTGCTGCGGTTGTAAGGCAGTTTCGAGAGCATGGTGCCCATGGCGCAGGTGTTCGACAGCGCGGCGAACATCAGGCCGCCGCCCACAGCACCGGACAGCCACTTCGCCTTCGGTACGACGGTGCTGGCGAGTACGCCCGTGGCCACGAGCGAACCGGCGACGAGGCGCACCTGACGCTCCAGATCCCAGCGGGCCTGGCCGAACTCGACGTCATGACCGGCGTCGCGCCAGGCCTCGAAACCGCCGACGAGGACGCTCGTGTGCGGCACCCCGACCTTGGCCAGGGCCTGTTCGGCGCGTTCGGCGCGTGGGCCCATGCGACAGATGAGGACGGCGTCGCGGTTGATGCCGGCGCCGATCGCGGTGGCGTTCTTCTCGATCAGATCGACCGGCACGTTGATCGAACCGGGGATGCGCGCCGTGCCGTACTCAGCGGGGGTGCGCACGTCGAGCAGCAGTGTATCGCCGGCCGTGACGGCGTCAGCGAGCTCGGCGGGGGTGAGGCGGTTTGCCAGGGCCATGAGAAATCTCCTTGAGTGGTGGATCGGCGGCTGCGACCAGCGGTCGCCGGGGGATCGGGGATCGGACGCGAGGGTCACAGGAGTTGGGGCAGGGCGCGCCACGCGGTGTACGCGGCGACGCACATCAAGAAGACGGCAAACCCGAGCTGCAGCATCCTCTTCGGGATGCGCTGGGCGAGCCGGCCGCCGAGCGCGGCTCCGATGACGGCGGTGGCGGCGAACGGCACCACGACATCCCATTCTAGATCCGCGCCGTCAGCAGAGTGGAACAGCAACGAGGTGGCGCTGTTGATGACGACGACGAGCAGGGACGTGCCCACCGCATACGGCATGCAGTACCCGAGGGCCAAGGTGAGGGCGGGAACGACGGCGAACCCGCCGCCGACGCCGAAGAAGCCGGTGAGCAGGCCGACGCCGGTACCAGCCAGGGCCACCTTGACCAGGGCGAAGGTGTGCCCCCCGTTCTCGTCGCGCAACGGTCTCGGCACGCAGGCGGTGTTGTCGCGTTCGCGTCGTGCCCGCATGATCATCACCGTGGCGACGACGACGAGCAGCGCCGCGAACAGAGTGAGCAGTAGATTGCCGTCGACGCCGCGCGAGGCCCGGGTGCCGAGGTAGGCGCCGCCGATGCCGACGAGTCCGAAGAGCGCGCCCTGGCCCCACTGCACAGTGCCGGCGCGGTGGTGGCTCCACAGGCCGACGAGGGAGCTGATGCCGACGATGACGAGCGAATTCGTCGTCGCCTCGTGCGGGCTCTTGTCGAGCGCGTAGACGAGGACGGGCACCGTGAGGATGGCGCCCCCGCCGCCGAGCCCGCCGACGAGCAGGCCGACGACGATTCCGGCGACGACGGCGATGAGCATGACGCTCAGGCCTCGCTGCCGTCGACGATGGCCAGCGACGTCTCGCGGGCGTTGTCGAACGCGTCGTCGACGGCGACGACGTGACGCCCGGCGGCGTCGAGCACGGACGCCGCGATCGAGGCGCGGTACCCACCAGCGCAGTGCACCCACACCTCGCCGGCGCGCACCTCGCCGACGCGGGTGATGATCTCGTGCAGCGGCACGTTGATCGCACCGTCGATGTGGCCGCTCGCGTACTCGCTGTCGCGTCGCACGTCGAGGACGACGACGTCACGGTGGTGACGCACCTGCGCGAGGTCGGCGAACGTGGCGCGCTCGAACGAACCGAGTTCACCACTCGTCCAGTCCTGCGGTGTGCCGGTGGCGGCGGCCTGGGGGCGTTCGATGCCGATGCGCACGAGCTCACGCTGCGCCTCAGCGACCTGCTCGCGGCTGTCGCCCAAGAGGGTCAGTGGCGTGCCCCACGGGATGAGCCACCCGAGGTAGGTGGCGAACTGGCCGTCGATGCCGAAGTTGAGGGCCTGCTTGACGTGGCCCTTCGCGTACGCCTGCCGGTTGCGCAGGTCGACGACCCATTCGCCGGCCTCGAGTGCGGCGCGGATAGCATCGGCGTCAGCCGCGGCGGGCTCGCTGAGGTCGGGGGCCGTGGCGGGCGCGTCGAGGTTGGCCGGGCCCATGTGGGCGTAGTAGGCGGGCCATGCCTCGAGCCCGGCGAGAATCTGTTCGACCCAGGTCTGCTCGTCCTCCATCAAAGCGGGGTTGGTGCGCTTCTCCGCCCCGATGGTCGAGGAGTCGGCGTCCGACTGGGTCGCCGAGCAGAAGCTGCCGAATCCGTGGGTGGGCAGAACCGCGGCGTCGTCGGGCACCTCATCGGCGATGCGGTGCGCCGAGGCGTACTGGTGGTGCACCAGAGGGTCGGTGTGCTCGGGGCCGAGCAGGTCGGGGCGGCCCGTCGAGCCGAACAGCAGGGAGCCGCCGGAGAAGATGCCCACCCGCTCGTCGTGCGAATCGAGCGCGTACGACAGGTGCGTGAACGTGTGTCCGGGGGTCGCCATGACGGTGACCGCAAGCGCGGGCGAGACCGTGATGACGTCACCGTCGTCCACTCCGACGCGTTCGAAACGCACCGGGTCGGCCACGTTGACGTGGTACGCGGCGCCCGTCGCGTCGGCCAGCGCGCGGCCGCCGGTGACGTAGTCGTTGTGAATGTGCGTCTCGAACACATGAGTGATCCGCACCCCTTCACGCTCGGCGAGATCGATGACGCGGTCGATGTCACGCTGCGGGTCGACGACGAGAGCGACCTCACCGTCGTGGGCCAGGTAGGAACGATCGCCGAGCGTCTTCGTGTCGATGGGGATGATCGTGGCCATGGCGTTCTCCTCGTGCGTACTGGGCTGGAAATATACCCCCGGGGGTATCTGTCGCCACCGTACTCGCATACCCCCGGGGGTATCAAGTAGGGTGGGGGCTTCATCGCAGTTCGAGTGGAAAGGCATCGGTGTGGAACTCTCTGCCGACGACATGGCTCCGGTGGTCAACCGGCTCAAGCGCGCCCAGGGTCAGCTGGGGGGTGTCATCCGCCTCATCGAAGAGGGCGGCGATTGCCAGAGCGTCGTCACCCAGCTCGCGGCGACAAGTCGCGCTCTCGATCGCGCCGGTTTCGCGATCCTCTCCTCGGGCCTGCAGCAATGCCTGGCGACGAAGGGCAGTGTCGAGGGCGAGGACGCGAAGACGTTGGAGAAGCTGTTCCTGACCCTGTCCTGAAGCGCCTACCGCTAGGCGTAGCTCAAACGAAGGGTTCTGCACCACCGAGGCGAGCAGGTGGCTCAACCCACCGTTTCTGCTAGAGCAGCGGTCAGGTGCCAGAACGAGATGTTGAGGTGTAGCTCAACGAATCTGTGAGCACGACCATCCGGCTCACAAATCCGACGCTGGCGCTCCCCGCTACGAGCTACTGCCGGGCAGCGAGGTACTCCACTGCGGGACGTGGTGAGCTGAAGACAGGGGTGGGCAGGTCGGTGAGCAACGCTTCCGCCGGGGCCATGCTGGCTTGAGCCAAGATGACGACATCTGCGGTCGTCGCCGCGGCCCGGGCGGTTCGTGCGATGCATTCGACGTATCCCACCTGGTCCCCGGCTTCGAACATGTCCCAGGCGCCCTTCGCCACGATCGACGTGGTCTCAACTTCGTGATCTGCCGCGCTGGCTTCTTCTTCAAGCAGCGCCAGCGTGGGCGCGAGAGTGGAGTCAAGGGCTGCGATGACGGCGATTCTGCGCCCGGCCTGGAGGGCGCGGGCAGCCATGGGCCGGTCCACTCTGAAGACCGGCACTCCCGGTTCCCTCTGCTCAGCAACGCTCCCAAGGGTTGAGCACGTGCAACAGATCAGCTCTACGCCCCGATCTTTCAGGCTGCGCAGCTGAGACTCGACGCGGTCAGCGACCGACTGTGGACCATTCACGCGGGCATCAGTGAGAAGGGACTCGTCGACCACGTGCACGGGGTGCGCTTCGGGGGCGACCTCGCTCAGAAGGTTGTCGAAAGTCAGAACGTGGACTGGCGACGTGTGCAAGAAGCCGATGCGCGACATGTGTGCATTCTTCATCGCGTGGCGCACATCGGACTTGGCGATCTCAGCACCCACGGAGGGGCGGTGGCTGAAACGAAGGATTCTGCACCACCGAGGCGAGCAGACGTCCTGCGGCTGCATGGTAATCGTGAACCATCTCATCGTCCTTGAAAGCTCAGACACCAGGGCGGATGGTCACAATGTGCATGCTCTGCAGGTCGTCCAAGCGCACCCAGCTTCGCGGTGCACCTCCCTGCGTCACGATGAGGTGAGAAGGAGTCCCACATCTGCGATTTTCGTCCGCATTCGTCCCGCGGCAAGCACGGTGCGGCGACTCGGTGCTGACGGCGGCGTCGCTACTCTGTCGGGGTGAACATCCTCTCCATCCAGTCGTCGGTGGCCTATGGCCACGCCGGTAACTCGTCGGCCGTGTTTCCGCTGCAGCGCCTCGGGCACGAGGTGTGGCCCGTGTTCACCGTGCACTTCTCCAACCACACGGGCTACGGCGAGTGGCGCGGGCCGGTCTTCGATCCGGAGACGGTGCGCGACGTCATCACCGGCATCGAGGAGCGCGGCGTGCTGCCGCGCTGTGACGCCGTCCTGTCCGGCTACCAGGGCGCCCCGACGATGGGGGAGGTCATCGTCGACGCCGTCGCGCGCGTCAAGGCCGCCAACCCCGACGCGCTGTACTGCGCCGACCCCGTCATGGGCGACGTCGGCCGCGGTTTTTACGTGCGCGAGGGCATCCCGGAATTCATGCGGGACGTCGTCGTGCCCGCCGCGGACGTGCTGACGCCCAACCAGTTCGAGTTGGAGTTCCTCGTCGGGCGCACCGTCTCGACGGTGACCGACCTGCTCGACGCCGCCGACGCCCTGCGCGCTCGCGGCCCGAAGGTCGTGCTCGTCACCTCGGTGCAGACGGACGAGACACCCGCCGACTCGGTGCAGATGGCCGTCGTCAGTGACGAGGGGGCGTGGATCGTCACGACCCCGCTGCTACCCATGTACGTCGCCGGTTCGGGTGACGCGACAGCCGCGATCTTCGTGGCGCGCCTCATGACGTCGAGCCCCGCCGAGGCGCTCGCCGCGACGGCGTCGTCGATCTTCGCGGTGATGGAGCGCACTCACGACGCCGGTTCGCGCGAGATCCTGCTCGTCGACGCCCAGGAGGCCATCGCCTCGCCGCCGATGCAGTTCGCGGTGACGCAGCTGCGCTGAGGCCCCCTGGCCGCCCGAACGACACGGAGTGCCCGTCTTCACGAAGGAGGCGGGCACTCGTGCGTGAGGTGGACGCTCAGCCGCCGAGGAAGGCAATGAGCTTGATGATCTCCTCGGCCAGGCTCAGGCCGGACTTGATGAGTTTTTTCGTTGCTGGTCCCGCCAATGTCTTGCATGATTCTCCCCCAGGTTCGTCAAGGGGTGGGGCACCGATACCTCTGTGTTCCGGACGCCTTCGACACTTTCGAACGATGGTCCGTCTCTGCAGTCTCAACCTGGTGACATGAATCGCATGTCGCTCGGCAGAACCTGGTGAAACGTTGGGGGATGGTGCCGCGGCGTGTCCATCTGCCGTGAACGGTAGAAAGCCCAATACCGTGGGCGCATGGATCCGATCCGCAATCCGTACGCGCCCGGTGCCGGCCAGCGTCCGCCCGAGCTCGCCGGGCGCGACGAACAGATCAGCACGTTCGACGTCGTCGTCGCCCGCATCGCGAAGGGTCGACCCGAACGTTCGATCGTCCTCATCGGCCTGCGCGGCGTCGGCAAGACGGTGCTGCTCAACACCCTCCGGTCGGGCGCAGTGCGCGCGCACTGGGGCACCGGCAAGTTCGAAGCACGCCCCGATCAGCGCCTGCGCCGACCTCTGGCGTCAGCGCTGCACACGGCCGTGCGCGAACTTGGCCACCCGCAGGACGACGACGTCGACCACGTCCTCGGCGTCATCAAGAGCTTCGCGCAGCGCGACGTCGACCCCAAGGCCAAGCTCCGTGATCGCTGGAACCCGGGCATCGACGCCCCCGCCGTTCCAGGCCGTGCGGATTCGGGTGACATCGAGATCGACCTCGTCGAGCTGCTGACGGACGTCGGCGGCCTCGCGGCGGACGTCGGCAAGGGCGTCGCCATCTTCATCGACGAGATGCAGGATCTCGACCCCGAGGACGTGTCGGCGCTGTGCGCGGCGTGCCACGAGATGTCGCAGAGTTCGCTGCCCGTCATCGTCGTCGGTGCCGGCCTGCCGCATCTTCCGGCGGTGCTGTCGGCGCAGAAGTCGTATTCGGAGCGGCTGTTCCGATACGCGCGCATCGATCGTCTGCCTAGGGATGCCGCGTTCAAGGCGCTGCAGGGCCCCGCGCAGGACGAGGACGCCGAGTTCGCCGACGACGCCCTCGAGGCGATGTACGCCGCGACGGGCGGCTACCCCTACTTCATCCAGGCGTACGGCGCGACGGTGTGGGATCTCGCGCCCGGCTCGCCGATCACCGTGGAGGACGTGGCGGTCGCCGTCCCCGAGGCCGAGGCCGAGCTCGGTGTCGGGTTCTTCGGCTCACGCTACGAGCGCGCGACGCCCGGTGAGCGCGAGTACCTGCGAGCGATGGCGGACGCCGCGCAGCGTGTCGCCGACGCCGCAGCCGCCGACGAGTCGGGGGAGACGCCGGGGCTCGACGACATCGAATCGGTGCCGACGTCTCTCGTCGCCGAGGTGCTCGGGCGCAAGCCCCAATCACTCTCTCCCGCGAGGGATTCACTCATGAAGAAGGGGCTCGTGTACTCCGGCGAACGCGGACGGATCGCCTTCACCGTGCCGCACTTCGGCCGCTACCTGCGTACCGTGACGGCGGACTGAGCGGCAGCGCGGCGGCTGCGACGTCGCCCGCGCCGCACGTCACATCCCGAGCTTGGTCTTCGAGAACGCCGCGACGGCCGCATCAGGGCCTTCGACCCTGACGCCCGAGCGCTCGCAGCGACCGCTGAGGTGCATCATGAGGTCGACGGGCGAGCCGGCGAGCACCACGGCGCCCGCGTCGGTCGGTTTCTTCAGTTCGACGTCGCCGCGCTGCGGGGCGCGCAGCGTCACGCCGACGGGCGAGGAGCGCACGAGCAGCTTGCCCATCGTGGTCAGCGATGACCACACGGCGTCCTCGGTGCCCTCGGGCAGCGGCGGCAGCGTCGCCTGCACGTCGGTGGGCTGTGCGCGCCGGACATCTTCGGCGTGCGTCGCGTACTCGACGAGGTTGACGCGCTCATTGATGGCCGGCACCTGCATCGGACTCAATTTGCCCGGCCCGCTGCGCACCTCGTCGACGAGGGTTGCGTAGGGCTTCTTCGAGCGCGCGTCCTGCACCTTCTCGGTGTGACCGGCGAAGGCGGGGATGAAGATACCGGGCATCGCGTCCGGGCGGCGATCACGGATGACGAGGTGGGCGGCGAGGTCGCGCGCGGTCCATCCCTCGCACAGGGTCGGCGCGTCGGGGCTGACGGCGGCGAGCAGGTCGGCGACGTGGTGGCGCAGGGCGGGAGCAAGAGTCATGCGTCCACCCTTCCACGGATGAGCATCCCCCGGCAGCACCCATCGGAAGGGGTGAGTGACGTTCGTGTACGCGCGGTGGCGCGCGCCACCCACTCTGGGCGGGTGACGACGGCGAAGATCTGGGCGGGGATAGCCATCCACGCCACCATGCTGCTCGGCGAACTGATCCTGCTGTACGTCTTCGCGACGTCGGCCGTCAACGTCACTTCGACGCGCACGTCCTCGTGCACTCGGCGCTGAGCTTCTTCTACAACGCGATCGTGCTGGCGGTCGGCCTTCGGATCATCACGGTCGGCTGACGGCGTTTCACGTGAAACATCGACGCTGACGGCGGTGCGCCCCGAGCCGGCGGCGCGGCGGTTGGCGTCGCATGTCATGCGTCGTATGGCGTCAGCGTCAGCCCTCGTGCCGCACCCGGCTGACGATCGCGCCACAGACGAGTCCGAGCAGGCCGGGGACGACCCAGCCGAAGCCGTTCTCGAACCATGGCAGGACGGTGCGCGCGCCGTCGACGAGAGCGTCGCGGCCCGCCGGTGCTGACGGCAGCGCGGCGAGCAGGTCGAAGAGCGCGGCGACGCCGACGCACGCGACGACACCGACGAGGATGCTGCGTCGGCCCTTCAGCCACGGCGACGCGAGGCCGAGCAGGATGAGCGCGATCGCGAGCGGGTAGAGGAACATGAGCAGCGGCGTCGACCAGGAGATGATGGCGCTGAGGCCGATGTTCGACACTGCGAACGAGACGCCCGTGAACGTCAGTGCCCACGCGCGGTACCCGAGGCGGGGGAACATCTCGGCAAACATCTCCGCGCAGGCCGTGACGAGGCCGATCGAGGTCTTGAGGCACGCGACGAGCACGATCGCGGCGATGAGCACCTGCCCGAACGAGCCGAAGAAGTGTCGGGAGATGCCGGCCAGCGCGGTGCCGCCGTTGTCGGCGGTGATGACGCCGATCGACGTCGCACCCATCCATGCGAGCGAGGCGTAGATGGCCGCCATTCCGAGGACGCTGACGATGCCGCTCTTCGCGGTCTCGACGGCGATGCGTCGCGGGCTCGTGATGCCGAGGCGGCGTACCGCGTCGATGATGACGATGCTGAACGCGAGGGAGGCGAGGGCGTCCATCGTGTTGTAGCCGTCGAGGAAGCCGCGGGTGACGGGGCCGTCCGCGTACGGGCCCTTGGGGGCGGCGGTGACGTCGTGCGTCATCGGTTTCACGAAGGCGGCGACGATGAGCGCGCCGAGCAGCACGAGGAATCCGGGGGTGAGGTAACGCCCGACCCAGTCGATCAGCTTGCCGGGACGCAGCGCCGCGGCCGCGGTGAGGGCGAAGAAGATCGCGGTGAATGCGAGCAGCGCCCATGTCTGTGCGCCGGCGGGCACCGATTCGGCGAGGCCGATCTCGTACGAGACGGACGCGGTGCGCGGGATCGCGAATGCCGGCCCGATCGTCAGGTACAGCAGGCACGTGAAGATGACGGCGAAGCGTGGGTCGACGCGCACCGCGAGTTCGCGGACGTTGCGCGTGCCCGACAGGGCGGAGGCGATGACGCCGAGGACGGGCAGGCCCGTTGCGGTGATGAGGAACCCGATCGTCGCGAGCGTGGTGTGCGACCCGGCTTCGCGGCCCATCTGCACGGGAAAGATGAGGTTGCCGGCGCCGAAGAACAACCCGAACAGCATCGTCCCGACGAGGAGTGTCTGTGCCGGACGCAACCGCGACGGCGTGGACGAGGAAACGGTCGGTGCGGCAGCAGAACTCACGCCGGTCAGTATGACAAGGACGGCGGGCCGAGCGGGCAGGGCGCCACCGCGTCCCGGGCCAAGGCCAGGAGCTGGCCTTGCCCAGCTCGGCACCACGAATGTGAGCGCCCTGGCCGAAAACGAGCTTCATGTCGCTCGTGTTCGACCAGGACGACGCTCACATTCGAGAGACGGTCACCCGGCGGCTTCGGGATCGCGCAGCCGCCGGGCCGGCGTCAGCTCGTCGCCTTCGTCAGGTCGTAGACGGTGACGCCACCGACCGTCGTGGCCTTGTAGTGCGCCTTGACCCAGGCGGTGATCTGCGCGCCCGAGCCGGAGTTGCCACCCGGGCCGCCGCCCATGCCACCGCCGGCGATGAAGTACGTGATGTCGCCGTTCTTCACGTACTGCTGGAACTGCGCGAGCGTGACGTTGTCGTCACTGCCGCTCCAGCCGCCGATCGACATGACGGCCGTGTCGCTGCTCAGGATGTACCCGGCTGCACTCTGATCGCCGATGACGGCCGCGGACCACTTCGAGTTCGTCGCGTCGAGCAACTTCACCAACGCCGCGTTGGACGTCGAACCGCCCTGCGCGCCGGCGGAACTCGGGGAACGCTGCGTCCCCGTCGTCGAACCCGAGGCCCCGGCCTCGCTCGACGAGCCGGACGAGGCCGCCGAACCGCCACTCGACGCCGCGCCGGAAGCTGAGCCCGAGCTGCCACTCGACGGAGCTGCACCCGAAGGAGCCGTACCCGACGGCTTGGTGCCCGACGGAGCCTGACCCGCCGCACCCGACGAGCCGGTCGTCCCAGAACCAGCCGAGCCAGCAGAACCCGTCGAACCACCAGGCGCACCCTGGGCGCCGCCGGGAGCCGAGCCCATCGACCCCATGCCGCCGCGTGCTCCGGCGACGGCAGGCCCGGCAGTCGGCATCGAGCCGTTGTGACCGCTCGCCATCGTCGCGAACGTGTACGCCGACGTCCCACCGAGGCCACCGAGCACCCCGACGACGAGGCCGGTGACGGCGACGCGGCGCGCACGCGCACCCCATGCCGGCGCGGCGACGAACGTCATCGCCCCGAGCACCGCAGCGATCGCGCAGACCCACTTGAGCCACGGCATCCAGCCGGACGCAGACGTCGTCAGCACCCGGAAGCTCCAGACACCGCTGACGCAGATCGCCGCGCCGAGCACGACGCGCCACAGCAGCGACGAGCGTCGCGCGAAGACCTCACGACCACCGACGGCGATGCACGCGGCGACGGCCGGCGCGAGCGCCACGGCGTAATAGGAGTGCACGGTGCCCTTCATGAACGACAGGCACAGCATCGTCACGACGAGCCAGCCGCCCCACAGCACGAGTGACGCGCGCACGAGATCGGTGCGCGGTGCACGACGACGAGCGACGAGGCCTGCCACGAGCAGCACGAGGGACGCGGGCAGCAACCACGAGATCTCGCCGGCGAACTGGCTGTTGAACATGCGGAACAGCCCTGCGGTGCCACCGAATCGACCACCGCCGGCGCCGCCACCGCCCCCGGCGTTGCCGTCGCCGCCGAGGATGCGGCCGAGGCCGTTGTAGCCGAGCGCGAGTTCCCATTCGGAGTTGTTCGTCGAGCCGCCGATGTAGGGGCGGGCGCCGGCCGGCCAGGCCGCGACGAGCGCCACGAACCATCCGGCGCCGACGATGACGCTGACGAGCGCCGCCGCGAGGTGCTTGATGCGCGTGCCCAGCGAGAAGCGTGCCGCCACGAGGTAGGCGAGACCGA
Organism: Dermacoccus nishinomiyaensis; assembly: GCF_900447535.1. NCBI lineage: Bacteria > Bacillati > Actinomycetota > Actinomycetes > Micrococcales > Dermacoccaceae > Dermacoccus > Dermacoccus nishinomiyaensis. Next base: position 1,694,878 of record NZ_UFXX01000001.1, on the reverse strand, counting down.
GGCCGGGCAGGACGAGCAGGCCCTGCAGCATCTTCGTCAGGAACGCGAAGCCGATGAGCAGTCCCGCGCCGACCATCCACCGCAGCGCGGTAGCCGAGGCGGAGCGAACCCGCCCGCGCCGCGTCGTCGTCGGCTCGTCACGTCCGCTCACCTCGATGGCGCGCACGACGCAGTACGCGGCCGCCGTCATGAGCAGGACGAGCATCGCGTCGGGGTTGTCGAAGCGGAACATGAGCGCCGCGACGGGCGTCATCGTCACGATAAACCCGGCGAGCAGGCCCGCCGCGTGCCCCGACCAGCGGCGCACCGCGCCGTATGTCAGGCCGACGGTGCCGACGCCCATGAGCGCCTGCGGCAGCAGCAGCGAGAACGACGAGAAGCCGAAGATCCGCGCGGACAGCCCCATGACCCACAAGGAGGCCGGGGGCTTGTCGACGGTGATCGCGTTGCTCGAGTCGAGCGAACCGAACAGCCACGCCTTCCAGTCCTTCGACGCCGATTTCGCTGCGGCAGCGTAGAACTCGTTCGCGTAGCCGGAGTTCGTCAGGTTCCAGCCGTACACGACGGCGGCCAGCGTCAGCAGCGCGAACAGCGCCGGTCGCGCCCAGTTAGGGTCGTCATCGGCGCCGCGCACGAGGCGCCGCAGCCGGTCCTGACGCCGTGGGGGTGCCGCCGCGGAGTGCGGGGTGGCACCCCCCGCCAGCTCGCGGGCCCGACGGCCGTCGCGGCGCGATCGCAGCAGGCGCGTCGGTGTGGTGGTGGTCATCGCGGATCCCTCCGTCGCAGTCTCGGCGCCGATGCGCCCGGTGATGACGACGACTCTCGCGGCCGGCGCTTTGCTGCCCGCGTGGCGCCCCTGTGCGCCGTCTGTGAGCGGTTCGCCATCACGCCCCGCTCGACCTGCGCGGCCCCGCCCCGCTTGATCCAACGGGGGACGTCCCACCCCGCCACCCCTGAGATCGGCCCAAGAGCGCTGATCGTGTTGCGACCGAACGAAGTACGGTATGAGGCATGTCTGCCGCAGCGCCGAGAGGGCCGAGATCGCGGGGTTCGGTGAGGTTCAGAAGCCTCGCGCGGGCGGTGGGGCCGCGGCTGCTGCGCGGTGTCGTCGTAGCGGCCGTCCTGTGCTTGCCCGTCGCGGTGCTCGCGCTGCTCGTCACGCGCCACTTCGCTCCGATCGTCGACCTCGACGAGCGAGTCGTCGTCGCGGCCACTGACGTCACGCGCGCACACCCCGGGTTCGAGGACGCATTGATCGGGTGGCAGTCCGCGTTCCACCCGACGATGGTCTACCTCTACGCGATTCCCGTCGCCGTCTGGACGTGGCTGCGCGGCTTCCGGGCCCGCACGATCTGGGGCGTCGTGACGATGCTCGTCGGCTGGAACCTCGGCCTGCAGGTCAAGCTCATCGTCGAGCGGGCGCGCCCCGTCATCGCCGACCCCGTCAGCCATGCGCCGGGCTACAGCTTTCCCAGCGGCCACGCGTTCAACGTCGCGATGATGGTGACGACGTGCCTCATCATGGCGTGGCCGCTCGTGTGGCGCTGGCCCCCGCTCATCCGCGCCGCAGCGGTGGCGGTGGGGGTGCTCGTCGTCGTCCTGACGATGCTCGATCGCATCTTCCTCGGCGTCCACTTCCCGAGCGACGTGACGGCGGGCGTCCTGCTCGCGCTGGGCCTGTCGTCCGCGTCGTATCTCGGTTTCAGCCATCGGCCGAAGGGCCACCTCGAGGAGGATTCGTGACCACCGCTCACCCCGACCATCACGACGGTGGGCGCGAGGCGTCAGCCCGCCCGACGCCCAAGGAGGTGCTCGTCTCCATCTTGAAGCGCGCTGTCTTGCCGGCTCTCGTGGCGTTCGGGGTGCTCATCGCCATCGGCAAGATCATCATGAACGTGTTCGACGAGATCCCGGCCGAGGACACGCTCTCGCGGGATGTCGCCGGGTGGCGCACCGCCTCGCTCAACCCGATCTCCAAGACCGTCTCGACGATCAACGACACGTGGTTCACGATCGGCGGGTCGGTCGTCGTCGCGCTCGTCATCCTCGTGCTGACGCGCAAGTGGTGGCTCGCCATCCTGCCGGTCCTCGCGATCAGCCTCGAGGCGAGTGTCTTCGTGCCGGTGACTAAGATCGTCAACCGTCCGCGCCCCGAGGTCGAGCGCCTCGACCCGCACGCGCCGCCGACGTCCAGCTTTCCGAGCGGGCACACCGCGGCGTCGTTCGCGTTGTCCTGGAGCATCATGCTGCTCGCACAGCGCATCCCGAACGTGCTCGCGCGCCGCATCGTCCAGGTCGTCTGCTTCGTCTTCCCGTTCTGCGTCGGCTTCGCGCGCCTGTACCGCGGCATGCACCACCTCAGCGATGTCATCATCGGCGCGCTGCTCGGCATGCTGTGCGCGGGCATCTCCTACGCGGCGATCCGCGCGACGGAACGTCAGGCCGCCGAGCGAGCGGACGGGGTTCGCGGCTGAGCCACCGCCCGGCGGGTTCGAGCCGGAAAAGCTCTCCTCAGGTCAAGAACGCAGGCAGAAAGCCTGCGTTCTTGTCATGTCCAGAGCCTGTCAACAAATGTCACATCGAGGTTGCGAATGCCCAGGTGTGGCAGGGGGGCGCACAAGCAAACCCCTGTGATCTCGCATATTGCAGCCTCTCCCTGTCGGTGAACTGAGAAAAAATTGTGCGTCAACTCTCCATTCGACCCCTCGCGAGGGCTATACATGACTTGACTCACAGTCCTTGGGCTGACGAGTCACCCCACCGCCCCACCGCCGGAGCCCCACGCCCCGGTCGCTCAGAGGAGACACCGATTCTCATGAAGCGCACCACCCTCACCGTCGCCTTCGCTGCGGCCTGCTCCTTCTCGCTCGTCCCCGCCGTCGCTCAGAGCGCCTCCGCCGACTCCCCGGCGACGCGGCAGGCGTCGTTCCAGTCGGCATCGGCGCATTCGAGCCTCGTCGGCTCCGCGCAGTCGCAGTCGGCGGCGCTCGTCAAGGCCGTCGGTCTCAGCGCCGATAACGCCTTCAAGATCAAGGACGTGCTCAAGGACACCGACGGCTCGACGCACGTGCGCGTCGACCGCACCTTCAAGGGCATCCCCGTCGTCGGTGGCGACCTCGTCATCCACCGTGACGCCTCCGGCAAGGTCACCGGCCACGACGGCATGTTCGACGGCGCCATCACCGTCGACACCGCACCCGCCATCCCCAAGGCCACCGGTGAGGCCAAGGGCCTCGCGGCCGCCAAGGCCCACAAGAAGAGCGAGGGGCTCGATGCGGCCAAGGGCGCGGGCAGCACCCTCGTCATTCGTGTCGACGAGGCCGGCAAGCAGCAGCTCGCCTACATGGTGAAGACGACCGGCATGCAGAAGGACCGCACGCCGTCGCGCGTCCGCTCGTTCATCAACGCCGACACCGGCGCCGTCATCTCCTCGTTCGACGAGATCGCCCACGCCACGGGCAACGGCATCTACGACAAGAACGTCACGCTCACCACCTCCGGCTCGAGCGGTTCGTACAAGCTGAGCAATCCGAACACGGGCAACTACACGACCGACTCGAACAACCAGAAGATCAACGGCACGACGATGACGGACGCCGACAACGTCTGGGGCGACGGGTCGAACTCGAACCGTCAGAGCGCCGGCGTCGACGCGCAGTACGGTGCGGACACGACGTTCGACTACTACAAGAGCGTCATGGGCCGCAACGGCATCTGGAACAACGGCAACGGTGCGCGCAGCCGCGTCCACTACGACAACAACTACGTCAACGCGTTCTGGGACGGCACTCAGATGACGTACGGCGACGGTGACCGTAATGCGAACCCGCTGACGGAGCTCGACGTCGCCGGCCACGAGATGAGTCACGGCGTCACGGAGAACACGGCCGGTCTCGACTACTCGGGCGACGCCGGTGGCCTCAACGAGTCGACATCCGACATCTTCGGCACGGGCGTGGAGTGGTACGCGAACCTGGCCTCCGACAAGCCGGACTTCCTGCTCGGCGAGGAGATCGACATCAACGGTGACGGCACGCCGCTGCGCTACATGGACAAGCCGAGCAAGGACGGTGCGAGCTACGACTGCTACTCCTCGTCCGTCGGCAGCGCCGACCCGCACTACTCGTCGGGCCCGCTCAACCACTGGTACTTCCTCGCCTCGAACGGTTCGGGCGCGAAGACGATCAACGGTGTCTCCTACAACAGCTCCACCTGCGACAGCTCATCGGTGACGGGCGCCGGCCGCGCCGACATCGAGAAGGTCTGGTACCGCACGCTGTCGACGAAGCTGACGTCGACGTCGAACTACAAGGCTGCTCGTGAGGGCGCCATCAAGTCGGCCGTCGAGCTGTACGGCGGTTCGAGCCAGGTCTGCAAGTCGGTCGAGAGCGCGTTCAACGCGATCAACGTCCCCAAGGGCACCGCTGCGTGCTCGACGTCGACGGACCCGACCCCGACCCCGACGCCCACCCCGGCGCCCGGCACCAACGCGGTGACGAACGGTGACTTCGAAGCGGGTCAGACGGGCTGGACGGGCACGGACGGCCCCATCACGAACAACGCGCGCCAGGCCGCGCACGGCGGTTCGTGGAAGATGTGGCTCGGCGGCAACGGCTCGACGAGCACCGAGTACGAACAGCAGTCGGTGAAGGTGCCGGCGAGCGGCAAGCTGACGTACTACGTGCACGTCGACACGGCCGAGACGACGCGTTCCACGAAGTACGACACCGCGAAGGTCCAGGTCATCAACGGCACGACGACGAGCACGGTGTCGACCTTCTCGAACCTCGACGCGGCGAGCGGTTATGTCGCGAAGACGGTCGACCTGTCGGCCTTCGCCGGCAAGACGGTGACGCTCAAGTTCACCGCGTCGGAGGACTCGGTCTCGCAGACGTCGTTCGTCTTCGACGACGTGGTCGTGAAGTGACGGCGCACTGACGTCACCTCGACCTCACGTCAGGGGCCGTTGACCGGGCGCTGAGGACGACGCCGGTGGGTGCCACCCGAATCTCTGGTGGCACCCACCGTCGTCGTGGTGTGTGGTGTGTGGTGTGTGCTGTGTCGTGACGGTCGGGTAGGGTTGCGAGATTTCTCGCGCGTGGCCCCACCGGCGAGCGTGGTCGAGCCGCGCGGACGAGGCGGGCCGTCAGGTTCGCGCGTGGCCCGTCAGTGGAAGGGCGGCGTCACCCGAGCAGGTCGAGCTCCTCGGCTCGGATCTCGGTGACGTGGTTGCTGCCCTGGGTGCGCTGCTCGGTGACGTCGCCGCGCACGCGGATGACGGAGCCGAGGCGCAGGTGCTCGGTGGCGGGCAGCGGGCAGCACAGGGCGAGGCCGTCGTCGACGGTTCGGAAGCAGTGGCGCACGACGTCGGCGGTGTCGCCGTCACGTGGCGGGGTGGTGCCGGCGACGCGGGCGATGACGTCGACGGTGGTGCCCACGTCGGCGAGGAACGAGACGGACGTCGTCGTGCCGGAGCCTCGTTCGGCGGGGCCGGCGGCGACGCCGGAGTAGCGCTGGTCGGCGTCTTTGCGGTCTTGGCCGCGCACGATGCGCGGAATGGTCACGGGGAGGGAGATCACGTCATCCTCAAGGGGTTGAAGCAGTCGCGGAGCACCGTGACGCGCGTGGCGTCGCGGGTGGTGTGGGCCTTGACGAGGCCGGACAGGGCGAGTCGTTCACCCTCGGTGATGCCGTAACGGCGCTGAGTCGACCACTCGAGGAGATCGTTCGTGCCCTCGACGCGCAGCACGTAGGTGAACGTGCGTCGCGCGGCGGTGACATGTTCGACGACGACGCGCAGGCGCAGCTGTCCGCCCTGCGTGCCGATCCATTCGCTCGCGGTGTGGCGCGCGAGAATGCCGGCAGCTGTGCTGGGCTTCTCGGCATGGCCGCGGGTGGGCATGGCGTCGGTTGCGGAGGTCGTGACGCGGTGCGCGTGTGGGCACATGAAGGCTGGCGCAAACATCGACTTCCCCTCTCCGTGAACGATGGTCTCGGTATGAGGACGCATGAACCCCCACGCAGGTTGCGTGGGGTGCTCGAGCAATCGTGTGTTCCCCTCTTTCGAGCGTAACGCGCATCGCCCCCTCGGACGGCGGTCGCGAGGAGGCGATATGACGGGCGGGCGAGACGTGTGTCGCTATGCCTTGCGGCGCAGCGCCTTGGGGGCGCCGAGAGCGGCCGCGACGCCGAGGGCCGAGCGGGGTGCCCAGGCCGTGCGCCACAAGCCACCGTGTGCGGCGCCGTCGCTGAAGAGTTCTTCGGCGTGGGCGCGCTGAGGCGCGGCACCGGGGGCGAGGTCGTCACGCATGACGTCGTGGACGAGCAACGCCGCCATGAGCGCGCGGCTCGTCTCGGCGGCGAAGACCTCGACACCGAAGTGGTGCGCGCCGGCGTAGGCGGCCTTGAGGGCGGTGTTCTTCGTCACCGACCGGGTGAACGTCGCGGGTGCGACGTTGAACGAGACGCGGCGCCCGTCAGCCTCCGAGGCGACGGCGCGCCAGCGCTGCAGGCGCTTCGCGACGGCGTAGTTGGGGCCCTGCTGGGCGATGATGCAGTCGGTGACGCGCGAGCCCTTCGGGTAGGGCTCGGTGAACAGTTGGCCGCGTGACGCGGTGCGCAGCGCGCGCTTCGCGAAACCCTTGCTGCCGTGGCGTGACCACCTCGAGCGGGCGGCGTCGATGATCTCCTGGGGTACGACGAACGCGTCGGTCGGCGTCGCGAGATAGGCGAGCACCGTCGTCGGGCGGCGCTCCTGCAGCCAGGTGGCGATGAGGTCGCCGGCGAGCGTCAGGCGGATGTGCATGCCCGAATCGGCATAGGCGTGCATGCCGAGGACGATGGTGTCGTCACCCGCCTGCTCGTCGATCCACGCAGCGACGGCCGCGGTGTCGCGCGTGATGTCGGCGCCCGTCTCGCCGTCCTTCGTCGGCAGGCTGACGTGGTCCGCACCGTCGCGCGCCATCTTCTCGAGGCGCTCGCTGACGCGGGGGATGTCGATCGCGAGGATGCGTGCGCCCCAGCTCGACAGCATCTCGAGCGGCCCCATCTCGGCGCCGGCGCCGATGTCGGCGACGACGTGGCCAGGCAGGCTCAGCCACTCCGGGTGCGCGACGACACGCATGACGGCGTCCGCGCACGACTGCTCCACGATGCCCTTGTGCACCCACGCCGCGAGTTGGCGTTCGAGATCGTGGCCGCTCAGCATGCGCCCCTGGTAGGGGATGGCGAGTTCCTGACGAGGCTCGGCGGTGCCGTCCACGGTGTGGGTGCCGAACGTGCCGCGGGCGGCATCGACGACGGCGTCGACGTCGAGGTCGGCGAGCGGTGTCTGCGTGCCGTCGTTGGCAACGTGGACGAGATGGGCGCGCGCCGCGGCGAGGCCGTCGCGGGCGATCGTCGTCGCTGCATCGTCATCGGCAGCGGTGCGGACGGTGAGTTCGCGCATCGCGCCGACGTAGCCCTGACGCCACGACGTGTCGGCCTCGACTCGGCTCGCCAGTGCGGGGTCGCTGTTGCGCACCGCTTCCGCGACGATGGCCTTGACGGTCGGCGTCGTCGGGCGCGTGCGGTCGGATCCGGCCGGGAACTGGATGCCGACCTCCTCGCGGACGGTGGTGTCGGCGGACGTCGGTGTGGCGGTCCTCGGCATCATGAGCCTTTCGCGCAGGTGGTGGGTACCTCACCATCGAAGCGCACTGCGTGGTGCGACTTCGCCAAGAGACGCACCAACTCTGGACGGTCTCGTTTGGAGGTTTCCTCCAATTCGGCGACCGCGCCGACATCATCACGGTGCGACGTTGCATAAGTGGGCCCGCTGCGGTTGACCATGACGAAGAAATCGGTGGCGTGGTTCGTCAGGTCACGGCAGACTCGACGTCATGAACGACACGCAGCTCTCGACCGCAGCCACGTCGCCGACGGCGACGGCTGGTAGTGAGGAGTACCTGCGCGTCAACAAGGCCAACTGGGATGACCGTGCCGTCGCCCATGCCGCAAGCCCCGACTATTCGGTGCAGCACTTCATCGACCACCCCGACGCCATCAGCCGTGTCGTCCGGTTCGACGTGGAGCGTGCGCCGGGGCTCGGATCGCTCGACGGGCTTGACGTCGTCCACCTCCAGTGCCACATCGGCACCGACACGTTGTCGCTGAAACGGCTTGGCGCGCAGCGCGTCACGGGTGTCGACCTGTCGCCGAAGTCGTTGGAAGAGGCCCGGCGCATCGCCGCTGCAGCCGGACATGGCGACATCGAGTACGTCGAATCCGACGTCTACTCGGCGCCGGAAGCCCTGGGCGGCAGGCAGTTCGACCTCGTCTACACCGGCATCGGCGCGCTGTGTTGGCTGCCCAGCATCGAACGCTGGGCCCAGGTCGTCGAGGCGCTGCTCAAGCCCGGCGGGCGACTGTTCATCCGCGAAGGCCACCCGATGCTTTGGGCGATGGGCGACCACCCAGCCACCGCGAAACGCACCCTGCGCGATGACGAATTCACCACCCCTGCCGTGGAGTTCCCCTACTTCGAGCAGGAGCAACCACTCGTGTTCGACGACGGGGGCACCTACGTCGAGACCGGCCACGAGTTCACCGCGAACGTCACGCACGAATGGAATCACGGGCTCGGCGAGGTCGTCACGGCACTGCTGAACGCCGGGCTCCGACTCGACGCACTCGTCGAGCACCAGAGCGTCCCGTGGAACGCGCTGCCCGGCCAGATGGTCGAGATCGAACCGAACGAGTGGCAGCTCGCCGAGAATCCCGCGCGGCTCGCCGCGACCTACACCTTGACGGCAACAAAGCCTGCGGACGTCGACGACGCAGGCAACGCGCGCCTCACCGCACCCGAAGCATCTGCGTCGCAGGGCCCCCCGAAGCCGCCGGCATCGGACGAACCCTCGGCCCGAACGACCTGACGTCTGCTCCGTATCTCCATGCGGCGCAGGCGAACACGCAAGGAGAACACCATGGAGCGAATCAACGCGAAGCTGTACAACTGGGCCTCGATCCTCGAGGAATCGACCCGCGAACAGGCCCTGACGACGGCGTCGATGCCATTCATCTTCCCGCACCTCGCGCTCATGCCCGACGCTCACCTCGGTCGCGGCGCCACCGTCGGCTCCGTCATCCCGACGCTCGGCGCGATGTCTTAGGTCGCGCCGCGACGCAGCCCTGCGGGCCTCGCTGCGCTCATGTCCTCGGGTTGCTGCGGCACTCCGTCATACCCGCCGCCGTCGGCGTCGACATCGGCTGCGGCATGATCGCGGTGCGCACGCAGCACACCGCCACCGACCTGCCCGTCGACCGTGCGCCCGTACGTCAGGCGATCGAGCGCGCCATCCCGCTGTCGGCCGGGGGAGTGAACCGCACGATCAGCCGCGACCACACGCGCACGCGCCTCGACGAACTCAGCGCCATGGCCGCCGACGCCGGGTTCGACCCCGCGACGTACGCGAAGAACTGGACGCTACAGCTCGGCTCGCTGGGCTCGGGCAACCACTTCATCGAGATCTCCCTCGACGAGGACGACCGCGTCTGGCTGTTCCTGCACTCCGGTTCGCGCGGCGTCGGCAACAAGATCGCCCAGCACCACATCAAGACGGCGACCGACTACTGCGCGACGAACTGGATCGACCTGCCCGACCGCGACCTCGCATACCTCGTCCAGGGCACACCCCAGTTCGACGCCTACTCCCGGTCGCGCCGCGACGCAGCCCTGCGGGCCTCGCTGCGCTCGTGTCCTCGGGATGCTGCGGCACTCCGGCATCCGCGAACTCGAGTGGGCACAGCACTTCGCCCTGCTCAACCGCGAAGAAATGATGGACCGCGTCGTCCGCCAGTACAGCGAATGGGCTGGCGAACCCGTCATCGAACAGGAACGCATCAACTGCCACCACAATTACACAGAGCGTCTTCCGGCTTCCCAGGCGCGATCGCTGTTTCTTCCGGCGGAAGGGGTTCACAAGCTCACCCCATCCGCTCGGTGCGACACGAGCTGGTCACGCTTCTCACGCCCCACCTGGCGGATACCGGGTGGGGCGCGAGCAGCTCAAAGCGATCTACACGACGCGTCGGTCGAGAAATTCAGTTGTGGCGTGGGGCGCCGGGCTGCGAGATTCACCCCATGAACCCTGAGGCGTTTCGCGACCTGTACGACTCTCAGCTGCGCGGTCGGGCGGAGGTGGCCGACGCCGACGAGGTGACGCCGATCGGCCCGGTGTTCGCTGCGACGTTCCCGGGCCGGCGGCGCGGATTCGTCACCTACGACCCGTTCGTCATGGATGGCGGGCTCGACGAACTCATCGACGCCGTCGTCAGCCATTTCGAGGCCGACGAGCGCGTCGACCACTTCGAATGGAAGACGCGCGGCCACGACGTCCTGCCGCGGCTGCTCCAGCGGCTCGAGGCGCGCGGATTCGAACTGGAAGAGCCCGAGACGGTCATGGTCGGGTCGGTCGACGACGTCATCGCCGCCGACGAGGGCCTGCCCGCCGGGTACACGCTCGAACGCGCCACCACCGAGCAGGCGATGCGTGACGCCGAAGGCCTCGCCGGGCGCGTCTTCGGCGATTCCCCCGAGCGCAGCCGACGTCAGGGCGACGAACTCGTCGAGCGCATGAGGCGCGATCCGGAAAGCTTCGAGATGTGGTTCGTGCGCGACTCGGCAGGCGACATCGTGTGCTCGGGGCGGGTCGATTTCGTGGACGACACCGACTTCGCGGCCCTGTGGGGTGGCGCGTGCGACGAACGTCATCGCGGGCGAGGCCTCTATCGTGTGCTCGCGGCGCAGCGCGCCCGAGCGGCCAAGACGCGCGGAAAGGCGCTGCTGCAGGTCGACTGCACCGAGTACTCGCGCCCCATCCTGCAGCGTGCGGGCCTCGTCGCGGTGACGACGTCGACACCCGCCGTCTGGCGACGGCCTGCCTCGAACACGTCTGGCGCACCCTGCTGAGGTGGCATGTGAGGCGACCCAGGAGCGATTCAGGTCATCTGGATAGGCTGTGGAGGTCGTATCGACACCACCCGGGTTCGACGACACGGGGAGAACAATGAAGACGTTGCTCAACATCATCTGGTTCGTGTTCGCCGGGGTGTGGTTGTGGTTGAGCTACATGCTCGCCGGGCTCATCATGTGCATTCTCATCGTGACGATCCCGTTCGGCGTCGCGTCGTTCCGCATCGCCAACTTCGCCGTGTGGCCGTTCGGGCGCACGTACGTCGACAAGCCGACAGCGGGCGTCGGGTCGATGATCGGCAACATCATCTGGTTCGTGCTCGCGGGCATCTGGATCGCCATCGCGCACATCGGCACAGCCATCGCCCTCGCCGTCACGATCATCGGTCTGCCCCTCGCCTGGGCGAACCTCAAGATGATCCCGCTCGCACTGTTCCCGCTGGGCAAGCAGATCGTCCCCGAGAGCGCGGCGCGCCCGCTCATGCCGCAGGCCGGCACGCCGACGACGTCGCGCTACTGACGCGGCGCCGGCGGCGCGGACCCAGAATCGCCGGAGTAGGGGTAGGGCTTGGGTTCATCGTCCGCGCCGATGCCGTAACCGTGCTGCTCCTTCGGGGCCTCGACGGCCATCCACGTCCGAATCATCCCCGGTACGAGGAAGGCTACCCACGCGATCGCCCACGCGTGGAACACGAGGCCGAGCACCAAAAACACGATGAGAGCCAGCGGACCGGAGATCGCGAGCAACTTCTGAGCCGTCGAGTTCGGTGAGGCGTTCATGACTCCAGTCTCGGCGCGCCGTTCGTCGCCTCACGCGGCCGACCGTCACGAATCACCCATGAGATGTGTCATGGGTCCACCGCCCGATGTTGCCCGGGAACCGAGGCACCCGCGCCTCGAATCCCGGGCAACACGGGGGAGCGTCAGCGCGTCAGGCGCGCGCGGTACGTCTCGACGCCGTCGCCGGACAGGTCGTCGAGGTAGGCGGTGCGTCCGAGCATCGTCATGATGAGCGCGATGATCGGCCCCGAGACGACGTCGCCCTTGCCCGTCTCCCACTTCTGGTCGGTGGCCATGAGGTGCAGACCCTTGATGCGGTCGCCCGCGCCCATGCCGAGGCCCGCGTCCTTGTAGTGGTCGGCGAGCTGACGCAGCGTCTCGGCGGGGTAGGTGTGTTCGATGTCGAGCGCGCGGCGGATGTCCTCGGCGTGCACGACGACCTCGCCGAGCGCGGCCTCCGCGGAGAACGGCGCCACGCGCTCGTGCATCGACTCGCGGAAGGCCTCGAGCGTCTCGGCGGGTGTGCCACCAGAGAAACGCGCAACGCCGGCGTCGATGACGGCCTGGACGTTGCCCTTGTGCGTCAGCATCTGCTTCGCGGCGCTCGCCTTCGACGTGCGCGCCGACGACGCGAGGTGCGCGACAACCTGCTGCACGCTCCAGTCCTCGCACAGCGACGGGGCGCGCCACTGCGCGTCACTCAGCCCCGCGAGATCCTCGAGCAGCGACTCGCGCTCGTCGTGGACGGACTTCCAGGTGATCTCGTGCGACATCGTCAGCCTTTCGAAGGGCCCGGGGCGCCCGGGCGTGCCGTGTTCGCTCCCAGTCTGCCAGCCGCGGCTGACGGCGGCGCTGACACGCGGGGGGCGTGGGCAGTACCGTCGGGCCCATGGGAATGATCTGGACGGCCTACCGCATGGACGATACCGAGGCGCAGCGACTCGTCACTGACCTCACGTCGACGGGTGACGCGCCCCTGCAGGCGCTCGAGACGCTCGAGAAGTTCGACGACGAGCGCATGCTCGATGTCGACAAGGCCTGGCATGCGCTCGAGCGCCTCTACAAGCAGGCGCACGCTCCGAGCCCGATCTCGGAGGGGCGGGTGCCTGACTCCGAGGATGTCGTCGTCGGCCACGTGACGCCCGCGCGGGTGACGGCGATCGCCGCCGCGATGGGCCGCATCACGCCGAGCATCCTGCGCAAGGGCTACGACGCGAAGAAGTTCACGCGCGACGAGATCTACCCGGATATCTGGGACGAGGACGACGTGCTCGACGTGTACGTCATGCCCTACGACGCCGAGCTGCGCGAGTTCTACGCCAAGGCAGCCGAGGCGGACGAAGCCGTCATCTGGCAGCTGAACTGACGTCCGTCGCGCTCGAACCGGGCGCCTCAGAACGCAGCGCGCCCACCCCATCGAGTGACGAGGTGGGCGCGCTGCGTCGCGGGTCGTTCAGGGCGTCGGTGCCGCCGACGTCCCGTCGATCTCTGTTGCGCCGTCGGTCGTCTTGACGCGGTCCATGCCCATGAGCGCCCACTGCTGCGGCGCGCGGGCCTTGAGGACGAACGACGAGATGACACCGATGACGACGGCGACGCCGATGAGCGCGGGCAGCTGCCACGCGAGGGCGCTGTTCGGGTCTCCGATGAGGTTGCCGAACTGCGATGCGGCATACGCAGCGACGCCGCCCATGAACACGGCCGAGAGCGCGGGCGCGACGAGGGTGCGCCAGAGCCCGCCGAGGCCGGTGCCGGCGGTGGCGACGTCACCCGTCACCGCGTCGTCGGCTGCGGCCTTGCCTCGTGCGCCCCGGTACTTCGCGAAGAACACGACCACGGCGAGCGACGCGAACGCCATGAGGAACAGGATGGCGAGCGTGCCGAGCTGCGTCAGCCAGGTGAACAGGGCGAGCACGGGATCCTTGTCGGTGACGACGAAGATCGTCAGGACGACGGCGGCGAGCACCGTCTGGCTGATCGAGCCCATGTGCGGCGACAGGTGCACCGTGTGCGTGTGGCCGAGGCGGGCGGGCACGAGCCCCTCGCGTCCGAGGGCGAACAGGTAGCGCGCGACGGCGTTGTGGAACGCGAGCAGCGCCGCGAAGACGGATGTCGCGAACAGCAGCGACATCACCTTCGTCGCGCTCGAACCGAGGTAGGTATCGCCCAGTTCGAAGAGGAAGACCGTCGGGTCCGGCTTGAGGCCGCCGAGGTGCTCGACGAGCGTCGAACCGCCCTGCGCGCTCACCATGAGGAACGTCGTGATCGAGTAGAAGACACCGATGACGGCGACGGCGAGGTACGTCGCACGCGGCACGGTGCGACGCGGATCCTTCGCCTCCTCCGAGTAGATCGTCGTCGACTCGAACCCGATGTAGCTCGCCGAGTTGAACAGCAGTGCGATGGCGAGCGAACCGCTTGTCAGGGCGTCGAAGCTGAACGAATCCCAGGCCAGGTGCGATGCGACACCGCCGTGGCCGCCCTCCCCACCCTTGCCGATGATGGCGCCGTCGAGCAGGAGGACGATGAGGAATTCCGCGGCGACGAGGACGCCGAGCACCTTGACGGACAGATCGACCTGGCGGTAGCCGAGCAGCGCGATGACGGCCCACGCGACGAACGCGCACGCCCACCACGGCGGGTCGAAGCCGAGGTTGTCCGCGCAGAAGCTGGCGGTGGCCGAGCCGAAGAGGCCGTAGAGGCCGATCTGCATGGCGTTGTAACCGAGCAGCGCGATCCACGCCGCAGCGCCGCCGGCATGCTGGCCGAGGCCGCGCGCGACGTACGCGTAGAACGCGCCCGTGCTCGTGTGGTGACGTGCCATCGCGGTGTAGCCGACGGCGAACAGCAGCAGCATGGCGCTGACGATGAGGTACGCGAACGGAATGCCTCGCCCGTTGCCGACGAGCATCGCGACGGGCGCGCCGCCGGCCATCGCCGTCAGGGGCGCGGCGGCGGAGACGACGATGAACGCGATCGCGATGACCCCGAGGCGCCCGGAACGCAGGCGGTGCTCGGTGTGTGGGATGTCGGAATCTGCGTGCGGACTCATGTCGGGAGACGACGTGGGAGTTGCCATGCCGGGCCTTTCGTTCGGGGGCGAACGATCTCGCCTCGGGGGTCACGGTAACCCATGATGTGATCTGAGACACACGAGGATCAGATGACGATTTGATCTCGCCGTAGGATGTCCGTTTGGGCCCGAACGATTGGTAGTGTGATGCGCATCACCGCACCAGCCAACCTTGCGAGGAGCGTCATGGTCACCGCGCCGCAGCCCGAGAAGATCACCGTCGAGGGGGTCGAGGTCGATACGCGTCACTGGATCGGTGGCGAGCGCGTCACCAGCGCTGACGGTGCGACGTTCACCGACGTCTCCCCGATCGACGAGAGCGTCATCGGCGAGATCAGCGCAGGCGCCGAGGCCGAGGTCGACGCTGCCGTCGCTGCTGCGCGCAAGGCCTTTCCGGCATGGGCCGGCATGCCGGTCGCGGAGCGCGCGGCGCTGCTGCGCAATGTCGCCGACGGCGTCGAGGCGCGTGTCGAGGAGCTCGCGCACGTCGAGACGCGCGACAACGGCGCGCTGCTGCGCAGCCACCTGCGCGGCGTCATGCCGCGCGTCACGATGAACTTCCGCTTCTTCGCCGACTACCTCGAGAACGACCTCGCCCACCCCGACATGACGGTGCCCGGGCGCGGCCACCGCGAACGCATCACGTATGACCCGGCCGGCGTCGTCGCCATCATCACGCCGTGGAACGCGCCGCTCATGCTCGCGACCTGGCGCATCGGCCCGGCGCTCGCGGCGGGCAACACCGTCATCGTCAAACCGCCGGAGTGGGCGCCGCTGACGGCGTCGCTGCTCGCCGACATCATGCGTGACGCGGGCCTGCCCGACGGTGTGTTCAACGTAGTGCAGGGCACGGGCGTCGACGCGGGCGCCCCACTGACGCGTCACCCCGGTATCAACCGGCTGTGCTTCACCGGCTCCGTCCCGACGGCCGGCGTCATCGCCGCTGCGGCCGCGCCGAACATCGTCCCGTTGTCGTTCGAGCTGGGCGGCAAGTCGCCGCTGCTCGTGCTCGACGACGCCGACATGGATCTGGCCGTCGACATCGCCGTCGAGCAGTTCGACAACGCCGGGCAGGTCTGCCTCAAGGGCGCGCGTCTGCTCGTCGACGCCAAGATCGTCGAGGAGTTCACGCAGCGCGTGCTCGACAAGGCTCGCACGCTCAAGCAGGGCGACCCGCGCGACCTGACGAGCGACCTCTCCGCACTCATCACGCGCAAGCACTTCGACACCGTCGACGGTTTCGTGCAGCGCGCCAAGGCCGACGGCGCGCGCGTCCTCATGGGTGGGGGGCCGAACGACGAGCTGGGCGGCCTGTTCTACTCGCCGACGATCCTCGCCGACTGCCCCGAGGGCTCGGAGATCCTCACCGAGGAGGTCTTCGGCCCCGTCCTCACGATCGAGACGTTCGACGGTGACGAGGCCGGCGTCGCGATGGCGAACGACACGCGCTTCGGCCTCGCCGCGACGCTCGTGACGTCGGACCCCGAGCGGGCAGAACGCGTTTCGGCGCAACTGCGCGCGGGCACCGTCTGGGTCAACTGCTTCTTCGTCCGCGACCTCGGCGCGCCGTTCGGTGGCAGCGGCCAGTCCGGTATCGGCCGCGAGGGCGGCATCTGGAGTTTCGACTTCTACTGCGACGTGAAGAACTCCGTCTTCGCGCCGAGCAACTGAACGATCGAGTCGCTGAACAACTGAATGGCCGAGAAATTTGGCGGCACTGCTCGCAGGTGCCCGCCGCACATCCTTTGCGTGCGGGGCACCTGGGTGCACGTGCACGCAGAGGATGGCGGGCCTTGGGCAGGTCAGTGACGAGAAACGACGATGAACGAAGGAGACGGACATGGGTGAAGTGGTAGGCGCCGGTCAGCTGGCGCACGTGCCGACGATCATGCTGCCCGAGGACGTGCGGCGCAGCCTCAACAACGGCGAGGACACGACGCTCGTCGCCGGGCTCCAGCAGTTGCGGCGCGAGGTGTTCGACGTGCTCGACTACGACACCGTCGTCGTACTCGACAGCCACTGGGCGACCACCGTCGAGTTCGTCGTCACGGCGCAGGATCGCCGCTCGGGGCTGTTCACGTCGGAGGAGTTGCCGCGCGGCATGACGCGCCGTCACTACGACTTCCCCGGCGACCCGGAGCTCGCGCACCTCATCGCGAGCAAGGCCGACGAGCACGGCACGTGGATCACCGCGATCGACGACCACTCGCTGCCGATCTTCTACGCGACGACGAACATGTGGGAGTACCTCGGCAAGGGCCTCGACGACAAGAAGTGGATCTCCATCGGCGTGTGCCAAACAGCCGACACGGAGGACAACCTGCGCCTCGGCCGCGCGCTCGGTGACGCCATCCGCGAGAGCGACCGCAAGGTGCTGCTCATCGCCTCCGGCGCGCTCAGCCACACGTTCTGGCCGCTGCGCAAGCTGCGCGACCACGAGGCCGCCGGCAGCGAGCACATCTTCTCGCAGGAGGCGTGCCAGGCCGACCTGCAGCGCATGGAATGGTTCGCGAACGGCGATCACGCGCGCGTCCTCGACACGATGGACGAGTTCTACCGGTACAAGCCCGAAGCACGATTCGGGCACTACCTCATGATGATCGGTGCCCTCGGCGAAGGCGACTGCACCGCCCCGTCGCGTCAGTACGGCGAGTACGAGAACTCCGTCGGTACTGGCCAGGTGCACCTGTGGTTCGACCAGCCCGACGGTGGCTTCCCCGCGCCGCACCGTACCGTCATCGACGACGACGTCCTGCGCCAGAAGGCTGCCTCGGCGGCTGCTGAGGCGGGCCCGCAACACATCCCCGACGTCCCGGCCGCCGGCTGACCACCCGAAAACTTCGAGGAGTAATCACCATGGCCACCAAGGAATTCCGTCGCATCCTGCTGGACGGCAACCCCGTCGACGTCGTCGTCGACGGTGACGACCTCGTCGCCGGCGACGGTCGTCGCGTCGCCATCGCCGACGCGACGCACCTGCCGCCCGTGACGCCGAGCAAGATTGTCTGCGTGCACCTCAACTACCGCAGCCGCGTCGACGAGATGATGACGACGCTGCCGAAGGCGCCGACGTACTTCCACAAGCCCGTCTCCGCGCTCAACACGCACGAGGGTGCCGTCGTGCGCCCCGAGGGTTGCAAGTGGCTCAACTACGAGGGCGAGATCGCCATCGTCATCGGCAAGACGTGCCGCAACATCTCGCCCGACGAGGCCGGCGACTACATCCGCGGCTACACCGTCGCCAACGACTACGGCCTGCACGACTTCCGCGACACCGACTCCGGTTCGATGCTGCGCGTCAAGGGTGCCGACACGCTCTGCCCCGTCGGCCCCGGCGTCGTCGAGGGCTGGGATTTTCGCGGCAAGCGCATCCGCACCCTCGTCAACGGTGAGGTGAAGCAGGACGGCACGACCGACGAGATGGAGTGGAACATGCACTACCTCGTCGCCGACATCGCCCGCACCATCACGCTGCAGCCCGGCGACCTGCTGCTGTCCGGCACGCCCGCCATCTCGCGCACTGTGTACCCGGGTGACGTCGTCGAGGTCGAGGTCGAGGGTCTCGGCACGCTGCGCAACCACATCGTCACGGGGCCGACGCCGATCCGCACCGACGTCGGCGCTCAGGTGACCGAGTCCGAGGAAGTTCTCTCCACCGCCCAGGGTGGCGACTGGGAGTTCCGCGGTATCCGAAAGCCGATGCCTCCGCAGCCGTGATGCTCGCACCTTCTGGCGCGGCTTCCGGCGGTGTGGCTTCGCAGGCTCAGCCGCACCGCTCGGTGCGACACGACCGGCGGGGGCGGCGCGGAATGATGTCCCACTCGGTGCAATCACGCCACGAGTAGGAGCTGTTCGTGGCGAGTTCTCCCCACTCGGTGTTGATACGCACGATGTGGGAGTTGTTCGTGGCGAAGTCTCCCCACGTGGTGTCGAAACGCACCCCGGGGAGAACTGTGAGGTGATGACGATGACGACGAAGACAAGGCGGGTGACGGCGTGAGTCGACCCATCATCGCGATGCCGGCGCGGTTCTCCGCGTCCGCGTCAGCTCTGCGCTACGGCGCAGATGTCATGGCGCGCGCGCTCATGGACGCCGTCTGGGCGGCGGGGGGCGAGCCGGTCGTCATCCACCCCGTTGCCCCGATCGCCGAGCCGATGACCGCTGGGGGCGATGACGGCACCGAGCGCGGGGCTCCCGACGCACTCGTCGACCCAACGCGTGGATTCGCCGGTATTCCAGACGCGTTCGTCGACCAGGTCGCCGAACGCGTGGCCTTCGCCGATGGCATCCTCCTGCCCGGTGGTGGCGACATCTCGCCCGTCTGGACAGGCGAAGCGATGCACGACACCCACTACGACGTCGACGTCGAACAGGACGCGTTCGACTTCGCACTCGCCCGCGTCATCGTCGGACGGGCCGTGCCGGCGCTCGCGATCTGTCGTGGCATGCAGTTGCTCAACGTGGCCTTGGGGGGCACGTTGCACTTCGACATGGACGACGAGCTCGGCGTGTCGGCGCACCGTCATCGCGTCGAGGACGTCGAGCTCGACCCGTCGTCTCGCCTCGCGCAGGTGCTCGGCGGGCCGACCGTCAAGGCCAGCTGCTACCACCACCAGTGCCTACGGGACGTCGCGCCCGGCTGGCGGGTCGTCGCGCGTGCCGATGACGGGACGACGGAAGCCGTCGAACTCGACCCGACGACCGACGCTGTGGCGGCAGGCACCTCGGCGAGCGAGCGCGAGTCAGGCCTTGTGGGCGCGGGGGCCAGCATCGTCGCGGTGCAATGGCACCCGGAGGACACCTTCGACACCGATGCGCAGCAAGTGCGATTGTTCAGCGACCTCGTCGAACGCGCCCGTCACGCCTGAGCGCGACGCACTTTCGACGCCGACGTGCAACAACTGCGGCTGCTCAGCGATCTCGTCGAGCGCGCTCGTCACGCCTGAGCCCACGCACACTGACCCCGGTTCTTCACGCTGTGTTTCCGGGGACGCGAGCCAAGAGCCAGGCGCCGACGGGGCCGTCGGCGTCTCGCGTTCACCTCGGCCCGGGGGGCAGTTCACCTAGGCACAAGTGCACCCGGGTGCATTTGCGCAGAGTCTGAGTGCGGAGCCACTCACTCGCCTCGGGCGTACTTCAGAGGGGGCATGCCGGCCGGGCCCTGCTCACGCGGGCCCGCCGGCGGAACGCCAGGCGCCGAGGGGCTGTGCGGGGTAGTCCATGAGTTCCGTCGTCTCGTCGATGACGACGAAGCCGCGTCGCTCGTAGTTTCGCAGCGCCGCCGGGCCGTCGAGGCTGCACGTGTGAACCCAGACGCGTTGCGTCGCCGGCGCCTTATGACGCTCGGCGAGCGTCCAGGCTGCGTCGATGCCATGGGCCAGCAGCGTGCGGCCGAGGCCCCGTCCGATGGCGGTCTCGACGAGTCCGAAGTAGCGAATCTCGACGCTCGCTCGACCACGCGCCTCCGCCGCGCCGACCGGTGTCGGCTGGATCTGCACGTAGCCCGCCGGTTCGCCGCCGACGTACGCGACGTAGGTCTCGGTGCCGGTGACGCCGAGGTCGGCGAGCCACTGCTCGCGCGTCCAGCCGAGGCGGTCGGTCCACGTCCACGGCCCGCCGACGACGGCGTAGAGGTAGCGGGCAAACTCGGGGCTCGGGTTCGGCACCAGGTCGATCCGAACGTCCTCAGGACGGCTCGCCATGTCGTCATGCGGGCCGGATGCGACGTCGGGGGCGTCGGCCGTCGGGGTGCTGACGCAGTGGCCACGCGGCGTGGTGTGCGGGCGCTCGGGCATCTCGAGCGTCCACGTGGTGACGGGGCGCAACGGCATGGTTCTCCTCGATCGGGCGGGTTGACTGGTAGGCGTCACATCATCGGCCACGCTGCGCCGGGCGGGCCTCGGGTGGACGTCAGACGGACGTGTGGGCGCCGAGGCCTTCGGCCGTCGTCACGACCTTGCGGAGTGCCTTCGTCAGGACGGTGAGTTCGTCGGGCGTCAGGTCGGCGACGAGTTGCTGTTCGCCGGAGTTGAACTGGGGAAACAGCTCCTCCATGAGCGTCATCCCGGCGGGCGTCAGTGACAGGTGCGCGAACCGCTTGTCACTCGACGACTGGGTGCGCTTGAGCCATCCCCGGGCTGAGAGGGTCTTGACGACGCCCGACAGCGTCGCCTTGCTGATGCCGGCGCTCTCGGCGACCTCGCGCGTCTCGGGTTCGCCGTAGATCCACACGCTCCACAGCACGACGAAACCCGTCCACGACAGCTCGTGCGGACGCAGGACGGTGTTCGTCATGTGGTTGCGCGATGCGTTCGCCGCGCGGTGGATGCTGCTGACGGCGTGCATGGCGGCGACATCGATCTTCGCGTCGGCCAGCTTGCTCGAGGCCAGGGTCTCGGTCTCGAGCAGCGTGTGATGACTCGGCATCAGCCCACATTATCTTTCGGATCCGAACAGACGTGGATGACGTCCACCGTGCCCCCGGCCGCGCGAGGTTCTCTCACATCAGATCGGAGCGAATGAGGAAGCGTTTGCCCTCGGGCGCCTCGAGGGAGAAGCCGCCGCCCCGTCCGTCGATGGCGTCGACGGTGAGGTGAGTGTGCTTCCACGTCTCGAACTGTTCCCGGCTCATCCAGAACTCCAACTCGGCATCGTCGCCTGCCACGTCCGGGAGCGTGAACGTGCCGAGCAGGACGTCGGCCTGACCCGTGCGGAACTGCCCTGCCGGGTAACACATCGGGGTCGACCCGTCACAGCACCCGCCGGACTGGTGGAACATGAGACGACCGTGCTCGGCCACGAGCTGGTGCAGCAGAGCGACGGCGTCCGGCGTCAGGGCGACCCGGCTGACGGTCTCTCCGGCCACACCGGCTCGTGACTCGAGGTTCATCACTTGTCCTCGCGCTCCGTCGTGTAGTCGATGACGACGCGCCCGTCGATCTTGCCGTGGTGCATCTCGTCGAACACCGCGTTGATGTCGTCGAGGTTCCGCTTGCTGAACGTCGGGTGGATGAGGCCTCGGGCGTAGAAGTCGAGAGCCTCGACCATGTCCTGCCGGGTGCCGACGATCGATCCGCGGATCGTCAGGCCCTTGAGGACGACGTCGAAGATCGGCGCCGGGAAATCACCCGGAGGAAGACCGTTGAACACGATGGTTCCCCCGCGACGCGCCATGCCGATGGCCTGGCCGAACGCCTTGGGGTGCACCGCCGTGACGAGGACGCCGTGGGCGCCACCGCCTGTGGCGTCGAGGACGGCCTGCGTCGGGTCCTCGACCGCGGCGTTCACCGTGACCTCCGCGCCGTGCTTCTTCGCGAGCTCCAACTTGTCGTCGGCGACGTCCACGGCGACGATCCGCATGCCCATGGCCTTGGCGTACTGGACGGCGATGTGCCCCAGCCCGCCGATGCCGGAGATGACGACCCACTGCCCGGGGCGCACCTCCGTCACCTTCAGACCCTTGTACACGGTGACGCCGGCGCACAGCACGGGAGCGATCTCGTGGGGGTCCGCGCCCTCGGGGATGCGAGCGGCGAACGTGGCGTCGACGAGCATGTACTGCCCGAACGAGCCGTTGACGCTGTACCCGCCGTTGGTCTGCTCCTCGCACAGCGTCTCCCAGCCGTTGCGGCAGTGTTCACACGTGCCGCACGCGGAGGCGAGCCAGGCGTTGCCCACCATGTCGCCGACGGCGAGTTCGGTGACGCCCTCGCCGAGTTTCTCGACGACGCCGACTCCCTCGTGGCCGGGGATGAACGGCGGTTCGGGCTTGACCGGCCAGTCACCGTCCTTGGCGTGCAGGTCGGTGTGGCACACACCCGATGCGATCAGCTTGACGAGCGCTTGACCCGGCCCGGGTTCCGGCACTTCCACATCCTTGACGTTCAGGTCTTCGCCGAAGACGTCCACGACTGCAGCTTGCATGGTGCTCATGACTCTTCCCTTCGTGTGGTTGCGATCTGATCCGTGATGCGGGTCGGCTCAGAAGAAGCCGAGCTTGTTCTCCGAGTAGGAGACGAGGAGGTTCTTCGTCTGCTGGTAGTGGTCGAGCATCATGAGGTGGTTCTCCCGCCCGATGCCGGAGCTCTTGTAGCCGCCGAACGCGGCGTGTGCCGGGTAGTTGTGGTAGTTGTTCACCCACACGCGGCCCGCCTGGATGTCGCGGCCCGCGCGGTAGGCGGTGTTGCCGTTGCGGGACCACACACCGGCGCCGAGGCCGTAGAGGGTGTCGTTCGCGATCTTCAGCGCCTCGTCGTACGTACCGAACTTCGCCACGGACACGACCGGCCCGAAGATCTCCTCCTGGAAGATCCGCATGTTGTTCGTGCCCTCGAAGATGGTCGGCTCGACGTAGAAACCGCCACCCAGATCGCCGTCCAACTCGGCCTGCCGACCACCGGTGAGCACCTTCGCGCCCTCCTTCTGGCCGATGTCGAGGTAGGAAAGGATCTTCTGCAACTGGTCGTTCGAGGCCTGCGCGCCGATCATCGTCGAGTCGTCGAGCGGGTTGCCGGCCTTGATTTTCTTCGTGCGTTCGACGACGTCGGCCATGAACTGCTCGTAGATCGACTCCTGGACGAGCGCGCGCGACGGGCAGGTGCACACCTCGCCCTGGTTGAGGGCGAAGAGGGTGAAGCCCTCCTGCGCCTTGTCGTAGAACGCGTCGTCCGCCTGCGCGATGTCCTCGAAGAAGATGTTGGGGCTCTTGCCGCCGAGTTCGAGGGTCACCGGGATGAGGTTCTCCGAGGCGTACTGCATGATGAGGCGGCCGGTCGTCGTCTCACCCGTGAACGCGATCTTGCGGATGCGCTTGTTCGACGCGAGCGGCGCTCCGGCCTCGACGCCGAACCCGTTGACGACGTTGACGACACCGGCGGGGATGAGGTCCTCGATCAGTTCGATGAGCACCATGATCGACGCGGGCGTCTGCTCGGCGGGCTTGAGGACGACGCAGTTGCCGGCCGCGAGCGCCGGCGCGAGCTTCCACACGGCCATGAGGATGGGGAAGTTCCACGGAATGATCTGCCCGACGACGCCGAGCGGCTCGTGGAAGTGGTAAGCGACGGTGTCCTCGTCGATCTGCGAGAGGCTGCCTTCCTGCGCGCGGATGGCACCGGCGAAGTAGCGGAAGTGGTCGATCGCGAGGGGGATGTCGGCGTTGAGCGTCTCGCGCACCGGCTTGCCGTTGTCCCACGTCTCCGCGACGGCGATCTTCTCGAGGTTCTCCTCCATCCGGTCGGCGATCCGGTTGAGGATGAGTGCCCGCTCCGCGGGCGAGGTCTTGTTCCACGTCGGTGCCGCCGCCCATGCCGCGTCGAGGGCGGCCTCGATGTCCTCGGCGGTGCCGCGGCCCACCTCGCAGAACGTCTTGCCGGTGACCGGGGTGGGGTTCTCGAAGTACTGCCCCTTCTTCGGCGCGACCCATTCGCCGCCGATGAAGTGCTCGTAGCGCTTCTTGAACTCGACCTTGGAGCCCTCGGTTCCCGGGTTGGCGTAGACCGTCATCGCAGCTTCCTTTCCCTGAGCCCGCGGGATGTGACGCGGGGTTGCGTGATGTGCGTCACGTTACGAAGGGCTGCGTTGCATCAACGTTGCACTGCCCGTGCAACGCGCTCTGCGGGCGTCAGTTCGCCTGGCGCAGACGAGTGTCGAGCTGTTCGAGATGCGTGAGAACGATGGCCCGCTGTGGCGCGCGCGGTGGCAGGACGGTGAGTGCCATGTGCCACGACTCGACGTCATCGGCGGCCTCGGGCAGGTCGAGGTAGCGCAGAAGGGTCTCGGGAGTGGCGTCACTGAGCATCGCTTCGCGCAGCGACCCGGACGTCGAACGCAGCAGGTCGACGACGGGCTCCGCCTCGCTGCGCGTCAGCGAGGCTCCGCGATACAGCTCGAGGGCTTCGTCGTGCTCGCCGCGGCGCAGATGCTCCGTGACCTGGACGGCATCAATGAGCAGTGGCCCCGTGAGGCGGTAGGGGCGGCTTTCGAGGTTCGGCGCGCCGGGAATCGTGTCGAGCCGTCGACGAAGCCGCAGCAACTCGCCGCGGATGGTGGCGGGCGGCGTGCCGTCCGGGTAGACGAGGGCCCCGATCTCGTCGGCGCTGAGGCCTTGGGGTTCGAGCGCGAGTGTCGCGAGGAGTTCGGCGTGGCGGTCGGTGAGTACGTGGGTGGCCGTACCCGTTTCGATGCAGGGGCGGCCGTGGTGGACGAGACGCAGCCGCGCGCTCGTGTGCGGTGGAGGGCCGACCGGCACCCCGGCGAGGCGAAGTTCACGAGTCACCGCGGCCGCAGTGGCCTGCACGAGTGCGAGGGTGCGCCGGTCTGCCGCAGCGTCACCTCCCGTCACGTCGAGAGCGCCGAGCACCTCGCCGGTGACGGGGTCGACGAGCGGCGCCGCGGAGCAGCTGAACGGGTGGACGTCCGGGCGCGTGTGCTCCTCGCGATGGATCGAGACCGCCTCGCCGCGGGCCACAGCTCGGCCTGGCGCGTTCGTGCCGACCTGCGCCTCCGACCAGTTCGCCCCCGCGGTGAAGCCGATGCTCTCGGCGCGGCTGCGGGCGCGGGAGTCTCCGTCGACGTAGTGCAGGCGTGCCTCGCGGTCCGCGATGGCGATGACGAGACCCTCGTCGCGTGCCGTCGAGCTCAACAGCGAACTGACGAGGGGGATCGCGTCGGCGAGCCGAGCGTGGACGCAGCCGGGGCCGCACCCGCAGGCGCAACCCCGTGGACGGGATTTGTGCCGCATCCCTTCCCCTCTCGTTGTGACCCACCTCACACTACACCGGTCCGGGGTGGGGTGGGTCGACGGCGTGACGCTGCGTGCCGTGTGTCCACGAACCCATCTGCGACGCAGGCTGCCACCCTTCGCGGCCGCCTGGCTCACACGAGACGTTCGAGCGTCTCGCCGCCGTTCCAGACGACGCCGATCTGCCGGTAGTAGCCGCCGATGATCTCGTCGACCTCCAGGGCGGCGAGTTCCTCCGTGGGCGATTCGAACAGGCGCAGATCTACGTCACCACGCCACGCCTGCCCGCCCTCGAACTCGGCCGCGCCGGACGATATGAGCTCGCTGTAGGCGTCGCCCGTCGCCCCGCGGGCGATGTCGGGGTAGATGCGGTGGTGGGCCATCGGGTGGCCGTTGACGAAGCCGTTCGTCTCGCTCGGCTCACGCAGCGTCAGCACGGCCTCGGCGAGACGACGGTCGCCGGCGGCGAGCGTCGCACCGAACATGCCGCCCTCGGCTATCTGCGGCGCACCCTGCGCGAAGGGGTGGGGGCGCGTCTGCCACATCGAGCCGAGCTTCTTCGGGTAGCCCTGGTGCAGACCGCGGCCGATGGCGAAGTCCTTGTCGACCCAGATGTAGACGCAGCGACTGAACGTGCGCCCCTCGTAGGAGCAGCGCACGACGACGAACGCCTCCTTGTACTGCGCGCGCACCGGGTCGAGCAGCTCCTCGCGCGACGAGCTGCACGACTGCCAGTCGGCCCAGATGAGCGCGACGGCGCCCGGGTCCTCGTCGGCGAGCTCCAGCGGTTCGGGCAGCAGTTCGCGCACGCGCTCGGGGTTCGTGCGGTACTCGACGGTGAGCAGGTCGCCCGAGTAGTACCACGGCGGTGACGGGATGATGCCCGACGTGCCGCCGACGGTGCGCGGGTAGAAGAAACCCTTGAGTTCGGGGGATTCGCTCATGGCAGAGCCCTTTCGGTGTCGGCGCGTGTGCGCGCGGCGAGGGCGTCGAAGTTCCTTCGCCATAAATCGTTCGTATCCGTACGACACGCGCTAGGCTACCCGATCATGAGGGTTTGTGTGGCGTGAGTCACACGGTATGTTCGGACCCGAACGAAACGTGCGCACCCCGACCCGGCAACCGTCGAGGTTCGCTCACAACGGCGTGAGAGGCGACGAGGCATGACGAACTCAGGGAGCAAGTCGAGCGAGCCGGGAGCCGTGGCCGAGGCCATGGCGAAGTGCCGGTCGGAGGGCATCGACGTCATCCGTCTCGGCTACTCCGACATCATCGGCACCGACCGCAGCAAGGACCTGCTCGTGAACCGCTTCGAGCGGACGACGGGGCACGGCGTTGCGTTCTGCCGCAGCGTGTACGGCACGACGCCGATGGGCGACGTCGTCGACATCGAGGGTGGGCTCGCCGCCGGCCTGCCGGACATCGTCGCGCGCCCCGACATCGAGACGCTGACGCGCGTGCCGTGGGAGCCGGGCGTCGCACACGTCATCGCCGACGTGTTCAACCCCGACGGCTCGCCGTCAGCCGAGAGCCCGCGCTACGTGCTCAAGAACGTCATCGAGAAGTTCTCCTCGATCGCCGGCACGCCGATCTGCGGGCCCGAGCTCGAGTTCTACGTGCTGCAGGAGGACGAGAACTCCGATTCCGGCTGGTCGCGCTACGGCGAGATGAGCGGCAACGTCTACGTCAGCGGCCTGCGTGGTGACCCGGAGAACGTGCTGCTGCAGACGCTGCGTCAGCTCGGCGAGTACGACATCGAGGTCGTCGCCGCGAACCACGAGTTCTCGAGCGGGCAGTTCGAGATCAACCTGTGGCACTCCGACGCGATGGACGCCTCCGACCGCGCGTTCCGCTTCAAGGCCGCCGTCAAGGAGATGGCGCGGGCGCGCGGCAAGCTCGCGACGTTCATGGCGAAGCCGTTCAACGACGAGGGTGGTTCCGGTTTCCACCTGCACTTCTCGACGCAGGACGCCGACGGCAACCACCTGTTCGATGACCCGAACGGCGAGCACGGCCTGTCGAAGGTCGCGCATCACGCGATCGGCGGCATCCTCAAGCATGCGCCGGCGCTGACGGCGCTCGCGAACCCGACGATCAACTCGTACAAGCGGTTCGGGCCCGACACGCTCGCGCCGTGGCTCATCGACTGGGGCCTCGACAACCGCAGCGCGATGGTGCGCATCCCACCGGAGCGCGGCTCCGCGTCGCGTCTCGAACTGCGCCTCGGCGACGCGTCGGCCAACCCGTACCTGCTGACGGCGGCGACGCTGGCCGCTGCCTACCTCGGCATCCGTGACGCGATCGACCCCGGCGAGCCGCTCGTCGGCTACGGCTACGACCCGGAACGTTCGCCGATGCTGCCGTCGTCGCTGTGCGCCGCACTCGACGCGCTCGAGGCAGACACCGAGATGCGTGAGGTGCTCGGCGAGCAGTTCGTCGCGACGTTCCTCGCCTACAAGCGCAACGAGATCGAGCGCTTCAACAGCTTCATCACCGACTGGGAGTTCCGCGAGTACACCTACCACCTGTGATCGCGCCCGCGGCCAGGCGCTTCGCGCACCCTTCCCGATTTTCCTGCTGAACGAGGAGAGACGACATGACCATCATCGACCAGGGCGCAGCTCCCAAGGCCGACGCCGCGTTCGACGTCGCCGACGTCGACTTGTCCAACATCGACCGCTTCCGCGACAACGAGGGATGGGCGCAGTTCGACGCGCTGCGTCACGCCGACCCGGTGCACTGGACGGAGGAGAGCGACGGCAAGGGCTTCTGGGCCGTCACGAAGTACGACGACATCTGGGCCGTCGACAAGGATTCCGAGACGTTCACGTCGGAGCAGTTCGTCAACCTCGAGGACGTCGACGACGACCTCATGGATTTCCGCCGCTCCATCCTCGAGACGGACGGCGCCCGTCACGCCGCGCTGCGCAAGCTCATTCAGCGCGAGTTCTCGCCGCGCAACCTGCTGAAGAACTACGAGGCGTTCCTGCGCGAGCTGACGAAGAACACCGTCGACGAGGCGAAGAAGGCGTCGCCGAACGGCGAGTTCGACTTCGTCGAGAAGATCTCCGCGGACTTCCCGATCCAGGTGCTCGCGCGTCTGCTCGACGTGCCGCGTGAGCACACAGGCCAGCTCATCCAGTGGGGTAACGAGATGGTCGCGAACACCGACCCCGATTACACCGAGCACCTGTTCGACTCGCCTGAGTCGGAGAAGTACCGTCACTTGCCGTTCCGTTCGCCGACGGTTCAGGACGTGTGGGACTACGGCCGCGACCTGCGCGACAAGCGCGTCGGTGGCGACGGCAAGGACCTCGTCTCGATCCTCGCGAACAAGATGCCCGAGGACGGGGTTCCGCTCACCGACCAGGACTTCAACAACTACTTCTCGCTGCTCGTCATCGCCGGCAACGAGACGACGCGTCACGCGATCAGCCAGATCATGCTCGGCCTCATCGCGCAGCCCGATCAGTTCAAGGCGATGAAGGACGACCCGTCGCTCATCGAGTCGGGCCTCGAGGAGCTGCTGCGCTGGGCGTCGCCCGTCTACCACTTCCGTCGGACGGCGACGAAGGACGTCGAGCTCGGCGGCAAGCAGATCAAGGCCGGCGACAAGGTCGTCATGTGGTTCGCTTCCGGCAACCGTGACGAGGACGTCTTCCCCGAGCCGTACAAGATCGACGTGACGCGCAAGAACGTCGATCACATGACGTTCGGAAAGGGCTCACCGCACCTGTGCCTCGGCAACAACCTCGCGCGCCTCGAGGTTCGTCTGCTGCTCGAAGAACTGCTGCCGCGCATCGACTCGATCGAGCTTGCCGGCGACGTCAAGCGCGTGCGCTCGAACTTCGTCAACGGGGTGAAGAAGCTCCCGGTTCGTGTCCAGTGGGCCAACTGACGCGGCGAATGACGCACGGTGGCGGGTAACTCACGGGTTGGCGCGGAACTTCGCGCCTACCCGTGAGTTACCCGCCTCGCTGCGTGGGCACCGGCAACGCGATGTCGACGTGGTCGGTCGGTTCGCGCGGCCACCCGAAGCATCAGTCCTCGACGATGACGAGCAGGCCCTTGTCGGCGATGACGGCGTCGAGGCTGACGCCTGTGAGGTCGCCGACCGCCTTCTTGAGCGTCTTCTCGGGGTCACCGTCAATGACGGACGTCGGCTCTCCCTCGACGGGCTCGCCGTCCTCGGCGGTGATCTGCGCGTCGTCGAGCGACAGCATGCGGCTCGACTCGCCGGCGTCGATGATGAGCAGCCACGTCTTCGAGCCGCCCGCGAAGACGGCGGTGACGGCTTCGTCGGCGATGTCCGGGATGAGGTCGGGCTGCAGCATCAGCTCGTAGCCGACGAGGACGACGGCGTCGCGCTCGTCGTTCGTGCGCGCCGTGAAGGCGCCGACGTAACCGGCCGGCAGGGCGTTCGAGATGGCTTCCTCACCCGTGACGTAGTCGGTCGTCGCGTCGAGGATGCCGCTGGGAAGCTCGTCGATCGTCATGCCGGGAAGGACGGCGAACGCCGTGTTCATAGCCATGCCCCCAGCCTACGGGGCGTGCGATAGAACGACATGACCCGGCGCGGGGTGATTCACCCTCCGCCCGAATCTTCGACTCGCTCGCATACGGCGTCTTGCCGTGGTGCCGGCACGCAGCGCGGGTGGCCCGCGCCGGGATGCCATCGCGGGGTGCGCTGCGCGGCCTCAGGCCATGGCGCCGCGTGAGGAAATCGGTCGAACAGTGGCCACGAACCGCCCTACGATCGGGTATGGACACCAGCCCGGACCCTCTGCAGCGCCTGAGCAAGCACCTCGCGGCGCGCCGGCGTGACGACATCGAGGGGCGCCCGGTCGTCATCCTCGCACCCGTCCTGGCAAGCGCGACCCGTCACGTCGTGCAGGCCCGCGAGAACGGTGCCGCGCGCATCCTCGTGATCACGTGGGGCGACGGCACCGGCCCGCTGCCCGAGCCAGATCGGATCACGGTTCACCGCTTGGCGATGAGCCCGGTGCATGACGTGGTCGATGAGGTACGCGCCTGGCAGCACCTTCTGCGGGAGTCGGACGACGGGGTGGGCGCGGTGCTCGACGCGTTCGACCCCGAGGCGAGGGCTGTCGTCATCGTCGCGCTCGCTCTCGGCGCTGATTCGTTCTACGAGCGACGCACCTACGGCGCGCGCAGCGAGACGCAGGAGCGGTTGGAAGACAAGACGCTCAGCCGCGAGCTGTGGGAGGCGGCAGGCGTCCCGCATGCGCCCGAAGAGGTCGTCCCAGCACGCCTCGACGAGGTGCGAGGGGCCGCCGCGCGTCTCGATCGCGGTGTCGGAACGGTCTGGTCGGCCGACGCGAGCGAGGGTCTCAACGGTGGCGCGGTGCTGGTGCGGCACGTCACGGACGACGGCGCGGCCGCATACGAAGCGCTCGCGCCCCATGCCGAGCGGCTGCGTCTCATGCCCTACCTCGAAGGTGTGCCCTGCTCCATCCACGGTCAGGTCGCTGACGACGGCGTCGCCGTCCTCCGGCCGGTGGAACTCGTGATGCTGCAGCCCCACGGCAGCGATCGCTTTCGTCAGGCGGGCATCTCTTCGTGGTGGGATCCGGCGCCGGCTGATCGCGATCAGATGCGCGCCACCGCCCGCGCTGTCGGCGAAGTGCTCGCGCGGCGCCATCACTACCGCGGCTCCTTCGGCATCGACGGCATCCTCACCGCTGAGGGTTTCATCCCCCATGAGCTCAATCCGCGTCACAGCGGCGGCATCTCAACGCTCGGCAAGGGCCTCGAGCGGTTCTCGTTGCTCGACACGCACCAGCACTTGCTCATCCACGGCACGCTGCCTCTGGCGATGACGCAGTTCGAAGACCTCGTTGTCGAGGCGTGCGACGCGGCGCGAATCGGCTCTGCCTACCTGGCGACGGAGGCCGTGCAGGCCGCAAAGACGACCACCGTTCATGTCTGCGGTCACCCGGGGCCCGACGCGCTCGTCACCGATGACGTGCGTGGCGCGCTCCAGGTCGTCGACGACGAGGCCGGGGCGACGGGGCAGCTCGAGATCGGGCCGGCGTCGATGGGTGCGCTCGTGCGTTTCACTCCCCTCGCCATCGAGCCGGGTGAACGACTGGCACCCTGGGCGCTCGCGGCCTATGAACTGGCTGACCGCCTGTGGGGCACCGGATATGGCGACCTCGACGCTCAACCGCAGGTGCGCTGACAGAAAGGCACTGTTCGTCCCGGCGGCGCGTACCTCGGAGCGCACGGTCTCGAGGCGTCGGCCCGGGTGTTCGCGGCGGCTATCCAGGACGCAGGTGAGTCACGAAGTGCAGGGTGAGTCGCTTCCACATGACTCACCGTGCACTTCGTGACTCACCTGGCCGTACGCGCGTGTGACGGGCCCGGCGATGCGTCAGATGCCCGGCTCGGCGACCTCTTCGTCGGGCAGGGGAGCGTCGCGTTCGGCCGTGGCGGCCTGTCGGGCGAGGGCCTCGGCAGCCGCGTGGATCTGGTCGATGACGGGTTCGGTCTCGGGCTTCATCGTCACGCTGCGCAGAATGCGCGCGCCGACGAGGGGTTCGCCCTCCTGCGCCGACCCGGCGCTGCGCTCATCGATGACGTGCCCGCGCGCGGCCATGTCGTCGGCGTCCACCTGATACGTCGCGACGAACAGCGACTCGTCGCGCGGGGCATTCATGCCGGCGGTGAGGATCGCGCCGGAGCGACGGTCGATGTCGGTGAGCGAGTCGCCGATCGGGAAGTAGCTGACGATGTCGAGGTCCGGCTCCTGGTACAGCTCGAATACGTCGGACGCGCGCAACTTCTCGGCCCACGCAAGCGCAGCGCGACGCCCCGGCGCGACGACCTCACCCATGCCCTCACGCGTCAACGGCAGCAGCTGCAGCGTCATCCACAACGCGGCCGCCGACGCACCGGAGCGCGAGCACTCGAGCGAGATCTCGCCCATGTGGATGTCGTCGCCCGTCGTGAAGTACGTGTACGGCGAGGTGTGGTCGTAGAAGTTCGCGACGTTCGGATCCCTGAAGATCACCGCGCCGCAGCCGTACGGCTGAAGGCCGTGCTTGTGCGGGTCGATGACTACGGAGTCGGCCTCGTCGATCGCGCGGAACGCCGCCGCCACCTCGGGCGCGAGCAGGGAGTCGTCGTCGGCGAGGAGACGGAAGAACCCACCGTACGCGGCGTCGACGTGGACGCGGACGCCGTACTTGCGGCACAGCGGAATCGCCTTGTCGATCGGATCGACGGCCCCCAAGCCCGTCGTCCCGGCCGTCATGACGACGGTGCCGATGCCGCCGCCCTTGAGGAACCACTCGAGCGCGTCAAGATCCATGCGTCCGCGGCTGTCGGTCGGGATCGACACCGACGGCACGTTGAGCAGGTGGCTCATGCGCCCATGCGTGTAGTGCGCGTCAGCGCTGTGCGCGATCGCCTTGCGCGGATGCGTCTCACGCGCGACGAACAGCGCCTCCAGGTTCGCGACGGTGCCCGACGTCGTCAGGTGGCCGAGGTGGCAGAGTCGGTTCCCGTCACCACATTCCTCTGGCTCGTCTCGGCTGCTCGCTCCGGGCCGCGCTTCGCTCGTGTCCTCACTCGCAGTTCGACGAGCGGTGCACCCGAACATGCGCGCAATCTCATCGACCGCCTCGACCTCCATGCGTGTCGTCGCGGCGCCGGCGTCGAGGTCGTGGTTGTTGGGGTTGATGAGCATCGTCGTGAGATACGCGACGACGGCCGCCGGGTGGGGTGGCTTCAACATCTGGCCGACGTAGCGAGGGTGGAAGAACGGGTAGTTGACGCTCAGACGCGACGTCAGTTCGTCGAATGCCGCCTTGAACTGCGCGTGGTCGACGGTCTGCGCCGGATGCGGGGTGGAGGGGCCGTACTCGTCCATCCACTCCGTGATGAATCGCGTTGCCTCGCCGAGGTATTCGGTCAGCTGCGGCATCGCGTCGGCCGACAGCCCGGGCACGCCAGCAGCAGCTGTGGCGCCGTCAGGCGGGGTGATCGTCATGGTCGTCTCCGATGCTCGCGCGTGATGTCAGGCAGTGGTGCCCTGCACATTCTGTGACGTGGGCCACGTGAAATAGACGAGATGGGGCTAGGCTCCTCGATACCTGTTCTCACTCTCTGCCATGCCTTCTGGGCATGGCCTCATCGGAAGGTCGCCCGTCGTGGAGCTGCGAGTCCTGCGCTACTTCGTCGCGGTCGCCGACGCCGGATCGGTGACGGCGGGGTCGGCGGCGTCGCACGTCAGCCAGCCTGCGGTTTCGCGGCAGTTGCGGGCGCTCGAGCGCGAGCTGGGGGTCGAGTTGCTCGTCCGTTCCGAGGGTGGGGTGCGGCTGACAGCGGCCGGGGCCGAACTGCTCGTGCTGGCCCGCGGCCTGCTCGAACGGGAGGCGACGCTCAAGCGCACCGCGGCGTTTCTCGCGTCCGGGAGGCTCACGTCGTTGACGATCGCCGCGCCGAGCACGACGCTCAGCGACGTCATCGCACCGTTCCTCGCGGCGGGCCCGGCGCGGGGTGCGTTGGCGCCGGAGGTCAACGTCGTCAGCCGTTCGACGAGTGAGGTCTTCGCGGCGCTCGGGGAGGGCGCGGACATCGTCGTCGCACCAGCCGTTCCGCCGCCGGAGGTGGCGTCGATGCTGATCGCCGAGTTGCCGGTGCGCGCGTACGTCGGCGCCCGGGGCGTGCTCGATGGTGAGGGCGCCGAGCGTGACCGCTCGGTGAATCTCGAGGCGCTCGCACGCGTCGACCCGCTCGTCATGCTGCCGGGCCGACACCCCGTCAGCCAGGTGTTGACGCGCGCGTTCGCCGAGGCGGGCCTCGCGCCACAGCACGTGCAGGAGGTCGACTCGCCGGAAGCCGCCCAGGCGCTCGCGGCCTCGGGGCGCGGCGTCGCGGTGCTGACGAACGACACCCGGTTCGGGCTCATCCCGCGCCGCGTGCGTGACGCCGACGGCTCGGTGCTGACGATGCCGCTGCATGCCGCGTGGACGCCGACGCATCACGCCGTCGACGAGATCGCCGCCCTCGCCGCCGAGCTGCGCGACTTCTGTGCGCGGCTCTACCGCGACGACCTCACGTCCTGAAAGGCGCGCCCGCCTGATCGGGCGTGAACATCGCCCGAGAACGCGTCGACCGTGATGCGGATCCGGGCAACGTTGACGCCCGCGTCAGTCGAGGCTGTCGAAATGCTCCGCGCTCCAGCCGACAAGGGGGTCGAGGTCGTCTCTTACGTCGGTCTCTTCGAGAACTCGGGCGTCAGCCGGCGCCATGTGGCGCCGAACCTCGCGTTCGAATAGGTCAACGCTCATCAGCTCGCGGCGACCTGCTCCAGGAACCCGTCGACGAGGACGCCGGCGCGGCGGCGGCCTTCGTCATCCCATTCCTTCGCGGCAGCGATCTCGGCGTCGGCGTCGCGCCCGAG
Source organism: Dermacoccus nishinomiyaensis (assembly GCF_900447535.1). Lineage (NCBI taxonomy): Bacteria > Bacillati > Actinomycetota > Actinomycetes > Micrococcales > Dermacoccaceae > Dermacoccus > Dermacoccus nishinomiyaensis. The sequence continues at coordinate 1,659,902 of NZ_UFXX01000001.1, read as the reverse complement.
GGAGGCGAGCATCTCGCGTCCGCCGTTGTCGCACCAGCCCGTCAGCATCTCGCTGGAGAGTTCGGGATGGAACTGCACGGCGAGGTTCTTGCGCAGCACGAAACCCTGCGACGCCATGTCGTTGCGCGCGAATTCGACGGCGTCCGGCGGCACCTGCCAGCGGTCGTAGTGCCAGGCGAACCACTTGCCACCGGGCACCATGTCCTCGCGTTCGCTGCTCACCTCGACGAACCCGATCTCCGGTTCGGGCGCGCGCCCGACCGAGCCGCCGTGCGTGCGCGCCAGAAGCTGCGCGCCGAAGCAGATGCCGAGGACGGGGACGCCCGCGGTGTCCGCGTCGCGCAGCAGCTGCATCTCGGGCGCCAACCATGAGCCGATCATCTCGTCGTCCCACGCCGACCAGTACGAGCCCATGACGACGAGCGCGTCGAACTCGCGCACGTCGGGAAACTCGACGTCGACGCCCGGGTTCTCGAAATCCTTCTCCGGCACGACCTGGAAGAGTGTCTCCTCGTAACCGCGCTCGCGAAAGCGATCCGCGACGGCGCCGGGGGGCGAACAGTGGTCGTGCTGGACGATGAGGACGCGCTTGGTCATGATGAACTCCTGGCGACGGCCCGCACGACGATCGAGGCGTCAGGCGGGGGCGATTGGGCGGCGTGCTCCCACGCTAGGCCAGATCGTTCGCCCCCGAAAGACTTTGCGGCGATGGAATGTTGCCTGGGTCACACACCCGTCATGAACATGCGTAGACTGACAACTCGTTCGCACCCGAACAACATCGCGTCGTGCGTCGCCTCCCTGCGTGCAGATGCACCCGGGTGCATCTGTACGCAAGGGGGGCGAGACGACGCGCTGTGCGCAGTGAAGGAGACAGGCATGGTTTCGGAATCGACTCAGCCCGAGGCGAAGACGCTTCTCGTCGTCGACGGGATCGACGACGCCGCCGACGGTGTCCGCCTCCTGACGCTGCGCGCCGCCGACGGCGCAGACCTGCCCGAGTGGGCCCCCGGAGCGCACCTCGACCTTGTCCTCGGCGGCGTGAGCGACGCCGAGTTGAAGGACGCCGAGCAGGGTGACCTGCCCGAGCACGACCCGTTCGACGAACTCATCCGTCAGTACTCGCTGTGCGGCGACCCGGCCGACCGCAGCCGCTTCCAGGTCGCCGTCCTGCGCGAGAGCGAATCGCGAGGCGGTTCCTCCTACATCCACGAAACGCTGAAGGTCGGCGACGAACTCGTCAGCTACGGCCCACGCAACCACTTCGAACTGCGCAAGGCGCCGACGTACGTCTTCGTCGCGGGCGGCATCGGCATCACCCCGATCCTGACGATGGTGCGCGCCGCGCAGGCGCAGGGCAAGAACTGGCACCTGTACTACCTCGGGCGCAGCGGGGCGACGATGGCCTTCCGCGACGAACTCGCCTCCTTCGGCGACAGGGTGACGTTCTGGCCCAAGGCCGACAAGGGTGCCTTCGACCTCGCTGCCACCCTCGCCGACGCCGACGCTGCGGGCCCCGCGCTCGTCTACTCGTGCGGGCCGGAGCGTCTGCTCGCGGCGATCGAGGACGGGTGCAGGAGCCGCGCCAACCTCGTCGCGCACGTCGAACGCTTCAGCCCCAAGGAGATCGACGACTCGGGCAACACCGAGTTCGACGTCATCCTCGAAGAATCCGACATGCGCCTCACCGTGCCCGCCGACAGGTCGATCTTCGAGGTCGTGCGCGAGGCCGGTGTCAGCGTCCTCGGCTCCTGCCTCGAAGGCATCTGCGGCACCTGCGAGACGGGCGTCATCGCCGGCGAGATCGACCACCGCGACTCCGTGCTCGAGGACGACGAGCGTGAGGAGGGCGACATCATGATGATCTGCGTGAGCCGCTGCAAGGGCAAGGAACTGACGCTCGAGCTCTGACGCTCGATTGTCGATGCTCAGGACCTGACGCGCGGGCCCCTCCTTCTGCGTGCAAGTGCACCTGGGTGCACTTGCACGCAGAAAGAGGAGGGGCTCTGGGAAGTCGCGCGGCTCACAGACCCCCGCTGCGCCTTACTGTCCGGTAACATCAGTCGTTTGGTCAGCGTTTCGCCGAACGTACTCGGCGGTTCTAGAGTTGTTGCATGGCTTTCACGCAGAACACCAACGTGCGTCCGCGCATCCTCGTCGTCGGCGGCGGGTACCTGGGTTTCATCACCACCAAGAAGCTGCTCGCCTCCCTCAAGGACGGCGAAGGTTCGGTGACGGTCGTCGACCCGAACCCCTACATGACGTACCAGCCCTTCCTGCCGGAGGTCGCCGCCGGTTCGATCGAGGCGCGTCACGCGCTCGTGCCGCTGCGCCGTCACCTCAAGGGTGCGGAGATCATCACCGGCAAGGTGACGTCGATCGACCACGCGAACCGCACGGTCAACGTCGACCCCGAGCTCGGTGACGACTTCACGCTCGAGTACGACCACATCGTCATGGCCGCCGGCTCCGTGCCGCGCGCGCTGCCGATCCCCGGCCTCGCCGAGGAGGGCATCGGTTTCAAGACGATCGAGGAAGCCGTCACGCTGCGTGACCACGTCCTCGCGCGCCTCGACGAGGCCGCCGTCCTCACCGATCCCGAGGAGCGCAAGCGTGCGCTGACGTTCGTCTTCGTCGGCGGCGGGTTCGCCGGCATCGAGGCGATCGCCGAGATCCAGGACATGGTGAAGGACGCCATCAAGTACTACACGCGTCTGTCGCCCGAAGACCCGCGCTTCGTGCTCGTCGAGGCCATGAGCCGCGTCATGCCGGAGGTCAGCGAGGAGCAGGCGAAGTGGGTCGTCGCCTCCCTGCGCGAGCGCGGCGTCGACGTCTACCTCGACACGCAGCTCAAGAGCTGCGAGAACAAGCACATCGTCTTGTCGACTGGCGAGGAGTTCGACGCCGACACGATCGTGTGGAACGCGGGCGTCAAGGCCAATCCCGTCCTCGTCGACTCCGACCTGCCGATCGACGACCGCGGCCGTCTCATGGTCGGCACCGACCTGCGTGTGCGTGACGACGAGGGCAACGTCGTCGAGGGCGCCTGGGGTGCCGGCGACAACGCCGCCGTCCCCGATGTCACGGGCATGGGCCCCGGCGGGTTCTGCGTGCCGAACGCCCAGCACGCGCTGCGTCACGCGCCCGTCCTCGCCGCGAACATCCTGACGACGATTCGCGGCGGCGGCGAGATGAAGCAGTACAAGCACAAGACGATCGGCTCCGTCGCCGGGCTCGGCGTCGGCAAGGGCGTCGCCCAGGTCGGCAAGTACGGCCTGCGCGGCCTGCCGGCGTGGATGATGCACCGCGGCTACCACGCGTACGCGATGCCGACACTCGAGCGCAAGGCACGCATCCTCGGCAACTGGGCCGTCGGCATGATGTTCGGCCGCGACGCCACCGCCCTCATGGACCTCGAGACGCCGCGCCACGCGTTCGTCGACGCCGCCAACTCGAAGCCGGCGCCGAAGAAGGAGCCGAAGCACGTCGAGGCCGCCAAGTGAGCTGACGCCCGACGTCGCCATCAGCGCGCGTGGTTCTGCGGTTCTGCCCGCGGAGCACGCGCGCTGTCGTGTGTGATGGGTGGCGCCCCGCCAGCTGGGTGAGGCTGACGGGCGGGCCCGGCCGCAACGGCCGTGTCTGAGTGGCCTGACGTGGAGGGCGCCGGGGCGATGGGTTCCGGCGTCAGGAGCGTCGAGAACGATGAAGGCGCCGCACCCTCGCTGGGGTGCGGCGCCTTCGTCATGGGCGGCGCGATCCGGTCGGTGACGCAGACCGTCGTCGCGGTGAGATCAGTTGCGGTAGTGGCGCCCGTCGGTGGCGCGCTCGTCGACGACACCGTCGACACGGTTGCCGATGACGTCGCCCTCGCCCGCGCGACGACCCTCGGCTGCGCGGTCGGTGCCGACACGCTCCGTGCTGATGTGCTCGGTGGTGCGGTGGTCCTCGGGGTAGCGCTCGACGTCGCGCTGCGCGACGCGCTGGCGGGCCTCGGCGGTCTCGCGCAGATCGTGCTCCTTGTCGCGCTCGGCGGCGAGGCGCTCACGCTCGCGCTCGGCCTCGAGGCGCTGCTTCTCGCTGAGCTGGTGCTCCTTCTTGAGCTCCTTCGTCTCCTTGTGCTGGCGGTACTTGCGCTTCGTGCCGGCGGCGATCAGGCGCGTCGCGGCCCACACGAGCAGCAGCGTCAGGGCGCCGAGGAGGAACACGGTGAGCGGCGTGAGGTTGGCGTCGATGCCGAAACCGTGGAAGTGGACGTCGTTGTTGTTCTCTCCGTTGAGCCCGAAGAGGACCCACAGGACGAGGGCTGCTGCGGCGATGAGCAGCAGGACGGCGAGAGCGAACATGGCAACTCCTTGTGCAGATCTGGCCGATCCGGGCGAGCGTCGCTCCGGATGGTGGGGGCGACGGCGCCGCCCAGCTTGCTGCTCACAGTAGGCGGTTGACGCAGACGGGTACAGCCCCCGCGGGGTGAGGGGGCGTAAGAATAGACCTCGAACGCCCCGTCATGGCTGGAGAGTGTCATGAGGTTGCTCGGGCGCTGCGTGAACCATCTCACACGATGGTCGAGTCTGAGAGCGGCGTGGGCTCGAGGGGTGATGACCAACCGCGGTGTCGGGGTCGTGACCCCAGCGTCGCGCGGTGGAAGGGGGCTGGAGGCGGTCGCTCGTCGCCCCGACGAGCCGTGTCGTCGTCATGAGGAGTGATGGGGTGGCAGGAGCTCTGCCTGGGTGGTGAGGAGTTGTGGCTGTGGCGTCCAAACGCGGCGCATCCGGCTGCTGCGGGCACGGCTTCTAGGATGGCGTGGTGACGACGCCTGCCCATCCCAGTTTTCTCCAGGAGTTCTTCCGCTTCGGCCCGCACGCGGGTGCTCACCGGGTGGCGGCGCGGGCCGGCGTTTCGGTCTTCGTCCCGCTCACTCTGCTGACGGTGACCGGGCACCTCGACTGGTCGGCGTTCGCGGCCTTCGGGGCATTCACGTCCCTCTACGGACGCGCCGCGCCGCATGCGGAACGCACGGCGTTGCAGGTGACGATCGCCGGCGTCCTCGTCATGGCGGTGACGCTCGGATGCGCCGTCGGGCTACTGCCGCATCACCAGTGGTGGCTCATCGCCGCCGGTGCGCTCGTCGCCGCGGCGGCGTCGTTGTTGTCGGACGCCTTCCGCTGGCACCCGCCGGGGCCGTTGTTCGTCGTGTTCGCGTTCACCGTCTGCGCGACGCTGCCCGCGGCGGCGTCGAACGTCGCCGTCGGCTTTTTCGTCTCCGCGGCGTCGGCTGCGTTCTCGGTGCTCATCGGACGTGTCGGCCTGTTGCGCGAGACGGGGGAACGTCGTTGGATTCCGTTGCCGCGGGCCAGGATCCGTGAGGCGTGGCAGGCTGAGGGGACGCGCGTGCACCTCGCCCGGTTCGTCATCGCGGTGGGCGCGGCGGGCGTCGTCGGCAAGCTGATCGGGACGCAGTACGGCGGCTCGCATCCCTATTGGGCGATGGTTGCCGCCGTCGCGGGATTGTCCGGCGCGACGCACCGGGCGCGCATGATCCGCGGTGGTCAACGGTTCGTCGGCACGCTGTTCGGCGTGCTCGCGGCGGCCGCCATCCTGCCGTGGCACCCCCAGGGTTTCGCGGCGGTGCTCGTCATCGCGGCGCTGCAGGTGGGCGCCGAACTGCTCGTGGGCCGCAACTACGCGCTCGCGCTGCTGTGCATCACGCCGCTCGCGCTGATGATGGGGCAGATCGTGCACGAGGTGCCCGTCGGGCCGCTACTCGTCGACCGCGCGGTCGAGACGCTCATCGGCTGCGGCGTCGCCCTCGTCGTCCTGCTGGTCGTGCGCGACCCCGCGCACTGACGGTGCCTGGGGCGGGCGGAGCCGAATGTGGACGAAGATCGCAGATGGGTGAGGTGCATCGCCGTCAGAAGGGGCGATAGGGCGGTTTGGGGCGTTTCGCCGGCTTCGACAGTTCTCGGGCGTTGTCGGGGATGCGGACGTGGCTGATGTCGCCGAAGTAGCGTTCGCGCTGCTGCCGTTCGATGCGGGTGTTGATGATGAGCAGGAACGCGACGATCGCGACCATGAGCACACCGGAGACGATCATGAGCAGCACCGCGGCCAGCATGTTCGTTCCTCCCTCGTCCCGTCGCTCCTCCCAGGGTAGTCGCGCCGGCCCTGATGCGGCGAGGCATGCGCCCCTCCCGTCGCGAGCGCTCGTTGCTGAAGACAGTGAGGAGCGGACGTGGCTCGTCGAAGTGCGGGAACGGGGCGAGCGGGCAGGGACGAAGGGCCCGGACGCGTCTTGCCCCATCGGCGGCTTCGACGCGGCAAGCTGGTGATGTCGAGAACGGCACGAGGACACGCCCGCCCGAAGGAGACCACCATGCCCGACTTCCAGGCCGACCACGACGTCATCAACGCCCTCGCCGAGGACGAGTGCTGGGCGTTCCTGGCGCAGCACGCGTTCGGGCGACTGGCATACACGCTCGTCGGTGAGGCGCAGATCGTCCCGATCAACTACGTCAGCGACGCGGGAGCGATCTTCTTCCGCACGGCCGAGGGCAGCAAACTGCTCGGGGTGACGATGAACTCCGACGTCGCGTTCGAGGTCGACGACCTCAACGGCAGTGGACGGTTCGGCGACGGCGAGGCGTCGAGCGTCATCGTCCGAGGACACGCTGAGGTGCTCGAGGGCGCCGAAAAGGCTCGTGCGGAACAGTTGCCGCTGCGCCCCTGGGTGCCGACGGAAAAACACACGATCGTCCGCATCACCATGACCGAGATCACCGGCCGACGTTTCCAGCTCTCCAAGCCCTGGCGCCACATGCAACCCTGACCCCACTGCGATTTCCGTCCACGTCCAGCGGGCGTCGACCGCGAACGGTTCTGTGTCGGTGTCTATCGTTCAGGTCGGTGCCTACCGTTCAGACGGGCGTCCGAGCGTCGTCACGCGACGGCCGCGGCGCACGAGCATGCCGCCGGGAAACCGTTCGACGGCGACGCGGGACGTGCGCCGCACCGGCGCCGTCGCCATGCCGGACGTGTCGGTCGGAAACGTCCAGAACAGGCGTGCCTCGGCGAGTTCGAGGTTGGCGGCGAGGGGGAGGTCGCCGCGTCGGCGCAACCATTGCGCGAACGCGTGACCGTCAGCGCGCGAGCCACGCGTCGGACGCTCGCGAGCGAACTCGGCGAACAACGGGTGCAACCGCGGGCCGAGTGACGCGATGAGGATCGACCACACGAACTGCAGCTCGTTCGCTCGCTTGCGCAGGAGCGCTCGCCGCGCGACGTCGAGATGACGAGCGTCGAAGCCGGCCGGGACGGACGCCAACCCCGTCAACGCTGCCACGATCTGCGCCTGGCGTGCGGCGAGATCAGCGTGTTCATCCGACGCAAATTCCATGGGGGACGCGGCCTCCGTCCTGCCGTCGAACTCGTGGGGGCGGCCCCCCTCGTCGGCGGATACGGGCGCGGACGTCGAACTGTCGCTGTGCCCGCCCGTCGACGATGCGCGGTGGATCGTCATTGCGCGGCCGTGACGCGCGGCATGCCGGCGGCGTCGGCGATGGCATCGAGCTCCGTGAGCAACTCCTCGGCAGGCGGGTAGTCGCCGTCGCGTTCGAGCATCGCGGCCGGGAATGTCGTGCGTCTCGAGAGCTCCGAGATGAGGTGCAGCACTTCGGGATTCACCGCGGCCGCATGCGTGTCGTGGTAGATCCCGTCGTTCTCGACCCCACCCGCCACGTGCATGTACGCGAGCCGTTCGAGGGGCATCGCGAGGGCCGTCTCGAGCGCATTGCCCCCGTGGTTGCGGGCGTTGGCGTAGACGTTCGCGATGTCGAGCAGCAGCAGCGCGTCGGTGCGTTCGATGATCTCGGTGATGAACTGTGCCTCGCTCATCTCGTCCTCGGGGTAGGTGAAGAGCGCCGCGACGCATTCGAGCGCGAGCGGGACGTCGAGCTCGGCCTGGACGCTGCGGACGTTTCGCACCATCACGTCGACGGCGGCGCGCGTGCGCGGCAGCGGCGTCAGGTGGCCGACCTCGACACCACCCGCTCGCACGAACGAGATGTGCTCACTGACGAGCGGCGCGCCCGTGATGGCGGCCGTCCCGACGAAGTGGGCGACGCGGTCGGCGTCGAGGCCCTCGGCGTCACCGAGCCCGAGCTTCACCCCGTGCGGGAGGACGGTGACGCCGCGCTCGCGCAGCTGCCTCAGGGCTGGCGGCATGCCGTGCATGACGGATTCGGCGACCACTTCGACCCACGTCAGGCCCGGTTGGGCGGCGAGGACGTCCGCGATCTCGGGGCGCCATCCGATGCCGACGCCCGCAGGCATCGACGTGGCCGGTGCGGGCCGTGTTGCGTCGGACGTCGTGATGCTCATGTCTCGCATGATGCCGCACCGACAGGTGTGGCGTGACGTCACCTGCTCGACTCTTGTGCATCTGCTCCAGGAATATGACGCACATTCCTCGGGCAGATGTGTATTTCTCGCGCAGCTGCGGCTCCGGCCCGCCGTACTCGCGACGATTCGTGGTCACCTCCCCTCCGCCAGGACCGGCGAAACACCCGCGAAACATCGCCTCGCTAACCTCCTGCCATGCATCTGACGCCCGCCGACACCGAGAAGCTGCTCTTGTCCGTCGCGGGAATGGTGGCGCGTGATCGACTCGAGCGCGGCGTGCTGCTCAATCACCCCGAGTCCGTCGCGCTGCTGTCGACGTGGGTCATCGAACGTGCCCGCGAGGGTCGCAGTGTCGAAGAGTTGATGAGCGCCGGACGCGAGGTGTTGACACGTGAGCAGGTGATGCCGGGCGTCGCCGAGATGATCCCCGACATTCAGGTCGAGGCCACCTTTTCCGATGGCCGCAAGCTCGTCACCCTCCATCACCCGATCGTCTGAAGGAACGAGCCATGTCAGCGAACTCAGGCCGTCGGCCGCAGGACGCAGCCGACGACCCAGCAACCCCCGGGGCCACGAGCGCTCCTGGCGCCATCCGCGTCGCCCCGGGGCACATCTCGCTCAATGCCGATCGTTCAGTGAACGAACGGCTGCGCGTCGTCGTCGAGAACACGGGCGACCGGCCGATCCAGATCGGCTCGCACCTGCATCTGCCCGACGCCAACGCGGCCCTCGCGTTCGACCGCGAGCTGACGCAGGGCTACCGCCTCGACATCCCGAGCGGCACGTCGGTGCGCTTCGAACCGGGCGTCAGCCGCGAGGTGGCGCTCGTCGCGTTGCGGGGCGAGCGGCGTGTGCCGGGGCTGCAGATACGCGACACGGCCGCGTCTTTCGGAGCTACCTCGCAGGCTGACGCAGGTGGGGCCGGCAAGTCACACGACGACATCGGGCCCGGTGTTACGGTCCCGCGCGGAACGGCGTCCCACCCCGAGGTGCCGGCTGTCCGCCCACGGCCGTCCGAACCGACGACCATCACACGTGACGCGTACGCCGCGCTCTATGGTCCGACGACGGGTGACCAGATTCGTCTCGGTGACACCGACCTGTGGATCGAGGTCGAGCACGACCACACCGTCGGCGGCGAGGAAGCCGTCTTCGGTGGGGGCAAGTCGATCCGCGAGTCGATGGCGCAGGGCCTCACGACCCGCGCGGGCGGGGCGCTCGACACCGTCATCACGAACGTCGTCGTCCTCGACCACTGGGGTGTGGTGCGCGCCGACGTCGGCATCCGTGACGGGCGCATCGTCGCGCTGGGCCGCTCCGGCAACCCCGATGTCGCGGACGGCGTGCACCCGGATCTCCACATCGGCCCGGGCACCGACGTCATCGCGGGGGAGGGGAAGATCCTCACCGCCGGTGGCATCGACATGCATGTGCACTTCCTGTCGACGTCGCAGGTGCACGAAGCGCTCGCGACCGGTCTGACGACGCTCGGTGGCGGTGGTACCGGCCCGTCCGAGGGGTCGAAGGCGACGACGGTGACACCCGGTGCCTGGCACCTCGGGCGCGTCCTGCGCGGCTTGGATCACCTGCCCGTCAACCTGCTGCTCATGGGCAAGGGCAACACCGTGAGCGCCGAGGGCCTCGCCGAGCAGGCGCTCGCGGGCGCGGCAGCGTACAAGGTGCACGAGGACTGGGGCGCGACGCCCGCCGCCATCGACGCTGCCCTGCGCGCGGCCGACGAGCACGGGCTGCAGGTGGCGCTGCACAGCGACTCGCTCAACGAAGCCGGTTACGTCGACTCGACGCTGCGCGCCATCGGCGGGCGCAGCATCCACGCCTTCCACACCGAGGGCGCCGGGGGCGGGCACGCGCCCGACATCATGTCGATCGCGTCGCACCCCAATGTCCTGCCCGGTTCGACGAACCCGACGCTGCCGCACACCGTCAACACGGTCGCCGAGCACCTCGACATGCTCATCGTGTGTCATCACCTCAACCCGGCGGTGGCGGAAGATCTCGCGTTCGCCGAATCGCGCATCCGGGCGACGACGATCGCCGCCGAAGATCTGCTCCACGACATCGGCGCGTTGTCGATGACGAGCTCCGATGCTCAGGCGATGGGTCGCATCGGTGAGGTCATCACGCGCACCTGGCAGGTCGCGCACGTCATGAAGTCACGCTATGGCTCGCTCGGCGAGACGCTGCCGGCCGACAACGAACGTGCCCGTCGGTACGTCGCGAAGTACACGATCAACCCGGCGGCCGCGCACGGCATCGACCATCTCGTCGGGTCGATCGAGCCCGGCAAGCTGGCCGACCTCGTGCTGTGGGAGCCCAAGTTCTTCGGCGTGCGGCCGTCCGTCGTCCTCAAGTCGGGTGCCATCGTGTGGGCTGCCCTCGGCGACCCGAACGCGTCGATCCCGACGCCACAGCCCGTGCTGATGCGCCCGGCGCTCGTGGCGGACGACGCTGCGTCGCTCGCGGTGTCATTCGTGTCGCCGGCGGCTGCAGAGAATGGTCTGCGGGAGTCGCTCGGGTTGCGGCGGGAGGTGGAAGCCGTGCGGCCGACACGCGAGGTGACGAAGGCCGACATGATCAACAACTCGGCGACACCGCGCATCGACATCGATCCCGAGACGTTCGCCATCGCCGTCGACGGTGAGCTCGTCACCCCGCAGCCGGCGACGGAACTGCCGCTCGCGCAGCGGTATTCGCTCTTCTGATCGCCATGTCCTGCTGCGGCTCAGCTCCCACGTCCGACGTCCGGCGTGCAGATGCACCCGGGTGCAGCTGCACGCAGGGGCGGGGCGGTGGCGTCATGAGGCCCGACGCGGCGACGGACGGTGTGGGGATGGCGAGCCTGCTGCTCGCTGATTCGAGGCTGCCTGTTGGCGGCTACACCGCCTCAGGTGGTCTCGAACCGGCGTTGCTCGGGGGATTGCCGGTGCACGAGGTGCCCGCCTTCATCGCGATGCGCCTCGCGACGGTGGCACGCGTCGAGGCGGGAACGGCCGTCGTCGCGTCCGCCGCCGTCCGTCATCTGCGTGCAGGTGCACCCGGGTGCACCTGCACGCAAGGCGGGGATGTCGCCACGGCCGAGCCCGTGCCCGTGCCCGAGCCCGCGTTCGCGTCCGAGGACGTCGCGTGGGCCTGGGCGGCCCGCAACCCCGTCGCGGCGGTGCGTGATTCGTCGATCGCCCAGGGGCGGGCGATGTTGCGCCTCGTGCACCGGCTGCGTCCTGACGGCCCCGCGGCACAGTGGCTCGAGGGGTTGCCCCGCCCGCTCACCGCCCGCGCCGTGGTCCTCGGCGCTTTCGCCGGCGAGCTGGGCCTCGACGGTGCGTCCGTCGCCCGCGTCGTCGGATATGACGACGTCCAGAGCGTCACCGCCGCCGCGTTGAAGCTCGAACCGCTCGACCCTGTGGATGCCGTGGCCTGGGCGCTCGATTCGGCGCCCCATCTCGACGACCTCGTCGCGGCCTGCGCCGACCTGGTCGCACCGTACGACATCCCAGTCCATTCCGCACCCCAGCTCGAGGCGTGGCATGCCGCTCACGCCGACACCGAGAGGAAGTTGTTCCGTGTCTGAGATCGCCATGACCTCGCGCCCCGGCAGTGAAGCCACCGCCACTTCCGGCATCGATACGCCCGCCGCCGGACAGGGCGCGATGACGTCCCAGAAGATCACGGTCGGCGTCGATTCGCGCCGTGACGCGGCATCGAATCCATCGCGCCCCATGCGGCTCGGGGTGGCCGGTCCGGTCGGTACGGGCAAGAGTTCGCTCATCGGCATGCTGTGCCGCGAACTCGGCGAGGAGATCTCGCTCGGCGTCATCACGAACGACATCTACACCGACGAAGATGCCCAGATGCTCAGGGCCGCAGGCGTTCTTGACGTCGATCGCATTCGCGCCGTCGAGACCGGGGCATGCCCGCACACCGCGATCCGTGATGACGTCAGCGCCAACCTCGTCGCCGTCGAGGATCTCGCAGCCGACCATCCTGACGTCGAGCTCGTCCTCGTCGAATCGGGCGGCGACAACCTGACGGCGACGTTCTCGCCGGCCCTCGCCGACGCGCAGATCTTCGTCCTCGACGTCGCCGGCGGCGGTGACGTCGTCCGCAAGGGCGGGCCGGGCATTGCACGCGCCGACCTGCTCGTCGTCAACAAGACAGACCTTGCGCCGCATGTCGGGGTCGACGCCGCACTCATGGAGCAGCAGGGCCGTGAGGCTCGTGACGGACGCCCTGTCATCGCGCTGTCGCGCACGGATGCGGCCTCCGTCGAGCGATTGACGGCCTGGGTGCGCGAGGTGCTCGCGGCCTACCAAGGCGGCGGGCACGTCGCGCAGGATCCGGGTCCGATGGCGCCGCATGTCCACGCCGACAGCGAGGGTGAGCACACGCATGACGGCGTCACTCACACGCACTGAGCGACGCGAGCCGTGCGCGGCCTGGGGGCCGAAACACCACATGGCGCCTGGCCGGGTTTCAGTCCTCGCGGAGCAGGAGGCGCGAGCGTGGGCTCCCCGGCCGGCCGGTGGTGAGCGATGAAGCTCCACGTCGAACGAGGCGCCGCGGGCTCAGCCGTTCGGGTCCGTACCCGCTCGAGCCTGCTTGCGCCGCGCATCCTGCGGGTGACGCCGACGTCCGCGCGCGTCGCCCTCGTCGCGACGACGGCTCTGCTGCTCGCGGGTGACGAGGCCGAACTCGACATCGTCGTCGGTGACGGTGTCGCACTCGAGATCGTCGAGGTCGCGGCGACGGTCGCCTACGCCGGGCGTGGGGGAGCGTGTTCCTGGTCGGCGAATCTGAGCGTGGCGGAGGGGGCGTCGCTTCGCTGGCCCGGGGAGCCGTTCGTCGTCGCCACCGACGCCCGCGCCACCCGGACGACTCGTGCGGACATCGCCGACGGTGGGTCGCTCATGCTGCGCGACACCCTCGTCCTCGGCCGCCATGGTGAGGCGGGCGGCGAACTCGTCGCTCGCACGGACATCTCTCATGCGGGGCGCCCGGCGCTCGTCGAGGAGTTTCGCCTCGCAGCCGACGACGACGCGCCCGGCATCCGCGGCGGGCGCCGCGTCGTCGATCAGGTGACGACGCTCGGCGCGGCCGCCATCCTGCAGCGGGCGCCGGGGGCACTGACGCGGGCAGACGCCGCAAAGCCGGCAGCCGCCGCGCCGGAGTCAACGCGCCCGGACTCGACGATGCTGGGCTCGGCGCCGGTGGGTCATGACCTCCCGGTAGGCGTCACGCGCCTCGACCTCTTCGCGCCTGGACGCATCGAACGCTGGCTGGGTGACGACGTCCACCTCAGCCCCTTACGGTGCTGACGGCGGGTCGCCGACGCGTCCGGCCCGCCGACGCCTCGTCCAGTCGCGATGTTGCCCGCTTTTCGCGGCGCGGGTGACCGAAAACGCGGGCAACATCGGGGTAGGGGGCTTAACTCTCGTGAAACATCGTCACGCGTCCGTCGAAACCTCGGCTGCCTAGATTCCTGCGTACCGAATGGCGATACCGCCACCTCGGTTGTCGAAACGCAGGACGAGAGCAGAGGGGCGCACAGCATGGCGACGTCGCAACTGGAACCACTGGTCGACGAGCGGGCCACCGCGTCCGCCGTCGGGACCGCGAAGGCGAGGAGCGAGACGCTGGAGGACTACACGCTGCGGTTCGCGCCGCGCAGTTATCGGCGCTGGGCCCCGGGCATCGTCGCGACGTCGGCGCTCGGTGGGATCGCCTACCTCGCCGACTTCTCGATCGGTGCCAACGTCGGCATCCAGCACGGCACGACGAACGCGATTCTCGGCATCCTCGTCGCGGCCGCCATCATCTTCGTGACGGGTGTGCCCCTCGCCTACTACGCGGCGCGCTACAACCTCGATCTCGACCTCATCACGCGCGGCAAGGGCTTCGGCTACTACGGCTCGGTGCTGACGAACGTCATCTTCGCGAGCTTCACCTTCATCTTCTTCGCGCTCGAGGGCTCGATCATGGCGCAGGGGCTCAAGCTGGGGCTCGGGGTGCCGCTGTGGGCGGGTTACCTCGTCAGCAGTCTCATGGTCATACCGCTCGTCGTGTATGGAATGAAGGCGCTGAGCAAGTTGCAGGTGTGGACGACGCCGCTGTGGTTGCTGCTCATGGGTGTTCCGCTCGTCTATCTCGTTCAGGCGCACCCCGGCTCGGTCGACACCTTCCTCGACTACAAGGGCGCCCATGGTGGTGGCGTCAGCTTCAGCGCCGTCATGCTCGCCGCAGGTGTCTGCCTCTCGCTCATCGCGCAGATAGCCGAGCAGATCGACTACCTGCGCTTCATGCCCGCGAAGACCCCGGAGAACTCGCGACGCTGGTGGACGGCCGTCATCGTCGCCGGCCCCGGCTGGGTCTTCTTCGGTGCACTCAAGCAGATGATCGGGCTGTTCCTCGCCGTCTACCTCATCGCCAACGTCGCGGGCGGTGCGTCGATCGCCAACGAGCCCGTGCACCAGTTCCTGTCGGCGTACGAGCAGATGATGCCCCACTGGCTCGCGATGACGCTCGCCGTCGTGCTCGTCGTCATCAGCCAGATCAAGATCAACGTGACGAACGCGTACTCCGGCTCGCTCGCGTGGACGAACTCGTTCACCCGTGTGACGAAGCACTACCCCGGCCGCATGGTGTTCGTGCTGTTCAACGTGACGATCGCCCTCGTCATGATGGAGGCGAACATGTTCGACTTCCTCAACGACATCCTGGGCTTCTACGCAAACCTTGCCATCGCGTGGATCGTGACCGTCGCGAGCGACATCATCGTCAACACCTATCTGTTGAAGCTCTCGCCGAAGACTCCCGAATTCCGCCGGGGCATGCTGTACGCGATAAACCCGGTCGGGTTCGTCTCCGTCATCGTCGCGGGGGGCCTGTCGATCGTGGCCTTCTTCGGCGGCCTCGGCAGTGGGTTGCAGGCGTACTCGCCGATCATCGCCGTCGTGCTCTCCGTCGTTCTGCCGCCCGTCATCGCCGTCGCGACGAAGGGTCGCTACTACCTGCGCCGCGACACCGACGGGCTGGCGCACGAGATGTTCGACGAGCACGGCAACCCGTCGGCGGCCGAGATCGACTGCGAGGCCTGCGGCGACGTGTTCGAACGCCCCGACATGCTGGCCTCCGCGACGGGTGACGGTGCTGTCTGCTCGCTGTGCGTCGCGACCGACCGCGACGGGAGACACGTACTGCCAGCACGGTGACGTGTGGCTTCCGTCGGATGGCTGACGTGAAGCTCCCTGCGTGAGTCAGCGTCGACGTGAGGAGCTGCGAAGGCTGTCGCGCACCCGCTGACGTTGCACGAGGAATGTGCATCTGCCCGAGAAATACGCAGCATGTTCCTCGGGCAGATGCGCATTTCTCATGCAGCTGACGCGGCAGCCGATGGTGCAGGCCTTGACGACGCGGTGGCCGTGCGGAGCGTCAGCTCGAGCAGCTGCTGCCGCCACCGCAACTCGAACCGCACGACGAGCCGCCGCAGGACGAGCCGCCGCCGCACGAACCCGAATTGCACGATCCTCCACTGCCGCAGCAGTTTCCGCCGCTGCACCAGGCGTCACCGGAACCGCCGGAATGGGTGTCGCACGACCAGTCGGAGCTCGACGTACCCGACGAGCACGTGTACCCGTTCGTACTCGACGGCTCTGCGCCCGAACTCGCCCTCGCGTGACGCTGCATCTCCTCGTCGACGACGTGGTCGCTCAGCCCCCATCCCAGGGCCGCGGTGGCCGGGAACGCGATGAGCAGCGGCCGCGTCCCGTACAGGCCGACGAAGTAGCCGAGCCCGCCGCGCATCGGTGGCTGCGTGAGCCCCGCCGCAGGGCTCGGCACGCGCAACCGCATCTGCTCCAGGGCCGCAGCCCCGGCATGCGTGCGGCTCCCCTGCCGTGTGGTGCGGACAGCACGCACGAGGTTGTACGCCCCGAAACACGTGAAGCCCAAGCCGACCAGCACGCCACCCACAGACTTTCCGGTGGCGGCGATGATCGCCATGGCGACCCCGAACAGGGTCATGAACGTCATCTTCAGGGTCTCGCCCCTACCGCCTCTGCGCGGCGGATTGAGCAGGCCACGGCGCACGGCGTCACGCTGCAGTTCGTCGAGCGCCGCACGCACGGCGGGGACGTTCTCGAGGCGTGGCGCGCGGCAACGGACGGCGTCGACGACCGCGCGCTGCAGGGGCGTGACGTCGGCGGGTGGGATCGTCCACGCCTCGAGGCGCCCGTACGCCGTCTGACGCAGATATCCCCGTTCGAGCAGATCCGCCGTCGCCGCCTGCAGTGCGGCTGCGCGGCCGTTGAGCATGCCGACCTGCTCGGGTGTCATGTCGCGTGCGCCGACGTGGTGCGCCTGGGTCGTCATGGTGTGCTCCTCCCCTTGAAACACATCATGCCCGCCGAACGCCTGACAGGAGCGAAACGTCCCGAACGCTGGGGCGAGTGCCCCCGCCGGCAGCCGGGCGGTGCGCGACGGGCGAGGCCCCTGGCGTCGTGCGGTGTGCGAAGCGGCGCCGGCGTCGGTGAGAATGGCCGTATGACAACAGGGTTCGGCTGGCACGTCGTCGTCGCCATTGCATGTCTGCTGGTGATGATCCAGGTCGGCTACCGGGCTTCGGGCGTCAAGCTGACGCGGACGTCGCTCGTCGCCGTTGCGCGTGCCTGTGTGCAGCTGACGCTCGCCGCCCTGCTCATCACGAGCGTCGTGCGCTACCTGTGGGCGTCGGTGCTCGCGGTTGCCGTCATGTTCATCGTGGCTGTGCTGACGACGACGAAGCGGTCGGGCGCGACGGACGTGCGGGCTCGGCTCGCTGCGGCGCTCGCGATGGCGGCAGGGCTCGTGCCTGTCCTCGTCATCCTCACCGTCAGCGGTGTCGTGCCGATGAAGGGTGTGTCGATCATCCCGACGGCGGGCATCGTCATCGGCAACGTCATGAGCGTGCACACCCTCGTCTCGCGGCGCGCGTTCGACGGGCTGCGCGAGGAGAAGAACATGTATGAAGCGGGGCTGTCGATCGGCATGCTGCCCCGCGACGCGATCAGCGAAGTCATTGCGCGACGCCTCCCCGAGTCGCTCATCCCCGTGCTCGACCAGACACGCACAGCCGGCATGGTGACGCTGCCCGGCGCGTTCATCGGCGTCATGCTCGGCGGCGGATCGGCCGTGCAGGCGGCTACGGCGCAGGTCGTCGTCTCGACGTCGATCCTGGCTGCGCAGGCCGTCACGTCGGCCGTCGAACAGCGCATGATCTGCGCACGGCGGTTGCTGACGCCCCAGCTGCGCGAGACGCTCATCGACTGACGGGATGCCCCATCGCCCGGCTGGCGACTTCCGCCTGACGTCTGGCGTGATCGACGTTCCTCGGCCTCGCACCTGCCGCCGGTGCCGCCCCGGACGTGACGAAGCCCGCGTCACCTGTGGTGAGGTGATGCGGGCTTCGTCGTCGACCACTGCGAGCAGTGGCGCTCGAAGGCTTGTGGCCTTCGAAGCTGACGGCCAGGTAGGCCAAGATCTTTTATAGCAAGTCGATCGACGCCGTCCTGAGTCGGGGTAAGTCCACTCCCTCGTCTGACTGAGGCTGCGCGGGTGGCCGGTGCATCCGTGGCGGCTGCGTCCCTGCGTGACGACGAGCCGTGGTGCGACGGGCTGGCGACGAGAGGCGCGGAGCGACGTACCTGGCGACGAGCGGTCTGCGTCAGTGCGCGGCGACCATGCGGCCGTAGTAGCTGGGGATGCTCTCGTGGCGTTCGAGGCGCACGGGACGGTTGGCCTTGACGATCTGGGCGCCCCACGTGGCGAGGAAGCCGAAGAAGGCGACGACGCCGACGGCGCTGATCGTCATGAGGATCCAGAAGACGGTGTTGAGGTTGTCCATGGGAAACGCTCCTTCTACATCTGTAGTGCTGGTGTCTGATGTGAACACTACGCCTGTAGTAAGAGTGTGGCAAGCGGGGGTGGTGTCACCTCCGACACAATGGGTGCCCGCGCCCGCGCCCGCCGTCCCCTTCTGCGATTCCCGTCCACATCGGCGACCTACGTCCCCCTTCTACGCTTTTCGGTCACCCGTGCACGCCGTTCGTAGAGGTGGACAAGAACCGCAGATGAGGACGGGGGGCGTCAGAGCTCGGCGAGCAGCTCGGTGACGACGGTGGTGTCGTGGAAGTCGACGTCGCCTCCGGGCAGGTGCTGCACGTGCTCGTGGCCCTTGCCCGCGACGACGACGATGTCGCCCGGGCGCGCCTGTGTCAGCGCCTGACGGATGGCGTCGCGGCGGTCGAGGACGATCGTCGTGTTCGACGGATCGGCGCCCGCCATCACCTCGTCGGCGATGGCCTGCGGATCCTCGTCGTACGTGTCGTCGTTCGTGATGATGTTGACGTCCGCGAGACGACTCGCCGCCTCGCCCATCTTCGGGCGCTTCGCCGGGTCGCGCCGCCCCGCTGCGCCGTAGACGCAGATGACACGTCCGCCTTCGCTGCGGACGCCGCCGTCGGCGTGGTCGCGGCCCACGACCGCGCGCGCGACGTCGAGGACGAGTTCGAGGCCGACCTCGGTGTGGGCGTAGTCGACGACGACCTCGAAGCCCTTCGCGGTGGCCGCTGGCACGCGCTCGAAGCGGCCCGGCACCTGTGCCATGTGGGCGACGGCGCCGACGAGGGTGTCGAGCGGCATGCCCATCTCGAGCGCGATCGCGGACGCGCCCGCGACGTTGTGCACGTTGTAGTCGCCGAGCAGCGGCATCTGCAGCTCGATGACGCCGGGGGCGTCGCGTCCGTCGAGGAAGCGCTCGGGCGTCGTCAGCGTGAACGCCGTGCCGCCATCGCTGGGGTGAACCTTCGTGATGCGGTAGTCGGCGTTCTCGCTCACGCCGAACCCGAGCGTGCCGGGCACCTCGGCGACGATGCGCGCTCCGTAGGCGTCATCGACGTTCGTCAGCTTCGGCCCGTCGGTCCACTCGAAGAGGCGCCGCTTCGTCAGGAAGTAGTCCTCCATCGTGCCGTGCAGGTCGAGGTGGTCGCGGGTGAGGTTCGTGAACAACGCTGCGGCGTAACGGGTTCCGGCGACGCGGTGGAGGTGGATGCCGTGCGAGCTCGTCTCGAGCACGACGTGCTCGACGCCCGCGTCACGCATCCGCGCGAGGTTGCCCTGCACCTGCGGAGCCTCACCGGTCGTGCGGACGGCCGGCTCGCGTTCACGGCCGACGACGATCTCGGCGGTCGTCAGCAGGCCCGTCTTCTCCTCGCCGTACGCGGCGCTGAGGATGCCGTGCAGGACGTAGCTACTCGTCGTCTTGCCGTTCGTGCCGGTGATGCCGTAGACGGTGACGTCGTGGCTCGGATGCCCGGCCGTCGCGGTGGCGAGGGCGGCGAGCGCGACGCGCGCGTCTGGCACGACGACGGTCGGAGCACCCTCGACGTCACGCTCGGCGACGACAAGGCTCGCCCCGTTCGCGAGAGCCTGCGGCACGAACGTCACACCGTCGACGGTGAATCCGGGGATCGCGACGAACGCGCCACCCGGCTTCGCGGCCCGAGAATCATGGGTGACGGCGTCGATGCCGTCGACGCTCTCGGGCACGCTCGCGCCCAGGATCTTCTCGAGTTCTGCGCGGCTCACATACACCCTGCGAGCCTAACAACGCGTGGCCGAACGCCCGTCGCGCCGCGCGGGGAACGGTGATGTCGTCTGGTGCGTCGCAGTGTGGACATGCTCGAGCGGCGACGTGAGGAGAGGCAGAGTGCAATGGGCGAGATGACTGGCACAAGGCCTCAGGAGGGCGCGGCAACCCGCGGCCGAGAAGCGCGCTTCGGGCCGGAATCGGCGTCGTCAGCGTCGTCGCGGCGATCGTCGGCCACTTCTTGATGCTCGCCGCCCGGTCATGACGATGAGGGCCGTGCTGACCTGCGCCGAACCCGACGGTGCGTGCGTTCGACGCCCGGACCCCTTTGTGTGCAAATGCACCCGGATGCATTTGCACACAAAGGGGATGAGGACGCACGGTTCGCCCCACAGCCACGCCACAGGCGCGCACGAGGTGTCGCCTGGGTGTGACGCGCATCGTCGAGGCATGAACCTCGCCCCGCGCTCACGCTTCACCGACCTCGCCGTCGCCTGGGTCGCCGCCGTCGCCGCGATGTTGGCGCTGGGCACCGTCGTCGGGCAGCTGATCGGCGACGTATGGCCCGCGTCGGCCTGGGGGTCGCTCGCCTCGTCGACGCTGCTCCTCGCGCCCGTCGCACTCGCCATCGGTCTCGCCGGATGCTGGTGGCTGACGCGCCGTCGCGCCGCCGTCGAACCGCTCGAGGTGCTCGGCATCGGGCTTGTCGCGCTGCCCCTCATGCTCGCCGGGTGCTGCATCGTCACGTCCTGACGCATCGCGTCGGCTCACCGGTGTCGTGTAGACCTGGGGCATGACGATCGACGCGCGCGAGGAGGCGGCATGAGGGTTCTGCTCGTCGAGGACGAGAAGCACCTCGCCGACGCTGTCGCGAGCGGTCTGGGGCGTGAGGGATTCGTCGTCGACGTCGCCGGTGACGGCATCACCGGCCAGTGGCTCGGCGCGCAGAACCCGTACGACGTCATCGTCCTCGACATCATGCTGCCCGGCCGCAACGGTTACGACGTGCTCGCCGGGCTGCGCCGCGACGGGGTGTGGGCGCCCGTGCTCATGCTGACGGCGAAGGACGGCGACCTCGATCAGGTCGACGCGTTCGACCTCGGCGCCGACGATTACCTGACGAAGCCGTTCAGCTTTCCCGTGCTCGTGGCGCGGCTTCGGGCGCTCGCGCGACGCGGTGCGCCGGAGCGGCCGACGGTGCTCGACGTCGGCGGGCTGACGATCGACCCGGCGCGCCACGTCGTCATGCGTGGTGACGTCGAGATCTCTTTGACGGCAAAGGAATTCGCGCTGCTGCTCTACCTCGCGCGACGTGGCGGAGAGCCCGCGTCGAAACCTGAGATCCTCGACAACGTGTGGGGCGCCGACTTCGAGGGCAACGACAACGTCGTCGAGGTGTACGTCGGGTATCTGCGTCGCAAGATCGACGCGCCGTTCGGCACCGCCAGCCTCGAGACGGTGCGGGGTCACGGCTACAGGTTGGTTGAGGCGGCGGAGTGACGCTCGCCGAGCGGTGGGCGCCGCAGGGGTGACGCTGAGGCGAGGGGCGGACGCGGCGGGCCGCATCAGGTCGGGGGGCGTATGAGGCTCAGCCCAGCGGCAACCGGAGTGTGAAGCGGCACCATCCGTCGGGTGATTCTTCGGCGACGAGTGTCCCGCCGTGGGCCTGAACGATGGCCCGCGCGATGGCGAGCCCGAGGCCGCTGCCGCCGGCGTCGCGGCTGCGGGCGTCATCGAGGCGGACGAAGCGGCCGAAGATCGCCTCACGATCGCCGGCGTCGAGAACGCTTCCGTCATTGTCGACGGTGAGAACGGCTGTTCCGCGTGCGTCGTCGTCAGAGCGCTCGTTCACTCGGCCCGCCCCGTCCCTGTCCGTGGCCGGCTCGCGGTTGCCGGCATCCTCCACCCGCGTCGTGACGCGCACGGCACTCGTCGCGTGACGCAGCGCGTTGTCGACGAGGTTGCGCACGACCTGCGCGAGGCGCTCGCCGTCAGCGACGACGCGTACGGGCGCGAGGTCGGCGCTTACCACGACCGGCTCGCCGTCACGGGTCGGGGAAGCGCTGCGGGCGCGCAGCACCTCGGTGTGGGCGACGTCGTCGAGATCGACGTCTCGCAGGGTGAGCGCGAGGGCGTCATCGTCGGCCCGTGCGAGGGCGAGCAGCGACTCGACGATGCCTTGCAGCCGCAGCGTCTCGGAGTGGATGACGCGCGTCGATTCGGACGGTTCGGGGTCGGTCTCGGTGAGGGTGCGGATCGTCGCAAGGGGGCTGCGTAGCTCGTGGGAGGCGTCGGAGATGAACGCGCGCTGGCTCGCGTCGGCGGCGTCAAGACGGTCGAGCATCGCGTTCATCGTGATGGCGAGCCGCTCGATCTCGTCGCCCGTCGCGGGCACCGTCACACGTTCGGGACGGTGGGAGGAGCGGATGCGTTCGACGTCGAGACGGATACGTTCGACGGGGGCGAGCGCGCGCCCGACGACACGGTGGATGCCCCAGCCGGTGACGACGAGCAGGCATCCCGCCGTCAGGGCGAGCAGGACGATCGTCGTGTCGACGATCGTGTCCTCGTGGTCGATCGGCGCGGCCGCCACGACCCAGCGCTCGGCGCCGGATCGCGTGTGCGCGGCGAGCGTCACGACGACGTAGTGGTCGCGGTCGCCATCGAGGGTGATCTCCGTGCGACGCGTGCTCTCGGCGGGGCGGGCGAGGGGCGTCGAGGCGTGGGAATCATTGGTCGCGAGCAGCGCGCCCGAGGCGTCGAGCACCTGCACGACCTGGGTGTGGACGCCCGCGGCACGCAACGCTGCGGAGGCGTCATCCGTCGTGCTGAGTTCTCTCGCGACCTGCTGCGCCTCCGTTGTCGCGCTGTCGCCTGCGCTCGAGGTGAGGATCTGCCTCAGCCCGAACGTGAACGCCGCGAGCGCGATGGCGAGTGCGACGAGCGCCGCGACGACGAACGTCGCGACGACCCGCACGCGCAAGCCCCGTACGCGGCGAGGGAGGTGATAATGCACCCCCTCACCGTATGCGGGGCCTGTGAGTGGGGTGGTCATCGATTCGTCCTCGACGTGCGGCAGTGGTGTCGGCCGGTCGACGGCCGGGGCGTCGGTGGGGTCGTTGTTCGTATGTCGCTGCCTGGGCCGGGGGTCGTCCGGTGTGGCCCCGGTCGTGGGTGGGATGCTCGCTGGAATGTCGATGCCGGCACCCCGCATTGTCCGGGGCCCGCAGGGCGTCGGCGCAGTCGTCAGTGGTCCAACCGGCGTGCGACGAGCGGCGCGAGTGCTGCGCCGACGAGCGCGAATCCGGTGACGAAGACGAGGGAGGCGGCGACGTCGCCGAGGAAGTGAGCGCCGAGGTAGAGACGCGACGCCGCGACGACGAGCGCGAACGGGATGCCGATGGCGAGGACGAGGCGCGTGGATCGACCGAGCGAGCGAGCCGCGAAGAACACCCCCGCGACGATGGCTGCGGCGAGCGCGGTGTGGCCGGACGGGAAGCTGTCGCGCGCCGTCTCGTGTACCAGGGCGTGCACCTGATCCGCCGGCGGGCGCGCGCGTGTGAAGACGAGCTTGAGCGACGACGTCGCGAGCCACAGGCCAGCCGTGCTCAGCGCGAAGATGATGGCTGCTCGACGGTGGCGCATGAAGAGCAGCGCCGCGACGATGGCGACGAGCAGCGGGCCGACGATGGGGCCGATGACGACGTCGATGCCGTGCGCGAGGCTGACGAGCGGGCTGAGGCGGTCGTGCGAGAGAGCCGTGTCGAGGCCGAGCTCGCCCGTCGCCGCAGCACCTTCGTGGGTGATGACGGCGCCGAGGCCGAGCCCGCCGGCGACGAGCGTCGCGCCGGCTGCGCCGGCCTTGGCGGTGAGGTGGTGTGCAGCGGGCTTGGCTGCGGGGGCGCGGCGGGCGTCGGTGGTCGGCGAGCGACGGGGGCGGGTGGCGACGACGGACGACATGAATGGCCTCTCTCGGCGAGCGAGCATCCACGGGGTGCTCGCCTGGATGGTGAATGGTTAGACCTCATCACCGGGTGGCTGAGAAAGAGCTAAGAGAGGGGGCTAGGGCGGGCCCCGGCCATGTGAGGACCGGGTCCGCCGTTCGAGGAGTGGGGGCGCACGCATCAGCCGAGGAGCGACGTTTCGCTCCTCGGCTGTCTGACGCGTGCTCCTGCGAGGTCAGCGGGCTTCGGCGAACTCGACGATGCGGCGCGCGATCGGGTCGTACTTGCGCAGCACGAGACGGTCGGACGTCGTGCGGCGGTTCTTGCGCGTCGTGTAGCTGTAGCCCGTCCCCGCGGTGGAGCGCAGGGTGATCTTCGGGCGGTTCGTCGTGCGGGTCATGATCTTCTCCTTCGTTCGACGGTGGGTTCAACATCGACGAAGTGAGAATCATTCCCATATAGGCGGGCGTGGCGTCGGGGTCCGTGGCAATCGCACGAGATGGCGAGTAACTCATGAGTGGGCGGGAAGTGGCGCGCCAAGTGTGAGTTGCCCGCCATCCTGCGCGAGCACCGGGGATGCGACGCGCTCGTGACCATCACGACTGTCTCCACCGCGGGCGTCGTCGCAATGGCCGTTGAATGTGGACAAGAATCGCAGATGGGTACACGCCAGTGCGAAGACGAGTCCCCGGCGACGCCATGAGTGCGCACCTGCGTCCCGCCGAGGGGTCAGCCCTCGAACAAGCGCGCGACGTCGGCGTCGCTGACCTCGTCGAACGCGGCCTGCGACCACATCGGCTGACGATCCTTGTCGACGAGTTGCGCGCGCACACCTTCGACGAAGTCGCCGTGTTCGATGAGGCCGCGCGCGAGCACCATGTCCTCGGCGAGCACCTCGTGCACCGAGTCCATGCCCGCCGCGCGCCGCATCGCCTCGACCGTCGCGGCGACAGACAACGGTGAACGCTGCGTCAGCAGGTCGGCCGCCTCACGTGCGGCCTCGACGTCGGACGCGCGCAGCGTCTCGAGCACCTCGGACGGCGCGCGCAGATGCTCGCCGGAGCCGAAGGCCTCGTCGATCCAAGCCCGCTGCGCACCGAGAGGTGCATTGCCAGCGGCATCGAACGACGCGAGCCGCGCGACGGCTCCGTCAACGTCAGCACCCTCGGCGAGACGCTCGAGAACCGTTGCCCACGAGTCGGATTCGATGACGACGTCACTCAGCCCGACGTAGCAGGCGTCGGCGCCACCAACCGTCGTGCCTGTCAGTGCGAGGTAGGCGCCCGTGCCGCCCGGCGCGCGCGAGAGAAGGTAGAGCGCGCCCACGTCGGGGAAGAATCCGATGATCGTCTCGGGCATCGCGACCCTCGTGCGCTCCGTCGCGACGCGCAGCCCGGCGAACGCCGAGATGCCGACGCCGCCACCCATGACGATGCCGTCTTGATGGCTGACGATGAGCTTCGGGTAGTCGGCGATGAGCGCGTTCATGCGGTACTCGTCGCGGAAGAACTCGAACGCGCGCTCGCCGTCGCCGTCGACGAACGCTTCACGGACGCTGCGCACGTCACCGCCCGCGCACAGGCCGCGCTCGCCGGCGCCCTCGATCGTGATGGCGGTGACGGAGTCGTCGTCGCCCCAGTGCTCCAGCGCGGCGCTCACGGCGTTCACCATGTCGGTCGTGAGCGCGTTGATGGCCTTGGGCCGGTTCAGCAGGATGCGCGCGAGTGAACCGCGACGGGCGACGAGGACGTCCGGCGTCGCGGTCTCGGTGAAATCGTCGGTCGTCGTGTCGGGCATGCGCGCCTCCTCGGGCGGGTGCGGCCAGTGCGGCTGGTGATCCCGGTCACCATAACCTCCACGCCCGACAACCCCGCCATTCCGCGGAAAGGGAGGGAGCGGCGAGCGTGTGGGCCCGTACGAGACGCGCCCCCACCCGTCGGAATCGCCAGATCGCCGACCGTTGCCGGCCGACGCGAGAGGCGCGCGCCGCGGACTGCGCGCCTGCGACGAACCGCGAGGAGCGGTGGCCCGCCCGCGAGGTGCGTTCACGAATGAGAGCCACGCGCCGAGACCGTAGCGTCTGTGGTGCGGACGAGTGGCGCCTCATTAACCCGCTATTCATGCGCGGGGGGTAGAGATGTAGTGGTGAGTTCGTCGAAGTCTCGTCTTGCCGTTCCGCGCCCGACCAAGGCGCTCGCTGCCGGTTATCGCGCGGCTCGCCCAGTCGTCGCGCCGCTCGATCTGCCGACGCTGTCCGGTGAGCGCCCGCAGGTGGTGGCGCATCGCGGGGCGTCGCACCACGAACCGGAGCACACGCTCGAGGCGTACGAACGCGCCATCCGCGTCGGTGCCGACGCGCTCGAGTGTGACGTCCGGCTGACCGCTGACGGCCATCTCGTCTGCGTGCACGATCGCACGGCGAAGCGGACGTCGAACGGGCGTGGCGCGATCTCGAACCTGGAGCTTGCAAAGCTCGAGGGCCTCGACTGGGGGTCGTGGAAGGCGCGTCTCGAATCTGACGATACCGACGACGACTGGGAGATCGCCGACCGCAGCGGCTCACATCTGCTCACGTTCAAGGAGTTGCTGCGCACGACGCTCGACGCCGGGCGCCGCGTCGACCTCGCCGTCGAGACGAAGCATCCGTCGAAGCACACCGGACGCGTCGAGAAAGAACTGGCGCGCGCGCTCGCCGAATTCGGCCTCGACACGCCGGACCCGTCGCGTTGCAACGTCCGCGTCATGTCGTTCTCGCTGCCCGCCGTCTCCCGCATGACGACGCTGGCGCCGCAGGTGCCGCTCGCGTGGCTCATGGAGGGTGTCGTGCCGCAGCGCATCCGCGGCGGCCAACTGCCGCCCGGCATCTCGATCGCGGCGATGAGCGTCGGCATGCTGCGCCGCAACCCGGGCCTCGTCGCCGAACAGCACGCACGCGGACACGAGGTGCACGTGTGGACGGTCGACGACCCCGACGACATCCAACGCTGCCTGCGCAACGGTGTCGACGCCATCATCACCAACAAGCCCAAGAAGGCGCTCAAGGCTCGAGAGGCGTTCTGGGGCTGACGCTGTCGGCGCCGATCACTTCTGCTGTGGCCGTCTGGCGGGCGCCGCCAACGTGGATCCGAGCGAAATGCGCGGAAACGAGCGGCAGAGCGCTCGAAGTCGCCCATTTCGCTCGGATTCGTCGCGGCGCCCGGGGCTCTCCTTGCGCCGACGGCAGATTCGGCGCAGATACGGAGTCTGGGGCGTCGGGGGAGTCAATCGCGCAGGGTCATGTACGCGTCCGTGATGAGCCGAACCTCTTCGACGCTGAACGGGACGCTGACGTACCCGTCGTCGATGGTCACACCCATGTCACGCTGTGCCGCTCGGATGAAGAAACGTATGGCGGAGTCGCCTTCGACTTTTGCCCACCCGGCAACGAGCGGGCTGGCGGACAGTGCGGCATGGCTCGTGAAGAGCGGGATGACGGTTTGGTCGTTGACCTTCGCGGTCAGCAAGTCGTTGTCATCGCGGGCTGCGGTGACGAGGAGAGTGGCGAGGGTGGCGGGCTGGTTGAAGGGTGCACCGTTCACGGAACTGTTCCTTGTCTCGAGGAGTGGAGTGCCGGGTGTGAGTAAGTCTGTCTGCCGGCACCGACAACGTGGGCAGCAGGAAGAGGCAAGCGTCTGTGTGTGTGCCGGAATCGGTGGTTCGAATGGGCTGCCAGGGGCGCGGCGACAATCGTGATGCACGGATGGCGCGCGCACCGTCAGGCAGCGGCGAGTTCGCGCATCGACGTCAGGTGGAACCCCTGGCACATCGCGCAGCCGTAGATGCGGCTCTCGCGACGACGGGTGTCGTGGCCAGCCAATTCGGCGAAGTGGCGGGCTGTCGCGGCGCTGTGTAAGGCGCTGACGGCGGCGGCGTGATCGCGATAGCGGATCTTGCCGCTGTCGCAGCTGCGGTCGGGATGCTTCTTCGCGAAGTGCCGCAGGGCACGGCGGGTGGTGCGGATGTGGGACGGGGTGCGGCGGCTCATCGTCAGCTCTCCTTCGTTCGGTGCGGGTGGTGCGTCGTGTCTCCACCATCAGTCTCCGACGCGGAACAAAGGAACCAGCAACGCGATAAGACCACTTATCGCGCACTTCATATGAGTGCGAGCTCAGCCCCGTAGAGTCAGTGCCGAGGGGCGACCGCAGCCGCCGCATCGGTCAGCTGCCGCCACCAGCCCCCGGAGAACCGCCCGAGACCCACGAGAGGAGCCATTGATGCCCGACACCCTGACGATGCAGCAGGTGGCCGACCTCGCGGGCGTCCGACGAGCCGTCGTGTCGATGTGGCGATCGCGCTACCCCACGACCGAGGGTGGGTTTCCCGCCCCTGTCGACGCGCGCTCGCTCACGTTCAGCGCCGACGCGGTCGGCGAGTGGCTCACTCGCACGGGCCGCGGCAACAACCCGGACGCGGCGGTCGATGCGGCGCTCCATTCGTCCCGTTTCGCGACGATCCGTGAGCATCTCGACGCCGCGTCGGGTCTGCTGCTCCTGCAGGCCCTCACCGGCGAACTCCTCGCCGACCTCGACGCGGAGACGGCGCTCGACGCCATTCTGGACGCGCAGCTGCCGGCGTTGCTCCCGCCGCGCGAGACGCTCGCGGCTCTCGATGACGCAGCCCTCGTCGCCGACGTCGACACCCTCGCCGAAGCCGGCTACGGCGGTGAACGCGTGCTGTGGCGGCTCGTCGCGGCGGAGCACGCACCGGGCGGAGCCTTCGCGGAGCACTCGCTCACGGTCGACGCCGCCGCGATGTTCACGTCGCTGCTGCGTGCGGTGGCGACGCCCGACCATCACGTCGTCCTTCACGGACAGGGCGCGCTGGCGCTGCTGACGCAGGTCGCGGCGGACATCCCCGCCGACGGAACGTCATCCCTCGGCCAGGGCACCATGCCGCTCAACGCCGGGCTGAGTGTGCGCGAGAAAGGCGCCGAGGTGGCACCGGCCCGGGCCTCGGCTGCGTCACGCCTGGCTCTACGCGCCTTCGCCGCGCGCGGAATCGAGACGACGGGCACCGACGCAGGCGACAACCTCCACGTCATCGTCGAGAACCGCGCCGACGCGCATGCTGCCATCACGCTGTTCGAGAAGGTTCGCGCCGTCTCCCATGACCTTGCAGATCGCGACGTGGCCCTCGTCCTCGCCCCCGCCGATCTTCTCGTCGGCACCCTCGGCGAGGGATCGAACCTCGACGAAGCCCGCCGTGAGTGCTTCAACATCAGCCAGGCCCAGAGGGCGGTGTCACGTCATCGTCAGGAGCAGCGAGCCGGCCTCGCACCGGACTACACGCTGCCGCTACGCTACGTCGCCACGCTGCCGAAGGGGATGCTGCGCGCGACGGGTCGCCGCCGCCTCGCACTGTGGGCACTGGCCCCGAACACCGACGACACGCGCCCGGCTTTCACGACGTACGGCGACCACGCGAACCACGCGCTAGACCCCGGTGAGTGCGATGCCCTTGCTGCGGATGTCGCCGCCGCCTGCTCGGGTGATCGCGCAACGCACGCGTTCTTGCGGGCGCGTCATCGCGCGACGTACAACCTGCTCGACGAGTCGTCGCTCGTCATTCCGCCCGGCGTGCGCGAGCCGCGTGACGGCGGTGAGGTGCTGGCCCAGGCATGGGGTCACGAAAGCCGCGCCGGCGTGCCGTTGGCGTCCGAGGTCGACCTCGTCTCCGCAGGGCTGGTCGCCGCCCGGGCGCCCAAGACCTGGGCTGACGTCGTCATCACGTGGGCGAGCGTGCGTCGCGGCCACCGCGTGCCGGACGAGATCACCGCGGCGACGCGAGGCGCGCTCGTCGACGTCATCGGTGCTGACGAGGTGCGGGGCCTGCGCGCGGTCGGTGCGCGGCGCGTGGATCGTCTCGAGGTCGAGCGTGTCGTGCCGCAGGTGCGCTACACCGAACCTGGGGATGTTGTGTTCGTCGCCGTCGAACGACCGGCCGCGATCGTCGACGAGCGGGGTGGACGCGTCGTGCAGACGCCGGCACGCATCCTGCGACCTCGAAGTGGCGCGCCCGACGGTTTGCGCTTGATCTCGGCGCAGGCTGCGCTCGACATCAACGTTCAACGCGGCGTCGACACCGCCGGTTGGCACCTCCATCTCACGCCGGCCGAGCAGGCCGACGCAGCGCAGCGTGTCGCGACGACGGTGGCCGCCCGTAGGCGGGCCTTGCGCGACCAGCTCACAGCGCTCGACGCATACGAGACGACGGTGCTCACCGGCATCGCCGAGGGCGTCTTGCGCGCCGAGATCTCGTCCACGCGTCCTACGCATGACATGCAAGAAGGTGCAGCGTCGAGGGGCGGCGCCGCATGACCGTCCGTGATTGGCAGTGGCACGGGCAACTGTCCACCTGCCTTGTAAACAGGTGGTTGTGGAACACCTATGAGGTCGGCGTCTCGACCTACGGAGCAACAGTCCGTCGATGGCCGCAGGCAGAAACGCCGCGAGTAACGGGACTTGAACCCGCGACTCGAGCGGCGCGCTTTCTGCAGCCGGGAGCAATGTCGTGTGATCAGTTTGGAAGACTGATCGTCCGATCCGCGCGACCGCCACTGCAGTGGCTCGTCCCAGCGAGGCCACAACACCGATGTAAAGGGACTCTAAGCCTTGACATCGATGGTGGGCCCCAGGCGTGCCCCCACTCTGCCGAGCAGCGCGTCCCCTCCTGTCGCCGCAGGGGATGGCCACACCAGCAACAGGGACTCGAACCTCGTCGGTGCGTCCCCGATCCCGCCACATCCATCTGCCGTGAAACGACGCGCACACGTCTCGACGCGGCACCGAAGACTCAAAGCCCGTACCTGCAAGGAGAAACCCCGTGACCCCACCCAAGGCCAAGGCCGCCGCAATGGCGCCGTCGTCGAAGAAGGAACTGCACGACACGCTCTGGAAGGCCGCGGACAAGCTCCGCGGCTCGATGAGCGCGAGCCAGTACAAGGATGTCGTGCTCGGCATCGTCTTCCTCAAGTACGTCTCGGATGCGTTCGAGGAGCGCCGCGAGCAGATCCGTGAGGAGCTCGCGGGTGAGGCGGAGAACTTCGTCAGCGACACGCTCGAAGACCCCGACGAGTACGTCGGCAACGGCGTGTTCTGGGTGCCGACGAACGCGCGCTGGAGCTTCATCGCACGTCACGCCAAGGGCATGGAGGCCGCGGGCGGGCAGGAGAGCAAGAGCGTCGGCAAGCTCATCGACGAGGCGATGGCGACGCTGATGAAGCAGAACGAGTCGCTGCAGGGCACCCTGCCGACGATCTTCGGGCGCGACAACATCGACCAACGACGCCTCGGCGAACTGATTGACCTGTTCAACTCGGTGCGTTTCACCGGCGAGGGCGCGACGAAGGCACGCGATCTGCTCGGTGAGGTGTACGAGTACTTCCTCGAGAAGTTCGCGAAAGCGGAGGGCAAGCGCGGCGGCGAGTTCTTCACCCCGCCGGTGCTCGTGCGCACGCTCGTCGAGATCCTCGAACCGCACTCCGGGCGCGTGTACGACCCGGCGTGCGGATCGGGCGGCATGTTCGTGCAGGCCGAGAAGTTCCTCGAGCGGCACAAGGAGGATCGCGACGCGATCGTCGTCTACGGCCAGGAGAGCATCGAGGAGACGTGGCGCCTGGCGAAGATGAACCTCGCCATCCACGGCATCGACTCCCAGGGCCTCGGCCCGCGCTGGGGCGACACGTTCGCGCGCGACATCCACCCCGGTGTCGTCGCCGACTACGCGATGGCGAACCCGCCGTTCAACCAGAAGGAATGGGCGCGCAACACCGAGGACGCCCGCTGGAAGTACGGGGTGCCGCCCGCACGCAACGCGAACTACGGGTGGATGCAGCACATCCTGAGCAAGCTCGCGCCGCACGGTGAGGCGGCCGTCGTCATGGCGAACGGCACGATGGCGTCGAACAGCGGCGGCGAGGGCGACATCCGCAAGGCGATGCTCGAGGACGACGTCGTCTCGTGCATGATCGCGATGCCCGGCAACCTCTTCCGCGGCACGGCGATTCCGGTGTGCGTGTGGTTCTTCGCGAAGGACAAGAAGGCCGGTACTGCCGGCGCGAACGATCGCCGCAAGCAGGTGCTGTTCATCGATGCCCGCGAGGTCGGCCACATGGTCGACCGCGTGGAGCGCACGTTCTCCGACGACGACATCGCGCGCATCGCGAACACGTTCCGCACCTGGCGCGGCCGCGCATCGGCAGACGGCGAGTACGAGGACGTGCCCGGTTTCTGCAAGAGCGCGACGCTCGACGAGATCCGCGCCGCAGAGTACGCGTTGACGCCCGGGCGGTACGTGGGTGCCGCTGCGGCGGAAGAAGATTCCGAACCCATCGACGAGAAGATCGCGCGGCTCACGAAGGAACTCACGGCCGCGCTCGACGAGTCGGCGCGGTTGGATGCCGTCGTTCGCGAGCAGTTGGGGAGGTTGGCATGACAACCTATGTGCCTCTTGGCGAGCTGGCGGCAGAAAAAGGTTTCGTGGGGGGGCCCTTCGGCTCCAACCTGGTGAGCGATGACTACCGCCCTTCGGGCGTTCCAGTCATTCGCGGGGCCAACATGGGTGAAGACGGGCGCCTCCACGGCCCGTTCGTTTACGTTAGCGAGGAAAAGTTCAAGTCTGATCTTGCACGCAACACAGCGTCTGCGGGCGACCTGGTCTTTACTCAGCGGGGAACGCTCGGACAGGTGGCACGCCTAGATGAGGGAAGCCAGCCCTTCGTTATTTCGCAAAGTCAGATGCGACTACGTGTGGACCCACGAAAGGCCGATAGTCGTTACGTTCTGTATGCGTGCCAGTTGAAGGAGTTTCGCCAGCTCATCGACTCGGTGGCTATCCGTACAGGTGTACCTCATATCAACCTGGGAATACTCAAGGAATTGGTCATCCCTGTTGCCCCCTTACCCCTGCAACGGGCGATCGCCGAGGTGTTGGTGGCGCTGGACGACAAGATCGCCGCGAACCGCCATGTCGCAGAGAGCGCCAGGGCGCTGGCGGTGACCATCGTATCGAGGCTTGCAGCCCGTTGCGCGGTGTCGGATGTGGCAACGCAGAGCCGATCTTCGGTGAACCCGAACACGATGAGTGACGAGGCGGTTCAGCACTACAGCCTCCCGGCGTTCGATGCCGGGGCCCCGGAGGTGGTGGCGCCGGCTGCTCTCATGAGTGCCAAGAATCATCTGCAGGAACCGGCCGTTCTTGTCGCAAAGCTCAACCCGCGTATCCCCCGTATCTGGCCGGTGCCGCATCTAGGGGTGATGCCGGCTCTCGCATCACCGGAGTTCGTCGCTCTCACGCCGCGCAACACATCGGTCGGGGCGCTCTGGGGTGCCTTGGCGCATCCCTCCTTCACCGAGAAGGTGCTCACCTTTGTGGCGGGGACGACCGGCAGTCACCAGCGGGTGAAGCCAGAGCACCTGCTCAGCGTGTCGATTCCGGATATTCGTCAGCTTTCTTCAGCTGAAGACACGACGGTGCAGACGCTCGTCGCCCTCACGCAACAGGTGGTGAGCGAGAACGAAACCCTCGCGAAAACCCGCGATGAGCTGTTGCCGCTGCTCATGTCGGGCAAGATCACCGTCAGGGATGCGGAGAAGCGTGTGGAAGGGGTGGTGTGAGTGCCGGTCATGAGTGAGGCCGATTGGGAGCAGCTCGTGCTCGACGAGCTGGCCGATCTGGAGTGGCAGCCGAAGCACGGCAAGGAGCTGGCGCCCGGTTCGGAGGAGCGCGAGTCGTGGGCCGACATCGTGCTGCACGGCACGCTGAGTCAGAAGCTGCGCGACCTCAACCCCGGGGTGCCCGAGGAGTACCTGCAGCAGGCGAAGGCCGAGGTGCTCGCGCCGCAGTCGCAGGACGCGCTGGCGGAGAACAAGCGCTTGCACGACATCCTCGTCCGCGGCTACACGGGCATCACGTACGTCGACGACGAGGGTCGCGAGCAGAGCCCGACGATCCATTTCATGGCGCACGGCGATGTCTCGAAGAACGCGTACTTCGCGGTGCAGCAGGTGACGATCCGCAGCCGTGAGCGCGAGCGTCGCTTCGACGTCGTCCTCTACGTCAACGGGCTGCCGCTCGTCATCGTCGAACTCAAGCAGGCCGCGGCGAAGAACGCGACGGTGGAGGGCGCCTACAACCAGTTGCAGACGTACCTGCGCGAATTCTCGATGGCGTTCCGGTTCTGCGCGTTCGTCGTCGCGAGCGACGGCATCAGCGCGAAGTACGGTACGCCGTGGACGCCCTACAACCACTTCGCGCCGTGGAACGTCGACGAAGAAGGCCACCTCATGGAGTTCGGCGAGACCGACCTCGACGGTGAGGCGACGACCGAACTCGACCTCACGCTGACGGGCCTGTTCAACATCGACCGGTTCGGGCAGATCATGCGCGACTTCATCGCCTTCGACGAATCCGAAGAAGGCCTCGGCAAGCGCATCGCCAAACCCCACCAGTACTTCGCCGTGACGAAGGCCGTCGCGTCCACCATCAACGCCGTCGACAGTGACGGCCGCGCCGGCGTCGTCTGGCACACGCAGGGCTCCGGCAAGTCGATGGAGATGGAGCTCTACACGGCCAAGGTGATGCGCCATCAGCGCCTCGCGAACCCGACGGTCGTCGTCATCACCGACCGTCAAGAACTCGACACCCAGCTCTTCGACGGGTTCCGGGTGAGCGCGCTGCTGCCGGAGGAACCGAAGCAGGTGGCCTCGCGCGACGAGCTACGGCGCCTGCTCAGCGAACAGCTGACGGGCGGCATCTACTTCACGACGCTGCAGAAGTTCGGCCTCACCCAGAGCGAACGAGAAGCGGGCGCCGACCATCCGCTGCTGTCGGATCGGCGCAACATCATCGTCATGGCCGACGAGGCGCACCGCAGCCACTACGACACCCTCGACGGGTACGCGCGCCACCTCAAGATGGCGTTGCCGAACGCGACGCTCATCGCCTTCACCGGTACCCCTATCGCCGAAGGTGAGCGCGACACGCGGCGCGTGTTCGGCGACGACATCGACGTCTACGACCTGCTGCGAGCCGTCAAGGACGGCGCGACCGTGCCGGTCGCGTTCGAGCAGCGCCTCATCCAGGTGCAACGCGTCGACGGCTTCGGCGACGAAGACATCGACGAGCGCGCCGAGGAGGTCTCCGCCGGGCTCGACGACGCCGACAAAGCGCGACTGCAGCAGAGCATCGCCAAGCTCGACACGATCTACGGCTCCGACGAACGTCTCGAGAAGTTGGCCGCGGACGTCGTGAGCCACTGGGAGAGGCGGCGCGAACTGATGACGCCGTTCATCGGCGGGCCCGGCAAGGCGATGATCGTCTGCGCGACGCGACGCACCGCGGCGCGTCTCTACGCGAAGATCGTCGCGCTGCGCCCGGAATGGCACGACGACGCCGACGACAAGGGCGTCATCAAGGTCGTCTACAACGCCACGCCGAGCGACGACGCCGAGGTGACGAAACACCTGCGACGCCCCAGCGCGACGGCCGCCGTGAAGAAGCGGATGAAGAACGCGGACGACCCGCTCGAGATCGTCATCGTCAAGGACATGATGCTCACCGGCTTCGACGCGCCGGCGCTGCACACGATCTACATCGACCGTCTGCTCAAGGGCGCACTGCTCATGCAGACCCTCGCCCGGGTCAACCGCACCTACCGGGGCAAGGCCGACGGCCTGCTCGTCGCGTACGCGCCGCTCGCGGAGAACCTGACGAAGGCGCTCGGCGAGTTCACCCGCGAGGCCGGGACGCCCGGTGAGAAAGCCGTCGGGCAGACGGCCGGTGACGCCGCGGAGATCGTGTTCGACCTCGTCGACTCGCTGGAGGAGACCGTCACCGCTGCCGGCGTCGACTGGCGTGCCCTCGCGAACGAGGACACGCCGCGCGCGTGGCGCAACGCGGCGCTCGCCGTCACGAATGCGTTGCGTTCGCCGTTGACGCCGGGCAACCGCGACGAGGGCGACCCCGACGTGCGGCCCCTGGGTGAGCAGTTCCGGGTGACCGCCGCGAAGCTCGCGCGAGCGTGGGCGCTCGCAGCCGGTGAGACGACGGTCGAGCGGGTGCGCCCGCAGGTGCGTTTCTTCGGTGAGGTGCGCGAGTGGATGGCGAAGCGCGACGCCGCCGATCGTGTCGCGCGCGGTGAACCGATCCCGGAGGACATCCAACTGCAGCTTGGGGCCCTCGTCGTCGAGTCGACCGAGGCGACGGGTGTCGTCGACATCTACCGTGCCGCCGGGCTCGAACCGCCGACGCTGTCGGACCTGTCGCCGACCTGGATCGAAGAGGCCGCACAGCCCGACCGTGCACAGGCCGCGATCGACGCGCTCAAGGCGCAGTTGCTCACCGACGCGCGCACCGCGACCGCCGGCAACGAGGTGCGTTCCAAGCTGTTCTCCGAACGCGTCAACGAACTGATGTTCAAGTACACCAACCAGCAGCTGACGTCGGCCGAGGTGATCGCCGAGCTCGTCGAGCTCGCCAAGGAGGCCGCAGCCGAGGGGCGGCGTGGTGAGCGGTTCTCACCACCGCTGGAACATGACGAGTTGGCGTTCTACGACGTCGTGGCCGAGAACGAAGCCGCCGTCGACGTCATGGGCGACGACGTGCTCGCTCAGATCGCGCGTGATCTGGTGGCCGCCATGCGACGCGACACGCGCATCGACTGGACGGTGCGTGAAGACGTGCGCGCCAAGCTACGCACCACCATCCGACGACTGCTGCGCAAGTACGGCTACCCGCCGGATCAGCAACCCGAAGCCATCGTGAGAGTCATGCAGCAGATGGAAACCCTGGCCCCGAAGTATGCGGAGGACGCGCGATGAGTGACCCAGTGCAGACGAGGCACGAGGTCCGCCGGGCTCTCGACGCTCTCGAAGAAAGACTCGAGCCGCTGATCGACGCGCGTCTTCGTGAGTTCCTCCACGGTCTGGAATGGACGGAGATTCTCCGAGCCCTCGACGAATCCCGGGGGCGTCCACGCGGCCAGTACTCGCGAAACGACCTCGCCGCGCAGTTGCGCATGCTCACCGAGAGACTGGGTGAACTCGGCTACCCATTTGACGATGACCCGCGACATCCCCGACGCGTCTCGTCCCTCGGCACCCAGCTGCGACAGCTCCGGAACACGGAAAGACACAACGACGTTCTCGAACCCCACGACGCATGGCGCGCCGGTGACCATGCTGCGCAACTCCTCGATGCGCTGGGAGACGTTGAAGGGGCGCGCCGTCTCGCTGCGATTCGTGACGACGTTGGACGCGCACTGTACGGGGGTGGGCAGCCCATGCCAGCGCGGCGCGAGCTTATGCCCGCGGAGGACATCGACGGGGCCGTCACGCCGGAGGTCCCCATCCCCGCCATCCCCGCAGTGCTGGACGGTGCCCCACTTGGCGACGAACGGCTGGCATACGAACCGTGGCACCCCGTCATCCTCGGGGAGCGTTCGGACATCGAGAACTTGAAACGGGACGCTTGCCGTCAACGTGTGCAAGGCGCGCTGAAGATCATCGTAGAGACAGAAGGGCCGGTGTCGACGGAACGGCTGGCGCGGCTTACTGCCGCAGCCTTCGAGCGTCGCATCTCACCTGCCCTGCGGCGGAGCCTGATGCGCCAGATCAAGCAGCTCCCGGGCGACATCGACAGTGATGGCTTCATCTGGCCGGTGGACATCAAGCTCGCGGAGTGGACGCAATTCGGGCCCGGGCCCCGGGCAAAGCCGGAGGATCTGTGTCCACGCGAAGTAGCGAACGCGCTGCGCTACTGGACCGACCAGCTCGGCGCTCCGGCGTCAGCCCCCGAAGTCCAGGCCGCCACGCTCGCCACGTTCGGCCGCCAGCGGCGTACCGCTTCGGTTCGTGAGGTGCTGAACCGCGCTGAGGCCCTACTCGAGTGAGCGTTGAGCGTTGTCGGGTGGCGAGTGGCACTCTCGGGATCATGATGAGTGAAGGTGCCGGATGAGGCTGGCGTGGCCGCCCGGAGTCCGGTCGACGCGTGACGGCGCCGCGATGTGGGTGACGCCGGATTTTGCTCGAGCAGACCCTGGCCTGCGCGAGATGCTGGCGTCCCTGCCGCCGGCGGTTCGCGCCGACCTGCGCGCTCAGATCAAGCGCAAGCGCGACCGGGCGTTGGAAGGCACATTGCAGTTCTGTCCCTGCGGCCCGTCGCAGAGGGGATGCGCGCACGACGTCAAACAATCCGTGCGGCGGCCACTCGTGCTCGAGATGCGGTGGAAGAACGTCATCGACGAGGACCGTTCTCACCTGGCAGCCCGGCTGTATTTCACCGAGCCCGAGCACCTCGATGAGCTCACCTTTTTGACGTTCCGGGCCAAGTACCCCGACACAGCAGGGTGGCGCGCAGCCCAGAACGGGCACATGGACGAGGCTGAGGCGGTGCGCCTCGCGCATTTCGGTTCATGAGTCATACTGGGGCATATGACTCTGAGTGCATACGTGGGGGTGTGTGATGGATTTTCTCGATGACATCTTCGGGCCAGAGACGGACGAGGATCGTCTCGCCGAGCGCAACCTCGTGCACGAGGAGGAGTGGCTGAGCCGCCTCGTCGAGCTGCGCAAGGCGAAGAACCTGTCCCAAGGTGACGTGGGCGAACGCATGGGGATCTCGCAGAGCGGTGTCGCGCGCATCGAAGCAGGAAACCGCGATCTCCACCTGTCATCGCTGCGTCGCTATGCCATCGCCGTGGGCGCAGAGGTGCGACACGTCGTCAACCCTGCCCGCCCGACGTTGACCGTCGACATCGAGCCCGAAGATGTCGCTCCGGTGGTGGGAGTGCCTCGTGCGCGACGCGATGCCCGCACCATGATCTTCGCCGTGGGTGGCTGACCGTGCTGATCGCCGGGGTCGACGTAGAGCTGCGAGCGGTGACGGTGTTGAGCACCAGCGCGGCTGTGAAAGCTGACGACGAGCTACCCGAGTGGGCTCCTCTCGCGGGCAAGATGAGTGCGAGTTTCGACGCGGCCCACTTCGAGAAGGCGGCCCGGGTTCGTATCGACATCACCGCCACCGGGGACGACGGCATGTACGCCGTTCGCGCTGAGCTTCTGTGTGAGTTCGCAGTGCCAAATGATGAGAGTTTCGCTCGGGATTGGCCCGAATCCGACGCTCACGGAGCCCTGGATGCCGTGTGGCCCCACGCCCGCGGAGCCCTGCAGGCGGCAGCATTCAGCATCGACCAGCGCCTGCCCCTCCGTCGACTGCCTCCCGATCCCCACCGCCACTGAATTCCGGTCGGAGCGCCGTCTGGCGGACGCCGCAGAACGTGAATCGGAACGAAATGGGCGGATAAGAGCGGCAGAGCGCTCGAAGTCACCCACTTCGCTCGGATCCGCCGCGGCGCACCCGTGTGGCCGCGCACCCAACCCCACGCCCGTTGCGATGTGTGGCAAGGTTGAACGAACGCTGAACACCACCCCGCCCCGCGAGGTCCGACCGCACGAGGTAGCCACGACATGTCGAGCGACGCCCGCGTCCGCACTGTCCGCCTGGACTGGACGCTCGAATCCGTGCCCAGCATCCGCCGCACCATTGTCGACGACCTCTCCGACGGCGAGATCAGCGACGAAGTCATCGGCGAATGCGAGATCGTCGTCAGCGAACTCGTCACCAACGCCATCCGCCACGCCAAGCCCCTGCCCGACGGCAGCATCCGCGTGCACTGGAAGGTGCGCGCCCCGCGCGTCGAGATCGAAGTGACCGACGGCGGCGGCGACGACATCCCCATGCCCAAACCCAAGAGTGAATGGGTCAACTCTGGCCGCGGCCTGCGCATCGTCCGCTCCCTCGCCCACGAATGGGGCGTCAGCGACGAACGCAACGGCCGTACGGTGTGGGCCAGTTTGGGCGGCCCCAGCCGACGCCGCGCCTGAGCTCACTACGTTCGCCCAGCGCGGGCGTCGACGTGCGACGCCCAAGTTTTTTTGCGCGTCTTGCGGCGCATCGGCCTCGCACGCTCGGCAGATGCACGCGCTGCGACACGCGTGCGGCCCGTCGCGCAGGCGCGCCTGACCTCGCAAGCTCGGGCAGGCCGCCTCCGCGGCCGCCCGCCCAAACATTTCTCTGCGTGTCTTGCGGCGCATCGGCCTCGCACGCTCGGCAGATGCGCCCGCTGCGACACGCGTGTGGCCCCAGCCGACGCCGCGCGCCTGACGACGTTCCACTACCGCAGCGAGATGACGCATCGCGCCGCCGCGGGCACGCGACATCACTAGACTCATCGACCATGGGTAAGGCTTCACGCCGCAAGGGCAAAGAGAACAAGCGTCCGCTCGATCCGTCGCAGATGCCGGCGCCGTTCGTCGCGCGTCCATTCGAGGGCCTCGCAGGTGAGACGGACTGGGTGGCGATGCGAGAGATCGTCCCGTCGGCGACGGCAAAGGTCACCTTCGAGGTCGACGGGCAGGAGCACGAGGCGGTCATCGCGACGATCCTGCCGATGGCGTGGCCCGGCCTGCGTCGCGAGGACGGCGACATGATGGTGGCGCTGCAGACAGGCGGTGGATCCGGCGACGCGAGCCGCGACGTCGCCGCGCAGCTCATCGCCGTCACGCAGCTCGAGAACGGCCAGCCGCTGCCCGCACCGCCGCGCGTCAGCGCCGCGACGCCGCGCCTGCAGGACATCATCACGAGCACGACGTTCGAACCGACCGTGCACGAGACGTTCGACTTCTGGATCCCCGAGGAGCACGAGATCGGCGAAGAGGCCTCCGTCTCGATGGAGGACGCCAACGAGTCGATCGCTCCGACCGCCCCGATCGACGGCGTCGACTCCGCCTATTGGTGCCTCATCGGTGACCGCGCCTTCATCCGCTGGGTGCTGCCGCACGACGAGAACAAGGCCACCGACGCGCTCGCCCGCCTGTCCGCATCCGGCAAGGCACGCATGCCGGAGAACGACGACGAAGGCCGCCTCCTCGGCGCGTTCCGTGCGTGCGGTGTGCTGACGCCCGTGTGGGAGGTCGCGACCGACCGCCTGCCCGAGCAGCAGACCGCGCCGATGGCCGAACTCGCCAAGGCCTTCGACGATGCGTTCGCCTCGCTCGAGACCGAGCCGCTCACCGCCGACGAACGACGCGCCCGCAACGGCATCGTCTCGCGCCAGATCACGCTGCGCTGACGTCCGCCATCAGGTCGCACTGAACGCGGCTCTCACCGTCAGATCCTGGTGAGTCAGGGCTCAGCGTGGGGCGTCTGCCTCGTCGACTCCGTCGCCAGGCGCTTACCTCGCCTGCACTCTTCGTCAGGCCCCCACATCGTCAGGTGCGGGGGCCTCACGCGTGTCGCTGCCGGGGGCGTCGTCGTCTGACGGAAGGGGCCGAGCGCGGCGCGCGTCCGACGTCGGCTCCACGTCGGCGACGGTGTGAAGGGAGCAGTGGGAAGGGCTCGAAGCCCCCGGAAGCCTGTACCCATCTGCGATTCTCGTCCACATTCGCCTGCCCGCAACGTCCGTTGAATGTGGACGTAAATCGCAGATGGGTACGGCCGTCAACTCTTCACGGCAGGCACGCGAGGGGCTTCGCTCGTGCGCGGCGATCCGAGGCGCGCCGCGACGATGACGAGCAGTGGCATGATGACGAGCGCCCCGGCGGGCGGGATCGAGGTGCCCGAGTCGTTGGCGAGGAATCCGGCGGCGAGCATGATCGTGATGGCGATGAGGCCGTGCCGCATCATGGGCACGCGCACGAGCAGTGGCTTGAGGAAGCGCCCGGGCCCGTCGGGAAACGCGAGCACGACGATGCACACGACGAGCCAGATCGGCACGAACCAGTAGAACCAATGCGTGTTGAGCATGTGCCAGTTTGCGTACAGCACCCGCCTGATCGGGTTGACCTGCCCGTCGCCGACGAGGCCGGCGAAGATGTCGCCGAGGTGTGTGCGCGCACTCTCGCCGCGCAGGTAGTCGAGCCAGCCGATGACGAAGACGAACGCAGCACCGCCCAACGCGGCGAGCAGCAGTCGCGTCAGCGTGATCCGCCACCCGCGCGCACGCATCGCCAGGTAGATGATGGCGGGCACGAACGCTGCCGAGCCGCCACCCTCGTTGCCCCACTGCGGCACCCCGTTGACGAGGATGGCGGGCACGCCGATCGCGAGCACCGTCAGCAATGCGAGCCGCGGCCGTTTCATCGCGCGATAACGCCCCGCGAGCATCGCCGCGACGAACAGGCATGACGTCATGAACAGCGCGTATCCGACGTTGCCCATCCCGAAGAATCGGCCGCCGTACACCGGCTGCAGCCCGAGCACGCTGACGAGCTGCAGCGGCGATCCCTGCACCGCATCCATCGCGAGCACCAGCGCGGTGCAGGAGGCGACGAAGACGGCAGGGCCGGGCGTCCAGCGACGCCACGGCCCGAGCAGTGCGAGCGTCGCGATGACGACGATGATGACGACGACGCACCCGCCGAGCCACGCCAACGCATGGTCGTGGAGGTACCAGGCGTAGAGGTTCGCCAGGAAGGTGGCCACCGGCACCGCACCGAGCAGCGCACCCGTCGTCGCCCACCAGCCGCGCGCCACCCGCAGCCGGCGCGTCATGACGGCGCGGGCCGCGGCGTCGCCGTCAGCCGCGTCGCGTCCTCGCCATGGCCACCACGCCACACCAGGACATGGGCCCGCACCGACGCCCGCGTCGTTGCCGTCGGCCACGTCACGTCCGCTCCAGGGCCACCAGCGCGCGCGGACCGACAGCCACGCCCCGATGGTGACGGCGAGCGCGCCGAGGGCCGCGACCCAGACGAAGAACGGCCCGACGAGGTTGCGCTCGGTGCGCAGGAGGGTCTGGGTGTTGCGCACCGAGCGCAGTGCGGCGGGCGTCGAGACGGGTTCGATCGACAGGGGGCGCCCCTCGCCGAGCACCGGCGCGCGGGGGGTGCGTTCGAGGACGAACGCGGAGATGTCGGTCGTCGTGACGATCCCTCGCTGACGCGTCTGGCGCGAGCGCAGCATGCCCGAGCCGACCGTCGGCCCGTCGAGCATGATCGCGCGCGGCGATTCGGGGCGTTCGTCGTCGGTGAGGCCGGTGACGAGGACGGTCGTGTCGATGGGTGCCGCGTCGAGCACCTGACGCAGTTGCGCGTCGCTGCGCCCCTCGAGCGAGACGTACGTGACGGGGCACGCGGCGAGGTCAGCGCCGGAGATGCTCGGCCAGTAGTGCGAGACGACGCCCTGACGGTTCGCCGCACCGAGCGTTGCCCGTTCTCCGACGGCGCTGACGCACTGGCCGTCCTTCTCCAGTGTCGAGGTGACGAGCCCCATGCGTGAGGGGATGTTGCGTTTCAGCGCGTCCTTGGCCCACGTGCTCCACTGCGGGTAGCGGTAGGTGTGGTGCGTCGCGTCGTACTCGCCTTTCACCGGGGGCGGGCAGAAGTCGTTCGTGCCGGACGCTGCCGCCATCGGCGGGCTGTAGCCGAGCGGGGTGCGTGTACCGGAGCCCAGCGTCACCCATGCCGCGTCGCTGCACGAGTGGTCGCTGATGACGCGGACGAGCTGGTTGCCGACGGCGGCGTGCTGCGACATGTCCCACAGCGTCGGTGTCGTGTCGGGGTTGATGTCGCTCCATGTCAGCCCCGGCATGCCGACGACGACGAGGTTGCCCGGCAGCGCGCGATGCGTGGGGGAGGTGTCGGACTTGGCGACGGAGATGCCCACGGCGAGCGCCGCGAACGTCACGGCGGCGACGAGAGCAGTCACGAGCCACCGACGGAACACTGCTCAAGCGTAGTCGCTGATCCTGGATCCTCGCTGCGACCCGGTAGGCTCGTGGCCCGTGGATCTCGCTCTCGTCCTGACCGTCTTCACGACGCTGTTCCTCGTCGAACTCCCTGACAAGACCTTCATCGCGACGCTCGTGCTCGCGACGAAATACCGACCGCTGTACGTGTGGATCGGTGTCGCGTCGGCGTTCGCCGTCCAGACGGTCGTCGCCGTCCTGTTCGGACGCGTCCTCACGCTGCTTCCCGAGAAGCCGGTGCACGCCATCGTCGCGCTGCTGTTCCTCGTCGCAGGTTTCGTGCTGATCAAGGGCGCGAAGGAGGCCGATGAGGGTGAGGCGGAGGCCGAGGAGGAGTTCGGTGCCAAGGCCAAGCCGGCCGAGGGGCTCAAGGCGATCGGGGCGAGCTTCCTCATCCTGTTCCTCGCCGAGTGGGGCGACCTGAGCCAGCTCGCGACCGCCGGTTTCGTCGCGCGTGGCGGCAACCCCTGGCTCGTCGGCCTGTCGGCGTTCCTCGCGCTCGCCCTGGTCTCGGCGCTGGGCGCCGTCGCCGGAAAGGCGCTGCTCAAGCGGCTCAGCCTCTCCGCCATCCGCACCGCCGGTGGCGTCGTGTGCCTGCTGTTCGCGGCGCTCATGGTGGCCGCCCTCGCTGGCGTCGAATTCCCGGCCTGGGTGCCGGTCTGATCGACCACGCCCGGTTGCATAGGCTGATGTCGTGATCGCCGTCGCTCTCGCCGTCGCAGTGTGTGCTCTCCTGCTCGCCGGGTGGGCGCTCCTGCAGGTCCGCGCGAGCGAGGTCCGCCTCGCGACCATCATCGGTGACGACGACGGCGGCCCGCGGCAGCTGGCGCGCGAGATCGCCTCCGCCCGAACCGAACTCGCCGCAGCCCGTGCCGATTCGCGACGCGCGCTCAAGCACGTCGCCGTCGTCCGCTACGACGCGTTCGGCGACATGGCGGGTCAGCTGTCGTTCTCGGTGGCCCTCGTCGATGACGCCGGTGACGGGCTCGTCATCTCGTCGATCCACGGGCGCGCCGAGTCACGCACGTACGCCAAGAGTGTCGAAGCAGGCGCGAGCTCGAGCGAGCTCACGCCCGAGGAGAAGCAGGCGGTCGCCGCGGCGCGCG
This sequence comes from Dermacoccus nishinomiyaensis, assembly GCF_900447535.1. Lineage (NCBI taxonomy): Bacteria > Bacillati > Actinomycetota > Actinomycetes > Micrococcales > Dermacoccaceae > Dermacoccus > Dermacoccus nishinomiyaensis. Next base: position 1,615,037 of record NZ_UFXX01000001.1, on the reverse strand, counting down.
CCGGTGAGGGGAATGCCCGATGACGCACGACGAACCGACCTACGGCTACCTCGGCCCTGCCGGCACGTTCACGCAGGCTGCGCTGCGGGGGTGGCTAGAGCAGCAGACGCGTGACGCCGCCGAAGCGGTGCGTCCCGCCAGTGACGAGGGGGCGGCCGCGACCGCGCCTGCCGCGGGTGCTTCGACCCCAGGTGAGGCGAGTTCGCACCCGCACCAGACTGCCAGCTCGTCCGCCGCCCCGACCACGACGGACGGCCTCGTCGCTGCTGCCCTGGAACGTTCGGTCCCGTTCGCGACCGTCCCGGCAGCCCTCGACGCGGTGCGTTCGGGTGGCGTCGACGGCGTCATGGTGCCGATCGAGAACAGCGTCGAAGGTGGCGTGAGCTCCACGCTGGACGCCCTCAACGCGGGAGCCGGCGCGCCCACGGACTCGCAGTTGCTGCTCGTCGGTGAGGTGCTCGTGCCGATCACGTTCGTCCTCGCGGCCCGCCCGGGCACGCGCGCCGAGCAGATCACGGGCGTCGGGTCGCACTCGCACGCGTGGCCGCAGGTGCGCGGCTGGATGGCGTCGAACCTGCCACAGGCGACCTACGTGCCGACGCTGTCGACGGCCGCCGCCGCGCAGAGCCTCGCCGATGACGCCGCCGAGAACTTCCAGGCGGCCGTGTGCGCGCCGATGGCCGCCGACGTCTTCGGCCTCGAGACCCTTGCCACACACATCGGCGACAACGCGGGCGCCGTCACCCGATTCGTCCTCGTGACGAAGGCCCGCGACGCCGCGGGCCGCCCCCGCACCCCCGCGCCGACGGGCCACGACAAGACGACGCTCGTGCTGTACCAGCACGCCGACCGCGCCGGTGGGCTGCTCGAACTGCTCGAGCAGTTCGCGACGCGCGGCATCAGCATGTCGCGCCTCGAATCGCGCCCGACGGGCGAGGCGATGGGCAGCTACTGCTTCTCGCTCGACATCGAGGGGCACATCGCGTCCGAACGTGTCGGGGAGGCGCTCATGGGGCTCAAGCGCGTCGCCGCCGACGTGCGTTATCTCGGCTCGTACGCGCGCGCCGACAAGCGTCCCGTCGACGTCGCTCCCGAGACGAGCGACGAGGCCTTCGCGGGCGCCCGCGCCTGGCTGCACGCGCTGCGCTGAGCGCCGGCCGCCTGAACGGGGTCTCCTCGTCGCAGGGCGCCGCGCGTCAGTCGCCCGTCAGTGCCACGTGCGGTGACGCGACTCGACGAACGGCGCGTCGTGGTCGGCGAGCCAGCGCAGCACCTGCGGTGCGACCTGCGGTTCGGTGCGCGCGAGTCGCTCGTGCAGTTCGGTGAGGTTGAGGCGCACGCCCAGCTCGTCGAGCGTGCGCAGGATCGCCAGCGTCATCTCGAACACCAGCGCCCAGCGGTCCTCGGCCTCGGGCGTGAAGGCGTAGTCGATGCGTCGGATGCGCGGGTTGTCCTGCACGCGCTCGAACCGAGCGTCGAGTTCCGCGCGCGTCGCGCTCGTGCGGGCGACGGCGGCGTCGAGCTCCTCCGGAGAGACGGGGTCGAGGCGGCCCGCCGGGTGCTCAGCGGCGTGACGCAGGGACGCATCGTCCTCGCGCACGTAGAAGTGCAGCAGCTGACTCGTCGCGCGGCCCTGCGCGTCGCCGAACGGTGCATGGTCGTTCGCCGGCGGAACGACGGCGCCGTGGTGCGTCCACACGCGACGCAGCGGGGTCGCCGCGTGGAGCAAGTTGTCATGGATGTCGGCGCGCAGCGGTTCCGCCGCATAGGGGTCGCACACGAGCTCGCGGGCGAGCTCACGCGTCGTCGTGAAGCCGTAGCCGAGCACCATCGCGATGAGGTCGCCGACTTCGTCGGGCCACGGCGTCGTCGTGACGGACGTGATGGCGATGGCGGGCAGGCCGACATGGGGGCGATGCACCTCGCTCGCGCGCGGGCAGCCGACGTGCTGCACGGCCCAGGCGGCGTAGGCGTCGGGGTTGGGCTGCAGGCTCGTGTCGGCGAAGCGCGGTGCGCGTCGGCTGCGGACGGCGAACGCGTCGTGCAGCGCGTCGTGGACGAGGGGGTACTGGTTCGGTTGCGGCGCGGTGGCCTCGGCGCCCTGTGCGCGTAGGTCGATGCGGTCGGAGACGTGCATCGGGTAGCCGCGCGGGCCCTCGAAGACGGGCAGGACGGCGGCGCCGAGCCCCGACGCGGTGGCCGTGCGCACGACGTTGACGGCGCCCTCGTCAGCAGTGATCGCCGTCAGGGTGCTCTGGGCCTCGGCGATCTTGGCGCGCACCGTCTGCAGCCGGTAGGCCGCTTCGATGAGCTCGGGGTTCTCGGGGGCGGGGTCGAGGATGCCCATGACACGCGGCAGGTGCGTCGGGTCGTAGATCGCGCGGCCGGTGGGGTCGCTGCTCATGCCGAGGATGCGTCCGATGACCTTGAGCGTCATCAGGGGCGGTGACGTCGAGTGCCGCCAGCGCTTGATGATCTGCTCGTCGACGGGTGCGCTCAGACCGCTGGAGGGCAGGTCTGCGTTGATCGCCTCGGCGAGCGCCTTGTTCGTGAAGCGGCGCAGTTCCATCCAATGCTTGAGTTCGCTGCGGAAGATCTCCCAGCTGGAGTCGTGCGCTGCCATCGTCGGTGGTCCCCTCGTGAGCGTGCCCGTGTCCGACGCGGGCGCATGCCGTGGCTTCCGGCCAGTGTAGGAAGGCGCGGCTCGCTTCGCCGCCCACTAAGTCGGTTGTCCGACCTGTGGACAGAAATTTTCGCCGACCCTCGTCAGGCCCTATTCGACCAGGACGAAAATTTCGGATTGACCAGGGGGCACTCGTGGTCGGCCAGCCACCGCAGCAAAGAGTGGGCGATGTCCGGTTCGTCTCGCAGCAACCGATCATGCACGGCGTCGAGGCCGTCGGTGCGCTCGACGCCGAGCTCGGCGAGAAAGCGCGTCGCGGCCAGCGCCGCGCCGAGGGCGTTCTCCCACCGCTGCGCCGGCGTCTCGGCGAACGGTGTCGGCACGAGCAGGGTGCGTCGTCGCACGTGGGCGAGCGCGCCGCTGTGCAGGCGGGCCTCGACGGTGGACGCGGTGGTCTCCGCCAGCGTCAGAGCCTCCTCGGCGCTCATGCCGAGCTGCCCGCCGAGCCATTCGGACGTCCACTCGATGAGCCGGTGATCCTCGACGAGTCGGATGTGCACGAGGCCGGGCGAGCCGGTTCCGTCGGCTGCGGCCCACGGTGAGTTCGGGTTGTCCTCGGGCACCATGACGCTGTGGTGCGTCCACACGTGGTGCGACGGCGGGCGCGCGACGAACTGATCGTGCACCTCGCTGCGCAGCGCGTCCGTCGCGATCGGGTTGCGCGTCAGCTCACGCGCGATCTCGCGGGTCGAGACGAAGCCGTAGCCGAGCAGCCACGCGATGATGCCGCCCACGTCGTCGGCCCACGCACTCGTCGTCGAGGCGGTGACGGCGATCGCCGGCGCGGCGGGGTGGATGGCCTTGCCGTTGCGCATCGAGGGGCGGCCGATGAGCTGGATCGCCCAGTGCGATTGTTCAGCCAGATCATCAGGCTGGGTGCTGAATCGTGGATGGCGGGTGCCCGGTACGGCGGCGTTGGCGACGAGCGCGGCGAGCATCTCGTCGTTCTCCTCGACGGCAGGGATGTCGTCGCGCGGGGTGCGGAAGTCGATGCGGTCGGCGACATGCATCGGATAGCCGACCGGCCCCTCCCAGACGGGGAAGACGGCCGCGGCGTACCCATACGAAAGCGCCGTCTGGACGAGCTGGCCGGCGCCGGTTCGCGCGGCGTGGCGGCTCAGCTGGCCGCGCACCTCACTGAGGCGCAGGCGAAGCTCCTGCAGGCGCAGGCTCGTGTCGAGAAGTTCCTGGGCCGGCGCGGCGGGCGCGAGCAGGCCCATGCGACGCAGGATGAACGCGGGATCGTAGGGAGCCTGACCGCTCGGATCGTCGCTCATCGCGAGCAGCGAGGCGATGTGACGCACGGCTTCGAGGGGCGGTGACGTGGAGTGGCGCCATCGCTTGACGACGTGCTCGTCGAACGGCTGGTCGACGGAGAGTTCGTTGAGGCGAGCGGCGAGGGCCCTGCTCGTCATCCCCCGAAGCTCCATCCAGTGGCGGAACTCCTCGCGGAACGCCTCCCACCCGGCGTCATGGCTGGCCATGCAGCAGCTCCTCGTTCTCGGTTGCGCTTCCCCCGTGCGCGGCGCCGTGGCGGCTCGCGCGGGTCTGTCGTCCGCCACCACCCGGTCGGACGTCAGACCCACTACGCGTGTCGGATTTCACCACTTGCGTTCGATAAAGCGTACCTGACGGTCAACATAGATTCAGGGTCGTTGGTCCCTTCGGGTGAAGGAGCCGGTGCGGCGTGCAGTGAATGAGACGCGCCCGCAGCGCCAAGGTTGTTGTGATGTGGGGCACACTGGTGGAACCGACGAAAGGAAAGACCCATGGGCCCGGCCGCACCCCTGCCGTACCGCTCGCCGTGGATGGACGACGAACTGGAAGACCTCCAGCGTCTCGCCGCCACGTTCAGCCGCGAGATCTTCGCGAACATCGACCGCTACAGCGAACAGCACCAGGTCGATCGTGACGTCTGGACGAAGGCGGGTGAGCTGGGCCTGCTCGGCCTGTCGGTGCCAGAGGAGTACGGCGGCAGCGGCGCGACGTTCGCGCACGAGGCCGTCGTCGCCATCGAGCAGGCGAAGGCCGGTGACGACTCGTGGGGCTTCGTCGTCCACGCCATCATCGTGACGCACTACATCGTCGCCTACGGCACCGAGGAGCAGAAGCGCAAGTGGCTGCCGAAGCTGTGCTCCGGCGAATGGGTCGGCGCCATCGGCATGACGGAACCCGGCGCGGGCTCCGACCTCAAGCGCGTCTCGACGCGCGCGGTGCGCGACGGCGACGAGTTCATCATCAACGGCTCGAAGACGTTCATCACGAACGCCGGTCACGCCGACCTCATCGTCCTCGTGGCCCGCACCTGCGAGCGTGACAAGGCCGCCGGGCACAAGGGCATCTCGCTCATCGTGCTCGAGACGGCCGACCTCGACGGTTTCGAGCGCGGGCGCGTGCTGCAGAAGATCGGCCAGCACGGTCAAGACACGCGCGAACTGCACTTCACCGACATGCGCGTACCCGTCGCGAATCTGCTCGGCGAGGAGGGGCGCGGTTTCTACCACCTCATGGAGCAGCTGCCGCAGGAGCGCCTCGGCCTCGCGTGCACCGCCGTCGGATCGGCGGAGCTGGCCGTGAAGCTCGGGGTCGAGCACGCGAAGTCGCGTGAACTGTTCGACGGCACGCTGATGGACCTGCAGAACACGCGCTTCGTGCTCGCCGAGTGCTCGACGGACGTGCTCGCCGCCCGCACCCTGCTCGATCACTGCATCATGCTGCACATGGAGGGCAAGCTCGACTCGGCCACCGCCTCGCGAGCGAAATACTGGACGACGGACGTGCAGTGCAATGTCATCGACCGCGTCCTGCAGCTGTTCGGCGGCTACGGCTTCATGCTCGAGTACCCCATCGCGAAGATGTACGCCGGTGCGCGCATCCAGAAGATCTACGGCGGCGCCAACGAGGTGATGAAGGAACTCATCGCCCGCTCGTTGTGACCTGACGCCCGCAGAGCGGTTCGTCGAGTCCGGCGAACCGCTCTGCGGTGCCCAGAGGCCGCTGCGTGCGCGATTGGGCAAGATGAAGGCGTGAACATCGATATCGCACATGCCATGCCTGGGGACGTCGAGGATTTCGTCGATCTGTTCGAGCAGTACCGCAGCTTCTGCGGCAAGGCGCCAACGCCAGACGCGCGGACGTTTCTGGCCGAGCGCATCGAGACGGGGCAGACGCTCGTCCTCGGCGCCCGGGACAGCGTGGGCGTCGTCGGGTTCGCGCAGGTCTACCGCGCGTTCGACTCGATCCACCTCACTCACGACTGGGTGATCGCCGACCTGTTCGTCGACGGAGCCGCACGCGGACGCCGCGTCGGCGGGTCGCTGCTCGAAGCGGTACTCGACGGTGCCCGTGAGAACGGTGCGCACCACGTTCGCGTCAGCACGCAGAGCAACAACGCCTACGCGCACCGCCTGTACGAATCGCACGGCTTCGAACAGCTAGACACCACGGGCGCGACGGTCTACTACCAGCTGAAACTGCGCGACCACCACTGACGCGCTGCGTCCCTGAAGGCCCGCCCCTCCGCGATTGTCGTCCCCATCTGCGATTCGGCCATCTTCGCAAGCGGCGTCCTCATCCGCGATTTCGGTCACATTCGCCCTTGAATCGACCGTCGTGGACCGTGGATACGCAGGGGGCTTCGACCGGCTCGGTTGGAGCGTTGTCGGTGGCCCGTGGCAATGTGAGGGCATGACGACTTCTCAGATGATCGTGCTCGCATCGCGCCCCCATGGCGCGCCCACCTCCGACAACTTCCGCCTCGAGACGCGGGAACTCCCCGCCCTCAGCGACGGCGAACTGCTCGTGCGTAACACCGTCATGAGCGTCGACCCGTACATGCGTGGCCGCATGAACGACGTGAAGTCCTATGTCCCGCCGTTCCAGATCGACGAGCCCCTCGACGGCGGCGCGGTCGGCGAGGTCGTCGAATCCCGCGCTGAGGGTTTCGCGGAGGGTGACCTCGTCCTCCATGGCCTCGGCTGGCGCGACATGGCCGTCGTGCCCGCGAAGGCGGCACGCAAGGTTTCGACGAACGTCGGTGGCGCGCAGGTGTCGCCGTCCGCCTACCTGGGCGCGCTCGGCATGCCCGGCATCACGGCGTACGGCGGACTCATGCGCGTCGGTGAATTCCACTCCGGCGACGCGGTGTTCGTCTCCGGCGCGGCCGGTGCCGTCGGCTCGCTCGTCGGTCAGATCGCGAAACTCGAGGGTGCGTCCCGCGTCATCGGTTCGGCGGGCTCCGCACAGAAGATCGCGCGTCTCGAGGAGCTCGGTTTCGACGCCGCCTTCAACTACAAGGACGGTGACGTCCGCGGCCTGCTCAAGAACGCCGCGCCGGAGGGCATCGACGTCTACTTCGACAACGTCGGGGGCGACCACCTCGAGGCGGCCATCTCGTCGATGAACACCCACGGGCGCATCGCGATGTGCGGCGCCATCGCGCAGTACAACTCGACGGAGCCGCCCGCCGCGCCGCGCAACCTCGCGCTCGTCATCGGCAAGCGCATCACGATCCGCGGGTTCATCCAGAGCGACTTCCGCGACCTCGTGCCCGAGTTCCAGCAGAAGATGGCGACGTGGCTCGCCGATGGCTCGGTTCAGTGGGACGAGACGGTCGTCGAGGGCCTGGAGAACGCGCCGCAGGCGTTCATGGACCTGCTGAACGGCGCCAACACCGGCAAGATGGTCGTCTCGATCTGATCGTTCGACTCCCGTCGCGCCACGCCCCGCAGGGCGGCGCATGCGACGTGAGATCCAGCTGCGTCACCAACGTCCGGGTGAGTCAGTCCTGACTGACTCACCCGGACACGAGTGACTCACTCGCCGGTAGAGCCAGCACCCCGGCCTCGAGCACCCCGGGCGAGCGCCGTCGGGCGGGTATAACGTCGGGGGATGAGCGCGCTCCCTGCCACGAACTGGGCCGGCACCGTCGTCTTCGAAGCACGCGAGCGATACGCGCCGCGGACGACGTCGCAGGTGCAGGATGCGGTCTGCCGGGCAGCGGCCGACGGTGGGCGGCTGAGGGTGGTCGGCACCGGCCACAGCTTCAACGACATCGCCGACACAGACGGCGTGCAGCTCAGCCTCCTCGACCTCGAGCGTCGCATCGACCTCGACGAGGACGCACGCTGCGTCACCATCGACGGCGGCGCCACGTATGCGCAGGTCAACGCCGTTCTCGCGCAGCGTGGTTGGGCGCTCGAGAACCTTGCGTCACTGCCGCACATCACCGTCGCCGGGGCCATCGCGACGGCGACGCATGGCTCCGGATGGGAGCGTCCGAGCCTCGCGTCTGCGGTGCGTTCGCTCACCCACGTCACCGCTGCGGGCGATCTGCACACGATGACGCGCGGCGAACCCGGGTTCGAGCACTATCCCGTGCATCTCGGTCTGTTCGGGCCCGTCGTCGAGTTGATCCTCGACGTCGTGCCCGCGTTCGACATCGCGACGACGGTGTACGAAGGGCTCGAATACGACGCCCTCGTCGACCATCTCGACGACCTGACGCGCCCGCTCTACTCGTTCAGCATCGCCCCCGACTGGAGCGACGGCGGTCGGGCGTTGCTCTTCGCCAAGCGTCCGCGCGGCGTCGATGCTCCGGCTCAGCTCGCCGGCGCCCGCGCCGCGACGAGCCCTCGTCACCCGAGCCCAGGCGCTGATCCCGTCGCGGTGACTGAGCAGCTCGGTGTTCACGGGCCGAGCGCCGAACGGCTGACTCACTTCCGCAGCGACTTCGCCCCCAGCGTCGGCGACGAGGTGCAGAGCGAGTACTTCGTTTCACGTGAAACGGTCGCGGACGCCCTGCGAGCGCTGCCACGGTTCGCCGATGTCTTCGCCCGCCTCGCGCACTCGATGGAGATCCGCGCCGTCGCCGGCGACAGCCTCAGTGCGAGCCCGTTCGCCACCGGCGAGATGCTCGCCATCCACCTCACCTGGCGCCGCGACCCGGACGCCGTCCGCCGTGAACTGCCGGCCCTCGAAGCTGCACTCGGCCACCCGCGTCCGCACTGGGGCAAGTTGCACGCGGCACCGCCGCAGCAGCTCAGCGAACAGTTCCCCGGACTGCATGCCCTCGACGGCGAGGCGCGTCGGCATGACCCGTCCGGCATGTTCCGCAACGCCTGGGTCGAGCGGCTGCTCGGGAATGAGCCGGCCTGATTTGGTGCTGCAACCGGGGCAGGCGTAACTTCCTGAGACGTGGAGAGCATAGATGTTCGATAAGAAAAAACAGCCCAGTGTGGAACTGGCCGGTGAGGCCGCTCACGCCTCTGCCGTCGCGCAGTTGAGGGCCTCCTTCGAAGCCATCCCCGCCGGCGCCACGGTGCGCCTCGCGAAGAAGACCTCGAACCTCTTCCGTCCGCGTGAGAAAGCGAAGGTAGGCCTCGACGTCAGCGGCCTCACGGGCGTCATCAGCATCGACGCCGACGCTCGCACGGCCGACGTCCAGGGCATGTGCACGTACGAGAACCTCGTCGACGCCACGCTCGAGCACGGCCTCATGCCGCTCGTCGTCCCGCAGTTGCGCACGATCACCCTCGGCGGCGCCGTCACCGGCCTCGGCATCGAGTCGACGTCGTTCAAGAACGGACTGCCGCACGAGTCCGTCCTCGAGATGGACATCCTCACCGGCACCGGCGAGCTGCTCACCGCCTCGCCGACCAACGAGCACGCCGACCTCTTCCGCGCCTTCCCCAACAGCTACGGCAGCCTGGGCTACGCGACGCGTCTGCGCATCGAACTGCAGCCGATCGGTGACCTCGTCGAGACGCGCAACGTGCGGTTCGCGAGCGTCGCAGCCATGACGCGAGCGATCGACGCCATCGTCGAGACCCGCGAGTGGCAGGGCGAACGCGTCGACGGCCTCGACGGCATGATCGTCAGCAAGGACGAGGCCTATCTCGTGCTCGCCAACTTCTTCCCCGAGACGCGCCGCCGCCCGAGCGACTACACGGGGCAGAACATCTTCTACAAGAGCATCAGTGAGCTCGACCGCGACACCTTGAGCGCGCACGACTACATCTGGCGTTGGGACACCGACTGGTTCTGGTGCTCCGACGCGTTCTTCGCACAGAACCCGAAGGTGCGACGCGTGTGGCCGCGCAAGTACCGTCGCAGCGACTTCTACCACCGCATCGTCGGGTGGGAGAACCGCTGGGGCTTCGCCGCGAAGATCGACGAGATGCGCGGCGAACTGCCGCGCGAGCGCGTCGTGCAGGACGTCGAGGTGCCCCTCGAACAGCTCGAGACGTTCATGCCGTGGTTCGACGAGCACGTCGGCATGACGCCCGTGTGGGTGTGCCCGCTGCGCCTGCGCGGCGACGACGCGTGGCCGCTGTACCAGCTCGAACCGAACCGCACGTACGTCAACGTCGGGTTCTGGGGCACCGTCGCCATCACCCCCGGGCGGGCTGACGGCGACGTCAACCGCGACATCGAGGCCGTGCTGCCGACGATGCACGGCCACAAGTCGCTCTATTCCGACGTCTACTACGACGCCGAGACGTTCGAAGAGCTGTACGGCGCAGACGAATACCGCCGCATGAAGACGAAGTACGACCCGCAGGGCCGCCTTCCTGAGTTCGCTGACAAGATGAGGACGCACGCATGAGCCAGACCACGACCGCCACCCCCCTCGTCGCCCAGGCCGTCCAGGCCGTGTTGGAGGAGCCGTTGCCCTTCCGCATCACGGCGTACGACGGCACCGACATCGGCCCGCGCGACAGCGACATCGCCGTGCGTGTCGAGAGCGAGGAGGGGCTGCGCTACCTCCTCAGCGCCCCTGGCGATCTCGGCCTCGCCCGCGCCTATCTGACGGGCACGCTGACCGGCACCGGTTTCCACCCTGGTGACCCCTACGAGGTGTTCAGCCGCATCAAGCGTGACGTGCGCACGAAGCAGCTGACGCCGAAGGGCGTCGCGTCGGCGCTCGCGCCCGTCGTCAAGCAGCTGGGGCCGAAGGCGTTCGTCCACCCGCCGCTGCCCGAGGTCGAGAACGAGCCCCGCTGGAAGCGCCACCTCGCCAAGGTGAACCCGGTGGGTCGCGCCGCCGACTCGATCAAGCACCACTATGACGTCTCGAACGCGTTCTACGAGAAGGTGCTCGGTGACTCGATGGCCTACACGTGTGCCGTGTTCGACACGCCGGACGACACCCTCGAGGAAGCGCAGGAGCGCAAGTTCGCCCTCGTTGCCGACAAGCTCGACCTGCAGCCCGGCCAACGGCTGCTCGACGTCGGCTGCGGCTGGGGCGGCATGGCGATGCACGCCGCTCGCGAGCGCGGCGTCCACGTCATAGGCGTCACCCTGAGCAAGGAGCAGGCCGAGTGGGGTCAGCGCGCCGTGCGTGAGGCGGGCCTCGAGAGCCTCGTCGAGATCCGCCACGGCGACTACCGCGACGTCACCGAGACGGGCTTCGACGCCGTCAGCTCGATCGGCCTCACGGAGCACATCGGCGTGAAGAACTACGCCAACTACTTCTCGTTCCTGCACTCGAAGCTGCGCGACGGTGGCCGCCTGCTCAACCACTGCATCACGCGTCGCGACGACACGGCATCGGCCAAGCCGGAGCCGTTCACCGATCGCTATGTCTTCCCCGACGGCGAGCTCGCCTCGCCGGGGCGGCTCATCAGGGAGTGCCACGACGCCGGTTTCGAGGTTCAGCACGACGAGAACCTGCGCCTGTCGTACGCCCTGACGCTGCGCGACTGGTGCCGCAACCTCGAGGCGAACTGGGATTTCTGCGTCGCCGAGGCGGGCCTGCCGACCGCGAAGGTGTGGGGCATCTACATGGCCGGTTCACGCCTCGGGTTCGAGGAGGGCTGGCTGCACCTGCACCAGGTGCTCGCCACGAAGACGACCGACAACGGCGACAACGGCGGCTACCCGCTGGGCTCGCACTGGGCACCCTGAGCTCTCACTGGCGGTGCTGAGCGGCTGCCCGTTGCCCGTCCAGACGTAGGCGACGCGCAATCATGACGGTGGGGGTGATGCCGACGAGCATCGCCGCCACCGTCATGATCTGCGTCCACGCGAACGCGTTCTGGAACGAACTGTTCGCGATGGCGACGGCCGCCGAGCGCAGGTTGAACGCGAGGATCGCGGCGCGGGCCCCTGACGCGCGGCGTGTGCGCGCCCAGTAGACGAGAGCGCCGACGGCCGGCGCGAGCAGCGACCACATGTACGCGCTCAAATCGCTGCCACCATGCGACTTCACGAACTCGACCGTGACGATCGACGCTCCGATCTCGAACACGGTCACGGCGATCATGAACCATCGATCACCGCTGCTCACGGAAGGGGGAGTGCTCCACGGGCGTTCTGCTCTCAGTATGGCCGCCCGGGTGCGGCGGGCCCCTGACGAATGTCACGGTGTGGCCGCCGTTGATGCATAACTCGACCTTTATGTTTGGCCAGTGCTACGTTATGTGTGGGTCACGAGCCCCGGCGCGAAGTCTCGGCTGGCCGGGCGGCAACCCCCATGCGAACGCACACGCGCGCCGGGGTGCCCCGAGTAACGACCCGGCCGCCCGTCGACCGACGCGGCGGCAAGCGCAACGAAGGGTCTGCCATGACACTCCTCGACACCACGCCCGACACGAACGTCGACTCCGCGAGCGGCGCACCGACGGGTGTTCCGACGAGCGCAGCGGCGCGCCACGGCGGCACCGTCGCGACGCCCGGGCTGCGCATCGAACGCCTCGGCCCGGCGTTCGGCGCAATCGTCCACGGCGTCGACCTCGCGCAGGTCGACGACGCGATAGCGTTCGACCTGCGCCGCGCGCTGCTCGCGCACAAGGTGCTCTTCTTCCGGGGTCAGGACGCGTTCGACGACGACGCTCAGGTGCGCCTCGGAAACCTGCTCGGCGAGCTGACGGCGGGCCACCCCGTCGCGGGCACGCACGAGCGCAAGGAGATCTACTCGATCGACTCCTCCGACCCCGAGTTCTCGTTCTCCGACGAGTGGCACACGGATGTCACGTTCATGAAGGAGCCGCCGGCCATCAGCGTCCTGCGCGCCGTGACGCTGCCGGACTACGGCGGCGACACCTCCTGGGCCGACGCGCAGGCGGCGTACGACTCGCTGTCGGAGCCGTTCCGCGGCCTCGTCGACCAGCTCGTCGCCGCCCACGACGGCAACCGCGAATGGGGCGCCTACCTGCGCAAGAACGGTGGGCAGGAGTGGAGCGGCGAGGTCGTCACCGAGCTGCCCGTCGTCGAGCACCCCGTCGTGCGTGTGCACCCCGAGACGGGCCGTCGCGGGTTGTTCGTCAACCCCGGTTTCACCTCCCACATCGTCGGCGTGTCGCAGGCCGAGTCGCGGGCGATCCTCGACGTGCTGTACGCGCACCTGACGCAGCCCGAACACACCATCCGCCACCGTTGGGCGCCCGGCGACGTCGGCATCTGGGACAACCGCGCGACGTCGCACTACGCGAACCGCGACTACGTCGACGCCAACCTTGGCCCGCGCGCCATGAGGCGCGTGACGGTCGGTGGCGACAAGCCCGTCGGCGTCAATGGCCTGACGGGTGGCGCAGCTGCCTGACGGTGTGAGCTGACATGGCGCGGTGCGGGTCTCTGGGGCCCGCATCGCGTCGTCATGTACCCCTCTGCGATTTTCGTCCCCCTTCGCGAATCCCGTCCCCATCGGCGAATCCCGTCCCCATCGGCGAATCCCGTCCCCATCGGCGAATCCGGTCCCCATCGGCGAATCCGGTCCCCATCGGCGATTTTCGTCCCCATCGGCGATTTGCGTGTGTACATTCGTCCAGCCGGCCGTCGGGAAAATCGGTCGCCGGGGGCGTCGCACGGTGATGGAATGACGGGATGCTGACGCTCATCAGGCCCGACGCCGCTCGCTACGACGACTGGAAGGACGCATTCGACGAGTTCGGCGCGACGCCGAAAGACGGCACGGGCTATCGTCGCGACGACGTCGTCGACACGTCGCGCGCCGGGTTCGACGCCTACCTCACCGATCGTGCGCGCCAGGGCGATACGACCGTCGCGCCGCCTGAGGGATTCGTGCACTGCAGCTATTTCTGGGTGCTCGACGGCCCGCGGGCGGGGGAGGGTGACATCGTCGGCTTTCTGGCCCTGCGTCACACCCTCACCGAGGTGCTGTATGAGGCGATCGGTCACATCGGCTACTCGGTGCGTCCCAGCGCTCGTGGGCGGGGCGTCGCCGCGGGCGCGCTGATGCTCGGTCTCGACGAGGCGCGGGCGCTCGGCGTCGAACAGGTGCTGGTGTGCTGCAGCACCGAGAATCCGGCGTCACGTGCCGTCATCGAGAAGTGCGGCGGGCAGTTCGAGGACGTCCGCTCCCACCCCGCGTTTCCGGGCGAGACACGTCGCTACTGGTTCGGCTCGCCGCCGTTTCCGCAGGGACCGACGGCCTGACGCCGGCTGCGGCGGGTGCGAATGCGACCGAAAATCGCAGATGAGGACGAGAATCGCCGACGGGGACAGGAATCGCAGAAGGGGCACGGTGCGGGGCGGCCCGGCCGAGGTCAGTCCCCATCCGAACTCAGGCCCCCAAACCCTCAGCCGACGTCGTGACCAGGATGTGATTGCTCGGTCCGCGAGCCGAGACGCCGTACCCATGGGTAGACCCCTACTGTGGCCTTACTCACATCGGCCGTCATGGCCACCAGCACTACCAGGAGGTCACCGTGGCGGCGTCACGTCTCGACACCCTCGACCGCGATCCGGGGTTGCCCCCCGTCGCGGTCGAACCCCCTCGCACCATCACCGGGCGGCAGAAGATCATGATCGCCGTCGCGGCGATCGTCGCCGCCATCGGCTGGACGATGGTCGCCTTCGTCCGCGGTGAGCACGTCAACGCCATCTGGTTCGTGTTCGCGGCCGTCGGCAGCTACGTCATCGGCTACATGCTCTACAGCCGTCTCATCGCGTACAAGGTCGTGCAGCCGCGCGACGACATCGCGACGCCGGCGGAGCAGTTCGAGAACGGCCAGGACTACATGCCGACGGACCGTCGCGTCCTGTTCGGCCACCACTTCGCCGCCATCGCCGGCGCCGGCCCCCTCGTCGGCCCCGTGCTCGCCGCGCAGATGGGTTACCTGCCGGGCACGATGTGGATCATCTTCGGCGTCATCTTCGCGGGCGCCGTGCAGGACTACATGGTGCTCGCCATCTCGACGCGCCGTGGCGGCCGCAGCATCGGCCAGATGGCGCGCGACACGCTCGGCCCCGTCGGTGGTTGGGCGGCGATGCTCGCCGTCATGACGATCATGGTCATCCTCATCGCGGTGCTCGGCCTCGTCGTCGTCAACGCGCTCGCCGAGTCGCCGTGGGGTGTGTTCTCGATCGCGATGACGATCCCGATCGCCCTGTTCATGGGCTGCTACCTGCGCTTCCTGCGTCCGGGGTCGGTCACCGAGGTGTCGCTCATCGGCGTCGTGCTCCTGCTGCTCGCGATCGTCTCCGGCGGCTGGGTCGCCGAGACGGCCTGGGGCAAGGACATGTTCACGCTGTCTCCGACGGCGCTCGCCTGGTGCCTCATCGTCTACGGGTTCGCCGCGGCCGTCCTGCCGGTCTGGCTGCTGCTCGCGCCGCGTGACTATCTGTCGACGTTCATGAAGGTCGGCACGATCGTCCTGCTCGCGCTCGGCATCATCATCGCGCGTCCGGCGATCGACATCCCCGCGATCACGTCGTTCGGCAAGCACGGCAACGGTCCCGTCTTCGCGGGTTCGCTGTTCCCGTTCCTGTTCATCACGATTGCGTGCGGCGCGTTGTCCGGCTTCCACGCGCTCATCTCGTCGGGCACGACGCCGAAGCTCATCCAGAAGGAGAGCCAGGCGCGACTCATCGGGTACGGCTCGATGCTCGTCGAGTCGTTCGTCGCCATCATGGCGCTCATCGCGGCGGCCATCATCGACCAGCACCTGTACTTCGTCATCAACGCCCCCGCCGGCGTGACGGGTGGGACGGCCGAGAAGGCCGCGACGTGGGTGAACTCGATAGGCTTGGGCGGTAATCCGATCACCGCGCCCGAGATCACCCAGGCCGCGAAGGACGTCGGCGAGGCTTCGGTCGTGTCGCGCACCGGTGGCGCCCCGACGTTCGCGTTCGGCATGTCGGACGTGTTCAGCCGCGTCATCCCAGGCGATTCGATGAAGCAGTTCTGGTACCACTTCGCGATCATGTTCGAGGCGCTGTTCATCCTGACGACGGTCGACGCCGGCACGCGCGTCGCACGTTTCATGTTGTCGGAGACGCTCGGCAACGTGCCCGGGCTGCACCGCTTCCGTGACACTTCCTGGCGCGTCGGTGCGTGGATCTCGACGCTCGTCGTCGTCGCCGCATGGGGTTCGATCCTGCTCATGGGCGTCACCGACCCGCTGGGTGGCATCAACACGCTGTTCCCGCTGTTCGGCATCGCCAACCAGTTGCTGGCCGCCGTCGCGCTGACGGTCGTGACGGTCGTCGTCATCCGCAACGGCAAGGCGAAGTGGGCGTGGATCCCGGGCATCCCGCTCGCCTGGGATCTGCTCGTGACGATGGTCGCGAGCTACCAGAAGATCTTCTCGAGCGACGCGAAGATCGGCTACTGGGCGCAGCACAACGCGTTCGTCGACGCCAAGAACAAGGGGTTGACGAAGTTCAAGACGGCCAAGACCCCCGAGGAGATCGACGCCGTCATCCGTAACACGCTCATCCAGGAGACGCTCTCGGTTCTCTTCGCGGTGCTCGTCATCGTCGTCGTCATCGCGGGTGTGTTCGCGGCGCTCAAGGCGCTGCGCACCGGGCACGTCGACCCCGAGGTGCGCGACGGCGCTGTGCCGTCGCAGATCTTCGCGCCGAGCGGCATGCGCGTCACGCCCGACGAGGAGAGCGTGCTAGCCCAGTGGCTTGAGGCGGGCCTCGACCCCGAGGGCGTGCATGCGGGTGAGCGCGTCCATGCCTGAGCCGCGCGGAATCGTCGGCGCGCTCAAGTGGTACGTCGCCTCGATGATGGGCGACAACCACTACGAGCGCTACTTGCGCCATCACGCCGTCGCCCACCCCGGCAAGGCGCCGATGTCGAAGCGCGACTACTGGCGTGAACGCACCGACGCCCAGGACCGCAACCCCGGCGCGCGGTGCTGCTGAGGGGTCTCGGTTCGAGACCGCGGGTATGAACACTGCGAGAGGGGCTGACGCATCAAGCGTCAGCCCTCTCGCAGTGCGGCCCGTCACTGTCGCAAGCGATCCGTCCGTGCGACGGGTTGGGCCAGGCTCGGCAACGAATGTGGACGAAAATCGCAGATGGGGACGGGAATCGAACAGGGGGCGCGTGTCAGCGGCGCAGCGTCTGGCCCAGGATGCCGGGGAGGTGACGGCGGACGTCAGACATGCGTGAGTGACGCGCGTTGGCGACGCGCACGCGCAGTGCCTTCTCCTCGACCCACATCTCCATCTCACGCACGTCGCCGAGGACGTCGCCGTCGAGTTCGAGCGCGCGCGGGCGTCCCATGGCCTTGGCCGCGACGCGGGCGCAGCGTGTGCGCTCGACGCGACCCGTGGTGCGCCGCGAGCGGGCGAAGATCTGCGCCGAGAGCGCAGCCCATTGCAGGGGCCCGTCGGCGGAGAGCCAGACGGTGTCGAAGCGCCCGTCGGTGCCGTTGGCGCCTGGCATGAGTTGCACCCCCGCCGTCAGCTGACCGAAGTTGCCGACGAGCAGCGTCGTCGTCTTCTTCGTGTGCGGCGCGCCGTCGTCGAAGGAGGCGAGCATGCGCTCGGGGCGCTGGGTCACGTAGCGCGCACCGGCGATGGGGTAGGCCATCCACCCGATCCGCTTCTTGAGGGTCTCGCTCGTGGCGTTCATGATGTCGCCATCGAGTCCGAAGCCGGCCATGATGAGGAAGGTGTCGTTCGTCGCCGAGCCGTCCCCGAACGTTGCGTGCACCCGCCCGACGTCGATGACGGTGTCCTCGCCCGCAAGCGACCGCGCGAAGTTGAGCGCCGCCGAGCCGTCCACCGAGACGCCGAGGTTGCGCGCGAGCAGGTTGCCGGTGCCCTGTGGCATCAACCCCAGCGGCACGCTCGTGCCGCTCAGTGCCGCGCCGACGTGGCGCACCGTTCCGTCGCCACCGGCGGCGAAGACGATGTCGCAGCCCTGGCGCAGTGCTTGCTGCGTCTGGCCGGTGCCGGGGTCGTCGAGGCGGGTCTGCAGCCACAGCGGCTCGGCCCATCCGGCGTCGCGCGAGACGTCGACGCATTCGCGGCGCAGGGCGCCGAGGTCGTCGACCTTCGTGGGGTTGACGACGATCGCGGCGCGCGGACGGGAGGGCGTGTTCGACACGCCTTGCACTGTAACTGGAATGACGCAGATTCGCGCGGGCGATAGCCTTGAGGGGTGATCGACATTCGACTGCTTCGTGACAACCCTGACGCCGTCCGCGCGAGCCAGCGTGCTCGCGGCGCTGACGAGGGCGTCGTCGACCGCATTCTCGAGCTCGACGCGACGCGCCGCAGTTCGCTCGGCGAGTTCGAGAGGGTGCGCGCCGAGCAGAAGCACGTGTCGAAGAGCGTCGGCGCCGCGATGGGTGCGCTCAACAAGGCCAAGAAGGGCGGTGACGACTCGGAGGTCGCGCGTCTGCAGGCCGAGGCCGACGCCGCGCGCGAGAACGCTGCGACCTTGAGCGCCCGCGTCAAGGAGCTCGAGGCCACTGCCGACGAGGCGGGCAAGGAGTTCGACGCGCTGCTGCGCACCGTCCCCAACGTCGTCCTCGACGGCGTGCCGGCGGGTGGCGAGGACGACTTCGTCACCGTCAAGACGGTCGGTGAGGCCCCGACGTTCGACTTCGAGCCGAAGGATCACCTCGAGATCGGTGAGCTCATCGGCGCGATCGACATGGAGCGCGGCACGAAGGTCTCGGGTTCGCGCTTCTACTTCCTCAAGGGTGTCGGCGCACGCCTCGAGCTGGCGCTGCTGCAGATGGCGCTCGACCAGGCCATCGCGAACGACTTCACCCCGATGATCACGCCGACCCTCGTGCGCCCGGAGACGATGCAGGGCACCGGCTTCGATGTCGCGCACGACGCCGAGATCTACCGCGTGCAGGAGGAGGACAACCTCTACCTCGTCGGCACCTCGGAGGTCGCGCTTGCCGGCTACCACGCGGATGAGATCATCAACGTCGACGCTCCCGTGCGCTACGCCGGTTGGTCGAGCTGCTACCGCCGCGAGGCCGGTTCGTACGGCAAGGACACGCGTGGCATCATCCGCGTCCACCAGTTCAACAAGGTCGAGATGTTCTCCTACTGCCGCATCGAGGACGCCGAAGCGGAGCACGCTCGCATGCTCGCGTGGGAAGAGGAGATGCTGGCCAAGTGCGAGCTGTCGTACCGCGTCATCGACACCGCCGCGGGTGACCTCGGCACGTCCGCCGCACGCAAGTTCGACTGCGAGGCCTGGGTGCCGACGCAGGGCACCTACCGCGAGCTGACGTCGACGTCGAACTGCACGACGTTCCAGGCGCGCCGCCTCAACATCCGTGAGCGCACCGACGGCGCGACGCGCTCTGTCGCCACGCTCAACGGCACGCTCGCGACGACGCGTTGGCTCGTCGCCATCCTCGAGACGCACCAGCAGGCTGACGGCTCGGTGCGTGTGCCCGAGGCGCTGCGCACGTACATGGGTGGCCTCGAGGTGCTGCCCGTCGTCTGACGACGAGCTCGGACGACGCAGTCCGACGAGGGCTGACGCGGGCCGGCATCCTGGCGGGTGCCGGCCCGCGCTCAGCCGATGAAGATCTCCCCGTGCGGATCGATCGCCACCATGATGGCGGCGATGATGGTGGCGCCCAGGAAGCCGCTGACAAGTTCGCGCATCTTCTTGGCGCCCATAGCCGTTGTCGGTCTCCTCCAGTCACCGTGCGGTGCGGTAGCTCAGCAGCGTCATGAGGGCGAACGCGACGGCAACGATGGCGCACCACGCGATGGTCTTCGTCCTCGCGAAGTCCTCGGGGCTCGTCAGATCCTTCGGACGGGCCGATCGGCTGATCGGGCCGCCCATCTCGCTCGTCTCATGCACGCCCGGCAGGGGGTCGTCGTGCTGGCCCGAATGATTCGAGCCCGACCAGTTCGTGCCGGCGGGCCCGGCCATGTCGGTGCCGGGGGCCGTCCCCGCGGCATGCTCGGCGCTCGCGTCGTCTCCTCGCGTCGTCTGCTCCCGCCGCGCGATGCGGCAGTCGGTGCCGCTGAGGTCGCTCCATGCTCACGCCCGTACGACGCGCCGGTCGTTGCGTCCGTTGCCGCAGGCCACGGTGGTTCGCGTCCGTCGGGTGACAATGAGCGCATGAATGACACCTCCCACGAGACGTCCAAGGCGAACCGTCGTGCCCTCACGCGCCGCACGGGGTTTCGGTTGGTGATCAGCGTGATCGTCGGTGTGCTCGCGGCGTTCGTCACGATCGCCGTCGCCGACCGGACGATCGTGTTCGACGTCATGACGGGGTGGACGGTCGGCGCGATCGTCGTCAGTGCGTGGACGTGGCTGATCGTGCGTGGCATGAACCCGACGCAGGCCACCGAGCACGCACGCGAGGAGGATCCGAGCGTCGCAGGAGCGGACGCCACCGTCATCATCGCGACGATGGCGAGCCTTGCGGGGGTCGGGTTGCTGCTCGTCGCGGGCAAGCACAAGACGGGCACCGCCGAAGCCGTGCTCGGGACGGCAAGCGTCGTCGCGTCCTGGTTTCTCGTGCACCTCATGTACATGCTGCGCTACGCCCGTCAGTACTACGGGCCGGCGCCGGCCAGCAACGGCATCGACTTCGAGGGCGGCGAACCCGACTACTACGACTTCGCGTACGTCGCGTTCGACCTCGGAATGACGTACCAGATCAGCGACACGAACCTGAAGAACCGGTGGGTGCGACGCCTCGTGCTGCAGCACACGCTGCTCAGCTACGCGCTCGGCGTCGGCGTCGTCGCGACAGCCATCAATCTCGTCGTGTCGCTCGCGACGAACTGACGCTCCGTCGCGCGGGGGAGGCGGGCTGTCGGTGGCGGCGTCTACCCTCGCAGGCGTGAGGGAGTTCTTCGGTCTGGACGACGACTGGGTGCGGCCGTTGCCACCCGGATGGCAGCGACGGGACGCCGTGATCGCCGTCGTCTTCCTGCTCGGTGCCGTCGTCGAGCTCGAGGCGATGCGCGCGTTGGGTCTGCCGCGCGGCACCTGGGGGCGGCCCGCGCTCTATGCGGCGACGCTCGTCGGGATGCTGCCGCTCGTGTGGCGGCGACGCTTCCCCCTCGCCGTCATGCTGCTGCTCGCCGCGCACATGTTCGCCTTCGGCATGGCGCAGTACGTCGTCATGGGCAACCTCGCGATGCAGGCGGCCTACTTCTTCTCCATCTTCACCGCACTCGCCTGGGGCCGAGATCGCCGGATGACGATGGTCGCGGCGAGCGCCGTCGTCGTGTTCATGTTCGGGTGGGTGGCCGTGCAGCTGTCGGTCGCGTCGGGGCGTGACGCGCTCGTCGACGCCTACGGAAACGGCCGCGGCACCCGCGATGACGCGCTGTTCGGCCCTGGCACAGGAGCGGTGCTCACGAGCGTCATGATGAACGTCCTGTTCTTCGTCACCGCCGTCGCGACGGGCGCCAACTCGTGGCGTGGAGCTCGCGCCCGAGCCCGCGCCGAGGATCAGGCACGCACGATCGAGGAGCAGTCGGCGCAGCTCACCGAACGCGCCGTCGTCGACGAAAGACTGCGCATCGCCCGCGAACTGCACGACGTCGTCGCCCACCACGTCGCCGCGATCGGCGTGCAGGCCGCGGCCGCACGCAAGCTCATGACTAAGGACCTGTCGCTCGCGGCCACGTCGCTGACGAACGTCGAGACCTCCTCGCGCGACGCCGTCACGCAGATGCGCAGCCTGCTCGGCACCCTGCGAACCGGGGACGGCGCGTCGTCCGGGCCGGGCCGTCTGCCGCCTGGCGGCGGGGTGGTGTCGGCTGATCTGGCGGTCGCCGCGTCATCGGACGGTTCGCTCGCGACGAGGAACGAGCGCGAGACGGGCGTTGCGCTGGACGCGACGCACCGTCGTCCCGAACCTGGGTTGGACGATCTGCCGCGACTGGTCGAAGAGGTCACCTCGCCCGGGTTCGACGTCGAACTGCGCGACCTCATCGGTGACGTCGACGTGCCTGGCAGCGTCCAACACAGCCTCTACCGCACCGTGCAGGAGGCGCTGGCCAACATCCGGCGCCACTCGACGGCGACGTCCGCGTCCGTCACGGTGCGCAGTGGCGGCGGCGAGGAAGGGGCCGGTGCGGCGCGCTACGCAGAGGTCGAGATCCTCGACGAGGGGCGCCCACGGCAGGGCACCTCGGGCAGCGGCATGGGACTGCTCGGCATGCGTGAACGCGTGACGGCTCATCGCGGCAGCGCCGAGATCGGCCCCCGGCTGACCGGTGGGTACCGCGTGCGCGTCAGGCTGCCGCTACCCGACGCGCGAGGCGACGACGGCGGGCGCTCATGACCGAGGCCGCAGCGAGAGGCCGACAGAGGCAGCGAACGACAGGAGGGTGGGCCTGATGGACGCGCTCAAGGTCGTCATCGTCGATGACCAGAAGATGGTGAGCAGCGGATTCTCGCTCATCCTGTCCGTGGAGGACGACATCGACGTCGTCGCCACCGCGACGAACGGGGCGCAGGCGCTGGACGTGGCCCGCGAGGTGCGGCCCGACGTCACCTTGATGGACGTGCAGATGCCCGTCATGGACGGCATCGAGGCCACGCGACGGTTCGTCGACGAGGGGCTCGGGCGCGTCGTCATCCTCACGACGTTCGATCGCGACGACTACCTCTTCAGTGCGCTCGACGCGGGCGCCAGCGGCTTCTTGCTCAAGAACGCCGACGCGGACGACCTCGCCGACGCCGTGCGCGCCGTCGGGCACGGACACGCCCTGCTCGCCCCGGAGGTGACGCGCCGCGTCATCGAACGACGCGTGCAGGACGGGTCGCTCGGCGCGGGCTCCGAGGCCGCCCGGGCCGCTGACGACGGCCCGGGCAACGTCGGACCGACGACGTCGGCCTGGCCCTTTGCCTCATCGGCCCACTCGACGCCCTCGCTGCCCCCGAGGAGGACGGGCGACGGCGGCCGTCTTGATGACCTCACCCCGCGCGAACGGGAGGTGCTGGGTCTGCTCGGGCGTGGGCTGTCCAACGCGGAGATCGCGGCGGCGCTGTTCGTCGGTGAGGTCACCGTCAAGACACACGTGTCGAACGTGCTGATGAAGCTCGGTCTGCGCGATCGGGTGCAGGCCGTCGTCGCGGCCTATGAGACGGGCCTGGTGCGCGTCGGCGACTGACAGCTCCGTCGCGAGGGGGAGGCGCGAAGATCCGTCGCGCGCCGGATCCGGCGCGGCGGCCAACGCGACAGGCTGAAGGAACGATCGAACATGACGAGGGAGCGGAACATGTTGGAAGCCAGAGGCCTGACCCGCAGGTTCGGTGACAAGACGGCCGTCGACGACGTGTCGTTCGAGGTCGCCGACGGGCAGATGACGGGTTTCATCGGCGGCAACGGCGCCGGCAAGACCACGACGATGCGGATGATCATGGGCGTGCTCGAGCCCAGCGCCGGGGAGGCGTTGTGGAACGGCGAGCCGATGACGCGCGAACATCGCCGGCGCATCGGATACATGCCCGAGGAGCGGGGGCTGTACCCGAAGCAGCCCCTCATCGACCAGCTCGTCTACCTCGCCCAGCTGCGCGGCGTCGCACCCGCTGCGGCGCGTGCCCGCGGGCTCGAACTGCTCGAACGGTTCGGCCTCGGCGACCGAGCGAAGGACAAGCTCGAAGCGCTGTCGCTCGGCAACCAGCAGCGCGTGCAGATCGCGGCGTCCGTCATCGCCGAGCCGGACGCGCTCATCCTCGACGAGCCGTTCAGCGGCCTCGACCCGCGCGCCGTCGACGCGATGGCCGACCTGCTGCGCGAGTTCACCTCGCGCGGCGTGCCCGTGCTGTTCAGCAGCCACCAGCTCGACCTCGTCGAACGCCTCTGCGACAGCCTCGTCTTCCTCGCGGGCGGCCGCGTCGCCGCGCAGGGCACGGCCGCGCAGCTGCGCCGCAGCGGACGCGTCCGTCACCGCCTCGTCCTCGACTCCGACGCCGGGTGGGTGCGTGACGTCGCCGACCGTCTCGGCATCGGTGTCGTCGACGTCGACGGCCCGCGGGCGCTGCTCGAACTGCCCGACGACGCCGAGGGCCGCGAAAGGGCGTCCGACGAGTTGCTGCGCACCGTCATGGCACGCGCGAGCATCCGCGAATACGCCGAGGTCCTGCCCCAGCTCGCCGACATCTACCGGGAGGTGGCGTGATGAACGTCCAGACAGCTCAGCGTGATTCGCGTCCGGCGTGGCAGATCGTCGCCCTGCGCGAGATCGCCGTCAAGGCGCGCGACAAGAACTTCCTCGTCGGCCTCGGCGTCACCCTCGCCATGGTGATCGGCACGTTCGCCGTGCAGGTGTGGATCGCCGGCAAGACCGACACGCAGAAGGTCGCGATCGTCGACACGAAGGGCGCCTCCGGGCCGTCGGCGAAGCAGGTCGTCGACGTCGCTGCGACGAGCGCGAAGGACGGCGGCGCGAAGGTCGAGTACACGAGCACGGCCTTCCCCGACGATGCCGCAGCCCGCGCCGCCGTCACGAAGGGCGACGCCGACGCCGCACTGCTGCGCACCAACGGCGGCTGGCAACTCATCGGCGACAAGAGCATCGACGACGGGTTGAAGAAGAACGTGACGACGAGCGCCGCACACCTGACGCTCGCGTCGAACGCGGCATCGAAGGGCGTCGAGCTGTCGTCGCTGACGAAGGGCGGCGCCGTGGCGACGTCGACGCTCAGCTCCGATGCCGACCGCGCCGGGCTCGCGAAGGTGGTGTCACTCGTCTTCGCGTTCCTGTTCTACTTCGTCGCGTTCATGTTCGGCATGCCGATCGCGCAGAGCGTCGTCGAAGAGAAGCAGTCACGCATCGTCGAGATCCTCGCGAGCGCCGTGCCGCTGCGCCACATCCTCGCCGGAAAGATCATCGGCAACGCGCTGCTCGCCATCGCTCAGGTGACGTTGCTCGCCGCCGTCGCACTCATCGGGTTGAGCCAGACCAAGTGGAGCGCCTTCGTCGGCACCGTCGCGGGCGCCTCCGGATGGTTCCTGCTGTTCTTCCTCGTCGGATTCTTCGTCGTCGCCTGCATGTTCGCCGTCGCCGGCGCGCTCGCCTCACGCAGCGAGGACGTGCAGTCGACGTCGCAGCCCGTCGTCATGCTCGTCGTCCTCGTGCTCGTCGTCGGCATGTCGCTCAGCGGCACGGCCCAGGTCGTCGCCTCGTACGTTCCGGTCGTCTCGACCGTGACGATGCCGGCACGCATCATGGACGGCAGCGCCGCATGGTGGGAGCCGATCCTCGCCATCGGCATCGCGATCGTCGCGGCGTACGTCATCACCCGTCTCGCGACGCGGCTGTATGAGCGCAGCATCATGCGCACCGGTGGGCGCCTGTCCTACCGCGAGGCGTTCAAGCTCGGGGCCTGACGTCTCTGCCGTCCACTGTCGCGCGGCGACCGGGCCGTGGATGGCGCCGCGGCACGTACATTGGGAGCAAGTTTTTTCGTACCTCGAATCATGAAGGAGAGGGGCATGTCGACCAACGACGAGTCCGGCCAGGGCTCGACCTGGAGCGCAGACAACAACGAGCAGGCCACCCACGTCGCGGGTGGCACCGGCGCCGGCGCGACGCCTGGGGGTTCCACGCCCGCCGGGGCCGCGTCGTCGGACGCGGGAGTCTCGATGTCCAAGGACACTGCTGCCTCAGACGACCACACGCAGGCGATCGGCAGTGACGCGACGCGCGTCGCCCCACGCTCGGATGCGCCGGCCCAGCCAGCATGGGGCCCGTCGAGTCAGGGTGGGCAGCAGAACGCCGCGTCGTCGCAGGCATACCCGAGCGCGCCGGGGGTCGGCTATGCCGGGCCGCAGGGCGGTGGCCAGCCTGGGTATGGCCAGAGCGGATACGGGCAATACCCCGGGGGCCAGAACCCGGCAGGTCCGTCGTACGGCCAGGGCGGTTACCCGGCCGCTCCGCAGAGCGGTTATCCGTCGACGCCGCAGGGCGGCTACCCGTCGTCCCCGCAGGGCGGCTACCCGTCCGCGCCCCAGGGCGGCTACCCCTCGTCCCCGCCCCAGGGCGGCTACCCGTCCGCGCCCCAGGGCGGCTACCCGTCGTCTCCGCAAGGCGGTTACCCGTCGAACAACCCGCAGGGCGGCTATCCGTCGAACAACCCGCAGGGCGGCTATGCGTCGTCACCGCAGGGCGGTTACCCGTCCTCGCAGAGTGCGGCGGTGTCGAACCAGCAGCACTACACGTCGGCGCCGTACGGTCAGTCGTTCGCACCGGGCGTCGGGCAGACGGGCGCGGCGACGGCGACCGGCGTCGGCGCGTCGCACGCAACGTCGACCGCCTCGCCTGTCGCGAAGTTCGGGCCGTTCGTGCCCGCGCTGCTCGGGCTGATCGCGCCGTTCGTGGCGTGGGTGACGTTCAAGGCCGGCAGCGAGTCGGTGGCACTCAACGGCATCGGCGGCAACAGCAACACCGCGAACTCCGCGCTCGGTGGGTCGAAGAACACGGCGGGCATCTTCGTCGCGATCCTCGCCCTCGGCCTCGTCGCCGCCGGGGTGCTCGCCTTGCTGGGCAAGCTCAACGCCAAGGTGGCGGGCCTCGTGACCGCGGCGATCGGACTCGTCATCCTCATCCTCGGCATCGTCCAGTTCCCGTCCGCGTCGAGCGCCGTGAGTTCGAATGGTGCGGCCGCCGGATACACCGCGACGATCGGTGCCGGCGTCTGGTTGACGCTGCTCTCCGGCCTCATCGCGATCGCCGTCGGCGTCGTCGCGTTTCTGCAATCGCGCAAGGCGGACGCGACGAACCCGTCGGCGCACAACACGTCGAACGTGCAGAACAACGGGCAGGGCCCGCAGCAGCCGTGGGGTCAGCAGACCTACTGACACGCTCAACGGCACGCACCTGACGAGGCCGGCTCGCCCAAGACGGGGTGGGCCGGCCTCGTCGACGCGGTGGTGACGCTGCGTCGACTCCCTGTCGGACGCGGCTGGACCCCGGCCGTGTACGTCCCGCGACGGATGGTCGCCGCGAGGAGGGCCGTTGCGCCTAGGGTGGGTACGTGACTGTCTCTGACACCTGCGCGCCGCCCCCGTCGACCGGTTCGGCGGTTTCGTCGCAGCCGGATGGCAAGGAGTGGCCGCCGCTCATGGTGTGCCTCGACATCGATGGCACCCTGCTGCAGTACGACGGCACGATGCACGACGTCACGCGCGACGCCGTGCGCGCCTGTGTCGAGGCGGGGCATCAGGTCGTGCTGTCGACAGGGCGTGCGGTGATCGCGACGAAGCCGATCATCGACATGCTCGGCCTCTCGTCCGGCTACGCGGTGTGCTCTAACGGCGCGATCACGCTGCGTCTCGACAGCTCACTACCCGACGGGTTCGAGACGATCGAACGCGTCACGTTCGACCCGACGCCGGCGCTGCAGATGCTGCGCGGACAGTGGGAGGACGCCGTCATCGCCGTCGAATCGGGTGACGTGTTCAAGGTGACGGCGCCGTTCCCCGACGGTGAACTCGACGGCGAACAGGTCGTCGTGCCGTGGGAGGAGCTGATGACGGAGCCCGTCACGCGCGTGACGTTCCGCTCGCCGACCGGCACGAGCGAGGACTTCCTCGACCTCGCCGAACGCGTCGGCCTGCACCAGGTCAACTACGCCGTCGGGTTCACGGCCTGGATGGACATCAACCCCGAGGGCGTGACGAAGGCGTCCGCGCTCGAGCAGGTGCGGCGCAAACTGTGCGTGGAACCAGCGAACACGGTGGCCGTCGGCGACCAGCGCAACGACGTCGAGATGCTCGAATGGGCCGCGCGCGGCGTCGCCATGGGCCAGGCGCCCGACGAGGTGAAGGCCGCCGCCGACGAGGTCACCGCTCCCATCGACGACGACGGCGCCGCCCTCGTCCTGCGCTCGCTCATCTGACCCCCTCCTGCGATCGACGCCCACATTCGCGATTCCCGTACCCATCTGCGAACGGCGTCCACCTTCGCGTGAGGCGCGTCGATTTGGGATGATGGGGCGTGCCTGATCTTCACCTGACGTCCGCGACGAACCCGCGCCTCAAGGGCCTCGTCGGCCTGCGCAAGCGCCGCACGCGCGAGACCGAGGGCCTGACGCTCGTCGAGGGGTATGACGAACTGGGTCTGGCGCTCGACGCCGGCGTCCGCCCGCAGACGCTCTACGTCTGTGACGAGTTGATGCTCGACGCGGCGCGGCAGCATGACGTCATCGACGCGGCGCGCACTGCGGGCGCGGAGATCGTCACCGTCGCGCGTCAGGCTTTCGAGCGCGTCGCGTATCGCGAGGGGCCGGACGGGTTCCTCGCCGTCGTGCCGAGCGTCAACGCCCATCCGCGCATGCTCGACCTGCCCGCCAACCCGCTGCTGCTCGTCGCCGAGGGCGTCGAGAAGCCCGGAAACCTGGGCGCGATGCTGCGCACGGCTGACGCCGTGGGCGCCGACGGTGTCATCGCGGCCGACCCTGTCACCGACTGGGGCAACCCCAACGTCGTCCGCGGCTCGAAGGGCACCGTCTTCAGCGTGCCGGTCGCGGCGGCACCCACGTCAGAGACGCTGGAATGGTTGCGCGACAACGACATTCCCCTCATCGCGACGACACCGGACACCGACGTCATGCACACCGACATCGACCTGTCCGGGCCCGTCGCCGTCGCCGTCGGCACCGAGAAGTACGGCCTCACCGACGAGATGCTGGGCGCCGCGACGTCCCGCGTCCGCATCCCGATGGTCGGGCAGGTCAACTCGCTCAACGTCGCGACGAGCGCCGCCATCGTGCTCTACGAAGCCATGCGACAGCGCGGCGTGCGGGGCTGACGAGCGGCCACCCGACGCACTCAGGTGACCCGGCGCCGCGAGCGAGGTGCCCCCCGCCACCCGTCCGCACCGGGGCGCCAGCCGGTGACGCGGCCCCGCGTCGCCGAGACGTGACCCTGATTACAAGCTGTGTTGGGTGACGTGGCACAGTGTCTCCATGCGGATTGACCACGTGATGTATGCGGCCGAGAATGACGGCCTGCAGGCCACAGCCGAGCGCCTCTCGCAGCAGCTCGGCATCGAGGTGCGTGACGGCGGCGTGCACCCGCGCTTCGGGACGCGCAACATGATCCTGCCGCTGAGGCAGGGGCGTTTCGTCGAGGTCGTCGAAGCGCTGGAGCACCCGAGCGTCGACAAGATGCCGTTCGGTCAGGCCGTCAAGGCTCGCTCCGCCAACGGCGGCGGTTGGGTCGGCTGGGTCGTCGAACTCGACGACATGAGCGGCCCCGTCGCCAAGCTCGGCCGCCCCACCACGGAAGGTCGCCGTCACCGCCCCGACGGCGCGGAGATCACGTGGCAGCAGATCGGCGTCAGCGACCTCGTCGTCGACCCGCAGCTGCCGTACTTCATCCACTGGGACGATCCCGCGCAGCACCCGTCGAAGGACGGCGCCACGGACGTCGCGCTCAAGGGCATCATGCTTGCCGGCGCGCCCGAGCGCGTGCGCGAATGGCTCGGCCTGACGGGCGAACCCGGCGTCGACCGCGAGGACTGGGAGCCCGACATCGACTTCCAGTTCGTCGCGCCGCACGGCACCCCGTCGGTGCTGTCGGTGACGTTCGCGACCGCCAAGGGCGACGTCACGATCTGATGATTTGAGGGGCGGCGTTCCGTCCTGACGTCGAGGGCCGAAACTCTGCAGTCCAGAGTTTCGGCCCTCAACGCATCTGGTGAGGTCTGAAACTCCGCATTGCGGGATTTCAGCCCCCAACAGCCGCGTTGAGAGCTTGAGGCCCCACCATGCAGGATCTCAGCTCTCAGCGAGGCAGCCGCGGGCTTCAGCAGATCGCCAAGGGGCGCACGAGCGTCCGTCGCAGGCCAGTGCACGTCAGGCGTCGAAATGATCCGCTGGGTGTCAGACCTCGAGGAAGTCGACCAGCTGCGGAGCGATGCCGACGTACGTCGCGGGCGTCATCTCGACGA
Organism: Dermacoccus nishinomiyaensis; assembly: GCF_900447535.1. Taxonomy (NCBI): domain Bacteria; kingdom Bacillati; phylum Actinomycetota; class Actinomycetes; order Micrococcales; family Dermacoccaceae; genus Dermacoccus; species Dermacoccus nishinomiyaensis. Next base: position 1,585,243 of record NZ_UFXX01000001.1, on the reverse strand, counting down.
AGCGTGCTTCGACGTCGGCGGGCAGGCCGAGGCCGCGCACGAACTCGCGCAGGTCGTCGCCGGTGATGCGGCGTCCGCGCGTCAGTTCCTTGAGGCGCTCGTAGGGCTGCTCCATCCCCGGCACGCCCTGGGCGCCGAGCGCGCGCATCGCCGTCTGGATCGGCTCGCCGAGCACCTCCCAGTTGGCTTCGAGGTCCTTGGCCATGGCGGCCGGCACGGGGTCGAGACCGCCGAGGCCCCGCGCGACGTTGTCCATGGCCAGCACCGAGTGCCCGAATGCGGTGCCGATGTTGCGCTGCATCGAGGAATCCGTGAGGTCGCGCTGCAGGCGCGACGTGACGAGGGTCGAGCCGAGGACGTCGAGCAGCGCCGAGCTGACCTCGAGGTTCGCCTCCGCGTTCTCGAAGCGGATCGGGTTCACCTTGTGCGGCATCGTCGACGATCCGACGGTGCCCTGGCCGCGCACCTGCGCGAAGTAGCCCATCGAGATGTAGGTCCACACGTCGGTGCACAGGTTGTGCAGGATGCGGTTGAAGCGCGCCATGTCGGCGTACAGCTCGGCCTGCCAGTCGTGGCTCTCGATCTGCGTCGTGAGCGGGTTCCACGTGAGGCCCAGGCCCTCGACGAAGCTCTGGCTCAGCGCCGGCCAGTCGGCGCTCGGCACGGCGGCGGTGTGCGCGCCGAACGTGCCGGTGGCGCCGTTGAGCTTGCCGAGGAACTCCTGGGCCTCGATGCGGCGCAGCTGTCGGCCGAGGCGGTGCGCGAGCACGGCGAATTCCTTGCCCATGGTCGTCGGCGTCGCCGGCTGGCCGTGCGTGTGCGCGAGCAGCGGCACGTCCCGCATGTCGCGGGCCATCGTCGCGACCTGCTCGACGAGCGTCGTCGCCTTCGGCAGCCACACCTGCTGCGTCGCACGCTGCACCATGAGGGCGTAGCTGAGGTTGTTGATGTCCTCGCTCGTGCAGCAGAAGTGGATGAGTTCCGAGAGCTGCTCGGCGTCGTCGTGGCCAGCGTCGGCCACGATCTGCGTGAGGCGGCGCTTGAGGTAGTACTCGACTGCCTTGACGTCGTGCACCGTCTCGCGTTCGATCTCGGCTAGTTCGGCGATGTCGTCACCGTCGAACTCCTCGACGACGTCGCGCAGCGCCTCCTTCTCGCCGTCGTCCAGCGCGCGCACGCCGTCGAGAATGCCGGCGTCGGTGAGGTGGATGAGCCACTCGACCTCGACGTGGACGCGCATCCGGTTGAGCGCGGCCTCCGACAGGTGGTCGACGAGCGGGGCGACGGCGCCGCGGTAGCGGCCGTCGAGGGCTCCGAGGGCGATGGCGGGCTGGGTGTCGGCGAGGCTGTGCATGCACCCATTGTTCCAAACGACGAGCCCCGGACGCGTGTCGCATCCGAGGCTCGTCCTCACGGTGGAGTCAGCGCTTTCGGGCCCGCAGCGGGAGCCACACCGCCAGGCCCATGAGCGCCATCGCCAGCGGGACGTGGACGGCGGCCATGACGTCCTTGCCCTCGTCCACGATGAGCCCCCCGAGATAGGCCTCGAGGATCAACAGCACCGTCAACGCCAGCGCGCCGAAGGTCAGGTCGGTGCGTTCACGCAGCTTCAGGAACGCCCACACCGTGGCGAGGAGCGCGAACCCGATGGCGGCCTTCCCGCACCACGAATGGACCTCGAGCCAGGGCGTCTTTTCAGGGTCGGTGTCGGGCGTCGACATGAACAATCCGGCCCACAGGCCCTGCAGCAGCACGGCGAGCGACGCCGACGAGTGCTGCGAACGTACGAGTGGGTGCCGTCGCGGCTAAGGAATTCGCGGGCGTGGAGCTCGTCATGATGGTCCTTCGCGTGGGATGGAGCAGTGTCCCCACAGCAAACCGCATCCACCTAGGAGAAGGCTCTCGTCCGTAACCGGCAGACCTGACAAGTACCCGGGATTTTCCTGGGTCAGGGCTGGCTTACCTCACCCGCTCGTCACTCGGCGTCTCGACCGTTCTCGGCCTCGGGTGAGAAAGCGATGACGTTGAAGGTCTCACCCTCGGGCCCGCGAATCGTCGCCTCCGGCCCGAACGGGGTGTCGAAGCTCATGAGCACCTCGCCGTCGAGCTCTTCGACGGTGGCGACGGTGGAGTCGCGGTCGGCGACGACGAAGTGCGTCAACCAGTTCGCGGGAACGTCGTCGGGCAGCTGCGTCGCGAGGTGCATGCCCGCGACGACCTCGCCGTCGCTCGCGCGCTTGATCGTGACGTAGTCGGTGCCCATCTCCTCGTAGGAGAAGCCGAAAACCTTGCCGTAGAACGACTTCGCGCCCTCGAGGTCGCGCGTCATGAGGTCGTTCCAGCCCACGGAACCGGGCTCGTTGAAGATGCCGAACCCGGGGTGCTCGCCGCCCTGCCAGACACCGAACGCGGCCCCCTCGGGATCCTGGAAGAACGCCATGCGTCCTGTGTTCGGCACGTCCATCGGCTCGACGAGCGTGCGGCCGCCGGCGTCGCGGATGGCGCCAGCGGTCGCGTCGACGTCGTCGCTCGCGAAGAACGTGGACCACGCGCTCGGAACGTCGGGCTGCATGCGCGGCGCCAGCCCGGCAGCAGCGTGGTGATGCTTGAGCCCGACGGCGTAGCCGCCCATGTCGTCACCGCCCTCGCGGATCTCCCAGCCGAACAGCTTGGCGTAGAAATCCTTCGCTCGGTGCATGTGGTCGAAGCTGCAGTCGACCCAGTTGGGCGTGCCGGCGGGCCAGTTCGTGGTGCGGGTTGGCATGACGACTCCTTCGGTCGCGGTGAGGCCAGCCGGCCTCGCTCGGTGACGTTCCCAGCCAATCACGTGACGCTGATAACTGCGCGGTTCCGGGCCTGCCGGGAATCGCATCTTGTCCGCGGTGCGTCGGCGCCTCGCGCATGAGGCGCCGACAGGCCTCGCCTACAACGGCCCCGAGATACCTCAGGATTCGGTCGACGGGCTCGACACCATCGCGCAGCACACCGCCGGTCGACGCCGCGAGGCTGGCCCCCACCGTTCGGTGTGCGCCGAGCGTGGAGAACTGCGTTCGCGACGGGCGCGACGGGTAGCACCTGTGGCACCCGTCGATCAGCCTGGACCGCCGATCGTCGAGTCACTGCGACCAGGTCGCTCAGACGAGCCGATGCGCCCCCGCGCTCGCAAGCGCGACGAAGGGCTCCGGCTCGGGGAAGCCGCCGTCGTGCGCCGCGCGTCGAGCGGCCGCGACGGCATCATCGACGCCTTCGACGTCGACGAGCGCGATGACGCACCCGCCGAAACCCCCGCCCGTCATGCGTGCGCCGTACGCGCCACCGGCGACGAGTGCGGCGGCGAGCGTGTCGACGGCCGGGACGGTGATCTCGAAATCGTCGCGCATGCTGACGTGTGACGCCGTGAGCAGCGCCCCGACGTCAGGCGCTTTGTCCCGCGTCACGCCACCGGTCAGGAGAGCGTCGACGGCGAGGACCCGCGCGGAGTCGGTGATGACGTGGCGCGCGCGGCGGCGCGGCACGTCGGGCAGCCCGGCGAGACGCGCATCGACGGCGTCGACGTCGCGTCCGTCGATCTCGGCGCACAGTCGCCCGCGGGCGATGCCCAGGGCGTCGGCGGCCTCCTCACACGCGCGGCGGCGCTCGCCGTACGCACCGTCGACGAGCTCGTGCGGCGCGTGCGAGTTGACGACGAGCAGCGCGAGGCCCGCGTCGGCGAGGTCGAACGGCACCTGCATCGTCTCGTTCGTCAGCGTGTCGAGTCGCAGCGCGTTCCCCGGTTCGCAGAGCACAGACGCGAGCTGATCCATCGTTCCGGTCGGTGCTCCCGCGATCTCGTTCTCGGCGAGGCGCCCGAGCCTGGCGATGCCCGACCCGTCGAGCCCCCAGCCGGCGAGGTCGTTCCACGCCGACGCCGTCGCACAACTCAAGGACGCCGACGACGACAACCCGGCGCCGCGCGGTACGTCGGCCGCGAACGCGATGTCGAGCCCCGGCACGTCGAGGCCGTCGCGACGGGCGGCCCATCCCACGCCGGCGGCGTAGGACGCCCATCCGAGGCCCGCCTCCCGCGACACCTCGCCGAGACGCACCTCGACACGCTTGCCTTCAGAGGCGAGGCGCACGAGATCGTCGTCGCGCCGACGTGCGACGGCAACCGTACCCGTCGGCAGGGCGATGGGTAGGACGTAGCCACCGTTGTAATCGGTGTGCTCACCGATGATGTTGACGCGGCCCGGCGCCCACCACGCACCGTCGGGTTCGCCTGCGTCCGAGCCGAACTCGCGATCGAACAGGGAGCTCGCGTCGTCGAGCAGGCGACGCTGCGTCGAGGTCGGCGTCGTCATGACGACTCACCCACTTCGCGGCCTGAGCCGCCGTCGAACGCGTCTGCCACCTCACGCAGGCGCTGTGCGACAGCTTCGGGGGAGACGTCGTTGCTGAACGCACCCTGCCCCGACTCGGTGCCGGCGAGGTACTTCAGCTTGTCGGCGCTGCGACGAATAGAGAACAGCTCGACGTGCAGCCACGCGAGCTCGCGGTCCGGGTGATCGGCCTTGGCCGGCGCCTGCTGCCACGCCGAGATGTACGGCAGCGGCGCGTCGTAGAGGGCATCGAAGCGGGTGAGGACGTCGCGGTACAGCGCCGCGAGCCCGTCGCGCTGGGCGTCGTCGAGGGCCGCAAGGTCGGCCACCTGCGTCCGCGGATACAGGTGCACCTCGACGGGCCAGCGCGCCGCGAACGGCACGAACGCCACCCAGGTGTCGTTCTCGGCGACGATGCGGGCGCCGTCGGCGAGTTCGCGGGCGATGACGTCGCCGAACAGGTTGCGCCCCGTCGCGTCATGGTGGGCGCGGGCGCGCGCCAACTCCGTCGCCGCGCGTGGCGGCACGAACCCGAACGCGTAGATCTGCCCGTGCGGGTGTGGCAGCGTCACCCCGATCTCGACGCCGCGGTTCTCGAACGGATAGACGTACTCGACGCTGTCGCGCGCGGACAGCTCGCGCGTGCGGTCGGCCCACGCGTCGACGACGAGGCGCGCCTGCTCGAGGCCGAGATCCTTGAACGACGCGTCGTGTCGTTCGCTGAAGCACACCACCTCGCACGTGCCGTGCGCGGGAGCCGAGGCGAACAGCGGGTCGTCCTCGGTCGGGACGTCGACGACCGCGTCCGACAGTGCCGGGAAGCGGTTGTCGAACACGGCGACCTCGTACGAGTCGGACGGCACCTCGCTCGCGTATCCGTCGCGACTGGGGCACAGGGGGCACTCGTCGGCGGGCGGCATGAACGTGCGGTTCTGCCGGTGCGCGGCGAGCACGATCCGTTCGCCGGTCAGTGGATCGCGACGGATCTGCGACATCGGGGTCGTCGTCGGCAGGTCGCGGGTGTCGGGGCTCGGCTCACGGCCCGCGGTGCGGTCGTACCAGCGGATCGTGCGGCCGTCAGCGAGACGGCCGTCGGTTCGGAACATCACAGATGCACCCATTCTGTTGCGTGCGTGCGGAATTCGGCAGGCTCCAGGCTAGCCGCGCCGGTCGGGATGCGGCCGAGGGGCTGGGTGCCGGCCGCGGTGGGCAGGTCGTCGATGTTGGTGCGCTCGGCGAGATCGGGCTCGCTCGGGTAGCTGCCGACGACGTACCCGATGAGGTCGAGCTCGCGGCGAGCGAGCGCCTCGGCGGTCAGCGCCGTGACGTTGAGGGTGCCCAGGCGCGAGGCGACGACGAGGACGAAACCGGCGCGAGCGCCGGCGTCGCGCAACGCGATTCCAAGGTCGGCCAGGGTGTTGCCCTCGCCGTCAAGGTGCACGAGCAGCCCCCCGGCACCTTCGACGATGACGGTGTCGACGTCGTCCCTCTCGGCGATCTCGAGGACGCGACGAGCGTGCTCGGCGACCGTCGGCAGCGTCACCTGGGCCAGCCGAGCTGCGGAATCGGGGGCGAGCGGGTCGGGCAGCCGGACGAACTCGTGCGTCGTGAGCGAGCCCGTGGCCGCGTCGTCGCCACCCAGATCACCGACAAGACGCGCCACCTCGTCGACGTCGCCGGCCTCGCCCGGCGCGAGACCCGTCTGCGTGGGTTTGACGACGGCCACGTGCATGCCCTGAGCGATGAGAGCCGCGGCGATGGCGGCCGTCGTCACCGTCTTGCCGACCTCGGTGTCGGTGCCGGTGACGAGCAGGATGGGCGCGGTCATGCGATCTCCTCGAGAGGTGGGGAAGCGGGCGGGCCGGCAGCAGGTCGCGGCGACTCCGAGCTGCCGGCTCGTTCGTGCGACGTCTCGCGAAGCACGCCGTGCATGATGCGTTCGACGTCTGCGAGGTCGTCGTCAGTGATACCGGCGTTGGCCGTCAGGCGTAGGCGCGAGATGCCGTCGGGTGTGCTCGGTGGGCGGAAGCAGCCGATGCGCAGGCCCTCTCGTCGGGCAGCGTCGACGGCGGACACGGCACTGCGCGGTGACGGCATGGGAACGCTGAGGACGGCGCCCGCAGGCGCCTCGACGCCGACGATGTCGGCCAGTCGTGCTGCGACCTCTCGGGTGCGTGCGGCGAGTTCGGGTCGCGCGACGAGCTGGCGCAGAGCACCCAGCGCGGCTCCGGCTGACGCGGGAGCCAGGCCGGTGTCGAAGATGAACGGGCGTGCCGTGTTGACGAGATGCTCGCGCAGCGCGGCCGAGCCGAGGACCGCGCCGCCCTGGGCGGCGAGGGATTTCGACAACGTCACAGTCGTGATGATGCGCTCGCGGCCCGGGCGATCGAGCAGACCGAGCGCCCGCACAAGGCCTTCGCCCCGCTCGCCGATGACTCCGAGGCCGTGTGCCTCGTCGACGACCAGGAGCGCATCGTGCTCGATCGCGAGGTCGAGCAGTTCGCGCAGCGGGGCAGCATCCCCGAGCACCGAGAAGATCGACTCGACGACGATGACGGCGCGCGGCTCGGTGCGTTCGGCGAGCTCGTCGCGGACCGCGGCCACGTCGAGGTGCGGAGTGACGGCGACGCGCGCCTTCGCGAGCCGCATCCCGTCGATGAGGCTCGCGTGGTTGTGCGCGTCGCTGATGATGACCGTGTCAGCCGTGCCGAGGGCCGTCATGAGGGAGAGATTGGCGTGGTAGCCCGTGGAGAACACGAGTGCGGCCTCATGCCCCAGGTGCGCGGCGAGTTCGCGTTCGAGTGTGACGTGCGAGGCATGCGTGCCCGTCACGAGGCGGCTCGCACCGGCGCCCGCACCGTCGTCCTGGAGCGCGGCGACGGCTGCGGCGATGACGTCAGGGTGTCGCCGCAGCGCGAGGTAGTCGTTGCCGGCGAGGTCGATGCGGACGTCGTCGAGCTGGTCGTCGACGGCCGTGCGGGTGAGGCCCAGCTCTTCGCGGCGCTGTGCGGCGTCGCGCAGGAAGACGGCGTATTGATCGACCTGACCGCCGCGGACGGTCGCATCCGCTGGGGCTGAGGCGCCCGCGTCAAGGCCCCCGCGTGGCACGGCTGTGCCGTCCGTCGAGGCTTCGGGCTCCATTCCGTCAGGCCTGCTCATCGCGACTCCTCGCTAGCTCGGCAGCCGGCGTCGACGCTCGCCCGCACTGCGGCCGTGACGCCGCGCATGATCGTCGCGAGATCATCGTCGGTGCACACGTACGGCGGCATCGTGTAGATGAGCCCACGGAACGGGCGGATCCAGACGCCTTCGGCCAGTGCCGCCTCAGTAGCGCGCGTCATGTCGACGTCGCCCTCCAACTCGACGACGCCGACCGCACCGATGACGCGGACGTCCTTCACACCCGCGATGCTGCGCAGCGGCCCGAGCCCGGCCTCGAGGGCGCCCTCGAACTGTGCTGCGCGCGTGAGGCGTTCGGCGTCGAGCAGGTCGAGGCTCGCAAGTGCGACGGCGCACGCGAGGGGGTTACCCATGAATGTCGGGCCGTGCATGACAGCGCCCGTGCGATCGCTGATGCGCTGGGCCACCTCGTCGCTGCACAGCGTTGCGGCGAGTGTCAGGTACCCACCGGTCAACGCCTTGCCGACGCACATGATGTCGGGTGTGACGCCGACGCGTTCGGCCGCCCAGAGGGTGCCGGTGCGTCCGAAACCGGTGGCGATCTCGTCGAAGATGACGAGCGCCCCGTGCTCACGGGCGAGTTCGGCGAGGAATCGCACGCACTCCGGGTCGTGGATCCGCATGCCGCCGGCGCCCTGCAGCAGGGGTTCGAGGATGACGGCGGCGATGTCGTCGGCGTGCTCGGCGAACAAGCGCGCGGTCTCGTCCTTCCACGCGGCCATCTCGCCCGCGTCAGCGACGAGGCCGGAAGACGGGTCCGCGGGTGCGGGCGGCAGCGGCGCGAAGATCTGCTCGGGCAGTGTGCCGCGCCAGAGCGTGTGCATACCGCCGTCGGGGTCGCAGACGCTCATCGGGTGCAACGTGTCGCCGTGGTAGCCGCCGCGGACGGTGAGGATGCGACGCCGTGGCCGGTTGTCGGCGGCGAAGCACTGCAGCGCCATCTTCATTGCCACCTCGACGCTGACGGAGCCCGAATCGGCGAGGAACACTCGGTTCAACGCCGCACGTTCCGGCTGTGGGTGCGGCGCCATCGCGACGAGGCGCTCGGCGAGCCGGATCGCGGGTTCGTGCGTCAAACCGCCGAACATGACGTGCGACATGCGCTGTAGCTGCCCCGTGGCAGCCGCATCGAGCTCCGGCACGCCGTAGCCGTGCACGGCGCACCACCACGAGCTCATCGCGTCGATGACGTCGCGGCGCGTTCCGTCGGTCTCGACGAGACGCAGCCGCACGCCGGAGGCAGACTCGACGACGTGGGGCGGTACTCCTGCCGTGGCACTCGCGTAGGGGTGCCACACGTGGGCGGCGTCGAGGGTGAGCAGCGCGTCGACGTCCGTGGTCATGGCCGCATCCTCTCATCCCACGCCCGGTTACCCGCGAGTCCGGAAGGCGGCCTCGAGCACGGGCGGCGTGATGCGTCTCACCCTAGGATCGAGCGCCGACAACCGCGTCCTTCCGCGGTTGTCGGCCGTTCTCGCTACTGTGAGGCCATGATCACGGATCTCGCGGTGACCGCCATGATCGGCGCCTGCGTCCTCGCCGCCATCGCAGCAATGACGGCGTGGCTCGCACGCTCGATCACGTCGGGCACGCTGCCCTTCGGCGGTAGGCTCGCGCTGCGCCCGCGCGGCGTTGCACGCACCCCTGAGGCGTTGCTCGACGCCAACCGCGCCGCCGCGCCCTTCATGATGCGTTACGCGCTCATCGTGGGGGTGCTCGCCGTTCTCGTCATCCTGGTCGCGCCGTTCAGCGACATCGCCGCCGTGATCGTGCACCTCGTGGCCATCGTCATGGTGTGCCTCGGCGCATGGGTGTGCTGGGCGAAGGCGCGACGAGCCGCCGCGTCTTCGTCCGTCGTGGATCCCACCGTCGGGACGACGGATGCCGCGCGGCCCGAGTAGCGCAGATCAGATGCCGTAGCGACGAAGGAAACCGCTGAGATCCTTGCCCGCGGCCTTCTGCGCCTCGGCCTTGAACTGGGCGCGGGTGATGCTCGAGTGGGCGTGGCCCGTGGCCAACGTGCGCAGGAATGCCGTGAAGCGCGGTGCGCGCGCCTGCTCGATCGAGCCGTCCATCTCACGGCGCAGCTCCCGCATGAGGCCACCCGCGTACTGATACGTCAGCTTCGCCACCTTCATGTGGGTCGGCACGCGCCAGGTCGTGGGCGGCGTCAGCAGGGGAGCCCACATCGCGGCGGAGGTGCCTGACGTGGCACGCAACATCTGCACATAGTCCCATTCCAGGAGCTGCGCCAGGCCCTCCTGGATCAACACGACGTCCGCCCAACTCGCCGCGGTCACGCTGTTGCCGAACCACATGTGCGCATTCTCGTGGGCGACGAACGCGGCTGTGTTGCAGGACGCGTCGTAGGTCGGCCCGCCGACGGTCTCCTGAGCGCCCACACCAATGTCTTTGACCAAGACCCCGCCCGCGTGCGAGAAGGGGAAGCTGCCGTAGCGCGCCGCGAAGTACGACAAGGCCCGCGGGGTGTGATCGAGCAGGGTCGACTTCGTGAGCCCCGGCTGTGCCGCGACGCCGTAGGGAACGTCACGCCCGCCGATCGACCACGTACCCGAGGTGACGCTGAACGGCCCGACGGCGAGGCCGAGTTGGTAGGTGGCGCTGGGTTCGGCGACAGCGAAGCGAATGTTCGTCATCGCGGTGCGGCCCGAGGTGTAGAACGTCTGTGAGGTCGGCCTCGCCAGCATGACCCGGTTGGCCCGCTGGGTCGAGATGCTGACGCCGTAGGTCGATTTCACGTCGAGCCGGTCGTTGCACGGGAACCAGTGCGTGGCGGCGATCGGCTCGCCGGCGACGACGAAGTACGCCCCGGCGCTCAACAGCGAGGCGGTGCGGTTCGCGTCGGCGGAGACGTTGTAGCCGACCTTGAGCGTGAATCGCGCTCCCGCCGGCAGCGAGAAGCCGCTGACGGTGAATCGGCGATGCCCGCCCTGGTCGCCGTACGTCGTGGCGACGCTGGACGTCCTGGAGAATCGCACGGCCTTGCCGTTGATCGACACGACGTTCGGTGTGTGCTGGAAGTCGACGAAGAGGTTCGTCATCGATCGCGCAGCGACGCACGTCATCGTCGTCGAACCGAAGAGCCGCGGCGAGCTGCCGGTGAGGATCGTGTCACCGATCTGGTAGTGCAGCACGCGGTAGCGGCTGTCGCCGAAGCGCGGGTACGAGGGGTCTGTGGTGTCGGCCAGTGCTGACGTCGTCGAAGTGGCGACACAGCCCAGGGCCGCGGCGCCCGCACCGCCCAGGAGGGCATTCCGGCGGCTGACGTGTGAACAGGTCAATTCGGGCATCGTTCCCCCTCGCGACATCGGCCTCGACCCCTGTCGATGCCTGAACCCTCAGGATACGTTCAGATGTGACTCGGGTCACCCCCGACGTCGCGTCTGCCGGCCGCGCGCGGTCAGACGCCGGCGCCGCCACTGATCGCGCCGTGACGGGAGCACTCGGCCGACCATCCAGTCGGGATGATCTGCACCTTCATGCGCCGCGCGCACTGCGCGCAGAAGCGCGGCGGCTCTTCCGAGGCGAGCCACCGAGCGCACGTCGCGTGGTCGGCCGCCTCGGGCGCCAAGCCGCACCGCGTGCAGAACGCGGGCGCATCACCCGAGTTGCCCGCCGCCGCGACCTGCGAACCCCGCCCACGCACAGCCGGGCCCCCCACGACCGCACCCTGGTCGCGGCCCGGCAGCGTCGCGTCACTCATCGTCGTCATCTCTCGTGCAGGGCGCGTCAGAGTGTCGCGTTGAGGGCCTTGATCGGCATGTTGAGCTCGCCGAGCAACGACAGGTCTTCCTTCGGGTCGCGCCCGAGCGTCGTCAGGTAGTTGCCGACGATGACGGCGTTGATGCCGCCCATGAGCCCGTCACGCGTGCCGAGGTCACCGAGCGTCAGCTCGCGGCCGCCCGCGTAGCGCAGGATCGTGCGCGGCAGTGCGAGACGGAACGCGGCGATCGTGCGCAGCGCGTCGTTCGACTCCATCGGCTCGATGTCGCCGAACGGCGTGCCGGGGCGCGGGTTGAGGAAGTTGAGCGGCACCTCGTGCGGCTCGAGCTCGGCGAGCTGCGACGCGAGTTCTGCGCGCTGCTCGAGCGTCTCACCCATGCCGACGAGACCACCGCAGCACAGTTCCATGCCGCTGGCCTTGACCATCGTGCACGTCTCCCAGCGCTCCTCGTACGTGTGCGTCGTGACGACGTCGGGGAAGTACGACTTCGCGGCCTCGAGGTTGTGGTTGTAGCGGTGCACACCCATGTCGCGCAGGTCGTCGACCTGCTCCTGCGTCAACATGCCGAGAGACGCGGCGACCTGGATGTCGACCTCGTCGTGGATCGCCTTGACGCCCTCGCGCATCTGCTCCATGAGCTTCGCGTCCGGCCCGCGCACGGCGGCGACGATGCAGAACTCCGACGCGCCCGTCTCGCGCGTCTGCTTCGCGGCGCGCACGAGCTGCGGAATGTTGAGCCACACCGAACGCACCGGCGACGTGAACTGCCCCGACTGCGAGCAGAAGTGGCAGTCCTCGGGGCAGCCGCCCGTCTTGAGGGAGACGATGCCCTCGACCTCGACCTCGTCACCGTTGTACTTCAGGCGCACCTCATGGGCGAGCTGCAGCAGCTCCTCGAGGCGATCGTCACCTGTGCGCAGCACCTCGACGAGGTCGTCGTAGCCGAGCGGCTTGCCCTCCTCGAGCACGATGCGGCGAGCGCGCGCCAGTACGTCCTCGTCGGACGTGGGAGCCTGCGTGAGCGGTGCGTCGGTGATAGTCATGCGGCCTAGGTTAACGACCATTAACCGAGAATTGGGGGCCGGTCCCGAACCGGCGAGTAGGTGTTGAATGCCTTGCCCCGTCAGGAGCAGGGCGCGCGGGCCCGCCGCGCCTCCCGCATCCCGGGCGGCCGTGGGCATACCCACCCGAGCGGGTGGGGTTGCACCACGCGACGAAGCGCCGCCTCGACGTTTCGGCCCACGCCCTCGCCGTCGAGATCCGCGGCGACGGCAAGGGGCTCGACGTCCTCGTCAACAACGCCGGCGTCATGACGCCCCCGGAGCGCATGCTGACGAAGGACGGCCACGAACTGCAGTGGGGCAGCAACTTCCTCGGCCCGTTCGTCCTGACGAACCTGCTCCTGCCGACGCTGCTGGAGGGGCGCGCCGCGTGTCACGACGATGTCGAGCATCGCCGCGCAGGCGGCGTCGATCAACTTCGCCGACCTCGAGTGGGAGAAGAAGTACTCCTCGTGGCGCGCGTACGGCCAGTCGAAGCTCGCCGACCTGCTCATGGGCCTGCATCTCGCCCGCGTGTCGCAGGAGCGCGGCTGGAGGCTCCTTTCCACCATCGCGCACCCCGGCTACACGAAGACCAACCTGCAGAGCGCCGGCGCCGCCGCGCTCGGTTCCGGACGCACGACGATGATGATGCGCATCATGGACCTCGACGTGCTGCCGAGCATGGACGCCGTCCAGGGCGCCGGGCCCGAACTCATGGCCGCCACCGACCCGGCGGCCCGGAACGGCGCGTTCTACGGCCCGAAGAGCCGCACCGGCATGACCGGAGAGGCCGCCGAGGTGCCGGTGTACCGCAGCGCCAACGGCCCGACCCTCGCAGCATCCGTGTGGGCCCTCGCGGCTGCGACGACGGGCGTCGACCTGCCGCGCGTCTGAACCGCTGAGGGGCGAAACCCCTGACGGATGCAGCGCCCAACGGACCAGGCACCTCACGGACGAAAGCTCCTGACACGACGAAGCGGGCTCCGAGACCAGATGGTCGCGGAGCCCGCTTCGTCGGTCAGCGCTCAGCCGGCCGGGTGTCTGACGCTCAGCTCGTACGCGGGCGGTCCTCGTCGTCGCGGGCGAGGTGCTTCGGCGTCGAGTGGCTCTCACCGGCGAAGAGTTCCTCGACGATGCTCGCCGGCGTCGCGCCGTGCAGACCGGGCGTCGTGGCCGCGTGCTCCGAGGCGGCCGCGTCCGTCGTCTCCGTCCCCGCAGCGTCGGACGAGGCGGCCGAGCCGGCAGCCGCAGCGGCGACCCCATCGGTCGTGCCGGCGGCTGCGCGCTCCGCAGCGTGCTCGGGCGAGCCGGGGCGCGCGCCGTGCTGGCTGAGGCTTTCACCTTCGACGTCGACGTTGGGCATGATCTTGTCGAGCCACTTCGGGATCCACCAGGCGTGCTTGCCCAGCATGAGCATGACGGCCGGGATGAGGATCATGCGCACGAGGAACGCGTCGAGGAAGACGGCCGTCGCGAGCGACACACCGATCGTCTTGATGAGCGCGTTGTCCTGCGAGGCGAACGCGGCGAACACCGAGATCATGATGAGCGCGGCGGCGACGACGACGCGGCCCGAGTGGCGGAAACCGTCGATGACGGCGTCGCGTGCGTCCATGCCGTGGGCGTACGCCTCACGCATGCGCGTGGTGAGGAAGACCTGGTAGTCCATCGCGAGGCCGAACACGATGCCGATGAGCAGCGTCGGCATGAAGCTCATGATGGGCTGCGGGTCGAACCAGCCGAACATACCGTCCTGGACGAGCTTCACCGTCACGCCGAGCGTCGCGAGGATCGAGGCGAGGAAGCCCAGCGTCGCGAGCAGCGGCACGACGATCGAACGGAACACGAGCACGAGCAGGACGAACGCGAGCCCGACGACGATGGCGAGGTACGGCGCGAGCGCGTCGTTGAGCTTCTCCGACACGTCTGCGGCGATCGCCGTCTGGCCGGTGATGCCGACCTTGACGTTGCTCGACTTCTCGATGTCGGCCTGACCGTCGCGCAGGCGCGTCAGCAGGTCGTCGGTCTTCTTGTCGGCGGGGCCCGTCTTCGGCGTGATCATGACGACGGCGCCGTCACCCTTCTTCGCCATCTGGACGATCTGCGCGTTGGCGACGTCGTCCTCCTTCGACGCCCACTGCACGACCTTGCCGTACGCCTGCATCTGCTTGCCGGCGAGTTCCTTCTGCGCCGCGGCGTCCGTGCCGGAGACCTTGATGTCACGTCCGTCGAGTACGGCGATCATCGGGGCGTTCTTGCCCGGGCCGAAGCCCTCGGCGAGCAGGTCGGCGCTCTGACGCGCCTCGGTGTTCTTCTCCGCCGTGGCGTCGGAGGGCAGGCCGAGGTGCAGGTTGCTCACGGGTGCCGCGAGCACGCCCAGAAGGGCGACGACGCCGAGCGCGACGGCCCACGGAGCCTTGCGGATGCCGCGACCGAGTCGGACCGAACCGTTGACGAAGTCGTGGTCGGAGTCGTCGGCGGTCGTGTCCTTGCGCACCCGCCCACCGAACGCCTTGCCCTTGAGCATGCCCATGAGAGCGGGCAGCAGCGTCAGGCTGACCATGACGGCGACGAAGACGGTGCCCGCGGCGCCGAGACCCATCGCCGTCAGCATGCCGATGCCGAGCACCGAGAATGCGGACAGCGCGATGAGGACGGTGAGACCGGCGAACACGACGGCCGAGCCGGCCGTCCCGAGGGCACGACCCATCGCGTGGGCACGCTCGTCGTTCTTCGTCCGGTCGACGTGCCGCAGCTCGCTGCGGTAACGCGACAGGATGAACAGCGCGTAGTCGATGCCGACGGCGAGACCGATCATCGACGCGAGCGCCGTCGTCGTCTCCGGCAGGTCGAAGAAGTACGTCGCACCCGTGATGCCGAGCGTGCCCAGCAGCAGCCCGATGACGGCGTTGAGGATCGGCATGCCCGCCGCGACGAACGAACCGAACGTGATGACGAGGACGACGAGCGCGACGGCGATGCCGATGAGCTCCGAGGTGCCGCCGGGCTGCATCATCTCCTGCATGCCCTGACCGCCGGCGACGATCGTCAGACCGTTCTTCGCCTCGGCCGCGGCATCCGAACGGATCTGCTTCTGCGTGTCCTGCTTGATGTCCATGACGTTCTCGACATCGAAGTTCCACGAGATCGTGCCGATGCGCCCGTCCTTCGACAGCGGCGACAGGGCCTGGGCGTTCGCCTCGGCCTGCTCCTTCGTCATGCCCTGCTTCATCGACTGCGCGACGAGCTGCTTGCTCTGCATCTGCGCGGCGACGACGGGGTTCGCGATGGTCTGCGCCTCAGCGCCCTTCGGCATCTGCGGTGCGCTCTGCAACTTCTTGACGAGCGCGTCGATCTGGCCCTTGTACGGCTGCTCGGAGAGCGTGTGGCCCGCCGGCGCCTTCAGGACGATCTGGCCGTTGACCTGCTTGTCGGCAGCCTTGGCGTCGGGGAAGAGCTCCTTCTGCATCTCGGCCGCCTTGAGCGACGGGATGCCGGGGATGGTGAACTCGCTGGACATCGGCTTGCTCTTGGCGGCGGCGAAACCACCGACCGCGAGGATCGCGATGAGCCAGCCGACGAGGAAGAACGGCCACTTCTTGTAAGCCGTCCGCCCGAGGCGGTAGAGGATGTTTGCCACGAAGATCTCCTTGCGAGTGGCGGGTGGACGAAGGATGCGCGACGCAGTGCGTCGAGACGGTGGTGATGAGACGGTGGTGCGAGACGGGTGGTGAACGTGGGCCGATCGGGCGGGCTCGCGGACAAGGGCTGATGGGGGTCTGAGAGGGCGGGCGTCGCTGCCTCAGTGCTCTTCGTGCACCTCGACGGCGGCTGCGAGCACCTCGTGGAATCGGGTCGTGAAGTCGATCGGCGGAGCGTCCTGGCCGCCCGCGAAATCCTCGAGCGTCAGCTTGAGCATGCTCAGCATCGTCGTGGCGAGGACGCGGGCCCGCAGATCTGACGGCTCCCACCCCTCCCGCTGGGCGATGGCGTCACGCAGCATGGCGGCGACGACCTCGAAGCGGTGGGCGACGAGTTGCATCACCTTCGCGTCGGACATGATCGCCCGATTGACGAGGGCGCGGTGTCCGGGGCTCGTGGCGTCCAGGTCGTCGGCGGAGGCGATGACGGTGTCGATGGCGTGGACGAGATCGTCGACGAATCGGCCGTGGGGCTGCTTCTCGAGGAACAGTTCGAGCGCCCCGGGGCGCGGGTTGTTCTCGTCGAACGGGCCGAGAACGGCCGAGGCCTTGTCCGGGACGTGATTGAACAGGGTGCGGCGGCTGACGCCGACGCGTTCGGCCAATTCGTCCATCGTGAAACCGTCATAACCCCGCTCGATGACGAGGGTTGCGGCGGCCTCCTGGATCTCGACGAGACGCCGCATCGCGCGCGCCGTGCGAGACGCGGGCTGGGTGCAGGCTGTGGTGTGCACGGGCCCCCTTCGGCTGTTGCACTGAAATCTTCAGCAGTGCAATGTTGCACTTTCGTCGCACTAGGTGCAACTACGGCGGGGGTGACGTGCCTCACGGCGGGTGCTGCTCGCTGCGATGGCGCGACGGGGCGTGGCGGCGGACGTCAGGGCAGGGAGCCTGGGGCGGACATCGGTCGTCACGGTGAAGGGGCTGCAGCGGCGGCCGCGTCCGGCGTCATCGGACGACTCGGCGCGGTGCATGGGCGAACGCGCCGCCGGTGGCTAGGCTCGGTCGAGAACAGCGCCGTTCGACGGCGCACGTCACGACGAAGGGGATTGGCCATGATCACCGCTCGCGAGGTGCACGACGCCGAGTTTCGCCGCGCCGCGGCCAGCACGCCGGGATACGACGAGGTGGCCGTGGACGACTTCCTCGACCGTGTCATCGCGACGCTGACGGCGCTCGAGCAGGGCCACGGCAGCGTCACCGACGCCGTGACGTCCCACGAGGTCGTGGAGGCGGAGTTTCCCGAGCGAGCCGCCGACGTCAACGGCGGCTACGACATGGACGACGTCGACGACCTGCTCGACCGCGTCGCTCAGCGCCTGTTCGCCGCCGAGACCTCCGGTTCGCACGGCGGCGAGACGCTCCACGCCGACGATGAGTGGGAGCCCGCGAGTGGGTTGAGCGACGACGATTTCGCCGACCCCCGGCGCGACGACGGTGGTGTCCGTGACGCCGCGGCGCTCGCCGTCGCGTCAGGCGCGCCGCGCGGCGCGGTTCAGAGTGACACCAGGGCCGACGACGAGTGGCAGAGCGCCGCGGTGACCGACGGCGTTCGTTCTGGCGCCGACAATCAGCGTGGTGGCGCGGAGCCCACCCCAGAGCGTGGCTACGACCAGGTCGACGACTCGCGTGGGGGCTCGTTCGGCGAGCCCGGGGTGCGCGTGCCGCAGGTTCGCCCCGACGGCGCGTGGGATGAGGAGCCGACCGACGAGACCCGTCACGAGAGGCTCGCCGAGCCCGGCGTGCAGGTGCCGCGGGTGCGTCCCGACGGATCGTGGGATGACGCCGACGAGCACGCTGACCACGAGGCGCCTGCTCTCGCGACTGGCGACGCCGAGTCTGAGGGCGACCCGGCGAGGGGATTCCTCGGTGCGCATGATGACGCGGGCGCTCAGGACGATCACCGCACCCAGCGTGTGGTCGATGCAGAAGATGTCGCGGGCGACTCAGAGCGGCGCGGCCCCAGTGACGAGCACGTCGTCGAGGCAGGTGCGGGCGGCCGCGTCGTCGATGACGCCGTCGAGGGTGACGGGCACGCCGTCGACGACGAACGGACCGTCCAGCAGGGCATCAACCCCGTCGGTGGGGAGCCGCTCGACGAAGCTGCCGACGCGCGCGACGAGGCCCGACGCGAGGCGTCGCAGGCGTCGGCGCAGGTGAACCCTGTTGGTGGCGGACTCGCCGCCACCGGCGACGAGCTGATCGACGACGAGGGCGCTGACGACGATTCTGGCCGCGACGCGGTCGCGTCCGCCGACGAGGGCGACGACAGGAGCGACGAGGCGTCGCGAGACGTGACGATCGAACACGTCCAGCGATCGGCCGAGCCGGGCGATCAGCGCGCGGCGACCATCCGTCCTTCGATGGGCCAGTCGTGGACGGGCGGCGCTGCCGACGACGCGTCCACCGAGTCGGCCGCGGACGCGAACCACGTCGATGAGCAGGGCGAAGAGGCCCAGAGCGCAGGTGAGGTGCCCGTCGTACACGAGCCTGTCAGCGAAGAATCGATCATCTCCTACCCTGCGACGGATCATCGGGTTCCGTTGCCCCGCGGCGATGTTCGCCGTGCGATGTCCGACGCTGACCGCCAGGCGGAGGGGCACTACCACCCCGAGTTCAGCGCCTACGCCACGCCCGAGGTCTTCGCCGAGCCCGCCGGCTCCGAGATCCCCCCGATCGAGCCGGCGGCGCCCCGCAGCGACGTGGTTGCCGAGCACCAGAGCGAACCGCGTCACCTCGATGAGACCCGCGTCGGCTCGGCCGCCGACCCCGCAGCCGCGGATTCCGTCCTCGATCACGCTGGCATGGACGGGGGTGCGTTCGACCGCACGCCGTCCGACGCTACTCCCGCTTCGACGCAGACCGGTGCCACGACCGAGTCGTCGCCGTGGGACGAGCCGATCGTGTCGCGTGACCCGGCCGTCGCGTCTCATCCCTCCGACGTGGCCGCGGACGACCCGTTTGCCGACGAGGCGCCGGTCGCCGCGTTCGACCCGCACGCCGGAAACGACTTCGATCCCTTCGCCCACCCGAGCGGTCCGACCGCGATGACGCCGCGCCTGCCGTCGCCCGAGGCGGATGGCACGTCGCGTGCTCAGGTGGACGACGCCGGCGCATCCCACGACGAGACCCCCACGTCGCGTGATGCGGTGCCCGGCTCGCGTCGCGAGGCGTCGGCGCACGTGGGTGAGGCGTTCGAGTCGCGTGACGAGACCTCCGCGTCCGATGCCCACGCTGCTGCGCCCGATGACGAGTCGTCAGTGACAGGTAACGCAGCCGCCGGGGGAGACGACGAGGCGCCCGCGCCGGCATTTGCGGCGCTTCGCAGAGTCGCACCCGCCAAGGAGGAGGTCGCTCGCGTGCGTGAGCCCCACGACGATCGCGACGCGATGGGCGCCCCGGCGCCCGTCGCCGCCGAACTCGCCCGCCGCGCGGCCGAGCGCGAACGCCTCGCGGCTGCAGGCCACGCTGCAGAGGGAGAGTCTGCCGAGACGGCCCGGACGGTGGGTGACTCGTCAGACGCGTCCTCCAGCGTCCCCGCGCCCCAGGTGGACGGATCGGGCAGTGACGCAGCGGCCAGTTCGTCGCCGCAACGTGCCTCCGACGACACGCGGGCCGCGAACGGCGGTCAGGCCCCGTCGAGTGATGATGAAGACGACGCCTGGAGTGTCGGACGTCCGGAGCCCATCGACGCAGCCGAGCCGATCGACGCCGTGAAGCAGCCAGAGACGATCGAGGCGCCCAAGCCGTTGCCGGCGCGGGACGACACGTCCCGCAAGGGCATTCTGCGTCGCATCTTCAGGGGCTGATTCAAGGGCTGATTCAAGGGCTGGGCGAGGCCACTGACGCGCCGCCCCCGGCGCGTCCATCCTGGTGGGCAACGTGTCGCGGGCTGAGGAACCCATGGGCGTTCCCTGACTCGCCGGGCGTTGCCCATCGGCGCGTCGCCCCCTGAGACCACGGTGCTCGGCGAACCGACGACCCCCGCGCCGGCGGTGCGTTCTTGCCCCAGGGGCAGCGATGCTCGCCGTCCTGGTCCATCGACGCACCGAACGCCGACCGGCCTGAGGCGATCAGGCTCGCGCGAACTCCAACTCGACGACGCGGTCGAGCGCATCGAAGGCGACTGGGTGGTGGCTCACCATGACGACGGTGCGCCCGTCACTGGCTTCGAGCAGGTCGCGGATGACGGCGTCGGCGGTCGGGCCGTCGAGGTGAGCGACGGGTTCGTCGAGCGCGATGACGGGGCGTTCGCTCAGCAGTGCACGCGCGATGCCGAGGCGGGCGCGTTCGCCGCCGGAGATGGAGCGCTCGGTCGCCGTGCCGGCCGTCTCGGCGCCGTCACGACCGGCGCCGACGAGGTACTCGCCGAGATGGGTGTCGAGGCCGTCGGTGAGCTCGTCGAGCCACCCACCGAGGCCGGCGCGACGCAGTGCCGCGCGCACCTCGTCCTCACTCGCACCCGGCTGCGCGAGGAGCAGATTGGCGCCAAGCGTCCCGGCGAACAGGTGCGGGTCGTCGTCGACGAACGCGATACGCGAGCGCACGGCGTCGGCGTCGAGATCACGCACGTCGACGCCGTCCCAGCGGCAGGTGCCGCCGCTGGGGTCGAGGTGACGGGCGAGGACGGCGAGCAGCGTCGACTTGCCGCACCCGTTCGGGCCGGTGATGGCGAGATGCTCGCCCGGCGCGATCGTCAGCGTGTGCGGGCCGGTGTCGGTGCGCGCGCCCGTCCACGACGCGGTGACGTCGTCGAGTTCGATCGTCGGCGCGCCGTCGGCGACGCCGTGCGTGCCGCGGGCGGCGACGGCGGGTTCCTGCGTCAGCAGCGCCTGCAGACGATCCCGGGCCGCGGCCGAGCGCGCGAACGAACCGACCGCGTCCGGGATGAGCCCGACGACGTCGCCCAGCGCCAGCGGCGTCAGCAGCAGCAGCGCGGCGAACGGCCCGTCGATGGCGCCCGACCTGACCTCGCCGTCGAGCGTCCACGCCATGAGCAGGGTGGCGGCGCCCGTCGCGAGGAGCGTGAGCGCAACACCTGCGGCGCGGCCGCGTGCCTGCGCCGTCGCGGCCTTCTCGACGTTCTTCTGCGCGTGCGCGAGCCACGCCATCGGAGCGTCCGTCGCGCCGATCGCCGCGAGTTCGGTGGCGCCGGAGCTCACGAGGTGCGCGACGCGATCGACCTGGCCGCGCGCCTTGAGGGACGCCGCCTGCCCGTGCCGCTCGAGGGCGAGATCCAGCCACCCGACGAGCGCCGCGACGACGATGAACCCGAGCATGACGAACCCGGCCGGCGGATGGATGAGGAACGTCGCGACGAGCGCCACCGCGGCAGCACCGACCGTCGTGATGAGGGGGACGATGACGCGCACCTGGATGTCGACCTCGTCGTCGAGATCGCGCACGACACCGGAGAGCAGATCGGCGCGTCGGCGAGTGCCCAACCGGGCGGGCGTGAGCGGCAGCAGCTGACGGTAGGCCGCCGTGCGCCGCTCGGTGAGGTCGGCCAGCGCCGCGTTGTGCGAGACGAGCCGCTCGACGTACCGGAAGACGGGGCGTCCGATGCCGAACGTGCGCACCGCGACGATCGCCGTCAGCAGCGTGAGGACGATGGGGCGCTGGCTCGCGCGCACGATGAGCCAGCCGGACGTCGCCGTCAGCGCCACGCCGCAGGCGAACGCGAGAGCGCCGATGAGGCCCGCGATGATGACGCCGCGCACCGGCACGAGCAGCGGGCGGCGCCGATCCGGGCGCGATCCGCCCGCGCGCGCGAGGCCGTCTCGCGCGTCGTCGGCGGGTGCCACATCGTCGGGCGTCACATCGGCATGTGTCACGCCCTCGCGTGACGCACTGTTCGAATCGGCTTGTGAGGCAACGCTGCTCATGCCGTCACCTCCTGTTCGTAACGCTGGGGTGAGCGGGCGGAGACGCGCCACTGATGGTCGGCTGCGGCGGCAAGGGCGTCGTCATGGGTGACGACGACGACCGGCTTGCGCTTGCTCAGCGCGACGATGGCCGAGCGGATGTCGGCGGCGCTCGCCGGGTCGAGGTGGGCGGTCGGTTCGTCGAGCAGCACCATGGCCGCGCCGGAGAGCCAGGCGCGCGTCAGCACGAGACGCGCGCGTTGCCCGGCGGACAAGCCGAAACCGTTGTCGCCCAGCGATGTTCGCACCCCGTCGGGCAGCGACAGGACGACGTCGTCGAACCCCGTGGCCGCCATCGCGGTGCGCATCTCGTCGACGCTCGCGTCGTTGCCGAGCTCGAGGTTGGCACGCACCGACATCGGCGCGATGAACGCACGTTGGCTGACGAGGTGCGTGCTGGGCACCTCGAGGCGCCCCGAATCGGGCTTGCGCGCGCCGGCGAGGATCTCGAGCAGCGTCGACTTGCCGGAGCCGCTCGGGCCGGTGAGGGCCGTTAGGCCGTCGCGGACGACTCCCGTCGTGTGCGTGATCGCGGGCGCGCTCTGGCCCGGGTAGGTGTAGGTGACGCCACTCATCATGGCGCGCGCGAGGCCGCTCGACGTCTCGGGTGCGGGGGCGCGCCAGGGGCGTTCACGCTCGTCGGCGAGCAGCGAGTCGATGGCCTCGACGCCGTCGGCCGCCGCGTGGAACTCCTGCCCGACGCGACGGATCGGCCAGTAGGCCTCCGGGGCGATGAGGATCGCCATGAGGCCGGTCAGCAGGGAGACGTGGCCGTTCGCGAGGCGCAGGCCGACGGCGACAGCGACCATCGCGACGGAGATCGTCGCGAGCAGGTCGAGGGCTGCCGAGGAGAGGAACGCGATGCGGAGCGTCCGCATCGTCGCGCTGCGGTGACGATCGCCGACCTTGCGCACCTGCTCGACCTGATGGTTGCCGCGCCCGTATGCGACGAGCGTCGGCAGCCCGGCAACGACGTCGGCGAAGTGACCGGCGAGCATCGTCGTCTCGACCCAGCGTTCCGCCGTGGCGCGCTGCGTGTACTTGCCGATGAGCGCGGCGAACAGCGGCAGCAACGGCAGGGTGACGATGACGATGAGCGCGCTGCGCCAGTCGACCCACAGCATCGCGACGACGGCGAGCACCGGCACGACGCCCGCGGTGACGAGCGCCGGCAGATAGCGCGCAACGTACGGCTCGACGGCGGCGGCACCCTTCGTCGCCATCGTCAGCATCGCGCTCGGTGCGGGGCGTTCGTCCGCCGTCTGCGTCATCCAGCGGCGCATCGCGGCCTCGCGCAGTGCGCCGGAGACGCGTGCACCCGCGTGGGCTGCCGCGAGTTCGGTTGCGCCGGAGAGCATTCCGCGGGCTGCGAACAGCGCCAGCACCCACAGGCCCGGCGTCAGCAGCGCGTGCCCCTCGACGACGGCGACGACGAGGTGCGCCACCGCCACGGCCTGTGCGATCGCCACGATGCCGCCGAGGCCGCCCAGCAGTGCCAGCACGGCGACCGGGAGGCGGGTGGCGGGCGCGGCGCGCAGCAGGTGGGGGTCGAACGGACGCATGGCCTCATTCTCGCAGCCGACGGTGACAGCCCTCGCAACGGGCGAAACGGGATGTATGAGAGAGCCCTCGGGGAATCTTCTGACCCAACTCACTGCGGCGTGTCCGTGCTGGGTAGGGTGAGCGCGGGAGGGCTTCTCATGGCTGCCGGCACCTGTCGGCTTGCGGTTCGGGAGGCTCGCGCACTCTGCGCCTGCGTCGATCGATCCCGGGCGGCGCGCGCGGACGAAACCAGGACCAGCAGATTCTCAGGAGAACCCATGAGCCGCGCGATTCGTGTCACCAAGGCCGTCGCCGTCGCGTCGTTGTTCGGCGCCGCCACGATCGTGGCGCCCGCCGCCAACGCCGCCCAGGAACCGTCGATGACGATCACTCTCGATGCGACCGCCACGGGCAAGACGGTCGACGTCGCCTACAAGGACAGCGGCGTCCAGTACTACGCCAACGACGGCCGGAAGGCGATGAGCCGCTACGGCGCGATGGCGTTCTTCGTCGACTACGGCGACGACAGCGACCCAGACGGCTACGACGGTCGCCCCGGCCTCACCTGCGAGACGACCGGCCCCACCTCGCCGTTCCGTGACTCGGTCTCCTCGGGCTACTCGCACACCTACCGCAAGGCGGGCACGTACACGATCACGGCCACCGGCTACTACTGCGGTGAGGGCGGCCTGCAGACGGTCGAGAAGACGACGACGGTCAACATCGCCAAGCCGGCGCCCGCGCCGAAGGTGAGCGCCGCCGCGCACATCGAGTACACCGTGGACGGCCTGACCGCGACCCTCGTCCCCTCCGTCACCGGCACGCAGCACGAGATGAAGTACGGCCGCAACAAGCACGCCAAGTACGGTGTGCCGCTCGTGTACACGATGTCGTTCCCGGAAGGTGCCGAGGTCTCCGGCGGCGCCACGAAGGGTGGCATCAAGCGTGCCACCTGCACGAAGCACGGCTCGGTCGAGTTCGACCCGGTGATGCTGAGCGGCGATCCTGTCGTCGTCACCTTCCCGAAGCCGGGTACCTACGAGGTGACGCTGAGCGCCGATGTCTGCACGAGCCAGCGCATCGTGTCGAAGACTGTGTCGATCGTCGTCCCGCCGACGGACCCGACGCCGACGGACCCGACCCCGGAGCCCACGACGCCGACGCCGAAGCCGACCGAGCCGACTCCCACCCCGACGACGCCGGTCCCGACCACGCCTGCTCCGACCACGCCTGCTCCGACCACGCCTGCTCCGACCACGCCGGCTCCGACGACGCCGGTCCCGACCACCCCGGTTCCGACCACGCCGGTCCCGACCACCCCGGCTCCGACGACGCCGGCTCCGACGACGCCGGCTCCGACCACCCCGGTTCCGACGACGCCGACGACCAACACGACCGTCCCGACGACGACGACGTCGACGACGTCTGCGACCACGCCCGGCACGGGCCCCAAGGTCGAGACCGACCGCAAGGGTGACGACACCAACGCCCTTTCGCTCGGCGTCGCGGGTCTCGTCGGTGCGGGTGCGCTCGGCGGCATCGTCGTCGCTCGCCGTCGCCTTCAGCAGTGACACCGCGGTCCTGAACCGCTGACCACACCCCACCCTGGCCCTCGCCCGGTGGGGTGTGGTGCGTCCGGCTGGCCTTCGAATCGGCGCGGATCCCAGGTGCGACGCGGGCTGGACACGACGCGCAGCGCAGGGCCGACGGGGTGCGCGCTCGGACGCCGACGTGCGGCGGGTGCGCTCATCGCCTACTGTCGCGAGCGAATCCCTCCCCCTGAGCTCCCACTGAATCGAAGGCGTCTCGTGGCCATTGACCTCGTCTGGATCGTGCTCGGCTTCGCGCTGCTGCTCGCGGTCTTCCTCCCGACCGCCGTCGAGCGCTTCCCCTTGTCGACGCCGATGGTGCTGCTCGGCGTCGGGGCGCTCGTCGGCCTCGCACCGATGCCGAAGGGGTTCACGTTCTCGCCGCAGGAGCACGAGGCGTTCGTCCTGCATGCCTCCGAGGCGACGGTGCTCGTCGCGCTCATGGGTGTCGGTCTCGCCCTCGATCGGCCGATGCGCGTTCGCAGCCTGACGTCGTGGCGCGCGTGGGCGCCGACGTGGCGTCTGCTCGCCATCGCGATGCCGCTCGGCATCGTGGGCGTCTCACTGCTCGGCTGGACGCTCGGTCTGGCCGCGCCGACGGCGTTGCTGCTCGCCGCGGCGCTCGCCCCGACGGACCCGGTGCTTGCCTCCGACGTCCAGGTCGATGGGCCGCAGACCGAGGCCACGCAGGAGATGACGCAGGACACCGAGATCGACGAGTCGGACGAGGTGCGGTTCGCGCTGACGTCGGAGGCCGGTCTCAACGACGGTCTCGCGTTCCCGTTCGTCTACGCCGCGATCCTGTGGGCGAGCGAGGGCTCGCCGTCGCACTGGGGGTGGAAGTGGCTCGGTTGGGAACTCGTCGGCAAGGTCGCGCTCGGCGTGGCCGTCGGCCTCGTCGTCGGGTGGGTGCTCGGCAAGCTGTTCTTCCGGCTGCCGGCGAAGAAGTATCGCCTCGCCGACGCCGGTGAGCCGCTCGCCGCGCTCGCGGCGATCATGTGCTCGTACGGGCTGACGGAGCTCGCCGGCGGGTACGGGTTCCTCGCCGTGTTCGTCACGGCGATGGCGATGCGTCAGGCCGAGCGCGGCCACCGTTACTACGCGGACATGCACGCGTTCATCGAACGTCTCGAGCAGATCCTCACCCTCGTCATGCTCCTGCTGCTCGGCGCGGCGGCGACGAACGGTGTTCTCGCGCACGCTGATTGGCGCAGTGCCGTCATCGTCGCGGCCCTCATCCTCGTCATCAGGCCCGGCGGGGCGTGGCTGTCGCTGCTCGGGCGGCGCGACGACACGGCGAAGGCCGTCGGCCTGACGACGGGGGAGCGCTGGATCACGTCGTTCTACGGCGTGCGCGGCATCGGCTCGATCTTCTACATCGCGTACGCGACGGGGCACGCCGACTTCGCGGGCAGCGACTGGCTGTGGTCGACGATCGCCCTCGCCATCATCGTCAGCGTCGTCGTGCACGGCTCCACCGTCACGCCCGCGATGAACTGGCTCGGACGTCACCGCACGAACCACCGTCGGGCGCTCGCGGACGCTTGATCCACCTGCGCCCCGAGGGCGCCTGCGCTGCACCCCGGCGCCGGGCTGGCAGGGCCGCACACGCGGGCGCGTTTCTTCACCCCTCGAGGTGAAAAACTGCGTGCAGGAATGCTTCTGGGGGCCGGTGGTGTTGTGATCGATGAGAGAGCTCATCGATCTGAAGGAGAGACCTCATGGCCTACCGCACCGAGAACCCCGCCACCGGCGTCGTCGAGAAGGAGTACAACTCCGCGACGGATGCTGACGTCACCCGCGCCATCGAGCGCGCCGACGCCGCGTTCGGCACGTGGCGCACGACGGACGCGTCCGAGCGCGCCTCCGTCCTCGCCAAGGTCGCCGACATCTACGACGAGCGCGCCGACGAGCTCGCCCGCGTCATCGGCGCCGAGATGGGCAAGCCGCTCGCGCAGGCGCAGGGTGAGGTCGCGCTCGCGTCGTCGATCTTCCGCTGGTACTCCGAGCACGGTGAGGAGCTGCTCGTCGAGGAGCAGCTGAACATCGGCGACGACGCGAAGTCGCTCGTCGTCACCGACCCGATCGGTGTTCTCATGGGCGTCATGCCCTGGAACTTCCCGCACTACCAGGTCGCGCGGTTCGTCGCGCCGAACCTCATGCTCGGCAACACGATCCTGCTCAAGCACGCCTCGATCTGCGCGCGCACGGCCGAACTGATCGAGGAGATCCTCCACGCCGCGGGTGTGCCGCGGGATGCCTACATCAACCTGTTCGTCAGCAACGAGCAGATCACGTCGATCATCGAGGACCCGCGCGTGCGCGGCGTCTCGCTGACCGGTAGCGAGGGCGCCGGCAAGGCCGTCGCCGAGACCGCGTCGCAGAACCTCAAGAAGAGCGTCCTCGAACTCGGTGGCTCGGACGCGCTCATCGTCCTCGACGACGTCGACGTCGCCGAGACGGCGAAGGCCGTCGCCACCGCGCGCATGAGCAACGCCGGGCAAGCCTGCAACTCCCCGAAGCGCATCTTCGTTCCGTCGACGATGTTCGACGACTTCGTCAACGGCGTTGTCGCCACCGTCGAGGGCATGAAGGTCGGCAACCCGGACGACGAGGGCACGGACATGGGCCCGCTTTCGTCGGTCGAGGCTCGCGACGACGCGATCGCCCAGGTCGAGCGCGCCGTCGAGCAGGGTGCGACCCTGCGCACGGGTGGCACGGCGCTCGAGCAGGACGGCGCCTGGATGGCCCCCGCCGTGCTCACCGGTGTCACGCGTGAGATGGACGCCTTCAAGGAGGAGATCTTCGGCCCCGTCGCCGTCGTCTACTCCTACGACTCGATCGACGAAGCCGTCGAGCTCGCCAACGACTCCTCCTTCGGCCTGTCCGGCTCCGTCTGGGGCAAGGACACCGACAAGGCGGAGCAGATCGCCCGACGCCTCGAGGTCGGCATGGCCTATGTCAACGAGCACGGCACGACGAAGGCCGGCCTGCCATTCGGTGGTGTGCGCCGCTCCGGTTACGGGCGTGAGCTCGGACGCTGGGGCTTCGGCGAATTCGCCAACACGAAGCTCGTCCGCGTCGCCAAGTGATCGATGCGTCGTGACCCGCGACGCGAGGAGGAAATAACCATGACTCGTTTCACCCGACTGATCGAGTCCGTCCGGTCACTCGCCGAGCCGGCCCCGCCTGCGACCCGTGGGCAGGAGGTGGCCCGTCTCGGCCTCGGAGCCTTCATGTCGTTCGCCGGTGTCTCGCACCTGACGTTCGCCCGCAAGGACTTCCAGGCGCAGGTGCCGGACTGGTTCCCGATGGACAAGGACGTCGTCGTCCTCGCCTCCGGTGTCGTCGAGGTCGCGTTCGGTGCGGCGATGCTCACCCTGCCGCAGCGTCGCGCTGCGGTGGGGGTGGCGCTCGCCGCCTTCTACGCCGCGATCTTCCCCGGCAACATCAGCCAGTACGCGGAGCGCCACGACGCCTTCGGCCTCGACACCGACACCAAGCGCCTCGTCCGCCTGTTCGGCCAGCCCGCCCTCATCGCTGCGGCGCTGTCGGCGGCCGGCTTCCCCCGACGCGGCTCGCGTCGCTGATCTCACCGTTTCGCACCCAAGCGAAGGAGACCCCAATGTCGGACACCACGCAGCTCACGTAGACCGAGAAGGCCAACCTCGACCTCGCGCACGAGTACACATGCGCCCTGTTCCGCGTCGAAGACGACAAGCTCGTCGAATTCGTCAAGGAGTGGAACAAGCTGCCGATGTGGCAGCAGCTCGGCTGGCCGATCGAGGAGGGCCTCACCTACCACGAGTGACGACTCGCCCCGATGCGAACGCCGCTCACTGAATCACCAAGGAGATTGACATGTCCAACGTTCTCTTCGTCGTCACCGGCGCCCGCTCCTGGACCCTGGCCGACGGCTCGAGCGTCCCGACGGGTTACTGGGCGGAAGAACTTCTCACCCCCTACCGTCTGATCACCGGGGCAGGTCACTCGGTCACGTTCGCCACGCCCGGCGGTGTGACGCCGGTGGCCGATGAGGTCAGCCTCGCCCCCGACGCGAACGGCGGCGCTGACGTGCGTCCTGACCTCGACGCGATCGACGGCCTGCAGCACCCCATGAAGCTCGAGGACGTCGTCCTCGGCGACTATGACGCGGTGTTCTACCCGGGTGGGCACGGCCCGATGGAAGACCTTGCGCAGGACGCCACCTCCGGCAAGCTCATCGCGGACGCACTCGAGGCCAGCAAGCCTGTCGCCATCGTGTGCCACGGCCCGGCAGCGCTGCTCCCGGCGCGGACGTCGGCGGGCGAGCCCGTCGTCGCCGGACGCAAGATCACCGGCTTCTCCAATGAGGAGGAGAAGGCCGCCGGCAAGGCTGACAAGGCCAAGTGGTTGCTGGAGGACCGGCTGCGCGAACTCGGCGCCGACGTCTCGACCGGCCCCGCCTGGCAGCCGTTCACCGTCGTCGACGGTGACCTGCTGACGGGTCAGAACCCGGCATCGTCCGAGGCGCTCGCCAAGAAGCTGCTCGAGCGCCTGAGCTGAGCCTGGCTGCGCCAAGCGCGAACATGCCGAAGGCGCCTGGATCCCCATGGGGTCCAGGCGCCTTCGGTGTTCACGGGCGGCCGGCGAAGGGCCGATTGGGCTCGGCTCTCACGTGGCGTGGCGCCTCGTCGTGCGAGATGAACGGGCTCAGTCCGCTGCCCCGCGCATCATGGGGATGCTCGCGACGAGGACGACCAGCGAGGTGAGCGCGCAGAAGAGAGCCAGGCTCGCGCTGATGGACAGGCGTGTCGTGAGCAACCCCGCCAGCACGACGGGGATCGTGATGCCGATGTAGGCGGCCAGGAAGACACCAGCCACGCTTCCCCCGGTGTGTCCGGCCTCGCTGACCGCGGAACCGACGGCGACAGCACTTTGGAAGAGCAGGCCGATCCCAGCCCCCGCCATGACCGCGCCGCCTGCGTACAGGACGAAGGGGTGGGTGAGTGCGGACGCCGCGACGCACCCGAGGCCGGCGACGGCGAACAGGACGCCGCACGCGATCTTCGTTCGCGGGTTGGGGATCGGAAGGGCGACCTGGGCCAGTGCAGATGCCCCCATGGCGAGGAAGACGACCACGCCGCACACGAGCGGAGACGAGCGATGTGCGACGTGCGCCAGGAACGTCCCCGTCATCGACGTCAGGATGCCCAGTGCAGCGAAGGCCGCGCCGGCCACGACCTGCGCTGAGCGAAAACGGGCTTCATGACCTGGTCGGACGACGGCGCGCTGCGGTCGATACCTCGGGCGCTCGTTCGCCGGTGTTGCCGGGTTGGTCTCGGGAACCAACGTGAGCGCGAGGCCCACCCCGGCGAGCAGGACGAAGAAGACCACGTAGGGCGTCCTCAAGGGGGCCGGGGCCCACTGCACGAGGACTCCACCGACGAGGGGGCCGAGGGCCAGCCCGCCAGTGTTCACGCTCGAGGCCACCGTCGAGGCGAAACTGCTCGGCTCGTGCGGGCGATGAACGCGCCGCAATTCACCGAGCATCGCTGTTGCTGCCGGAGTCAGTATGCCGATCCCCACACCACACAGCAGCCGGGCGACCAACAGCGCCGGCACGGACGGCGAACCGATGAAGATCGCCGCGCTCACCAGAGAGACGGCAGTGGCGATCGCGATCATGCGGCGTCGCCCGAACTGGTCACTCAGGTGGCCCGCGAGGTAGAGGCTTGCCATGACGCCCAGCCCGTAGGCCGCGAAGATGGCGGTGATCATCACGGTGGGGAAGTGATCGTGGCGTTGGTAGAGCGGATAGATCGGCGTCGGCACGGTCGAGTAGGCCATGAGGATGGGAAACGCCGCAGCGAGAAGCCAGAAACCGCGGGCGCGGCGCTCAGCGGCCGCAGGCGCGGTGGGTGTCGTGGTCACGGGGTCAGGATGATACCGGGAGCGTCGCGAGAACGACGGCACGAGCTCTTTCGCTTCGTTCTTGTTGATCCCATGCACTCGTCGGTCCATGGCGGACGACGCAGCAAGCGCCACCATCCCGCTCGGGGTGGTGGCGCTTGCTGTTGCACCTTCGCTCACAGCGAAGTCATGGGGCGATCGTGGGCCTGACGTGAGTCGTCAGTGGACCTTGATCGGGTCGGGGCGGCTCGGGTCGACCGCCTTGGGGATGTGACGCGTCGTGATGCGCTTGCGGAACACCCAGTACGTCCAGCTCTGGTAGATGAGGACGATCGGGGTGAAGATCAGCGCGACCCACGTCATGATGACGAGCGTGTGGTGCGAGCTCGCCGCGTTCGTCGTCGTCAGCGACCACGCCGGGTTCGTCGAGCTCGGCATGACGTTCGGGAACAGCATGAGGAAGTACGTCAGCACGAACAGGGCGATCGCGACGAACGTGCACAGGAACGCCAGGCCCTCCTTGCCGCGCATGTTGAAGAACAGCCCGGTGAGGAAGATGACGGCGAGTGCGACGGTCGTGATCCACGACCACACCGACCCGCCTTCGATGCCCAGCCACAGCAGCAGGACGACGGCGGCGACGGCGGCCGCGAGGCCGATCTTCGTGCCGAGCGCGCGAGCGTCGTGACGGATGGCGCCGTCGGTCTTGAGCGCGACGAAGAAGCAGCCGTGCGTCATGAACACGAGCATCGTCGTGACGCCGCCGAGAAGCGACACCGGGTTGAGCATGGTGAGCAGGTTGCCCGTGTACTCCATGTCCTGGTTGATCGGCAGGCCGTGGACGATGTTCGTCAGCGCGACGCCCCAGAGGATCGCCGGCAGGAACGAACCGAACACGATGGCGGCGTCCCAGCCGCGGCGCCAGCCGTCGGAGTCACGCTTGTGGCGGTACTCGAAGCCCATGTTGCGCACGATGAGCGCGACGAGGATGAGCAGCAGCGGCAGGTAGGCGCCCGAGAACAGCGTCGCGTACCAGTTCGGGAACGCGGCGAAGGTCGCGCCACCAGCAGTGAGCACCCACACCTCGTTGCCGTCCCAGACCGGGCCGATCGTATTGAGCATGACGCGGCGGCGTCGCTCGTTCTCGCCGATGTGGTCGGTGACCGGGTCGGTGACGCCCGTCGCCTCCGCCTTGCCCTTGCCGAGCACGGGAAGCAGCATGCCAACACCGAAGTCGAAGCCCTCGAGGACGAAGTAACCCGTCCAGAGCACGCCGATGATGATGAACCAGAAAGTGGTGAGTTCCATCGTTCAACCTCGCCTATCAGTACGCGAACGCGAGTTCGTCATCGTCGGAACCGGCGGAGCCGTGGCCATCGTCGTGACCACCGGGCAGATCCTCACCGTCGGAGGCGACGGGCTCGGCGCCCTTCTTCATGTAGTCCATGAACAGCTTCACCTCGACGACGGCGAGTGCGCCGTACAGCAGTGTGAAGACGATCATCGACGTCAGCACCTCACCCGAGGTGACGCTCGGACTGACGCCCTGCTTCGTCGTCATGAGGCCGTTGACGATCCACGGCTGACGGCCGATCTCGGTGAAGATCCAGCCGATGCTCATCGCCGCGACCGGCGACAGCGCGCCGACGAGGGCGGCCGGTCCCATCCAGCGGTTCGTCGCGTTGCGGCCCTTGCGGGTCAGCCACAGCACCCAGCAGGCGATGAGCATGGAGATCGCGCCCCAACCCATCATCCAGCGGAAGCTCCAGTACGACCACATGATGTTAGGCGCGTACGTGTCCGCCGCCGTCAGCTCGTTGCCGCTGTACTTGGCCCTCTGGGATTCCTCGAGGTTGTTGATGCCCTCGACCTTGCCGTGGAAGTCACCCGTCGCGAGGAACGACAGCAGGTTGGGCACGGTGACCGCGAACTTCTCCTGCTTGCCGTCACGCGTACCGACGGTGAAGATCGAGAACGGCGCGTCCTTCTCCTGCGTCTCGTACAACGCCTCGGCGGCAGCCATCTTCATCGGCTGCACCTCGGTCATGACCTTGCCCTGCAGGTCGCCGGTGATGACGACGAACAGGCTCGAGACGAGCAGGACGATCGCGCCGACGCGCGAGCCCTTGCGGTACATCGTGAGGTCGTCGGAGGTCGACGCCAACTTCGTCGCGCCCGTCGAACCGTCGGAACGGCCTTCGAGAGTTTCACCCTTGATTGCTTCGGCAGCAAGAGTGCGCTTGCGCAGATTCCACAGCATGACGCCCATGACGACGGCGCCACCGACCATGTACGAGCTCGCGATGACGTGCGGGAACGTGACGAGCTGGACCTTGTTCGTCAGGACGGCGACGAAGTCGGTGAGCTCCGCGCGGTGCGTCGTCGGGTTGTACTTGTAACCGACGGGGTTCTGCATGAACGAGTTCGCGGCGAGGATGAAGTACGCCGACAGCACCGTGCCGATGTGGACGATCCAGATCGTCGCGGCGTGCAGCTTCTTCGGCAGTCGGCCCCAGCCGAAGATCCACAGACCGAGGAACGTCGACTCGAGGAAGAACGCGAGCAGCGCCTCGATCGCGAGCGGCGCGCCGAAGATGTCGCCGACGAAACGCGAGTAGTCGCTCCAGTTCATGCCGAACTGGAACTCCTGCACGATGCCGGTGACGAGACCGAGCGCGAAGTTGATCGTGAACAGCTTGCCGAGGAACTTCGCGACCCTCAGATGCTGCGTGTTACCCGTGCGCAACCATGCGGTGTGGTAACCGGCGACGACGGCAGACAAGCCGATCGTGATCGGCACGAACAGGAAGTGGTAGACCGTCGTGATGGCGAACTGCCATCTCGCCAGCTCCAAGGCATCCATGAGTGACCCCTCGACGAGACGAATGTGAAGACTTTCACAACCACGCTACGGGGTGAGTTCCGCAATCCGTGGGGACCATGGTCCTGACGTAGGCGTGTCGTGCCTCACGCGGCGCCCGAACCGGCGGCCGGCCACGCGTCAGGTCGTGGCCTCGCCGGACGGTGACGGGTCCGGCGCCATCTCCCCACCGTCGAGAGCGCCGACGGGGCGCGGCACCGCGATCTTCTCGTTCCAGCGTGAGAACGTCGCCGTGCCCAGGTCGTCCGTGCCCGCGGCCTCGTCGACGACCTTGAGGAGGTCGTGCGTGTCGTCGGTGGTCACCCAGGCGCGAGTGTCTCCGTCAGCGCTGACGATCTTGTACGCCGGCCTGCCGTCGAGCGTCTCGGGCGTCAGGGTGCCGTCGCCGAGGTGACCCCACTTGGCGTCGGTGGTGTCGCCCATGGCCTCGATGTACGACTTGGCGCTGAGGTCGGACAGGTCCTTCTGGCCGAAGGCGCTTTCGGGCACCTTGATCCACCGGTTCGCCGGTGGGCTCGAGCCCTGGAGGGACGGGTCGTCCTTGTCGACGGAATCCCAGTACGTGCGATCGCCCTTGAGGTAGACGTCATGGGAGATGCGACGCATCGTCACGTGGCCCACCTCGTCACCCTCGTAGGACATCTCCGACGGCTCGCCGTCCAGCTCGCCGAGGAAGGTGGCCCTGGGGCCGGAGCCGTCCGCGCTGTCCGTTCCTGTCAACGACAGGGAGGTGTAACCGCACACCGACTGTTGGGTGCGCGACCAGACATCCTTCGCGCTCGGCTGTTCCGCAGGGGCCGAGGCGCTCATCGATGCGGTGCCTGGTGCCGTCGAGCTCCCCGACGGGCCCTTCACCGGACCCGACGCGGGCTGCCCCGCGTCATGCCCCATCGTGCAGCCGCTCAGCACCACCGCCGTCACGGCGATGGTGCTGAGCGTGCGGGACGCGGGCAACGCGGTCGTCCTGTCGGGGAGGCGGGGGACAGCTCAGCTGCCCATCGCGTCCGTGATGGACGTGGCACCGCTCGGTGCCTTGATGCCGTAATCCTTGTCGTGCGACAGGAACGTCACCGTCTTCATCGACTCATCGGACTTCGCCGACGAGCCCGACGTGGAGGCGACGGAGGCGCTGTCGAAGCCCTCGGTCTTGAGGATGTCGCGGCGATCCTCCTGCGACACCCACGCGGTGACCTTCTTGTCCTCACTCTGGATCTTCCAGGCATCCTTGCCGTCGACATTGTCCTCCGACACGGTGGCCTTGTCGGAGAGCAGCTTCTTGTTCGGCTCCGAGGAGTCGTTCTTGATGTTGTCGATGAGTTCCTTGAACCCGGTGTTGGACGAACCGTCCGCCGGCATCTCGAGCCACTTGTCGGCGATCTTGTCCGTGTTGGATGCCGCGGGCGAACCCGAACTCGTCTGCGTGAAGAAGGCCTTGTTGGCCTTCATGTAGTTCTTGGAGTCAACCGTGATGAGGTCCATCGTGCCGTCGCCGATCTTGCCGCTCATCTCGAGCTTGCCGCCGTTGACGTCGCCCTTGGCCGTCATCGTGGCCGGCTTGCCGTCCGAGGTGCCTTCGCCCTTGAGCTCGAGGCTCTTGTAGGCGCCGGCGGTGTCCTGGGCCTTGTTCCAGGCGTCCTTGGCCTTCGGAGCCTCCTTGCTCGAGCAGCCGGTGACACCGGCTGCCGTGCCGGCCGCGAGGACGAGGGCGAGGGCGGACGTGCGGAGCTTCGTCATGGTTTTCCTCCCAGAGAAGTTGGTTGTGCCCCCAGTGTTGCAGGTGGCCTTCACCGTTCAGACGTGTCGGGCGCCGCCATCGTGCCCTTCGTCGCCGAGGGAGTCGAGCGGTGGGTGCCCCGGCATGATCGTGTGCGTCGTTCGGGCCGCGCGCTGCCGGCGTGCGGAAAGGAATTTGCGCGCGCCACTAATCTTGACGTCATGGACGCCATCTCCGCACTGACCGGTCATCTGAGCAACGCGATCGCCTCGGCCCTCGGTGACGAGTGGCGCGACGCCGACCCCGTCATCCGTCCTGCGAACAAGAAGCAGACGAGCGCCGACGTGCAGGTCAACGCGGCGATGGCGCTCGCGAAGAAGGTCGGCAAGAACCCGCGCGAGGTGGCGTCTGCGATCGTCGAGGCGCTGCGCGCGGACGACGAGGTCATGGCACTCGTCGACGACGTCGAGATCGCCGGGCCCGGCTTCCTCAACATCACGCTGTCGACGGATTGGGTCGCGGCGCAGGCGTCGACGATCCTCGCGGACGGCTCGCTCGGCGTCGCGCCGGCAGCGAAGACCGAGATCATCCCGATCGACTACTCCTCGCCGAACGTCGCGAAGGAGATGCACGTCGGGCACCTGCGCCCCACCGTCGTCGGGGATTCGCTGGCGCGTGTGCTCGAGCGGCTCGGGCACACCGTCATCCGGCAGAACCACGTCGGCGACTGGGGTACGCCCTTCGGGATGCTCATCGAGCACCTTCTCGAGGTGGGCGAGGATTCACCGGAGGCGGCGCTGCTCGAGAGCGACCCGAACGCGTTCTACCAGGCGGCGCGCACCAAGTTCGACACGGCCGAGAAGGCCGAGCCCGCCGGTTCGAAGGGTGACTTCAACACGCGGGCCCGCAAGCGCGTGACGTTGCTGCAGGGCGGTGACCCCGAGACGCTCGCGCACTGGAACAAGCTGATGGAGCGCTCGAAGGCGTACTTCAACAAGGTCTACGGGTTGCTCGGCGTGACGTTGACCGACGCCGACCTCGCCGGTGAGTCGACGTACAACGACGAGCTCGCGGGCATCTGCGACGACCTCGAGTCGCGTGGCATCGCCGTCGTCTCCGACGGGGCGCTGTGCATCTTCCAGGACGAGTTCACCGGGCGCGATGATGCGCCGGTGCCGCTCATCATCCGCAAGTCCGACGGCGGGTACGGCTACGCGACGACCGACCTCGCGACGGTGCGTCACCGCTCGTTCGACCTCCAGGGCGATCGGATGGTGTACGTCGTCGGCGCGCCGCAGAACTTGCACTTCCGCATGACGTGGGCCGCCGCCGACAAGGCCGGTTACATCCGCCCCGAGTCGACGCCGATCCACGTGCAGATCGGGTCGGTGCTCGGCAAGGACGGCAAGATGTTCAAGACGCGCTCGGGTGACTCGGTGCTGCTCATGGACCTGCTCGGCGAGGCCGTCGATCGCGCCGCGGGCGTCGTCAGCGAGTCGAAGGCGGAGATGAGCGACGAGGAGCGCGCCGTCGTCGCGCGTCAGGTCGGCATCGGCGCGGTGAAGTACGCCGACCTGTCGGTCTCGCACGACTCGGAGTACATCTTCGACTTCGACCGCATGCTGGCGTTGACGGGCAACACCGGCCCCTACCTCCAGTACGCGGCGACGCGCATTCGCTCGATCCTCGCGCGTGCCGCCGAGGCGGGGTACTCGCCGGCGGCGGAGATCACGCTGGGCGAGGACGCCGAACGCGCCCTCGCGTTGAAACTGCTCGACTACGGCGCCGTCGTGGCTGCCGTCGGCGAGTCGTTGGAGCCGCATCGCCTCGCCGGTTACCTGTTCGAACTGGCGACGACGTTCACGGCGTTCTACGAGAAGTGCCCGGTGCTCAAGGCTGATGACGACGACGTCCGTGCGTCGCGTCTGGCGTTGTGCGAACTGACGCTGGGCGTCCTCGTCGACGGATTGTCGCTGCTGGGCATCGAGACGCCCGAGAAGATGTGACGCTCGGGGCCCTCCCGGACCTGCCCCATCGGCGATTTACCTCCACATTCGCTCGATCCTGCAGGAGCGTCAGGGATGTTCCGGGCGGGGCTCGAACCAACGGAACGTCAGGTTGATGCGGGGTTCGGTCACTCGCGTGCGTTTCGGAACGGCGTGCTGCCAGGCGCTCTGCGAGTCCTCGCGCATGACGACGAGGCTCCCGTGCGTGAGTGCGAGCGTCTCCTTCACGGTGTGATCGTCCTTGCGGCGCATGACGAAGTCGCGCGTGGCGCCGAGCGAGACACTTGCGATGGTGGGCGCATGGCCCAACTCGGCTTCGTCATCGCTGTGCCAGGAGATGGAGTCCCGGCCGTCGCGGTAGAGGTTGAGCAGCACCGAGTTGTAGGGCGCTCCGGTGTCGGCGGCCAGACGCTCCCGCAGCGCGGCGAGCTTGGGCGTCCACGCGTTCGGCGGCTGTGTCGAGCCGGAGAAGGTGTACGGCGCGTCGGCGTACCAGGCGATGAGGCGTGGCATCGCGATCGTGCGGCCGTACATGGTGAGCGACGACGTCCGCCAGGGTGTCGCGCCGACGAGGTGCGACATGAGGTGGTCCGCCTCCTCCGTCGACAGATACGTCGCGCGCAGCTCGATCGGTGCCTCGCCCATGCCGCCCCTTCCTTGGCAGGTGCCCGCCCCATGATGCGGCACGACGCACGAGTGGGGCATCCCCGACGTCGCCCTTCCTCACTCGAGCGATCCCACGCATGGGTGGGGCATCACGAGGCGCGTAACCTCACCTCGGCGCGACAGCGGTGAAGACCGCGACGACGAAGCCGTCGTCATGCGCGGGGGAGTGCATCTCCCACGTCGAGAAGCGCGCGTCGAGGCGCCAGCAGGCGGCGTCGGCGTCGTCGAAGAACTGCTCGAACGTGTAGCCGCGGCCCGCGCCGAAGCCGACGGCGAGGCGCCCGCCGTCACGCACGCACTGACGCATCGCGGCCAGGCCGTCGCGGCGTGCGTCGTCCGGCATGAACGGCATGACGTTGCCCGCACAGACGATCGCGTCCAACGGCGTGACGTCGAGATCGTCGAGGGACAGCCGTGCGAGATCGACCACCTCGAAACGCAGCGACGGGTGGTCCTCGCGTGCGGCGGCGATGAGGACGGGGTCGAGGTCGACGCCGACGACGTCATGCCCGAGGGCACTCAACGCGGCGGCCACACGTCCCGGCCCGCAACCCGCGTCGAGGATGCGTGAGCCGGGCGTGACGAGCGCGTTGACGAGCCGCGCCTCGCCACCGAGGTCGTCGCCGCGCGCCGCCATGGCGCGGATGCGGTCGACGTACCACTGCGAACGCGTCGGATCCTCGCTCACCCACTCCGCCCAGCTCGGGTTCTCGCGTCGCGACTCGCGCGTCGGCTCGGTCATGCCAGTCTCCTCGTCGTGGGTCGCACGTCTGCTTCCATCATCGGGGCCGGGGCCGGGGCCGGGGCCGGGGCCGGGGGCATAGGACGGGGCGTGGTTCGGCGCCTCGCCGAAGCCTGAACATGCGGGGCACGGACTCGAGAGACCGTGCCATGCGGTTTCCGAACGGCGTCGGCTCAGCCCCCGAAGCCGTTCGGGTTGGCCGACTGCCAGCGCCACGTGTCGGTGCACATGTCGTCGATGGTCTTCTGGGCCTTCCAACCGAGTTCTTCGCGAGCGCGCGTGGGGTCGGCGAACGTCGTCGGCAGGTCGCCCGCACGTCGCGGCCCGACCTCGTAGGGCAGTTCGCGGCCGCACGCCCGCTCGAACGCGTGCAGCAACTCGAACACGCTCGTGCCCTCACCCGTGCCGAGGTTGAACGCGCGCGCCGAATCGTCCATGGCGTCAAGATGATCCAGCGCCGCGACGTGCCCTGCCGCGAGATCGACGACGTGGATGTAGTCGCGCTCGCCGGTGCCGTCCTTCGTGTCGTAGTCGTCGCCGAAGACCCCGAGCTTCTCGCGGCGCCCGACGGCGACCTGCGCGATGTACGGCATGAGGTTGTTCGGGATGCCGCTCGGATCCTCACCGATCAGCCCCGACGAGTGCGCGCCGATCGGGTTGAAATAACGCAGCAGCGCGGCCTTGAAACCGGGCGACGCAGCGGCGACGTCGGTGACGATCTGCTCGATCATCGCCTTCGTCCAGCCGTACGGGTTCGTGGCGCGCAGCGGCTCGTACGTCTCGCTGTACGGCAGCGGCGCGTCGGGCCCGTACACCGTCGCCGACGACGAGAACACGAACTTCTCGACGCCGTGCGCCGTCATCGCCGACAGCAGCGAGAACGTCGAGTCGAGGTTGTTCGTGTAGTACATGAGCGGCTTCTCCACGCTCTCACCGACGGCCTTGTACCCCGCGAAGTGGATGACGGCGTCCGGCTTCACCGAGGCGACGAGGGCACTCGTCGCGGCAGCGTCCGTCAGGTCGATCTCGTGCAAGTCGATCGAGCGGCCGGCGATCTTCTCCAGGCGCGGCAGCACGGCCGGGCTCGAGTTCGAGAAGTTGTCGGCGATGACGGGTTCGTGCCCCGCCTCGATCAGGGCAAGGACGGTGTGGGATCCGATGTAGCCGGCACCACCGGCAACGAGTACGCGCATGACCTCAGCCTAGGCGCCCCACCCGCCGAGAACGATGAGACGCGGCTGTGCGCCGGCCCAGGGCATCTCGGGCATCAAGGGCGCCGCGGCCGTAGCCGACATCCCCAGCGCCCCGCGGCGAGGGCTCACCGATACGTGATGAGCGAACGATCCCCGCCGAGATGAGCGTGGTCGTTGAGGCTCACTGCGGTGAGCGCCGACCCGGCAAGCACCGTCGTCACGCCCGTGTTGACGGTCACCTCGTTGAGGCGCCGCCACACCGTCACCGCACCGTCAGGCAACGCCGCGGGCAGCGTCGATGCCGGTGACGGCGCCGTCAGCAGCCCCGCGGCGACCCACGCGATCGGCCCGCCGGAGCTGACGACGACGGCGCTGCGCCCCGACTCGAGGCGCGAGGTCACGCGCCCGAGCGCGAGCGCGACGCGGTCGCGGAACTGCGAGAACGTCTCGGGATAGTCGTCGTCGAAGTCGCCACTCGCCCAACGCGATGCGGCCGCGACGAACATCTCCTGAAACGCCTTGCGCGGGTGACGGTGACGCGCGAGGTCGGCGCGCATGACGGCGTGGTTGCGGTACGCGGGCTTGTACGCCTCGATGATCGCGTCGTGGTCGTACTCGTTCCACCCCGCATCCGTGCTGACGTCCGACTCCCACCCGGCGGCTTCCCACAGCCGCGACCCGGTGAGTTGCTGACGCCGCATCGTGCCCGTGACGAGGACGTCGGGCGTCACGCCGCGCGCCGCCAACCCCTCGCCGGCGAGGCGTGCCTGACGTTCGCCGAGCTCCGACAGCTGGTCGTATGCCGCGCGCGACGGCCCGGCCTGCCCGTGCCGCACGAGGTGGATGACGCTCACGACAGCCGTCCCGCGCGTCGCATGAGGCGCCGGCAGCGCCATTCGAGGTAGATCACCAAGCCGCGAAACTGCTTGAACGCGGGGTTGCTCGTCTGACCGTTCGCATACCGGTAGTAGATCTGCTGGGCGATGACGGCGAGTCGGAACAGGCCGAAGATCTCGTAGAACAGCTGATCCTTGGGGCTGATCGCACGCCCTGACGCGTGCGCGTAGTACTGCCACACCTCGTCGCGCGTGAGCATGCCGGGCGCGTGCGTGGGCTGACGGCGTGAGCCGCGCATGATGCGGTCATCGTCGGCCTGCACCCAGTAGGCGAGGGCGCCGCCGAGATCCATGAGCGGGTCGCCGAGCGTCGCCATCTCCCAGTCGAGGACACCGATGACGCGCGTCGGGTCGTCGTGCGCGAGGACGAGGTTGTCGAAGCGGAAATCGTTGTGAATCAGGCAGTTTCCGACGTCGTGTGGCTGGTGCTCGTCGAGCCAGGCCATCACCTTCTCGAACGATCCGGTGCCGTGACGCACACCGTGCGTACGTGCCTTGCGGTAGCGCGCCGACCATCCGTCGACCTGCCGCTTGACGTACCCCTCCCCCTTGCCGAAGCGCTCAAGCTCGGTGCCGGCGACGTCGATCGAGTGCAACGCGACGAGCTGGTCGATCGCGGCGGTGCACAGTGCCCGCACCTCGGCCTCGCCGAGACCCAGCTCAGCGGGAATGTTCTTGCGCAGGATGATGCCGTCGAGGCGCTCCATGACGTAGAAGTCGCTGCCGATGACGCCGGCGTCGTCGCAGAACGCGATCATCGGCGCGACGGCGGGGAACACGGGCGCCAGCGCGCGTTGGATGTCGTGCTCACGGCGCATGTCGTGCGCGCCCTTCGCCTTCGTGCCCGCCGGCGGACGACGCAGGATGAGGTCACGGGTCGGGTAACGCAGCAGATACGTCAGATTGCTCGCGCCGCCGGTGAACTGCTTGACCTCCGGCGCCGCGTCGAGTCCGCTCGTGTCTGCGTCGGGGTGCGCGTGCTCACGCAGCCATGCGGCGACGCGTTCGACGTCGAACGCATCCTCGCCGCGCACGTCGGAGGCGTTCGTCGCGACGTCGTCGACGGGCGCCGCCGTGGGGGCCGCGGGAGCGCCAGGAGTGTCCGGGGCCGGGCTCACTTGGCCTCACCCTTCGCGGCGGCCAGGTAGGGCTTGAGCTCGGCGCGCGCGACCATGCCGAGGTGCACCTCGTCGGGGCCGTCGGCGAGACGCAGCGAACGCGCCGTCGCATAAGCGGACGTCAGGGGGAAGTCGTCGCTCATGCCGCCGCCGCCGTGCATCTGGATGGCGAAGTCGATGACGTCGCAGGCGATCTGCGGCACGACGGCCTTGATGGCGCTGACGTCGACGCGCGCGCCTTCGGTGCCGTAGGCGTCCAGCTTCGCTGCCGCGTTCTGCACGAGCAGACGCGCCATGTCGATGTCGATGCGGGCCTTCGCGATGCGTTCGCGGTTGCCGCCGAGCTGCACGAGGGGCTTGCCGAACGCGACGCGCTCGGTGCCACGACGGCAGGCGCGCTCGAGCGCCATCTCGGCGAGCCCGATGAGGCGCATGCAGTGATGGATGCGGCCCGGGCCGAGGCGTCCCTGCGCGATGGCGAACGCCTGACCCGGCCCCGACAGCACGTTGGACGCCGGCACGCGGACGTTCTCGAGCGACACCTCGCAGTGCCCGAGCGGCTCGTCGAGCTGACCCATGACGGGCAGCGCACGCTCGATCGTCACACCGGGCGCGTCGGCCGGCACGAGAACCATCGAGTGCTGGGCGTGACGCGGTGCGTCCGGGTCGGTCAGACCCATGAAGACGAATACCTTGCAGTCGGGGTGCGCTGCACCGGAACTCCACCACTTGCGGCCGTTGATGACGATCTCGTCGCCGTCGACCTCGGCGCGCGCCGCCATGTTCGTCGCGTCCGAACTCGCGACCGCGGGCTCCGTCATGAGGAACGCCGAACGAATCTTTCCCTCGAGCAGCGGCACGAGCCACTCCTCCTGCTGCTCGCGCGTGCCGTACTTGAGCAACACCTCCATGTTGCCGGTGTCGGGGGCGTTGCAGTTGAAGATGAGCGGCGCGAGCGCCGTGCGGCCCGTCTTCTCCGCGATGGCGGCATAATCGACGTTGGAGAAACCCTTGCCGCCACGCGTGCCGAAGCGTGCGGCCCACTCGTCGCCGTGCTCGCCGGCGGGCAGGAACAGGTTCCACAGCCCCGCTTCGCGCGCCTGCGCCTTGAGCTCGTCGATCTTCGGGTGCACGACGAACGAGTTCTCGCCGCGAGCGCGCATCGAGGCGTAGTCGCGCGTGATCTCGGCCTCGGCGGGCTCGATCCTCTCGCGCACGAAGGTGTCGACGTCTGCGGCGATCTCGGCCGCGCGGGGCGAAACGGTGAGGTCCATGTCTTGACCGTAACCCCTTTGTTGAGCAATGCTCAATAGGGTGAGCGAGAAAGATTCCAGACCCCGTCAGCGCCTGACACAGGACGAGCGCCGCCGTCAGCTGCTCGGCATCGGGCTGAAGATGCTCACCGAGCGACCCATCCAGGACGTCGCGCTCGACGCCGTCGCCGAGGAGGCCGGCATCTCGCGCGGGTTGCTCTTCCATTATTTCCCGTCGAAGACCGCGTACTACGAGGCTGTCGTCGCAGCCGCGGGTCGCCGCATCCTGCGCAACGTCACCCCGCCCGACGACGTGACGGGCCGCGCGGCGCTCGCCGCCATGGTCGAGGCGTTCGTCGCTCAGATCGAACGCCGACACGAGCTCTATCGCGCCCTCGTCGAGGGCAGCCTCGCCGACGTCGGGGGAGCCGAGGTCGCTGTCACGCTGCGGGAGCGCCTCACCGGCATCGTCCTCGATTCGCTTGCCACAGAACCCGATTCGACGACGCCGCACCCCGCCGTCGTCCACGCCTGGCTCGCGTACGTCGAGGATCTTGCCGTCCAGGGCACACGCCCCGCCGTGCGCGAGCAGTTCGACGCCGGCGCCACCGTCCGTCATGCGCTGGCGGCGCTCGACGCGTTGAGCGGCGTGGCGATCACGCCGTCGCACTTCTCCCCCCAGGACGACGGCGCGCCCCGCCACGACTGCGGGCCTGACGTGCCCAAGCCTGTCACCCCTCACGATCACACCTCCCAGACCCCCACCAAGGAGTAGCCATGCGCGCAGTTCAGGTCGTCACCCTCGACGGGCCCGGTGCCGTCCGTATCAACGACGTCGACGCCCCCACGCCGAAGCCGCACGAGGTGCTCATCGACGTGCGCGCCGCCGGGTTGTGTTACCCCGACGCGTTGCTGACCCGTGGGCTGTACCAGATGAAGC
The DNA here is from genome assembly GCF_900447535.1 of Dermacoccus nishinomiyaensis. NCBI lineage: Bacteria > Bacillati > Actinomycetota > Actinomycetes > Micrococcales > Dermacoccaceae > Dermacoccus > Dermacoccus nishinomiyaensis. The sequence goes on along the minus strand of NZ_UFXX01000001.1, from coordinate 1,540,860 downwards.
CCGAGCCGCCGTTCACGCTCGGGGCCGAGGTGGCGGGCGTCGTCGCCCAGGCGCCCGAGGGGTCGGGGTTCAGCGTGGGCGACCGTGTCGTCGCCTTCCCCGGCTTCGGGGGGATGGCCGAGCAGGTGTGCGTCGCAGCGCCGTTCGTCTTCCACCTGCCGGACGACGTCAGCTTCGAGACGGGTGCGGCGCTGCCCATGAACTACCTCACCGTGCAGTTCGCCCTCGACCGACGTGGGCGCCTGGCCGAGGGGGAGACGGTGCTCGTGCATGGTGCGGCCGGCGGCATCGGCATCGCCGCGATCCAGCACGCCAAGGCGCGTGGTGCGCGCGTGATCGCCGTTGCCTCGAGCGACGACAAGCGCGCGATCGCCACCCAGGCCGGCGCGGACGACGTCATCGCGCCCGACGGGTTCAAGGACGCCGTCATGGAGCTGACGGACGGCCGCGGCGTCGACATCGTCGTCGACCCGGTCGGCGGCGACCGCTTCACCGACTCGCTGCGCAGCCTCGCAGTCGAAGGCCGCTTGCTCGTCATCGGGTTCACCGGCGGCGCGATTCCCGAGGTGAAGGTCAACCGGCTACTGCTCAACAACGTCGATGTCGTCGGCGTCGGGTGGGGCGCGTTCTGGATGCCGCGCCCCGAGACCGTCCCCGCGCAGTGGAAGGCGATCGAGCCGCTCGTCGCCTCCGGTCAACTCTCACCCGTACTCGGCGAGGTGCGCCCCCTCGAGCGTGCCGGCGAGGCCATCGCCGAGATGGAGGAGCGCCGCGCGACGGGCAAGCTCGTCCTCACGCTGTGACGGTTCGGGTGCCGCCCGGTGCCGAGCCGGGCGCACTCGCCTCGTTCTGCTCGGGATCCGCTCTGCAGGCCCGGCGCACGAGCAGGCCGGTGGCGCCGATGAGGGCGCCGACGACGAACACCGTCACGGCGAGCAGCCCCAGCATTCCGGCCAGGACGGCGTTGATGACACCGGAACCTGCGTGGGTCGTGACGTACTCGCTCGTCGGCAAATGGCCTCCCCCTCAGCAGCCGCGTCGCCTGCGCCGATCGCGCTTAGGGTGCGACTCACGCTCTTGGCTCAGCGAAGCACGGATCGTCGGCGGGCGGGGTTTGCGAGGACGTGAAAAGGTGGGGGCATGTCGTGGAGTTCCGAGCAGATCGCCTGCGTCGAAGGAGCGCGTTTCGCGCCGAGCACCATCGGGTACGAACGTGAGGACGTCGAGCGCCTGCGCCGTCGCGCCGTCATCGCGATGAGAGCCGGCAAGCCGCTGCCCGACCTCGATGCGATGGTAATGCGGCGCACCGCGCGCGGCGGGCTGAACCTCGGGCAGGTCGACGGTCTGCGCACCGTGCTGTCGGTGTGGCGACGCACCACGCCGATCGAGGATCCGCAGGACGTGGCACGTCGCGCTCAGGAAGCCGAACTGGCGGCCTTCGCGGGGGTGCGTGACGGCGCGCCGCGCTGGAGTTCGCAGCAGATGGATCGCGTGCGCGACAAGCACTTCACGTTGCTGCGGCGCACGGCGACGAGCTACGACGAGAGCGACGTCGACGACTACCTCGACTCCGTCGTCGTCGCGATGCGCCGCGGCGTCGAGCTGCCCGACCCGGCGCAGGCGCGTTTCGCGTCGTCGGGCTTGCGGCGCGGCTACGACCCGAAGGAAGTCGACGACTTCCTCGACGAGATCGCCCACCTGCGACCGGAGGGATGACGAGCGATGACCGATCCCGACAAGCCCGCCCACGACAGCCGGGCCCCTGAGAACCAGGCTCCCGAGAACCGCGCCCTCGAGAACTCAGGCGATGAGAAGTCAGCCCCCGCGACGAGCTCGCCGGTCGACGACGCCGCGCAGAGCGGCACACCTGCAGGGGCCGACGAGTTGCGTCGTGCGACGCGCGCCGAGGTCGACGCCGAGGGCCTGCCCGACGAGAACACTGTCTCGAAGGCGGCGGTCTACCTCAACCGCAAGCTGCCGCGCACGCGCACCATCACACAGGGGCTCGTGCGTGACGCCGAGGGTCGGGTCATGCTGTGTCAGTTGTCGTACAAGAAGTTCTGGGATCTGCCCGGCGGTGTCGTCGACCCGCACGAGTCACCGGCGCACGCCCTCGTGCGGGAGATCGCGGAGGAACTCGGCGCGACGGCGACGATCACAGGTCTGCGTGTCGTGTCGTGGCTGCCGCCGTGGCGCGGCTGGGACGACGCGATGCTCTACCTGTTCGACGTCGAACTCGACCGTCCGGCAGGCGAATTCGCGCTGCAGCGCAAGGAGATCGCCGGCATCCACTTCGTCGGCCTCGACGAACTCGACGACCGCGTCGCGGCCTACACCGCCAAGGTGATCCGGCGCGCCGTCACGGCGATCGAGAACGGCGAGAGCGGTGTCTACCTCGAGAACGGTGACGAGCCGGGCTGGGCCTGAGCCTCAGACGCGGTAGTCGCTGCGCTCGTCGTCCGGGTCGATGATGAGCCCGAGGACCCATGACACGACCGACACGATGGCGGCGCCGACGACAGCGGTCGGCCAGAAGCGGTCGATGTGGAACGCGAAGCCGAGCTGACCCGCCAGCCACGACGTCAGCATGAGCATCGCCGCGTTGATGACGAAGATGAACAACCCGAGCGTCAGGATGAGGAACGGCAGCCCGAGCAGCTTCGCGAGGGGCCGCGCGAGCGCGTTGACGACGCCGAAGAGTGCGCCGACGACGAGTGCCGTGACCAGCTTCGTCGAGTTCGTCGTGAACCCGTCCGCGAGCGTCATGCCCTCGAGCAGGGCGGCGGCCACCCAGATGGCGGCCGCGTTGATGGCGACCTTGACGAGTGTGCGCATGAACCCACTCTGCCCCGTAGGGCTGAATGTTTCCTCGATCTGAGCGGCGCGCTCGCTGACGGCCGGCCTCAGGTCTGCGGTTGGGTGAACGCCCACTGGATCATCTCGCCCAGGTGGGGGACGTACGTGTTGTAGTTGTGCCCGCCGTGCGCGATCCACATCGCCGACACGTGCGGATCGGCCTTGGCCAGGTCGGCCATGCGCTTCGAGGTGGTCCAGGTCGCCTTGTCCTCACGGCTCGCGACGACGAGCATGCGCGTCGTGGGCATCTGGTAGAGGCGGTAGAGGTGGGACGGGGAGTTGAGGTCGCGCTCACTCTTCGAGCGGTAGAGGTCGCCCGTCGTTCCGTCCGTCATCGATTCGAAGTACCCACCCATCGAGACTGCCGAGCCCCATGGTGAACCGGAACGGGTGTAGAGCGCCTTTGCCGCGCAGTACCCGCCGGTGCTCCAGCCCAGCGCCGACCACTGCTTCGACTCCTTGGCGACTCGCAGGTGCGAACGGATGGCGTTGGGCACCGTCCGCGTCAGGAACGTCAGTTCCTGGGGGCCGTGCGTGATGTTGGTGCACTCGGTGTCGCGTCCCTGCACCGTCTGGTAGGGCGCGAACACGGCGACGAACGGGGCGGTCGTCCCCTTCTCGACCAGAGCGCTCGCCGTCTGACCGAAGTTGAGGTTCTCGACGGTGGAGCCGACCGTGTTGGCGTAGCCAGGCAGCACGACGAGGACGGGGTAACGCTTGTTGGCGTTCGCCTTGTCGTGGTAGCCCGGCGGCAACCACGCGACGCTCTGCGCGGTGCCACCGCCCGGCGTGGTGATGGGGAACGACTCGAAGCTGCCGCTGCCGGCGGAGCTGGCGTCGACACCACCGGCGGCGATGGCGGCCGCGCCGTTGTCCGTCTTGCCGAGCGCGTCGTCCCAGCTCGAGTAGAAACCGTACTGACGGTTGACGTACAGCCCGAGGGAGGCGACGGCGAGCACCTGGGCGACGACGACCGCCACCCAACTGCCGACGGCGCGCTGCCACGTCGCCTTCGTGCGCTGGCGCACCAGGACGAGCGCCAGTGGCACGATGACGGCACCGATCACCACGAGGGTGAGCAGCGTCGGGCTGGTGATGGACAAGGTGGCCTCCCCTGATCTGATTCTCGGCGTCATTAAAGGTGCCCTTGCTGGGGGAACGATGAAGAACATCTGGAAACCTCGCGCGGCCTAGGCTGGGAGCATGAGCGAATCGCTGGAGACCCCCGTCCGTCTGCGCACCACCCTCGATTCCGTGCCGGGTTACAAGCCGGGCAGGCCGGCGGCCACGGCCGCGGAGGATTCGGAGCGCGGCGTCACGAGCGTGTTCAAGATCTCCAGCAACGAGAACCCGTACCCGCCGCTGCCGTCCGTGCTCGACATCGTGCGCGAGGCCGCGTCGACGATGAACCGTTACCCGGACATGGCGTCGTCGGAGTTGACGCACGCCCTGGCGCAGCGGGTGGGTGTGAGCGCCGACGAGGTGAGCTTCGGCACGGGCTCGGTGGGCGTCCTCGCCTCCCTCATCCAGATCACGTGCGAGCCGGGCGACGAGGTCGTCTACGCGTGGCGCTCGTTCGAGGCGTACCCGATCGTCGTCGCGCTCGCGGGGGCGCGCTCGGTGCAGGTGCCGCTCGACGCCGACGCGCGGCACGACCTCGATGCGATGGCGGCTGCCGTCACCGATCGCACGCGGCTGCTCATCGTCTGCACACCCAACAATCCGACGGGCCCGAGCGTGCGTGCTGACGAGTTGCGCGCGTTCCTGCGGTCGCTGCCGGAGGATCTGCTCGTCGTGCTCGACGAGGCCTACCTCGAGTTCGTCGTCGCGGACGATGCGCCGGACGCGCTCGCCATCTACCGCGAGTTTCCCAACGTCGTCGTCCTGCGGACCTTCTCGAAGGCCTACGGCCTCGCGGGGCTGCGCGTCGGTTACGCGTTGGCGCGCCCGCGCATCACGACGGCGCTGCGCAAGGCGGCCACCCCGTTCGGCGTGAGTGACATGGCGCAGAAGGCCGCCATCGCCAGCATCGCAGCGTTCGACGAACTGCAGGAGCGCGTCGTCGCCCTCGTCGCTGAGCGCCGACGCGTCGTCGACGCCCTGGGCGAGGCGGGCGTCGACATCCCCGACACGCAGGCCAACTTCGTGTGGCTGCCGCTCGGCGAGCGGGCACTCGAGTTCGCCGCCTTCGCGGACGAGAACGGTCTCGTCGTGCGCCCGTTCGACGGTGACGGCGTGCGCTGCACGATCGCCGAGGTCGAGGCCAACGACCGTCTCATCGACGTCGTGACGCGCTTCTACGCGGGGTGAGTCGTCTCTTCGGGCTAGATTCGAGTGATGCCGATCACATCGTGAGACGGGGGTTTCGCGCCTCGATACGACTGTGAACCTGGCCGAAGAAACCGTCGTTCGGATGCGAATTACTCGTCGGTAGCCAGGTAGCGTCTCCTAGGTGGCGTGACCTGCGTCACAAGCCCTGTGGTGGCGTCCCGCACTCCGTGACGTCACCCCCGAACGCCTCGCGCCCCGCACTCAGGGCGACGTCGCGCAAGGAGGAAACGATGACGATTCCCGACGCTTCGCGCACCAATCACGCAGCGCACCTCGATGGGGTGACGCACGTGGCCGGTCATGCCCTCGACGGCAAGCCGGACATCACCGACGGCGGCCCCGACATGGTGCAGCTCATCGCACCCAACGGCACCCGCTCGCCGATGACGAGCGTCAATGAGCCCTACATGGAAGCGCTCAAGGCCATCACGGCCGAAGAGGTGCGCGCGATGTACCGCGACATGGTGCTGGTGCGCCGATTCGACATCGAGGGCTACAGCCTGCAGCGCCAGGGCGAGCTCGGCCTGTGGCCGCAGCTGCTCGGCCAGGAGGCCGCCCAGGTCGCCGCCGGCCACGCGCTGCGCGAGCAGGACTACGGCTTCCCCGGCTACCGCGAGCACGGCGTCGCGTTCTGCCGCGGCATCCAGCCGAGCCAGGTCTTCGCGCTCTACCGCGGCGTCACGCACGGCGGCCACGACCCGCGCAAGCACAACTTCAACACCTCGACGATCGTCATCGGCAACCAGATGCTCAACGCCGTCGGCTATGCCATGGGCCTGCGCCTCGACGGTGTCGTCGGCACGGGGGACGTGAACGTCGACGCGGCCGTCATGGCATTCACCGGCGACGGCGGCACGAGCCAGGGCGACTTCAACGAGGCGATGGTCTACGCGGCCGTCAACCACTCGCCGATGGTCTTCTTCATCCAGAACAACGGCTGGGCGATCAGCGAGCCGAACACGCGTCAGTTCATCATCCCGCCCTACAAGCGCGCTGACGGCTTCGGCTTCCCCGGCGTGCGCACCGACGGCAACGACGTCCTCGCGACGTACGCCGTCACCCGTCGCAGCCTCGACAACGCGCGCAGCGGGCTCGGCCCGACGCTCGTCGAGGCGTTCACCTACCGCATGGGCGCGCACACGACGTCCGACGACCCGTCGCGCTACCGCGACTCGGCGCACGTCGAGGCGTGGAAGGCAAAGGATCCGATCGCGCGCCTGCGTTCGCTGCTCGAGCTCGAGAACCACGCCGACGCGGCGTTCTTCGACGACGTCGACGCCGAGGCGAAGGAGCTCGCCGCCGAGTGGCGCCGCTCGTGCCTCGAGATGCCCGACCCGGAGATGACGGCGATGTTCGACCACGCCTACACGGTCATGGACGACCAGCTCACCGCTCAGCGCGACGAGTTCGCGGCCTACCTCGCCTCCTTCGAGGACGATGCAGCATGAGCGGCGCTACCACGAGCACGGCCCCCGGCGCCGAGAAGGCCGCGAAACCCAAGAAGGCCCCGAAGCTCTCCCTTGCCAAGGCGCTCAACGCGGCGATGCACGACGCGATGGCGGCCGACGACAAGGTCGTCGTCATCGGTGAGGACGTCGGCGAGCTCGGCGGCGTCTTCCGCCTGACCGACGGGTTGAAGAAGGAGTTCGGCGAGCGCGTCATCGACCCGCCGCTGGCCGAATCCGGCATCGTCGGTTCGGCCGTCGGCCTCGCGATGCGCGGGTACCGCCCGATCGTCGAGATCCAGTTCGACGGGTTCGTGTACCCGGCGTTCGACCAGATCGTCAGCCAGGTCTCCAAGGTGCACAACCGCACCGAGGGCGCCGTCAAGCTGCCCATGGTCATCCGCATCCCGTTCGGCGGCGGCATCGGCGCCGTCGAGCACCACAGCGAGTCGAACGAGGCGTACTTCGCGCACACCGCCGGCCTGCGCGTCGTGGTCTGCTCGCGCCCCGTCGACGCGTACTGGATGATGCGTCAGGCGATCGACTGCGACGACCCGGTCATCTTCTTCGAGCCCAAGCGCCGCTACCACGAGCCCAGCCCCGACCAGCTCGACCTCGCCGCTGGCCCCGCTCGCGGCCTCTTCGAGGCCGAGGTGCTGCGCGAGGGCGCCGACCTGACGCTGCTCGCGTACGGCCCGATGGTGCGCACGTGTCTCGACGTCGCCGCGGCCGCCGAGGCGGATGGTCGCTCGCTCGAGGTCATCGACCTGCGCACGCTGTCGCCGATCGACGAGGAGACGATCTGCGAGTCCGTGCGCAAGACGGGCCGCGCCGTCATCGTGCACGAGGCCGCACGCTCGTACGGCGTGGGCGCCGAGCTGGCAGCGCTCCTGCAGGAGCGCTGCTTCTATTCGCTCGAAGCGCCCGTGCAACGCGTCACCGGCTATGACATCCCCTACCCGCCGAGCCGCCACGAGCGCGAATACCTGCCCGGGCTCGACCGCATCCTCGACGCCGTCGACGCGTCCTTCAGCTTCTAGGAGTACCGCCGAACATGGCCATTCAAGAGTTCACCCTGCCCGACCCCGGTGAAGGGCTCGTCGAGGCCGAGATCGTGACGTGGCACGTCGCCGCAGGCGACACCGTCGACGTCAACCAGGTCGTCCTCGAGATCGAGACGGCGAAGTCGCTCGTCGAACTGCCCATCCCGTGGGCCGGGAGGGTCGCATCGATCCTCGTACCCGAGGGCGAGACGGTCGAGGTCGGCACGCCGATCGTCACGATCGACGTCGGCGGCGATACAGCACCTGCGGACGGTGGCGCTGCCGGTGCCGCCAATGACGTTTCCGGAGCTGCTGACGGTGGCGAGGTCGCGGCCGAGATGCAGACGGCGGCCGACGTCGCGCCCGCCGAGACCGGCGAGTCGGATGACGAGCCGCAGCAGAAGACGCTCGTCGGCTACGGCCCGACGCCGTCGAGCTCGACGCGCCGCGCTCGTCGCGGCCGTGGAGCCGGTGGCGGCGCGTCGGGTGGCGGCACGCTCGCCGCCCCCGCGACGCGCGGGTTCGCGAAGCAGCAGGGCGTCGACATCGATACTGTCGAACCCTCGCGAGAGGACGGCGTCGTCACTCGGGACGACGTGAAGAAGGCCGGGGGTTCAAACGCGCCCGCGGCGATGTCGACGCCGACCGTCGCGTCGAGCGCCCCACCAGCGCCGAGTGCGGACACCGTCGCGAAGGCTGCGGCCAGTGCCCCGTCGGTGCGCCCCGACAAGCCGACGGCTGCCGCTCCGGCCCCGGCCGGTCTGAGCGACGAGCGCATCCCGATCAAGGGCGTGCGCAAGGTGACGGCGCAGGCCATGGTGAGCAGCGCGTTCACGGCGCCGCACGTCACGGAGTTCCTCACCGTCGACATGACGCGCACGATGGAGTTCGTCCGCGAACTGCAGGGCATGCGCGAGCTCAAGGACATCAAGGTGACGCCGCTGCTCGTCGTCGCGAAGGCGTGCCTCATCGCGATGCAGCGTGAGCCGATGATGAACGCACTGTGGGACGACGCGAACGGCGAGATCGTCATGCGTTCCGAGGTGAACCTCGGCATCGCCGCGGCCACCGACCGTGGGCTGCTCGTGCCGAACGTCAAGGACGCCGGCCGCTTCGGCCTCGGCGACCTGGGGCGTGAGATCGCGAAGCTCGTCGAGATCGCACGCCACGGCAAGCCGAGCCCGGCCATCCTCAACGGCGGCACGTTCACGATCTCGAACATCGGTGTCTTCGGCGTCGATTCGGGCACGCCGATCATCAAGCCCGGTGAGAGCGGCATCCTCGCCATCGGCACGGTGCGTCCGATGCCGTGGGTCGTCGGGAACGAGCGCGGCGAGCAGGAGATGGTGATCCGCCAGATCGCCCAGCTGTCCTTGAGCTTCGACCACCGCATCATCGACGGCGACGTCGGTTCGCGGTATCTGTCGACCGTCGGCCAGATCCTCGAGAACCCCGCGAAGGCGATGCTCTGGGGCTGATTTCGCTCCCTCGTTCGGCCGGCTGAGTCACGCGTGCCACCTGCGTCAGTCCTGACGGACTCGCGTGGCACGAAGTGACTCAGCTGCGCCCTGAGCGTCCTCGGTGCGTGAGTCGTGGAGGGCGTGCAGATCGGCCGCGAGGCGCGCGTAGGCGTGACGCTTGGCCCACTCGGCCTTCTTGCGCTCCGAGCGTCTGCGGTTGCGATTCGCGGTGACGCCCCAGAACGCGGCCGCGACGATGGGTACCCACACCTTCGGGTGCTCGAGCAACCATGCGAGCCAGCCCGGTGGGGTCCACGACGGCAGCCTGGGCCACGGGATCGACGGCAGGTCGACCGAGGGCCACGGGACGCTCGGCCATGGGATCTCGGGCCAGTCGATGTCCGGCACGAGTGATGCCATCCACGCGATGATCGGGCCGAAGATCCACGCGAGCAATCGCGCGGCGAGGGGACCGAGGACGAGCACGCTGACCGCCCATCCACTCTTGCCGAGCCCGCCGAGGATCGGGCAAAGCACCCGCTTGAGCGGCGACGAATCCATCGCGGCGTACCGGTGTGCCGCCATCGAACCCACCGGCGCATCGAAGGCGGTGACCCCGCCGTCGTCGCGCAGCTGGACGTCCATGACGTACCCGCGCACCGGGTTGACGCTCACCTCGACGCGCGGCTTTTCCGTCGCCTGGGTGTGCTCGGTGAAGTGCCCGTCGGGTGTGGAACGCATGAGGCGGATCTTGACGTTGCCGATGCTGCGGCGGCGGGCGAACACCACCCCGTCACGCATGAGCACGAGCCCTGGGCGCGCCCACTCATCGTCGAGGCCGAGGTGGGTGCGCAGCTTCTCCTTTCGCCCCGGCGAGAGGGGCAGACGCTCGCCTGCCCGGCGGCGGGTGCTGCCGCGGGCGCGACTGGCACCGGCCGGCGTGACGACCGGCGCACCCGTCGAAGATTCTTTGACCCCGTGCCCCTCGACGCCCACCGGCGACGCGCCCGTGCCGTCATCGTCGCGGCCGGGATCCGGTGCGCCGGGTTGAATCCCGGGTCGACGGTACGGAGTTCGTCAGCCGACCCGGCGTAGGCCTCCAACGTTCCGCATACGGGGTGATCGAGCTGCCAGTGCTCCATGCCTGTCCCTCCCTCGGCCCGGCGTGCGGCGCCGACGATGAACCGCCCATTCAAACATCGGGTGCGCCGAAGACGAGTGATGCCCACCCCGACCAGGTCGGGGTGGGCATCACTCAGCGTGCGTCGCGAGCAGCCGTCACTCGTCGTGGGAGGCGTGACGAGCGACCGAGTGATCGACCTGCTCGCCATGCTTGCGCGCCTCGACGCGCGCGATGGCAGCGGCGACGGCGTCGCTCACGTCATCGTGCGTCTCGTCGGCGGGCGTCGAACCTGCGTCCACGCCACCGTCGGCTACGGTGTCGGCGCGACGTGCCGCGCCACCGTCAGCGGCGAGCTCGGCGTTCGACTTGTCCTGCGCCGCGGCCGCGGCCATCGCCGATTGCTTGCGCAACTCGATCTTCGGCAGGAACAGCAGGGTGATGAAACCGAGCAGTGCGATGCCTGAGGCGAGCAGGAACACGTGGTCCATCGACTGCGCGAAGCCTGCCTCGAACGGGTGAGCAACAGCCTTCGGCAGGCGAGCGATGACGGAGGAGTCCTCGCTCACGTTGTTCAGGGCGCCGCCGCCGGACTTCGGGTTCGCCAGGCTCTGCAGGATGCCGTAGGCGTGCTCGTCCTTCATGAGCTCCTTGTCGGCGAGACCGCTCTTGAGGGCCTGCTGGAACGCGGGCGTCTTCGCCTCGTCGGTGAGGTTCGTCTTGATGTTGCCGCCGACCGTCGAGAACAGCATCGACAAGAAGATGGCGACGCCGACGGTTCCACCGATCTGACGGAAGAACGTGGCGGACGAGGTGGCCATGCCGATCTCGCGGGGGCTGACGGCGTTCTGCACGATGAGCGTCAGCGCCTGCATGCAGTTGCCGAGGCCGATGCCGACGATGGCCATGAACACCATGACCTGCCACAGCGGCGTGTCGGCGCTGATCGTGTGCAGCAGGAACATGCCGACGGTGACGATGGCGGTGCCGATGATCGGGAACTCGCGCACGCGACCCGTACGAGCCGTCAACTGGCCGGCTGTGATGGAGGCCGTCATCATGCCGGCGACGAGCGGCAGCATCATGAGGCCCGACTTCATCGGGGAGGCGTTGTGCACGATCTGCATGTAGAGCGGCAGCATCATCATGGCGCCGAACATCGCCATGCCGATGATGACGGAGGCGACGACGGTGACCGTCACGGCACGGTGGCGGAAGATGCGCAGCGGGATGAGGGCCTCGTCCTTCATCTTCGCCTCGGCGAGGACGAAAGCGATGAGGCCGAGGATGCCGATGGCGAAGCAGGCGATCGACTTGCCCGAACCCCAGCCCCACGTGCGTCCCTGCTCGGCGACGGTCAGCAGCGGCACGAGGCCGACCGTGAGCGCGACGGCGCCCCAGTAGTCGATGCGGTGGTCCTGACGCGTGTGCTCGAGGTGCAGGGTGCGGGCGACGACGAGGAAGGCGACGATGCCGATCGGCACGTTGATGAGGAAGACCCAGCGCCAGCCGGTGAGACCGAGGATGTGGTCCTGCTCGGCGAAGAAGCCACCGATGACGGGGCCGAGGACGGAGCTCGTCGCGAAGACGGCGAGGAAGTAACCCTGGTACTTGGCGCGTTCGCGCGGCGGCAGGATGTCACCGATGATCGCGAGGGCCAGCGACATGAGGCCACCGGCGCCGATGCCCTGGATGGCGCGGAACGCGGCAAGCATGTACATGCTGTTCGCGAATGAGCATGCGAGCGAGCCGATGACGAAGATGACGATCGCGAACAGGTAGAACCCGCGGCGGCCGAAGATGTCGGAGAGCTTGCCGTACAGTGGGGTCGCGATGGTCGAGGTGATGAGGTAGGCCGTCGTCACCCAGGCCTGCGCGGAGAGGCCGTGCAGGTCGTCACCGATGGTGCGGATGGCGGTGGAGACGATCGTCTGGTCGAGTGCGGCCAGGAACATGCCCATCATGAGACCCGCGAGGATCGTCATGATCTGGCCGTGCGAGAGCTCTGCCGAGCTCGATTGCTGCGCGGGTGGCGCAGCGGTCTGTGCAGACAAGAGGGTGCCTTTCGACGTTCAGGCTGGGGGACGGAGGGGAGTGGGTTGCCCGGCGCGGGGCATGCAGCCGCCCTGGTAGGCATCGAGCGATGCGGTGAACTTGAGCAGCAGGTGCTGGAACTCGCGGGCTTCCGCGGTGCTCCAGTCGGTGAGCAGGTTCTGCATCCACGCGGCGCGATCCTCGCGCAGTGTGCTGACGAGTTCGCGCGCGTCGGGCGTCAGGGTGACGAGTTGCGCGCGACCGTCCTGCGGATCACAGATCTTGGTGACGAGGCCGCCGTCGGTGAGTGCGCTCACCTGGCGACTGACCGTCGAGACGTCGGAGTGGACGATGTCGGCGAGGGCCGAGACGCGCAGCGGCTCCGCCTCGAGGGCGTAGAGCAGGGGCAGTGCGCCGTGGTCGGCGTGCGGGTGGGGTCGTGGCAACTTGCGCTTGTGCGCGCTCATCGCCTTCGCGGCCCCGACGAAGGATGTCGCGATGTCGCGTGCGACGGGGAGGTCGACGGTCACTTCGGTTCCTTGAGGGGAGGGAGTGCCCAAGAATGCTTGGGCTGCACAACTATATGTTTGGTTGTGCCATGCAAGCAAATTTATTGGGGTGGGATCGATCGGATGGATGGATGGGTCGCCGGGCCGCGCGGGCCCTGTCGGGCATGACGACGCCGGACGTGCGGGGATCGGTGGCGCGAGGGGTTGTCACCGGGCCCACGTAGGCTGGGCGCATGAGTTCGAGCGCCACGAAACCCACCCCGTCTGCCCCCACAGGGCCGCTCGGTGGCGGGCGTCTGCTCGCGGCTGCGATGGCGCTCGCGGTCGCGGTCGCAGCCGGCGCCGTCGTGTTCACCGGAGCGAGCAAGCCGCAGCAGCTGCTCGACGCCGGCGCGATCGTGCGCTGGGGCATTGCTCTGTTCAAGCCCGCGGCGGACGTCGCGATGGCGGCGACCATCGGTTTCACCGGGCTCGGTGCGTTTCTCGTCGCCGAGGGCCACAAGACGATGCGGGTCGCGCGCATCGGGCGCTGGGCCTCGATCAGCGCAGCCCTGTGGTTCGGCGCGACCCTCGTCGTCAGCTACCTCAGCTACGGCGACCTGGCCGGCATCCCCGTCGGTTCGCGCGGGTACACGGGTCAGTGGTGGAGCAACACGTGGCAGCTGGAGATCCTGCGCAACCCGATGCTGACGGCGACCGCGGCGCTCGTCATCGCGGTGGTCTGCTGGTGGCACTCCTCGCGCACGAGCCTGGCATGGATGACGGCACTCGGTCTGCTCGCGCTGTGGCCGATCGCGTTGAGCGGCCACGCCGCCGGTTCGAGCGATCACGAGACGGCTGTCGACTCGCTCATAATGCACCTCGTCCCCGTGACGCTCTGGGTGGGCGGCATCATCGCCCTCGGCGTCATGTGGGGCCGCCTCGGCAAGGCCGCGGCGGCGTCGGTGCGGCGCTACTCGAGCGTCGCGACGTGGTGCGTCGGCTTCGTCGCTTTCTCCGGCGTGCTCGCCTCGACGCTGCGCGTACCCGACCTCAGCCAGTACGTGACGACGCGCTACGGCCTCGTCATCGTCGCGAAGGCACTGTGCCTCGTCGTGCTCGGCGCGCTCGGGCTCATGCAGCGACGCCGTGTCGTCGCCGTCCTCGAACGTGATGCGAGCGACCGGCCCAGCAAGGCGCTGTTCGCCCGGCTCGCCCTCGTCGAGGCGCTCGTCATGGGCGCGACGATGGGCCTCGCTGCGGCGCTCGCGCGCTCCGCGCCGCCGTCAGGGCAGGTCGTCGAGAGCGCCGACCCGGTCGTCGCGCTCACCGGATACCCGGCGCCGCCCGCTCTGACGCCTGCGAACTTCTTCTCGCAGTGGCGCATCGAGTGGCTGATGACGACGTTCGCCGTCATCGCCATCGTCCAGTACGTGCGCTGGGCTGTGCGCCTGCACCGCCGCGGCGACCACTGGCCGATCCACCGCACGATCCTGTGGGTGCTCGCTTGGCTCGTGTTCATCGTGACGATCGACAGCGGCGCCGGGGTCTACGGGCGCGTCATGATGAGCGTCCACATGGCCGGACACATGGCCATCTCGATGACGGTGCCGATCCTGCTCGTCATGGCCGCGCCCGTCACCCTCATGCTGCGGGCATGGCCCAAGCGCTCCGACGGCACACGCGGACCGCGCGAGGTGCTGCTGTCGGTCGTGCACAGCCGTTACCTCAACGTCGTCGCCAACCCTGCTGTCAGCTCGGCCCTGTTCTTCGTCAGCCTCATCGTCTTCTACTACACGCCGTTCTTCGAGCTGGCGCTGCGCACGCACACCGGTCACATCCTCATGAACATCCACTTCCTCGTCAGTGGCTACCTGTTCGCGTGGGCCCTGATCGGCATCGACCCCGGCCCCAAGAAGTGGCCGGCGCCGCTGCGGCTGCTCGTGCTGCTCATCACGATCACGTTCCACGCATTCTTCGGTGTCGCGATGATGACGGGTAGCACGTTGCTCGCGCCCTCGTTCTTCACCGCCCTGCACTACGTCTCGGATCCGCTGCGCGACCAGCAGGCCGCCGGAACGATCACGTGGGGCTCCGGTGAGGGCCCGACATTCTTGCTCGCCATGGTCGTCGCCGCGCAGTGGTACCGGTCCGACCGCATCGAGGGTCAGCGCGCGGAGCGTCGTGCCGAACGCGACGGTGACGCTGAGCTCAAGGCCTACAACGCCTACCTCGCCTCGCGGGGTGGTCAGGGTGGTCAGGCTGCGTCCCCCGGTCAGGCGGAGGGTGAAGAACCGGCCCGTCAGATGTCGTCGAGCACGACGGAAGCATCGTCGTCGACTACGGTCGAGGGTGAGCACGACGAACGTCCCGAGCAGCCCTCCGGGCGCGCCGAATCCGGCCGCGTCACCGTCGGGGGCATCGACAAGGAGTAGCCATGCGCGTCGCCGTCATCCAGCTTGCCTACACCGATTCGGAGCCGATGGGGGCGCGCATCGAACGCGTCGCGTCGCTCGTCGAGTCGCAGAAGGGCGCCGACCTCGTCGTGCTGCCGGAACTGTGGAGCGCCGGAGGTTTCGACTACCCGGCGTGGAACGAGAAGGCGCAGAGCGTCGAAGGGACCGTCGCGCGGGCGTTGTCAGAGGCCGCGGCGAACGTCGGCGCATTCGTTCACGCCGGCTCGATCATCGAGAAGCCCGGCGAGAAGGGCCCCGAGGGGCGCGGGCTGTGGAACACCTCGCTGATGTTCGACCGTGACGGCGACCTCGTCGGCACCTACCGCAAGATCCACCGATTTGGCTTCGGCAACGGCGAACCCAAACTGCTAGAAGCCGGCGAGGAGGTCATCGTCCTCGACCTGGCGCTGGGTGACAGGGCCGGTGGCGCCATGGCCGCCGAAGTCGCAGCCGACGACGGCGCCGTCTGCGACCCGGCGAACCCCGAGGCCTGCGTCGAGGCGTCACAGAGCGAATGGGCGATGGGCGCCGAACTGGCGGGGGTCAACCTCGACGGCGACATGAGCACCTCCAGCGAGGTGGACGATGCCCCCGCCGCGAGTGTCGCCGACGATGCGAGGGGTGGTGCGGCTGCGCCCGACGGCCACGTCAAGGTTGGTCTGTCGACGTGCTACGACCTGCGTTTTCCCGAGTTGTACCGCAAGCAGGTCGACGCGGGCGCCCAGGTGTTCGTCATCCCTGCCGCTTGGCCGGCTGCGCGCATCGCGGCGTGGCGCACGCTGCTGCAGGCTCGCGCCATCGAGAACCAGGTGTTCGTCATCGCCTGCAACACCGCCGGCACGCACGCCGGTACGGAGATGGGCGGCAACTCGGCCATCGTCTCGCCGACCGGTGAGGTGCTCGCCGAAGCCGGGCGCGGCGAACGCACCATCACCCTCGACATCGACCTCGACGACGTCGCCGCGACCCGCGAGGCCTTCCCCGTCCTGAGCGACCGTCGCCTCTGACCGCCGCCCCGGATGTTGCGTCATGAACGCGCGCCACACCGTGCGTTCATGACACAACATCCGGCTGCCCACAGGGCCTCAGCGCGCGCCACCCCGATCCGGGCACCCTCGGAGGGTGACTTCAGCGCAGACGACCCACGCCGACGCCCACGCCTGTGAACTGGCGTCCGCGACGTTCGGGGTGGTCTCGCGGGGGGCAACTGCGTCAGCTGGGCATCACGCGTCATCAGATCCGGACGCACGTGGTCGCGGGGCGATTCCGCATGCTCGGGACACAGGCGGTGCACGTGCTCACAGCTGGGTGGTGAGACGAACGATCACCCATCTTGGCCGCCGTGCTCAACGCCGGCAATTCCGCCTGGGCTGACGGCGAGAGGCGGTGATGCTGGCAGGCCTGCGCGGTTGGCGTCATGGCTGCGCAGTGATCGTGCGGCGGCGACCGTCCTCAGCATGGTGGCGCAACGACGAATGGCGCGGCCCGAGGCGATGATGCACGCCCTGCGGCTGCTGCCCAAGCTCAAGCGTCAGGTGTTGATCGGCGACGTGCTCGGCGACGTGAGTCAGCCTTGGCCGGTGCAGCCGCTGATCTTGCGTCGTGAACGCGCGGTATTGCATGCGTTCGTGACGCAAGATCGGGCGCGTAGGGTAGCGGTCATGAAACTTCGGGCGCCGGAACTGACGGGGCGGGGCTGGCTCAACACCGGCGGCGCCGACATCACGCTGACGAGCCTGCGCGGCAAGGTCGTCGTCCTCGACTTCTGGACGTTCTGCTGCATCAACTGTCTCCACGTGCTCGATGAATTGCGCCCGCTCGAAGAGAAATACGGCGACCAGCTCGTCCTCATCGGCGTGCACTCGCCGAAGTTCGAGCACGAGGCCGATCGCGATGCCCTCGAAGCCGCCGTCGAGCGGTACGCGGTGCACCACCCCGTC
The DNA here is from genome assembly GCF_900447535.1 of Dermacoccus nishinomiyaensis. Classification (NCBI taxonomy): domain Bacteria; kingdom Bacillati; phylum Actinomycetota; class Actinomycetes; order Micrococcales; family Dermacoccaceae; genus Dermacoccus; species Dermacoccus nishinomiyaensis. The sequence goes on along the minus strand of NZ_UFXX01000001.1, from coordinate 1,523,687 downwards.
CTCGACGACCCCGACCTCACGACGTGGCAGGCGTACGCGGCGCGCGCGTGGCCGACGCTCGTCGTCCTCGACCCGGAGGGCTACATCGTCGCGTCGATGTCCGGTGAAGGACACGCGCACGGATTGAGCGTGCTCATCGACGACCTCATCGCCGAGCACACGACCAAGGGGACGCTGCGTCGCGGTGACGGTCCGTACGTCGCGCCGCCTGCCCCCGAGACGTTGCTGCGTTTCCCGGGAAAGGTCATCACCGCGCCGGCGCGCCCGGTGCAGGCGCAGCCCACGGGCCGTCAGAGCGCGGACGACGCCGCCTCTTCCGCGGGTGCCGGGGAGCACCTGACGAGCGGGGGTTTCTTCGTCAGCGACACCGCGCACCACCAGGTCGTGCACCTCGCCGAGGACGGCGAGACGGAGCTCGCGCGCTACGGCGGCCCGGGGGTGTTCAACGAACCACAGGGGCTGTTGCTCCTTCCCGAAGAGGCTCGCGCACGCACCGGCGACGACCTGCTCGTCGCGGACAGCGTCAACCACGAGATCAAGGCGATTCGGTTGAGTGACGGGCGGATTCGCACCGTCGCGGGCACAGGCGAGCAGCTGCGCGAACGTGACGGCGGCGGCCCGGCGCTGCGTCAGGCGCTGTCGACGCCGTGGGATCTCGCGTGGTGGCACGACCGCGTCATCATCGCGATGGCGGGCACGCACCAGCTGTGGGCGCTGCATCTGGGCGAGAGCCCCGAGCTCAACACCGTCGCCGTGCTCGCAGGCACGAGCAACGAGGGGATCCGCGACGGCGCCGCCCACGACGCCTGGTTCGCGCAGCCCAGCGGTCTCGCGACGAGCGCGGACGGCTCACACGTCTGGGTCGCCGACTCCGAGACGAGTGCCTTGCGCAGCCTCAGCGTGAGCGACGAGGGTTTCGAGGTGACCACCCACGTCGGGCAAGGGTTGTTCGACTTCGGCCACGTCGACGGCGCGGCTGACGCGGCGCTGCTGCAGCATCCCCTCGGTGTCACGGAACTACCCGACGGATCCGTCGCCGTCGCCGACACGTACAACGGCGCGATTCGGCGCTTCGACCCGTCGAGCGGCGAGGTGACGACGCTCGCCACGGGCCTGGCCGAACCGAGCGACGTCATCGTCGTCCCGGGGGAGGTGGACGCTGATGCACACCTGCTCGTCGTCGAGTCGAACGCCCATCGTCTGACGCCGGTGGCGCTGACCGCCGAAGCGCAACGCATCGAGGGCGATGCGCAGCAGACGCAGCGCCCGCCGAGCGAGATCGCCTCGGGCGCAGTGGAACTCGTCGTCACGTTCACGCCGCCGGCGGGGCAGAAACTCGACCACCGTTACGGCGACCCGACGATGCTGCAGGTGAGCAGCTCTCCCGAGGCGTTCCTACGCGACGGAGCGCGCAAGCAGCAGGGGCTCACGCGCACGCTGACGATCGACGAGAGCGTCGGCTCGGCCATCCTGCACGTCAGCGTCCGCGCAGCCGCCTGCGACGGCGACCCCGACACCGGCGAGGTGCCCGAGCACGCCGCCTGCCATCTTTACCAACAGGATTGGGGCATCCCCCTCGTCATCACCGGCGACGGCCCCCGCACGCTGACGCTCGACCTGCGCGGCGTCTGACGATCACGTCTGCTCTTGCCGGCCCCGGGAGCTGCAACTCGGCGATGCGGGGTCGCCGCTCTCAGGCAGTGCGCCCGCACGGGCGGTGTTCAGCACGTCGAGGAATCGATGCTCCGCCGACGTGACGTCAGCACCCCTTCGAAGCGTGCCCCGGCGTCAGACGAGCGGAGCGTAGAAGTACGTCTGGCGGTAGGCGATGCGATCGTCGACGCCGAAGCGGAAGAAGTCGGCGAACTCGAGGTGCGCGTCGCTGCCGTCCTTGAGCACCCCGTTGAACTCGCCGCGCACGAACGCCTCGTCGCCGTCGATGAGCAGTGACGTGACGCTGTGGCGCCCCGATTCGATGACGCGATCGCCCGAGTAGAACGCCCGCAGCGCCTCGCGGCCGGCCATGGGTTCGTATCCGGGGCGGCAGTAGGTGGCGTCGTCGGTGAAGATGTCGAGCACGCCCTCGACGTCGCCGGCGTCGACGACCTCGTAGTAGCGGCGGATGTGAGCGTCGCGGGATTCGCGCTGCATTCGGGTGTCCTCTCGTCACGTGGGTGTGGCGGCCGAGCATCGTCCGTCCGTCGCCACCGCCATGCGGTCGGCCCGAGCCGACCGCATGCCGTGTATCGCTGTCCGACCTCAACCTAGTGCGCGAGTCTCACCGCGGCTAGGCTGCCGCGATGACAGAAGCATCGCTGCCCAATGCGTCGGTGGCACCCGCGACGGGGACGTCGGTCGCCGCACGCCTCGACCGGCTCCCGATCACACGCAAGCATCTGCTCGCCACGGGCGTCATCGGCCTCGGGTTGTTCTTCGACGCGTACGAGAATTTTCTCGCCTCGACGATCGCCGCGGTGCTGAAGGAAGACTTCGCGCTGAAGGGCGACGTGCTCAAGTGGGTGCTCGCGTCGGCGTTCATCGGGCAGTTCATCGGGGCGCTGTTCATGGGGCGCCTCGCCGACCGCATCGGGCGGCGCAAGGCGTTCATGGTCAACCTCGCGCTCTACTCGGCGTTCTCGCTCGCGGGCGCGTTCAGCCCGAACGCGGCGTGGCTCGTCATCACGCGGTTCTTCGCGGGCATCGGCATCGGCGGCGAGTACGCGCTCGGCGACTCCTACCTGTCCGACATCCTGCCGAAGAACAAGCGCGGGCAGTTCATCTCGTGGGCGTACACGATCAGCTTCCTCGGGGTGCCGACGGTCGGCTTCCTCGCGCGCTGGCTCGTGCCGATGACGCCGTTCGGCATCGACGGGTGGCGCTGGCTGTTCGTCTTCGGCGCGATCGGCTCGATCGTCGTGTGGGCCGTGCGTACCGGGTTGCCCGAGTCGCCACGCTGGCTCGAGGCGCAGGGCCGTCACGACGAGGCCGACGCGATCACCCGCGAGTTCGAGGACGCCGCGCGCGCCGAGGGCCACACCCTCGCCGAGCCGGACGCGTCGCTCACGCCCGTCGCGTCCCGTCAGGTCTCGATGGCGTCGCTGTTCAAGGCGCCGTACACGAAGCGCACGATCATGTTGTGGCTGCTGTCGGCCCTCGAGGTGTTCGGCTACTACGGCTTCGGGACAGTGGCGCCGCTCGTCCTCGTCGCGAAGGGCTACAGCGTCACGAGCTCGCTGCTGTTCGTCGCGCTCAGCTACCTCGGCTACCCGCTCGGGTCGCTGCTGGCCGTGCCGATCGTCGAGCGCATCGAGCGCAAGTACCTCGTCATGGCGACGGCGACGCTCATGGCGATCTTCGGCCTGTGGTTCGGATTCGCGTCGTCGACGGCTCAGATCATCGCCGCCGGCTTCCTGTACTCGTGCGCGTCGAACCTGTTCTCGAACGCGTACCACGTGTATCTCGCCGATTCGTACCCGACGGCGATCCGTGGCACGGCTGCCGGCGCGGCGTACTCGTTGAGCAAGCTCGTCACGGCGTTCTTGCCGTTCATCCTGCTGCCGGTGCTCGAAGACCACGGCAGTACACCGGTATTCGTCATCGTTGCCGTCGCGATGGGCTTGCTCGTCGTGACGGTGGGGGCGCTCGGTCACCGCAGCACGGGGCGTAGCGCGGACGCGGTGTGACGGATGCCCGAGGCGTCGCGGAACCACCACCGAGGCACCACCTGGATCCGTCGCCCGAACCCGACGACAATGGGCCCATGACTCGCACGCTGCACGTCCTCAACGGCCCGAACCTCAACCTGCTCGGTGAGCGCGAACCGTCGATCTACGGCGCCGACACCCTCGCTGACGTCGAGACGCTCGCCGCGCGGGTCGGTGACGAGCTGGGGTTCGGCGTCGAGTGCTTCCAGAGCAACCACGAGGGGGCGCTCGTCGACGAGATCCAGCGCATCCGTCACGACAGCGCGGGCATCGTCATCAACGCGGGGGCGTACACGCACACGAGTGTCGCCATCCGGGATGCTCTCGCGAGTGTCGAGGCGCCGTTCGTCGAGGTGCACATCTCGAACGTCCATGCGCGCGAGGCGTTTCGGCACCACTCGTACTTGAGCGACAAGGCGGTGGCCGTCATCGTCGGGTGTGGTGTCCAGGGCTACGAGTTCGCGCTGCGCCGCCTGGCTGCGCTCGCCGCGAACCCCTGACCCATCTGCGATTCCTATCCACATCTGCGATTTTCTCCACATTCGTCGGGTGTGGTGATCGGTACCGCCGCACGGCTGACTCGGGCGGACGCGTCGCCCGACGCACAGGACCAAGGTCGCGGACGGGTTGTCACCGCTCTCGCCTAGGGTGGAAACCATGACGCGCAGTGTCTTCGTCACCTCAGCCGAAGGTGAAACCGGCAAGTCCACCGTGGCCTACGGGCTGCTCGACCTCCTCTCGCGCCAGGCCGGGCGCATCGCGATCTTCCGGCCCGTCGCCACCAGCACCCGCGACAAGGTCGTCGACCTGCTGCTGTCGCACCCGGCCGTCGACCAGGCCTACGAGGACGCGCTCGGCGTCACCTACGACCAGATGCACGATGACGAGTCGGGCTCGCTCGCAACGATCCTGGCCCGTTTCGACGAGGTGTCCTCCGACGCCGATCTCGTCATGGTGCTCGGCAGCGACTTCGCGGACGTCTCGACCGGCCGCGAAGCCGAGATCAACGCCATGGTCGCCGCGAACCTCGGCGCGCCCGTCGTCCTCGTCGTCCACGGGCGCGAGCGCACCCCCGAGCAGATCGCGCAGGTCGCCGTCATGGGTTGCGAACAGCTGCGCGCGAGGCACGCGACGCCCGTCGCGATCGTCGTCAACCGCGCCACGAGCGGGGACGTCACCGGCATCCGCCTCGCCCTGACGAAGGACGCCGAGACGGCGTCCGTGCCCGTCGCCGGCGTCATTCCCGAGGTGCCCCTGCTCGTCGCACCCACCGTCGCGGCGCTCGCAGAAGCCGCCGGGGCCGAGCTGTGGCGCGGCAATCCTGAGTGGCTGCAGCGCGAGTCGCGCGGGTTCGTCGTCGCTGCGATGTCACTGCCGAACGTGCTGACGCGCCTCGTCGAGGACGTCACCGTCATCGCCCCCGGCGACCGCTACGACATCCTGCCCGGGCTCGTCCTCGCGCATCAGTCCGGCACGTTCCCCGGGCTCGCCGCCATCGTCCTGACGGGCGGTTATCGCCCGCCGGAGAGCGTGCAGCAGCTGCTCGACGGCACGAAGCTCGACGTGCCGATCCTCGTGACAGATTCGGGCACCTTCGAGACGACGGCAGCCCTGGCGCGCACGCGCAGCGCCCTCAGCTCCGGCAGTGTCGTGAAGAAGCAGACGGCGCTGCGTGCGTTCGGCGAAGCCATCGACGCCGACGGCCTTCTCGCCGCCATCGACATCGACGAGGCGGCCGCCGTCACGCCGCTGATGTTCGGCCACCGTCTGCTCGATCGCGCGCGCAGTGCCCGCAAGCACATCGTCCTGCCCGAGGGTGACGATCTGCGCATCCTCAAGGCCGCGGACGAGGTGCTGCGTGGTGGCATCGCGCAACTGACGATCCTCGGTGACGAGACGCAGATCAAGGCGCTCGCGAGCAGCAACGGCCTCGACATCTCGTCCGCCTCGATCGTCTCCCCGCACGACGAGGAGCTCGTCGAGAAGTTCGCCGCCGAGTACGCCGAGATCCGCAAGAAGAAGGGCGTGACGATCGAGCTGGCCCGCGAGACGGTGCAGGATGTGTCGTACTTCGGCACGATGATGGTGCACCTCGGGCTCGCCGACGGCATGGTGAGCGGCGCCGCGCACACGACGGCCCACACGATCAAGCCGAGCTTCGAGATCATCAAGACAGCCCCCGACGCGGACATCGTCAGCTCCGTGTTCCTCATGGCGCTCGCCGATCAGGTGCTCGTCTACGGTGACTGCGCCGTCAACCCCGACCCGAACGCCGAGCAACTCGCCGACATCGCGATCAGTTCGGCGAAGACGGCGTCGGCGTTCGGCATCGAGCCGCGCGTCGCGATGCTGTCGTACTCGACGGGCACCTCCGGCAGCGGCGCCGACGTCGAGAAGGTGCGGGCCGCAACCGAACTCGTGCACGAGCGCGCGCCGGAACTCGCCGTCGACGGGCCGATCCAGTACGACGCGGCCGTCGAACCGAGCGTCGCGAAGTCGAAGATGCCCGACTCGCCCGTCGCAGGGCGCGCGACGGTGTTGATCTTCCCCGACCTCAACACCGGCAACAACACGTACAAGGCCGTGCAGCGCTCGGCGGGTGCCGTCGCCATGGGCCCGGTGCTGCAGGGGCTCAACAAGCCCGTCAACGACCTGTCGCGCGGCGCGCTCGTCGAGGACATCGTCAACACCATCGCCATCACGGCCGTGCAGGCGCAGGAGGAGAAGGCATGAACGACGTGGCGCAGGCGCCGAGCAGCGAGCGGGACGGCGGGGCCGGCAACGTCCTCGTCATCAACGCGGGGTCGAGTTCGCTCAAGTACCAGATCGTCGACCCGGTGACGGGGGAGTTCGTCGTCAAGGGCCTCGCCGAGCGCGTCGGCGACTCGGGCGGCACGATCACGCACGAGTACCGCGGCGAGAAGACGACGCACGACGTCGACATGGCCGACCACGGCGTCGCCCTCGAGGAGATGACGAAGGTCATGGCCGAGACGGGGTTGCCGATCGAGGACGCGGACGTCGTCGTCGTGGGTCACCGCGTCGTGCACGGCGGGCGCAACTTCACGGGCCCCGAGATGATCACCGACTACGTGCTCGACGAGATCAAACGCCTCGGAACCCTTGCGCCGCTGCACAATCCGGCGCACGCGCTCGGCATCGAGGCGGCTCGGCGCATCTTTCCCGACCTGCCGCAGGTCGCCGTGTTCGACACCGGGTTCTTCTCGACGTTGCCCGCCTCCGCGTACACCTACGCGATCGACGCGAAGCTCGCGAAGGAGCACGCCATCCGTCGCTACGGCTTCCACGGCACGTCGCACGAGTACGTCTCGGCGCGGGTCGCACAGTTTCTCGAACGTCCCGTCGAGGGGTTCAAGCAGATCATCTGCCATCTCGGCAACGGCGCGTCGATCTCGGCGATCGACGGGGGCCGCGCCGTCGACACGTCGATGGGCATGACGCCGCTCGAGGGCCTCGTCATGGGCACGCGTGGTGGCGACATGGACCCGGCCGTCGTCCTGCACCTCAACCGTGTCGCGGGGCTCGGCGTCGACGAGATCGACAAGCTGCTCAACAAGAAGTCGGGCATCCTCGGGCTGACGGGGTCAAGCGACTTCCGCGACCTCATGGGGCGCGTCGACGACGGTGACGAGACGGCGCAGCTCGCATTCGACGTCTACGTGCACCGGCTCGTCAAGTACATCGGCGCGTACGCGGCGGCGCTCGAGGGCGTCGACGTCATCACGTTCACCGCCGGCGTCGGCGAGAACAACGCCGCCATCCGCGAGGCCGTGTGTCGCCGTCTCGGGTGGCTCGGCGTGACGTTCGACGCAGCCGCCAACAGCGCCGACGATCATGACGCGCGCATCATCTCCGCGGCAGGATCGCCTGTGACCGTGTGCGTCGTGCCGACGAACGAAGAGCTTGCCATCGCGCGTCACGCGGTGGCGGCGATCGACGCCTGACGCGCGCCCCCACTCGTTGCAGTTGCGCACCGAGTGGGTCGCGGTGCGCCCGCGATCTCCCCACATCGTGCGTCTACGCGTCATGTGGGGCGTCGCGGAACCGCTGCGGCCCGGCTCCCTTCGTGAGGGAGCCGGGCCGCAGCGGTTCTGGTCGAGACCGGTGAGGTCAGATCAGAAAGCGCTCTCCGGGACGTCCATGAGCGAGCCGTCCTCAGCGATGGTGATGGCCTTCTCCGACGCCATGCGCGGCAGCACGGTGCGCGCGAAGAACTGCGCCGCGGCAACCTTGCCGGTGTAGAAGTCGGTGTCCTTGCCGGCGTCGCCCGCCTCGAGGCGGGCCTGCGCGACGATGGCGGCCCGCAGCAGCAGCCAGCCGATGACGACGTCGCCCGCAGCGAGCAGCAGACGCGTCGACGTCAGGCCGATCTTGTACGCCTCGGTCGGCTTCTCGAGCGAACCCATCGCGGCTCCGAACATGAACTCACCCATGTCCTTGAGGTCCGTCGCGGCCTGCGCGAGCAGACCCGCCTCACGCTTGAGGGCCTCGGGAGCCTGGCCGATCGTCGTCTCGATCTCCTTCTGCAGCATGCCGAGGGCGACACCCTGATCCTTGACGATCTTGCGGAAGAAGAAGTCGAGGCCCTGGATGGCCGTCGTGCCTTCGTAGAGCGTGTCGATCTTTGCGTCACGCACGTACTGCTCGAGCGGGTACTCCTTGAGGAAGCCCGACCCGCCGTACGTCTGCAGCGACTCGGTGCCGAGCAGCACCCACGCGCGCTCCGAACCGACGCCCTTGACGATGGGCAGCAGCAGGTCGTTGAGGCGCGCCGCCATCTCGGCGGGGCTGCCCTCCTCGAGCTCGGCGGCCGGGTTGCCCTTCGTCGCCTGGTCGACGACGTCCTGCTGGCACGCGGTGTACATGACGAGCGAACGCAGACCCTCGGCGTAGGCCTTCTGCAGCATGAGGCTGCGGCGCACGTCCGGGTGGTGCGTGATCGTGACGCGCGGCGCGTCCTTCTGCGGCGTCGTCATGTCGGCACCCTGGACGCGCTCCTTGGCGTACTCGAGCGCGTTGAGGTAGCCGGTCGACAGCGTCGCGATCGCCTTCGTGCCGACGAACATGCGGGCGTTCTCGATGACCTTGAACATCTGTGCGATGCCGTCGTGGACGTCGCCGAGCAGCGTGCCGACGGCGGGTGCACCGTCACCGAACGTCACCTCGCAGGTCGTGGAGACCTTGAGGCCCATCTTGTCCTCGACGTTCGTCACGTATGCGCCGTTGCGCTCGCCGAGCTCACCCGTCTCGAGGTCGACGTGGAACTTCGGGACGATGAACAGCGACAGGCCCTTCGTGCCGGGGCCGGCGCCCTCAGGGCGGGCGAGGACGAAGTGGACGACGTTGTCGACCATGTCCGACTCGGCCGAGGTGATGAAGCGCTTGACGCCCGTGATGTTCCACGTGCCGTCGTCGTTCTGCGTGGCCTTCGTGCGGCCGGCGCCGACGTCAGAACCGGCGTCGGGCTCGGTCAGCACCATCGTGCAGTGCCAGCCGCCGTCGACGATGTGCTTGGCGAGCTTCTTCTGCTCGTCGTTGCCCATGAAGTACAGCAGCGACGCGAACGCGTAGCTCGCGGAGAACATGTGGACGGCCGGGTTGGCGCCGCAGACGAGTTCGGCGAGCGACCAGCGCACGGACGGCGGCACCTTCATGCCGTCGAGCTCGACGGGGGCGTCGAGCATGCCCCAGCCGGCGTCGATGTACGACTTGTAGGACTTCTTGAACGACTCCGGCATCGTGACCGACTTGGTCTCCGGGTCGTAGGCCGGGGGGTTGCGGTCGGAGTCGATGAGGCTCGCCGCGAGGTCACCCTCGGCGAGCTTCGCGACCTGGCCGATGATGTCCTTCGCGACGTCGACGTCGACGTCCTCGTAGATGCCGGTGCCCAGCACGTCCTGACGGTTGAAGACCTCGAAGAGGTTGAACTCAAGGTCGCGAACGTTGCTCTTGTAGTGAGACAAGATGTCCTCCGAGATCGGTAGGGGTGCAGCGCGATGATCCAGGCGCTACTCGCCGGTAAGTCTACTCATGAGTACGTGACGATGTGCTGAGTGCTCGGTTTGCCTCGCCGGTGGGGAGCCCGGACGATGGAGGCATGACCCCTCGAAGCCCTGACGCACGTGGTGCTGCAGCGAGCGTTGACCTGCGCGCGGACGCGAGCCCGAGCGATGCCCGCCGCGACGCAGCCCTCGCGCGACTGCGGGCCCGCGGAGAACGCGTGACGCCGGGGCGGCGCGCCGTCCTCGACGTGCTGAGCCGCGAACCGGGTCACGCCGACGCCGACGCCGTCGCGGCGCTCGTCGACGAGGTCGAACCGGGTATCCACCGCGCGACGATCTACCGCTCGCTGCAGGCTCTCGTCGACGCTGACATCGTCACGCACACCCACGTTCCGGGCGGCGCGACGATCTACCACCTGGCGGCCGACGTGGCGCGTGAGGGGGCGAAGGCCGATGTTGGTGCATCGGATGGGGACTCGGGGGAGGGCGATGCCGCCGGGCACGAGGTCACCGGGCACGTGGCCGAGCCTCACGCCCACGCGCACCTGCAGTGCGACACGTGCGGGCGCTTCGTCGACGTCGACGTGGCCGAGTTCGCGCCACTCGCCGCAAGAATCAAGGAGCTGACGGGGTTCACGCTCGACGCCGAGCACGGGGCGCTGCTGGGGCGGTGTGCGCAGTGCTCGAAGGAGCCACAGCCGACCTCGCGTCCCGGCGAGGCCGAGCAAGAATGACGAAAGGGGCCGGATCCCATCGGATCCGGCCCCTTTCACATGCTTGGAGCGAGTGACGAGAATCGAACTCGCGTATTCAGCTTGGGAAGCTGATGTTCTACCATTGAACTACACTCGCGAGCCCCGCCACGGCGGGGTTCTTGCCTGTCCGGCGCCCGTCCTGGTGAACGTCCGGCGCGTCGATCAAGCGCCTCGTACTCTAGCGCGTCCGCGCCGTACGTGCATGTCATGACGGACGGTGTGTCGGTCTCTCGCCACCGACGGCGCCGATGAGTGAGAGCGGGGCCGCGGCAGACGCGCGTCGATTACCGTAGCCGTGTGCTGCTTTCGGACCGTGACATCAAGAGCCAGATCGATTCCGGCCGGGTCGTGCTCGACCCGTACGAACCGTCGATGATCCAGCCGTCGAGCATCGACGTGCGCCTCGACAAGTTCTTCCGGTTGTTCGACAACCACAAGTACCCCTTCATCGACCCCGCCGCCGAGCAGCCGGAACTGACGCGCCTCGTCGAGGTCGACGCGTCCGAGCCGTTCATCCTGCACCCCGGCGAGTTCGTCCTCGGCTCGACCTACGAGCAGATCACGCTGCCCGATGACGTCGCCGCTCGTGTCGAGGGCAAGTCGTCGCTTGGTCGCCTCGGATTGCTGACGCACGCGACGGCGGGCTTCGTCGACCCCGGTTTCTCCGGCCACGTGACGCTCGAGTTGAGCAACGTCGCGACGCTGCCCATCAAGCTGTGGCCGGGCATGAAGATCGGCCAGCTGTGCTTCTTCCAGCTGACGTCCCCCGCCGAACACCCTTACGGCAGCTCCGAATACGGCTCGCACTACCAGGGCCAGCGCGGCCCCACCGCGAGCCGCAGTTTCTCCTCCTTCCACCGCACCGACGTCTGACGATGGCCGACGAGAGCGACGACGACGTCACGTCGCTGCCGGCGCGCGCGGCCGTCGAGCTCAGCCGTCGTCTCGGCTCCGAGCTCGAGGTCGAGGTCGCCCCGGGGCAAGCAGATTCTCCGCGCGTACCGGACGGTGAAGCCACCCCCGTCGACGAGACCTCCCTCGGCGACAAAGTGGTCGGCCTCGCCGCCGACGCCGCCGATGCGCTGCTGCGCGACGACGAACTCGGCGACGAGGCGCTCGACGGTGTCACCGTCGATGACGACGCCGACGCCGTGAGGGCACCGCAGCGTGCCGCAACGACGCGTCGCGAGTCCGACGTGCTGGCGTCCACCAACCCGCCGACGCCCATGCCGCACGTGCATCGTCCTGAGGGTGAGGACGACGGGGACGAGCAGGATGACGGCAGGGCGGACCGCGACGGCGGGCGGGCCGGCGCCGGGGGTGCCGCCGCTCCTGACGCTCCCGCGCAAGACGGTTCGGCTGCCGTCGACGCCCCCCTGAGCGTGGAGGCGCCACAGCGTCCGGCGACGACGAAGCGCGGTGGTGCGGCCGTCGTCGCGAGTCCGTTGCTGACGATGCCGCGCGTGCGTCACCCCGAGGCGATCGTGCTGTTCGTCCACGGAGGCGACGTCGAAGGTCACCTGCGGATGCGTCGCGGTGACCCCGCCTACCTGCGCATCGTGCCGTTCGCGCGCGACGTCGAGCGTCGTAGCCACGGCCGAATCGGGGGTGCGACGCTGCGCCTCGCCGTCCGTGGGTGGAACGAGCCGGAGAAGCCGGCCGTCGAGGACACACGCTGGGCTCTCGGCGAGCTGCGCGATCGCTACCCGGGCGTGCCGATCGCCATCGCCGGCCACTCGATGGGTGGGCGGGTCGCGCTCGACATCGCGAGCAGCGAGGACGTCGCCGCCGTCGTGGCGCTCGCGCCGTGGGCGGCAGAAGCGTCCGAGCCCGCGACGTTCCGCACCATCCCGCTGCTCGGCATCCACGGCCGACGCGACACCGTGACCAACCCCGTCGCGACGAAGAAGCTCATCGACGACGTCGCGGCCCTCGGGGGCGACGCCCGCTTCGTCTCGATGCCGGGCTGGCACGCGATGCTGTGGGGCGCGCCGCGCTGGCATCGTGAGACGTCGCGGTTCCTCATCGACCACTTGCTCGACGGTGCCGCCCCGGGTGACGGCGACCGCGCCATCCCCGCAACCGGTGTGGAGAACGTCGAGACGTAGAGCGCCGGGGACGAAACCGTCAGCCCGGCCTCCAGGCCCTGACGGCGCACCGGCAGCGGCCCCGCGACTGCAGACGAAAATCGCCGGTGGGGACAGTAATCGCGGAGGGGCGCGGTCATGGCGAGGTCACCCGGTACTGCCCGGCGGGGCCGACGCCGAAGTTCGGCGTCGGTGACGGCTTGTGCGTCGTCTCCGACGTGCACGTCAGCGTCGGCGTGACGGCGTTCTGCGTTGCTTCGACGCCGGGCTCGCGCGAGGCGTCGTACCGGTAGGTGCGAGCCTCGCCCTCGAAGAACGGCGCCGCGCTGGTCTCGAAGTCGACGGCGGCGCTCGGCGGGCCGGGGCGTCCGCGTTCCTGACCCATGACGGCCTCGTAGTTCCACCGATACTTCTCGTGCGAGTGCGGCTCGATGATGCTCGTCGAACCCTTCGCGGTCACCGCCGACGTCGGGTCGTCGATGACGAGTCGGACGCGTCCAGGGTCGCCGTCACCGGTGGCCCGCCCGTCGATGCGATGGATGAAATCAGCCGAGTTCTCGATGTTGAGCGTACGCACCCCCGCGGGGAGCTTGGCGGCCCCGACCGGCGAACCGTACGTCGTGACGTGGGTGACGTTGAGACCGTCGGAGCGACGGCGCGCGAGGTTCGTCATCACCATGCCGCCCTGCGAGTGACCCACGAGCATGACCGGCTCGCCCTTGCCGAGCACGCCCTCACGCTGCATCGCATCGCGCAAGGCATCCCGGACGGCGACTTCGCCACCGCTGACGAGACCCGCCGCGGCGGCAACGTTGCCGGAGCCGTCGAGTGGCGTGCGGGCGTTCCAGGAGAACGTCGCGGTGCCGGGGATCATCGCGATCCAGCGGCCCTGGCCAGTGGCCGGGTCGACGACGCGCTGCACCTGGATGTGGGCGGAGTCGTTGCCGTTCTCGTACAGATCGTCGATGCGTCCCATGCTCTGGCCGACGCTGCGCACTGCGGGTGCGGGCCGGGGCGCATCGGGCCCGCTGACGATCGAGGTGGTGACGGGGTTCGGAGTGCCCAGCGCACGCACGAGGCCGATGTTGATGCCGGCGACATTCTCCTCGTACGAACCCGGCAGTCTCGCGTCGATGATGGCGACGACGTCACCGACGATCATCGCGGTCGTATCGGGCGAGGGCGCGTTGCCGGTCCATTGGCGCATCGAGATCTTCGCCAGAGTCACCGTCAGCGAGTACGTCGCGATGGCTGTTTTCATGTGGGCGACGGCGCAGGCTTCGGCGAGCTCGTAGGCGTCGAGCGAGGCGCTCACGAGAGTGCTGAGCAACTGCGCGCGCAGCGCCGTGGCCGTCAGGGTGGCCGCCAGATCGAGTGACGCCGTGGCGCATGTCGTGGCCGTGCCAGGGGAGAGGGCATCCCCGGTGAACGGCAGGCCCCAGCCGATCGACAGGCTCGTGGTGGAAGCGCTGCTCGCGTCACCGTGCGCCGTCGTCAGCGCGGCGGCGAGGGTGCGCAGATCAGCGAGGTTGGCGTCGACGGCGCTCGGGCCGGCGCTCTTCTTAGCGATGACGGTGCCTGTCACCGACGAGCTGGGCGGGTCGACTCTCATGCGGCGTGCTCCCATCCGGCGTCGGGACGCATCTCATCCTGGGCGTCGCCAGCCGCGAGGCAGCCGCTCGGCGCGCCCGATTGCGCATGGAGGCCGACGAGTGCCGCCACGACCTCGGCGCGAACGTCGAACCAGTCGCGTGTTGCGTCGTCGAACCCGACGTCGCACCACTCGCCGCCTCGGCGCGCTGCGATGAGGCAAGGTGTCGCGACCTCGTCCAGACAGCCGATGACGACGAGGTCGGCGTCGGCGTCGGGCGGGGCGTCGACGACGAGCTGTAGCACGGCGCTGACGACGTCCTCGGCGGCGTGGACGCTCGCGCCCCGGGTGCTCGCGAGGCGGAACAACCCGTCAGCGAAGGTGACCTCGAGCAACGACGTGTGTTGCCCGGCACGGGCTCGCACGAGCAGGAACGGCTGCGTCATCGTCATCCCCGCCAGTCGCCGTAGTGGGAGTAGTCGTACGGACCCTCGCTCTCGTCGCGGTGCAGGGCCTTGCCCACCTTCGACAGGCCATCGCGCGCGAGATCGATCGGCGCCATGACGACGTTGGTCACGCTGGTCTGATGCGATTCGACCGATGCGGCGTGCCGGCCGATGTCGGTCGCGAACGACGCCGCGTCGTCACCGCAGGCGTCGAGGTCGCGGGCGAACGAGGTGAGGACGCTGCGGCAATGGTCGGCCGCACCGGACGTCCACTGCGTCGTCGTGATGGTCGTGCGCAGATCCGTGGCGGACTGTGCGAGGTCGCTCGAGAGCAGGTCGGCTCGCCGCTGCTGCGCCCGGATGTCGTCTCCGAGAGTGCTCATGACGGCGACGCTAGGTCCCTGCGTCGCCCCCGCGCAGCCCGGGCGCCGCGACCCTGTGGATCAGCCCTCCCGAGAGCGTCGAAACGGCCCGTGGCCGTCACTGCCTGTGGATGACGAGGCCGCGCCGCCGGTCCGCCTCGTCGTCCAGATGCACCCGGGTGCATCTGGACGCACGAGGCGGGGGCGTGAGTAGCGGAACCCTGGCAGGCGAACTGGGATGGACGAACCCCGCTCAACGAACCTCGCTCAACAAACCCCGCCCGAGGCGCCCCATGAAACGACGAACGGGGCGCCCGTCCCGCTGATCTCTCAGCGGAACGAAGCGCCCCGGGTGTCAACCCTCGTGCCCGTGACGGGCGGGTGCGGCGGCTCAGACGGTCTGCGT
Source organism: Dermacoccus nishinomiyaensis (assembly GCF_900447535.1). Taxonomy (NCBI): domain Bacteria; kingdom Bacillati; phylum Actinomycetota; class Actinomycetes; order Micrococcales; family Dermacoccaceae; genus Dermacoccus; species Dermacoccus nishinomiyaensis. The sequence continues at coordinate 1,508,313 of NZ_UFXX01000001.1, read as the reverse complement.
CGCGCCCTCGTCGACGGCCTTCGTGTCCTCACCGCGACGCACCGCGGCGAGCAGCATGTTGGCGACGTCGACGACCTCGACCTCTTCGCGCGCGTTGCCGTCGCTCTGCTCGGCCGTGAGGCCGTCCGTCATCATGACGCGGCAGAACGGGCAGCCGATGGCGATGCGGTCGGCGCCGGTGGCGACGGCCTCCTTCGTACGGTTGAGGTTGATGCGCTCACCGAGCTTCTCCTCCATCCACATGCGGGCGCCGCCGGCGCCGCAGCAGAAGGACTTCTCGCCGGAGCGTTCCATCTCCTTGTACTCGACGCCGGGCAGCGACGCGATGAGTTCGCGCGGCGGCGCGTAGACCTGGTTGTGACGGCCGAGATAGCACGGGTCGTGGTACGTGACCGACTTGCCCGTCGACGCAGCGCCCGACTTGTCCTTCGGCTGCTGCGCGAACTCCTCCGGCGCCGCGACGGGCGTCAGCTTCTTCTCGCGCACGAGACGGTTGAGCAGCTGCGTGTGGTGGACGACCTCGTACTCGCCCCCGATCTGCGGGTACTCGTTCTTGATCGTGTTGAAGCAGTGCGCACACGTGACGACGATCTTCTTCGCCTTCGCCTCGTTGAGCGTCGCGACGTTCTGGCCGGCGAGCATCTGGAAGAGGATCTCGTTTCCGGCGCGGCGTGCCGGGTCGCCGGTGCAGCTCTCGCCGTCACCGAGGACGGCGAAGTCGACGCCCGCTGTGTGCAGCAGCTCGGCGACGGCGCGCGTCGTCTTCTTCGCACGGTCCTCGTAGGCGCCGGCGCAGCCGACCCAGAACAGCCACTCGACCTCGTCGGCGGATTCGACGTCGGAGCCGATGACCTTGACGTCGAACGGCAGGCCCTTGGCCCACTCGAGGCGAGCCCGCGCCGACATGCCCCACGGGTTCGACTTGTTCTCGAGGTTCTTGAACAGGCCCGCGAGTTCGGTCGGGAACGCGGACTCGATGAGCGTCTGGTAGCGACGCATGTCGACGATGTGGTCGACGTGCTCGATGTCGACGGGGCACTGCTCGACACAGGCGCCACACGTCGTGCACGACCACAGGACGTCCTCGTCGATGATGGCGCCGGCCGCGTCACCGTTCGCGGTGGTGCCGGCCGGGTTGTACGCCGTCAGCGGGTTCGCGATGTCGTAGCCGGTCGAGCCGATGAGCGGCGTGCGCAGCAGGTCGACGCCGGAGTGGTCGGCGACCGTCGGCAGGCCCTTCTCGTCGACGGGCCCGGACGCGGCCGCAGCGGCCTGCAGGAACGGCGCCTTCGCGGCGGAGTGGTCGCGCAGCGTCATCATGAGCAGCTTGGGCGACAGCGGCTTTTCGGTGTTCCACGCGGGACACTGGCTCTGGCAACGACCGCACTCGGTGCAGGTGGAGAAGTCGAGCAGGCCCTTCCACGTGAAGTCCTCGACCTTGCCGACACCCAGGACGGTGTCCTCGTCGAGCTCGAGCTCCTCGACGTCCTTGAGCGGCTCGCCGTCGACCATCATCGGCTTCGCGGCGCCGAGGGCCGTGCGGCCGTCCGCGTTGCGCTTGAACCAGATGTTCGGGAACGCGAGGAAGCGGTGCCAGGCAACACCCATCGTCGTGTTGAGCGAGATCGTGATCATCCACGCCATCGAGATGAGGATCTTGATCGCGGCGATGACGACGATGAGCTGCTCGAGGCCGTCCTTGCCGATCGACTCGAACGGCTTGCCGAGGAAGAACGTCATCGGGAAGTGCAGGACGCTCGCGTGGTGGCTGCCGTCGACGCGGCCCAGCGCGTACTCGAGCGCGCGCAGGCTGACGATGCACAGACCGACGCCGAAGATCGTGAACTCGACGTAGTAGGCCTGCCAGAACGACGAACCGAAGAAGCGCGACTTGCGGCCGTCCTTGCCGGCCGAACGGCCCGGGTGGTTCTTGCGGCGGTTCCAGATGAGCCAGCAGATGCCGAGGAAGCCCGTCCACGCCATGAACTCGGTCAGCCACTCCCAGGGAGCGAACGTTCCGATGATCGGCAGCGTGAAGTCGGGGTTGAAGATCTGGCCGTAGGCGGTGACCAGGGTGAAGAACAGGATGCCGAAGCTGATCATCGTGAACCAGTGCGCGACGGCGACGATCGGCAGGCGGGACATGCGCGTGTGTCCGAGGAACTCGCGCAGCAACGTGACGGTTCGCGCACCGGGGTTGTCCGTGCGCTTTTCGGGTGCGCCGACCTTGAACCGCGCCACCATCTGTGCCACGGCGCGCACGAGCAGCGAGACGCCGATGACGGTGATGACGACGCAGATCACTGCGGCGACGATCTGGAGGGCTGACATGGGCCCCAGTCTAGACGGGGCTACCGGCCGGTAACCCGGGGGCGGGGCGATGTCGTGTCCATTTCGAATTAGTCAACGAGCACGTGTGCTATTGCCTGGCCCGTGGGCATAAACGTAGATAACGCAGAGTTGGTAAAGTCATAAGCAGTCATCGCACCGCGTCTGCTCGCCTCCTTGGGGCGAGATTGGACGCGCCGCCACCGTCGAAAGGCCCCCCTCATGCCCATCCTCGCCAACGTCACTGAGGCCATCGGCAACACGCCGCTCGTGCGCATCAACCGCATCATCGACGCCCCCGACGTCACCGTCGCGGCGAAGCTCGAGTTCAGCAACCCCGCCGCCTCCGTCAAGGACCGCATCGGCAAGGCGATCGTCGAGGCCGCGGAGGCCTCCGGCGAGCTGAAGCCGGCCGGGACGATCGTCGAGGCGACGTCGGGCAACACCGGCATCGCGCTCGCCATGGTCGGCGCCGCCAAGGGCTACGACGTCGTGCTGACGATGCCCGAGTCGATGTCGAAGGAGCGTCGCGCGCTGCTCAAGGGCTTCGGCGCCGAACTCGTCCTCACCCCCGCCGCCGAGGGCATGAAGGGCGCCGTGACGAAGGCCGAGGAGATCGCCGCCCAGCGTGACGGCGCCGTCCTCGCCCGCCAGTTCGCGAACACGGCCAACCCCGAGGTGCACCGCAAGACCACCGCCGAGGAGATCTGGCGCGACACCGACGGCGCCGTCGACATCGTCATCGCCGGCATCGGCACCGGCGGCACGATCACCGGCATCGGCGAGGTGCTCAAGGAGCGCAAGCCCGACGTGAAGATGATCGCCGTCGAGCCCGCTGAGTCGCCGATCCTCAACGGCGGTCAGGCCGGGCCGCACAAGATCCAGGGCATCGGCGCCAACTTCGTGCCCGACATCCTCAACACCGACATCTACGACGAGGTCATCGACATCGACGCCGAGACCTCCGTCGAATGGGCGCGCAAGGCCGCGACGCAGGAGGGGCTGCTCGTCGGCCTGTCGTCCGGCGCCGCACTCGCCGCAGCCTCGCAGGTGGCAGCGCGCCCCGAGAACAAGGGCAAGACGATCGTCGTCATCATCCCCAGCTTCGGTGAGCGCTACCTGTCGACGATCCTGTTCGAGGGCATCGTCGACTGACATCCGTCTCATCGGCCGGGCGCGTGGTGCTGCACCGCGCGCCCCGGCGTTCGGGCACCCCGGGCGGGTGCGCCAATGATGAGCAGAGCTGTTGGGCGAGAGTCGAGTTCGAGGAGATGACGGTGGCGAAGAACCCGTTGACGCGTGCAAGGGCTGCGCTGGAGACGATGAACGAGGACGTCGACGCGGCCCTCGCACGCGACCCCGCCGGGGGTTCGCGGTTGGAGATGGCGCTCGCCTCGCCTGGTCTGCACGCTGTGTGGAGCCACCGGGTCACGCATGCGATGTGGCAGCGCGGCGGCCGCTGGAAGCTGCCGGCGCGTCTCGGATCGCAGGTGACGCGGGCCGTCACCGGCGTCGAGATCCATCCCGGTGCGACGATCGGTCGGCGTTTCTTCATCGATCACGGCATGGGCGTCGTCATCGGGGAGACGAGCGAGATCGGCGACGACTGCATGCTCTACAACGGCGTCAACCTGGGTGGGCGGACGCTCGCGAAGGTCAAGCGTCACCCGACGCTCGGGGACGGCGTGACGGTGGGCGCGGGCGCTCGTATCCTCGGCCCGATCGTCGTGGGCGATGGCGCTCAGGTCGGCGCGAACGCCGTCGTCGTCAAGGACGTGCCCGCGACGGGCGTCGCCGTCGGTGTGCCCGCGAAGGTGCGGGTGCCCGCCGTCGAGCACGACCCGTTCAGCGACCCTGCCGTCTACATCTGATCGTGTGCACCGCCCCCGCGTTGACCTCGATGTTGCCCGGGTTTCTGGGGATCGATTGCCCGAAAGCCGGGCAACATCGTCGGGTGACTGGCGCGCGGCCAGGCATGACGAAGGGGGCCGCTTCACCGATGTGGTGAAACGGCCCCCTTCGTCAGATCAGGCAGTTCAGCCCTTGGCGGCGGCCTTGAGCTTGGAACCGGCCGTCACCTTCGCGGCGTAGCCGGCCGGGATCTCGATCTCGGCGCCCGTCTGCGGGTTGCGGCCCGTGCGGGCGGCGCGCTCGACACGCTCGATCGTGAGCAGGCCGGGGAGCTGGATCTTGTCACCGCGGCCGATGGCCTCGATGATGACGTCGTTGAGGCCGGCGAGGACGGCGGTGGCGTCCTTGACGCTGACGCCGGTGCGCTGGGCGATGGTGCTGGCGAGGTCACTGCGGTTCATGAATCAATCCTGTTCTATCCGACTGGTCGTGGCCGAGACAGCCACCCGAAGGGCTGTGTTAGGCCGCGCTGTCTGCGAATCTACGCGAAATCCCGCGAGATGTCGCGCCTGACGCGGGGTTCGTCGCACGTCGTGCGCCTCGAGCGTCAGGGCGAATCGAGTGGGTGGGGGTCAGGGGAGCTTCTCGCCGCCGGGGCCGAAGCCGCTCGTGTCGGCGTGAAGGTCGCCCTTGGAGTCGCGGTGGATCGTCTCGGGCAGGTCGCTGTCGTCCTTCGCAGCGTGCTTGCCGCCGGACGTCTTCGACGAGACGGCGTCCTTCGCGTCGGCGGCCTTGGAGGTCGTCGCGTCCTTGGCGTCCGACGCCTTGCTCGCGACGCCATGCGCTGCGTCCTTGCTGACGTCAGCGGCCTTCTGGCCGACAGCCGCGGCGACGACGGGCGCCTTGGCCTTGACGGTCTCCGTCGCGGCGGTGACCTTGTCCTGCACGGCAGGGTTGCTCCAGGCCTTGTCGGCCTGCTTCTTGATCTGCTCGTAGCGCTTCTCCCCAGCGCGCGTACCGAGGACGTAGCCGACGACGCCGCCGGCGAGGAAGGAGATCTTGCCCATGATGTGGCTCCATTTCATGTGAACGGACAACTTGCCGTCGAGCCTACCCAATCTGCGTTGGCGCGCCAGTGCCTTACGATGGTTTCTCGTTGCCCGGTTGCCGTGCGACGCCTGGGTTCGGCCCTGCTGGGAGCATCGATGACGATGCGCTCGACGGGTCGTTGCCCGTGGTGTTCGCGGTTGGTGCAGCGACGAGGAGGGCTCGCATAGTGGCCGAGTGCACCGGTCTTGAAAACCGGAGTTGGGAAACCAACCGTGGGTTCAAATCCCACGCCCTCCGCAGATGAGTAGGACCCCCGCCGGATCAGCGACGAAGTCGCCCGGCGGGGGTCCTACTCATCTGCGGCATGACAGGCTGGGGATTTGGGAGGGGCGACGCGCGAGTGAGTGATAGCGAGCCTGCACGGCGCGACGGTTCCCACGACCTCCCTCCTAACGGTGCAGAGCGACCCAACTGCGATTTTCGTCCACATCTGCGATTTTCGTGCACAACGATCGGCCGACTGTTGCTCCTGCACACCGTGGGTGCTTGGGTGGCATGAGGGCCCCATTCGTCGGGGCTGATGGTCGACACCAGGGAGCGCTGAAATGCTCGACGACACCCAGGACACAGGCGCCCGCACCACCGCCACGCATCACGCCGGCGCCGGCGCCTACCCGTCCGGCATCCAGGGCGACGGTGTTCACGACAACACCCACCCGCAATACCCGCGCGACGGCGCTCGTCGAACCACTACCCGCGACGCCGGTGCCCGCACGTCAGGCGCCGACGCCGACGTCAGGGCCGCCGGTGGACTCGACCCTGCAGATGCGATCGTCGCCCAGGCGAACGAGGCGCCCACCGCAGAACGCCCCGTCGAGGGCGTCGTTCAGGTTCTCTCACCCCGCCAGGTTCCGCTCGGCGGGCTGCGTGCCCTCGAGGTGCGACGCACCCTGCCGCACCGCGACCGCTCGTTCGTCGGGGCGTGGTGCTTCGTCGACCACTACGGCCCGGAACGCGGCGTCGGCATGGACGTGCCGCCGCACCCCCACACCGGGCTGCAGACGGTCTCGTGGTTGTTCGAGGGCGCCATCGAACACCATGATTCTGGTGGCGCGCACGCCGTCGTCCGCCCCGGCGAGGTCAACCTCATGACGAGCGGCCACGGCATCGTCCACTCCGAGGTCTCGACGCCCGGCACCGAGACGCTGCACGGCGTCCAGCTCTGGGTGGCACTGCCCGACGTGACCCGCGACGGCGACCGCGCGTTCGAACATCACGCGCCCGAGTGCGTGCCGCTACCGAGCGGTCAGGGTTCGGCGCTCGTCTTCATCGGCGAACTGCGCGGCGTCGCCGGTTCGCCGATCGTCACGCACACGCCGCTGCTCGGCGCCGAATTGCGCCTCGACGCGGGCGCGCGTGTCACCCTCGATGTCGACGAGGGGTTCGAGCACGGCATCCTCGTCGACACCGGCACGGTCACCCTCGACGGCGCGCGCCTCGAACGCGGCGACCTCGGCTGCGTCGACGAAGGCCGCGCGACGCTGACGCTCGACGTCGGTGATGAGCCCGCGCGCGTCATCCTGCTCGGCGGCACGCCGTTCGAGGAGGAAATCGTGATGTGGTGGAACTTCATCGGCCGCAGCCACGACGAGATCGTCCTCGCGCGCGACGAATACGAGGCGGGTGCAGAGCGTTTCGGCTCGGTCGAGGGATATGTCGGCGACGTCGAGCGCATCCCCGCGCCGACCATGCCCCCGGTTCGCCTGCGCCCGCGTAACCGTCGCGGGCGCGGCGGAGGGTGACGATGGCTCGCGAACGCGACACACGTCGCATCGCGACGAACCCGCCGACCATCCGCCCAGCCCCGCAACGAGGACCGCCCGTCGCACGACTCGCTCAGCCCGACCCCATCGAAGGAGAACGCCGTGCCTGACCTGACGTTGACGAAGAACACCGACGCCAACCGCTACGAGGCGTGGGACGGTGACGCCCTCGCCGGGTTCGCCGAATATCAACTCACCGATCAGCTCATCGTGTTCACGCACACCGAGGTCGATCCGAGCTACGAGGGCAAGGGCGTCGGCTCACAGGTCGCGAGGTTCGCGCTCGACGACGTGCGCGCCGACGGCACCCACGACGTGCTGCCACTGTGCCCGTTCATCAAGGGCTGGATCGGGCGTCACCGCGAATACGTCGACCTCGTCCACGGCGCACCCGAGACCACGGCGAAGGACGGACGCATGCCCGCCGAGCCCAAGGGTCCTGACGGCGTGCCCCGCGTCGACAGTCCGGACGCGGCCACCGATCCTCACCGCCCGTCCGAGTCTGACGGCCCTGACGGCGTGCGCCGCGTCGACGTCATCGTCATCGGTGGCGGGCCGACGGGCGAGAACGTCGCTCAGTACGCCCATGACGGTGGGCTGAGCGTCCTGCTGATAGAGGGCGAACTGCTCGGCGGTGAGTGCTCCTATTACGCGTGCATGCCGAGCAAGGCGCTGCTGCGCCCGCTCGACGTCAGGGCGACCAGCGAGCACCTGCCCGGCCTGCGGCCCGCCGAGCTCGACGTCGCAGCGCTGCTCGCACGCCGCGACGCGTGGGTCTCGGACTACGACGACACCTCCCAGCTCGACTGGGCGACGGGCGCAGGCCTCGACGTCATGCGCGGTCACGCACGTCTCGTCAGCGAGAGGACGGTGAGCGTGAGCTCGGACGGCGGCGCGAGCACCGTCGTCGAAGCGGGCGTCGCCCTCGTGCTGGCGACGGGTTCGGTGCCCGTCGTCCCGCCGATGTTCGCCGACCTGCACGCCTGGGGGTCGCGTGACGCGACGGGCGTCGTCGAGGTGCCTGACCGGCTCGTCATCGTCGGCGGCGGGGTCGTCGCCTGCGAGGCCGCGACGTGGATGAGCGCCCTCGGCAGCAGCGTCACGATGCTCGTGCGCGGTGATGCGCTGCTCACGGACCAGGAACCATTCGCTGGCGCGGCCGTCCTCGACGCGCTGCGTACGGCCGGCGTCGACGTCCGCCTCGCCACCCGAATCACCGACGCCAGCCGCGCCGGCGCCGCCGACACCGGCCTCGGTCGCGTGCACGGCGGGCCGGTGACGCTCACCGTCGAACGTGATGAATCGGGCAGCGAGCGGATCGTCGCCGACGAACTCCTGCTCGCCACCGGCCGTCGCCCGCGCCTCGACGACGTCGGTCTCGAAGCGGTCGGCGTCAACGCGGACGACGTGCGCGCCGGGCGCCTGCCGACCTGGCTGCACGCCATCGGTGACGCCGGCGGCGGCGCGCCGCTGACACACATGGGCAAGTACGAGGCGCGCGTGCTCGGCGCCCGACTCGCCGGCGCGCACGAGACGCCGCCGCCGCGTGACGTTCCCGTCCCTCAGGTCGTGTTCACGGACCCGCAGGTCGCGGCGGTCGGCTCGAGCGAGGCTCAGGCGCGCGAAGCGGGGCATGACGTCGTCACCGTCGCGGTGCCGTTCGCGAGCGCCGCGGGTACGGCTCTGCTGCGTGACGACGGTGTGGGGAGCGCCAAGATCGTCGTCGACCGTGCCACCGGGTGCCTGCTCGGCGCGACGTTCGTCGGCCACGAGGCGGCCGAACTCGTCCACGCGGCGACGGTCGCCATCGTCGGCCAGGTGCCGGTCGGCGTCCTTCGGCACGCGGTGCCGAGCTACCCGACGTCGTCGGAGCTCTGGCTGCGCCTGCTCGAGGAGCTGCCGACGAACCTGCGCTGACGCGTGACGACGGGGCGCTCGGGGGCATGACGGAGGCCCCGTCGAGCACGCACAAAGGGACGGTTGCGTCGTACATCACAGGGCAAGAGCTACGCGTTGACGGGCGGCACCGGCGTCGCGGGCTCCGGTACAGCCGGCACGCCGAACGGCGGCTGCAGTGGTCCTGCCAGTTCAACAGCCCAGGTCTGCAACACGTACATCGGCATCTCACTCACGAACTCCTCCGGCACGAGCAGCGCCAACCCGGCCTCCGTGTCGCTCAGTTACCTCGTGACTGTCGACGGCTACGGCACGACAACCGTGACGCTCAACGTCGCGTCCTTCATCAAGGACGGCACCAAATGGGCGGGGTCGGGCGTCACGTTCTGCTGACCATCGGAGCGCCGTGTCGGCTCACAACGCCTCCCCACCCAAGGATGGTGTGTCATGAACGCGCGCTATTTCGCGCTTTCGTGACACAACATGGGCCGTCTCGATGCTCATTCTGCTCGGAGCGCCTGAGCCCCGACGGGGCCTGAACGGCCGCCTGTTTCGCCACTTTCGCTGACAGGACCGGTGCGACGTCAGCGCCTCAGCGCACCCGGTAGTCGATGGGTTTGCAGACGCCGGCGTTCGATTTCTCGGCCGAGCAGGCCGTCAGCCCGACGAACAGGTCGGCTTCGGCGCGGATGGCGAAGACGTCGCCCGCCTGCGTCGGCGGCGGGTCGATGTGCAGTTCACCGTCGGGGCTCGTCCACACGTCCATGAAGATGTTGAGCGTCGTGCCGATGTGGTCGGGCGCGACGCCGACGGGTTCGAGCGCGCCGCACAGGTTCGCGAAGCAACTCGGGTGCGGGGCGCCGTCGAACTCGGGGTAGAGGATGTCGAACGTCTGCTGGCTGCACGGCGTCACCGTCATGTCGTGGATGCCCACCGAGTCCGCGACGATCGTCGCCATGACGCTGCTGCGGTTGCTCCACAACCGGTGCCCCGTCGATGGGTACAACGTGTTGTTGTAGTCGACGGTGCGCCCCGCCGAGAAGCACTCGGCGATGTCGTCCTGCATGACGGCGTAGAAGTCGCTCACCTGCTCACCACACGGGTCGACGACCTCGAGCACCTGACCGGCCGCCAGCGGCACGAGCACCCCCGTCTGCGGGGCGATGCGCGACCAACCGTCGGCGGGAGCTTCGGGGCCGCCCGCGTACGGCGGCCGCGGCGTCGGCGGGTGGGGGGAGCGCGGGCGTCGCGGGTCAGTCATCAGGATTCTCCTTCGAAGGGTGCGCGGTGAACGGGGCACGCCAGTCGTCCTCCACGTGCCGCCCAGAGTACTGACGCGCCTCCGACGAGCGTCCATGATCGGTGACGACCGGATTGATCGAACCCTGCAACGCAGCATCGCGGCGGCGGATCGCGTCGCGCATCCGGTCGAAGCCGCCGTCAGCTCGCAGCTGCTCGAACTGATCGTGCAGGTTGAACACGACCGTCGTCAGCGGAGCACGGCGCGCGATGCGCGAGGCCTGCGGATGCAGCCCGACGAGGAAGAACGGCACGCCGCCGAGGCTGAAACTGAAGTGCGGTGACGTCGTGTCGGGCGACACGCGCTCGGCCCACGGCGCGTCGTCACGATCGTGCAATCGCTGCAGCATGCCCCACAGGAGGTTCTCAAACTCCCGCTCGTCGCCCACCCGCGGGCGACGGAAGACGGCGATGAACGAGCCGAACTCGCGCGGGCCACGCTCGATCGCGGCGAAGTCGGCCAGCTCAGCGCTGAGCGTCGAGAGACACGCGTCATCGGTCATGTCGTCGAAGACGCGGACGAGCGCGCCGTCGCGTTTCAGCGCCGAACGCGCTCCGAGGCACGGAAACCGAGGGTGCTCGATCATCGCGCCGATGACGTCGCGGATGGCTGCCTCGTCCGCGCCCTCGAGGCCCGCGTCGGCTTGTTCGGCGAGCCAGTCGGCGAGGTCAGGGGCCTGCGACTCGTCGTCATCGGTTGGGTGCGTCGACGAGCCGGATGATGAGGTGGGTGCCGCAGCTGGCGGCCAGTGATCGTCAGACACATGACCACCGTAGCCGCGCGCCAGACCCCACAACACGGCTTGAGGGCGCGTCTGCACGTCCATCGCGCGGTAGGCGCCTCTGATGTGCGACTTGACGCTGTTGACGCTCAGGTGCAGGCGCTCGGCGATCTGCGCGTTCGGCATGCCCGAGCAGATGAGATCGACGATCTGCGCCTGACGTGCGGTCAGCCCGTCGGAGGGGACGGTCGGCCGCGCGTCCGTGGGGGAGGGTCGAAGCACCGCGGGGCGGACGATTCGGCCCGCGACCACGTCATCGACCCCGGCGCGCAGATCGGCGGCGCTCGCCGACCGTCCGACGACTCCCGACGCGCCGCGCGCGAGGAGCCGGCTGATGGCGGCCTCGTCGGTGTGCAGCGACGACACGAGCAGCTTCGTCGTCGGGTTCGCGGCGTGCAGCGCGCGTAGTTGATCCCAGGCGTTGCGGTTGGGTTCGTTCCACTCGAGCACGGCCACGTCGGCATCGAGCGCGAGATCCTCGGCGCGCAGGCCCGGGCCACGCACGAGCACGAGGCGTGTCGCGACGCCGAACGCGTCGAGAGCCGCCATCGCGCCGCATCCGAACAGCTCGCTACGTGCGACAACGGCGACGGTGAGGCGGGGCACAGCTCTCCTTCGAGCGATCCGACGATCAAGGGTCGTGAGGTGTCGGTGGTGATGAGAAGTGTTGTCGCTCACCGTGTTTCGCGCCACACCCGCAAGGAGGTGAAGCGTCGGCTGCCTGATGGACCGCCGTTGCGCGGCGCCATGCTGGAAAGTGGTGAGCGCGTCAGGGCCGGCCGTCGACGTGCAGTCCGCGGGCGACGCCCCACAGCACCGCCTCGCTGCGGGAGGCGACGCCCATGGTGCGGTAGGCGGAGCGGATGTAGCTCTTGAGCGTGTTGAGGGAGACGTTGAGTTCGTGCGCGATCGCGCCGTTGGGCAGGCCGCGGCAGATGAGCGTGACGGCCTGCGCCTCTCGCTCGGTGAGCCCCTCGGCGCGCCCGGGCCACCAGTCGTCACCCAGCTCGACGGGGAACGCGGGGTCGACGACGCGCTCGCCGCGGGCGACGCGTTCGAGTGCGGTGACGAGCTCGTCGGCCGTCGCGTGCTTCGTCAGCACGCCCGCGACGCCGAAGTCGGTGAGCGCACCGACGTGCGCCTGCGGAGGGTCGTTGGTGTAGACGACGAGGCGCGCGACGGCGGCTGTGTCGCGCAGGCGCGCCAGCGTCGCCCACCCCGGCTCGGGGGCGGCGAAGCAGTCGAAGAGCGCGACGTCGGTGGGTTCGGTGGGCACGCCGCGGCTGCACGTCGCCTCGACGCGTGCGGCGTAGGGCGCGAGCAGTGCCTGAAAACCGGCCATGACGAGGGCGTCGTCGTCGACGAGGGTGACGCGCAGTGCGCGGGGTGCGGGCGTGCCCCTCGACTCCTCACCCGTCGCCAGACGGAGGTGTGCGGCTCCATCCGGGCTCGGGTGGGACGACATGGGGATACCTTGCCAACATGTTGCGACACAAGGAAATCAACCATGACGAACTTCCGACATCCACCGTGTTGCGTCGGGCTGGTCGCGCGCACGGTGACCTCCTAGGCTGACGGTGACACCCGTTCTCGCAGACCTGCAGGAGGTCGATCATGGAATCGCGCGACAAGTTCGTCACCAGCTACGTCGCTCATCACTGGGCCGCATCGAAGGGTGGGCTCGACCTGTTCGAGCGCGCGTCGCGCTCGCAGAGTTCGGCGCGCACGCGGAAGGTGCTCGCGACGCTGACGCAGGAGATCGCCGAGGACCGCGCACGCCTGCGCGTCATGGCCGACGCGCTCGGGGTGGGTGAGGCGCGGCTCGCGCAGCTCGCGCTGAGCGTCGGCGAGACCGTCAGCCGCGTGAAACTCAACGGCCGTTTCGTGCGCCGCTCGCCGCTGAGCGACGTGCTCGAACTCGAGGCGCTGCTGGCGGCCGTTCGTGGCAAGCGGGCCGGCTGGGAGGGCATGCGCGTGCTCGCGATCAACGATGCGCGCATCGACGTCGCCGAACTCGACGACCTCATCGTGCGCGCCGACAGCCAGATCGAACGCCTCGTCGCCGCTCATGCCGAAGCGGCCGCGACGCTGCGCTGAGCTCAGCTGCGCTCGGCTGGCGAGCCGCCTGACGAGTCGCCCAGACGGACCGCTCCGGCGGTCCGCGGCCGGCTCGCCTTGACGCGCCTCGAGGTCGGCCGCCCACGTCGGTCGAGGGTGTCCGCCATGTGAGGCGCCCCTCCCGAGATGCTTTCGTGGGCGCCGCCTGCGTGCTAATAATGAACGAAAGTCATTTAAGTGTGGCGCTCACCACAGCGCTTACCGCCGCGACATCCGAGGAGAAGCTCATGAGCACCCTGCTGCGCAACGTCATCGACGGCGGGGCCGTCGACGCCCACGGCGAGGGCCGACTGGACGTCGTCGACCCCAGCACCGGCCAGGTCGTCGCGACGTCACCGATCAGTGACGCCCAGGACGTCAACGCCGCGTTCGACGCCGCCCAGAAGGCCGCGAAGACCTTCAATCGCACGACGCCGGGGGAGCGTCAGACCATGCTGCTCAAGTTCGCGGACGCTCTCAAGGCGAACCTCGACGAGCTCGTCGAGGCGCAGCACCGCAACACCGGTCAGCCGCGGAAGCAGATCGCCGATGAGGAGGTGACGACGGGAGCCGACCACATCCGCTTCTTCGCCGGCGCGGCGCGCACGCTCGAGGGCAAGGCCGCCGGTGAGTACTTCGGCGGGCACACCTCGTACGTGCGCCGCGAGCCCGTCGGCGTCGTCGCGCAGGTCACGCCCTGGAACTACCCGATCCTCATGGCGTTGTGGAAGCTCGGCCCGGCGCTCGCGGCGGGCAACACCGTCGTCCTCAAGCCGTCGGATACGACGCCCGAGTCGACGCTCGTGCTCGCCCGTATGTGCACCGAGGTGTTCGGGGCCGGGGTCGTCAACGTCGTCCTCGGCGACGCCTCGACCGGGCAGCTGCTGACCGAGCACCGCACGCCCGGCATGGTCTCCATTACCGGTTCGGTGCGGGCCGGCCGCGCTGTCGCGCGCAGTGCCGCCGATGGCCTGAAGCGCGCGCACCTCGAGCTCGGCGGCAAGGCCCCGGCGCTCGTCTTCGCCGACGCCGACCTGCCCGCGACGGCGAAGGCGCTCGTCGAGTTCGGCACGTTCAACGCCGGCCAGGACTGCACGGCCGTCACCCGCATCCTCGTCGAGCAGGGCGCGCACGACGACCTCGTCAGCCTGCTCGTCGAAGCTGCGCAGGCCACCGTCACCGGCGCCGACGACGAGACGCAGAACGCCTACGGCCCGCTCAACAATGCGCGTCACTTCGCCGACGTCACGACCAAGCTTGACGCGCTGCCCGAGCACGCGCGCGTCCTCACCGGCGGCCGTCCGATGGAGCGCGACGGGTTCTACTTCCCGCCGACCATCGTCGACGGTGTGCGTCAGGACGACGACATCGTGCAGCAGGAGACCTTCGGCCCCGTCCTCACCGTGCAGACCTTCACCGACGAGGCCGAGGCGATCGAGCTCGCCAACGACGTCGAGTACGCGCTCGCCTCGAGCGTGTGGACGAGCGATCACGGCACGGCGATGCGCGTCAGCCGCGACCTCGACTTCGGCTGCGTCTGGGTGAACACGCACGTGCTGCTCACCCCGGAGATGCCCCACGGCGGGTTCAAGTCGAGCGGGTACGGCAAGGACCTGTCGCTGTACTCGGTCGAGGAGTACACCCGCGTCAAGCACGTCATGCACGCCCTGGACGCCTGAGAGGCCGCGAGGATCACCATGCGCATCATCACATCGCTCGGGGCGCCGCGACCCCTGTCACGCACAGCCGAGGACGCCGCCGCCCCCGCCCGTGAGCCCGTCAGGGTCGCCCTCGTGCAACACCACTGGCGCGGCGACGCCGACTCTACGGCCGCCGAGCTCGCCGACGGCATCGCCGCGGCCGCCGCGCAGGGCGCTCGATTCGTGGCGCTGCCCGAGCTGTCGCTCATGCGCTACCCGGCGGACACACTGCCGGAGGGTGACGCCGCCGCGGCCGCCGAAGATCTCGCGGACGGCCCGACGGCTCGTTTCGCCGCGGAGCAGGCGCGTCGTCACGGCATCTTCGTCCATGCCTCGATGTTCCGCCGCGACGCCGTCGGTGATTCGCTCGGCACGAACACGGCCGTGCTCATGGCGCCCGACGGCACACGCGTCGGCGCGACCGACAAGCTGCACATCCCCGTCACCGAGGGCTACTACGAGGACCACTACTTCCGGGCGGCACAGCCCGACGAACCCTACCCGGTGCACGAACCGTCAGAGCTCGGAATGCGTGTCGGGTTGCCGACGTGCTGGGACGAGTGGTTTCCCGAACTCGCGCGCCTGTACTCGCTGGCGGGCGCCGACCTGCTCGTCTATCCGACGGCGATCGGTTCCGAACCGGGCTTCCCCGACTTCGACACCGAGCCGCTGTGGCGGCAGGTCATCGTCGGCAACGCCATCGCGAACGGCCTGTTCATGATGGTGCCGAACCGTTGGGGTGACGAGGGGACGCTGACGTTCTACGGCAGTTCGTTCATCTGCGACCCCTACGGGCGGGTCCTCGTGCGCGCACCGCGCGACGAGTCGGCCGTGCTCGTCGCGGACGTCGATCTCGATCAGCGACGTGACTGGCTGCAGCTGTTCCCGTTCCTGCGCACGCGGCGTCCCGAGACGTACGGCGCCCTCGTCGAACCCGTCAACGCCGACGACGCGTTGGGGCAGGCGCGGTGACTCGGCGCGACGCCTCGAACGAGGCCGTCTGCTGGCGCATGCCCGCGGAATGGAGCCCGCAGGAGCGGATCTGGATGGCCTTCCCGCACCAGGGCTACACCCTCGGCGAGACGCCCGCGGACGCCGAACGCGCGCGTGCGGCGTGGGCCGCGGTGGCGGCAGCGTGCGCCGAGTTCGAACCCGTGACGATGGTCGTCGACCCTGCCGACGTCGGGCACGCCGAACGTCATCTCGCGGGCCACGCACGCGACGGCGCTCGCATCGACATCGTCACCACCGCGCTCGACGACGCGTGGATGCGCGACATGGGCCCGACGTTCGTCCTCGACGCCCGTGGCCGGCTCGGCGCCGTCGACTGGGTCTTCAACGGCTGGGGCGCTCAGGACTGGGCGACGTGGAAGCACGACGAGGACGTCGGCGCCTTCGTCGCGCAACGCGCCGGAGCCCAGCTCGTGTCGAGCCCGCTCGTCAACGAAGGCGGTGGCTTCCATGTCGACGGCGAGGGGACGGCTCTCGCGACGCGCAGCGTCCAGCTCGACCCGCACCGCAATCCAGGCCTCGTCGAGCGCGACGTCGAGGACGAGTTCCGTCGCGTGCTCGGCGTCGAGAAGGTCATCTGGCTCGATCGTGGCCTGACGCGTGACGCGCAGGAGTTCGGTACGCGCGGCCACGTCGACATCGTCGCGACGTTCAGCGAACCGGGCGTCGTCCTCGTCCACGACCAGCAGGACGCGCGCCACCCCGACCATGCCATCAGCGCCGAGGTCGTCGAGACGCTGTCCCAGGCCGTCGACGCATGCGGCCGCCGATTACGGGTCGAATGCGTCCCCGCGCCCACACAACTGCGTGACGACGAGGGCTGGGTGGACTTCAGCTACATCAACCACCTCGTCGTCGACGGCGGCGTCATCGCCTGCCGATTCGCCGACGCCGACGACGAGGAGTCGCCCGCAGCACGCGCGGACGCCGCAGCCGTCGCCGTCCTCGAACGTGCCTACCCGGGACGCCGCGTCGTCACCGTCGATGCCCGCGAGATCTTCGTGCGCGGCGGCGGCATCCACTGCATCACGCAGCAGCAACCGTCGACCCCGACCGATGAGGATGACCGATGACCGCCGAAGCGCCCATCGAGGACAAGGGCCTCAAGAGCGGCAGCCTGGGGCTGCTCGCCGTCATCGCCATCGGCATCAGCACGATCGCGCCTGCGTACGCGATGACGTCGAGTCTTGGCCCGACGGCCCTCGAGGTCGGCAAGCAGGTGCCGGCCGTCCTGTTGCTCGGGTTCATCCCGATGTTCTTCGTCGCGATGGGCTACAAGGAGCTGAACGACGAGATGCCGGACAGCGGCACGACGTTCACGTGGGCATCGCGCGCGTTCGGCCCGTACGTCGGTTGGATGGGCGGTTGGGGTTTCCTCGCGGCCAACATCATCGTGCTGTCGAACCTCGCGGGGGTGGCCGTCGACTTCTTCTACGCCTTCCTCGGGCAGGTCTTCTCCGGCCCTCACCTCGCCGACCTGGCCGGCAACACCCTCGTCAACGTCGTGACGTGCCTGGCGTTCATGGGCATCTCGACGTGGCTGTGCCTGCGCGGGGTGGAGACGACGAAGTGGGTGCAATACGTGCTGCTCGGCTTCCAACTCGTCGTCCTGCTCGTCTACGCGGGGATGGCGATCTACCGCGCCGCCGAGCACGGCTTCCCCGCCGGGCAGGCCGACCTGTCGTGGTTCGACCCGCTGCAGATCACCGACTTCGGTGCCTTCAGCACCGCGATGAGCCTGTCGATCTTCCTGTTCTGGGGTTGGGATCTGTGCCTGACCCTGAGCGAGGAGACGAAGGGCGGCGGACGCACCGCGGGCTGGGGCGCGACCATCACGGCCCTGTCCGTCCTCGCCGTCTACCTCCTGCTCGCCGTTGCGACGATCATGTTCTCGGGCACCGGCGACACCGGCAACGGCCTCGCCAACCCCGACAACGCGGAGAACGTCTTCCTCAACCTGTCCGGCCCCGTCATGGGCCCGCTCGCGTTCCTGTTGACGCTGTCGGTGCTCTCCTCGAGCGCCTCGTCGCTGCAGGCGACCATGGGCGGCCCCTCGCGCGCCCTGTTCGCGATGTCGTACTACAAGGCGCTGCCTCCGGCACTGCAGCGACTCAACCTCAGCCGCGGCACCCCGTCGGCCGGCATCCTGACGTCGGCGCTCGTCTCCGGCGGGTTCTACGTCGTCATGCGCCTCATCTCCCAGAACGTCCTCAACGACACGATCACGGCGCTCGGCATGATGGTGTGCTTTTACTACGCGGTGACGGCGTTCGCGTGCGTCTGGTACTTCAGGCGCCGCGCACACGGCCTGCGCGCGCGGTTGATGCGCACGATCCTGCCGCTGCTCGGCGGGGTGGCGCTCGCGGTCGTGTTCTTCGAGACGACCGTCGAGAGCTGGAACCCGGCATTCGGCTCCGGCTCCTCGCTCGGCGGCGTCGGCCTCGTCTTCGTCATCGGTGTCGGCATTCTCGCGCTCGGGCTGCTCGTCATGCTCGCGGTGCGAGCGCGCTACCCGCAGTTCTTCCGCGAGGGCCTCACGTGGAGCGGACGCGACGCCGCGGCATCCCTCGACGAGGCGACGTCATGACGATCGCCGGCGGGCCCTCAGCCCCGCCGCGAGGCCAACCCGTCGAGCAGCGCGACGAGCCCGAGTTCGAACGCCGCGTCGGCGGCCTCGCGCCCCACCCCGTGACGCGCGGCGCGCGCATTGACGGCGCTCGCGATGCTCGGAGCCTCGTCGGAGGCGCTGCGCGCGTCGAAGATGTCGGCGGGCGCGCCGACGTCGAGGGCGGCGCCGAAGACGAACGCCTCCACCGCGACGACGACGTTGAGCACGTCCGCGACGTCCCACCCACCCGCGACGAGACCGCGGGCGACGGCCTCGTACATCGCGGCCGTGCGCGGGGCGTCCGCGATGGGTTGCGTCGCCATGAGCGGCACGAGCTGGGGGTAGGGCGCGTACGCCTCACGGTACGAGCGCGCCCACGCGGCCATCGCCGTACGCCAGTCGGCGCTCGCGAAGGCGCTCGTGTCGATCGTCGCGTTGATCGCGTCCTGCATCCACACGAACAGCGTGGCCTTCGAGGCGGCATGGTTGTAGAGCGCCGACTTCGACACCGCGAGATCGCGTGCGAGTGCATCGACCGTCAGGGCGCGGTGGCCGCGGCGTTCCGCCAGCTGCAGGGCCGCCCGCGTGATGCGATCCCGCGTCAGCACCGGAGCCTGCGGGCGCCCGCGCCGCCTGCGCGCGTCGCCGTCCGTCACCACCGTCGCCCCCTGCCATCGATCACCGCACTGAGTCTAAGAGAAAGAACAGAGAGCCGATGAACACGGTAGAAACCGAACGACCCACCCTGCACGCCGACGTCTGCATCGTCGGGGCGGGCCCCGCCGGGCTGACGGCCGCCCGCCGCCTCACGCAGGCCGGCAAGCGCGTCGTCGTCCTCGAGGCACGCGACCGCGTCGGCGGCCGCACCTGGTCCGACACGATCGACGGCGCGTTCCTCGAGATCGGCGGCCAGTGGGTCTCACCCGATCAGACGGCGCTCATCGCGCTGCTCGACGAGCTGGGCCTCGAGACGTTCACTCGCTACCGCCAGGGCAAGAACGTCTACCTCGCCCCCGACGGGCGCCGCGAGCTCTACACAGGCGACATGTTCCCCGCCGGGGAGAAAGTCGAGGCCGAGATCGAGCGCCTCACCGGCATCCTCGACGACCTCGCCGCCGAGATCGGCGCCGAGGAGCCCTGGGCGCACCCCAAGGCGCGCGAACTCGACACGATCTCCTTCCACCACTGGTTGCGCGAGCAGTCCGACGACGAGGAGGCGTGCGACAACATCGGCATCTTCATCGCCGGCGGCATGCTGACGAAGCCCGCACACGCGTTCTCCGCGCTGCAGGCGGTGCTGATGGCGGCGTCCGCCGGGTCGTTCTCGAACCTCGTCGACGACACCTTCATCCTCGACAAGCGCGTCGTCGGCGGCATGCAGTCCGTCTCCGAGAGGATGGCGCGCGAGCTCGGCGACGACGTCGTCAAGCTCGGCCAGCCGGTGCGCACCATCCGCTGGAACGCGGACGACGCGGCGGCGGGCGCGGGCGTCATCAGTGACGGTCTCGTCGTCGAGGCGAAGGACGTCATCCTCGCCGTACCGCCGAACCTGTACTCGCGCATCAGCTATGAACCGCCGATGCCGCGCCTGCAGCACCAGATGCACCAGCACCAGTCGTTGGGTCTCGTCATCAAGGTGCACGCCGTGTACGAGACGCCGTTCTGGCGCGAGAAAGGCCTGTCGGGCACCGGGTTCGGCGCCGAGGAACTGAACCAGGAGGTGTACGACAACACCAACCACGGTGACGAGCGCGGCACCCTCGTCGGGTTCGTCTCCGACGAGAAGGCCGACGAGGTGTTCCGCCTCAGCGCGCAGGAGCGCAAGGAACGCATCCTGCGCTCGCTCGCGAACTACCTCGGCGACGAGGCGCTCGAGCCGGTCGTCTACTACGAATCCGACTTCGGCTCCGAGGAATGGACGCGCGGGGCCTACGCCGCGAGCTACGACCTCGGCGGCCTGCACCGCTGGGGCCCCTACCAGCACGACGCCGTCGGGCCGATGCGTTTCGCGTGCTCCGACATCGCCGCGGAGGGCTACCAGCACGTCGACGGCGCCGTCCGGATGGGGGAGCGCGTCGCCCGCCAGATCCTCGAGGGTGACGGTTCGTGATGATCCGCTACCTCGTCGCGTGGGGCGGCGACGCCCGATCCGGCGATGCGCTCGCGCTCGGCGTCGACCTCGCACGGACGTTCGGTGCGAGCCTCGACGTCGTGTACGTGCTGCACGAGGAGAGCGCCTTCGGCGTCCAGCATCCGGGTGAACGGGCCTTCCGTGATCGCGTCGAGGACCAGGCACGCACCAAGCTGACCGCAGCTCTCGCGGCGGTGCCCGATGGCGTGGACGCGCAGGTTCACGTGCGCCGCTCGACGTCGGTGACGCGCGGCATCCTCGACGCCGTCGACGAGCTGGGCGCGGCGTTGCTCGTCATCGGCGCCGGCGCGGGCCCGGGCAACCGGTTCGTCGCGAACCCCGTCGCGGGTGCGCTGCTGCACGCCTCGAGCGTGCCGGTCGCGATGGCGCCGCGACGCTACCGCCGCGCGGAACGGGGCCCGCTCGACGAACTCGTCGTCGCCGTCGGAACCCGCCCAGGCGCGCAACTCGTCATCGACGAGGCCGTCGCCGGCGCGTCCAGGGTCGGGTTGCCGATGCGGCTCATCTCGCTCGTCGATCGCGACGGTCGCAGCCGCGGCGCGGCGAAGGACGAGGCTGACGCCGCCCGCACGCTTCTCGACGAGCTGCGCGCGGGGCTGGGCTCTGGTTCTCGTCCTGGTGACGCGGGTGGCGGGCTCGCGGGGGCTGATCTCGACGTGCGCGTCGACGTCGGTGAGGGCCGCACACTGAAGAAGGCCATTAGCCGCATCGATTGGGCGCCCCGCAGCGCCCTCATGGTGGGCTCGTCGCGCCTGGCGCAGAGGCGTCAGACGTTCCTCGGCACGACGGCCACCCGGTTGCTCGCGCACCTGCCGGTGCCGATGATCGTCGTCCCTCGCCCCGAGTGACGCGTGACGAGTGACTCGCCCCGCATGACGCGCGCGGCGGGGCGCCCGTCGTCGGACACCCCGCCGTCAGCGAGTCATGTGTCAGCGAGTCACTTCATGTGCGCGTCGAACCACGCGATGAGCTCCTCCGGGTGGTCGCCGAAGTAGTTGTAGGCGTGGAAGCGCTGGTTCGAGTCCTCGATCCAGAACAGTTCCTTGTCGTCGGCGCCGAGGGCGTCGAAGATCTCCTGCCCGTCCTGCTCGGCGTGGATGAGGAAGTCGCGCTTCAGCTGCGCCATGAACGTCGGCACCGTCACGGCGTGCGCGTGCGGGCGCGGCATCTCCTCGTCGAGGCGGAAACCGGTCAGCTCACGGATGCGGACGTCGAGACGCTCGGCCGGGTCCATCTTCGCGAGCTCGGCGCCTTTCTCGATGAAGGTGCGGCCGCTGATGACGTTGAGCACGCCGAGTGCCTTGATGTCGGGGAACTCTTCGGGGTAAGGGTCCATCGCGGTGATCGTCGAGTTGCCGCCCATGCAGCGACTCCAAGTCCGAGCGTCATCTCCGGCCAGCGCTGCTTGGCGTAGCGCACCGAACCGACGACGTCGCCGCACTCGACAAGGCCGAGACCCGACGTGCCGGCCGGGGTCGGCGGCGCAAGCTGCGGGCCGTCACCCATCTCACGGGTTTCGTAGTCGTAGAACCACGTCTCGCCCGGCTTGAAGCTCTGGACGACGCGGTGGCCCGTCAACGCGTGGCCCGTCGAGGCGTCGTGCGCGAGTCGCAGCAGCCGCCATGCCCGCACAGCGCGCAGCGACGCAAGTGCCCCCACCAACCGCCGCTCGCCTCGCACTCGACGCAGCCCATGCCGCTCGGGGCGGCGGTGACGTCGATCTGGTGGTTGTTCATGGGCTCAGGCAACGTCGCCACCAACCCGTCGCGTCCGGGCCGGTGGCGCCCGGCCCCGTGCCGCTCAGGCCCCAGGCCCGCCGAGGGCAACGATGCGCTTGGCTTCCTCGACGGCGCCGTCGAACGCGAGCTCGGGGCGGGTGCGCAGCAGGTCGGTCGCGCGAGCATGTTCGGTGACGGCCGCGTCTTGGCTCCGGATTGCCGACCTGACCGCTGGGACGGCGGCGTCGCCGAGACCGAGCAATGCGACGCTCAACGCCATCTGCGTGCCGGCGTCACCACGGCCGAACTCCTTGACCAATTCGTCAGCGAGAGAGCCATGTTGACTCTCCGGGGCCAGTGCGGCGGCCGCGCGCCAGGCGGTGCGGGCGAGATCGTCGTCGGCGTCGTGCAGGAACTCGGGCGTGATCCAGGGCCATGCGCGCTCGTCGCCGACCTTCGACAGCACGTGCAACGCCTGCGTGCGCGCCTGGATGTTCTTCGACGCCAGCTCGTGCTGAACGCGCGGCAGGACGTCGTCAGCCGGCAGGCGCGTCAGCGCCCAGGCGAGGGTCTCGCGGACGAAGAAGTCGGGCTCGACGCCGCAGCGACGCACGAGCGTCTCCAGCAGGTCGGGATGCGGATGTGTGCCCGCCGCCATCGCGGCCTGCAACCGCACCGACTGATCCTGCACGTCGAGGGCGCGGGCGATGTTCGCGGCGTACTGCTCGGGCGTCATGCTCACTGCAGCGCCCGTCGCGCCCGCACTATTCCGCGCACCATTCCGGGCGGCGCCGCCTGGACGTAGAACGCACGATGGCGGGTAACTCACAGGTCGGCGCCTAACCGCGCGCCCACCCGTGAGTTACCCGCCATCCTGTGGTGGCCGGGCGGCCGGGTGGCCCAGCGTCTCGGTGGACGCCGACCCGATCCCAGGCCGTCAGCGCGTCAGGGCTTGAGGACTACCTTCTGGCAACCGTCCTGCTTCTTCTGGAACACGTCGTACATCGTCGCCGCCTCGTCGAGCCCGACGCGGTGCGTCGCGAGCTGCTCGACGCCGAACGGGTCGGCGTCGACGAGCACGTCGCGCAGCTCATCGGTCCACTGCTTGACGTGGCACTGGCCCATGCGCATCGCGATGCCCTTGTCGAACATCTGCATCATCGGCATCGGGTCGAGCGCGCCGCCGTAGACACCGGAGACGGAGACGGTGCCGCTGCGGCGGACGCTGTCGATCGCGGCGTGCAGCGCGGCGAGACGGTCGATGCCGGCCTTCTTCGCGAGCGGCTCCGAGATCGCCGACGGCAGCTTGCTCACGGCCGACAGGCCCGCAGCGGCAACCGGGTTGCCGTGTGCCTCCATGCCGACGGCGTCGACGACGCCGTCCGCACCGCGCCCGCCCGTCAGGTCGCGCACCGCGTCGCCGACGGCGCTGACCTGCGAGCCGTCGAGGTCGTCGAGGTTGATCGTGCGGGCGCCGCGGGCCTTCATGCGCTCGAGGCGCTCCGGCACGCGGTCGACGACGATGACGTCCTCGATCCCCAGGTACTGCGCGCTCGCGACGGCGAGCTGACCGACGGGGCCGGCGCCCATGACGGCGAGCGTGTCGCCGGGGCGCACGTTCGCCCATTGCACGCCCTGCCACGCGGTCGGCAGGATGTCGGACAGGTAGAGGTAGCGCTCGTCCTCGCCGGCCTCGGGCACCTTGATGGGGCCGAAATCGGCGTGCGGCACGCGGACGTAGTCCGCCTGGCCGCCGGGCACCGCACCATACAGGCTCGTGAAGCCGAACAGGCTCGCGCCGGTGCCCTGGTCGACGTTCTGCGTCGTCTCGCACTGCGCGAACAAGCCTCGGTTGCACATCCAGCAGTGGCCGCAGGAGATGTTGAACGGCACGACGACGCGGTCGCCGGGCTTGAGGTTCGTGACGCCCGAACCGACCTCCTCGACGATGCCCATGAACTCGTGGCCGAGGATGTCGCCCTTCGTCAGGAACGGCGCGAGGACGGTGTAGAGGTGCATGTCCGAACCGCAGATCGCGGTCGAGGTGACGCGCACGATCGCGTCGGTGGGCTCCTGGATGCTCGGGTCGGCGACCTGCTCGACCGAGACCTTGCCCTGGCCCTGCCAGGTGAGTGCTCGCATCAGTTTCTCCTCGAGAGGATCACCGCGACGTGCGGCGATCAGGTGGTGGGGATGGGGTGGTGGGGAGCGTGGTGCCGGGAGCCGCCGCGCGTCGGTTCGGCTCCCGGGTTCGTCACAGCTCGGTCGTGGCGCTCTGGCCCTTCGGACGCTCGCCGCTGACGCGCGCCTTGACGATGCTCGCGAGCGCGGAGGCCTTGCCGCCGGGCTGGCCCCAGAACTGCGCGGACTCGCTGACGACGCGGACGAGACCGAGGTCCGGGTCGTCCTTGCCGCCGTCGTACCACGCGGCGACGTCGTCGCCCCACAGCTCGTCGACCTTGGCGCGGTCGTCGACGAACTCGACGCGTCCCGCGACGGACAGCCACGAACCGAGGTGCGCGAACGACAGGTTGACCTGCGGGTTGCTCTGCAGCGCCTGCGCCTGCTCGGTGCCGAGGCCGACGAAGAACCACACGTCGGCGTCGTCCGTCACCTCCTGCGGCGTCATCGGGTGGCTGTGCAGGGCCCCGTCGACTGCGATCGAGGTGAGCATGACGAAGCGCTCACCACGCATGATCTCGACGACCTGCTCCTGCGAGATGTCGGACTTCGGGGTTCCAGCAGACATGGTGCGTGCCTTTCGTCGGGGGTCTGGGATGCTCGGGTGGTTGGGTTCAAATCTTCGGGTGGCGCGACCCGGGGCCGCTCAACCCTCGGGTTCGAGGTTGCTGCGCGACGCGCGATCACCGAGCGTCGTGAGGAGCTTGACGAATCGTCCGGCCTTCGGTGCGAGCTTCGATCCGGGGACAGGCGTCGTCGCACCGGGAACGGGCCCGGGCAGCGCACGCCCGACGAGGCCCATGACGCGCGTCGTCACGCCCGGCATGACGCCGTGGACGCGTGCGCCGAGCTTCGCGGCGGGCGTGAGGATGACGTACGGCTTGCCGGCGAGGACGCCGTCGACCATGCGTCGCGCGGCCTTCGTCGCGTCCATGCTGACGAACGGCAGCGACGCGGCGGGCGCAAACCACGCGTATTCGGCCTGCGCGTTGCCGTAGAACTGTGCGGCCGTGTGCGAACCGGTGCGCATCAACCCCGGGGCGATGACGGTGGCGCTCACGCCCGTGCGGGCGAGCGACGCGGCGAGGCCCTCGGTGTAGCCGACGGCCGCGAACTTCGCCGTCGAGTAGGCGAGCAGGTGCGGTGCGCTCAGCAGGCCGCCGATGGAGGTGACGACGCCGAAGCGCCCGCGCCCGCGTTCGCGCATGCCGGGGATGACGGCGTCGGAGAGGTTGATCGGCCCCCACGCCATGATGTTCATCGCGCCTTCGATGTGCTCGTGCGTCGTGTTCTCGGCCGGGCCGACCTCTATGACACCGGCGACGTGGATGGCGACGTCGATCGGGCCGTGCTCGCGCTCGACCTGGGCGACGGCTCGAGCCACCCCGTCGCGATCACTCACGTCCATGACGATCGTCGAGACGGCACTGCGCGCGTGGCCGTGGGAGACAAGCGTGTCGGCGGCCTTCGCCAGGGCGTCGGCGGAGCGAGATGCGAGGACGACGCGGTGCCCGGCGTCGGCGAGGGCGGTGGCGACGAGAAAACCCAGCCCGCGCGAGGCTCCCGCGACGAGTGCCAAGGGCTTCTCTGACGAAGCCGATACATTCTGGTTCGGCGAACTGACCGGGTGATCCGACTGGCTGCGCGACGTCTCCATGAGTTTCACCCTAGAGTCGATCCCTAATTTTTCCAATGGGTTTCGCCTCTCACACCGAGTCGTCACCCACGCGGGTGCCCGGCGGCTCATGTCCCGTCAGCGCCCTGGGCCTCGCTGCGATCCTTGTCCACATCTGCGATTTTCGTCCACATCCGTAGGGGCGTGGTGAGAGGGGGTGCGGTGGCCTTACTCTCCGACATAGGGTCGAGAGGCCATGATCGAACGACCACCAGCATGAGGAGAGCCATGAGCGACAACGAGCGCACCACGAGCCCCGACACGCGCGGCACCGGGGACGAGCTGCACCAGGGGGTGAGCGGTGGCAACGCCATGACGACGTCGCAGGGTATTCCGGTGACCGACGACCAGAACCAGCTGCGTGCGGGCGACCGCGGCCCGTCGCTGCTGCAGGACGCCGCGTTCCGCGACAAGATCATGCACTTCGACCACGAGCGCATCCCGGAGCGTGTTGTCCACGCCCGCGGCTACGGCGCGCATGGCGTGTTCGAGAGCTACGACGACCACAGCGACCTCACGGCCGCCTACCTGTTCGGCAAGAAGGGCCGTCAGACGGAGACGTTCGTTCGTTTCTCGACGGTCGCCGGCAACATGGGCTCCGCCGACCTCGCGCGCGACGTCCGTGGCTTCGCGACGAAGTTCTACACCGAGGAGGGCAACTGGGACCTCGTCGGCAACAACATCCCCGTCTTCTTCATCCAGGACGCGATCAAGTTCCCCGACCTCGTGCACTCGGTCAAGGAGGAGCAGGACCGCGGTTGGCCGCAGGCGGCGAGCGCGCACGACACGTTCTGGGACTTCATCTCCCTCATGCCCGAGTCGACGCACATGGCCCTGTGGGCGATGAGCGACCGCGCGATCCCGCGCAGCTTCCGCTTCATGGAGGGCTTCGGCATCCACACCTTCCGCTTCGTGACGGCCGACGGCAAGAGCTCGTTCGTCAAGTTCCACTGGAAGCCCGTGCAGGGCATGCAGTCGGTGGTCTGGAACGAGGCCGTCAAGATCAACGGCGCCGACGCCGACTTCCACCGTCGTGACCTGTGGAACGCGATCCAGAGCGGCGACTTCCCCGAGTACGAACTCGGTGTCCAGGTGTTCGACGACGCGTTCGCCGACAGCTTCGACTTCGACGTGCTCGACTCGACGAAGATCATCCCCGAGGAGATCGTCCCGATCCGCCCGCTCGGCAAGATGACGCTCAACCGCGTCGTCGACAACGTCTTCTCCGAGACGGAGCAGGTCGCGTTCATGACGCAGAACGTCGTGCCCGGCATCGACTTCACGAACGACCCGCTGCTGCAGGGCCGCAACTTCAGCTACCTCGACACGCAGCTGTCGCGCCTCGGCTCGACCAACCACACGCAGCTGCCCGTCAACGCGCCGAAGTGCCCCGTCGCGCACTTCCAGCGTGACGGTCACATGCAGTTCGCGCACCAGAGGGGCCGCGCCAACTACGAGCCGAACGGCTTCTCGGGTGACGACCGTGGCCCGCGCGCGCTGACGACGTTCCAGCCGGACACGTACCCGACGAAGGTCGAGGGTGAGGCGCGCCGTCTGCGTGCGGAGTCGTTCGCCGACCACTACAGCCAGGCCAACCAGTTCTGGAAGAGCCAGACGGAGGTCGAGCAGAAGCACATCGTCGACGCGTTCGCGTTCGAGCTCGGCAAGTGCGAGATCCCCGAGATCCGCACGCGCATGCTCGGCAACCTGCGCAACGTCGACGAGTCGCTCGCGCAGCGCGTCGCCGACGAGCTCGCGATGGAGCTGCCGGAGGCCTCGCCCGCGAAGGTGGCGCCGCGTCACGACCTGCCCGTCTCCGACGCGCTGAGCATCGTGAAGAACGGACCCGACAGCTTCGCCGGCCGCAAGATCGGCGTCGTCGTCAGCGAAGGAACCGACGCCGACCTGCTCGCCGCGGTGCGTTCGGCCGCCGAGGCCGAGGGCACGGTCGTCGAGATCGTCGCGAAGGCCGTCGGTGGCGTCACGCTGTCGAACGGCGAGAGGCTCGCCGCCGATCACGCCATCGCCGGTGCGCCGTCTGTGCTGTTCGACGCCGTCGCGCTGCTGCCGTCGGCTGACGGTGCGGCGACGCTCGGCAAGGTCGCTGAGGCTCGTGACTTCGTGACGGACGCCGTCGCGCACAACAAGTTCCTGGCCCTCGGCCCGGACGCGTCGGGTCTCATCGAAGCCGCGGGTGTGGCGTCGAAGAAGGACGACGGGTTCGTCGACGTCAGCGACGCGGCCGGCGCGAAGGGCTTCGTCGAGACGTGCCGTGCGCTGCGCTTCTGGAAGCGGGAGCTCTCCGCTTGAGCGAACCCTCTCGCGCGCTGCGCCGCCCCGATATCCCTGCTGGGGACATCGGGGCGGCGCTTGCCGCTGCCGGTGAATTCGCTTCCGCCGCAGCGGCGTTGGGCCGCGACAGCGCGGTGTATCTCGACACGCTCCGATCGCTCGGCGCCTCCGACCTGACGACGGCCCGCGTCATCGAACCGCACCTCGATGCGCTTGCGATCCTCGCCGAGGCGGGGGTTGCGCCGGGCGACGTGCTGCCCGGCGGTGGGGACGGCGCCTGGGGCGTGTTCGCGGCGCGGGCGCCGGGCCTCGCCGCGCGTCGCGAGGGTGATGGCTGGGTGCTCGACGGGGTGAAGCCGTGGTGCTCGCTCGGTGAGCAGTTGTCGCATGCGCTCGTGACGGCCGGTACGCCTGAAGGGCAGCGGTTGTTCGCCGTCGATCTCACGGACGCGCGGGTGGGTGGCGCCGAGGAGTCATGGGTGTCGCGTGGGCTCGCCGCGATCCGTTCGACGTCGCTGACGTTCGACGCGATGCCCGCGAAGCCCGTCGGGGAGCCAGGTTTCTACCTCGGTCGTGACGGTTTCGCGTGGGGTGGCATCGGTGTCGCCGCCGTCTGGGCGGGCGGCGTGGACGGCCTCGCCACAGCGGTTCGTGCGGCTGCGGGGCGGCGTGAACCCGATCAGATCGCGCTCATGCATCTGGGCCGGCTCGAGGTCATCACGTATCTGCTCGACGCGGTACTCGCCGACGCAGCCCGCGCGATCGACGGTGGAAACGCCTGCGGTGCAGCGGGTCTCGCGTTGTCGTCGCGCGTGCGAGCAGTCGTCGCCGATGCGGCGGAGCAGGCGCTGACGATCTGTGGCCACGCGCTCGGCCCCGGCCCGTTGACGAGCGACGAGACCCACGCGCGGCGCGTTGCCGACCTCGGTGTCTACGTGCGCCAGCACCATGCCGAACGCGACCTCGCCGCCATCGGCGCCGCCACGCTGGAGCGTCACTGATGCGCGGGATGCCCGCCGCGCCGGCCTCGTGGTCGTCGCGGGAGCCCGGCACGAGCGAACGCACGTGGTTGCGAGGGACGCCATGGGCGTCGCTTGGCCACCTCGACGTCGAAGCCCTCGCTGCCCGGTACAGCCGCGTCGTCGTCGTCGCGGCTCACCCCGACGACGAGACACTCGCCGTCGGCGCATTCTTGGCGATGCTCGCGGACGCGGGGTTGCCCGTAGACGTCGCCCTCGTCACCGACGGCGAGGGATCGCACTCTGCGGCAACGGGACTGACATTCGAGGTCGTCCGCGAAGTCCGTCGTCGCGAGTTCGACGACGCTCTCGGTGTGCTGCTCGGCGGTGCGCTCGGGCGGGTTGAGCGCCTTGCGCTACCTGACGGCCGCGTCGCTGACCACCGTGCCGAGCTGGCCGCTGCGCTGGAGCGCGTCGTGCGGGTAACTGCGGCGGAGGCATCCACGGTGTCGGACCAGTCGCCCTCGAGAGCGGTCGGCTGCGATGACGCAGCCACCGATGTGACCTCGACGGTGACGCCGTCGATGACGCCGGTGCGTGGGTCGGGAACTGAGCGGGTGCTCGTCGTCGCCCCGGCGGAGGCCGATGCGCACATCGACCACGACACGTGCGGAGCCGTGGCGCGTGACGTCGCGGCGCAGCTCGGGGCGGCGTGCGTCAGCTATCCGTTGTGGTGGTGGCACTGGGGCGACCCATCGTCGGTCGCCGAAACAGTCTGGGAGAGCAGCGTTCTCGCTGTCCCCGACGTCGCCTCGCTCCAGCGCAAACGCGCGGCCATCGCGGCGTACTCGTCACAGATCGGGACGTTCGCGCGCCCGACAGCCGAGCCTGCGATGCTCGACGCCGGCGTCCTCGCCCACTTCGAACGTCTCGTCGAGACACTCTTCGACCCGGACGGCGCGCTGCCCCGCGTCGCCTCGTTCGATGACGGACGCACGCCGGCGGCATCCTTCGACGCGATGTTCGAGGGCAGCGGCGACCCGTGGGGTGTCGAGACGCGCTGGTACGAGCGGCGTCGCCGTGCCCTCATCGAGGCGATGCTGCCTGACGAGCATCTCGGGCGCGTGCTCGATCTCGGATGCTCCACGGGCGCCCTGACGCGGGTGCTCGCCGAGCGCGCCGACGGCGTGGTCGCGGTCGACGGGAGCGCCCAGGCGCTGGCGCGCGCTCGTCGACGTGACGTCGACGGCGTCGACTGGCGCCACGCCGAACTGCCTTCTGTGCTCGATGAACTCGCCGACGAAGGGCAGCGGTTCGACACCGTCGTGCTCAGCGAGATCGGCTACTTCCTCGACGGCGCGACGCTGCTGGCGACCCTTGCCGGCATCGACGCGCTGCTGCGCGATGACGGTGTCGTCGTCGTGGCGAACTGGCTGCACCCGACGCGTGACATCCCCCTCGACGGGCGTCTCGTCGATGAGCAGGTGCGCCTCGTGTGGCCGACGCTCGCGCGTTACGAAGACGACGACGTCGCCATCGTGGTCGCTCGCCCGAGCAACGGCGATGCCCCAACCGCCGCAACGGCCCCCGTGTCGCGCGACACCCGCGCCGTCCTGCGAATCCCGTCCACGGCGAATCCTGTCCACATCGGCGATTTTCGTCCACATTCGTCGGCTGACGGCGAGCGCGGCGTTGGCGCCGTCAGCGGCGAAAGTGCCAGAGATGACGTCGAAGGAGAGGCCTCATGACAGTGCCTGCCGTCGAGGCGACGCCTCGCAACCTGCACTACGGCGAGTTCTACGGTCTCACCGACCCCGTGCCGACGGCCGATCCTGCCGGCCGCCCGGTGCTCGTCGTCCACGGCAACTGCCAGGCGGAGTCGCTGCGCGTACTTCTCGACGGTCGGTACGGCGATCGCATCCGCACGATCCGCCTCGTCCCGGCGCACGAACTGCTTGCCGATGATGTGCCGCACCTGCATCGCATCCTCGCGCAGGCCCACTACCTCGTGACGCAACCCGTCGCCCCCGGGTATCGCGGCCTGCCCGTCGGCACGGACGAACTGCTCACGGCGGCGCCGCACGTCAGGTCGACGATCGTGCCCGTCATGCGGTGGGCGGGGCTGCACCCGGCGCAGGTCATCGTCCGCACGCCCGCGGGCGAGCCGCCGATCGTGCCGTATCACGATCTGCGCGTCATCGCGGCGTGCCGCCGAGCGGGTGACCACGCGACTCGCATGACGAGCGACGACCTGCCGCAGCTCGACGAGCGCGCCGTCGCTGCCCTGCGCGACGCATCCCTCGCCGAGCTGACGCGGCGCATCGAGGCGCACGGCGCCGTCGACATTCGTGATGCCCTCGCGCGCCCTGGACGGCGCAGCGTCCACGTCATCAACCACCCGACGAACGACGTCCTCGTCGAGGTCGCCGACCGCATCGCGGCCGCCCTCGACCTCGGCGCACCCCGCGAGTACGACCCTGGCCGGTCGCTGCTCGGCGCCCTCGTCGCGCCGATGGACGAGCGCGCCGCCGCGCTCGCGCAGGTGCCGATGAGCGATGACGACGTCGCCCGCGTGTGGCAGGTGCGCGGTCAGGCGGTGGGCGAGGACGAGATCGTCGCCGCCCACGCCGCGTGGTACGCCGAGCACCCGCAGGCACTCGCGGACGCGGTGCGTCGACATGCGACGTTGCTCGAGATCGTGGACGGTGACGTGTGAGCGCCGCACCGAGCGGCGATGCGTTCGAACATCCGACGGACGTCAAGATGACGAGAAGCCCCGTCGCACATGACAATACGAGGATGACGACGACGCGCCCGGCGAGCACTGCCGCTGAGGAACCCCGCAGCGCGCACGTTGCATCGGGTGATGCGGCTGCAACCGTCGACCACCTCCTGCTCGGCCCGCCCGAGCACGGGGTGACGCGCCACGGGGCGGCTCTCGCCGGTGCGCGCCGCACGTCGATGCTCGACGTGGGGACCGGCGCGCGTGACCTCGCGGCGTACCTCGCGGACGATGCGGGGCCCGTGCATGTTCACCTCACCGACGCGCTGCTCGGCGCCGACCACCGGGCGATCGGAGCCGGGGTGCGCGCGATCGAGGGCGCCGCGCGGCCCGTGCACGTCACGCTTCACGACATTCCGCAGCCCGCCGAGGGGCAGGCGCGCTACGAACGTCGCGCTGCGCTGTATGCGCGCATCGTCGCGGCCGCCGCGTCTGTTCAGGTGTGCAGCGAGGCCGAGCGCGCGATGCTGGGTGACGTCGTCGCGGCGCCTGCCGGTGACGCTGACAGCGCCACTCGGGGTTTCGGCGACGCCGATGTCACTGGCGTCGGTGTCGTCACGTTGCCGGTCGATGCGCGACCGAGTGCAACCGAGGCGGGTGACGCGGTGCTCGCCCTTGGCGATGACGCGCCCGTCGGCGTCCTCGGGTTCGTCCATCCGGGCAAGGATCCGCAGTTGGCGCTCGATGTTGCCGCGGCGCTGGGTCGCGACCTCGTCATGCTCGGCGCGGTGGTCGAGGGGCACGAGGACTTCGTCGATGACTTGCGCCGCGCCGCGAACGCGCGCGGAATCGAACTGCGCGTTCTCGGGCACCTGAGCGAGGACGAGATGGACGCCGCGATCGCGACGATCGCCGTGCCGCTCGCGGCCTACCGTCACATCTCCGCGTCGGGTTCGATCGGCCGATGGATCGCCGCCGGTCGCCGGCCGATCACGCTGGCCACGCCGTGGGTCACCGAACTGTCGACGACGGCACCCGGGTCGGTGACGGTCGTCGAACCTCGTACAGATGCAAGCGAGTCGGGTGATCGGGATGGGGTGGTCGACGCTTTCGTCGATGCCGCCCGGGCGGCGCTGAGCGACCCGATGGTGACCGTGACGAACCCGTCGCATCCCGGCTTGCTCACGACGCCGGACGCCGCGCGTCGCCAAAGCGAACTGCTCGCCGCGCACCTGACGCCCCTGGGTGGTGTCGGGTGAGCGCGAACGCTCGCGCGGGCGAGCAAGGGGCTGACCTGAGCGTGGGTGACGGACGCGACGTCGACGTCGTCGTCACGCATTTCGAAGACCCGCAGCGTTTGCGATGGGTGCTGGATTCCCTTGCGGCGCAGGATGATTCGTCGCTGCGCCTCCACGTCGTCGTCGCGGATGACGGTTCGGCCACCCCGCCGAGCGTCCCCGACGGCGTCACGCTCCTGCGACAGGCGAACGAGGGCTTCCGCGCCGCGGCGGTGCGCAATCTCGGCGCGCGCGCCGGGTCGTCACCGGTCGTCCTCTTCCTCGACGGCGACACCGTGCCGACGCCCGGCTACTGTGCCGCGATGGTCGACGCCTTGCGAGAGGCGTCGCGCGAGGCGCCGGGCGCCGGCGCCCTCGTCGTCGGAGCCCGTCGGCATGCCGATCTCAGTGCCGTCGCCGCGCGGGGTGACGACGTCGTGTCCTGGTGTGCGGCAACCGATCCCGAGGCGCCGGCCGACGGTGACGTCCTCGCCGCACCCCAGTGGCTGCGCGACGGCTACGCGCGCACGAACGACCTGCGTGACGCCGGCGACGGCGACTGGCGACTCGTCATCAGCGCCGTCATGGGCATGACGCGCGACGCGTTCGAACGACTCGACGGGTTCGACGAGAGCCTCGTCGGGTACGGCGGCGAAGACTGGGATCTCGCCTATCGCGCCTGGAACACCGGCGTCGCCCTGCGTCATGCGCCGGCCGCGGTGGCCTGGCACGACGGCCCCGACGCGGGGGAGCGAGCCGATCTCGCGCAGCTCAAGGAGGGCGAGCAGCTCGCGCTCGCTGCCCGCATTCCACAGCCAGACGTGCGGGGGCGCCACGGTATCTGGCGCGCCCCGCGCGTCGTCGTGTTCTGGCGGCCGGCGCGAACGGTGGCACCGAGCGGCGAGTACGCCGCCCTCGAGTCGTGGCTCGCGCTCGCGGACGTCGGGATCTGGTGCGGTGAACACCGTCCCGACGTGCTCGCCGATGACTCTCGCGTGTGCGCCGGCGAACCGTCCGACGACGTTCTGCAGCGCGCTGAGTTCATCGTCGACGTCATGCAGCCGTGCGTTCTGCGCGATGCCGAGGGTCTGCTCGCAGCGTGCGACGGCGCGCCATGGGTGGGCGGCGTCGTGACGGCGGCGCGCACCCGTCATCGGACGAATGTGGACGAAAATCGCAGAAATGACAGGGTCGCTGGGCCGGTCGAATCGTCCGCGGATGCGTCACCGATCGTCGACACCGTGCCCGCAGACGGGCCCCTCGACCTCGAGGCCTGGGGCCGACGGAGGTGGTCATGAGCGAGCGCACCTATCCGTGCGTGACACGTGCGCTCACTCGCAGCCGTGACGGTTCGCCTCGCCCTGCTCTCGCCGGCGCCACCGTCATCGTGCCTGCGCGTGACGAAGAGCAGGCGCTTGCGCACTGCCTCACGGCGCTCGAACGAGCGCTCGTCGAGGTTGCTCATCTCGCGCCGGCGATGACGTTACGTGCGTGCATCGTCCTCGACACGTGCACCGACGACAGCGAGGCCATCGTGCGTGCCTTCGCGGGCGCCGCGGCGCACCGCGGGCAGTTCAGCGTGGAGCCGCTCGTCGTCACGGCGGGGAGCGTCGGGCGAGCGCGTGCCGCGGGAGTGCGCTGCGCGCTCGAATGGGCGGAACGTGACGGCATTGATGCCGACGCGCTGTGGCTCGCGTCGACCGACGCCGACACGCACGTCCCGCCGCACTGGCTGAGCGCCCACATCGCGACGGCCAACGCCGGCGCCGACGCGTACGTCGGCACCGTCGAACCGGACGCGGCTCTCACCGGCGCGCGGCGCGCAGAGTGGATGGAACGACACCATCTGCGGGAGGGGCATCCTCACGTGCACGGCGCGAATCTCGGTGTGCGCGCCTCTGCGTACCTGCGGGTCGGCGGGTTCGCGCCGCTGTCGCTGCACGAGGACGTAGACCTCGTCGAGCGGCTGCGCGCCGAGGACGAGCGCCTCGTGCGGGCGGCCGATGACGCGCGCGTCGTCACGTCGAGCCGTCTCGACGGGCGAGCTGTCGGCGGGTTCGCGACGTATCTGGCCAACCTGCGAGGAGGAGTCGCATGACGTCGCTGCGCATCGCCGTGCTCGCCACGAACCGCAACCCGTTGAGCGAGCCGTTCGCCGGCGGCCAGGAATCGCTGACGGCGGCGCTCGTCGCCGGGTTCCGTCGGCGCGGCCACCACGTCGTGCTGTTCGCGGCCGAGGGGACGCCGGCCGACGTGGCCGACGAGGTCGTGACGTACCCGGCGCTGCCGCGGTTCTCGGCGGTTGCCGCGCTCGACCCGCAGCTGCCGGAGAAGCCGTTTCTCGACGACCATCACGCGTTCACGTTCGCGGCCGCCGAACTGGCGCGCCGGGATCGTGCCGGTGAGCTCGACGTCGTCGCCAACCACAGCCTGCACCACCTGCCGATGTCGCTGTCGCGCGCCTACGACGCGCCGGTCGTCACGACGTTGCACACGCCGCCGTTTCCGTGGATGGAGCTCGGCGCTGCCCTCGCCTCGCCGGCGTCGCGGTTCGTCGCGGTGTCGAAAGCCCTCGCGGCGCAGTGGTCGACGGTGACGCGGCAGGTCGTGGCGAACGGTGTCGACGAGTCGCGTTTCGTCCTCGGGCCGGGTGCTGCCGACGGCCGTCTCGCCTGGGTCGGTCGGATCACGCCGGAGAAGGCGCCGCATCTCGCGATCGATGCGGCGCGGATGGCCGGGCGACGGCTGGCTCTTGTCGGGCCGGTCAGCGATGCCGCGTACTTCGAGGCGGAGATCGCGCCGCGGCTCGGGGGTGACGTCGAGCATCTCGGCGCATTGCGGCCGCAGGAGGTGGCGAAGGTCGTCGGGCGGAGCGACGCGTTGTTCGTCACACCGGCATGGGATGAGCCGTTCGGCCTCGTCGCCGTCGAGGGCGCGATGTGCGGGACGCCTGTCATCGCCCTCGCACGAGGTGGTCTCGTCGAGGTGGTGCGACCGGACATGGGTGTCCTCGTCGACGTGTCGACGAATCCGGTCGTGGATTCGTCTGAGCTCCCGGCAGGAGCCGTGATGGCGGCGCCCGACGACGTGCTGGTCGCCCGACTGGCCTCTGCCGTCACCGAAGTCGACGCTCTCGAGCGCGCGGCGGTGCGCGAGTGCGCCGTCCGCCATTTCTCTCTCGATGCCTGCATCGACGGGCATCTCGCGGTGCTGACGGAGGCGGCTGACGCGGCGCGCCGTTCGCAGCCTGCGTCGGGCGCGCGATCCGTCGAAGGTCACACACCGCTGGACCCGCTCCCGAGCGACGCCGACGCGCGTCGGCTCGTCATCCGTGAGGACATGAAGCCTCCAGCCGGGGTTCGTCCGGGCGTGAGCGCGCAGAACGGCATGGGCAGTGACGTTGCGGACCGTCCGTTGCTCCCGGGGAGCCTTTCGGGCGACAGCGTCTCAGGCGGCGCCCAACCGGACGCGACAGGGGCGATGTCGTGATGCGCATCGGTTATTACGTGCACCATCACGGGCGGGGGCACGCGACGCGGGCGGGCGTCATCGGTGCCGAACTGACGCGGCGCGGGCACGTCATCACCTATCTCGGCAGCGGCGCACTGCCCGACGGGGATCAGGTCGCGCTCGCGTCGGATGCCGATGAAGCGGATGCACCGTTCGTCGACCCCGATGCGGGTGGGCGTCTGCACTGGGCTCCGCTCGGCGGTGGCTACGCCGAGCGTTCGGCGCAGATCGCGGCGTGGGTGACGCAGGCGCGCCCGGACGTCGTCGTCGTCGACGTCTCCGTCGAGGTGACCGCTCTCGTGCGGCTGCTCGGCGTCCCCGTCGTCGTCGTGGCTCAGCCCGGGCGACGCGACGACGCACCGCATGCGCTGGCGTTCGACCTGGCGGCGGCTGTGCTGGCGCCCTGGCCGGCGCGGCTCGACGTCGCGCCGCACCTCGAACGCCATCGCGACAAGACGGTCGAAGTCGGTGGCCTGTCGCGCTTCGCGGGTCATGCTGCGGGGCCGAACACTGCGGGCGGTGGTTCGTCGGCATGTCCCTCCCCGAACTCCTCGGAAAGTGTTGCGTCAGGCCCGCGGGCGGCCGGTTCCCGCGATGCCGGCGGCTGCGGCGTCGCGGCGGACGTCTCGCAGAGCACTGCACCGGGCGCCGGATCCGGCGGTGCAGCAATAGACGCTGTGGGAGGCCCTTCGCTGGGCGCACGGCGAGGGGCCTCGTCAGATGCCTTGGCGGGCAGCGATTCTGACGGTGCCGCGGTGAACGTTCCGGAGGGCCTTTCGGTGGGCACGCCGAGAGGGGCCTTCTCGGACGCGACATCGCGGGGCGCCCAAGAGATACCAAGGTTGCGTGGTGTGCTCCTCGTCGGCGGCGAGGGCTGGGACGACGCTGAGCTTCCGGGCGCCGTCGAACGCGCTGTGCCGCAGGTCCATTGGCGGACGCCCGACGCCGACCACCCCGTCGAGGTTCTGCTCGCGACGGCTGACGTCGTCGTCACCCACGCGGGGCAGAATGCTCTTGCGGACGTCGCTGCCTTCGGTGTTCCTGCCGTCGTCGTGCCGCAGGAGCGTCCGTTCGACGAGCAGGCCGACATGGCTCGTGCTCTTGACGACGCCGGCATCGCGCGCAGGCTGACTCTGGGTGCGACCGCTGACGAGGTCGCTGCCGGCATCCGTGAACTCCTCGCCGGGGACGACGAGCGATCGACAGGACGTGCGTGGGCGCGCTGGTGCGTCCACGGCGCTGTTGACCGCGCGGCTGGCGTCATCGAGGCCACTGCGCGCGGGGGCGTCGCTGACCTAGCTGCTGGAACTGACCCCGACGATCTGGAAGGTGCTGTGCGTGGGAGCAGGCACGGCATCGACGATGTTGCGCGCGCAGGTGTCGCAGAGCGAGGCGTCCGCGAAGCCGGCGGCGCGGCGCGTGGAGTCGTCGAGGGCGGCTCCGGCTGGCCAGCCGCTACCGGCGCCGAGGCGCTCGCACTCGGAGATGGGACGCTGCCGTGATGACCGACATGGGGTCGGGCCGGACGCTGCCCGTCGCCGCCGTCACTCCGGTGCGGGGGCGTCTGGAGCACCTCGTCAATCAGCGACGGTTCCTCGACGAGGTGGCGCCCGACGTGCGACACGTCATCGTCGCCGTCGACATGCCTGATCTGGGTGACGACCTGCGCGCGGCGGGCGTCATGGGTGAGAGCGTCAGCATCGTGCCCCTCGACGATCACCCGCTGGGCATGCCGACCGCGCGGGCCCGCAACGTCGGCGCGACGGCGGCACTCGGTGATGGCGCGGAACTCATCGTCTTCCTCGATGTCGACTGCGTCCCCCTGCCCGGTTTCGTCGATGCGTCGCGTGACGCGCAGCGTCAGCTCGATGCTCGCGGCGAGCGTGCGGTGCTCAACGGCATCGTCACGTATCTGGGGGAGGACGATCGTCTCGACGGTGAATTCCCGGCGGCTGCAAGACGTTTCGTCGCTCCGCATGCTGCGCGCCCCGCGCCGTCGTCGGGTGCGGTCGAGGTCGACG
Source organism: Dermacoccus nishinomiyaensis (assembly GCF_900447535.1). Lineage (NCBI taxonomy): Bacteria > Bacillati > Actinomycetota > Actinomycetes > Micrococcales > Dermacoccaceae > Dermacoccus > Dermacoccus nishinomiyaensis. The sequence goes on along the minus strand of NZ_UFXX01000001.1, from coordinate 1,469,361 downwards.
ACGACCATCGTCTCCTGTGGTCGCTCGCGTTTGCTCTCGATGCCGACGCCTGGCGCGCGTGCGGCGGTTTCGACGAGCGGTACGTCGGGTACGGCGCGGAGGACACCGACTTCGGCATGCGGGCCCGTGACGCGGGCCTGCGGATGGCGTGGGTCGGCGGCGCGCACGCGTTGCATCAGTGGCATCCGAGCGCGAACCCGCCGCGCCATCACGTCGTCGACATCGTGCGCAACGCGAACCTCTACCGCGAGCGGTGGGGCACCTGGCCGATGGAGGGCTGGTTGCAGGCGTTCGCCGACGAAGGCCTCGTCGAGTGGACCCCTACGTCGTTGTCCCTGGCGTCGCCGCATTGAGCCTTGCGGTGTGCCCGAATGTGGACAGGATTCGCAGGCCTGTCCGAGAATCGCGAATGTGGACGAAAATCGCAGTTGTACACGGCGCGCCGGGGCCATCCTGCGATCTACGTCCCCATCTGCGAATCCCGTCCACATTCGTACCGCGGGGTGACGCATCGCCACCGAGACGAAGAGCGCGGACGGGCCGACTACGCGACGTCGCCGCCGCCGCTCCGCGGGAGGCCTCAGCCTGGGCGCTTTCATCGACGCGGATGCGGCTGTACATGAACATGTCCTTGCGCGAATCGCCCACCTGCTGCCAGGAACGCAGCAGTCCTTCGCGTTCGAAACCACAGGCCTCGGCGCAACGCCATGACGCCTCATTCCACGGCTCGACGTAGAGCTCGAGGCGGGCCACATCTTCGAGCGTCTCGGCCCAACCGCTCAGGATGCTGAGTGCGCGCTTCGCATAGCCGCGTCCCCGGAACGCCGGCGCCAGCCAGTACCCCGTCGAGGCACGCCCCTGGTGGATGGAGCTGAGCCACAGGCCGATGTTGCCGATGCACTGATCGTGCTGGTCGGTGATGGCGAAGGAGTACCCGGCGCCGGTCCGTAGTCGCTCGTGCTGACGCGCTATGTAACTCAGCGCGTCGTCATGGGAACCGCTCGCGGGGACGGTCGTGAGGAGGGGAATCAGCGGGTCGCGGGCAACGCTGCGAACCAGATCCTCGTCATCGTTCACGAAAGCGCGAAGCGTGACACGTCCGTCCCCCAGGTTCGGCAGTTCGGCGGGGAGCATGGTCTCACTCTCCCTCCATCGGCGATCAGCGGCAACCGGGTGACATGCCGAAGGCTCAGGATGCGCGGTCAGGGGGTGAGTCTCGCGATACGGTCGAGAAGTTGCCTCGCGGTCTTCGTCCGTGCTGCACCTCGCCTGAGCGTTATCGCCCCGATGATCGGAACCTCGAATGTTCTCGCTCGAATCGCCACTGCAGACCGACGCGTGGGCCAAGGTCCAACGTAAGCTCGGCAAGCCGACGTCGACACTGCAGGGTGACGGGTGGTCGGCACTGTGCGTCGAGGAGAAGCGCGCGGTCGGCTCCTACCTGTACGTGCCGTACGGGCCGATCTGCCGTGACGCGGGCGCACTCGACGACGCCTTGCGCGCCATCCACGCCCATGCTCGTCGACGGCGAGCCTGGTGGGTTCGCGTCGAGCCGCGCAGCAGCGAACGCGAGGCCCTCTGGTCGGACCTGCCGCTGTGGCGGGACGTGCTCGAGGCCGACAGATTCCACCCGGCGCTGCACGATCACCAACCGAAGCACACTCGCCTCATCGACCTGACTGCGGGCCCGGACGCCATCCTCGCTGCGGCGACGGGCAGCATCCGCACGATTCACCGCAACCACGCGAAGAAGGGCCTGGAGGTGCGGACGAGCCGCAACCCGGACGACGTCACCATCCTCGCCGCGTTCCTGTCGCAGGCTGCGGGGCACAAGCACATCGTCGCCCGCTCGGCCAGCTACCTGCATGCGGTGGCTTCCGCGATGATGCCGGTGGACGCGGCGACCCTCTACTCGACGTGGAAGGACGGCGCCCCGCTGTGCGCCACCCTCGTCTACGACAGCCCCACCCAGCGGCTCTTCGCCCACGCCGCGATGCCCGTGGAGCATCGAAAACTGCGTCCGAACCAGCCCCTCATCACGCGCGCGCTGCTCGACGCCCACGACGCAGGCATTCGGACCGCTGACCTGTTCGGCCTCGCACCACCGGACGAGCCGAACCATGCCTGGGCGGGATTCAGCGCCTTCAAGCGTTCCTTCGGTGGCGAGGACGTCACCCACCTCGGCACCTGGGAACGCGACATCGTGCCCGGAGCGCGACGTGCCCTCGAAGCCCGCGAGCATCTCGCGGAACGTCGTCAGACGCAGCGGGCTCGAGGCCCGGAGGCCACCGCGGACTCGTCGGCGCCCGTGGCGAGCACCGTGGCGACGACGGCGTCAGCGGAGAACAGCTCGGTGCCGCACTGACGATTGGCCGACGGGTCAACGGCGCGACTGGGGCGTCGTAGGGTCCGCGGGGGGCGACGGGGCAGCGGTGGTGACCACGACATCGCCGATGTGACGAGGATTCGCAGACCGGGACGCGGCTCGCAGAGGTGGACGAAGATCGCGAATTTCGTGCACATTCAGGCACACGACGTATGTCGCTCACAGACGCGCCAGGGGCGACGTCGCTTCAACGAGTGGGAATGCTGGCGCGGTAGATCTCGGAGTGAACGCGTGCTCCGGCATCGCGTTCGTCGCGGCGTGCGGCGACGTCGGCCGGGGCAGCCCGCCCTTGGTCGACGGCGACCAGGATCGTGTCGGCAAGCCTGCGAGCGTCGACGGTGGCGTCCTCACTCGCGGCCGCACCGTCCTCGGCCTCATCGCCCCGGCCCGCGAGATCGTAGAGGACGAGCGCGTGCTGTTCGCCGTAGAACCCGACGTTCGGTGCCACGACGCGCACGCCGAGGTCGTGACACATCTCGATCCACCCCGAGTGGGTGCCCCAGACGTTCGCCATGACGCTGACGTCGAGGCCGCCGACGAACGCGAACAGCGTCGCGTCATCCATCGGCTCGTGCAGGACGAGCGTGATGGCGCCGCGCGCCGCCAGCGCCTCGGCGCGCTCGACGACGCAGGCGTCGTGACCGCGATCGGTTGGGTCCGCCACGGCGCGGTGCATCGTCACGACGATCTCGACGTCAGGCCGCTCATCGGCGACGAGGGCGAGCGCGTCGAGCGCTCCCGCTGCGTCTACGTTCGTGCGAAGACTCTTGAGGTGCAAGCCGATTCGCCGACGATCATTTCGCGCGGGCGCCGCTGTGCTGTCGTCGCTCGACCGCGCGTCGGCGCGGTTCGTCCGAGAGGAAGTGTCATCGAGCAGGAGCGCGGCCATGACGTCCAGCGGCACGATGTGCGGGTGGCGCACGACGACGGCGTCGCGACCCCAGCGAGCCTGGATCGCATCAGCCGCGCCCTGCGTCAGCGTGATGACGGCGTCAGCCGCCGGCACGAGCGCGTCGAGTCGGCTGAGCTGCGCCGCCGGGTCCTTGATGTGCGGGTTGCGCAGGTCGTGCACCGTGACGACGACGCCCTTGCCCAGCTCGTGCGCCACGTCGACGACCTCGCGCAGGTGCTCAGGGCTGAACGACTCGAACCCGAAGTGGACGTGCAGCACGTCGAACTCGCCGGCATGCTCGCGTAGCCAGGCCGGATCGAGGATGCGCGGCGGCCACCAGCGCGTCGAGCCGTCGTCCGCGATGACGGGCGGGTCGGGCAGGCGGATCACCTCGTCGCACCCGTCGCCTGGTGTCTCGCCGGTCGGGGAGAGGTGCGCGACGTAGGGGTGATCGGCCGGAACCGACGCGACACGAATCATGGCTTCTCCTGGACGCGATCTCATCGGCTACGACACTGAGCACGACACAGTGAACGCGACCGAGGGCGGGCGCCGTCACCCTACCCGCAGGCTCGCCCGTTGACGGATCATCGTTGCCCGGATTCGCGTCATGTTCGACGCCAATCCGGGCAACGATCGTCCCTCGGCCTGACAAGTGCATCGCGCATCTGCAGTCAGACGGTGCCGCCGACATGAGCCAGGCCCCGGGGAGGCGGCGCGAGGCAGCCCCGTCTTCATCGGCGCGGGCATGTCAGACGTGCTCCGGTGGACACGCGGCGGCGTGGGCCGTCACAGTGGGCGGGTGAGTGAACCCGAGCGCACCCCGGACGGTCGCTACATCGTCGTGAACGGTCGACGCTGGCGCGCGTCCGACCCCGGCATCCCGCCGAAGCTGCGGCAAGAACTCGTCGACGAACTGATGGCCGCCCGTCGCCTCGTGCGCACGGACGCCGAGCACGCCCGACCGCGCGTGCAGGCGGCCAAGATCGCTCTCGGCGAACGGGGCTACGAATGGTGGACTACTCCGTCCGACGACGAACGCGACGTCCGCATCGAAGCGACGATCCGCGCGCTGCTGCGTCATCGCGCCGGCAAGAGCATCTGCCCCAGCGACGTCGCGCGCGTGGTCGGCAGCGGCGCGCACACTGACATCCATGGCGGCTGTATTTCGCAGGCGAGTGGCCACGAGACGGCGACCCAAGTCGGAGGCGAGTCGACCACTACCGGGGGCAGCGATGCGACGAACGGCGATGACGGGTGGCGCGACCTCATGCCCGCCGTCCGCGCCGTGGCGCATCGAATGCGAGCGGCCGGCGAGGTGCTCGTCACCCAGAAGGGCAAGGCCGTCGACGAGACAGCTCGCGGGCCCGTCAGGATCATCTTTGCCGACGGTGGCGCTGACGATGACATTCGTGGTGACGCTGGGGAGCGCCCCACGTCGTGATGTTCCCCGACATCGCGTCGCTGCCGACGCGATGTCGGGCGAAAATCGCTGACGCTCAGTCTGACGACGGGCGTATCACTCGAGATCCGCCGCGACCGTCCCCCGACGCCGCCCTGAGTGTCAGCCTGGCACCACAGGTTGACATCCACCGTAGACCGCAGAGGGGGGACACCCACGTCAAGGGCGTCGGGCGGCCGATCTCACTACACGACGTGCGGCAGGACGAACAGCATGAGCATCGACCACGTCAGGTGCGTGACGATCGGCCCCGCGAGCGAGCCCGACTGCTGACGCAGGACGGCGACGACGAAGCCGAGCATCGCCGCGGCGAGTGCGAGCAGCGGAATGCCGGTCAGGGCCGTGACGGCGGTGTAGGCGACCGTCGTCCACAGCACGCGCTTCCTCGGCGACAGCACGCGCCAGAGCCCGCCTCGGTAGAACACCTCCTCGGCGATGCCGTTGACGGCCGTCGTCAGTGCGACGATCGGCAGGCTGCCCTTGCGGGCATGGTCGAGCAGGTGCGAGACGGGGTCGCGCAGCGCCGGGATGAAGCGCACGAGAAACGCGCCGACGACGAACAACAGCGCCAACGCGATGCCGATGCCGAACGCCTCGAGCAGTTCGCGTCCGTCAGCGCGCCAGCGCAGCCTGGTCGCCCCGACCCGGCCGGCCGCGAAGATCCCCGCTCCGTAGATGACGGCGACGAGGAACGTCGCCGGGTAGAACAGGGCCTGCCCCGGCTCGAGATTGAGCGACCACGACAGTGCGACGGCGGCCGCGACGCCCGTCGCGCCGATGATCACCCGCGTCGCCCCGAGACGATGCTCGGGCACGGGATCGGTTGCGGCGTCACGTAGTTCGACGTCGCGTGCCCCTGCGAGCGCGGCGCCGAAGACGTGGCGAGGTGAGCGGTGCGATGTCGCCATCAGCGTCCCGGGTTGCGACGGGCGATGACGGCGCTGAGGACGGTGGCGAACCCCGTCCACGCCGCGTACGGCGCGAGCACGACGCCCTTCTCCGGCGAGGCCTTGTGCGCGCGGCGCACGAGGTCGGCCGAGCTGGCGGCGAGCACCGCAGCCTCCAGCACCGCCGGACGCAGCTTCTTCGCGGCGAAGAACGTGCCGTTCCAGCCGACGTTGAGGGCCAGGTTCGCGGCGAGCGCCGCGATGTACGCCCGCTGTTCCTTGGTGCGGCCCGTCTCGGCGAGGTCGGCGATCGTCAGGCTCGAGATGAGCGCGAGGTCGGTGTAGAGCGCGCTCCACACGATCGGGAACGCGGCGGGCGGCGGCTGGATCGCCGGCTTGCGCAGCGTGCGGTACCACGCCGACTTCGGGTCGGTCAGCAGCGAGCCGGCGACGGCGGTCGCGGCGACGGCGGCGGACGTCAGCCCGAGCGTGCGTACCCAGCGCGAGGTGTCGAGGTCCTTCACGGCCGCGCGCACGGCATCCTCGAACGTCGTGTGACCGCCCGGAGGTGCGCCGACGAGGTCGTCGAGGTCGCGTTCGTGGACGACGGTGTCGTGCTGCAGGCTGCCGATGAGCGGCGCCGCCAGGCTGCTGGAGACGGGCGTCACGAGGCCGATCCAGTGCCCGGCGAGTCCGGCCGTCGTCACCGGCGCGGTGCCCACGATGCGCGGCAGCCAGCGCTTCGTCGCCTTCGCGTAGCGCTTCATCATGTCGCCGTACGGCATCGGTTCGGGGCCGCCGATGTCGAAGGTGCGGCTGACGTCGGCGGGCAGGTCGGCGGCACCGACGAGATAGTGCACGGCGTCGGCGACGGCGATCGGCTGGATGCGGTTCTTGATCCACTTCGGCGCGATCGCGCCGGGCAGGCGCTCGCTGAGGTTGCGCAGCATGATGAATGACGACGACTCGTCACCGATGACGACGCCCGCCTGCAGCGCCGCCGTCGGAACGCCGGAGTCGATGAGCACGTGGCCCACCTCGACGCGCGAGCGCAGGTGGTCGGACAACTGCTCGACGTCCTCGTCGTCCGGGTGCAGGCCACCGAGGTAGACGATGCGCGAGACGCCGGCGTCGCGGGCGGCGTCGGCGAACGTCGAGGCCATCTCCTTCTCCTCGGAGACGAAGTCGTCGGACGTGCTCATCGAGTGCAGCAGGTACCAGGCGACGTCGACGTCCTCCATGGCGCGCGCGACGTCGGAGGCCTCGGACGCGTCACCCTCGACGACCTCGACGTGCTCGCCCCACGGCAGCGCACGCACCTTCTTCTCGCTGCGGCTGAGCACGCGCACGCGCCATCCCCGCTCGACGAGTTCAGCGGCCACCTGGCCGCCGACGTATCCGGTGGCCCCGGTGACGAGGGCGAGGCGAGAGGTCATGAAGTCCATCCGTTTCATCGAGGAGTGCGCGTGGATCACGTTGGAATTTCAGGATAGTCCTACCTGACGTCGGCGTCAGCGGCGCCGGTCACAGCGGGGTTGCTCAGCGCGGGCGTCAGCTGCGCCGCTCATGCGGGCGCACCTGAGCGCCGCGGTGCGTGGGGAACGGTTCGCCGTCATTCCAGCCTGCCGGCGCCCACGAGGGGGCTGGGCGGCTGCGGCCTACACTCCTCGACGTGTCCGAACCTCAGGGCGAGCCCTCGCACCCGCCGCTCCGAGCCGAGCGCCGCTCGGCTCGGCGCGAGCGTTCGGCGGCGGCATTGCTCGTCCTCGGGCTCGTGCTGTGCGTGGGCGCGTACGTCGCGGCGGTGCATGCTCGGGGTGCGTCGTTCTCCTGGCGGCGCGCGATGATCAGCGACCTCGGACGCACGATCTGCCGCGACTGGCACGGATTCTGGGTCTGCTCGCCGCGCGCCGACCTCTTCAACGTCGCCGTGGGCGTCGCAGGAGCCTGCATCCTGACGGCGGGGGTTCTGACGCACGATCGACTCGGACGATTGCTGACGGCGGCGCTCGTCTGCCTCGGCGTCGGACTCGTGTGGGTCGCGGTCTTTCCCGCTGACGGAGCCATCGGGGTGCACATGGTGGGCGGCGTGCTCGCGCTGCCGGCGCCGTCCGTCCTGTTGCTCGCACATGGGCTGGTGGGGGTGCGGTCGGCCGACTCACGAGGGGATCACGATCGGTTCGCGAGCGAGCGCGAGCCCCGTCACACGCTGACGCGCGCGCTCGGGGCGCTGGGTGCCGTGTCGTCGCTCATGAGTCTCGACCACGTCATGCCGGCGCCGGCGCCCATCCCGCGCGGGGTGGCGGAGGGCGTCTCGCTGCTGGCGCTCGCAGTTGCTCTCGTCGTCGTGGCGTTCGACCTGCTGCGACGCCCGCGCGACATCACCGCACCCTGACACACCCCGCCTCCCTCGATGTTGCCCGGGTGTCACGGCGCCCGCGCCCCAAGAAGTGGGCAACATCGCGGCCTTGGACGCGCGCCGCGCCACACGAGGAGTGGGGGAGTGCGCCTCAACCGCCGAGGCGGCGCAACGTCGGCCAGACGGCGCCCCATCCTCCTCGCGGGTCGGAACATCGCAGCATCGTCGTGCCGTCGAGGCCGAACGGGTCGTGCGGCGCGATGAGCCGTCCAGCGGGGTCGCAGCGTGTGAACGCCGCACGGATGCGGTGCTCGTCCCCACCGACGGCGAGGACGTCGTGCGTGTCCCCGTCGCTGCGTGGCGGCCCGAGGCTCCAGAGCGCGTTGTGCCACGAGGCGACGTCGGCACGCGGCACCCCGAGCGCAGGGCCGTACTGATGTGCAGCTCCGGCGAGGGCATACGAATCGGTGACGATGGCCGCACCCGTCGGACGGGCTGTCGCCATCTGGGCGGCGAGTGACGGCCAGTCGGTCTGGTCGCGCTGCATGGGGTCGAGGGCGGAGACGATGGAGAACGCCGGTGACGAAGCGGGCACGATCGGTAGGCAGATGAGGGCTGCGACGACGGCGTTCGCCGTCACGACGATGGGCGCGCGCCGCCACACGTGCTCCTCGTCCGCAGCCGCCCGCGCCCAGCCGACCGCGACAAGCGGCAAGAACACCGCGACCGCGTAGTAGGGCTGCGCAGGGGAGACGAGCGCGAACACGAGGACGATCGCGGCCATGACGGCGAGCACGGGCCCGGTGCGCTGTTGTGGTGGGTCCGGGGCGATGCGGCCGGCGTGACCGTCGTCGGTGGAGAAAGGATCGTTCGTGACGCCGCCGAACGCCTTGACGCGGGCGTCGTCAGCGGGACCGCTGCGCCAGCCGTTCGCCTCGGCGTGCCCACCGCCGTCGTCGCCGCCGTCAGCTCCGGGGTGGGCGGCACGACGACTTCCCGGGTGCCACCACAACCCCCGCCACGCGACCTGCACGAACGGCGGTCCGACGAACACGACGAGCAGCGGCACGACGAGCCATCGGTTGAGCGCGCCATCGCGGGAGACGACGTCGGCCGAGACGTCGAGCATCGGCACGCCGTGAACGATCTGCGCCCCCACTTGGAACCCGCCGACCGCGACGAGCAACGCGGCGCCGCACCAGGCGTCACGGGTGCGCAGCACCCACCGGGCGCACGCGGCGAGCGCGACGAAGGCCGCCGCGACGAGCACGAGGACGAGCAGCTTGTTCCAGCACGCCACCCCAGCCGCCGCGCCGGCCCACGTCAGCGCATGGCGACGCCCCGTCAGCGCAGCGACGACACCGAGCACGACGAGCTGCCACGCGAGCAGATCGAGGCTCGCCGTCAGCATGACGTGCCCCATGAGCAGCGGATAGACGGTGAACGCATGCGCCCACGCGGCGATGCGCTGCACCCTCACATCAGCGCCGAGAAGCCGCGGAAACAGCCCCGCGACGAGCGCGCCCGCCCCCGCCGCGAGCGCGGCCGGCAGCCGTTGCACCCACACCGCGTCACTCACCGACGCCGCTGCGTGCGCGAGCCAGACGGTGAGCGGCGGCTGATCGTCGTACCACCACGCGGGCGGCAACATGCGAAAGTACAGCTCGTCGCCGTGAAAACCGTGGCGCGACGACGTCGCGAGCAGCACGATCATGACGGCCAGCGCTGCCGGAGCACCGGGGCGCCACCACGGCTGCGCCTCGACGAACCGCGCCGACACACGCCACCTCGATGAACTCGACGCGGACGGCGTCATGTCATGCCCCGCCGACGAACTGTTCGATGGCGGCGACGGCCACGCCCGCGCCGTCCTCGGTCGCCACCTGACGTCCGAGATCCACTGCACGCTCGCGCATTCCAGCACTCATCGCCGCGCGCAGCCGACGCGTCAGCAACCCCGCGGTGAGCAATCGACGCGGCAGCGGCGCGGGTGCGAGGTCGAGCGTGTGGAGGCGGTGCGCCCAGTGGTACTGGTCGGCGAAGTGCGGGACGACGACGCTGGGCGCGCCCGCGGCGAGCGCGGTACCCGTCGTCCCCGACCCGCCGTGGTGGACGACGGCGCGCACCTGCGCGAACAGCGCGTGGTGCGGCTCGTCATCGATGCCGACGACGACGCCATCCGCCTCGCGCGGCGCACCGTCGAGCTGGACGAGCGCGCGCACGCCGAGTCTCCGGCACGCCTCGGTGACGACGTCGACGACGCGGCCCGGTGAGTTCTGGTGCATCGAGCCGAACCCGACGGCGATCCACTCGTCGCCGGAAGCGAGCAGCGCCCGGGTGCGCTCCGACAAGCCCTCGTGCGGCGCCTCGCGCCACCACCCCGTGACGACAGTGCGGGAGTCGTCCACCGGCTCGGCGAGCAGCGGGCTGTACGCGTGCAGCGAGCCAAGAGTCGCCGTCGTCAGGCCCGTGGGGTGGGCGGCGCGCAGGTCGAGTCGGCCGTCGGCCCATCCGCCGTCGACGCCCGCGAAGTACGGTTCGACGCGCCGCAGCGCTCCACGCGCGCGACGCCGCACACCGGTGGGCAGCGTCCACGCGTACGGCAGCAGCGGCATCGGCCCGTCGAGCGTGTCGAACTCGGGCCACAGGTGCGCGCGGACGACGGGGACGTCGGCGCGCATCGCCTCGTCGACGGCGGCGATGGCGAAGCTGGAGGCGACGAGGACGTCGGCGCCCGCGAGCGCCTCACGCGTGGTCGGCCCGAACGACTGCAGGAACTCGGCGAACACGTTGCGCGTGCGGTTGAGCGCGCGCAGATCACCACGCCGCAGTGCGGTGCCCGCCGGGCCGGCGAGGAGGGCGCCCGGATCGCTCGCCACCGTCACGACGCGCGGGCCGTCAGGCATGACGTGCGCGAGTGACGCGTGGGTGACGACGGTGACGTCGTGCCCACGGGCGACGAGACGCGCGGCGAGCACCCCGAACGGGACGGCGTCGCCGCGGCTGCCGGCGGCGGCGATGACGACCCTCATGCAGCTTGCTCCGACGGGTGAACGCACGGGGTTTCGGTGCTCGCGTCGCGTTCGCGCGGGCGTCGGAATCGCATGGCACACCTTCGAATAGCCGGACGGGTGCCCTCATCGTAGTGCCGCCACGACGGCACGAACGGGCCCGCAGAGTCGCCGCGGCACGGTCGCGAACGCCAACCCCCATGGTCGAATTCCGTGATTTTCCAACGCCTCCGGGGCGCTCGCATCGGCGCGTCGGCGGCTATGCTCATGGTTCGGACCCGCGAGCAGGTCCCCCTCACCTGCGACCGGCCGATGGACGTTCACACCCCGCCACCCGTGGAGGCACTCGTGACAGACCCCGAGGCCCTCCTCACGCATGGCTACCGCCAGGCGCGCGACATCACCCGCATGCACGGCACGACGTACTACTGGGGGACGCTGTTCCTGCCGCCGCAGCAGCGCCGCGACGTCTACGGCCTGTACGCCCTGTGCCGCCTGGCCGACGACATCGTCGACGAGCCCGAGGAGGCCACCGGGCACGGCCTCGACGCATCGTTGCCGCCGGGGGAGCGTCTCGCGCAGTTCGAACAGCGCTTCCAGGCCGACCTCGCCGCGGGGCGCAGCGACGACCCGTTGTTCGCCGCCATCGTCGACACCGCCCGGCGTCTCGACCTCGATTCCGGTTGCTACGAGCGCTTCTTCGGCGCCATGCAGCTCGATCTCGTCCGCACGTCGTGGGCGTCGTGGCCTCAGCTGCGCGACGAGTACATGGAGGGCTCGGCTGCCGTCATCGGCGAGATGATGCTGCCTGTGCTGCGCCCGCGCTCGCGGGAGGCCGCGTTCGCTCCGGCCCGCGCGCTGGGGCTCGCGTTCCAGCTGACGAACTTCCTGCGCGATGTCGGCGAAGACCTCGAACGCGGTCGCGTCTACCTGCCCGCCGACGAACTCGCCGCGCACGGCGCCGACCCGTGGCTGCGCCGCGTCACCCCGCAGTGGCGCGCGTTCATGGCCGAGCAGATCGCCCGAAACCGCGCGCTGTTCCACGACGCCGAAGCCGGTCTGCCGCACCTGCCTGCCTCGTCGCGACGGTGCGTCGGCGCGGCGCTCGCGATGTACTCACGCATCCTGTGCCTCATCGAGGCGGCCGACTACGACGTGTTCAGCACGCGCCACCGCGTCTCCGCAGCACGCAAGAGCGCCATCGCGGGAGCCGTCGTCGTCACCGGACGCGCCCGAACTGCGGCGCCGGTCGCGCCCTCGTCATCGGCCGTGGCGAACGAGCCGGCCGTGACGTCATCCGCGTCATGAGCGAGGTGCACCCGACGATGGAGACCGGCTCGACCCACCGCACCCCCTCGCCCACCGAAACTCGCCGAAGGAGCCGCAGATGAGACGCCCGCCCCGCAACCGCGCCGAACTGCGTGCCGAGATCGCGCGGCGCAACCCGATCCGACGCGTCCCGCAGCCGCCGGAGGAGCAGATTCGCTCGACGTGGCGTCAGGCCGCGGTGCCCCGCATCGAGCGGATGCTGGCGCGCGCCCTCGCCCAGGACGCGGGTGGCTGGCACGTCGCGGCGGCGAGCACGGACGTCGTCGCGGGGCGTTCGACGGTGCGCACGATCCTCGGACGCGAGATCGCGTTGTGGCGCGGCACCGACGGCTCGGCGCTCGCGGGGCCGGGCGCGTGCCCGCACATGGGTGCGCTGCTGGAGAACTGCCACACCGATGACGGCGACGTGCTGTGCCGCTGGCACGGGCTGCGGCTGCCGAGCGAGTGGCCGGGCGAATGGCTCACCTACCCCGCGCACGACGACGGCGTCCTGTTCTGGGTGCGGTTGCCCAGCGACGGCGAGACGCCGAGCGATGCGCCGGTGCTGCCCCCGCGCGCTCCACTCGACGAGGCGCTCGTCGCGGTCTACACGCGTGAAGCGCGCTGCGAGACGTCCGACGTCATCGCGAATCGCCTCGACCCGTGGCACGGGGCCTGGTTCCACCCATACGCGTTCAGCCACCTCGTCGTCGACGAGGACGCGAGCGATGACGACTGCCTCGTCACCGACGTGACGTTCCGCCTCAACCACACCTACGGCGTTCCGGTGCGCGCGGCGTTCACGTGCGCCGACAGCCGCACGATCACGATGACGATCATCGACGGCGAGGGCGTCGGCAGCACCGTCGAGACCCACGCGACGTGCGTGCAGCCGGCGAGCGCCGAGCAGCCGGCTCGCAGCGTCATTCACGAGGCGACGATCGCGCACTCCGAGCGCCCCGGTTTCCGTGCGGCGCGGGCATTCGCGCCGCTCATCCGCCCGCTCGTGCTGCGCACGCAGGGCCAGTTGTGGGTCGACGACCTCGAGTACGCGGAGCGTCGCTACGAACTGCGTTCGGGTTTCGCGAGGGACGGGCAGTCGTGACGGCGGCCGACGTCGTGGTGGGGTGGGCGACATGAGCCTGCCCGCGTCCTGGGATCCCTATCAGTACCTGCTGCTCATGGGTGGATGCCTGCTCATCACGCTGCCGCTCGAACTCGTCCTGCGCGCCCGCGTGTACTCACGCCCGCGACGGTTGCTCGCGGCGCTGCTGCCCGTCGTCGTGCTGTTCAGTGTGTGGGACATCGTCGGGATCGTGCGCGATCACTGGTCGTACTCGCCGCGCTTCACGTCGGGTTGGGATGTGCCGCTCACCCCGATGCCGATCGAGGAGCTCGTGTTCTTCGTCGTCATCCCGATCTGCGGGCTGCTGACGTACGGAGCCGTCGGGTTCTGCCTGCGCCTGCTCGCCGCGTGGCGCTCGAGCGGGAGCGCGAGAAGTGCTCTCGCCCGGGTCGATCCGCACGGTCGGGCGGGCGAGGGACGCCATGTGGCGGCTGATGGCTCGTCCGCGCGAGGCGATCATCGCCCGTCGAGGGAGGTGTGACGTGCCCGAGTACACCGTGCTGACCGTCGCGTCGATGATCGGCGTCGTCGCTCTCGAAGGGCGTTGGCGCACCGGCATCTTCACCTCGGCGCGCTACTGGTGCTCGATGGTCATCGTGTTCGCGTTCCAGATCCTCGTCGACGGCTGGCTGACGAAGCTGAGCGACCCGATCGTCCTCTACGGGCGCGATCAGTTCCTCGGCATCCGCTTTCCGTGGGACATCCCGATCGAGGACTTCGGGTTCGGCTTCTCGATGGTGACGCTGACGATCCTGCTGTGGGAACACCACGGCCGCCGCCGAAAGGAGAACGCACGATGAGCGCGACGATCGAGGCCTTCACGGCGGGGCTGCGACGGGTGCCGCCGTGGCGCCCCGGACGTGATGCGGCGGCCGAACGGCATGAGCCTGACGGTCGGGGTGGCCCTGCTGCGTCGAGGGTGGCGGACGCCGCGGCCCCCCACGTCGTCGTCGTGGGTGGTGGGATTGCCGGCATCAGCGCCGCCGTCGGGCTGGCCGAGCGCGGCGTGCGCGTCACGCTCATCGAGGCAGAAAGCAGCCTCGGTGGCCGAGTGCGCAGCTGGCCCGTCGACGTGCCGACCCCGGGCGCTGACGCGTCGGGCGCCCCGGACGATCGAGCGACGATGAGCCGCGGGTTTCACGCGTTCTTCCGCCAGTACTACAACCTGCGCGCGCTGCTGCGCCGCGTCGACCCGGGCCTCGAATGTCTGCGGCCCGTCGCGGACTACCCGCTGCGTCACGCGGACGGTACGCAGGATTCGTTCACGCAGATCGCGACGAGGCCGCCGCTCAACTTCCTGTCGTTCGTCGCCCGCAGCCCCTCGTTCGGTCTGCGCGACCTGTCGCGCGTCGACGCCGACCGCGCCCTCGACCTGCTCGACGTCGACTTCCCCGCCACGTATTCGCGCTACGACGGGGTGAGCGCCGCCGACGCCCTCGACGCGCTGCGATTCCCCGAGCGCATGCGCTCGCTCGCGCTCGAGGTGTTCGCACGCAGCTTCTTCGCCGACCCGCGCGACTTCTCCTCCGGCGAACTCGTCGCCATGTTTCACATGTACTTCCTCGGTTCCGGCGAGGGGCTGCTGTTCGACGTCAGCCGCGACGACTTCGACACGACGATGTGGCGACCGCTGCGCTCCTACCTCGAAGACCTCGGCGCGCACGTCGTGACGGGTTGTCGCGTCGAGTCGATCGAGCGCGACGGCGAGGGTTTCCGTGTCAGCGCCGGCGCGGCTGCTGCGGGTGCGGCGGGTATCGACGAGGCGAGTCGCGGCCGCCTTGACTTCGCCATCGACCGTGACGATGCCCATGGCTCGCTCCGCGCCGACGCCGTCGTCATCGCCACGAGCCGTGACGTGCTGCAGCGTCTCGTCGACGGCACCGACCTCGGCGACGAGGCCTGGCGTGCGTCCGTGCTGACCGGGGAGATGGCGCCTCGTTTCATCGTGCAGCGACTGTGGTTCGACCGCCCCGTCGCGGCGGGCAGCGCGCCGTTCGTCGGCACGGCCGCGTACGGCCATCTCGACAACGTCTCGCTCGTCCACGACCTCGAGGACGGCGCCGCGCAGTGGGCCGAGCGGTGCGGCGGCAGCGTCGTCGAACTGCATGCTTACGCGGTGCCCGACGACGTCACCGATGACGAAGTGCTCGCCGACCTACGACATCAGCTCGAGCGCCTGCACCCTGAGCTCACCGGGTGCGAGCCGGTGCACGAGGAGGTGCTCGTCGAGGCCGACTGCCCCCTCGCCGGTACGGACGAGTGGGCCGCGCGCCCGGGCGTCGTCACGCCGCAGCCGAAGCTCGTCCTCGCCGGTGACGGCGTGCGCTGCGAGCTGCCCGTCGCGCTCATGGAGCGGGCGGCGACGACCGGTTTCCAGGCCGCGAACGCGTTGCTGCGCCACTGGGGGTTGCCCGGGCACGAGCTGTGGAGCGTGCCGACGCGGGCGCGGTTCCCGCGGTCGCTGCGCGCCGCCCGTGCGGCGCTGCGCCTGCGCGAGCGTGGCCTCGCGACGGTAGGTCGCGATTCGTCAGGGCGTGGCCGATGAGCGGACGGCAGGACGACATCGCCCTCGACGCCGGACGTTTCGGGCGCGAAGGACTCGGGCTCGAGCGGCGCGCCGCGGGACGCTGCGACACCGAGAGTCGAGATGGAGGACGCCGCAGCGACGCGTGCCGTCTCACCGATGCCGCCAGCTTTCTCGACGCCGTGCAGGCGCGCTTGGCCGAGAGCCTTGCCTTCGCGGCCGACGCCGGCGGTGTGGTGACGGCCGGACTGCCCTCGTCAGCGCTGGTCGAGGCATCGTCGCTCGAGACGCTCGTGCGTGATCTTCTCGCAGCCGGCGGCAAACTCGTGCGGCCCCGGCTCGTCCGCCTCGGGTACCTGGCGGCGCGCGAGTGCACCAACCCCGACGACGACCCCGCGACCACCGACGCTGTCGTTCGTGTCGCTGCGGCGTTCGAGTTGTTGCACCTGTTCGGGTTGCTGCAGGACGACGTCATGGATGCCTCTGACACGCGACGCGGCACTCCGACCGCGCACCACCAGGTGAGAGCCGCCGCAGCTCAGCCCGACGGCCCCGACGCTGCGCGCCTCGGCGACAGCGTCGCCGTTCTCGCCGGTGATCTCGCGTTCGCGCTCGCGAACCGCCTCGTCCGCGCTCTGCCGGAGCACGTGGCCGACGCGTGGGACGCAGCGGTCGTCGAGCTCGTCACCGGCCAGCGGCTCGACCTCGTCTTCGCCGCCGAGGCACGCCTCGACGAGGTGAGCACACGCCGCGTCGCGCACGCAAAGTCGGGCGCGTACACGGTGCAGCGCCCCCTCGAGATCGGCGCGTTGCTCGCCGGCGAGAGCGCGCCACCGGCGTGGCTGAGCCAATTCGGCGCCGCGCTCGGTGAGGCGTTCGCGCTCGCCGACGACATCATCGGCCTGTGGGGCGAACCCGCCGTCACGGGCAAACCGGCGGGCGAGGATCTGCGCGAACGCAAGCCGACGACCGTCCTCGGCCTCGCCGACTCGGCCCTCGACGGCGAGCTGACGCGACGCCTGGCGCCGGGTCGCGAACCACTCGACGAGGCCGAGACACACGCCTGGTTGCAGCGCCTCGACGCGGCGGGCGTGCGCGCGCAGGCCGTCGCCCGCATCGCCGATCGCCACGCTGATGCCCTCGATGCTCTCGCGGCGCTGCCGCAGGGCGCGGTGCGTGACGAACTCACGCGTTTCGCCGACGAACTGGCGGTGCGCGATGCG
The DNA here is from genome assembly GCF_900447535.1 of Dermacoccus nishinomiyaensis. Classification (NCBI taxonomy): domain Bacteria; kingdom Bacillati; phylum Actinomycetota; class Actinomycetes; order Micrococcales; family Dermacoccaceae; genus Dermacoccus; species Dermacoccus nishinomiyaensis. The sequence goes on along the minus strand of NZ_UFXX01000001.1, from coordinate 1,452,183 downwards.
TGAACGTCGTCAGGATCATCCAGCACCTCACGCCGACGACTCGAAAGAAGCACCCCCGATGCGCGAGACGCCGATGATCGACGCGCCCGGCAAGCCAGCGGAAGCGACGTTCGGTGCCGCGCCCGCCGCTCCTACTAGGGGTGTGCCGGCCGCGACCGACGACGTCGTCGTCCTGCTCGACGATGACGGCGCCGCGATCGGCACGTGCCCGCGCGCCGAGGTGCACACCCGTGACACGCCGCTGCATCGCGCCTTCTCGAGCTACCTGCTCGACGACGCGGGTCGCCTGCTGCTCACCCGTCGCGCGCTGACGAAGGTCGCGTGGCCGGGTGTGTGGACGAACACCTGTTGCGGGCATCCGCGCCCCGACGAACCCACGCAGGACGCGGTGAGCCGGCGCGTGCGTGAAGAGCTCGGGCTGGATGTGACGCAGTTGCGCGTCGTCCTGCCGAGCTACCGTTACCGTGCGGTCGACGCGTCCGGCATCGTCGAGCACGAGATCTGCCCGGTGCTGGTGGGGCGCATCGACCCGGCGCAGCTCGAACCGCACCCCGACGAGGTATGCGAGTGGGCCTGGGTCGCCTGGCCCGACGCGGTCCACCTCGCGCGTCGCACTCCGGCGCTGCTCAGCCCGTGGGCAGCCGAGCAGATCGTGCTGCTCGCCGAGCAGCTGGGGGAGAACGGCCTCTCGCCGCTCGCGCTCCCGCACGATGAGACCGCGCACGAGCACACGCAGCACGAAGAACACGAACCCCTCGATGAGAAGGATCTCGCATGAGTCGCGTCGTCGTCATCGGAGCCGGCCTCGCCGGCCTGGCCGCAGCCTGTCATCTGCGCGGCGCCGGGCACGACGTCGTCATCGTCGAGAAGCAGGCGCAGGCGGGTGGGCGTGGCATCCGCCTCGAGCGGGACGGGTTCACGTTCGACACCGGCCCGACCGTCCTGACGATGATCGACCTCGTCGACGAAGCCCTCGCGCAGATCGGCGTGGGCGTACACGATGTGCTCGACCTGACGCTGCTCGACCCCGCCTACCGCGCCTGCTACGCGGACGGTTCGACGATCTTCGTCCGCCACGGCCACGAGGCGATGCGCGAGGAGATCGCGCGCGAGTGCGGCGCGAAGGACGCAGCGGCGTTCGACGACTTCGTCGCGTGGCTGCGGCGGCTCTACGAGGTCGAGATGCCGCACTTCATCGACGCGAACTTCGACTCACCCCTCGACCTGCTACGCAACCCGGCTGCAGCCGCGCGGCTCGTGAGGCTCGGCGGGTTCCGTCACCTCGGGCCCGTCATCCGCGAGCGCTTCGACGACGAACGCCTGCACCGCATCTTCTCGTTCCAGGCGATGTATGCAGGTCTCGCGCCGGAGAAGGCGCTCGCGCTGTACGCCGTCATCACGTACATGGACTCGATCGAGGGTGTCTGGTTCCCGGCCGGCGGCATGCGCGAGGTGCCCGAGGCGATGGCGCGTGCGCTCGGGCGCGCAGGCGTCGAACAGCGCTACGACACGACGGTGACGCGCATCCTCACCCGCGCTGACGGCGCCGTCGCCGGGGTCGAGATGTCCGGCCCGAGTGGTGACGAGCGGCTGCCGTGTGACGCGATCGTCTGCACGACCGACCTGCCCATCGCCTACCGCACGCTGCTCGACGACCTCGAACCGCCGGCCGTCCTGAAGCGTGCGACGTACTCGCCGTCCGCGGTCGTCTGGCACCTCGGGGTCGAGGGTGTGCCGAGCGACGCCGCGCACCACAACATCCACTTCGGCACGGCGTGGGAGGAGTCGTTCGACGATCTGCTCGTGCGCGGCACGCGGATGCAGGACCCGTCGCGGCTCGTCACCATTCCGTCTCGTGACGACGCCACCGCCGCGCCGGAGGGTTGTTCGACGTTGTACGTCCTCGAGCCCGCACCCAACCTCGACGTCGGGCGTGTCGACTGGGCGGCCGAGCGGCCGCGCATGAAGGAGGAACTGCTCGCTTTCCTCGATGACGCCGGCTACCCGACGACGATCGTCACCGACGAGTTCGTCGATCCCACCGACTGGCAGGCGCAGGGTATGGCCGCGGGAACGCCGTTCGCGCTCAGCCACACGTTCCTGCAGACCGGCCCGTTCCGCCCGCCGAACGTCGAACGCCGCCGCCCCGGCGTATTCTTCGCCGGTTCCGGCACCGTGCCGGGTGTCGGCGTGCCGATGGTGCTCGTCAGCGGCAAGCTCGCCGCGGCGCGCGTCGAGGCCTACGTCGGGCGCTGACGGCTCGACGCTCAGGCGTCTCAGGGCGCCGGCACGAGGACGCGCAGGGCGTCGGGCAGCGCACGGAACGTCGTCGGCGACGCCTCGAGCAGGTCGCCGTCGGCATAGACATCCCCGACGTGGGGCGTGATGACGCGGATCTCGCGTCCGCGCAGCGCTCGAACACGTACCCCGTCGACATGGGTGCCGCGAAACAGGCGCGGCAGCATCGCCGGGTAGTGCCAGCGTGGGATGTCGGTGACGACGGTGACGTCGAGCAACCCGTCGCTCATCGACGCGTCGGGGTTGACGCGCATCCCGGCGCCGAATCGCCCCGAGTTGCCGATCGCGACGTTCCACCCGGTGAACTCGTGCGTCACCCCGTCGACGACGAGCGTCAACGGTCGCGGCCGCGCGGGCACGAGCGTTCGAGCGCCGCCGTAGGCGTAGACGAGCGAACTCGGCACCGCGCGCGGAGCGTCGTTGGCGTACGTGTTCGCCATCGAGTCGTAGCCGAGCGTCGCCACACCGAGGAAGACCGTGGCGGTCGACGGGTCGCCGTCGCCGGCCAGTCCGACGTCGAGGCGGCGTTCGCGCGCGACGGCGAGCAGCTGCGCGGCGCGTCGCATGTCGCCCGGGCCCCCGAGTGCGCGGACGAGGTCGTGCCCACGCCCCGCGGGCAACGGCGCCATGAGGCAGCCGCTGACGACGGCGCCCGCGGCCACCCGCCCGTAGAGCCCGTCGCCGCCGAGCGTGACGAGCAGGTCGTCGACGTTCGCGTCGGCGGCGACCTGCGACGCGTGGTCCGCCGACCGCGTGACCACGACGTCGACGCGCCAACCGTGCGCGCGCAGGATGTCCGTCACCGGATCGATCATGCGCAGCGTCGCACCCTTGCGCGCAGCCGGGTTGACGACCAGGGTGACGGGCCGCGTCATGACGCCCCGGCCTCGCACGCGTCGGGGGCGTCGTCGACCGGCGGAACGAGCTTGCCGGGGTTGAGGATTCCGGCCGGGTCGAGCTCGTTCTTCACCGCGCGCAGGATGCGCGCGCCGAGCCCGCCCATCTCGTCAGCGGCCCAGGCGCGGTGGTCGGTGCCGACGGCGTGGTGGTGCGTGATCGTGCCACCGTGTGCCGCGATGACGTCGCTCGCGGCCGTCTTGACGCGGCGCCACTGGGCGAGCGGGTCGCTCTCCTCGCGGCAGAAGAACGTGTAGTAGAGCGAGGCGCCGCCGTCGTAGAGGTGCGAGACGTGGCACTGGACGACGGCGTGCGGGCCGACCTCGGCGCTGATCGCATCGCGCACCGCGCTGTAGAGCGTCGGCAGGTTCGCCCACGTCGTCGCCGTCTCGAGCGTCTCGACGAAGATGCCGCGATCCATGAGGTGGTCGCGCTGGTAGGGCCCGCGGAAGCGGTGGCTGATCCAGTGCTCGGCGATCGACGCGGGCGCACGTCGCGCACCCGCCGCGCGCAGCACGCGGTGCGCCTGTCGCCGGCGCCGACGCAGGGTGGTGCGGTCGGTGTCCTCCCAACGCAGCACCCCGAGCGACGGCTCGCGGGCGCCGCGCGCGGCGAAGGTCGCCATCGCCGCGAGCCCTCGCGCCGACTGGGCCAGGATCGTGCGTGATTCCTCACCGTCGGAGAGGCGGCTGACGTCCGGCATGACGCCGTGGCCGAGATCCTGCGCGAGCGCCCGGAACGCGTCGAACCCGTCGGTGAACGAGTCGAACGCCCAGGTCTCGTAAGCGAACTCGGTCGGTCCCTCGTGCAGCTGCAGCGTCATCTCGGTGATGACGCCGAGCGTGCCCTCGCTGCCGATGAGCACGTCGATGAGCTTCGGCCCGGCGGCCGTCGCCGAGCTGGGAGTCCGCCCGCCGAGCGTCAGCTCGCCCTCGGGCGTGGCGAGGGTGACGGCGACGACGTTCTGCTCGAACCGTCCGTACCCGGAGGACGCCTGCCCGGAGCTGCGCGTCACGAGATATCCGCCGAGCGTTGCCTGTTCGTAGCTCTGCGGGAAGTGTCCGAGCGTGAGTCCGCGCGGACGCAGCACGGCTTCGAGCTGGGCGCCGCGCAGCCCGGGCTGGAGCGTTGCGGTGCGCGACGTCTCGTCGATGCTGACGACGGCGTCGAGGCGCCGTAGGTCGAGACTGATGACGCTCGCGAACCGACCGCGCACGGGGTCGACACCGCCGACGACGCTCGTGCCACCGCCGAACGGGACGACGGCGATCTCACGCTGCGCGGCGAGGCGCAGCACCTCGACGACCTCGCTGCCGTCGGCGGGAAACGCGACGGCGTCCGGCGCGTGACTGCCGTCGCCGGTGCGCAGCCGATACAGGTCGGGGTAGCTCTTGCCCCCGGCGTGCTCGATGCGCTCGCGTCGTTCGACGCTGACGTGCGCGTCGCCGACGAGTGTGCGCAGGGCGGCGAGGCCGTCGTCGTCGAGGGTGGAGGCGGGCAGCTCGACGTCGTCGAGCGCGACGGGCGGAGTGTCCTGCTCAGCCGGTTCGATGCCCTTGGCGAGCTTCAACCCGCGCCAGACGAGCGGGGAGAGTTCTTTCTTGAGCTGCGGGTCTCCCCAGCCGTGCCACACCGAGCGCGGGGCGGTCTCGACGAGGTTCGCGTCATCCTTCATGACCCCATCATGCCGTGCGTGAGACACTGAGTCACGATTTGTCTCAATGTTTCATTGCTCCGACGGGCCCGTCGTGGCGGCGACCACACAGCGAGGAGGACGCATGACGCAAGACGATGCAATGCTGGCCGCAGTGCGGGCGGAGGTCATCGCCTACGGTTTTCGCCGCGCGACGATGACGTCGGTGGCCCGCCGCGCAGGCATGAGTCGGGCCACCCTCTACCGACGTGGCGCGACGCTCGACGACCTCGTGCGCGAGGCCCTCGTCGCCGACTTCGCCGCCGCCGCAAGCGACGCGCTGCCCCAGGTTCCCTCGAACGAAACCGCAAGCGAACCAGCCGACGGCGAGGCGGGCGCCGTCACCCGCGACGTCATCGTCCGCGCCGCGATCACCACGCTCGAGGCGCTCTCGACGGAGTTCACGCAGGCGCTGATCGAGCACGACCCCGAACTGCTCCTGCCCTATCTCGTCGAACGTGTCGGGCGCAGCCAGCGCAGCATTCTCGACGCGTTGAGCGCCGCGATCGCCCTCGCGCAGCTCGATGGCTCGGTGCGCGACGCGCCGGCCGACGTCCTCGCGATGGGCGCGATGCAGGCGCTCATGCCCTACCTCGTCAGCCGTCGACCGCTCGAGCAGATCGCCCCTCGTCAGGTGTGGCTCGCCGAGGCGGCCCATCTGCTCGACGGGTACCTCGCGCCCAGCCCGGCAGCCTCTGACCACCGGACCACCCCACGGAAGGCCGCTCCTGATGTCGACCACCCCCGGCCACCCCGCCAGTGACCCCAGCGTGGGCAGCCTCAACCCCACCCAACGCGCTGCGGCACTGCACCGCCTCGCCCACGAGCGCTACGACGTCATCGTCGTCGGCGCCGGGGTGACGGGTGTCGGCGTGGCGCTCGACGCGGCGTCGCGCGGGCTGCGCACGGCACTCGTCGAGCGCGTCGATCTGGCGGCAGGGACGAGTCGGTGGAGCAGCAAGCTCATCCATGGCGGCCTGCGCTATCTCGCAAAGGGTGACCTCGCCGTCGCCTACGAGTCGGCGCGCGAGCGTCATCATCTGATGACGAGCATCGCGCCGCATCTCGTGCGGCCGCTGCACACGGTGGTGCTCGACACCGGCATCGGTGAGGCGGCCGTCTCGAACCTCGGCATCACCCTCTCGGACGGGCTGCGCCGCGTCAGCCGCACGCCGTCGAATGTCCTCGCCGCGCCGCGCCGCATTCGGGTGCGTGACGTCGAGTCGCTCGTCCCTGGCGCAGTGCGCGGCCGCGCGGCGCTGCGCTACACCGACGGCCAGCTCGAGGACGACGCGCGCTTCGTGACGACCCTCGCGCGCACCGCCGCGGCGCACGGCGCCGACGTCGTGACGCGGTGTGCGGCGCGTCCGCTCGACTCTGAGTCCGTCGAGCTCACCGACGAGCTGACGGGGGAGTCGTTCGTCGCCCACGGCCACATCGTGCTCGCGACGGGGGTGTGGAGCGGCGAGCACGACGAGCGTCTCACCGTCACGCCCTCGCGTGGCTCGCACCTGGTCGTCCGGGCGAGCGCGGTGGGTGACCCTTCGGCGCAGCTCGTCGCACCGGTGCCCGGGCACTTTGGCCGCTACGTGTTCGCGATTCCGATCGCCGACGGGCTCGTCCTCATCGGGCTGACGGACGAGGCCGACCCGGACGCCGACCCGCTCGCGCCTTCCGTCCCGGACGAAGACGAGCAGTTCCTGCTCGCCACGATGAACGCCGTCCTGGCCCGTCCGCTGACGCGCGACGACGTCGTCGGGCGCTTCGCTGGTCTGCGACCGCTCGTGACGCGCGCCGACGCCTCGAGCGGGCAAGGCGCGACCGCCGACGCCTCGCGCAAGCACCTGCTCCTCGACGAGCCGGGCGCCCCGATCACCATCACGGGAGGAAAGTTCACGACGTATCGTCGCATGGCGCAGGACGCCGTCGACGCCGTCGCCCGGCGCGTCGGAGGCGTGATCGCATCGTGCCGAACGCGTGAGCTTCCGCTTCTCGGCGCAGCCCCGACTGACGTCCTCGCTCGCGTCGCGGCGCCCGAGCGGCTCGTGCGCCGCTACGGCACGTTGGCCCCGTCGGTGGCCGCGATCGCCGACGAATCGTCGTTCTACGCCGAGCGCGTCGTGCCCGGATCGTCGACGCTGGTCGCCGAGTTCGTCCACGCGGTGCGGCACGAGGGTGCCATGACGCTCGACGATCTCGTCGAGCGCCGCACGCGCCTGGCCTTCGTCGACGCAGACCTCGAGCCGGCTCGGGCCGTTGCGGCGGAGGTTCTGCGGCGCGAGATGGGTCTGGACACCTTCGCAGAACTCCCAGTCGTGCACCGCCGTGCCTGAACGTCCCTGACCGCCCTCGGCCAGTACCCTGAGGCCGGGAGGCCGATGCCGTGGCGTCCGACAACGTCGTCGCTCGGAGGTCGCATGCTGCTCGTCCTGCTGCTGGCTGTCGCCTCCAGTGCGTGTGCGGCGCTGTCGACGGTGTTCAAGCACCGCGCCGCACAGCATGCCGTGGAGCAGCCGGCGGCCGACGAGCGAGCAGACGGTGAGAAGCACCCCCGGCGCGGGTTGCGCGCCGCGGCAGTGGCCTGGGTCGCGAACCCGACGTTCGCCATCGCCATGGTGTTCGACGGGCTGTGCGTCGTCTTCCAGATCCTCGCCCTCAAGTACGGCAGCCTCTCGGTCGTGCAGCCGGTGCTGTGCATGTCGCTCGTCATCAGCCTCGGGCTCAACCACGTCATGCTGCGCACACGCCCGACACGTTCGGAGATCCTCCATTCGCTGACGCTCGTCGCCGGCCTCGTGATGTTCCTGCTCGTCTCCGACGCGATCTCCGCACACGGAGAGACGGCCATCGGTCGTCGCGTGCCCGCCATCATCCTCGCCGTCGTGGGCGGCCTGTTCGTCCTCGGCGCGGTGTTCGGCACGCGCTCGATGCGCCCGCGGATGCGTGCCCGGGCGCTCGCAGCGTCCGTCGCCATCGTCTACGCGACGACGGCCGGGTTGATGAAGTCGACGACGCAGATCTCACACCTCTTCGGTCTCGACGCGGTGCTGACGTCGTGGCAGCTGTGGGTGCTCATCGCGCTCGCTGCCTGTGGTCTGGCGCTCAACCAGGTGGCGTTCGCGGCGGCGCCTCTCAACGTCGTGCTGCCCGTCGTCGCCTCGCTCGATCCGCTGTTCAGCGTCCTCATCGGTGTCAGCGTCTACGGCGACCAACTGCGCGACACGCCCCTCGCCGTCGCCGGTGAGGTGGCCGGGCTCGCGCTGCTGCTGTACTCGGTCGTCAAGCTGAGCTCGGTGCGTGCCGCCCAGGGCGCGGCCGCCGAGGCCGAACTCGCGGCAGCGATGGACGGCGGCGCCACACCGCTGTCGATGCGCAACGAGTGACACCGGCGGCGCACACCTACCCGGCTCGATGCTCCGATGCGCGCTCGAGGTCCTGCTCGGGCTGGAAGTGACGCTCTCCGCCCACTGCTCCAGCTGCTGCGGGTCACCAACTGTTCACCTTCGCGGGACGCGTGGAATGAAGCCCGCGGGGCCGCTCGTGTTAGCGTGAGGGTGGTTGCTTTGCAGAACCCGGTTTTACCCCTGTTGTACATCACCTCAGGCGTTCACGGCATGCACATCAGCCTGAGCCTGCAAAAAGTGCAGGCTCAACGCAGAGAAACAGATTGAGGGATTTCCCATGGCACAGGGCACTGTGAAGTGGTTCAACGCTGAGAAGGGCTTCGGCTTCATCGAGCAGGACGGCGGCGGCGCCGACGTCTTCGTTCACTTCTCCGCCATCCAGACCAACGGCTACCGCTCGCTCGACGAGGGTCAGCGCGTCGAGTTCGAGATCACGCAGGGCGACAAGGGCCCGCAGGCCTCGAACGTCACGGCTGCCTGATCATCTGATCTCGTAGCGTTTTCGTACGAAGCCCCCAGCCGTTCGGCTGGGGGCTTCGTCGTGCGCCGACTCCGTCATGCTCGGGCGGGGCCCGTCACGCAGACGAGTGCGCCGCCCGTCCCTCGTGGGGTGGGCGGCGCAGCCGAGTCTGCGTTCAGTCGTGCGCACGATCAACAGGTGGCCGTGGTGTCGTCGATGGCCTGGTCGCTGCTCGACGAGCTGGTGCTCGCGCTGCTCGACGACGAGTTCGGGGCGGTCGACGACGAAGCGCTCGAGCTGGACTTCGGCTTCGGGGCCGGCGTCGAGCGATCCATGCCCTTCTTGATGAGGGCGCGCACCTTGTCGTAGTCGGGGTGGCTGTCGCTGATGACGGGGTAGGCGAGGTTGACGCTCTTCGTCTGGCCCTTCTTCATCGTGTTCGCGAGGTCGGCGAGGTCGGGCAGTTCGCTCTGCGGCAGGTCGAGCAGGATGTTCTCCTTGGCGACCTTCATGATCGAGGGGAACTGGTTGACCAGTGAGATGGGGTTGGTCTGGTCGATGAGTGCGTTGACCATGCAGCGCTGACGGCGCATGCGGTCGCCGTCGCCGGTCTCGACGCGGCTGCGTGAGTACCATAGGGCTTGCTGACCGTTCAGGTGTTGGCGTCCTTCGGGGATGCGGCCGGTGATCGAGCCGGGCACGATCGCGCCGCCCTCGATCTTGCCACCGATGGCGATGCCCCCGGGAGGGATCGTCATGTCGACGCCGCCCATGGCGTCGACGAGGTCCTGGAAGCCCTTGAGGTTGATGACGGTGGAGTAGTCGATCGGCATGCCGATGATCTCCTGCACGACGTCGCGCGTCGCGTTGAGGCCGGCGTACTGCTCACCGGGGAACAACTCCGGGTGCTGCGTGTCGGCTTCGCTCCACACCGCATCCATCCAACAGGGGTCGCCCGCACCACGTTCGGGGCAGTGGAAGCCGTTCGGGTAGAGCTTGTGCAGCGGGTTCGACTCGGGGAACGGGACGTAGTTCCAGTTGCGCGGGATGCTGATGAGGGTCGTGTCACCCGTGTGGGTGTCGATCGAGGCGACCATGAGCGAGTCCGTGCGGATGCCCGTGCGGTCGCTACCCGCGTCGGAACCGACGAGCATGAGGTTGACGCGGGCCTTCTTCTTGAACGCGTTCTCCTTGGTGGAGGCGGCGCCCTTGCCGTTCTTGATGAACATGGTGCCGAACGCGTCCTGCGTGACGGTGACGGTGCTGACGGCGCGCGCGAGCGGCATCGTCACGGCGAGGCACATGAGGGCGGTGAAGGCCTTGAACAGGATGTCGCCGCGGTGCGACCAGCCGTCGGTGTGCGTCGTGCGCGCGGTGAGAACGATCGACGTCAACCACAGCACGAGGGCAGCGGCCAGCGCGACGAGGGCGAGCTTGAGGCCGGTCGAGGTGAGGACGTTGGCGGCGCCGGTGAGGACGTTACCGCTCAGGAGGAAGATGCTGAGAGCGATGCCGGCGATGACGGCGATGAGCAGGAGGATGACGCCGACGGTGCGACGTTTCGTCCACATCAACCCGAGGCCGGGGACGAGGGTGCTCAGAAATGTCAACGACAGAGAGCGGCGTAGCGTCGCACGGCGGCGTTGACGCTCGCTCGAGCGGGTCACGTCGGACGGTGCGTGCGCACCGGATGGTTCGTGCTCCGCCTGCCTCGCCATCGTGGCCCTCTCTGTTGCGTGTGAGGGCACCGAAAGCTGCCCCTGACACTCCATCATGAGGGATGAAGGAGGAAATGTCTCAATCTGGTGACGAAGCTCGACGCCGGCCGAAGCCCAGGTGTGAGTCTCCTGTGTTGACGTGTCGGGGGGAGGCGGTTTGGTGTGGCGGGGCGGGTCGGATAACCTTTCAGGGCTGCAGCGAAAGCTGCGCGGAGGAGGCGTCGCCTAGTCCGGTCTATGGCGCCCGCCTGCTAAGCGGGTTTGGGGTTTATAGCCCCATCGAGGGTTCAAATCCCTCCGCCTCCGCCAGCGAGAGTGACGAGGGCCCCGCCGGGCGCGACGAAGTCGCCCCGGCGGGGCCCTCGTCACTCTCGCTGAATGGGTACGGGGGATTTGAGGAGGAGGCACGACGCCCGCGAGCGAAGCGAGCGCGCGTCGCGCCGACGGAGTCCCTCCGCCCGTTCCGACAGCTCAACAACTCGCCCGGGCCGCCACAAGAGCGAAGCGAGCGCACGTCGCGCCGACGGAGGCCCTCCGCCAGCTCTGGCAGCTCGGCCGCCCGCCCGGGCGCCACGGCACCCCACCCCTCGGTATCGCACCTGTCTCGACGGGCCACGCGCCCACGTCGGGGTCGTTAGCCTCGCAGGTGGTGTGTTCGTGGAGTGAGGAGTTCGTCGTGTCGGTGGGTGTGCAGCAGCAGGTGGAGCACGTCGATGTCGTCATGGTCGGTGCTGGGTTGTCGGGCGTCGGGGCGGCGTGTCGCATCCAGGAGGCGAATCCGGGCGTCGATTACGTCGTTCGCGAGGCGCGGGATGCGCTCGGTGGCACGTGGGATCAGTTCCGGTATCCGGGGGTGCGTTCGGATTCGGACATGTACACGTTGTCGTATCCGTTCGCGCCGTGGCGTCAGGAGAAGGCGATCGCGGCGGGTGAGGACATCCTCGACTACATCCGTTCGACGGCCGACGCGTTCGGTGTGAGTGAGCGGATTCGTCTGCGGCACAAGGTCGTCAGCGCGGATTGGAGCAGTGCTGACGCGGTGTGGCGGCTGCGCGTCGACACACCTGACGGCGAGGTCGAGATGACGGCCGGCTTCATCTACGCGTGCAGCGGTTACTACAGCTACGCCGAGCCGTATGCGGCGGACATCCCCGCTCTCGCGGAGTTCGCGGGCCAGGTCGTGCATCCGCAGTTCTGGCCGCAGGATCTCGACGTGGCGGGCCGGCGCGTCGTCGTCATCGGCTCGGGTGCGACGGCGATGACGCTCGTGCCGGCGCTCGCCGATCTCGGCGCGGAGGTGACGATGCTGCAGCGAACGCCGACGTATGTGCTCGCGCAGCCGTCGCGTGATCCGCTAGCGGCGGCGTTGGCGAAGATCCCGGACGAGCGGCTCAGCCCGCAGCGCAAGCACGCCGTCATGCGGGCGAAGAACGTTGCGGCGCAGTGGGCTTCGTACCAGACGGCGCGGCGCCTGCCGCGGGCGGCGCGTGCGGTGCTGCGTGCGAACGTTCGTCAGGGCGCGGGTGAGGAGCACGTCGACAGCTTCACCGCGCCGTATGCGCCGTGGGATCAGCGGTTGTGCATCGTGCCTGACGGCGACCTGTTCAAGGCGGTCAAGCACGGGCGTGCCAGGGTCGTCACCGACACGATCGCGAGCGTCGAGCCGGGCGGGGTGCGTACGAGTTCGGGTGAGCTGCTCGAGACCGACGTCATCGTGACGGCGACGGGTCTGGCCGTCGAGTTGCTCGGCGGCGCGAGCCTGCGCATCGACGGCGAGCCGGTCGACGTCTCGCAGCGTCTCGTCTACCGCGGCTGCATGCTCGAGGGCGTGCCGAACGCGGCGCTCTGCGTCGGCTACATCAACGCGTCGTGGAGCTTGCGCGGTGACCTGTCGCACCGGTTCGTCGCGCGGATGATCAAGCATCTGCGTGACGGCCGCTACCGCAGCGCGACGCCCGTCCCGCCGTCAGAGCTCGGCCGGCGCCCGCTGCTCGAGATGGATTCGGGCTATCTGCGCCGCGCGGCCGACATCATGCCGCGTCGCAGCGACGCCGCGCCGTGGACGATGCGGCAGAACTATCTCGCCGAGGCGCGCGAGATGCGCCGCCCGGACGTGACGACGGACGTCGTCTTCGCCTGAAGCGGAACTGCGAAGACGGATCCCCACGGGCGGTGGAACCTGTTGTTGGACGCAGAGGTTGGCCGGACGGCCGAGTGCGGTGCTGAATGCATCACGAAGTTGGAGCATCGACGCAATGACCGGTAGCACCCGGTGAAGCGAGGACCTGTAGATCGGGGGGGCGGACTAGACGGGCCTCGATGGCTCGGGCGCACCGTGCGCCGCGCCCGTTCAGTCCCGGGCGGCGAAGATACGGCGGAACACCACGAAGCGGATGACGGTTGCGATGGCGTTGCCGACGGTCACCGTCACGGTATCCCACAGCGTCGAGGCGTGCGGCCACTGGTGATGTTCGAGGGCGAGGGCTCCGCTCGTCACGGCGAGCGTGACGACGAGGATGGCGAGGCTCTGCAGGTGAGCGTCACGGCCGCGTTCGTGGCCGGCCGCGTCGAACGTGAACCGCTGATTGACCCACGTGTTGAGCACCGTGCAGATGAGCAGCGCCAAGATGTTCGCGATCTGGTGGTTCATTCGCGTGTCGAGAACGGCGAACAACACCGTGTAGAGCACCGTCGAGGCGATGCCGACCATCGCGAAGCGCATCGCCTGCGCCGCTCCGGGGGAGCGCAGCGCGTCGAGGCGGCTGCTGCCTGGAGCGTTCGCCGTCATCGACTCGTCGCTCGAACCCGATGAGGTCGAAGCAGTAGAGACGGGCGCGGTCGTCGAGCGGTGCGCGGTGTCCGCGCCGGGCGTCGGGTTCACGATCGGTCCTCCTGAGACGATGGCCGCGGATCTTCGAGGGGCAGGGACACCGTGAAGCACGTGCGTCCCGGCCGGCTCTCCACCCGCACGGTACCGTGATGCGCCGCGACGACCGCATCGACGATCGACAACCCCAACCCCGTCGAGCCCTCCGTACGCGTTCGCGCTGCGTCCCCGCGCGTGAACCGCTCGAACAGGTGCGGCATGAACTCGGGCGGGATGCCGGGGCCGTCATCGGTGACGGTGAGCAGCACGTCGTCATCGCGCCGCGCGAGGCCGGCCGTCACCGTCGTGCCCGCCGGGGTGTGACGCCGCGCGTTGGCCAAGAGGTTGATGACGACCTGACGCAGGCGCGCCTCATCGCCGATGACCTCCGGGAAGTCCTCCAGATCCTCCGGCAGGTCGAGATGCCACACGTGCTCGGGCCCAGCCGCGTGCAGATCGCTGACGGTCTCGACGACGACGCGCGTCAGGTCGACCGGTTCGCGTTCGAGCTCGCGCCCTGCGTCGAGTCGGGCGAGCAACAGCAGGTCTTCGACGAGTGTCGTCATGCGTCCCGCTTCCGACTCGATGCGGCCCAGCGCATGCGTGACACCGACGGGAACCGGCTCCTTCTCGCGCCGCGACAACTCCGCGTAGCCGCGGATCGATGCGAGTGGCGTGCGTAGCTCATGGCTGGCATCGGCGACGAACTGGCGCACCTGCATCTCGCTCTCGTGACGCGCGTCGAGCGCCGAGTCGACATGGTCGAGCAGGTTGTTGAGCGCCAACCCGACGGTGCCGACCTCGGTGTGATCGTCGGTCAGCGCCACCGGCACGCGCTCGTCGGTGCGCACGTCACCACGCCCGAGCGGCAGTTCAGAGACACGTTCCGCCGTCGCTGCCACCTGCTGCAGCGGCCGCAGGTTACGACGCACGAGCAGGAACGAGGCGCCCCCGATCGTGACGAGACCGAGCAGCCCCATGAGTGCGATGTTGCCGGCGAGCGCGCGGATGTTGTCGTCGATCGGCGCGAGCGGTAGCCCGATGAACGCGATGTCCCCGTCGGGCTTCGGGACACGCACGACGCGGTAGCGGCCGAGGGAGCCGTCGAAATCCATCGTCTTCGGCGTCGTGCCCAGGTCTGCCGTCGCGAGACTGCGAATCTGCGCTTGCGACAACGTCAACTGTGTGCCCGTCGCGGACGAGACGTAGTTCTGGTCGACCACGAGCGAATCAGGCGTCGACGACGCGTCGAGCGTCAGCCGCAGCACACTGCCCCCGAGGCCTGGTGCGCGAGGGTGCGAGTCCTGGTCCGCCGGCCCGCCCAGCTCCGTGGTTCCCGCCGGCCCGCCGCCGACGGCGCGCTCGACGTCGATGAGTTGCTGATCGACCTGCTTCATCAGCGAAGTGCGCATCGACAGCACCGTCGCGGCGCCGATGAGCGTCAGCACGACGATGAACAGGGTGACGATGGACGCGAGCAGCTTCGAACGCAGCGTCCACCGGGCCGGGTTGAGGATCATGACGGGTCGCTGTCTCCCAGCTGCTCGAGGGCGGGTGGTCGTCTCCGCGTGGGGACGGGGACGGGCTCCAGGCCTTCATCTTCGCCCGTGATCGCGTCGTGCTCGACGCGTTCTCGGGCAACGATCGCTGACGACGGATGCCCGCCGCCGCGATCAGCCGGCCGGCTTGAGCACGTAACCGGCGCCGCGCATCGTGTGGATCATCGGTTCGCGGCCCGCGTCGATCTTCTTGCGCAGGTAGCTGATGTACAACTCGACGACGTTCGCCTGCCCACCGAAGTCGTAGTGCCACACGCGATCGAGGATCTGCGCCTTGCTCAGCACGCGCTTCGGGTTGCGCATGAGGAAGCGCAGGAGCTCGAACTCCGTTGCCGTCAGGTTGATCTCGGTGCCGGCGCGCATCACCTCGTGGCTGTCCTCGTCGAGCGTCAGGTCGCCGACGGTGAGCAGCGACGTCTCCTCCTCGGCGAGCTGCACCGAGCGACGCAGCAGCGCCCGCACGCGCGCGACCACCTCTTCGAGGCTGAAGGGCTTCGTGACGTAGTCGTCGCCGCCCGCCGTCAGACCGGCGACACGATCCTCGACGGCGTCGCGTGCCGTCAGGAACAAGACCGGCAGCGCCGGGTCCTCGTCGCGCATGCGCCGTAGCACCTCGAGGCCGTCGAAGTCGGGCAGCATCATGTCGAGCACGACGGCGTCCGGCTTGAACTCCTTCGCCGTCTTGACGGCCGAGTTGCCCGTCGCCGCCGTCTTGATGTCCCACCCCTCGTAGCGCAGGGCCATCGAAAGCAGTTCGGTGAGGTTCGACTCGTCGTCGACGACGAGGACGCGGACGTTCGAGCCGTCAGGACGCTTCAGGGCAGGGGCAGCGGTGCTCATGACTCCGAGTCTGCGCCACCTGACTGTGTCCTTTCAATGCCGTTTCTGTGACGTTTCTGTGTGAACGGCGAGCGGTGTCGTCCCGCATGGCGCCGATGCGCACCGAATGGGAGCGGGACGGGAGGTCGACGTCACATTCGTTGCTGTGAGGTAACGAGTGCGGCGATTCCGGCACCGAGACCTCCCACGTGTTTCGGTTCCGCATCAGGTGGGAGCAGCAAACGATGAGCTCAGAACGTGACGCTCTCCTGTGGACAGCGACGGGTGTGGATGACGCGCAGCACGCGGGGGTTCCTCCGGAACGAGCTGCGCACATGAGCATCGACACCTCCTGCGGCGGACCCACACCTTCGACGGGCTCACGCGGCCTCCGTCCCGGCTGCAGCGCTGCAGGGCCTGCCGGTGCCGTCGACCGACCGGGTGCACATCTCCTTCCGCACGGTGCACGGTGGCGACATTCGGATGCGGTGGTGTTGCTCGCGGCGCTGCGCGCTTGTTCGTCGCCGAGACGGCCGCCGGGCCGATCGCGATGACTCCGCCGGCCGATCTCCTCGGCGAGGTTGTCGATCGGGTGCCGCTCGTCGACGCCGTGGTCCTCGCCGACGCGGTGCCCGCGCATCGTGAGCTGATGGCGAAGGACATGCTGAGCGAGTGGTCGACGAACCCACGCCTGCGCCAGGTTGCCCGTCTCGCCGACGGGCGCGCCCAATCGCCGATGGAGGCGCGCCTGCGTCCGTTGTTCGTGCTGGCGGGCTTGCCGACGCCGGTGCTGCAGCACCCGGTACGCATCGAGGGAGTGAACCGGCGCTTCGACCTCGCATATCCGCAGTGGCACCTCGCACGCGCACCGTGTGGGGAAGACGTGACGCCGCGTCGTCCCACTCGGCGTAGAACTGCACCGAGTGGGGAGAACCCCGACACGCGACGTCCCACTTGCTGCGCATCTGCGACAAGTGGGACGCGTGGTCGGCGCTCCTGCGGACGGGCCGTCAGCGGGTGGCGACGACCTTGCGCAGCTGCGGGCGCGGGTCCGGAGCGGACAGGCGGGCCGCGTCGGATGCCTCGTCGGTGTCGAGCTCCTGCGACTTCACCTCGGCAGCGACCCGCTCGGTGTACGACTCGACCTCGGCGTCGCGCTGCTCCTGCGTCCAGCCCAGGATCGGCGCGATGATGTCGGCGACCTCGGCGGCCGCGTCGACGCCGCGGTGCTTCGTCTCGATCGACATGCGCGTGCGGCGCGCGAGGACGTCCTCGAGGTGCATCGCACCTTCGTCCGTGACGGCGTACGCGATCTCGCAGCGCAGGTACTCGTCGGCGTTCGTGACGGGCTCGAGCAGCGACTCGTCGTCCTTCGACAGGGCGAGCACGTCGTACAGCTTCGAGCCGTAACGGTTGAGCAGGTGCTCGATGCGCCACTCGGGCAGGCCCGACTCGGCGGCGATCTCGTGCTTGAGGTTGAGCATCGCGGCGTAACCGTCGGCGCCGACGAGCGGCGTCACCTCCGTCACCGACTCCTTGATCGGGCCGAGGTCCTGGGCCGCGGCGTCGACGGCGTCGGCGGCCATGACGCGGTACGTCGTGTACTTGCCGCCGGCGATCGAGATGAGGCCCGGCTGCGGACGCGCGACGGCGTGCTCGCGCGACAGTGCGGAGGTGTCCTCGCTCTCGCCGGCGAGCAGCGGACGCAGACCGGCGAACACGCCGAGGATGTCGTCACGCGTCAGCGGCGAGGCGAGCACCGTGTTGACGTGCTCGAGGATGTAGTCGATGTCCTTGCTCGTCGCGGCGGGGTGCGCGACGTCGAGCGCCCAGTCGGTGTCGGTCGTGCCGATGAGCCACTGCTGGCCCCACGGGATGACGAACAGCACCGACTTCTCGGTGCGCAGGATCAGGCCGACCTCGCCGGCGATGCGGTCGCGCGGGACGAGGATGTGCACGCCCTTCGACGCGCGCACGCGGAAGCGGCCCTTGCCACCCGTCATCTTCTGGATGTCGTCGGTCCACACGCCCGTGCAGTTGATGACGACCTTGGCGCGCACGTCAGCCGTCTCGCCGGTCTCGACGTCGCGGATCTTCGCGCCGACGACACGGTCGGCCTCGGTGATGAGCGAGACGACCTCGGTCGAGTTGCGCACGATCGCGCCGTACTGCGCGGCGGTGCGGGCGACCGTCATCGTGTGACGTGCGTCGTCGGCCTGGCAGTCGTAGTAGCGGATCGAGCCGACCATCGCGTCGTTCTTGAGGCCGGGGAACATCTTCATCGTGCCGCTCTTCGTCAGGTGCTTCTGACGCGGGACGGAGCGGGCGCCGCCCATCTGGTCGTACATCGCGATACCGGTCGCGACGTACGGGCGCTCCCACGCGCGGTGCGACAGCGGGTACAGAAACGCGACGGGGTGGACGAGGTGCGGCGCGATGCGCGTCATCATGAGCTCGCGCTCCTTGAGCGCCTCGGCGACGAGCGCGAAGTTGAGCTGCTCGAGGTAGCGCAGGCCACCGTGGAATAGCTTAGAGCTGCGCGACGACGTGCCGCTCGCGAAGTCGCGGGCCTCGACGAGACCCGTGCGCAGACCGCGCGTGACGGCGTCGAGCGCAGTGCCGGCGCCGGTGACGCCACCACCGATGACGAGGACGTCGAGCTCACGCTCGGTGAGTTCGCGCCAGGACTCGGCGCGCGAGCTGGGGCCCAACTGTGCGCTGTACGGGTGCATGGTCATCGAAAACCTCCACTGCCGGGTCGAAGGCGCGTCGGAGATCGCCGAGCCGCGCCGATTCTCTGGTCTTCCTTCAGCTTAGACCCGCCTGTTCGTCCCCGATACCGCCTGCGGGGGTGTCATTCCTCACCGGACGGCGGCGCAGCTCGCCGGGCCGCGTGGGCCACGCCCTGCCACGTGGGCCTCTCCCGGCAGCGTGGGCCTCTCCCGGCAGCGTGGGCCGCGACGAACTGCGCGAGTCCGATCGACCTGGTGGGTGGTCGACGAGATCGGTTGAGGTGCCGCTGGCCCCGTGCGAGCATGGGCGCAGAAGTAGACACGATCTCGAGGAGCTGTCTCATGGAGCACGCCATCACGTGGGTCCTGTGGGCCGTCACCGCCGTCGTTCCCTTCCTGGGCCTGGCCTGGTGCCTCACGTCGCCGCCGGCCGAGGTGCGTCGCACGCCTGAGATCGCTGAGACCTCGCCCGAGCGCTGACGTCGTCCCCGGCTGTCCCGAGGCGTGGGAACCGCCCCGGCTGCTTGATCCCTTGCGCGTGCCAGGGCCACGATGACGGGTGTGACGCGGAACATGTCCCCGTCCGACCTGCCGGGGTGCGCCTGACGTATGCTTCATCGGTAGCATGAGTGGTGGTCGTCACATGCCACCGTCGAACGTCGAGAAAGGCACCCATGAGCCTCGGTCAGGTCTTCGTCAGCGAACTTCTCGGGACGGCGATTCTCATCGTCCTGGGTGTCGGAGTGGTGGCCAACGTGCTGCTGCCCCGCAACGGAGGCTTCGGGGGAGGGCCTCTGATGATCAACATCGGGTGGGGCTTCGCCGTCTTCGCCGGTGTCTTCGCCTCGTACAAGTCGGGCGCGCACCTCAACCCGGCCGTCACTCTGGGCATCCTCGCCTCGGGGGCCGATGAGTACGCGAAGGGCGTCGACATCAGCGTCGCGTCGACCTTCGTGTATCTCGCGGCGCAGTTCATCGGCGGCTTCATCGGTGCCGTCGTCGTCTGGGCCGCCTACAAGAAGCAGTTCGACGATCACGAGGACGCCCCGACGAACGTCTTCTCGACGGCTCCCGCCGTGCGCGCGCCGTTCTGGAACGTCGTCACCGAGGTCGTCGGCACGTTCATCCTCGTCTTCACGATCCTCGCGTTCACGAAGACCCCGAGCCAGGCCGGCCCGCTCAACGTCGCGTTCCTCGTCGTCGCGATCGGCGTCAGCCTGGGTGGCCCGACGGGTTATGCCATCAACCCCGCCCGTGACCTCGCTCCGCGTCTCGCGCACTTCGTCCTGCCGATCCCGCGCAAGGACGACTCCAACTGGGGTTACGCCTGGGTGCCGGTCGTCGGCCCCGTCATCGGTGGTGTGCTCGCCGGTCTCGCCGCCCACGCCTACATCGGCTGACGCAGAAGCGCACACTGGACACCAGCAGCATCGAACACGGATCGCACGAGGAGTGAACATGGCTGACAAGGCAGAGAAGAAGTACGTCGCCGCCATCGACCAGGGCACGACGAGCACGCGCTGCATGATCTTCGACCATGACGGCGAGGTCGTCGCCGTCGCGCAGATGGAGCACCAGCAGGTCTTCCCGAAGGCGGGCTGGGTCGAGCACGACGCCCTCGAGATCTGGACGAACACGCGCAAGGTCTGTGCCGAGGCCCTCGCAAAGGGTGACCTCGACTCCGACGACATCGCCGCCGTCGGCATCACCAACCAGCGTGAGACGACGCTCGTGTGGGACAAGAACACCGGCAAGCCGGTCTACAACGCGATCGTCTGGCAGGACACGCGCACCGACGCGATCTGCAAGGAACTCGCCGGTGACGCAGGCAGCGAGAAGTACAAGGACGTGTGCGGTCTGCCGCTCGCGACGTACTTCGCCGGCCCGAAGGCCAAGTGGATCCTCGACAACGTCGACGGCGCCCGCGAGAAGGCCGAGAAGGGCGACCTGCTGTTCGGAACGATGGACACGTGGGTCATCTGGAACATGACGGGCGGGCCGAAGGGCGGCGTCCACGTCACCGACGTCACCAACGCCTCACGCACGATGCTGATGAACCTCGACACCCTCGAGTGGGACGAGGACATCGCGAAGGACATGGGCATCCCCATGTCGATGCTGCCTGAGATCCGCAGCAGCAGCGAGGTCTACGGCAAGGTGCGTCACCGCGGCATCCTCAAGGACGTGCCGATCTCCGGCGCGCTCGGCGACCAGCAGGCCGCGACGTTCGGCCAGGTCTGCTTCGAGCCCGGCACCGCGAAGAACACGTACGGCACGGGCAACTTCCTCATCCTCAACACGGGTGAGGAGAAGGTGATGAGCAAGAACGGCCTGCTCACGACCGTCTGCTACAAGATCGGCGACGAGAAGCCCGTCTATGCACTCGAGGGTTCGATCGCCGTCACCGGCTCGCTCGTGCAGTGGCTGCGTGACAACCTCAAGCTCATCAAGGACGCCAAGGAAGTCGAGAAGTACGCGAAGGAGGTCGACGACAACGGCGACGTCTACGTCGTCCCCGCCTTCTCCGGCCTGTTCGCGCCGCACTGGCGTAGCGACGCGCGCGGCGCCATCGTCGGCCTCACCCGCTTCGCGAACCGCGGCCACATCTGCCGCGCCGCCCTCGAGGCCGTCGCGTTCCAGAGCCAAGAGGTCGTCAAGGCAATGAACGCCGACTCCGGCGTCGACCTCACCGAGCTCAAGGTCGACGGCGGCATGGTCGTCAACGAGACACTCATGCAGTTCCAGAGCGACCTGCTCGACGTCGACGTCATCCGCCCGAAGATCAACGAGACAACCGCGCTCGGCGCCGCGTACGCCGCGGGGCTCGCCGTCGGGTTCTGGAAGGACCTCGACGACTTGCGCCGTCAGTGGGCCGAGAGCAAGCGTTGGGAGCCGTCGATGGACGACGCAGAGCGTCAGCGTCTGCTCAAGCGCTGGGGTCAGGCCGTCGAGCGCACGCTCGACTGGGCTGAGTGATCGCCCACCCCTGACCGACGACCGCACCCCCTGCCTCGGTGCAGGGGGGGCGGTCGTCGGTCGTCGCGGCGCGGTGAAACGTCCCCGGCGGGCGGCGTTGCTCGGTAAGGTTCGAGACATGTTCGTCGTCAGCGTGTGCAGCCTCAAGGGCGGGGTGGGCAAGACGTCCGTCGTGCTCGGCCTCGCCGCCGCAGCGCGGGCGAGGGGGCTGACGACGCTCGTCGTCGACCTCGATCCGCAGGGGGATGCGACGTACGCGTTGGGCGTCGACGCTCCCGGGGCCGTCAGTGCTGACGTGCTGGAGCGGCCGAAGCGCAAGGTGCTCGGGCGCGCCATCGTGCCGGCCGGCTGGCCGCGCGGCAACGCCGATCTGCACGTGCTGCCGAGTTCGGACGCGACGGCGAACCTCGACAGGCCCGACGCCGACGGCGAGCAGTTGCACACGCTGCGCACCGCGCTCGGCAAGCTCGACTACGACCTCGTTCTCATCGACGCGCCGCCGTCCCTGAGCGGCCTGACGCGCAGTGCGCTCGTCGCGAGCGACCGCGCCGTCGTCGTGACGGAGGCAGGTGCGTTCGCCGTCAACGCCGTGACGCGACTGTTCGCGGCGATCGACGAGATCCGCCGCACCGAGGCCGGCGGGTTGCAACCGCTCGGCATCGTCCTCAATCGGTACAAGCCGTCGATGGCGGAGCAGCGCGCGCAGCGGGCCGCGCTCGAGCGCGCGTTCGGCCCGCTCGTGCTCTCGCCGACGCTGCCCGATCGCGCGGTCGTCCCGAAGGCTCAGGGAGCACGCGCACCCCTCGACGCGATGTCCGGTGGCGCCGCGGCGCTCCAGGGCTTCGAGCTTCTCCTCGGACGCATCGAGCGAGCGTCGCGGCTGACGCGTCGCAGTGATCGGCGGGCGTCCGCGTCAGCATGACGCGTTTCTCATCGCCGACCCGCGCAACCCACATGGGTCTCATGCGTCTATACGGTCATGAACGGGGTGGACGGACGGCGCGTGGGGTGCGTGCCGAACGACAAGAGGATCGGCGAAGCTGCGCCACAATCCACCGCCATGACACCCTGTAGAGTCGGAACCTATGCATCGCTGAGCCCGGCGGGTTGCGCCCGCGCCCCGCGCCGAAGGGCGAGTCCACGCGCCCAACACGTGACGGGAGGAGACGCCATGACGTTGATCGTCGTGCCCATCCCCCTCCCCCCGTGGGCGATGACGGCCGGGGACGCGACCTCCCGTCGCGCGCGTCGCGACGCTG
This sequence comes from Dermacoccus nishinomiyaensis, assembly GCF_900447535.1. NCBI lineage: Bacteria > Bacillati > Actinomycetota > Actinomycetes > Micrococcales > Dermacoccaceae > Dermacoccus > Dermacoccus nishinomiyaensis. Next base: position 1,429,502 of record NZ_UFXX01000001.1, on the reverse strand, counting down.
CGTCGTCCCGCCGCGATTCCGCGGCCGGCATGCCGGATGACGGCCACGGCGAACCCGAGGGTCTCGACCTCGACGAGCTCTACACGAACACCTACCACGACATGGTTCGGCTGGCGCGGCAGTTCGTCGACGACGTCGAGTCGGCGCAGGACGTCGTCCACGACGCGTTCCTGGGCCTGTACCGCAACCGTCACAACCTCGAATCGCCGGCGAACGCGCGCGCCTACCTGCGCACGGCCGTGATGAATCAGGCGCGCTCGGCGCTACGCCGTCGACGCACCGCGCGCGAACACATGGCCGTCGCCGAGCCCGAGACGGCACCCGGCTCCGACGAACCCGTCCTCCTCGCCGACGAGCACGCCGAGGTGCTGCGTCACCTCGACGCGTTGCCGGCGCGGATGAAAGAGGTGCTCGTCCTGCGTTACTGGGAGGGGCTCAGCGAGGCAGAGATCGCGAAGACCCTCGGCATCAGCACAGGAACCGTGAAATCGCAGGCTTCCCGCGCGATGAAGAAACTGACGGTATCCATGCGAGGCAACGATGGGTGAGTTGCGACCTGACGACTTCACCGCCTTCGAAGCGACGCTTCGAGAGGCGCTGTCGGCGCGGGCCCACACCGTCAGCCCCGCGACGCTCAACGTCGCGAAGATGGAAGCGCTGCGCGAAGCCCTGACGATGCCGCATGGGGCGGGAGGCTCCGGTTCTACGGGCTCGTCTGGTTCGTCCGGCGGCTCGGGTGGGTCCGGCGGTATCGGCGCGGGTGGCAGCGTGAGCACCTGGGCCGCAGGTGGACTCGTCCTCACCGCCGCAGCGTCGGCAGCGTTCGGCCTCGTCTACATGGGCAAGGATTCGGCGCGGTACGAGACGCGCACCGCTGCGTCCCAGACGAGCGCTGCCGGCTCGCAGGGCGCGCCGCCCACCTCCGGCGCGCCGTCCGCGACGCAGCCGACGGGCGCGGCGTCGTCCGAGGCGACGAATTCGTCTTCGGCGTCGGTGGCGTCGTCGACGGCAGGTACGTCCGATGTGTCGACGGCTCAGCTGGCGGCGAGCGATGCCGGCGCCAGCCGTTCACGAGCTAACGGCGCGACGTCGCTGCCGCCTGTGCCCGCGCGCTCGGTGGCGGCCGCGCCGAGCGCTGACGCCGTCCCGACGGTGCAGCCGACGAGCGCGCCGTCGACGCCCACCGGGCCGGGCACCGTCGTGGCCGACCCTCCGGCGACGAGCCATTCGACCACGTCGTCGACCACGAGTGACGTCCCCACCGCATCGTCGACGGCTGCCCCGACGACGAGCACCGTGCCGCCCGTGACGCCGACGTCACCGGTCCAGCCAACTTCGTCACGTCTCACGGCACCGACGACGAGCATCGTCGTTCCGCCGACGACAGCGGAACCGACATCACCGCAGCCGACGAGCCCGGAACCGACGTCGCCGACGACGAGCATCATCAACCCGCCGACGACGACGGAACCGACCTCGCCAGAAACGACGACTCCACAGCCGACAAGCCCGGAACCGACGTCGCCGCAGCCCACGTCGCCTGAGCCCAGTACGTCGACCGGCCCGACGACGCCCCCTGCGCCGGGGACAGGCTTTGATCCGGCGTGGGGTCGGGGGCTCCAGATCGGTCGATGGATGTGCTTCGATCCGGTCCGCGTCGGAGGTACGAACGCACCTGCCGGATGGCAGGTGCTCGACCTCCAGGAGATCCAGGTCATCTTCCCGTGGGCCCAGTTCCCGTGGGGTGCCACGGCGTGGTGCGCGCCCATGACCCTCGGCAGCGGAGGGTAACCGGCCGCGCTGTCGTCAGCCGGGGTCGACCATGGTGACGCCGGGTCGCTGCGAGTGTGCGCGGACGCGTTCGGCGTTGGTCTGATCCGGTCCGAGGGCGCGTCGTCGGGCGTCGGCCGGGTCGTTGCCGTACGACTCGTGGCGGGCCATGAGACGGGCCAGGCGTCGCTCGGCTGAGGGAGTGAGCATCCACGCCACGTCGAACAGCAGCGCCAGGCGGGCCCACGGCTCCTCGTCGAGCAGCACGTAATTGCCTTCGACGATGACGAGTTGTGTGTCGGCGGGCACCTCGATCGCGCCGGCCACCGCGTCTTCGATCTCTCGGCGGAACTCGGGGGCCCAGATCGTCGGATCGCCGGGTCGCTGGGCGTGGATGCGTTCGACGAGCGTGACGAAGCCGTGCGCGTCGAACGTCTCGGGCGCGCCCTTGACGTCCGTCATCGCCCGGCTTTCGAGGACGCTGTGCGCGAGGTGAAAGCCGTCCATCGGCACGACGGCGGCCGTGACGCCGGCCTGGTCGGCGTCGAGCAGCAAGCGGGCGGCCGCCGTCGACTTCCCTGCGCCCGGCTCGCCGGCAAGACCGAGCAGGACGCGTGAGCCGCTCCGACAGTGTTCCATGACGGCGGCGCTGGCCTCGTCCAAGGGGATCATGCGGTCATTCCTCTCGTCTCGGCGCAGCCTACCGCCGGCCCTCAGGAAGAGCCCGTGCCCGAGCCTGCGCCCGTCCTCAACGGCGATTCCTGTCCCCATCTGCGAATTTCGTCCACCTTCGCGATTCTCGTCCACCTCTGCGAACGGCGTCCCCATCTGCGATTCTCGTCCACCTTCGACGCCGCCACGGACGCCGAGGTGCTCCCGCCGGGCGCCGATGCGAATGTGACCAAGAATCGCGAAAGGGGCTCTTCACGAACGAGGGTGTAGTCGGTTGAGCGCGTCGGTGGCCGGGTAGGGGTCGAGGTCTCCCGGATGATGGAAGTTCTTCACGCTCGCCATCCCGAAAGACCTCGACGTGCTCCACCCTACTTTCGCGACCCCTGACCTGACCACGTTCTGCCGCCTCGACGAGCTCGGCCTCGTCGCCGTCGGCCAGCTGATCGAGCCGGATCGGGCCACGATCGAATGCCGCGTCGTCGGGGACGACCCGTGGTGTCGGAAGTGCGGTGTCGAGGGCGTGCCGCGGGACACGGTCACGCGTCGACTGGCGCACGAGCCGTTCGGGCACCGGCCGACGACCCTGCTGGTGCGGGTGCGCCGGTACCGGTGCGGACACTGCCGGCGCACGTGGCGGCAGGACATGACGCGGGCAGCGGCGCCGCGTGCGAAGATCTCCCGCGGCGGCCTGGAGTGGGCGCTGCGGGCATCGTCATCGACCACCTCACCGTCACCCGCGTCGCCGCAGGTCTCGGGGTGTCCTGGAGTGCCGCGAACACCGCCGTCCTCGCGGAAGGCAAGCGGCGCCTGATCGACGACCCCGCCCGGTTCGACGGGGTCACCACGATCGGTGTCGACGAGCACGTCTGGCGACACACGAGGCTGGGCGACAAGTACGTCACCGTGATCATCGATCTCACGCCCGCGAGGAACAAGACCGGGCCGGCGAGGCTGCTGGGCATGGTCGAGGGCCGCTCCAAGGCGGTGTTCAAGCAGTGGCTCGCCGCCCGCCCTGCGGACTGGGCGAAGCGGATCGAGGTGGTCGCGATGGACGGCTTCGCCGGGTTCAAGACCGCTGCCGCCGAGGAACTCCCCGACGCCGTCCCCGTCATGGACCCGTTCCACGTGGTCCGCCTCGCCGGCGACGCGCTGGATGTCTGCCGGCGTCGGGTCAAGCAAGACACCACCGGTCACCGCGGGCTCAAGGGCGACCCGCTCTACAAAGCCCGCCGCACCCTGCATACCGGGGCTAGCCTGCTCACCGACCGGCAGCGGGCACGCCTGGACGCAGTGTTCGCGAGCGAGGAGCACGTCGAGGTCGAGGCGACCTGGGGCATCTACCAGCGCATCGTCGCGGCCTACCGGGAGCCCGACAAGAAGAAAGCGAAGGCGATGATGCAGGAGGTGATCGCTGCGATCAGCAGCGGCGTTCCCGCGGTGCTCGTCGAGGTCCGCAAGCTCGGCCGGACCATGAAGCAGCGGGCGGGCGACATCCTCGCGTTCTTCGACCGCCCCGGCACCAGCAACGGCCCGACCGAGGCCATCAACGGGCGACTCGAACACCTCCGCGGCTCCGCCCTCGGCTTCCGCAACCTCACCCACTACATCGCTCGGTCGCTGCTCGAAGCCGGAGGGTTCAGACCCGCGCTACACCCTCATTCGTGAAGAGCCGCGAAAGGGGACAGGATTCGCCGACGGGGACGAGGATCGCCGGGGGGACGGCGAAGCCTCCCGGGCGCTCGGGTGAGCACGCGGGAGGCTTCGTGACCGACGACGGCCAGTGACGATCGGCCGGGATCGCCACGTCGTGGGGGAGACGCACCCTGCTGGGCTTCATCGAGTCTGCCCCGCCCAAGCGGAACCTGCTGGCGCACGCCCCGCCGAAGCGGAACCTACTCATGCAGGCACCGAGGCGGCGAGCGTCTCCGTGATGGGCTCAGGCGCCGAGGCGCTCCTTGAGACCGTCGAGCTCGACCTGCAGCTGCACGGGCAGCTGGTCGCCGAACTTCGCGAACCATTCCTCGATCTGCGGGATCTCGGCCTTCCACTCCTCGACGTCGACGGCGAGCGCCTTCTCGAGCTGCGCGTCCGTCAGGCCGAGGCCGTCGACGTCGAGCGACTCGGGCGTCGGGACGTGGCCGATGGGCGTCTCGACCGCGGCGGCCTTGCCCTCGATGCGCTCGATGACCCACTTGAGGACGCGGCTGTTCTCGCCGAAGCCCGGCCACAGGAAGCCGCCGTCCTCGTCACGACGGAACCAGTTGACGTAGAAGATCGCCGGCAGCTTGGATGCGTCGGCGTCCTTGCCCACGTTGACCCAGTGCTGGAAGTAGTCGCCGGCGTTGTAGCCGATGAACGGCAGCATCGCCATCGGGTCGCGGCGCACGACGCCCACCGCGCCGGTCGCGGCGGCCGTCGTCTCGGACGACAGCGTCGCGCCCATGAAGGTGCCGTGCAGCCAGTCGCGGGCCTCGGTGACGAGCGGAACCGTCGTCTTGCGGCGGCCACCGAACAGGATCGCCGAGATCGGCACGCCCTGCGGGTCGTTGTACTCGTCGGCCAGGATGTCGCACTGGTCGATCGGCGTGCAGTAGCGGCTGTTCGGGTGGCTCGACAGCTCGCCCGACTCGGGCGTCCAGTCGTTGCCCTTCCAGTCCGTCGCGTGAGCCGGCGTGTTCTCCAGCTCCTCCCACCACACGTCGCCGTCGTCGGTCAGGGCGACGTTCGTGAAGACGCTGTTGCCCTTGTTGATCGCGGCCATCGCGTTCGGGTTCGTGTGCTCGTTCGTGCCCGGCGCGACGCCGAAGAATCCGAACTCGGGGTTGACGGCGTAGAGGCGGCCGTCCTCACCGAAACGCATCCAGGCGATGTCGTCGCCGAGCGTCTCGACCTTCCAGCCCGGGATGGTCGGCTTCAGCATCGCGAGGTTCGTCTTGCCGCAGGCGCTCGGGAAGGCCGCCGCGACGTAGTAGACCTTGTTCTCCGGGGAGATCAGCTTGAGGATGAGCATGTGCTCGGCGAGCCAGCCCTCGTCACGCGCCATGACGGACGCGATGCGCAACGAGTAGCACTTCTTGCCCAGCAGCGCGTTGCCGCCGTAACCCGAGCCGAAGCTCCAGATCGTGCGCTCCTCGGGGAACTGCACGATGTACTTCTCCTCGTTGCACGGCCACGCGACGTCCTTCTGGCCGTCGGCGAGCGGCGCGCCGAGCGAGTGCAGCGCGGGGACGTACTTGGCGTTCTCGCCGAGCTCCTCGATGCGCTTCAGGATCTTCGTGCCGCAGCGCGCCATGACGCGCATCGACGCGACGACGTACTCCGAGTCGGTGATCTCGACGCCGAACATCGGGTTCTCGGCCTCGAGGTGACCCATGACGAAGGGGATGACGTACATCGTGCGGCCCTTCATGCAGCCCTTGTACAGGCCACGCATGAGGTCCTTCATCTCGTTCGGGTCCATCCAGTTGTTGGTGGGCCCGGCGTCCTTCTCGTCGACGGAGCAGATGTACGTGCGGTCCTCGACGCGCGCGACGTCCTGCGGCGAGCTCGCGGCGTAGAACGAGTTCGGCTTCTTCTCCTCGTTGAGGCGCGTGAACGTGCCCTGCTCGACGAGCTTGTCGGTGATCTGCTTCCACTCCTCATCCGATCCAGTCACCCACTGGATGCGGTCGGGGGTGGTCATCTCGGCGACCTCCGCAACCCAGGCCGCGAGGCCCTCGTGCGTCGTGCCGCCTTCGGTGGGAACGCCGGCCTTCGGCATGTCCATCGTCGTCATGTGGATCGGCCATCCTTAGTGTGCGATCGGGCCCGAGCGGGATCTCCGCGCGTGCCGTCCTGATCGCTGTCGTCGGTCACCCCGGCCGCGGACGTTTCGTGGCTGGCCACGATTGTTTTCCGCTGCACGAATGGGGACTCTTCGAACGTACGGGTATCTCGACGTCAAGATAAAATGGGCGATCGAACCAAGCTTGTGAGCTGAGTCACAAATGCATGGTGACCTGTTGGGTTTCAGTGTCGAATGTCGAAAGTGACGACGAACTCGCCGTTAACTCAACATTTCCACCCACGACGGTGACCTGTGGCACGGGTTGTTGGCGGGTTCGTTCGGAGGCGTTCGGAACGCTGCGCGGACGCTGAGTGCGAAACTCCCAAGCTTGGGCGTCGGAGGCCCGGGGGGTGGCGAGGCGGCTGCGAAACCCCCCAGCTCGGGCGTTTCGACGGTCACAACCCGCCGAGGTCTTCCAGGCCCTGTGGATAACTTTCGGCATGGTCGCACCGAACCAGCGAGCCTGGAGGCATGACGACATCTCGACCCGCAGCTGAAACGTCGTCCGAACGTCGCGCGTCCCGCCGAGCGGTAGCCGAGCGGCGACGCGCCGCGTTGAACGGATTGGGTCCGTCGCCCTTCACCTCGCGGGAGGCGCTCGTGGCGGGTTTGAGTCGGAGCGACCTCGCCTCCGATGACGTCCGTCGCCTCTTCCGCGGCTCTCCCTCGTCGACGCCGTCGTTCTCGCCGATGCCGTCCTGCGCCTGAGGTCGGTGGATGCAGTGCGAGCTCGTGCTGCATGGGCGGAGTCGCTCGGGACGCGGCCCGGGCGCGGGCGGGATCTCGTGCGGCTCGTCGATGGGGCAGCAGAGTCGGCGATGGAGACGCGGCTGCGCGTGTTGCTCATCCTTGCGGGGCTGCCGCGACCGGTGGCGCAGGTCGAGGTGATGGCCGGCGGGCGTCGTCGTCGGCTCGATCTCGCGTACCCCGAGCTGAAGATCGCGATCGAGTACGACGGCGATCATCACTACACCACCGAGGCGCAGAAGCACGCGGACATCGAGCGAGAAGCGGCGTTGCGCGCCGAGGGGTGGGAGGTCGTCCGCGTCGTGTCGCACGGGAAGTCGCGCAGTGCGCTCGGGCATGGTGTGGCGGTAGTCCGCCAAGGTGAGAAGACCCGGCCCGGCGAAGACCCATGCGCGAGAACGGGCCCACATCGCCTCGTCGGCACCAGCGGCACGCGCGAACACGGCGCGACCCGGTGCGTCGAAGAGGTCCCAGGCGTAGAGCAGGTCGACCGCGGGGTCACCCACACCGAGCCCGCCGAAGTCGATGACCCCGGCCAGCGCGCCGCGAGCGTCGACGAGCACGTTCTCGGGCGACAGGTCGGTGTGCACCCAGGCCCCGGCCTTCGGCGCGGGGCCGACCTCGCGCAGCCGCTTCCACGCCAGGCGCACCTGAGCCGGGTCGAAGAGATCGCTCAGCTCATCGGCTGCTTCCTCGACCCAGCCGTCAGTGGTGTCGTTCACCGGCTCCCCACAGCGGTAGCCCCAGCGCTCGGCGCCGCCCACTTCGCCGCAGGTGTCGAGCGCGTGGAGCTCTGCGGTGAACTCGCCGAGCGTGGTGGCAAGCGCTTGCTGCATCGGCGCCTCAAGATCTCTGGGCGTGCGGCCTTCGAGCCATGTGACGACGGCCCATCGGCGCGGAAACACCGCACTTGGGCGCCCGGTGAACTCGATTCGGGGGATCGGTGTTCTCACGGCAGCTCCGAGCATCGGCAGCCACGTCACCTCCTTGGCGAGGTCGTCGGCGTAGGCATCGGAGCGTGGCAGCCGAAGCGCGAGGTGCTCCCCGATCCGGAAGACCCAGTTGCTGCTGCCGGACGTCTTGCTCGGGCGCACCTCGAGCGTCGAAAGGTGAGGTGCCTGTTCACGCAAGAGTCGGGCAGCGTCGGCAGCGTCGGGCTCAGAACTCATCATGTCGGGAGTTTTGCAGCCGACTCGGCGAGCGGCGACTCATTACCTCCCAACATTGGGAGTTCCAAAGCCAACTCGGTGAGCGGCGACGCATTTTCTCCCGATGCTGGGAGATGAGCGCCGGCATCACACGCGAGAGAGCACCAGCGTGATCTCGTGGCGGTTGTGCTGCAACTGTCGCGCGAAGGTGATGTCGTACGCCTTCGTCAGCATCGTCATCGCCTCGTCGGCCTGCTTGACGGGGTTGTTCGTGCCGAGCTTCAACGTCACGATCGCGCTGCCGCCGGGACGCAGCATGTCGGACGCCTCGAGCATCGTGTGCGCCGAAAGCTGCGGCGGCATGCGCATGTCGTTGACGATGAGGTCGACGCGCTCGCCGTGCTTCGCGACGAACTCGCCCGCCGTCGTCTTGTGATGCTCGACGCCGCCGAGGTTCATGACGCGCTCGTCGATGTCGGCCGGGTCGACGGCGTGCACCTGCGAGAAACCGTGCGAGCGCAGGATGCGCGTCCAGCCCCCGGGGCTCGCGCCGAGGTCGACGGCGACGTCTCCGCGCGGCACGTCGATGAGACCGAAGAGTTCTTCGAGCTTGAACTCGGCGCGGCTGACCTGCTCCTTGCGCGCGGCGAGGCGGATGCGCCCGCCGGCCCAGTCGGACAGGCCGAGGTGGGTCGGCGTCACCCCCGTCGTCAGACGATCCTCACCGAGGCAGAGCGACAGCGTGTGCTCGGCGCCGCCGGGGACGACGCGGACACCTTCGTCCATGAGCATCTCGAGCAGGGGGCGACGCACCTTGCCCGGCGCCCAGGGCGCCTGCCCCGAATCCCAGGTGTGCAGCGACACGGCGTCACCGGCCCGATATCGGCCCGCCTCGGTCAGCGCTTCGAGGCGCGTCGTCATCGCGTCGAGGGCCCACTCGGCGATCTCCTCGACGTCGTCGTGCCGATGCGCCTTCGTCGGCGTGTGCGCCTCGACGTTCGCGAGGTACTTACAGAACCTGAGGTAACCGCTCGTCGCGAGGTCGTGGATCCGTTCGAGGCCGCCGTCCTTCAACTGCACGAGCCCGGCGTCCTCGCCGACGCGCGTCACCTTCTCGATGTCGAGCTCACGGCGCAGCTCGACGACGGCGAAACGGTAGTAGTCGGGCGTGGTGGAGAACAGCACAGGAAGCTCGATCACCCGGTCAGTCTAGTGGCGAACGACATGACCCCCATCGCGCGTCGGCGGCCGTCGGCCACAACCGAACCTCCTGCACCGGCGACGTCACGAACCCCCACCCATCAGGCAGGTGGGGGTTCGTCAGGGTGCCGAGGTGAGGGTCAGTGTTCGTGGCCCTCGAGGCGTGCTTCCTCGGCGTCGAAGGCGTCGGGGTCGATCCTGTTCCGCACGAAGAACCACCCGATGACAAGGACGATCGCAACGATGGGGGAGGCGACGCAGACCGTCAGGAAGCCCTTGTTGTCACTGGTCGCCAGGAGCACGACGACGGCGACGAGAAACAGCAGCGCGAAGATGTCGCTCGCGGGGGAGGCCCACAGGCGGAACGCGGGCCGCGGGGCGCCGCCACGCTTCGACTTCACGACGAACGCGAGGTGGCTCAGCATGATGAGGCACCACACCGCGATGATGCACACCGACACGAAGTTGAGCGCGATCTCGAACGCCTCGCTCGGCCACAGATAGTTGATGACCACGCCGACAGCGCCGAGTGCAGCCGTCGCGATGATGCCGGCGGCGGGCACGGCGCGTCCGCTCATGACGCCGAGGAAGCGCGGCGCCGAACCGGAGACGGCCATCGACCGCATGACACGTCCCGTCGAGTACAGGCCCGAGTTCATCGACGATGCCGCGGCCGTGATGACGATGACGTTCATGACGTCCCCCGCGTGTGGCACGCCGGCTTGCGCCAGGGCGGTGACGAACGGCGACGTCGTCGACGAATACTCATCGGTGGGCAGCAGCAGCGTCAGCAGCACGAGAGAACCGAGGTAGAAGACGATGATGCGCCACAGCACCGAGTTGACGGCGCGCGGCATGACCTCGAGCGGGTTCTCGGCCTCACCGGCGGCGACGCCGACGAGCTCCATCGACGAGTAGGCGAAGATGACGCCCTGCATGAGCATGAACATCGGCGCGAGACCGTGCGGGAAGAACCCGCCGTGGTTGGTGATGTTGTGCAGCCCGGGTGCGGAACCACCGACGTGGTGGCCGGAGACGATGAAGTAGATCGCGAGGGCCATGAACCCCAGCAGGGCGGTGACCTTGATGATGGAGAACCAGAACTCCATCTCACCGAACAGCTTCACCCCGACGAGGTTGATCGCGACGGTCACGACGAGGGCGATGGCTGCGATGACCCACTGAGGGACGTGCTCGCTGAAGAAGCCCCAGTAGTGGAAGTACAGGGCGATCGCGGTGCAGTCGACGACGATCGTCGTCGCCCAGTGGATGAAGTGCATCCAACCGGCGGTGTAGGCAGCCTTCTCGCCGATGAACTCCCGGCTGTAGCTGACGAACGCGCCCGAGCTCGGGCGGTGCACGACCATCTCGCCGAGGGCGCGCACGACGATCATCGCGACGACACCGCAGATGGCGTACGAGATGAGCAGGGACGGCCCGCCCTTCTCGAGGCGGCCACCGGCACCGAGGAACAGTCCGGTGCCGATGGCGCCACCGATGCCGATCATCTGGATGTGGCGGTTCTTCAGGTTCTTCGCATAGCCGTGGTCACCGGCGTCGGCGGGGCGTCCCGCGGTGGGCGCCGGGTTGTTCTGGGTGTCGGCGGAGGTCGACATCGCTCCCTTTCACGTCGAGGCCGGGTGCGGCCTGGGCACGCACACACTAGGGGAGGCGTGCGGCATCAACGCACGCAGGGCCGTCATCGCCGTGAGCGATCCGGTCACGAGGAGGCGTCTGGAGTGCACAGACGTGACGGCGCCCCACCCGGCCGGGTGGGGCGCCGTCACGTCGGGCATTCGATCGTCAGGACATGCGTGACGCTTCGTCGTCGAACGCTTCGGAGTTGATGCGGCCGCGCACGAGGAACCAGCCGCCGACCATGAGCGCCGCGAGGACGGGCCCGCCGATGTAGCCGGCCTTGGCGGCCTTCGGGTCGTCGCCGAACATGATGAGCAGCAGCACGGCCGCCATGAACAGCAGGCCGAAGATGTTGAGGAACGGCGCGCCCTTGAGCTTGAAGTCGGGTCGCTCCAGCTCGCCGCGCTTGGCCTTGCGCACCATCATGAGGTGGCTGATGAGGATCATCGACCACACGCCGATGATGCCGAGCGTCGCGAGCTCGAGGACCATCTCGAACGCGTCCGACGGCCACGCGTAGTTGATGCCGACGCCGATGAGGCCGAACGCGAACGTCGTGAAGATGCCCCAGTAGGGCACCTGCGTCTTGCTCATCTTCGCGAGGTAGCGCGGCGCGGTGCCGGCCATCGCCATCGAGCGCAGCACACGGCCGGTCGAGTACAGGCCGGAGTTCATCGAGCTCGCGACGGCGGAGATCAGCACGACGCTCATGATGTCGGCCATGTGGACGCCGCCGATGTGGAACCCGACGCGGTCGAGCACGGTGACGAACGGCGACTCGCCCTTCTTGTACTGGTCGGTCGGCAGCAGCAGCGTCATCAGGGTGATCGTGCCGATGTAGAACACGAGGATGCGCCACACGACGGCGCGCGCCGCCTTCGGCATGACCTCGCGCGGGTTCTCCGTCTCGCCGGCGGCGACGCCGATGAGTTCCATCGACGCGTACGCGAAGATGACGCCGGACATCAGCATGAACATCGGCGACACGCCGTTCGGGAAGAAACCGCTGTCGGTGATGTTGTGCAGGCCGGCCGTGGCGTGCTGACCGTCCGACGACAGATCCTTGCTCGTCACGATGAAGAAGATCGAGACGAACATGAACGCGATGATCGTGACGACCTTGATGATGGAGAACCAGAACTCCATCTCGCCGAACCACTTCACGCCGATGAGGTTGATGACGAGCACGATCGTGAGAGCCAGCAGCGCCAGAGCCCACTGCGGCAGCGCGTCGGAGATCGGTTTCCAGAAGATGAGGAACCCGGCGATGGCCGTCGAGTCGGCGATGACGGTGAAGCCCCAGTTGATGAAGTGGAACCACCCGGCGGCATAGGCCGCCTTCTCGCCGATGAACTCGCGACTGTAGGAGACGAAGGCGCCCGAGCTCGGGCGGTGCAGCACCATCTCACCGAGCGCACGCACGACGATCATCGCGACGATGCCGCAGATCGCGTAGCTGAAGATCAGGGACGGGCCGGCCTCGTGCAGGCGCCCGGCGGAGCCGAGGAAGAGGCCCGAGCCGATGGCGCCGCCGATGCCGATCATCTGGATGTGGCGGTTCTTCAGGTGCTTGGCGTACCCGGCGTCACCGGCGTCGCGGGAATGCGGGGCGTCGGCGGGGCCGTTCGCGCCGGGAGCCGCGGACCCGGAGGTGGGCGCAGGCTCAGAGAGGAGGGAGGACATCGAGGGATGCCTTACTGCTCGAGGGCCGTAGCCCAGGCCACATGACTGGCACACTCCAGGCCACCGATGTGACCGCGTGCACACACGTGTCCGCTCTGAGATGACGCCATCGACGCGTGATGCCCCGCCTACGAACGTAGACGGGGCATCAGACGTGATGAGCGGAGGCTCACACCATGGCGTTGTCCTCGGAGTCGAACGCTTCGGCGTTGATCCGATTGCGGACGAGGAACCAACCGCCGATCATGAGAGCGGCCACGACCGGGCCCATGATGAGGACGACCTTCTGCAGCACGCCACCCTGCGTCGCCATCAGGACCAGGATGAAGCCGAGGAAGCCCAGCGCGACGATGTTGAGGAAGGGCGCGCCCTTGAGCTGGAAGTCGGGTCGCTGCATCTCACCGCGCTTCGCCTTGCGCACCATCATCATGTGAGAGATGAGGATCATGGCCCACACGCCGATGATGCCGAGGACGGCGACCTCCAGGACGATCTCGAAGGCATCCGAGGGCCACGCATAGTTGATGGCCACACCGATGAGACCGAAGGCAGCCGTCGTCGCGATCGCGGCCCACGGCACCTGGTGCTTGCTCATCTTGCGCAGGTAACGCGGCGCCGTGCCCGCCTCGGCCATCGAGCGCAGCACGCGCCCGGTGGAGTAGAGGCCGGAGTTCATCGAGCTGGCGACCGCCGTCACGAGGACCACGGTCATGATGTCGGCCATCTTCACGCCGCCGATGTGGAAGCCGATGCGGTCGAAGACCGTCACGAAGGGCGAGGTGTCCGCCTGGTAGGCGGTGTGCGGCAGGAGCAGCGAGAACAGCGTGATCGTGCCGACGTAGAAGATCAGGATGCGCCACAGGACGGAGCGCACGGCCTTCGGCATGACCTCGCGCGGGTTCTCCGTCTCGCCGGCGGCCACACCGATGAGTTCCATGGCGGCGTAGGCGAAGATGACGCCGGACATCAGGGTCCACATGTGGCTCGGCCCGTTCGGGAACATCCCGCCGTGATCGGTGATGTTGCGCAGGCCTGCGGTATCAGGGCCCAGCTGGTGCGACGTCGCGATGAAGTAGATCGCGACCACCATGAAGACCACGAGCATGGCGACCTTGATGATGGAGAACCAGAACTCGACCTCGCCGAACAGCTTGACGCCGATGAGGTTGATGGCGAGAACGATCGCCAGCGCGATGAGGGCGAGCGCCCACTTCGGCAAGGCGTCGGACACCGGCTTCCAGAAGTACAGGAACGTCGCGATCGCCGTTGCGTCCGCGATGAGAGTGAAGGCCCAGTTCAGGAAGTGGAACCAGCCCGCTGCGTACGCCCCCTTCTCTCCGATGAACTCGCGACTGTAGGAGACGAAGGCACCCGAACTCGGGCGGTGCAGCACCATCTCACCGAGCGCACGCACGACGATCATCGCGACGGCGCCGCAGATGGCGTAGCTGAAGATCAGGGACGGGCCGGCTTCGTTGAGACGCCCCGCGGAGCCGAGGAAGAGGCCGGAGCCGATGGCGCCGCCGATGCCGATCATCTGGATGTGGCGGTTCTTCAGGTGCTTGGCGTACCCGGTGTCACCGGAGTCGCGCGAATCGGACGCGGCCGAATTCTTCAGCGCGTCAGGAGTCGAGGACATACGTTGCCTTTCATGAACAGGAGGACACCTCGGCCTCGCGCGGGGACGCACGTCGCCGGTCAGGTGTGCCGCTCATCACTTTAGGCCAGCGAGGTGACACCCCTCGCGCCCCATTGTTACGGGAGTGTTAAGGGGGCCTGTGAACGTCGCGTGGGTGACGCGGTCTGACGCTGCGGGGCGGCCTGGGCGAGCGCTCTGGACGCGACGCAACCGAGACCGCATCGTGACGATCGGCCGTCGACGCTGCGCTCGTACCCGGGGGGAGCCTGCAGGGTTGGACCGGGCGGACATACGACACGGGGCGCATCCTCGTCGTGAGGATGCGCCCCGTGACCAAGTAGGCAACGCTTCGGGCAATCAGCCCTTGAAGGCGTCCTTGATCTTCTCGCCGGCCTGCTTGAGGTTGGCGCCCATCTGGTCGCCCTTGCCCTCGGCCTCGAGACCCTGATCGTCGCTCGCCTTGCCGAAGGCCTCCTTGGCCTGGCCGAGCTTCTCGTCCTTGGCGTTGTCGAACTTGTCATCGATACCCATGACATGAACTCCTTTCTCTGGACAACAGTTGCCTCGACCCTACGCCGCTTTCCGGAGCGTGGCTAGGGGGTTTTCTGGGAGCTCAGTGCGAGGCGTTCTCCTGCCCAGCGCGAGCGCAGCATGCGGTCGTGGCTCGCGGCGACGACGGCGCCCGGGTAGTCGTCAAGAGCCCGTTCGACGTCCTCGGCGAGCAGGAGCGAGAAGTGGTTGGTCGGTTCGTCGAGCAGCAGCACGTCCGGCGGCAACGCGAGCAGACACGCCAGATCGAGACGACGACGCTGCCCGACGCTGAGATCGGCCAACGCACGGTTCTCGTCGCGTCCGGCGATGAGGCCGAACGTCGCGAGCGGACGTCGCGCTGCCAGGTCGTCACCGACACGGGCGCGGTAGGCGTCGAGGACGGTGGTGTCGGGCTCGAGGTGCGGGGCGTCGACGTCAGGGCCGGCAGAGGGCTGACGGTCGAACGCGAGCGGTGCCGTGTCCTGGCCGAGCAATCCGACGCTGACGCGGCGCTCGCGATGCACTGACCCCGTGACGGGCTCCAACTCGCCGGCGAGGACGCGCAGCAGCGTCGACTTGCCGCACCCGTTCGGCCCCTCGACGAGGAAGCGCTCGCCGGCGGACACCGTCAGGCTCGTCGGCTCCAGACGCCCCGGAACGCTGACGGCGGACGCCGCGAGCAGCGGCCCGCCGGGAAGTTCGGACGGGCGTGAGGCCGCCGCGAGGGAACGCTCGGTGTTGAACCGCAACGTGGCCGGGGGTTTGCGCACCTGCGTCTTCTCGAGTCGCTCCAAGGCCGTGCGCGAATCGTTGACGCGGCGCGCGACGACGGTGGCGTTCTTGTCCGAGTAGAACTTCTTCGCCCCGCGCGCCTCGGTGCGGGGCCCTCGTTCGGGGCGCCCGACGGTGTGGTCGTCCCTCATCTTCGCGCGCAGCCGTTTGAGTTCGGCCTGCTCGTCCTCATACTGGCGCGCCCAGCGTTCGTGCTCGTCGTGGCGAGCGAGGACGTAGTCGGAGAACGTGCCCGTGAAACGCGTGACGCCGTGGGCGGCGCCGGCGTCCGAGGCATCGGAGATGCGGGCGGCGACCCGGTGCGGCAGGGGCCGCGGGTCGAGGTCGATGAGGTCGGTGACGCTCTCGTCGAGGAAGGCACGGTCGTGGCTCGCGAGCAGCACCGGGCCGGGCCACGTCAGGAGCATCGATGTGAGCAGCTGCGCGCCACGATCGTCGAGGTGGTTGGTCGGCTCGTCGAGCAGCAGCGTCTGCGGACGGCGGATGAGCATCCACGCCAAGGAGAAGCGGGCGAGCTGGCCGCCGGAGACCTCGTTCATCGGCGTGTCACGCGCGATTGCGCCGATGCCGAGGCCGTCGACGAGTTCGTCGATCGCGTGCTCGACGTTCCACGCATCGGCTCGCTCCGCCGCGGCGAGGGCCGCGTCGAGTTCGGTTGCGGCGAGCGCGTCCTCGGCGTTTCGCGCGAGACGCTCGCCCGCGACCTCGACCGCTCGCGCCAGAGCGTGGATCGGCTCGGCGGCGTCGTCGAGCACTTGCTGCGCCGTCAGCGTCAGGGCGAACGGCGCCTGTTGATGATGCAGACCGACGCTGCCGGGCGCGGTGATGCTGCCCGCATCCGGGCGCTCGAGGCCGGCGACGAGGCGCAGAAGCGTCGACTTGCCCGTGCCGTTCTCGCCGATGAGGGCGGCGCGTTCGCCCCCCGCGACGCTGAAGGAGATGTTCGTCAGGACGCGACGGTCGGGGTAGCTCTTCGACACGCCGTCGACGCGCAGGTGGCTGCCGGACGAGCCGCCGGCCGAGGGCAAGGACGATGAATACACAGGCCTCCTGGAGTGGTGGGAACACCCTCACGCTAGGCGGCGTGGCGGGGTGGCGTCACCCGATTTTCAGCGGGCTGGGCGGTCCGTCAGCCAGTGGGCCCGACGACGCGACGCCCCGACGACGCGACGCCCCGACGACCCAGCGGGCACTCGTCAGCGGGGGCGACATGTCATGTGCCGTCGGGCAGGCGCCCCGCGCTCGTCACTCGGAGGGGCGGGGCTCGTCGACGTCCGCGGCGCCCGTGCCGCTCTCGCGCAGGTGCGTGTCGAGGCTGACGCGTTCGTCGAACACGAAGCACTCGCCGCGCCAGTCGACGTCGGCGTCCGGCATCTGCGCGAAGTAGTTGAGGATGCCGCCCTGAAGCTGGAAGACCTCGAGACCCAGATCCTGCATCCACGGGCTCGACTTCTCGCAGCGGATGCCGCCCGTGCAGTACATCGCGACCTTCGTCCCGCTCTCACGCCACGCAGGCGCGTGCGCCTCGACGTAGTCGGCGAAGTCGCGGAAGTTCTCGACGCCCGGGTCGATCGCCCCCTCGAAGTGGCCGACGCCGAACTCGAAGCTGTTGCGATTGTCGAGGACGATCACGTCGTCGCGCCGGATCAGCTCGCGCCATCGCTGCGGCGCGACGTCGGTGGCACGCACGTCCTCCATGCGGTTCGGCATGTCGAGCCCGTCGACGCCCAGCGGCACGATCTCGCGCTTCGCCTTGACCATCATGCGGCGAAACGGCGGACGTGTGAACGCGGTGCGCTTGGTGACGATGCCGTCGAACAGGGCCCGCGTGACGGCGTCGGCGCTCGCTGCCGCGCGGAAGGCGTCGACCTGTTCGGGCGCTCCGGCGAGCATGCCGTTGACGCCCTCGCTCGCGATGAGGACCGACCCCGTCAAACCCTCGCGCGCAGCGCACAGCTCGCGCACCCGCACGACGGCGGCGTCGACGTCGGGCACCGCGACGAACCGATAGAACGCGATGTGATCGCCACTCGACGGGAGGGCGGACGGAGCGGGAGAGGTCATGGGTGCGAGATCGTCGGAGGGAGCGCCGGGCATGGCGGCATTCTCTCAGCTTCTTCGAACCTGACGGCAGGCGAACGCATGGGCTCGCCTTGTAGTGCACATAGCTTCATCACAGCCGCGGCGGTCAGCGTGCATCCGTCGGGCCACGAACGGTCGAGGCCCACGGATGAAGGAGTCAACCATGGCGAAGAACGGTCGTAAGATCGCCGCCGGCGTCGGCGCAGTGAGCACCCTCGCGGTCTCGGGGGCGGCGCTCGCGAGCTCGCAGACGGTGAGCACCGGCACCTCCACCCCGAACACCACGACGCAGCAGGGCAGCGCCGCCGGCCAGGACGGGCACGGCATGCGCGGCATGCACGACAAGCTGGTCGCGGGGACCGCGGCGACGAACGTCAAGAATGCGGTGAAGGCGAAGGACGCGTCGATCACCGTCAAGGGCGTGCGTCAGGCGCCGGACGGTTCGTACCGCGCGTTCGGCACGAGGTCCGGCAAGCGCGTCATGGTCGAGGTGAGCAAGGACCTCAAGACGGTCACCGTCCGCACCGGCCGGGGTCACGGCCACCACGGTCACCACCGCGGCACCGAGGTGACGGGTACCGCCCTGACCGGCGTCAAGAACGCCGTCAAGGCGAAGGACTCGGGCGTCACCGTCGAGAAGGTCTACAAGGAGAGCGACGGCACCTACCACGCGTTCGGCACGAAGGCGGGTGCGCACGTGCGGATCGACGTCAGCAAGGATCTCAAGACCGTGACTGTGACGGCCGGCAAGCCCGGCGGGCCGGGCGGGCATGACGGACCCCGCCACGATGGCGCGCCGAGCGGCCAGACGCAGGGTGGTTCGGGTTCGACGAGTTCGTCGACCACGGCGCCCACCTTGTCGAGCACGAGCGCGCAGGCTGCCTGATCAGTCGCGTCACGTGGCGCTGCCCGAGTCAGTCCTGACTGACTCGGGCAGCATCATGTGGCTCAGGCGGCGGACGGCTGACGCGATGCGCGCCGCGGGCTATTCAGTCTTCGTCGGCGTTGGCCGTCGGGTCGTCGGCGGCGAGGTCGAGCAGGCGCGGTTCGTCCCAGGCCACGAATCGCCAGGCGCCCGGCCGACCCTCGAGCGTCAGGACGGTCGTGTTGGGGATCCGACGCTGACGCACCTCCCGCGGCGTGAGGTTCTCGCACTGCGACGTCACCCATAGCCGCAGCACCGCGCCATGACTGACGACGGCGAGCGTCGCATCGTCGTCGAGCCCGTCCAGGGAGCGTTCGAGTGCCTCGGTGAACCGTTCGAGCGTCTCCGCGCCGGCGGGGCCACCCGGGATGCGCGCCTCGAGGTCACCGGTGGCCCACGCGTAGGCCGTGTCGAGGTAGATGTCGGCGGCTTCGTGCGTCGTCGCCATCTCGAGATCACCGGCGAAGATCTCACCGAAGCCGGCGTCCTGCGTCAGCGTCAGCCCGCGTTCGGCGGTGAGCGGTCCGGCCGTGAGACGCGCTCGATCGTGGGCGGACGCGACGACTCGATCGATGCGGCGATCGGCGAGGCGCGGCACGAGGTCGTCGGCCTGCGCGTGGCCGAGCTCGGTGAGCCCGGCGCCGGGCAGCGCGGTATCCAGCGCACCGATGACGTTGTTGGGGGTCTGGCCGTGGCGGATGAGCAGGAGGGTGGTCACCCGCTCATCCAATCAGCCGGGGGTGAACATCACCTGATCACGCACGAGCGTGCCCATCCACCGCGCCACCGGCTTCAAGGTCGCCCTGACGACCGGTTTCACCCGCGACGTCGCCGACATGGTGCTCGACGGGGTGGGCTGGCGCGTCGGGCCGCTCGAGGACGGCGGGATGGTCGATGCGCTCGTCACGGCCGACGAGGTGGCGGCGGGGCGTCCCGCGCCGTACATGATCTTCCGGGCGATGGAACGTGCCGGCGTCGTCGACGTCCGAAGGGTCGTCGTCGCGGGCGACACGGGTGCCGATCTCGTCGCGGGCACCCGCAGCGGGGCGGGTCTCGTCGCGGGGGTGCTCTCGGGTTCCGGCTCGCGCGAGACGCTTGAGGCGAGCCCGCACACGCACGTCCTGCCGTCGGTCGTCGAGGTGCTGCAGGAGGCCTGCCCGCAGTGATCTGCGCGACGGCGCGGCGAGAGCTCGAGGCGTGCGAATCTCGCCGTCCGGCAACGTGATCGGCGCTCCGGGCGGCGCCTGACGGTTGGGTTGTCGGCTCTCGGGTCTAGACTTGGACGCAGAACGATCACGCATGCGACGAAAGGGGAGCTCAATGGGTCTGTCACCCCTCGAGTGGCCCGTCCTGCGTCAGGTGCGATCGAAGGATTTCCTCGGTCGTGGCCCGGCAGTGACGAGTGAGAAGACTCGAACGCTCGAACCGCGCACGACGACGGCCGACCGCGTCGTGCAGTCGGTGTGCCCGTACTGCGCCGTGGGCTGCGGCCAGCGCGTGTTCGTCAAGGACGAAAAGGTCGTCGCCATCGAGGGCGACAAGGATTCACCGATCTCGCGCGGCCGCCTGTGCCCGAAGGGCTCGGCGAGCGAGCAGCTCGTCAACAACCCCTCACGCATCAAGCAGGTGCTCTACCGCAAGCCGGGCGGCACCGACTGGGAGCCGATCGAGCGCGACAAGGCCATCGACATGGTCGTCGACCGCTTCATCGCCAGCCGCAAGCGCGGATGGCAGGAGACGGACGACAAAGGCAACCGCCTGCGTCGCACCATGGGGATCGCCTCGTTGGGTGGAGCAACGCTCGACAACGAGGAGAACTACCTCATCAAGAAGCTGTTCACCGCCGCGGGCGCCATACAGATCGAGAACCAGGCGCGTATTTGACACAGCGCCACGGTTCCCAGTCTGGGAGCCTCGTTCGGGCGTGGTGGAGCCACCAATCCACTGCAGGACATGGCGAACGCCGACCTCATCCTCATCGAGGGGTCGAACATGGCCGAGTGCCACCCGGTGGGTTTCCAGTGGGTGACGGAGGCCAAGGCGCGTGGCGCGAAGGTCATCCACATCGACCCTCGCTTCACGAGGACGTCCGCCGTGGCCGACAAGCACATCCCCATCCGTGGCGGAAGTGACATCGTCTTCCTCGGCGCGCTGATCAACCACGTGCTGACGACCGAGACGTACTTCCACGACTACGTCGTCGCGTACACGAACGCCGCGACGATCGTCAGCGACGACTTCGTCGACACCGAGGATCTCGACGGCCTGTTCTCCGGGTACGACCCGACCACGGGCCAGTACGACCAGAGTTCGTGGCAGTACAAGACGCCGCCCGGCAAACCGGATCAGGGCACCTCGAGTGACGAGAAGAGCGGTTCCTCGGGCCACCAGGCGAGCGGTGGCGCCGAGACGCACGGCTCGGGTGGCCCGACGCTCGCGCACTCGGCCGTGATGCGCGACGAGACGCTCACCGATCCGATGTGCGTGCTGCAGATCATGAAGCGGCACTACGCGCGCTACACACCGGAGATGGTCGAAGAGGTGTGCGGCGTCTCCAAGGAGGACTTCGCACTCGTCGCCCGCGAGGTCGTCGCCAACTCTGGTCGCGAGCGCACGACGATGTTCGCCTACGCCGTCGGTTGGACCCAGCACGTCGGCGGGGCCCAGATGATTCGCACCGCGGCGATCCTGCAGTTGCTCATGGGTAACGTCGGGCGTCCTGGCGCCGGCATCATGGCGCTGCGCGGACACGCGACCATCCAGGGATCGACCGACATTCCCACACTGTTCAACCTGCTGCCGGGCTACCTTCCGATGCCGCGGGTCTCCGACCACGAAACGCTCGAGGATTACATCGATTCGATCGTGTCGAAGGACGCCAAGGGGTACTGGGCGAATGCCGACAAGTACGCCGTGTCGCTGTTAAAGGCCTGGTACGGCGAGAACGCGACAAGTGCGAACAACTTCGGGCTCGACTACATGCCGCGTCTGTCCGGCGCGCACGGGACGTACCAGACGGTCATGGGCATGATCGAGAACCAGGTCGAGGGTTATTTCGTGCTCGGGCAGAACCCGGCCGTCGGCTCGGCCAACGCCCGTATGCAACGTGAGGGCCTACGCCACCTCAAGTGGCTCGTCGTGCGCGACTTCCAGCTCATCGAGACCGCGACGTTCTGGAAGGACGCGCCGGAGATCGCCTCCGGGGAGTGGAGGAGTGAGGACATCGACACCGAGGTCTTCTTCTTCCCCGCGGCGACGCACGTCGAGAAGGCCGGTACGTTCACTCAGACCCAACGCCTCGTGCAGTGGCGTCACAAGGCGGTCAACCCGCCGGGCGACGCGCAGAGCGAGCTCGACTTCTTCCACGAGGTCGGGGTGCGCATCCGTGCCAGGCTGGCCGATTCGAGCGACCCCATCGACGAGCCACTCAAGGCGATCACGTGGGATTACCCCAAGGACGAGCACGGCGAGGTCATCGCCGAATCGGTCATGGCCGAGATCAACGGAACCGACGCGGAGGGCAAGCCCCTCGCGACGTACGCAGATCTCAAGGCTGACGGTTCGACGACGTCGGGATGCTGGATCTACGCCGGCATCTACAAGGACGGGGTCAATCAGGCCGCGCGGCGCAAGCCTGGGTACGAGCAGGACGAGACGGCCGCCGAATGGGCGTGGGCGTGGCCCGCGAACCGCCGCACGCTCTACAACCGCGCCTCCGCGGACCGTGAGGGCAAGCCGTGGAGCGAGCGCAAGAAGCTCATCTGGTGGGACGAGGAGAAGGGGCAGTGGGTCGGCAAGGACAACCCCGACTTCCCGCTCAAGACCGCCCCGTCCTACCGTCCGAAGGAGGGTGTGGGTGGGCCCGACGGCCTCGCCGGCGACGATCCGTTCATCATGATGGCGGACGGCAAGGGCTGGCTCTACGCGCCGCTCGGTCTCGTCGACGGCCCGATGCCGACGCACTACGAGGCTGCGGAATCGCCGATGCGTAACCCGCTCTACAGCCAGCAGTCCAACCCGACACGGGTGACGTTCCGTCGTAAGGACAACCTCAACGCGCCGAGCGAGGGCACGCCGGGTGGCGACGTGTACCCGTACGTGTTCCAGATCGGGCGCCTGACGGAGCATCACACGGCCGGCGGCATGAGCCGTTGGTTGCCGTACCTGTCGGAGCTGCAGCCGTCGATGTTCATCGAGGTCTCACCCGATCTCGCGGCCGAGAAGGGCCTCGAGAACGGCGACTGGGCGACCGTCGTGTCGGCTCGCGCGGCGATCGAGGCGCGCGTGCTCGTCACCGACCGCATGGTGCCGCTCAAGATCGGTGGTCGCATGGTGCACCAGGTCGGCATGCCGTACCACTGGGGCAGCGCGAAGTCCGCTCAGGTGCATGGTGATTCGGCCAACGACCTGCTCGGCGTGGTGCTCGATCGCAACACCCAGATCCAGGAGGGCAAGATGGGCATGTGCGACATCCGCCCGGGCCGCCGTCCACAGGATCGGGACGAGTACGAGCAGCTCGTCAGTGAGTACCAGAGCCGCGCCGGCGTCACCGTCGAGACGGGCAACGAGATCTGCCAGGAGTGTGACTGATGAGCCTGGTGACCGAGTACATCCGTTCGCAGTTCGCGGGTGGAGGTGACCCGTCGAAGCAGGCGGGTTGGGGCACCCCGGAGGCGACGACGCTGACGGGTGGTGCGCCCAACGACGTCCTCGCCGAACGCATGGGCTTCTTCACCGACACCTCGATCTGCATCGGCTGCAAGGCCTGCGAGGTCGCGTGCAAGGAGTGGAACCGCAACCCCGAGGACGGGTACGAGTTCACCGGCTACTCCTACGACAACACGGGTGAGCTGGGTGCCGACACGTGGCGTCACGTCGCGTTCGTCGAGCAGTCGGGCGAGCAGATCGCGCGGGCCCGTGAGTCGGGGCGCAAGCTCGTCGACCTCGGCATGCCGACGCTGCGGTCGGCCTCCGGCGCCGGTGCAGACGCTGCGGGCGGCTCGGGCGAAGCGTCGCACCTCGCCGACCTGCCGGATGACGCCGCGCGCGCCATCCGCGTCGCCGGTGGGCACACCGACTACGCGACCGACGCGCCGTCAGCGCTCGACCCGGGCGCCCCGGCGCTCGACGTCGAACGGGCGCAGGTGACGGACGAATTGGCGGGGGTCAACGTGCTCGACATCGTCGCGACCGACAACGGCGTCATGCCGACGGCGCTGCACGAGGCTCAGGATTTCCGGTGGCTCATGGCGTCCGACGTCTGCAAGCACTGCACGCACGCCGGGTGTCTCGACAACTGCCCGACTGGCGCGCTGTTCCGCACCGAGTTCGGCACGGTCGTCGTGCAGGCCGACGTGTGCAACGGCTGCGGCTACTGCGTCGGCGGGTGTCCGTTCGGCGTCATCGAACGGCGTGAGAAGACGGCGACCGTCAATCACGGCAACGCGCAGAAGTGCACGCTGTGCTACGACCGATTGAAGGAAGGCCAGACGCCCGCGTGCGCGCAGACGTGCCCCACGACGTCGATCAAGTTCGGCACGCATGCGGAGATGGTCGCGATCGCGGAGGAGCGCGTCGCGCAGCTGCACGCGCAGGGCATGACGGAGGCGCGCCTCTACGGCGCGAACCTCGACGACGGCGTCGGCGGCACCGGTTCGGTCTTCCTCCTGCTCGACGATCCCGAGGTGTACGGACTGCCACCGGACCCGGTGGCGCCGTCGAAGACCTTGCCGGAGTCGTACAAGCGGATGGCGATGGCGGCCGGCGGAATGATGGCCGCAGCAGCGCTGGCGTTCGTCGGAGGTGGTGTGGCGTGAGCGTGAATTCCCTTGATGCGTATAGGGATCCTGAACCCGAGGGTGGGCGGCGCCGTCGCGGCGGGCGTGGCGGCAAGCGTCGCCGTCCGACCGACTGGCTGAACGGTCGCGAGGGCCGCGGTGAGCGCGCGCTCGTGCCGGACGTCGAGTTCCAGAGCTACTACGGGCGTGGCGTCATCAAGCCCGTGCCGTGGGAATGGCCGATCCCGACGTACCTGTTCTTCGGTGGCCTCGCGGGCGGTTCTCAGCTGCTCGCGACCGGCGCGTACCTGACGGGCAACGAACCCCTGCAGCGCGTGACGCGCCTGACGACGGCCGTTGCGGTCGCCGTCTCGGGTGCGTCGCTCATCGGCGACCTGGGTCGCCCGGAGCGCTTCTACAACATGATGCGCGTGGCGAAGCTCAGCTCGCCGATGTCGGTGGGCACGTGGATCCTCTCCGGTTTCAGCGGCGGTGCGATGCCGCTCGCGGCCCTCGAGGTGCTGCGGATGCTGCCGCTCAAGCGAAGCGGCACCGTGACGGGTCTGGTCGGCGCGCTCGATCGCGTGGCCGGGGCTGCAGGCGAGGTCGCGTCGGCGTCCTCGCTCGAGGTGCCGGGGTCGCGGTGGTTGCGGCGGCAGTCGCGTGCTGCGGGTCGTCGTGACGCCGGGTTGCGCGTCAACGGGGCACTCGTCGGCGTCGAGAAGATGCTCGGCGTCACCGAACCGGGATTCGTCGCGCTCGGTGCGTCGATGGCGGCGCCGCTGGCGACGTACACGGCGGTGCTGCTGTCGAACACGTCGACGCCGACGTGGCACGAGTCGCGGCTGTACCTGCCGTTTGTGTTCGGCGGTTCAGCATCGGCCGCGGCGAGCGGCAACGCGATGATGTGGACGCCAGTCGAGAAGGCTGGCCCCGCCCGGGCGCTAGCGCTCATCGGGTCGGCCGTCGACCTCGGCGTGCTCAATCGTCTCGAGAAGCACCTCGACGCCGAGGGCGTCGGCGAGCCGCTGCACCACGGTACTGCCGGCAAGCTCAACAAGGCGAGCATGGCGCTCAACGTCGCCGGGTTCGTCGGGACGGCGCTGTTCGCGCGACGCTCGCGCGTGGCGTCCGTCGTCTCCGGGGCCTGCTTCGTCGCAGGCTCGGTGTGCACACGCTTCGCGGTGTTCGAAGCCGGCATGGAATCGGCGAAGGACCCGAAGTACACGATGGGGCCGCAGCGCCGCCGCCTCGACGCGCGTGGCGGGACGGAGAACATCACGACAGGCCCGCGGCTGGCCTCGGCGGATGACGCCCCCCGCACCGCGGATGGGCGCCGACCGCTGCCTGGCCCGGACGGCAAGCCCGTCAACCTCTGAGCGCTCGCGTGTCTGGCGGGTCGGCTCGTCGGCTGGCCGGGTCTGTACACGAGAAATGCGCATCTGCACCGGGATCGTGACTGCTGATACCCGTGCAGATGCGCATTTCTCGTGCAGCTGTGCTGTTCGAGTCAGCGCACGCTGATGCCGGGGGCGCCGCCGTCGAGGGGGAGGGTGCGGCCGATCACGGGCGCGCCGGGCACCTCGCCGATGACGAGGAGGCCGCCGGACGTCTGAGCGTCCGCGAGCAGCAGCAGTTCGTCTTCGCCGATCCCGTCGGCTGCGGTGATGTGCTCACGCACCCAGTCGAGGTTGCGACGCGTGCCGCCGGAGACGTAACCCTCGGCTGCGGCGTCGCGGGCGCCTTCGATGTACGGCACGGCAGCGGAGTCGATCTCGGCGCGAACGCCCGAGGCGCGGCACATCTTCCACAGGTGGCCGAGCAGACCGAAACCGGTGACGTCTGTCGCCGCCTTGACACCCGCCGCGACGGCGGCGATCGACGCGTCGCGGTTGAGCGTCGTCATCACCTCGATGGCCTGCGGGAAAACCTCGCCCGTCGACTTGTGCTTGTTGTTGAGCACACCGACGCCGAGCGGCTTCGTCAGGGAGATGGGCAGGCCCGCCTCGGCGGCGTCGTTGCGCATGAGCTTGCCCGGGTCAGCGATGCCGGTGACGGCCATGCCGAACTTGGGCTCCGGATCGTCGATCGAATGGCCGCCGATGACGGGGCAGTTCGCCTGCGCACCGACGTCGGCGCCGCCTCGGAGCACCTCGGCCATGATGTCGAGGCCGAGCACGTCGCGCGGCCAGCCGACGAGGTTGATGGCGACGACGGGGGTGCCGCCCATCGCGTAGATGTCGCTGAGCGCGTTCGCGGCCGCGATGCGACCGAAGTCGTACGCGTCGTCGACGACAGGGGTGAAGAAGTCAGCCGTCGAGAGCACCGCCTGCTCGCCGACGCGCACGGCGGCTGCGTCGTCACCGTCGTCGAGGCCGACGATGACACTCGGATTTGGCTGCCCCACGAGGTGCTTCACCGCCTCCTCGAGCTCGCCGGGCGGGATCTTGCACGCGCACCCGCCACCATGGGCGTACTGCGTCAGACGTATCGACTCCATGCATCCGACCCTACGCCGTACCCCTGACAACGACCCCGACGGGTACGCCGCGCGGACCCCGCCCGCCCATCGCCCCGGCGCACCCACGACTCCAGCGCCCCTATGATTGACACGCACCAAGGGAGGCGTCCGGGTTCCTGGTGGGCCCCCCGGTCTTCAAAACCGGTGAAACCGAGCATCTCGGTTTGGCAGGTTCGATTCCTGTCCGCCTCCGCAAGTCTCAGGGCCCCGCGAGCTGGGGGGCTTCTCGCATGTGTCGTCGTTGGCCCCTCTTCCGGCCGCGTGGGCTCGCCGCCGCGGCTCGGAGCGACGCGCCACGGAGGGTCACTCGAGCCATGAGTGCGCCGGAGCGGCGAAGGGCGTGAAAACCGTTGCTGCGCAGGATTGTCAGACCTGCCCGATAGGTTGGGGCGCATCAGCACTCGACCTGGAGGAACGATGGCCACGAGCGACGACCCACGTCGACGCATCCCGCGCACCGACGAGCTCCTCGCACGCTTCGCCGACGAGGTAGGCGCGCTCGGACGCGACGCTGTGAAGCGCGCCATCGTCTCTGCCCAGGCCGACGTCCGCGCGGGCACCATCAGCCCCGACGGCATCGACGCGGCCATCGCATTGCGCCTGCCCGAGTCGGCCATCACCCTGCGAGCGATCCTCAACGCAACGGGCGTCGTCGTGCACACCAACATCGGGCGCGCGCCTCTCAGCGACGCCGCGGTCGAGGCGCTCGGTCGCGCTGCGGGGTACGTCGACGTCGAGTTCGACCCCGTCACTGCCACGCGCGCCAAGCGCGGCCGCGCAACGCTCGACGCGCTCCAGGAGCGGGTGCCGGACGCGGGCGGCGCACTGGTCGTCAACAACGGCGCGGCGGCACTGCTGCTCGCCTGCCTCGCGATCGCCGGGGACACGGACGTCCTCGTCAGCCGCGGCGAACTCATCGAGATAGGCGACGGCTTCCGTCTGCCCGAGTTGCTGCAGTCGGCCGGGGCCCGGCTCGTCGAGGTAGGCATGACGAATCGCACGCATCTGCGCGACTACGAGAACGCCATCGTCGACGCCGAACGTCACGGCCGCCGGGTGGGCGCCGTGCTCAAGATCCACACGAGCAACTATCGCGTCGAAGGGTTCGCCGGGGTGCCAGGCGTGCGCGATCTCGCGGCGCTCGGCGTCCCCGTCATCGCGGACGTCGGCAGCGGCCTGCTCGCCCCCGAACGGGTGCTGCCCGACGAGCCCGACGCGACGAGCTGGCTGCGCGATGGCGCGACGGTCGTCACCGCGAGCGGCGACAAGCTACTCGGCGGGCCGCAAGCGGGGCTCGTTCTCGGCGACGCCGACGCCGTGGAACGCGTCCGCCGCCACCCGATGGCCCGCGCGATGCGCGTCGACAAGCTGACGCTCGCCGCTCTCGAAGCCACCCTGCGCGGCCCCGAACCCCCCGTTACCCGCGCCCTGCACGAGACGCGCGACTCGCTCCGTCAGCGCACGACACACCTTGCGGCGGCCATCGCTGACGTCGTTCCGGGCGCCGAGGTCGTCGACGTCATCGGACGCGTCGGTGGGGGAGGCGCGCCTGGTTTCGAGCTGCCGAGCCTCGCCGTCGCCCTGCCGGAGCCCTTCGCGGAGGCGCTACGCCTCGGACGCCCGTGCGTCCTGGCCCGCACCGCGCTTGGACGCTGCCTCGTCGACCTGCGGTGCGTCCCTGCGTCCTCGGACGCCGACGTCGCCGCCGCGATCCGGGCCGTCGCTGTAGGCAACGAACCCGGCACCCCAGCTGACGACGGAGGACGCGCATGACGATGAACGCGCGGCGTGATGCCACGGCCCCGTCGGCGACGACACCGCTCCTCCCCGCCAGGGGCTACGTCGCCGAGCGCAGCGGCGGCGCGGTGCGGCTCGCGGGGAGTGAGTGCTGATGCGCGTCGTCGCGACGGCCGGTCACGTCGACCACGGCAAGAGCACCCTCGTGCGGGCTCTCACGGGCACCGACCCGGATCGGCTCGAGGAGGAGAAGAAGCGTGGCCTGACGATCGATCTCGGGTTCGCGGGGCTCGACCTGCCGTCGGGCGAGAAGCTCGCATTCGTCGACGTGCCCGGCCACCGTCGCTTCATCGGCAACATGCTCGCGGGCCTCGGGCCGGCGCCGGCCGTCATGCTCGTCGTCGCCGCGGATCAGGGGTGGCAGGCGCAATCGCGCGAGCACCTCGACGCGATCGACGCACTCGGTCTCAGGCACGGCCTGCTCGTCATCACGCGCTGTGGCCTGGCGACGCCCGAGCGCGTCGCCGAGGTGCGTGAGACAGCGCTCGGCCACATCGCCGCGACGTCACTCGAAGTTGTCGACGTCGTCGAGACCGACGCCGTCAGCGGCCGTGGCATCGACGAACTGCGGTGCGCCCTCGACGATCTCGTCGCGCAGATGCCACCCGTGGACACGGTTTCCCCTGTGCGGTTGTGGGTCGATCGTTCGTTCTCCGTCAAGGGCACCGGCACCGTGGTCACCGGCACGCTCGCGGCGGGCACGCTGCGTCTCGGGGACGAGTTGGAGGTGGGTGACGAACGAGCGGTCGTGCGTTCGTTGCAGGTGCTCGGGCAGCGTCATGACGAGGTCGCGCCGGTCTCGCGCGTCGCGGTCGCTCTGCGAGGTCTGCACACCGACGACGTGCCGCGCGGCACGCCCCTGCTGACGCCGGGGTCGGCGTCGTGGGTGAACGTCCTCGACGTGCGCAGCGAGGGCGGGCATGAGTGGCAGGATGCGTCGGCGGAGGTCAGCGTCCACATCGGCACAGCGTCCGTCGAGGCGCGGGTGCGACCGTTCGACGAGCGTCACGCGCGGTTGACGCTGAGCGATCCGCTGCCGTTGCGGCTGGGGGATCGCATCATCGTGCGCGATGCGTCAGCGGGGCGGATCCATTGCGGGGCAACGGTGCTCGACCTCGACCCGGCGGCATTGACGAGGCGCGGCGCCGGTCGGGAGCGCGCACGTGTCCTAGCCGGCCACGCGGTCGCGCAGCTCGAACCACTCGTCGCCGACCGCGGCTGGGTGCGCGACGAGTGGGTCACCGCCGTCGGGGCCCGCCGCCCCGAGGTGCTGCGCGAGGGGCTGCCCCTGCCGGGGGAGGGCCTGGGTCGTGTCGAGGGACTCGTCGTGCACGAGAAACAGGCGACGGCTTGGCGCGCCGCGATCATCGAGGCGGTCACCGCTGACGCCGCCGACCCCTTGAGCCCCGGGCTGCCGTCAGGCGCCATCGAGACGCGCCTCGGCGTGCCCCGACGTCTGCTGCCCGCCCTCGTCGAGTCATGCGGCGTGACGAACCCTGATGCGGGTCTCGTGATCCGCGACGGGCGGGTTGTCGGCTCACGCCACGGCTCATCGTTCGGTGCCGATGAAGCGGCCCTGGAGCAACTTCGAGAACGGCTGCGCGCCAACCCGTTCGATGCCCCCGAAGCCGATGACTTCGTGGCGCTCGGCCTCGGCAACCGGCAGCTCGCCGCGGCTGCACAGCGCGGAGCGATCCTGCGACTCAAGGCCGAGCCCGCCGACATCGTCCTGCTGCCCGACGCGCCCGCGCGAGCGATGCGCGAGCTCGCAAGACTGCCGCAACCGTTCACGACGAGCGAGGCGCGCCAGGCGCTCGGCACGACGCGCCGCGTCGTCATCCCCCTGCTCGAGCATCTCGACGCGCGAGGCTGGACGCGGCGTGACGGCAACGCGCGCGTCGTCGTGCGCTGAATCGTGCTGGACGGGGCCGAGCGCAGCACCGTCGGACGGAGCGTCGGAATCGCGACCGACTGAGGCCCACCCGAGCGCGCCGGGGGCGCACCACCCGCGCCCGGCGCCGACCGACCGCCGCTCGGGGCCGATCTTCGACGTGCGTCCAGCCGCACAGACGTAGCAACGCGCCACCGCTGGGAAGGACCCAGCGATGGCGCGTTGCGTTCGATCAGGGGAGCTCAGTCGTCGCCTTCCGGGTCGTCGGCCTTGAGCGACGGCTCGGGGTGGGCGCTGACGCGCGTCGACGTCTGCTCCTTCGCCTGAGCAGCTGCGGCGCGGACGGCGCCGCTCGGGCCGGCCTTCTCGGCGTCGGCGATGAAGCGCTCGGGGTTCTTGTCCTCGATCGTCAGCGGCTTCGACCACGACGCCGCGAGGTGGCGCAGGAAGTTGATGCCGACCTGGTGACGCAGTTCGAGGCTCGCCTGCTGACGGAAGTCGGCCAGGTCCTGACGCTCTTCCTCGGCCATGTGGTCGGAGTTCGCGATGTTGGCCTGGACGACGGCCTCCCACCAGTCTTTCGACCCGGTCGTGGCGGCGTCCGCGCGCTTGATGGCGTCGCGCAGCAGGTTGTGGTCGTGGATCGCGTCCTCGACCTGCTCGTCGTTGCTCTCGGCGTCTGCGCCGCCGGTGCCGATCTTGACGAGTTCGGGGTAGAAGTACAGCTCCTCTGCCTCAGCGTGCAGCTCGAGGAAGATGCGCAGCTGGCTCCACAGCGCGGCCAGACCGTCGGTGTCGTCGCGCGGCCACTCCTCGAGCACGGCGAACGCGCGTCGCTGAGCGGTGTGCTGCTGCAGGATGATCTCGGTGATGTCCATGGCTACCTCCGTGAGACGGCCCCGGAATCGGGGGCTGTTTGCCCTCAATCTCACGCTGACGAAGGGCGTTGCGCCAGCAAGGTGCACCTATGCGACAAAGCGTTCGTGACGGGGACGTCGCGCCCAGCGTCGCGGGCTCGATGACGACGCGCGGGACGCGGACGGCGTGGCGCTCGCCGTCGAGAGGGACGCGTTCAGGTGAGCGCGACGCGGACGATGACGGCGAGGGCGCTGACCGTCGCGAGCGCGAGGATGCTGTGGCGGAAGCGCACCGCGTCGATCGAGTGCCGCAACGGCTGCGCCGCGAGAGCGCCCACGGCCATGAACGGCAGCCACGCGAGCCCGGCACGCAGACCGTCAGCGCTGATCTGGCCGCCGATCGCGAGGCCGAGCAGTGAACTCAGTGAGCCGAAGAGGAAGAACGGCGCGAGTGTCGAGCGTGCCTGCTGCGGTGTGAGTTCCTGCAGGGCGAGGCCGAAGAACGGGCCGCCGATCGACGCCGTCGTCGCCGAGATGCCCGTCAAGGCTCCGGCGCCGAGGGCGATGCCCGACGACGGGCGTACGCGCCAGCGCGTGAGCGATCCGGCGACGGCGACGAGCACCATGCCGGCCACGAGGAGTGACGTGACGGTGTGCGACGCGTTGGCCGCGAGCCAGACGCCGAGTGGCATCGTCGCGAGGCGGCCTGCCATCGCCCACCCGAACGGCCGCCACCGGATGTCACGGTGGGCCCGAGCCATCTCCAGCACGGGCAGTGGCAGGACAACGAATAGCAGTGCCGCCGGCATGACTTGCGGAGCGACCATGACGACGAACGGCGCTGCGACGACGGCGAGGCCGAACCCGGCGATGCGTTGCACGAAGGCGCCGACGCCGACGACGAGACCGAGGACCAGCAGGGTGGTGAGCGGCATCGGACCCCACTTCGGCGAAGGTTGTCGGGCCGCGCGGAGAGCAAGGCCCGGACATAGCAAAAACCCCCGGCGAGCCGGGGGTTCTTTCCTCTGTCTCAACACAGAGTGCACCCGTAGGGATTCGAACCCCAAACCTTCTGATCCGTAGTCAGATGCTCTATCCGTTGAGCTACGGGTGCTTGCTGCCCGGCCTCAGCGGCCGCTGCAACGAGATAGAACTCTACACGCATCCTCGGGGGAACGCTAATCGGCTCGGCCGCCCCTTGTGAACCGGCCTGTGCTCCTCCGCCAGCCCCGCCTGTCATGACCTGCGATTTTCATCCACATCGGCGAATCGCGTCCCCATCCGCGATCCACGTTCACACGCGCGAACGGCGTCCACATCTGCGAATCAGCGTCACATTCGCACGCGTCGGCGCGAGTCGTCGTGACACGGGTCGCCCTGGTGGCAACGTCCGTTGAATGGGGACGTAAATCGCCGATGTGGACGCGGTTCGCGGAAGGGTCAAGAATCGTACATGGGGACGGACTGGTGCGGTCAGCTGGTGAAGGGGAGGGTGCGTTGACCGCGGATACCCGGCGTACAGACGAAGAGGGCGCCGGCGTCGGGCTCCGCGTCGTCCGGCAGGTTCTCTCGCGAGGTCGTGATGAACAGCTGGTCGAGGTCGTCGCCGCCGAAGGCCGGGCACGTCACCAGGCTCGGCCCCACCTCGACGATCTCGCTGAGCGAGCCGTCAGCGTCGTAGCGACGCACGGCGGAGCCGCCGAACAGCGCCGTCCACACTCCGCCTTCGGCGTCGACCGTCAGCCCGTCGGGGTGGCCGATGCCGTCCTCGAGCCGGACGAAGGGCCGACGGTTCGTCAGGCCGGTCTCGGCGCTCCAGTCGAACACCCAGATGATGCGGGTCGGCGTGTCGTTGTAGTAGGCGAGCGTGCCGTCGGGCGACCAGCACAGGCCGTTCGAGATGGTGACGTCACCGAAGACATGGCTCGTCGACCGGTCCGGCGCCAGCCGCCACATCGATGCCGCGCCCTCGCTCTGGTCGTAGGCCATCGACCCCATGTAGAACGACCCGTCGGGGGCGCATCCACCGTCGTTGAACCGGGTGCGCGGCTCGTGCGTCGACGGCCACAGATCGGCGGTGTGCTCCAGATCGGCGAAGTCGACCGAACGCGTCAGTGCGAAACCACGCTCCGTCGCGACGATCGCGCCTCCACCTGCGCGCGGACGCAGCGCTGCCGCGACGTCCCCGACGTGGAATCGGGTGACATCACCGCCCGGCTGGAGCTCGAGGACGTCCCCGGCCAGCATGTCGACGTAGCGCAGCGCCGGGTGGCCGCCGCCCCAATCGTCGGCCCAGATGACGCCCTCACCGTGGTAGGCGTGCGGTTTCGCGACAGCTTCAGCCTTCATGACGTCAGGCTATATCGGGCGGCAACGCTCCGCGACGATGCTCGGATGCCGCTGTCGGCTCAGACGTCCTCGGCCTTGAGTTCGGTCGGGTCCCACTTGGTGATGCCGTCGTACTGCCAGCCGCGGTCCTTGACCGCCTCGCGCGACTCGAGGCGCATCGTCGGCGTGAGGCGGTCGAGGTAGAGGTAGCCGTCGAGGTGGTCGGTCTCGTGCTGCAGCATGCGGGCGAAGAAGCCGTGCCCCTCGATGACGATCTCGTTCCCGTCGAGGTCGGTGCCCGTCACCTTCGCCCAGTCGGCCCGCGCCGTCGGGAAGTGCTCGCCGGGCACCGACAGGCAACCCTCGTTGTCGTTCTCCTCGTCGGCCTCGCCGGCAGGCACGCGACCCTTCTCGAGCTTCGGGTTGATGACGACGCCGCGGCGGTTATCGCCGAGTTCGTCGTCGGGACAGTCGAAGACGAAGATGCGCTGCTTGACGCCGACCTGGTTGGCTGCGAGGCCGACGCCGTTCGCCGCCTCCATCGTCTCGAACATGTCCTCGACGAGGGCGCGCGTGTCGTCGGTGATCTCCTTGACCCGCTTCGTGGGTGCGTGCAGGGCCTTGTGGCCGACGATGGTGATGGGGCGAACAGCCATGAGGAACCTCGAAGAACGCGGGTCGGCGGGTGGGCGTCGATCATTCTAGGGCCCTCGGGTGGGGCGACCGGGTGCATGGGTGCTCGCCGACGTGATCGAGCGAAATCGGCGGGATCGAGTGCCCCGACGCTCGATCCCACCGATTCCGCTCGATCGCGGGCGCGGGTGAGCTGCGACAAGAGGCGACGGAGCACGTCGAAGCCCCTCGACCCGACGATGCGGGTGAGGGGCTTCGAGATGAAACGAGGCGAGTGTGCTCAGTAGCGTCGCTAGTTCTTGCGCAGCGCCTCGGCGCCGTCACCGACCGACGTGTCGAGGTCGGTGGCGTAGACGCCGTCACCGACGCCGCCCTGCAGCTGCGGGTTGCGACCGACGCGCGAGTGGCCGCGGCCGTAGAAGAAGTAGATCGCGAAGCCGATGAGGAGCCACACCACGAAACGCAGCCAGGTCTCCACGGGCAGGTTGAGCATGAGGTAGAGGCACACAGCGGCGGCGACCCACGGGAGGACGGGGCTGCCCGGCACCTTGAACGGGCGCTCGAGGTCGGGGCGCTTCTTGCGCAGCACGGGCACGGCCAGGCTGACGAGGAAGAACGCCGACAGGGTGCCGATGTTGACCATCTCCTCGAACTCACCGATCGGGATGGTCGCCGCTGCGACCGCGATGATGAAGCCCATGACGAGCGTCATCGGGACCGGCGTGCCCGTCTTGGGGTTCGTGCGTGCCATGCCCATCGGCAGCAGGCCGTCGCGCGACATCGCGTACATGACGCGGGTGGCGCCGATCATCAGCGTCATGACGACCGTGGCGAG
Source organism: Dermacoccus nishinomiyaensis (assembly GCF_900447535.1). Taxonomy (NCBI): domain Bacteria; kingdom Bacillati; phylum Actinomycetota; class Actinomycetes; order Micrococcales; family Dermacoccaceae; genus Dermacoccus; species Dermacoccus nishinomiyaensis. Next base: position 1,394,210 of record NZ_UFXX01000001.1, on the reverse strand, counting down.
ACCCGCGACGGCGCCGGCTGCGATGATCTGCGCGTACCCGGGATGTCCGTGATCGCGGAAGGCCGCGGCGAGTGCGCCCTTGGGGTCGATCTTGTCGTAGCTCACCATGCCGGTGATGACGAGGCAGACGGAGACGTAGAGGATCGTGCAGATCGCGAGCGAGCCGATGATGCCGATCGGCAGGTCGCGCTTCGGGTTGCGCGTCTCCTCGGCGGTGGTCGCGACGACGTCGAAGCCGATGTAGGCGAAGAACACGAGGGCTGCGCCGGAGATGACGCCCATGACGCCGAACGCCTGCGGTTCCATGCCCGTCATGAGCTCCCACAGGGGGCGCTTGAGCGTGTCGGACGTGCTCTCGAGGTGCTGAGCCGGCGGCACGAACGGGGTGTAGTTCGACGTGTTGATGTACTGGATGCCCATCACGATGATGAACAGCACGATGAACAGCTTGACGGCGACGAGCGTCAGGTTGACGCGCATCGACTCCTTGATGCCCGTCGCGATGACGCAGGTGAGCACGGCGACGAGGCCGAAGGCGGCGATGTCGAAGTGGGTGAACCAGCCGGTGCCGCCCTGCAGATTGTCGGGCAGCTTCAACCCCCACTCACCGAACAGGATGTTGAAGTACGCGCTCCAACCCTGGGCGACGACGCCCGCGGCGAGGATGAGCTCGAGAAGCAGATCCCAGCCCACGATCCAGGCGATAAGTTCGCCCATCGTCGCGTAGGAGAACGTGTAGGCCGAGCCCGAGACGGGCACCGCCGACGACAGCTCGGCGTAGCACAGGGCCGCGAGACCGCAGCAGAAGGCGCCGATGAGGAACGAGATGACGATGGCGGGGCCCGCCATCGTGTGCGCGGCTCGCCCCGTCACCGTGAAGATGCCGGCGCCGATGATGACGCCGATGCCGAAGACCGTCAGGTCGAGCGCTGACAGGTTCTTCTTCAGCTGGAACTCGGAGGCTTCCGAGTCTGCGATCGACGCTTCGATCGACTTGGTGCGCAAAAGGCTCATGTGAGCGCCCTTTCACCGGATGGTTGGAACCGTGTGAGATTACGTTCCGTCTCGCCATGTGGAGCCATCGTCCACATCGTGGTCGCGACCTCGTCGGCGGACGGGTTGAGGTGAGGTCGCGTGTTCACGGCTCACCCACCAGGCCGATTCGTCACCCTGCTCGGGCGACGTCTCGTCCCTGTCATGCCGCTGACGGTACGTGTGATCGGTGTCACTGTGGGGGTTTGGGTGGTCAACCGTGACAAATCCGTGAGGATCGGTGTCGTCCTCGGCGGCTCGACGTTGCCCGCGGCCGTAGCGAGCTCGGGGCTGACGGACCGCGAGGGGGCGGGTGTCGTCGCCGCCTGACGGGCCGTGACGCTGCGACTCATGACGCTGCGATTCGCGGCGCGGCGTCTCGCGGCGTTGTTCGTCGTCGGACCAGCCGACGCCATCCCACGACTCGTCATGCTGCGACTCGTCGCGCCAGTCGTCCTCGACCCACGGGTCACGCCATTCGTCGTCGTAGCCCTCGTCGTCGGCGTGCCGCGCGTCCGCGTGCCCGCTGGGGCGCGGGTCGTCCTCGTCCTCGAAACCGAAGATGAGCCCGCAGATGTCGCGGTATTTCTCGTCGGGGTTGCGCACGTAGTCGATGACGTTGAGCGCCTGCTCCTGACCCGCCGACTCGATCTTGAACGTGCCGTAGCCGAGCAGCCGCGCGGCGGGCGAGCGGTTGTACGACATGTCCGTCACCTTCGACAGCGGCATCATCGCCACCTTCTTGACGAACAACCCGTGCAATAGGATGAGGCGCTTGTTCGTGATGACGAACGTCTGGTCCCACCATTCGACGACGCGCCAGGCGAGGTGCGCGGCGAGGACGAGCCAGATCCACCACGCGGCGTTCGTCAGCGGGCCCATCCAGGCGGGCGCGCAGATGCCCGCGACGATGACGAGGACGAACCCGACGACGCACGAGGTGATGGCGGGCAGCACGCGCGCCCAGTGCTGCTTCATCTCGAGGACGACGTCCTCACCGCGCGCGAGATAACCGGCGACGCGGTCGCTCGCCTGATGTGGGCGCAGTGGGCCCATGGGTTCAGTTCTTGCCGAGCAGCGCGTCGAAGAATTCGCGCAGGTTGGTGACGGCGTTGCGCAGCACGTCGCCGACGGCGCGCACGACGTCGGCCGACTTCGCGGGGCTCGAGAAGACGGCGTAGATGATGAACGCGAACAACAAGAACTTCAGGATCGACTTGAAGTTGATCTTGTCCATGGCGTCGTCTCTTTCTGGTGGGTGGAGCGCGCGGGGGAAGGCACGGGCAACTCTCGCATCCTTGCAGGGTTCACCCATGCTGCGGCGCAGGCGCGCCGAACCGTTTTCGCGGCGCTCGCCGGCGGGTGCGCGCCGTCGGGCCCGCCGTGGAACGCGCGCGCCGCTGTCGCTGGTGGTGCGTACGCTGACGGCGTGGATCTGGCGATGAGTCTGCGCGATGCGCTCGAACGAGAAGCCTCCGGTACGGCGATCAAGCAGTTGAGTGACGCTGTCACGCGCCTGTCGACCCGGTATCGGGCCGTCGCGGCGGCTGACGAGCCCATTCTCGCGCGCCCCGTCGACGTGCTCGCGTACGCCCACTACCGCATGCCCGCGACGTTCGGTGCGGTGCGTTCGGCGCTGCGCGCCCTCGCCGATTCCGGTGTGTTCGACGCTGATTCGGTGACGTCGATGGTCGACCTCGGCGGCGGCACCGGCGCCGCGGCCTGGGCGGCGGCGGACGTCTTCGAGACGCTGCGCGACATCAGCGTCCTCGACCAGGTGCCGGCCGCGCTCGACCTGGGGCAGCGGCTCGCGCGCGCCAGTGGGGTGCCCGCCCTCGAGCGCACCGTGTGGCAGGAGGGCCGCGTCGGGTCGTGGAACGTGACGGTCGGTGCGCCATCCGGTGGCGGCGCCGATCTCGCGACGGTCTCCTATGTGTTGAGCGAGTTGTCGCCGCAGCAGGCCGATCGCATCGTCGCCGAGGCGACGTCAGCGGCGACGCGCGCCGTCGTCATCGTCGAACCCGGCACGCCGGACGGCTACGCGCGCATCCTGCGAGCCCGCGATCAACTGCTCGAGCAGTCGTGGTCGGTCGCGGCGCCATGTCCGCATCAGGGGGCGTGCCCGTTGCTCGCCAAGACGGAACCGGATTGGTGCCACTTCGCGGCGCGCGTCAACCGTTCGTCGGTGCACCGGCAGATCAAGGGTGGCGAGCTGTCGCACGAGGACGAGAAGTTCTCGTACGTCGCGATGGTGCGTGAGCCCGCGCACGTGGCGCAGGGTGTGCCGTTGCGCGACGGCGTCGATCTGACGCAGCGCCCCAGCGAGCGCGACGCCCGCATCATCCGGCATCCGAAGAAGAACAAGGGGTTCGTCGAGCTGCAGGTGTGCGAGGCGCTCGACGCCTCAGGCCTCGCCGGCCAGGTGCGACGCGCCGTCGTGACGAAGAAGGCCGGCCCGGCCTACAAGCAGGCTCGTGACGCTGGCTGGGGCGACGCCATCGACCTGGGTGCTCGGGGCTGAGGGCTGAAACGTTGCCATGCAGTGTTTCAGCCCCGAATGAGCGTGATGGGGGCCGAAACCCTGCACTGCAGGATTTCGGCCCCCATCGAGAATGCGGCTCAGGCGCTCACGCGTCGTGCGTCGCGATGCCGTAGAGACGGTCGCCGGCGTCGCCGAGGCCGGGCACGATGTAGCCGTTCTCGTTGAGCTTCTCGTCCATCGCACCGGTGACGAGGGTGATGGGCACCTCGATGTGCGACGTCAACTCCTCGAGCTTCGCCAGGCCTTCCGGCGCGGCGATGAGCACGACGGCCGTGATGTCGTCGGCGCCGCGCTCGACGAGGTAGTCGATCGTCGCGGCGAGGGTGCCGCCCGTCGCGAGCATCGGGTCGACGACGTAGACCTGACGGCCCGACAGGTCGTCGGGCAGACGGTTCGCGTACGTCGTCGCCTCGAGCGTCTCCTCGTTGCGCACGAGACCGAGGAAGCCGACCTCGGCCGTCGGCAGGAGCCGCATCATGCCGTCGAGCATGCCCAGGCCGGCGCGCAGGATCGGCACGAGCAGCGGACGCGGCGTCGCGAGCTTGATGCCGCGCGCCGTCGTCACCGGCGTCTCGACGTCGACCTCCTCGACGCGGACGTCACGCGTCGCCTCGTACGCGAGGAGCGTGACGAGTTCGTCGACGAGGCGACGGAACGTCGGGGAGTCGGTTCGCTTGTCACGCAGCGTCGTGAGCTTGTGCGAGATGAGCGGGTGGTCGGCAACGATGACGCGCATGGGACAAACTTAACCCGTGGATCTTCCCGTGGCACCAGCGATCGAGCTCACGTACGACGCGTGGATGGGGCGCGCGCTCGAACTGGCGCGTGAGGTGGGCGCAGCGGGAGACGTGCCGGTCGGAGCGCTCGTCGTCGATCCTGACGGCGAGGTGATCGGCGTCGGCGCGAACCTTCGTGAGGTCGACGGCGACCCGACGGGTCATGCGGAGATCGTCGCGATGCGGCGCGCTGCAGCGTCGCGAGGGGGCTGGCGCCTCGACGGCTGCACCCTCGTCGTCACGCTCGAACCGTGCCTCATGTGCGCGGGGGCAGCCGTTCAGGCGCGGCTGCCGCGCATCGTCCTCGGGGCGTGGGATCGCAAGGCCGGCGCCTGCGGCGGGCTGTGGGACGTCGTGCGCGACTCACGCTCGACCCACCGCATCGAGGTGGTCGGCGGCATCCGTGAGGACGAGTGTTCGGCGGTCCTCAAGGAATTCTTCGCGACCCGACGGTGACGCGCGCAGCGATCAGAGGCGGATGCCGGGGGCGAGGCGGCCCTCGTCCTGCAACCGGCGGAGCGCGGGAACGACGCGGTCGCGGACGCCCGCGGGGCTGATGGTGTTGAGGTAGATCTTCGTGCTGCCCTCGAACCCGGCGAGGTTGGCGATGCGCCACTTGAGCACGACGTGCCAGGGGATCTCGACCTCGCTCATGGACGGCGGACGGTGGTGCCACTCCTCGTTGCACGGCACGTCGGCTCCGGTCGCGGCATGCGCGGCGTGGACGAGGTCGGCCATTGCGTGACGTTCGTCGTCGGTCATGAGCCATGGCTCGCACGTGCCGGACGTCGACCAGATCTCGATGCTCGGGTAGCGGTGGCCGAACCCGGCGAAGGCGATCGCGTGAGCGTTCTCCGCGACGACGAGATCGTGGCTGCGCGCGTAGGCGATGAGTTCCTCGAACACGCGCGGATCGCGACGCGCCGCATCGATGTCGAGGTCGGTCGAGGTGCCGAACTCGTCGATGCCGACGATCTGCTTGTGCAGGTGGTCGAACGACGCGCCCGCCGGCTTGAGCCAGTTCTGGAAGGCCGCGACGTAGCGCACGTGCGGGTTCGTCGCGTACAGCTCGGCCATCGCGTCGATCGTCAGGTCGAGGTATTCGCGGTGCTCGGTCGGCGTCAGGGCGCCTGACGAGGCGAGCTGGTCGCTGCGCGTCGCGCCGTCGACGTAGTGGCGGCGGCCGACGATGACGTCATGGGTGCTCGCGAAGAAATCGCCTGCAGCGTCGAGGAGTTCGGCGTCCGTGGCGGCCTCGGCGCGCTCGCCGAGACGCACCCGCGCGAGGCGCAGCAGGTGTTCGCGCCCTCCGTCAGCAGCCTCGTAGGCGCGGCGGCGGGCCTCGATCGCGTCGTCGAACGTGTAGCCGTGGTTGGCCTGCCAGTAGTCGACCGACATGATCTCGAACAGGTTCGGGATGCGGCGGAACTCGGCGACCTGCGACGTCACCTCGGCCGGCGTCAGACCACGCAGTCGGACGAAGCGCGACCCCTCGGCGGAACCTGCGGCGAGGACCGAGCGCACCTTCTCCGGTGGCGTCTCGAGGTAGCGGTCGGAGCAGAACGCGCAGGACGACGTGAAGTCCTGCGCCACGAGGTCTTTGACATCAGGCGGGACGAGCCCGAGGGGACGGTCGCCGCGGCCGGGCACCGTCCACACCTTCGTACCGCTCAGCGGGTTGACCTGCTTCGTCGTGCCGTCCGCCATCGTGCGGATGAACTCGGTCGGCTGCTGGCTGGCGTCGCGCGTCATGTCTTCAGTCTCACCCACGGCGCCGCGCCCCGTCTCCTCTGCGTGCAAGTGCACCTGGGTGCACTTGCACGCAGAGGAGACGGGGCTGCGCGACCGGGCGCGACTCTGCGCAGGTTGGCGTAACTCTGCGCACGGTGGCGCGGCCGTCGACGATCGCGTCAGGGCGCTTCGAGCGTCGCACCGGGCCGCGATGCGGGCGTCAGCGTTGGATCCAGGTGTCCTTCGCGCCGCCGCCGGCCGAGACGTTGACGATCATCGTGCCCGCTGGGGCGACGCGCGTCATCGCTCCCGGTGTCGTGACGGCGACGGTGCGCGAGGCGTCCTGCCCGTCCGGGCGCTGCAGCACGAACGCGCGCAGGTCGACGTGGCTCGGCACGAACGAGCCGTCGACGAGCGTCGGCAGGGTCGACAACGGCACGATGTCCTGCGCGACGAAGCGCTCCGGCGTCTCACGGATCTCCCGACGGCGCGTCTCCAGCTCGTCGGCCGAGCACTCCGGGCCGACAGTGATGCCGCTGCCGCCGTAGCCGTCGATCGGCTTGACGACGAGTTCGTCGAGGCGATCGAGCACCTCCTCGCGGTGGTCCTCGCGGGCACACAGCAGCGTCGGCACCTGCGCGAGCAGCGGCTTCTCGCCGAGGTAGAAATCGATGATGTCGGGCACGAGCGCGTACGTCGCCTTGTCGTCGGCGAGGCCGTTGCCGGGCGCATTGACGATGGCGACCGCGCCCGCCGCGAGCACGTCACGCAGCGCGTCGCCGAGCGGACGACCGTCCGCGCCCTTCGCTTCGAACAGCTCGGTCTCACCCATGCGCGGGTTGAGCAGGTGCACGCGGTGACGTTCGCCGCCGTCGAGGCGCCACAGCTTGCCGTCGTCGACGACGAGGGCGTCTGCCGTCACGATGGCGGCTCCGACCTGGCCGCTCACGAGGTTCTGCTCGTACCAGGTCGTGTCCGTCGGGCCGGGGGAGACCATGCACAGGCCGATCTCGGCCTCGGCAACGCCACCGTCGACGAGTCTTGCGCTCGCGATGAGCGACTCGTGCAGCAGCCCGTACGTCCGGGTCGGGTGCTCGAGCGTCTCCGCGGGCGGCAGGATCTCGGCGAAGTGGTTCTCGAGCACCTCACGGTTGATGTGCGTCATGCCGAGCCCGCCGGGCATGCGCAGGTTGTCCTCGAGCACCATCCACTCGCCGGACGCGGGCGAGACGAGGTCGAGGCCGCAGATGCCGGCGCGGACGAAGTCAGCGGGCACCCGCTGGCCGTCCTCGGACCAGCCGGGCGAGCGACGCAGCATGTCGGCGTCGACGCGGCCCGCCTTGATGATCTCGCCGGGGCCATAGACGTCGCGCAGGAAGAGTTCGAGCGCACGGACGCGCTGCTCGGCGCCGGCGCTGAGCTCGGCCCAGCGCTCGGCCGAGATGATGCGCGGCACGATGTCGATCGGGTACGGGCGGTTGCCGTCCTCGGAGTTGATCGTCACGCCGAGCTCGGTCAGGCCCTTGCCGGCCGCTTCGAGGCGGCGCGACACCTCGTCGGGCCCGAGCGTCTCGATGCGCTCGATGACGGCCGCGTAGTCGGGGCGCAGCTCCGCATCGTCGGTGACGGATTCGTCGTGCACGCCCGGGGTCTCGGGTTCGTGCTCGCGGTATTCGCTGAACGCCACGGGGACGATCTCGCCCTCGGCGCCCTCGTCGTTCGTCGGGTTCGTGCCCTGTGCCGTGGTCATGGGGACGACGTTACGGCAGACGGCTCACGTGCGCTCGCGGACGAGGCGGCCCAGGGTCTGCGCGTTGGCGACGGCGGCGCCGTCGATGTCGTTGTTGAAGTACGCCCAGACGGTGCGTCTCTCGGTGAGCCGGCCGTCGATGCCGATTGCCCATGCAAGAAGGGCGTCGTCCGAGTAGCTGCCGCCATAGAGCTTGGCGCCCTTCGGGCCGTGGAAGCGGATGCAGACGTTCGAGGAGGTGACGCGGACGTCGGCGGTGTGCGTCTTCGGGGTGGGCCCGTCCATGACGACGTAGGCCGCGTCGTGGAGTTTGAGCAGCGCGAAGACCTCGTCGTCGAGCCAACTGTCGTGGCGGAATCAGACGGCGATGTCGAAGCGGCTCGGCATCGCAGTGAGGAAGGCGTCGAGCAGCGCATCGTCGCGTTGCAGAGCCGGGGGGAGTTGGACGAGGAACAGCCCGAGGCGGTCGCCGAGCGCGTCGAGGGCGGGGGTGATGTGCGGTAGCCATTCGTCGAGGGCGGTGAGGTGGCCGACGTGGGTGAGGCCCTTGGGGGCCTTGACGGTCATGCGGAAGCCGTCGGGCAGGCGGCGGTGCCAGCTCTCGAAGCTCGTGAGTGCCGGCCAGCGGTAGTAGCCGGCGTTGAGTTCGACGGTGTCGAAGAGGTTCGCCGCGTAGTACTCGAGGCGCACGCGGTCGGCGACGCCTGCGGGGTAGACGGTGCCTTTCCAGGAGGCGTACGTCCACCCTGACGTGCCGAGGCGCAGTTGCGCTCGGGTGGCCGTGCTCATGGCGTCAGCATGCCACCGGAGCGCGGCGTGATGTTCGGCCGGGACGTGAATGTGGACGAGATCCGCCGAGGTGGACGTGAATCGCGAATGTGGGCGAAATTCGCCGGTGTGGACGAAATTCGCGACGCTCAGTGATGCGTCGGCCAGAGACACGCGAGGAGGGCCAGGCAGAACCTGACCCTCCAAGCGAACAGCTCCATGCGCAACATGGACGCCCCCGAGTCTGCTGCACCGAGCGTGGGAGCCGAGCCCGCGAGGCTCCCACGCCGGAAAGCGGACGAAGGGGAATTACTCCATGACGACGACGGGCGCCTGGCTCTTGCCCTTCTGGGCTTCCTTGGCCTCTTCTTCGGCGCGCTTGACGAGGGCCTGCGGCGGGTGGCCGGCGGACTTGGTGAAGTAGTCGGCGGCGCGGCGTTCGGCGTACATCTTGGCGGCGGCGAGTGCGCCGGTGGAGATGGCGGCGTAGATCGCGGCTTCGATGATGCTGGCGTTCGGGTCCTTCGCGCTGCGCGGGCTCTTGCCGGTCGTCATCTTCCACGTCTTGGTTGCGGTGGTCGTCGCGATCTTGCTCGCGACGATGCCGGCGCCCATGCTCAGCACCTTCCACACGAGGTTGCCCATGGTGTTTCCCCTTACGTGTCGTCGGCCGTCGTGAGGCGTCGTCGAGCCTCGGGCCGTTGATGTCTTGGGTCCATCCTCGCGCGTGCATGTGTCGCTGCGCCAGTCGGCATGGTCATCAGCCCGGTCTGACGGGGGTGGGCGTCGTGGCGGCCGGCTCGTGCACGAGGGATCCGGCGTCGGCGTGAGGTGCGCACGAGCCGTCAGCGGGGATGCCGGAGTGCGAAGCGGGCCGAAGCGTGTCGTCCGTCGGTGGTCGGTGCTAATCTCACGCTCGAACGACAGGGGAGCGCAGTGTGCGCTGAGATCGTGCCGCATCCGGCACCAAACCCTCGAACCTGACCCGGTTAGCACCGGCGGAGGAAGTCGAGTTCTCACTCGTCGCGCGTACGTGCGGGCGACGACGTCCCTCACTGGCCGTGAGGAGGAACGTTCACATGATGTCTCGTGGTGGCCGCGCCGTGCTGGCGCTCGCGTGCGTGGGTGCGCTGGCGGCGTGCAGCGTCGACAACAACTCGTCGGGCTCGAAGTCGAGTTCAGCGGGCGGCTCGGGTGCGTCGGGTTCGGGCGCGTCGAAGACGGTCACGTTGGTGACGCACGAGTCGTGGGCGCCCGACAAGAACGTCATGGCCGAGTTCACGAAGCAGACGGGCTACACCGTCAAGGTCGTGAAGTCCGGTGACGCCGGTGAGCTCGCGAACAAGCTCGTGCTGAGCAAGAACAACCCGCTCGGTGACGTCGTGTTCGGCATCGACAACACGTTCGCCTCGCGTGTCACGACGAACGACGTCCTCGAGCCGTACAGCCCGAAGGGCGCGCCTGCGTCGGCGTCGAAGTACGAGCTGCCGGACGGCCAGGGCAAGGGGCAGCTGTCGCCGATCGACACCGCGTCGGTGTGCGTCAACGTCGACGACGCGTGGTTCACGAAGAACCACAAGACGAAGCCCGCGTCGTTCGACGACCTCGTCAAGCCCAAGTACAAGAACCTCATGGTCGCGCCGGGCGCGTCGTCGAGCTCGCCGGGCATGGCGTTCTTCCTCGCGACCGTCGGCCACTACGGCCAGGACGGCTGGGAGGCGTACTGGAAGAAGCTCATGGCGAACGGGCTCAAGCTGACGTCGGGCTGGAGCGACGCGTACGAGGTCGACTTCACCGGCAGCGGCAAGGGCAAGCGTCCGATCGTCGTCAGCTACGACAGCTCGCCGGCGTTCACCGTCGACAAGGCGGGCACGTCGACGACGTCGGCGCTGCTCGACACGTGCTTCCGATCGACCGAGTACGCCGGTGTGCTCAAGGGGGCGAAGAACCCCGACGGCGCGAAGGCGCTCATCGACTTCATGAACGGTGCGAGCTTCCAGAAGTCGCTGCCCGACTCGATGTACGTCTTCCCCGTCGACTTGAACGTCGAACTGCCCAAGGCGTGGGCGGCGAACGCGAAGCAGCCGACGAAGCCGATCGAGGTGTCGCCCGCCGACATCGACAAGAACCGTTCCGAATGGCTGACGAAGTGGAAGGACGTCACGTCCAAGTGACGCCCGAGCGATGAACGGCACCCGTGATGGTCTGCGTCGCGGCGCACGAGCCCGGGGCGCTCGCGCGCCGTTCGTCATGGCCGCGCTTGCCGTCGTCCCGCTCGTGTTCCTCGCGATCTTCTTCGCGTGGCCCGTCGCAGCGATGGCGGTGCGTGGGCTCGCGCCGGGTCGGCACGTCGATCTGGGCGGATTCACGGACGTCCTGACGCGCCCGCGCATCCTGCGCGTGCTGTGGTTCACCGTGTGGATGGCGGCGCTCGCGACGGCGTGCTCGGTGCTGCTCGGTGTGCCCGTCGCGCACGCCCTGTACCGGCTGCGCGTGCCGGGGGCGGGGGTGTGGCGCGCGCTCGTCGTCCTGCCGTTCGTCCTGCCGACGGTCGTCGTCGGCGTCGCGTTCCGGTCGCTGTTCGCCGACGGCGGCCCGCTTGCCTGGTTGGGCTGGGACGGCTCGTGGCAGCCGGTGCTGCTCGCGATGGTGTTCTTCAACGTGTCCGTCGTCGTGCGCACCGTCGGGCCGATGTGGGCGTCGCTCGACCCGCGCACGGCGGAGTCGGCGGCGGCACTCGGGGCATCACCGCGGGAGGTCTTCCGGACGGTGACGTGGCCGCAGCTGCGCCCCGCCGTCGTCAGCGCCGCGAGCGTCGTGTTTCTGTTCTGCTCGACGGCGTTCGGCATCGTCCTCATGCTCGGTGGCCTGCGCTACTCGACGCTCGAGACGGAGATCTACTCCCTCACCGTCGAATTCCTCGACCTGCGAGCCGCGGCGGTGCTGTCGGTGACGCAGTTCGTCCTCGTCGCGGCGCTGCTCGTCGTCAGCGAACGCTCGCGCATCGGGCGTCATGACGAGCGGGTGCGGCGTGGCGTGACGCAGCAGACGGCGCTGCGACGTCCTGGGCGCGGTGACGTGGCTGCCCTGACGCTCACCGCCGCTGTCGGGGCGCTCATCCTGGCGCCGCTGGTGACGCTGCTCGTGCGCTCGCTGCGTTCCGATGGCGGCTGGACGGTGCAGCACTATCGCGGATTGGGTGACCTCGGGGTCGTCGGTGCGCTCTCGCAGAGCTGGCGCATCGCGATCGACGCTGCGTTGCTCGCGCTCGTGCTGGGGGTGTGCGTCTGCGTCGTCGTGTCGTGGCGCGCGGCGAGCCCGAAGGGGCGGAGTGTCGTCCGGCTGCTCGACGCGGCGTTCATGCTGCCGCTCGGCGTCTCGGCCGTGACCGTCGGTTTCGGTTTCCTCATCACGCTCGACCGGCCGCCTCTCGACCTGCGTTCGTCGTCAGCGCTCATTCCGATCGCGCAGGCAATGGTCGCGCTGCCGCTCGTCGTGCGCACGCTGACGCCCGTGCTGCGCTCGCTGGACCCCCGTCCGCGCGAGGCGGCCGCCGCGCTCGGGGCCTCGCCGGTCCGGGCATGGATGACGGCGGATCTGCCGGTGCTGTGGCGACCCTTCGTCGCGGCAGCCGGGTTCGCGCTCGCGGTTTCGCTCGGCGAGTTCGGCGCGACGGCCTTTCTCGCGCAACCTGATTCGCCGACGTTGCCCGTCGTCATCTACCAGCTGATCGGGCGCCCCGGTGACGCCAACTTCGGTGGCGCGATGGCAGCGTCCGTCGTGCTCGCAGCCGTGACTGGCCTCGTCATGGTGGCCGTCGACAAGATCGGCGGCGTCGCCGCAGGGAGGATGGGCTGATGGTGGGACGACCCAGGCGAGGCGACGCCGGTCCGGCGTGGGCTGGTGGGACGCCGGTCGGTGAAGAGCGGGCCAACGGGATGCCGTCTGGTGGCGAGAGGTCCGACGGGTTGCGAGCCGGTGGGACGCGGTCCGAGGGGATGACGTCTGGTGGCGAGCGGGCCGATGGTGAGCGGGCCGCGGAGGCGGCGCGCGGGCTCGTCGTCAGCGGCGCCCGCGTGACGTTCGCCGGCCAGGAGTCACCGGCGCTCGACGACGTCGATGTCACCGTCGACGCCGGGCGCGTGCTCGCCGTCCTCGGCCCGAGCGGCTGCGGCAAGTCGACGCTGCTGCGCGCCGTCGCAGGCTTGCAGCGTCTCGACGCGGGGCGCGTCAGCTTCGACGGCGACGACGTGACGCGCGTGCCGACGCACAAGCGCGACTTCGCGCTGATGTTCCAGGACGGCCAACTGTTCGGGCACCTCGACGTCGCCGCGAACGTCGCCTACGGGCTGGCGCGACGTGGTGTGGGGCGCGCCGAGCAGGCCGCACGCGTCGGGCAACTGCTCGACCTCGTCGGGCTGCCTGGCTACGAGAAGCGTTCTCCCGCAACGCTTTCCGGCGGTCAACAGCAGCGTGTGGCGCTCGCGCGGGCCCTCGCGGTGCGACCGCGGTTGTTGCTCCTCGACGAGCCGCTCTCGGCCCTCGACAGAGGCCTGCGCGAGCGGTTGTCGACCGATCTGCGGGCCATCCTCACCGCCGAGAACGCGACCGCACTGTTCGTCACGCACGATCACGGCGAGGCGCTCACCGTCGCCGACGACATCGCCGTCATGCGCGACGGACGCATCGTCCAGCACGGTGCCGCGCCTGAGGTGTGGGCCGTGCCGTCCGACGAAGACACCGCCGATTTCCTCGGCTTCACGACGACCCTGGACCCCGACGAGGCGACAGCGGTGGGCCTCGCGCCGGGGCGTTGGAAGTTGCGTCAGAGTGCCCTACGGGTGGTTGCGACAGGAACGGCGTCCGGCTCCTCTTCGGGAGACGGTGTCGCAATGCGTGACGCCGGGGCGACGCATGGTTCCTCGTGGGGCGAAGCGGCCGGAGCGCGTGACGCCCGGGCCCCCCGCGCGCTGGCGGCGAGCATCGTGCACAGCGCGGTGGCGGACGAGTTGACGCGCGTGAGCGTCCGGCTCGATGCGCTGCCCATGCTGGAGCTGGCTGCTGTGGCCTACCCCGGCGACGTCGAACCGGCCGCGCTCGAGCCCGGCGCCCGCGTCGGCGTCGTGCTCGACGCCTCCCAGGGCGTGCAGTTCACCCACTGACGATTCCCGGGCAACATCGCGCGTCAGAGCTTGCGGACCGTCAGGCTCTGCGCGATGCGTCCGACGGGGCCGTGGATGTCGTGCAGTGACGTCATCGTGACGCCGAGCCCGCTCTCGCCCATCGCGACGGTGGTGTCGAATCCCGTTGCGGTGGGGTCGGGTTGGCGGAAGAGGTGCACCGTCAAATCGACGTTGGGGTACATCCACTCGCGCGGATCGACGCGGACGGCGATGCCGTTGGCGCCGTCGATGACGGAGAGGAAGTGCGTCGTCGGGGTGATCTGTTCACCCATGACGATCGGCAGCTGCGTGCGCAGCCAGACGCGGTGTCGGCCCGGCACGTAGGGTTCGGCCTCGTAGCCGTCGAGGGAGTGGATGAAGCCGCCCGGCCACATGCTCGACATGCTGTAGGGGGTGCATTCTTCGAGGGCCGGCATGGCGGGCACGTCGGCGCCCGCCACCGGCGAGGAATCCTGCTTCGACAGACGCCACGCGCGCCCGACGATGATGGTTCGTCCGTCGACGCTGAACGTCGCTTCGACGAGTTCGATCGTGCGGCCGGGGCGGATCGTGCGCACCGACACGAGCGTCGGACGCAGCGGGATGAAGCCGAGGACGTCGAAGGTGATCTTCGCAAGCTGCATGTCGTCGCGCGGCTCGTGCTGTTCGATGCAGTGCACCATGAGCCCTGCCGACGCGGCGAGGTGCTGCTCGCCCTCGTTCCAGGCGCCCTGCACGTGGATCGTCGGATCGAACAGGCGCGCGCCCTCGGGGGCTCCTTCGGGGGTCCCGAGGCGGGAGATGAAGTAGGCGTCGACGTCCTCGCGCGGGGTGAACGCGGGAAGCTCAGGTGCATCAGCTGGCATGCCCTCACCCTACCCATCTGGTGTGACCTGGATCGCTTCGGTGGCGGCGCCGCGTACCCATCTGCGATTCCTGTCCACATTCAGTGGCTCGAGCGGGTCAGACGCGCGTGGAGCCTGGCCCAGGCAGCTGCGGCAGGGGGAGGGTCTCGAGCCACTCGGCGATGAGGGCGCCCACGGGTTCGACGCCGGCTGCGGCAGCCACCTCGTCGGCGAGCCGCACGAACTGCTGCGTCGTCACCGTCTTGCCGGTGTTCTCGGCCACCCATCGCTGCAGCAGCGTGAAGAACGCGGCGTCACCCATCGTCAGGCGCAGGGCGTGCAGCGTCAGCGCTCCGCGCTTGTAGACGCGGTCGTCGAACATGTCCTTCGGGCCCGGATCGTGCAGGCGCAGATCCTTCGGCAGCCGCGACAGGCGCAGCCACGCCTCGCGCGCCCGCTGGTCGGCGCTCCCGAGATGGATCTCCTCGCTCCACAGCCACTCGCTGTAGCAGGCGAAACCCTCGTGGAGCCAGATGTCCTCCCACGACGCCGCCGTCACGGCGTTGCCGAACCACTGGTGCGCGAGTTCGTGCGCGATGAGGCGCTGCGCGTCCCAGCCGCGGTTCGCGAAGTTCGAACCGAACGTCGACAACGTCTGCGACTCGAGGGGGATCTCGAGCGGGTCGTCGGTGATGACGGCCGTGTACGAGGCGAAGGGGTACGCGCCGAAGCGCGAGGAGAAGAAATCGATCATGTGCAGCTGGTCGGAGAACGCCTCTCGGACCGGCTCACGCAGACGAGGCGGGAAGACGAGGCGGACGTCCGTCGGCTTCGCCTGGATCTGACGGGTCTGGTACGGCCCGATCTGCAACGTCGCCAGGTACGGAGACATGGGTGCCGTGCACTCGTACGTCCACGTCGCACGTCGGCCCGTGTGACGGCGGCGCAGCAGAGTGCCATTGGCGACGACGTGGTACTCGGCATCCGTCGTCACGGCGAAGCGGTAGACGGCCTTGTCCGCGGCACGGTCGTTGCACGGGAACCACGTCGGCGAACCGTGGGGCTGCGACGCGACGATGACGCCGTTCTCCAGCTCCTCCCAGCCCGCGTCGCCATCGGGCCCGCGCATCGGACCGGGCGAACCTTTGTAGGCGACGGTGACGGTGAAGCGCGCGCCCGGCGCGAGCGGCTGCGCGAACCGGATGAACAGCCGCGAACGCTCCTGGCCGAACCGCGCCATCTTCGCGCCCGACACCGTCAGCTTCGCGACCTTGAGCCGGTGATGCAGGTCGAGTTCGATCCGGCGCACCCCGCCGTCGTCGAGCGAGGCCTCCGGCACGTCGTCGACGATGCGGCAGGCGAGCACGGCCGTGGCGTCGAGACGGTTACCGGCGGGCGTGTAGTCGAGGGTCAGATCGTAGGAATCGACGCCGAACGCCAGATCGCCGTGACCCGGGACGTAGGGGTCGGCGCCGCCGCTCGGAGTGCTGCTGAACATCAGGAATCGCTTTCGGGTCGTGCGGTCGGCGTGGCGTCGCGTCCCTCGAAGGAGGCGCCGTTCGTGACGGGCTGCCCGTCGCCGGGGTGTTCGTCGGATGCTACCGGTGAGGACGGTTCGTCGTGGAACTCGACGTGGGTCGCGCCCTGCGAAGTGCGCGCCGCTTCGTCATCGTGCGCGACGGCGTCGTCGGTTTCCATCTCGCCGCCGTCGCGGCGGGCGTCGGCGGGGTTCTCGTCCTCGATCCACGGGCCGATGGGATTGCCGAGCCAGCGGGTCTTGTCAGGCACGCTCTCGCCGCGCATGACGAGGGACGTCGGCCCGACGGTCGCGTGTGTGCCGATCTTCGCGGCGGGCAGGACGACGCTGTTCGGGCCGAGCGTCGCGCCGGCGCCGAGGGTGACGGTGTCCATCGCGAGGATGCGGTCGTGGAACAGATGAGTCTGCACGACACAACCCGAGTTGACGCAGGCGCCGTCGCCGAGGCGGATGAGGTCGGCTTCGGGCAACCAGTACGTCTCGCACCACACGCCGTGGCCGATCTTCGCTCCCATCGCGCGCAGCCACAGGTTGAGCACCGGCGTGCCGCCGTTGGCGCGGATGAGCCAGGGCGCGGCGACGACCTCGGTGAACGTGTCGGCGAGTTCGTTGCGCCACACGAACGAACTCCACAGCGGGTATTCGGTGACGCGCAGGCGCCCGACCAGTAGCCACTTCGCGATGACGGCGGACGCCCCGCCGAGCGCGCCGAAGCCGACGAGCACGAATCCTGCCGTCAGCGCCGCCAGCCACCACGAGTGCGTGTCGGCGACCCACAGCATCGTCAGCGCTGCACCGGCGATGAGCGCCGAGTGCAGCGACTGCGGGATGATCCGCAGCGCCTCGACGACGGCGCGCGCGACACGCAGCTTTGTCGGCGGCGCGGTGGTACGGGAGGCGTCCGTCTCACCGGCCTGGCGGCGCAGACGTTGCGGCGGCGAGCCGAGCCAGCTCGTGCCCTTCTTCGCCGCCCCGCGTGCGGGCGCGGCCGACAGTACGGCGACGAGGCCGCGCTTCGGCACCTTGCGCCCGGGCGCGGCCATGCCCGAGTTGCCGATGAAGGCACCCTTGCCGACCTTGACGGGCGCGATGCGAATCCAGCCGCCGCCGAGTTCGTAGTTGGCGACGAGGGTGTCGTCGGCGAGGAACGCGCCCTCGCCGACGTCCGCCATCTTCGGCAGCATGAGCACGGTCGAGGCCTCGACCTCACGTCCGATCTTCGCGCCGAGCGCGCGCAGCCAATTAGGCGTCAGCGTGCTCGAGTAGAGCGGGAACAGCCAGGTGCGGGCCTCGTCGAGGATGCGCATTGTCGTCCACGCGCGCCAGCCCTGACCGCCGTGAATCGGGTGGTGGCCGGCGACGAGGCCGCGGCCGAGGGCGCGCACCGCAGCCAGGATGACGAGTGCCGTGACGACGAAACCGACGAGCGTCGCCGGGATGACGCCGATCGCGCCGATGCGGGCGATGTCCGCGACCGAGTCGGCGTGACGCAGCCAGGGCCACAGCACGGCCAGCCCGGCCGCCGAACCCACCGATGGGATGAGCGACGCGGCGATGCCCGTCGCGCCGTACGCGACGAGCCAGATCGGCTTGTTCGGCGGCGCCTGCTCGTCCCACGGGCCGCGTGCGGTGCCGATGTGCTCGGCAGGCGCCCCGGACCAGAGCTGATCGGCGGGCACCCGACCGAACACGCCCGAACCGGGAGCGATCTCCGCGCGCTTGCCGACGCGGGCGCCGGGCAGCAGCGTCGAGCGCGTGCCGACGCGGGCGTTCGGTCCGACCTCGATGCGTCCGAGATGGAACGTGTCACCGTCGATCCAGTGCCCGCGCAGCTCCACCTCGGGCTCGATCGAGCAGCCCTTGCCGAGCGTGAGGAAGCCGGTGACGGGCGGCAGGCTGTGCAGGTCGACGTGCTTCTTGATGTCGCAGCCGAGCAGGCGGCCGTAGAACTTGACGAGCGGCGCACCGGCGAGGTTGGTGGCGCCCAGTTCGTCGGCGATGCGTTCGGCGAGCCAGACGCGCAGGTGGGTGCGTCCACCGCGGCTGTACGCGCCCGGCGTCACCCCCGCGAGGATGGTGCGGGCGAATCCGGCGGCCAGCAGCATCCGCCCCGGCGGGGCGACGAACAGCACCCAGCCCACGAGGATCCACCACCAGCTCAGCGTCGGCACCCACGTCATGCCGGAGGCGTGCGCGAGGTTCGCGCCGGCACCCAACCACGTCAGCCAACGCAGCGCCGAGAACTGGCGTACAGCGAGCGACGCGACGACCTGCAACGTCTGCGTGCTGCGGCGCACCTTGACGACGTTGTCGTTCAATCGCCCGGTGGGAGAGGACATCTGGTCGATCGTCGCGGCGAGTTCGGTGATCGAGTTCGCCTCGTAGACGTCGGCGACGGTGATCTCCGGGTTCGTCTCACGCAGCCGCGCGACGAGCTGCGCCGCCGTCAGCGAGCCGCCGCCGAGGTCGAAGAAGTTGTCGTCCGGCGACGTCGGGGGAGTGCCCAGGATGCTGGCGAACAGCTCCTGCAGCCGCGCCGCCGTGCCCGTGAACGTCTCGCCGTCGCCGTCACCCATCGGGATCTCGAGGGGCCATGGCAGCGCATCGCGGTCGATCTTGCCGGAGGTGCGCGTCGGCAGCGTGTCGACGACGGCGAGCTGCGGCACGAGCGCCGCGGGCATCGTCTCGCGCAGGTGCGCGGTGGCGGCCTTGCGGTCGAAGCCGTCCTTGACGGTGAGGTAGCCGACGAGCAGCTTGTTGCCCGTCTCCGAGGTACGCACCGCCGCAGCCGCACCACTGACGTGCGGCAGTTGCAGCAGCGCGGAGTCGACCTCGCCGAGCTCGATGCGTCGGCCGTTGAGTTTGATCTGGTCGTCGGCGCGGCCTTGGAACGTCAGACCGATCGGATCGTTGACGACGATGTCGCCGCTTCGGTACGCGCGATCCCACCCGAGCGTCGGCATCGGCGCGTACTTCTCCGCGTCCTTGGCCGGATCGAGGTAGCGCGCGAGGCCGACGCCGCCGATGATGAGCTCGCCCGCCTCACCCTGCGGCACGGGGTTGCCCTCGGAGTCGACGACGGCGAGATCCCACCCGTCGAGGGGCAAGCCGATGCGCACGGGTGGCTCACCCGTCAGCTGCGCGGCGCAGGCGACGACGGTCGCCTCCGTCGGGCCGTAGGTATTCCACACCTCGCGGGCCTCGGTCGCGAGACGGGCACCGATCTCGGGCGGGCACGCCTCGCCGCCGAGGATGACGAGGCGGACGTCCTTGATCGCCTCGTGCGGCCACAGCGCGACGAGCGTCGGCACCGTCGAGATGATCGTGATGTCGTTCGCCGTCAGCCACGGCCCCAGATCCATGCCCGACTTCACCAGGCTGCGCGGTGCGGGCACGAGGCAGGCACCGTAGCGCCACGCGAGCCACATCTCCTCGCAGCTCGCGTCGAACGCGACGGACAGACCCGCCATGACGCGATCACCCGGCGCGATGGGTGCGTTCTGCAGGAACAGGTTGGCCTCGGCGTCGACGAACGCCGCAGCGTTGCGATGCGTGACGGCCACGCCCTTCGGCTTGCCCGTCGAACCCGAGGTGAAGATGATCCACGCGTCGTCGGTGAGGGCAGGGTCGCCGGTGCGCACGTCGTCATGCGCCGCGGCGTCGTCGGCGTGCGGCGCGCGGGGGCTGATGACGAGGTCCTTGCCGATGATGGCGGCGACGTCGGCCTCGCCGAAGACGGTGTCGGCGCGCTCGTCGGGGTCGTCGAAGTCGACCGGCACGTACGCGCAGCCCGCGACGAGCGTCCCCGCGATCGCGACGTACAGATCAAGGGTTCCCGACGGGATGCGGATGCCGATGCGCTCACCCGAACCGATGCCCAGCTCGTGCAGGGCGTCGGCGAACTGCTCTGCGGCCTGGGCGAATTCGGCGTACGTCAGCACGTCCTGGCCGTTGTCGACGGCCGGGTCGTCCGGGTGCGCGGCGACGCTCGCGCGCAGGATGTCGACGAGTGTGCGCGGCGCGGGAGCCAGATCGCCACGCAGCAACGGGTCGCGGGTTCCGGATGGCTCTGGCTCCGCAGCCTCCGGCTCGGTGGGAACAGGGGCTTGAGGCGTCGTGTCGTCGGGGCGCGTCATGCTCACGGATCCTGCCGTCGAGGTGTGGTGACACCTCATCGTAATGGGCAACGCTCCTCCCGACGGGTGTCCCCCGCGCACGCGCGATGCGTCGCGCCGGCTGCCGTCCCATCCACATGGCTGCGGGTCTACTCGTCCGTAGGGAGAGACGCGACGTCCCACCCGGCGGTGCGGGTGCCCCCTGCCGCCGCGCATGGGAGAAACTAGGCGCATGAGCATCGGCATCCTGACCTCTGGCGGCGACTGCCCCGGCCTCAACGCCGTCATCCGTGGCGCGGTGATGAAGGGCGACAAGATCTATGAGCAGGAGTTCGCCGGCATCCGTGACGGGTGGCGCGGCCTCATCGTCGACGACGTGTTCTCCCTTCCACGCCGTCGCGTGCGTGGGCTGTCCAAGGAGGGGGGCACCATCCTCGGCACCTCCCGAACGCACCCCTACAACGGCATCGACGGCGTCGGAGGCCCCGACGCGATCCGCGCCGTCATGGAACGGCACGGCATGGAGGGGATCATTGCGATCGGAGGCGAGGGCACGCTGTCGGGTGCCGCGCGTCTCGCCGCTGACGGGCTGCCCGTCGTCGGCGTGCCGAAGACCATCGACAACGACCTGTCGGGCACCGACTACACCTTCGGTTTCGACACCGCCGTCTCCATCGCGACCGAGTCGATCGACCGACTGCGCACGACGACGGAGGCGCACCACCGCTGCATGGTCGTCGAGGTCATGGGCCGTCACGTCGGCTGGATCGCACTGCACGCCGGGCTCGCGAGCGGCGCCCACGCCATCCTCATCCCCGAGGTGTCGGTGACGCTCGCGCAGATCACCGAATGGGTACTGCTGACGCAGGCGCGCGGGCGTGCACCCGTCGTCGTCGTGTCCGAGGGGTTCCAGCTGAAGAACGACAAGGGCGAACTCGAGGACATCGCGGCCGAACGCGGCCTCGATGCCGCCGGACGCCCGCGCCTCGGTGGCATCGGTGAGGCGCTCGCACCGCTCATCGAACGCTCAACCGGCATCGAGACGCGCGCCGCGACGCTCGGCCACCTGCAGCGCGGCGGTGTGCCGACGGCCTACGACCGCGTGCTGGCCACGCGCTTCGGGCACGCCGCCATCGACGCCGTCATGCAGCGCAAGTGGGGTCAGATGGTGGCGCTCTCGGGCATCGACATCGTGACGGTGCCGATGGCCGAGGCGACGAAGGAGCTCAAGACCGTCCCGCGCAAGCAGTGGGACGAGGCAGCCGTCCTGTTCGGGTGATCGACGGTGCATGAGACGCGCTGGGCGCGCGCCGTCCGGCGTGGGGGCCAGTACCTCGGCGCCGGTGACGGGGGTGCGGGCGGCCGCGACGACCTCGTCGTCATCGTCGTGTTCGCCCCTGTCAGCCACGTCGACGCGGTGCGTGACGCTGCGGCGCGGGCCGGGGCGGGTGCGATCGGCGACTACCGCGCGTGCTCGTTCAGCGTCACCGGCGAAGGGCGCTTCGAACCGCTCGCCGGCGCGCAGCCCCACATCGGCGCCGTAGGGCGCCCCGAGGTCGTGCAGGAGCAGCGCATCGAAGTCGTGTGCCCGCGGCGCGACGCCGTGCGGGCGCTCGACGCCATGCTCGCCGCGCACCCGTACGAGGAACCGGCCTGGCACGCCTACCGTGCGCTGTCGAGGGAGGATCTTGCGAGGTGATCGCTGCGCGTGATGCGGCGTGGCGGCCTCGCATGACGCGCTGCGGTGGCCTCGCGTGATGCAGGATGGCGACTGGCGAACAGGGAGGCACGCAGTTGCGCGCCTACGTGTGAGTGACCTGCCATCCGGCGGGCGTCTCCTGCG
The DNA here is from genome assembly GCF_900447535.1 of Dermacoccus nishinomiyaensis. NCBI lineage: Bacteria > Bacillati > Actinomycetota > Actinomycetes > Micrococcales > Dermacoccaceae > Dermacoccus > Dermacoccus nishinomiyaensis. The sequence continues at coordinate 1,372,109 of NZ_UFXX01000001.1, read as the reverse complement.
GCGCCGGGCCGGCGAGCACCCAGACCCGTCAGGGCCACAGCCAGCAGTAGACGTGCTTGCCCTCGTCGCCGGCCGTCAGCGCGAGCGCGACGAACTGGGCCAGGAACTCGCCGAGTTCACGTGGGTCGGCCTCCCACTCGTCGGCGTCCTCGGGTGCTTCGACGGCGGCCCATTGGGCGGCGAGGTCGCCGAACGGCCCCTCGCGCGTCGACATGAGCGCGACGAATCCCGGGTCGACCTGCAGGACGAACTTCTGCTCGTCGTCACTCGTCGCGACGAGCGCGGGCCAGCCGTTCGTCACGAACTCCTCGACGGGCACGCCCGTCAACAGCTCGTTGAGGTAGCCGAGCGCGAGGCCCGGATCGACGACCTGGGAGGGGACGACGTCGTACTCGACTGCCGGAGCGTCGGATTCGTCGTCGAACGGGATCGAGCGCACGCCCGTCTCGAGGTTGACGAGCGCCGCGGCCTCCTCGTCGGACGCGGCGGCGAAGTAGTCGATCTGCAGAGCCATGCCTGCATTATCACCCGCGGTGACATCGCGCGGGAGTGATGTCGTCGGCGGCCAACGCGTCGAGGAGCATCGCGAGCGCCGCGGTGTACGTCGCCATGACGGCGGTGTCGGCGACGCGCCGCAGCCTGCTGTGCGGCAGCAGTTGTCGGGTGACGATGAGGGCGTCGCTCGTGAGGAAGATGGCCCCGCCACGGGCGGTACGGGCGTCGTCCTGGGCGAGCATGGCCATGGCGACGAGGAGCGCCCCGTAGGTCGCGACGACAGGGTCGGGCAGTGCGGACGATGGCGCGTCGGGCGTGCGCGGCTCGGCGGCGCGCGGCTGAACCCTGGCGGCGTCCGGGTTGTGAGCGGCGCTCGGAGCGCTGTCGTCCGGCACGATCGACGAGACGGAATCGCGCCGGGCGGCAACGTGATCGACCACGGCGAGCGCGGCGAGCGTCGTCACGCCGACTGCGATCGTGCGCGGCGTGAAGCGCTGGCCGCGCGTGCGCATGACGGTGAGCAGGCCGAGCTGCTGTACACCGAATGCGGCCGCGCCGCGACGCAGACGACGGCGAGCCGCCGCGCCCTCGCTGCGCGACTCGGCGAGCATGAGGTGGTCGCCGATGGCCGAGCCGGTGAGGGCGACGAGCAGCGTGCCGGTGGTACGACGGCGACGCGGGATCCACGCCCCCGGGCGAGTCGCGACGTCGAGCGCGGCGAGCGGTGCGACGAGATGCTTGGTGACGGCGTGGAGGCGATCGTCGGGCAACAGAGCCCCGAGGCTGGTCGTCGCAGCGACGACGACGTATGCCGCGGCCGAGGGGCGCGTCGTCGCGAGGCGAGCGATTGCAGGGCGCGTGGCCGCGCCGGGAAGTGAGGCGATTGCGCGGCCTGCCGAACGGTGGCGCAGAGGACGCAGTTTCATACCCGCTCACCGTGCGTCATCGTCATCTCTCCTCGAACTCGGGTTCGGTCTCGGGGGCGCGTCAGCGCCGTTCTCGTCCCCTCAGCATCGCAGCTTCGCGATGGCCTCGCGGTGGATATCGACCCCGCGGGCGTGGATAACGGGCAGGCAGCTTCGCGGGGCGGGTTCTGTGTCGCCGCAGTGAGCACGAGGTGGCGAGCTCAGGTTTGCCTGCACTGGTTGGCGCATCTCGCTGCGCGGCCGCATGATCGGCGCATGAATCGCCTGCCCGAACCGCTCGACGAGGTGGTCTTCCCCGCCGAGCTGTTCCGCCCCGAAAGCGTCGACAAGCCCGCCGCGGACGACGGCGTCGTCGCCAACTCACGCCTGACCGCAACGCTCGGCGCCTCGCTCGTCCTCATCCTGAGCGCCGTCGGCGTCACCTTGCTCGACGTCGAGGGGCTCATCGAGTGGCATGCGGGGCTGGGCATCGCCGCGGGCGTCGTCGTCCTCGTCAAGCTGACCTCCACCGGCTACCGGCTCGTGCGTTACTACACGCGCGACGGCCGCTACGTCGCGTCAGGGCCACCGTTCATCGTCCTGCGACTGCTTGCGCCGCTGCTCGTGGTGCTCACTGCGAGCGTCATCGGCACTGGCATCGTGACGCTGTACGAACCGGACACGATCTGGCTGACGCTGCACGAGGCGTCGTTCTGGGGGTGGATCATCTGCGCCGCGACGCACGTCCTCGCCTACGTGTGGCGGCTGCCGAAGGTCATCGCAGCCCCGCGCGGTCAGCGCCCACGCCCTCGGACGGCGCCCGCGGTCACGGCCGTCGTCGCGATCGTCACCCTCGCACTGGCCGTCGGCTTCGCGGTGTGGTTCGTCATGCAGATGCCCGCTCTGCCCGTTGGGTGACGACGCCGGCCGGCCCGTCGTGGGCGACGAGCCGGCCTCGAAGGTGGACGAAAATCGCCGATGGGGACGGCGGCGCGGTGGTCAGGGGGTCGTGATGGTGCCCCCGTGCGGCATGGCGGCCACGGCGTCGCGCAGTTCGGCCTCCGTCGCGCGGTAGGGGCGCAGGGCATCCGCGGGGACGCGGCCGAGGCGTCCTGAGCGGAAGTCCTCGAACGCCGCCATGACCTCCGCCTTCGTGTTCATGACGAAGGGACCGTACTGCACGACGGGTTCCTTGATGGGGCGACCGCCGAGCAGCAGCACCTCGAGCGACGGGGTCTCGACGTCCTGGCGGGCGTCGGCGGTCAGCGTCATGAGGTCACCGGCGCTCGTGACGATCGTCTGACCCGCCGAGATGGGCCGGGGCGACGAACCGTCAGCGGGCGTGCTGCCGATGGTGCCCGAACCGGACAGGACGAACACGAGGCCGTTGTAGGACGCCTCCCACGGGATGTCGGCGCGCACGCCGGCAGGGATCGTCGCGTGCGCCATCATGATCGGCGTGTGCGTGCTGCCCGGGCCGCGAAAGCCGCCGATGGAGCCGGCGATGATGCGGATGAGCGCGGCACCGTCGTGCGTCGTCACGAGCTCGGAGTCCGTGCCGTCGATGTTCTGGTAGCGCGGGTCGGCGAACTTCTGCGAGGCCGGCAGGTTGACCCACAGCTGGATGCCGTGGAAGAAGCCGCCTGAGACGACGAGCTCGGCCGGGGGCGTCTCGATGTGCAGCACGCCCGAACCGGCCGTCATCCACTGGGTGGCGCCGTTCTCGATCATGCCGCCACCACCGTGCGAATCTTGGTGCTGGAAGCGCCCGTCCATGATGTAGGTGACGGTCTCGAAACCGCGATGCGGGTGCCAGTCGGTGCCCTTCGGCTCGCCCGGGGCGTAGTTGACGGCGCCCATCTCGTCCATGTGGACGAAGGGGTCGAGCTCGTCGTGAGGGATGCCGGCGAAGGCGCGCGTGACCGGGAAACCCTCGCCCTCGTACCCCTTCGGGCCGGCCACGTGACGGGTGACGCGGCGCTCGCGGGCCGTGGCCGCGGGTGCGGCGAGGCGCGGCAACGTGAGCGTGTCTGCGGTGACGGCGGGCATGTGATCCTCCTGGCGATCGGTTGCCTGGTTCAACCTAGTTTACATTTCAACTATTCCGCCTGGCGGGGTGGGTGAGGTGGACGGCCGCCACCGCGGTTTCGCCCGTGGTCGACGACGTCAGGCGAACAGTTGGTGAACATCATGCGCAGGGGGCGCTGGGGGCACCCAGGGGGTGGCCAGCCTGCGCACAATGAGGCGCTGTCCTTCCTGCAGCGGCGACGTGCCCCAGGCCGAGCGTCCGCCGAACACTTCGAACCTCGAGGAACCTCATGACCAACCGCATCGCGCGCACCTGTGCCCTCTCCGGTGTGCTCGCACTCGCCTTCGCCGGTGCCCTGACGCCTGCCGCGAACGCCGCCACCGTCGTTCCCACGCTCGACGCCGACCTCACGCCCGTCACGCTGCTCGGCACCAACGATTTCCACGGTCACTTCACGAAGGACTTCGCCTGCACCGTCGCCTCGGCCGAGCAGGAGTTCCCGGGTTCGGCGTTCATCTCGGCCGGTGACAACGTCGGCGGTTCGCCGTTCGAGTCGGCCTCGCAGGACGACAACCCGTCGATCGACTACCTCAACGCCCTGAAGCTGCAGGTCTCCTCCGTCGGCAACCACGAGTTCGACAAGGGCTTCGACGACCTGACCGGTCACGTCCAGTCGCGCGCGCAGTGGACCTACCTCGGTGCCAACGTCTACGAGAAGGGCACGACGACGCCCGCGCTGCCCGAGTACAAGGTGCTCGACGTCAACGGCGTCAAGGTCGCCGTCGTCGGTGCCGTCACGACGGACACGAAGAACATGGTCGGCGCCGACGGCATCGCGAGCATCGACTTCGGTGACCCCGTGGCCGCCGTCAACCGTGTCGCCGCGAAGCTGAAGGACGGCGACCCGTCGAACGGTGAGGCCGACGTCGTCGTCGCCGAGTACCACGAGGGTGCGCCGGAGGGCGGCAGCGCGACGCTGGAGCAGATGGAATCCGCGAGCCCCGTCTTCAAGAACATCGTGACGAAGACGAGCGCGAACGTCTCTGCGATCTTCACCGGCCACACCCACCAGCTGTACGACTGGGACGCTCCCATGCCTGACGGCGACGGCACGCGCCCGATCATCCAGACCGACTTCTACGCGCACAACCTGGGCATCCTCAACCTCGGCTACGACAAGGCCTCGGGGAAGGTGAAGCAGTACTCCGTCGTCAACCGCAAGGTCACGGCGCCGACGGACGCCTGCGCGTCGCTGCCCGCCTACACCGCTGCCGCCTCCATCGTCGACTCGGCGAACGCCCGCGCCGCGCAGATCGGTCAGCAGGTCATCGCACAGGCCACGGGCCCGATCACCTCGGCGCTCAAGCCCGACGGCTCGCGCGACGACCGTCTCGCCGAGTCGAACCTGTCGAACGCCATCGCGCAGAGCTACGTCGACTCCCTCAACGCGCCCGGTCGCCCGGGCAGCGTCGAGATCGGCATCATGAACCCCGGCGGCGTGCGCGCCGACCTCGTCCCCGACGCCGCGGGCAACCTGACGTTCGCGCAGGCCGCGGCCGTCATGCCGTTCAACAACACGGTCGCGACGCGTGAGATCTCGGGCGCGACGTTCGTCAAGCTCCTCGAGCAGCAGTGGCAGCCCGACGGCGCCTCCCGCCCGTTCCTCAAGATGGGCCTGTCGAGCAACGTCACGTACACGTTCGACGAGACCAAGCCCGCGGGCTCGCGCATCACCAGCGTCATGGTGGGCGGCAAGCCCATCGACCCGGCGGCGAAGTACACCGTCGCGTCCAACTCCTTCCTCATGGCCGGCGGAGACAACTTCACCGCCCTCAACGAGGGGGGCCCGATCTCCGACTCCGGTCTCATCGACCAGGGCCTGTTCGTCGAGTGGCTCAAGGCGCACAGCCCGGTGAAGCCGTCGTACGCCAAGCAGTCGCTGTCGATCCACGGGCAGCCGACGAACGTCAAGGCCGGGGAGAAGGTCGAGTTCACCGCCTCCGGCTTCGACATGACGAGCAAGAACTCGCCGACGAACACCTCGGTCGAGGTCTCGATCGGTGGCCACGTGGTCGGAACGTTCCCGATCAGCGCGACGAGCGCCGCCACCCCGCCCTACCCGGCCAACCACGGTGAGGCCACGATCTCGTTCACCGCCCCGAGCGACCTCGCCGCCGGCGACGCCGTGATCACGCTGAGGGCCAAGGAATCCGGCACGACGGGCAGCTTCCCCGTGACGCTCGAGGCCGGCGCCACGACGACCCCAACGCCGACGACCGAGCCGACCACGCCGACGACGGAACCGACGACGCCGACGACGGAACCGACGACGCCGACGACCGAGCCCACGACGCCGCCGGCCGGTTCGACGACGCCGACGACGGAACCGACGACGCCGACGACCGAGCCCACGACGCCGACGGCCGGTTCGACGAGCTCCACCACCGGCGCGACGGAGACCGGTTCCGCTTCTGACAGCGCGTCCCCGACCACGACGACGGGGCCGAAGGTCGACACCGATGGCGTGAGCAACGAGCGCGCCGTCACAGGCCTCGCGGGCCTGGCTGTCGTCGTGGTAGCTGCCGGTGCGGGCATCGCGATGCGGCTGCGCCGTCAGAGCTGATCGTCGACAGCAGGGGGCTCATCGGCCCCCTCACGCGCAGCGCCGTCGTCCCTCACGCTGGGGCGGCGGCGCTTCGCCGTGAGCGCGCCGCGCCACATCTGGTGCTCGATCGCGGCGGGCGTGATGCCCAACTGGACGGCCGCGGAGACGATGACGGCGTGGAGCTCGTCGGCGGTGAAGGTGTGGCCGGTGGCGCGGCGCGCGAAGGATCGGGTGAGGGGGCACAGCATGACGTCGTCGCACCCTGCGGCGAGCAGCAGATGACGCCACGTCGAGCCGGACGACTGGCCGGGCAGCACGCACCAGGCCCGTCGGAGGTCGTCGTCGTGGGCGGCCGCCACCAGGTCGGCGCATGACTCGATACCTCGGCCCGCGAGGAGCGCCGCCGCCTGACGGATGACGGCGCTCTTGTGGGGTGCGTCCACACTGGCGCGGGTGCGGTGGCCGGTGCCGATCTCCTCCCGCCACGTCGTCTCGCCCATGAGATCGAACGCGTGCAGCAGCTCCGACGCGGTGCCCGCCCCGAACGCGGCCTCGTGGCGGGCGACGACGGCGTCGACGGTGCTCGTCATGACGCGGGGCGTCATCACCGCATCGATGACGGCGCTGCTCAGGCCCTGACGCACCGGCACGGCGCGCCATGTAGACGGAGTGCCGCGCTCGAGCACGACGGCGACTGCGAGGGTCGCCGCGCACGACTCGAGATCGTCCCCTGGAACGAGACCGTCCTCGAGAGCTGGCTCGTTCTCCGGAGCAGGCGCGTCTTCGGGAGCGGCCGACTCACCGGCCGTCGGGTCAGCAGGGGACGGCTGGCTGGCCGACGGCGCCTCGTCCGACCCGAGGCCGGTTTCCGCCGGGCCGCCCGCGTCGGGATCGTCCGCCCCGGGGCCGGTCGCACCGAAATCGCCCGGCAGCCGATCGTCATGCGGCACGACACTGTCATGTGTCAGGAGGCCGGGGCTCATCCACGCGCCGACGAGCGTCGGTGCGGCGTCGTCGGGGGTGTCAGGCGCGGGGGTGTCGAACACGGGGCTGGGTGCCAGATCGTCGCTCATGGCTCGAGCGTGGCGGGCGGGCCATGAGCGGCGCCAACGTCAGCACGGCCACCCTGTGGATCAGCCTGCTCTGGCAGCGGAAAGAGCGCTCCAGCCGTCCGGCCTGTGGACGATGCGCCCGCGGTGGGAAGAAAGCGGCGGTGAAGGTCAAGACCTCCACCGCCGCTGGGGTGCCCAGGACGCATCACACCAGGGGGGAACGGGAGCACCTTCCTGGGCACGAAGATGAAACTATCGCCCCTTCCTCAGAATTCCCTCTCATGGAACTGTGGTCTGTTTCGCGCGTCTCGGCGGCTTCTATCGTGGGAGCATGAACACCCGCGAGGCATCCTTTCGTCACGTCACCGGACGTGCGGCGCGCGTCCTCATCGTCGACGACGAGGAGGGCCTGCTCGCGTCGCTGTCGGCGGCGTTCACGTTCCAGGGCTGGCAGGTGCTGACGGCGACGACCGGCTCGCAGGCCGTCGCCCTCGCGCGGCGCGAGAGCCCGGACGTCGTCGTCCTCGACATCGGGCTGCCGGACACGGACGGTTTCGACGTCCTCGCCCGCATCCGCTCGATCTTGCCCGAGGCGGGAGTCATCTTCCTCACGGCGCGGGATGCGTTGGAGGACAGGGTGAGTGGCATCCGGCAGGGCGCTGACGACTACCTGACGAAGCCGTTCAGCCTCGAGGAGGTCATCGTCCGCGCCGAGGCGCTCATGCGCCGCAGCGGCATGGTCGCGCAGGGGCAGGGCGAGCATCTCGTCGTCGACGACCTCGTCATCAACACCCTGACGTACGAGGTGTCGCGCGCCGGCGAACCGATCCGTCTGACCGCCACCGAGTTCGCGCTCGCGCGGCACCTGGCGCAGAACGCGCGTCGCGTGTGCTCGAAGCAGGAGTTGCTCGCCGCGGTGTGGGGAGAGGATTTCCAGGGCGGTGAGCACGTCGTCGAGCTCTACATCAGCTACCTGCGCAAGAAGATCGACGGGTCGCATCCGGCGCTCATCCACACGGTGCGGGGCCTCGGATACACCATGCGACCCGCCGCGGGATGAACCTCGCACGGCTGCGGCCACGCAAGCTGAGCACCCGCGTCGCAGTGCTCGTCATGACGCTGACGATGGTGCTCGCCGCCATCGGCTGCATCGCCTCGTTCCTGCTGTCACGCGCCGTCATCCACGCGAGCATCGACGACACCCTGCACGTTGCGGTCAACCACGAGCACACGTCGGCGCAGGAGCTGGCGGAAGAACTACCGTCCGGGGCGATCGTCATGGTGCGACGTGGCGACCGGCTCGACGTGCGCGCCAACGGCCCCGACCGCGTGGTGGCGGCGGAGGACGCCACCGCGCTGCGAACCGAGCTCGATCGCCCGGACGGCCTGCGCGACGTCAAGCTGCCCGAACGCGACGACATGCGCGTCGCCACGCTGAGGCAGCCCGGCACCGAGGTGCTCGCTGCCGTCAGCATGGAACCTGCGGAGCGCGACCTCACCCGCCTCGCCGCGTGGCAACTGGCACTGTGGGTGCCCGCGGGCATCGTGGCGAGCGCCGTCGGCGTGTGGCTGACGCGACGTCAGGTGCGGCCCCTGCAGGCCGTCACGCGCACCGCGCGCAGTATCGCCGAGACACCCGCGGAATCGGTGGAGGACGCCGTCAGCCGCCGTGTGCCCGAACCGCGACGAGCCGCCGACGAGGTGGGGGTGCTCACGCACGCCATCAACGATCTGCTGCGTCAGGTCGAGGCGGCCCTCGCGCGCCGCGACGAGAGCGAGGCCGCCCTGCGCACCATGCTGGCCGACGTCAGCCATGAACTGCGCACGCCGCTGGCCGTCGTGCGATCGCATGCCGAGCTGTCCGCGTCGATGCTCGCGCGCGCCGTGGAGGCCGAGCGATCCGAGGCGGCGGGCGACTCTGCCGGCGGGGGCCTCCCGGGCGTTGAGGGCCAGGATGGCGGCGCTGACCACGGACGTAGGGCGGCGAGTGACGTCCGAGCGCTCGAGCTCGAGCTGGCGCCATCGCTGCGTCGCATCGAACGCGAGAGCATCCGCATGGCTCGCCTCGTCGAGGATCTGTTGCTCCTCGCCCACCTCGACGCCGGCCAACGCGCGGCACAGGAAAGCGTCGACGTCACGTTCCTCGCGTTGGAGGCGTTGTCCGACGCGAAACTGATGGCGCCGCAGCACCTGTGGGCGTTCGACGCGCCGGACGAGGCGTGCGAGATCGTGGGCGACGAGAACGGGGTGCGCCGCGTCATCGTCAATCTGGTGACGAACGCGCGACGCCACACGCCCGCCGGTACGCGCGTGCAGCTCAGCGTGCGCGACGCCGGCGACAGCGTCGTCGTCGAGGTGGCCGACGACGGGCCGGGGCTGCCCGCGTCCGTCGCCGCCGAACCAGGGCGACGTTTCAAGGGGGCGTCGCGTTCGGACACCGATCGTCGCGGTGGGCTGGGCCTCGCCATCACGATGGCACTCGCGGAGTCGATGGAGGCGAGCATCCACTTCGACTCCAGCACTGCCGGCACGACGGCGATCGTGACGTTGCCGCGCCGCCCCGCAGCGCTCGGGGCTGAGTGAGCTTCGGTTCCAGCCGGTCGCGGTGTCGGATGCGCGGCTCGGCAGCCGGCCCGAGCCCGGCCGTCAGGCGATGCGGTGGGCCAACAGGATGACGGCGACGCAGACGACGACGCTGCCCACCGCATACGCGAGAGCTGTGGCCGCGCGCCGTGCGCGCAGCAGGGTGAGCGTTTCGACGCTCGCGGTGGAGAACGTCGTGAAGCCGCCGCAGACGCCCGTGACGACGAGGGCGCTCAACCATCCTGGGCGAGGATGCGCGGTGAGGACGCCGAGCACGAACGAGCCGAGGAGGTTGACGGCGAACGTCGAGTGGGGCCACGTGCGTGGGCCGCGGGCCTTCATCTCTCCGTCGAGGACGAAGCGCAGGACGGCTCCGACAGCGCCGCCGAGGGCGATGAGCGGCCACGTCATCATGCGCTGCTCCGAGGTGCCCAACGGGCGGTGACGACGGCCCCCGCCGCCGCGGCTACGAGTCCGAGCGCGACCTCCGCGACGGCGAGGCCCACTCCCGACCCAGCGGAGCGTTCGGCGACCTCTCGCGCGAACGTGCTGTACGTCGTGAAGGCCCCGCAGAACCCGGTGCCGAGCAGCAGACGCCAGGCCGGGCGGTCGCCTGCGCGGGTGAAGAACTCGAGCAGCCCGCCGAGGACGAACGCGCCGACGAGGTTGACCGTCAGCGTCGCCCACGGCGCATGCATCGCGGCCGCAACACCGGCGCGGGCCACCGCCCCCGCTGCGCCGCCCAGGGCGACGAGAGCGACCATCGAGACGCGACGATGCAAGGCGGGCGAACTCACGGCCCGAGCCTAGGCCATGACGCATGACGCCGGCGGCTCACCCGATGCGCGGGTGAGCCGCCGGCGCCTGCTCGTCTGACCTCACGCCTCACGCTCGGTCAGACGAGCATCGTCATTTCGCGTAGGAGACGATGACCGACGGGCGGGGGAAGGCGTCCGTGTGCGGCCACGTGCTCGTCGGCTTCTCGAACGTCGCGTCGTCGGTCTCGCCCGGGTGCTGCACGGCCGTGAAGACGGAAAGCTGGTCCGGGCTGACGAGCGGCCCGCAGGTCTCGGCGCCGAAGGGCACCGTGAGGAACTGCTGGACGCGGCCGCGCTCCGGCCCGTTCGTCGGGACACGGAAGAGCCCGTCGTTGGAACCGAGCTGGTTGCCGTCGGTGGAGATCCACAGGTTGCCGACGGCGTCGAAGGCGACGTTGTCGGGGCAGCTGATCGGGCTGACGTGCTCCTTCGGGAAGCCGGCGAAGTACGTCTCCTGCGCGGCCGGGTCACCGCAGATGAGCATGAGATCCCAGGTGAAGTCGGTCGAGGTCTCGTACCCCTTGCCGCAGGAGCGGCCACGGCCCTCCGTGATCTCGAGGATGTATCCGTTGCGGTTGCCGGACGTGGCCGTGAGCGGCTCGCCCAGCTTCTTGCGTGTCATCGACGAGGCCAGGGGATTGGCCTCGTCCGTGGTGAACTTCTTGCCGCGGTCGGAGTTGTTCGTCAGCGCGCAGTAGATCTTGCCGTTGACGGGGTTCGGCTCGATGTCCTCGGGGCGGTCCATGCGCGTCGGACCGACCTTGTCGGCCGCCAGGCGCGTGTGGACGAGCACCTCCGCGACGCTCATGCCCGGAACGTACGACTTCTTCTCGCTCGTGAGCGGGATCCACGTGCCCGTGCCGTCGTGGACGCCGTCGGCGTCGCCGTCACCGGTGAACTTCGCGACGTAGAGCGTGCCGGCGGACAGCAGTGTCTTGTTGTGGCGGCGTGCGGCGGGCGAGGCACTGCGCTGGTAGCGGTCACGTGAGACGAACTTGTAGATGTACTCGCCCTTCTCGTCGTCGCCGGTGTAGGCGACGACGCGGCCGTCACGTGCGATCGTGACGTTGCAGCCTTCGTGCTTCACGCGGCCGAGCATCGTGTGCTTGACGGGCGGGGCGGACGGGTCGAGCGGGTCGAGCTCGACGATCCAACCGAAGCGGTTGGCCTCGTTCGGGGTCTTCGTCAGGTCGAAGCGCTCGTCGACGTCCTTCCACCCCTTGCCCTGGCCGGTGATGCCGTACCGCTTGTAGGCATCGGCCTGCTTGGGGTCGAGCGCGCCGGAGGCGTCGAAGTAACCGTGGAAGTTCTCCTCGCCGTGCAGCGTCGTGCCCCACGGTGTGGTGCCGCCGGAGCAGTTGGCGAAGGTGCCGAGGATCGTCGTGCCCTTGGGGTCAGCCTTGGTGCGCAGCAGCTCGTGACCAGCGGCGGGGCCGTCGACGCGCAGCGGCGTGCTGGCCGTGATGCGGCGGTTGTAGCGCGAGCAGCGCGGGTCGCTGGCCTTCCATGACCCCTTGGCCCGGCCCTTCTCGATGGCGACGACCGCCAGACCGTGCGCGGCCATCTCGATCTTCTTCTTGAGCAGCTCGTCCGTCCCGGTCGGGAACATCAGTTCCGGGTCGGTGTACTCGTGGTTGACGCTCAGCAGGGCGCGGCGACCGTCGAGCGGGATGATGCCGACATAGTCGTTGTTGTAACCGAACTGCTGCGCCTGTGCCTCGGGCGTCTGGTGGTGGACGTCGAAACGCGGTGCGCGCTTGGTGACGGGGTCGCCCCAACGGATGATCACGTCGTGCGTGAACCCTTCGGCGTTGACGACGTCATCCTTGCGGTTCGGCGCGACGGAGGTGAAGGAGGCTCGCCCGACGTTGCGCTCGGGTCGCGGGTGGTGGCCGTGCGCAGTGTCCGCCGCAGCAGCCTGCGCGCCGAAACCGGCGAGCACCATGGCGCCCGCGGAGCCCGTGAGCATCGCGCGACGGGCGATGGCACGCTGAGCGAGAGTCTGGAACTCCTCGTTGCCTGAGGTGTTCGGCGTCGGCGCGTCGCACTGGTTGGCGCAGCGGTACTCGCACGTCTTCGCGCTGCGCGAACCGTGGCGGGTATTGATGAGGGGGAGCAGCTTGGGGCTCATGGGGTCTCCTCGCCGGGGCGGAAAGTCGGGAGCTGATCAGGGCGGACGGTGGGGGCGCCCACGCGGGTCGATCCTTGGGCGTCGAGGCAGACACGAGACGTCGCGCAGATGTCGTCGGCGTAAACCCTGAGAGCCGGCTGCATGACTTAGGTGGGCCTAAGGCGCGGCGGCGGACTCGAGCTCGAGCAACCGCTGCTTCGCCTCGACGCCGCCGAGGTAGTTGCCGAGGGAGCCGTCGCTGCGCACGACCCGGTGACAGGGGAGCACGATGGGTAGCGGATTGCTCGCGCAGGCACTGCCGACGGCGCGAACCGCGCGGGGGCGTCCCGTCGAGGAGGCGAGATCGGCGTAGCTGATGGTGCGGCCGTAGGGAATCGTGGGCAGGCTCGACTGCACCTCCCGTCGGAAGGGGGCGGTCGACAACGACAGGTCGGGCGTCACGCTGAACTCCACGCGCACCCCGGTGAAGTACAGGTCGAGCTGGCGGCGCAGGGTGTCGGCGCGCCGGGGTGAGCGCAGCGTGCGGCGTCCGAGACGTTCACCGAGGTCGTCGAGCACGGCGTCGAAGCCCTCCGACTCGAACGCGACGCGGACGACGGCGTCGTCGCGGAAGGCGAGCAGGAGCCGGCCGAGCAGCGTCTCGTGCGTCGTCCACACGACGTCGACGTCCCGCGGACGCACATGTTCGAGCAGCCGATTCGTCAGCGCCTCGGTCGATGCCGCGTCGGTGAAGGCGTCGATGGTCGTGGTGAACACGTCGTCGCTGGTCATCAGGTGTCCTCTCGGGTCGGGATGAGTCGATGACGCAGCGCGGCGATGGCGTCGGCTCCGCAACGTCGGGCGGCCGCCGTCGAGCAGCCGAGCTTGTCGGCGATCTCCGGGTAGGTCCACTGCCCCACGTAGCGGTGCACGACAACGAACTGCTGCCGTTCGCTCAGAGCGCCCACGTGGCTCCACAACTCGCCGTCCCAGGCCCCGACGTCGGCGCCCGGGTGGACGTCGTCGACGAACAGGCGTTGAAGCGCCTGCCCGGCGTCGTCGTCCTTGACGGCTCCGGCGCCGAGGCGCCGCGATCGAGTCGAGTCGTGGGCCGCCTCGAGATCGCGGACGGGCTCGGGGTGTGGTGCGGCGCGTCGATTCCGTCGCACGATGTCGACGCTCTTGTGCCGCGCCACGCGCACGAGCCATGCCTCGACGTCTTCGATGTCGTCGAACGGGTAGCCCCGCAGAGCCGCGAGAAACGTCTCGGACCAGGCGTCCTCCGCGTCCGCACCGGGCCCGAGGGTCGCGGCGCACACGCGCAGAACCGTCGGCCCATGGCGTTCCACGATCTCGTGGAAGAGCGGTTGCTGTGTCATCACTCAGGAGTCGTCCGAGAACGACGAAGTGTGAGGTCGGCGAGAGAACTTTTTTCGCAACCGAGCCGAGCGGCGCGAGAACCGTTTAGAACAAACGGGATTCACGGGTCGTCTCGCTCTCCTCGTGGGCGAGGAGCCAGCGTTTGCGATCCAGGCCGCCGGCGAAGCCGACGAGGGAACCGCCCGAGCCGACGACGCGGTGGCACGGCACGATGACGCTGATCGGGTTGTGACCGACGGCCTGCCCGACGCCCTGTGCCTGGCCAGGGGTGGCGACTCCGTCGGGTGAGAGCGACGCCGACAGCTCGCCATACGTCGTCGTCTCGCCGGGAGGGATCTGCAGCAACAGCTCCCAGACGCTGCGTTGGAACGGGGTGCCGAGCGTAGCGAGCGGAAGGTCGAAATCGGTCCGCTCCCCAGCGAACCAGGCGGTGAGTTGCTGCGCGACGGCGTCGAGGAGGGCATCGTCACGCTGCTCCACTCGCGCCCCGAACCACGCCGCGTCCGGCTGATGCGCCTGGCCGTCGAAGTAGGCGCCGAGCACTCCGTCATCGCTCACGGCGACGAGCATGTCGCCCAGCGGCGTCGCGAGGCGGGTTGACCGACGATTCTGCGCGCTCGCGCCGTCACCGCGCAGCAGGGGAGGGCTCGCGACGGTCATGACGACGCCTGCGGGTCATCGTCGGACGGCTCGGGCCACCGATGGGCGAGTGGCTCGGGGGCCAGACCTGCGGCTCGATCGGTGTGGAACTTCTCCCACGGCAACCACTTCGTCGTCAGCGCTGATTCGATGTCGATACCCGCGCTCCGCGCGAAGACCAGGATCATGGCGAACGCGTCGGCGACTTCACCCTCGAGGTCCTGGCGCAGCTCGTCGTCGCTCTTGCCCCGGTTTCGACCCTGCCCGCTCGATGCGAGATAGGCCTGCGTGAGCTCCCCGACCTCCTCGGTGAGCTTGAGCAGGACCCACTCCGGCGTGCGCTCCACAGCGAAGTACTCGCCGTACGCAGCCGAGATGCCCTCGATGCGTCCACTCCACTCGTTCAGCTCCATGGTTGAAGCCAACCACGCGGCGCCGACAAGCCATCGAACGTGGCCACCCAACCGGCCCGCAGGAACGCTCCCCGCACCATGCCGTTGGTCGGCCCGCGAGAGATCCGACTCGCCTTGGCCGGGATGCGGTCAGGCTCGGTCGGCAGCACGTTCGAAAGCGGCGAGTGCGCGATCGTCGAACAGCACGAAACGGATCGCCCGGACATGTGCACATCGGGCGGAACGCGCCACCTCGAGAGCGATGCACGCGACCTCTTCGACGTCCCAGCCGTACACGCCCGCGCTGATGGCGGGAAAGGCCACGGAGCGGCATTCCGCCTCGTCGGCGATCCGCAATGACTCGGCGAAACAGGAGCTTAGAAGAGCCGGATCCGTCTGGCCCGCATGACGATTCGGGCCGACAGTGTGGATGACGTAGTGCGCGGGCATCCGCCCCGCGCCGGTGATGACGGCCTCGCCGGTCGGCAATCCGCCCGTCAGCCGTGTCGCGCGCAGCTTGCGACACTCCTCGCGCAGCTGCGGCCCTGCTGCGGCATGGATGGCACCGTCCACGCCGCCACCGCCGAGCAGGCCCGAGTTCGCGGCGTTGACGACGGCGTCGACCTGCTCGGTCGTGATGTCGCCTCGCACGATCTCGACGGAGGGGGCCTCGTGGACTGTCACGGCGTTCATGGCACCCATCCTGCACCGCGCCGCGGTTCCGCAGATGGGGACGGGATTCGCGAATGTGACCGAAAATCGCACAGGGGGTCAGGAATCGCGACGGGGACGTAGTTCGCAGAAGGGGACAGGAATCGCCGATGGGTACTACGGGTGTAGAAGCTCGACGTGACGGGGCATACACTCGAAGACGGTGCCGGCGATCCCGCTCGGCACCTCGTGCTGTGACGAGACCAGCCGTGACGAGGCGCGACGCGCCGATGGAGGATGACGACGATGCTGACGAACGCGCTGTGGGCGAACTCCTACTCGCCCGGTGTGCCCCTGCGCCTCGATTACGGCACGGCGACGCTCGTCGATCAGTTCGACTCCGCCGTCGCGCGATTCGGCGAGCGCCCGGCCATCGACTTCATGGGGCGCGTCACGACGTACGACCAGCTCAAGGCTCAGGTCGACGCCGCCGCGGCCGGTCTGTTGGACCTCGGTGTGACGGCGGGCGACCGCGTCGCCGTCCTGCTGCCTGGCTGCCCGCAGAACGTCGTCGTCACGCAGGCGATCATGCGCATCGGCGCGATCGCGGTGCAGCACAACCCGCTCTACACGATCGGTGAGCTGCGCGCGCCGTTCGAGGACCACGAGGCCGAGGTCGTCATCGCATGGGACAAGATCAGCCCGATGCTCGTCGACCTCGCGCAGGAGAACGGCGTCCGCCACATAGTCGCGATCGACGTGACGGCGGAGCTGCCGTTCGTCAAGCGTCTCGCGCTGCGCCTGCCGGTGAAGAAGGCGCGCGAGTCGCGCGAGCGCCTCACCGGCCCGGCGCCCGAGGGCCTGCTGAGCTGGAACGACCTGCTATCACGCGGCACGCTGCCCGCCGACCACCCCAAGCCATCGGCCGGTGACCCGGCGATCATGCTCTACACCTCGGGCACGAGCGGCACCCCCAAGGGCGTCCCGCTCACGCACGCGAACCTCGCCGCCAACTGCCTGCAGGGCAAGGCGTGGGCGCAGCTGCGTGACGGTGAGGAGACGTTCCTCGTCGTCCTCCCGATGTTCCACGCGTACGGCCTGACGATCGGCGTCCTCGCGGGCATCAACCTCGGCGCGTGCCTGCTCATGCTGCCCGCCCCCGAGGTGCCGCTCATCATCGACGCCGTGAAGCGTCGCACCCCGACGTTCGCGCCGGGTGTACCGCCGCTGTACGCCCGCATCCTCGACGAGGCGGAGAAGCGCGACATCAGCCTCGAGGGCATCCGCATCGGCCTGTCGGGCGCGATGTCGCTGCCGTCCGCGCTCGTGCAACGCTGGGAGAAGGCGACGGGCGGCCACCTCATCGAGGGCTACGGCCTCACCGAGACGAGCCCAGTCGTCGTCGGCAACCCCATCTCCGACGATCGTCGCGCCGGCTCGATCGGCGTGCCGTTCCCCGACGTCGAGATCCGCCTCGCCGACCCCGAGGACGTCACGAAGGACGCGCCGGATTCCGGCCCGGGCGAGCTGCTCGTCAAGGGTCCGCAGGTCTTCGGTGGCTATTACAAGAAGCCCGAGGCGACGCAGGAGGCGTTCCACGACGGCTTCTTCCGCACCGGCGACGTCGTCGAGATGGGTGAGGGCGGCTACCTGACGGTCGTCGACCGCATCAAGGAGATGATCGTCACGGGTGGCTTCAACGTCTACCCGAGTGAGGTCGAAGGCGTGCTGCGCGAACACGACTCGATCGCTGACGCCGCCGTCGTCGGGCTGCCCGCCACCGCGGGCGGTGAGGACGTCGTCGCCGCCGTCGTGCTCGCCGACGGCCACACCGATGCTGACGCCGAGGCGCTGCGCCGCCACGTCAAGGGCAAGCTGACGGCGTACAAGGCGCCGCGTCGCTTCGTCGTCGTCGACGAACTGCCGACGAACCCGATGGGCAAGGTGCTGCGCCGCGAGGTCACCAAGCTGCTGCACGAGCACGCGAACCAGGGCGACTGAACGAGCGGTGGTCGCGGCGAGACGGCGGCGAAGGCCGCCACCCCGATCGGGTGGCGGCCTTCGTGGCTGCGAGCGCTGTGGACTCAGCGCTCGCGGCAGCGGACGTCAGTGCTTCTCGGCGTCCGAAGTGGTCCCCGCGGTTGCCGCGTTCGCGGCGTCGTGCGCGTCGAACGGCAGGTCCTCGTGGACGATGTCGGGGTTGTCGTGCTGCGTCTCGACGAGTTCGTGGGCCTCTTCGTCGGAGGCGACCGTCGGCATCGAACCCGGCAGCGGTCTGCGCGCCGACTCCTTCATCGCGAGCAATGCGATGCCGCCGAGCACGGCGAAGAACATCGTGTAGAGCGCCGGCGCGTTCTTGCTGCCGGTCCACTTGACGAGCGCTTCGCTGATCATCGGCGCGGTGCCGCCGAACAGGGAGACGGCGATGTTGTACGACAGCGCCATGCCGCCGAAGCGTGAGGCCGTCGGGAACAGCGCGGGCAGCGTCGAGGCCGACATCGCGACGTAGAAGCAGACGGAGAAGGCCAGCATGAACATCGCGACGAAGGCCAGCGTCTGGTTCTCCATCATCATGTAGGCCGGGTAGGTGAACAGCAGCGTCGAGATGATCGCGATCCAGTAGACGGGCTTGCGGCCGATCTTGTCCGACAAGCGCCCGACGAAGGGCACGGCCAGGGAGAGCGCCACGAGCGCCGGGATGGTGGCTGCAGCGGCACCCAGGGTGGTGTAGCCGTGGTTGCTCTCGAGGTAACCGGGCATGTACGACGTGAGCGAGTAGCCGGCGGTGTTCGTCGCGCCGACGAGCGCCATGGCGATGAGCAGCGGGCGCCAGTGGTGCTTGATGATGCCGACCGGGCCGAGCTGCGTCTGCGACTCGTCGATGGCGTCGTTGCTCTCGGCTGCCTCGTTGGCGGCCTGCGTGTTCTCGAACGTCGGCGACTCGTCGATCTTCATGCGGAAGTACATGGCGAGCAGGCCGAACGGCAGAGCGAGCAGGAACGGGATGCGCCAGCCCCAGTCGTCCATCGTCTCGGAGCCGAGGCCGATGCTGAACAGTGCGACGACGGCGGCGCCGACCGCGAAACCGAGGTAGGAACCGGTGTCGAGGAAGCTCGAGAAGTAGCCGCGACGCTTGTCGGGGGAGTACTCGGAGACGAACGTCGTTGCGCCCGAGTACTCACCGCCAGTGGAGAAGCCCTGGATGAGGCGGCAGATGATGAGACCGGCGAACGCCCACCAGCCGGCGGTCGAGAACGACGGCAGCAGACCGATGGCGCCCGTCGCGATCGACATGGCCAGCATCGTGATGGCGAGCGTCTTCTGACGCCCGATCTTGTCGCCGAGGGGGCCGAAGACGAGGCCACCGAAAGGGCGGGCGAGGAAGCTGACGGCGAACACGGCGAAGGTGATGATCATCTTCGTCGAGTCGTCGCCACCCTCGGGCTGGAACACCTTCGTCATCGTGGCGGCGAGGTAGCCGTAGATGCCGAAGTCGTACCATTCCATGAGGTTGCCCATGGTGGCGCCCGTGATGGCTTTCTTGAGTGGAGCTTTCTCGACCACGGTGATGTGGTCGCGTTCGAGCTCGCGGGGCTCGCCGTCCGGTGCGGCGGAAGCGGTATGGGACATGTGTGTTTCTCCTGCGCACGTTCGGGTGGGCGAAGCCGGGCCCGCAGCGCATTCGTCGCTCGTGGGTGTTCGTCTCGAATGGGAAAAAACGGTTCTCATCCCATCGCCGATGCCCCGGAATGTCCAGTGCTCGGACGCCTTGCGGCCCCGATCTGCGAGGTTCGGCACCGCTGAGGCAGCGCGGCGCCACAGCTTTGTCGCGACGATGTGATTTGCCGCACATCTCACGCCGCAGCAGGGGTTGTCGGCCCCCGTGTCGCCCCTTCTCCGGGCGGCTCGCGTTGCTACTCTGAGCCCGGCTCGCCCGCCGGGCAGGTGCCCCGGCGAGGAACCGAACGACCGGTCCTCACGCCGCGTCATCCACTTCTCGATCTCGCAGGAGACGCCATGGCCACACAGGCCGATTCCACGCCCGCCGAGCCGTCAGGGCCGGCGGGCTCCGTCGCCGACCCGACGCCTGGCGCGGGTGGTCAGAACGAGCTGCGACGCGACCTCAATGCGCGCCACCTCAACATGATCGCCATCGGCGGCGCCATCGGGACGGGCCTGTTCCTCGCCTCCGCCGGTTCGATCCACGAGGCGGGCCCCGGCGGCGCGCTCGTCGCGTACGGCGTCATCGGGTTCATGGTGTGGTTGCTCATGCAGAGCCTCGGCGAGATGTCGACGTATCTGCCGCTCGCCAACTCGTTCGAGGCGTACGGCACCCGATTCGTCAGCCGCAGCTTCGGCTTCGCGCAGGGCTGGAACTACTGGTTCAACTGGGCGATCACGGTCGCGGCGGAGATCGCGGCGGCGGGCGCCGTCGTCAACTACTGGGCGCCGGACGTCGACCAGCGTCTCGTCGCGCTCGTCTTCTTCGCCATCCTGTTCGCCATCAACGCGATCAGCGTGCGCGCCTTCGGCGAGAGCGAGTTCCTGTTCGCCTCGATCAAGGTCATCACCGTCCTCGTGTTCCTCGCCGTCGGCGTCCTCATGATCTTCGGCATCATGACGGAGGCGCCCGGCACGAAGAACTGGACCACCGGGCAGGCGCCGTTCGTCGGCGGGTTCTCGGGCATCATCGCGATCTTCATGATCGCCGGATTCAGCTTCCAGGGCACCGAGATGATCGGTGTCGCCGCCGGTGAGGCCGACGAGCCCGAGAAGACGATCCCGAAGGCCATCCGCGCCGTGTTCTTCCGCATCCTCATCTTCTACATCGGCGCGTTCGTCGTCATCGGCTTCCTGCTGCCGTACACCGACCCGCGCCTCGTCAATGCCGCTGACGGCGACATCCAGGCGTCGCCATTCACGCTGATCTTCGACAAGGTCGGCGTGGTCGGTGCGGCGAGCGTCATGAACGCGGTCATTCTCACCGCCATCCTGTCGGCCGGCTCGTCCGGTCTCTACGTCTCGACCCGCATGCTCTACGCGATGGCGCAGAAGGGTATGGCGCCCCGCTTCCTGCTCAAGACCAACCGCCGTTCCGTACCGATGCCGGCGCTGCTGCTGACGGCCCTCGTCGCGCTCGGCTGCTACGGGCTGAGCCTGCTCTCGTCCGACGCCTATGGCTGGCTCGTCGCTGCCTCCGGTCTCGCGGGGTTCATCACGTGGTGCGGTATTGCGTGGAGCCACCTCAAGTTCCGCAAGGCGTACGTCGCACAGGGTGGCCGCGTCGAGGATCTGCCGTTCCGCGCGAAGTGGTACCCGCTCGGGCCGGTCGTCGCGCTCGGCATGTGCGCGCTCGTCATCGTGCTGCAGAACAAAGACCTGATCTTCGAAGGCACCGTCGACCCCGGCGGCCTGCTCGAGAGCTACATCGGCCTGCCGCTGTTCCTCGCCGTGTGGGCCGGCCACAAGCTCGTGACGAAGTCGAAGAAGGTCGACCCGCTCGAGGCGGATCTCACGCGCACCCGCTCGCACTCCTGATGGCGGGTTGACCGGCTGGGCGCGTTGACAGGCCGTGCTGACTCGGCCAGCGCGCGGTGTTCGGTTTCGAGCTGTACCGGCGACTAATTTTCAGATGTGGGTCGCATTTTGGGATAGAAGCGATTCGTTACCGGGGTGTCGACGACCTCGTCGCGCATGTCTCGGAAGGTCTTGCGTGCCTCAGCGTTTCCTCCGCTCGAAGCCCCAGTGGTCTCCTGCACCCTCGTCGGCACCGCCGCGTCTCGCCTTCGTGACGGCGACGTCGGGAGATCTGGGTTCGCTCGAGCAGCAGCGGCGATTCCTCCGCGACGTCGCATCCGGCGTCCCGCACGTCGTCGTGGACGATCTCGCGTGAGCGCGATCGATCGCCTTGCTCGCGAACGATCCCGACGTACAGCTGCACGAGCTCGACGCGGCCGACTTGATGATCGGTCGGGCGGGCAACATGGGTGCCAGCATCGCCATCGCTCAGGGGCGTGAGGGTTTCATCCATCCCGATTCGCGCAGCATCCCACTACCAGGGTTCCTCGAGGCGTATCGCGACGCCTTTGCCGTGTGCGGCACGAGCCGCGGGTGGTTGTTCAACGGCCCCATCACCTACCTGTCGGCCGATGATGACCTGGCGGCCATGAAACGACGCAGAGTCGCGCAGCTCGTCGACCCGCACCCGCGCCGCGCGTTCCCGCCTCCTGGTGACGTGCACGCGAACGAGGACCATCGGTTGCTCCTGTCGGGCAACTTCGCCGTCCGCGTGCGCGAGTGGCGGTTGCTCGGTGGTTTCTGCCCCCGACTACCGCGACCCGGCCATCGGCGACCTCGATCTCGCGATGCGCGCCGAGCAGGCCGGGCTGTCCATGGCATGGGTCGGTGGCGCGCACGTATTGCACGCGCCGACGGCGTCGTCGACGCGTGGTGTCGAGGACCTCGCGGTGTTCGCGCGCCGTTGGGGCCACGAACCGCCCGCTCAGGAGGCCGTGACGCGCACGTCCGCGTAGTCGGGGTGCTTGTCGATCCACGACGCGACGTACGGGCAGACCGGGTCGACCTTCTTGCCGGCCGCGCGCACGTCGTCGAGCGCGGAACGGACGATCTGGCTCGCGAAACCGCGGCCACCGAAGCGCTCCGGCACGATCGTGTGCGGCATCGTGACGACGTCGCCGTCCTCGCGGTAGTCGGCGAACCCGACCTGCTCGTCGTCGAGGAAACCCTCGTAGCGGTGGGTCTCGGTGTTCTTCTTCACGGTGATGGTGTCGCTCATGCACTCACTGTGGCACGCCGAACTCGCGGGCGGGCGAGTATCCCGCGCGGTGTGTCGGTGAGGTGCGGGGCGCCGCGTCGAGGCTCGATAAGCTGTCGCCGCGGGCGTGGTGCGCCCGGGTGGCGCCGTGATCGGCTGCCGTCAGCCGTTCGGCCAGGGGAGGCCTCGTGGGTGCCACGCTCGATCTCGTCAATTCTCTTCTCGACGGCCCGACGGGGCGGCGTGATGAGAAGCAGATCCTCACGCTGCTGCGCGAGGCGCCCGCCGGTGAGCTGAACGACGTCCTCGAGAACGTCGACGCGACCAAGCTGTTCGACGACATGGACGACCGCCTCATCGGCCCCGACAACGAGACCGCCCTCATCGAGTTGCTCGCCCGCACGAGGCGTCACGAGTTGAGCATGGCGGCGCAGGTCGCCGTCATCCACGGGATGCAGGGCGGCGCGACGTCGGCTGCTATGGAGGGCGCGACCCGTGACATGCTGCTCGCCCACACGGGCAACGACCTGACGCACCTGAAGAACACGCTCAACCTCGCGAAGGGCCGACACGATCTGGAGGGTCTCGTCTTCGCCGACATCGACGACGACGTCATCCGCGCCGAGATTCTCGACCACTTCGCCGCGTCCTCGTCGCTCGAGGGTGAGCGGCAGGCGAAGACCCTGTCCGACATCGACGACACCGCCCTGGCGAAGATCCACGAGACGCGTTACCCGCGCGGAACCGTCATCCCGGGCATCATCGCGTTCTACGAAGCACTCGACCTCGGACCTCGTGACGCGCCGCTCTCGCGCGGTGACCTGACGTTCGTCACGGCGCGGCCTGCGGATGCCCTGGGGTTGATGAAGAGCTACAGCCGCGAGTCACTCACCAAGGCCGGGTTCGCGGATCTGTCGATCATGACGGGCAGCATCTTCCATCTCGCGACGCACGACGCGATGGCCGCGAAGAAGGTCGCCAACATCGCGCACTACGCGACCTTGTTTCCCGAGTACGACCTCGTGTTCGTCGGCGATTCGGGGCAGGGGGACATCGCCGTCGGCGAGCAGATCTTGCAGGCGCACGGTGACGTCGTCAAGGCCGTCTTCATCCACGACGTCGTGGCCCTGGATGCCGGACGCCGCGCCGAACTCGCCGCGAAGGGGATCTGGGTGGTCGACACCTACGTCGGTGCGGCCGCCAAGGCTCACGAGTTGGGGTTGATCTCCGAGGCGGGCGTGCAGCGCGTCATCGACGAGACCCACCGGCTGCTCGACGACGTCGAGTGGGGATCGTCCGAGCAGGAGCGTGCCATGCGCGAGCTGGTGGAACGGGACGCGTCGGGCCGGTGACCGCCTGATGGCGCTGCGATGGCGTCACGATGAAGGCGTGCCTCCGCGCGTCGGCCGCCCGGGCTCCGGCGAATGTGACATATGTCAATGCAACCATCCCCCGCCGCGCGTCGGGGTTCCGCTATGAGCGCAAACCTGTCAGGGTGGAGGCATGAGCCTTGGAGCAGCGTTGGGTCTGGCCGTTCTCGTCGTCGTGACCATGTTCGTTCTCGTCTTCGTGATGGCGGGAGTCGAGACACGGATGTTCGACGACGTCATGGTCACGCCGGACGCTGAGACCGACGAGGCGCCCGTCGCGGCGCTCGAGCCGGCGGCCGAGTTGTCGCGGGCCGCCTGAACCGGATACCTGACGATGTGCGCCCCCTTCACGTGATGATCGTGACGGGGGCGCTCTGCATGCTGAATCCCTTGGGATGACGCGGTTGTCGGTGTCGGGGCCTAGCTTGGGGTCATGGCCAACCGACTCGCTGCCTCGCTGAGCCCCTACCTGCGCCAGCACGCCGACAACCCCGTCGACTGGCACGAATGGGGTGACGAGGCGTTCGCCGAGGCACGACATCGTGACGTGCCCGTGCTGCTGTCCGTCGGCTACGCGGCGTGCCACTGGTGCCACGTCATGGCGCACGAGTCGTTCGAGGACGCAGCCATCGCGGCGCAGCTCGCCGAGGGGTTCGTCGCGGTCAAGGTCGATCGTGAGGAGCGCCCCGACGTCGACGCCGTCTACATGAACGTCACGCAGGCGCTCACCGGGCACGGCGGCTGGCCGATGACGGTGTTGCTGACGCCGGACGGTGAGCCCTTCTACGCCGGAACCTACTTCCCGCGTGAGCAGTTCTCGTCGCTGCTGCACTCGATCGGTGAGTTGTGGCGTGACGATCGGGCGCGCGTCGAGGGAGCAGCGCGTTCCATCGTCGAGGCGATGCAGACGCGCTCGCCTGCCGACGCGACGGGTTTGGGGCCTGGGGGAGATGACCTGCTCGGGCAGGGCGATCGGGCTGAACGACAGCTCGTGGGGGTCGATCTGACGCGTGCCGTCGTCGGCCTGCGTCGCCAGTTCGACGACGGCCGGGGCGGCTTCGGTGGCGCGCCCAAGTTCCCGCCGTCGATGACGCTCGAGCACCTGCTGCGTCACCACGCCCGCACGGGCGACGCGGACGCCCTCGCGATGGCTCGCCGCACGGGCGAGGCGATGGCGCGCGGTGGCATGTACGACCAGCTCGACGGAGGGTTCGCGCGCTACAGCGTCGACGCCGACTGGGTCGTGCCGCACTTCGAGAAGATGCTGTACGACAACGCGCAACTGCTGCGGGTGTACGCGCATCTGTGGCGCGCGACCGGCGACGACTGGGCGCGTCGCGTGACCTACGAGGCGGCCGACTTCATCATGCGGCGCCTCGGCACCAGTGAGGGGGCGTTTGCCTCCGCGCTGGATGCTGACACCGACGGCGTCGAAGGCCTCACCTACGTATGGAACGCGGAGGAGCTCGTCGAGGTGCTGGGCCGCGGCGACGGCGCGCGCGCCGCTGAGCTTCTCGGCGTCACCCTTCACGGCACGTTCGAAGACGGCCGCTCGACCCTGCAGCTGCGTCGTGACCCCGCCGAGCTTTTCTCGCCCGAGGTGCTGGGTGACCGCTCCCCGGACGCGTGGTGGTCAGACGTTCGGGCCAGGCTGCGCTCGGTGCGGGCCGAGCGCCCGCAGCCGGCCCGTGACGACAAGGTCGTCACGTCATGGAACGGCCTCGCCATCGCCGCGCTCGCCGAGGCCGGGATGATCCTCGAACAACCCTCGTGGGTGGCGGCGGCGCGGGAGGCGGCTGACGTCGTGCTCGCGACCCACGTCGTCGACGGGCGGTTGCGGCGGGCGTCGCTCAAAGGCCGGGTGAGCGAGGCGCTCGCCTGCGCCGATGACTACGGCAACCTCGCCGAGGGGCTGTTGGTGCTGCATCAGGCGAATGGCGAGACGCGCCATGCCGAGGTGGCGATCGGTCTGCTCGACGACGCGGCGCGCCTGTTCTTCGACGGCGACACCGTGTACGACACGGGGTCGGACGCGTCGCAGCTCTTCATCAGGCCGCGCTCCGACGGCGACAACGCCGAACCGTGCGGCGCGTCGTCGCTCGCCTCGGCGTACGTCATGGCGTTCGCTCTGACGGGGCACGGCGAATACCGCGAGCGAGCTCTTGCCTGCCTGTCCGGCCTCGTGGGTGTGATGGCGTCGAACCCGCGGTTCGCCGGCTGGGCGCTCGCTGCGGCGGAGGCGCTCGCTGCGGGGCCGGTGCAGGTCGCCGTCGTCGACCCTGCGGATGGGGGTGCGGCTGCGGGGTCCGTCGATGGGCCGCCTGATGCGGCCGAGGCGGATGAGATGTGGCTGCGCGCCTGGCGTTCGACGAGTCCGGGGTTGGTGCGTGTTCGTGGCGCTGCCGACGCCGGCGGGGTGCCGTTGCTGGCAGATCGCCCTGCGGTCGACGGCCAGGCGACGGCGTACGTGTGCCGGGGCTTCGTGTGCGATGCCCCCGTGACGAGGGCGGACGAGATGAACATCTGAGGTGCGCCGCGCGGGCGGCGAGCGCCGATCGTCGTGGGGGTGATGAGGGTGGGCGGTACGGGTGCCCAGGGCGTGCTGCCTGGGCGGCGAGCGTCGTCGGCGTGACGCATGTGACACCGGTTCGGTTCGTTGTCTGCGCCGTGCATGCCCGACGATGACGGGTATGACGAATGCTGTCGCTGCCGCGCCGACCGCGCCTGACGAGGCGCCCGTGACGGTGTCGTTCACGCGCCACATGAGCACCGACAACGAGACTCAGGTGCTGGCCTGGGTGCATGCCGGCATGGCGATGGCGGAGAAGTTCGAGGGCTTCCTCGGCACCGGGTGGGTGCGCTCGTCGAGCAACTCGCAGGAATGGCACATGCTGTGTCGTTTCCGCAATCAGGCGTGCCTCGACGCGTGGGATCGCAGCCCCGAGCGCGCCTGGTGGTTGTCGTTCGGTGCGGACATCGTGCAGCACACCCGCGGCGAGAAGCGCGTCGGCATCGAGGGATGGTTCGACGAGCCGTCGCACAGCAGTGACGTCGTCCTGCCCGGCGAAGCGCCCGCGCCCGGCCGTCGTCTCGCGCCGCCGCGGTGGAAGCAGGCCACGATGATCTGGGCGGTGTTCTTCCCGATGTCGGTGCTTGCCGCCTACCTGCTGCAGCCGCACATCGCGAGCCTGCACGTCGTGTTGCGCACGCTGATCCAGACGTCGATCCTCACGCCGCTCATGACCTACATCATGCTGCCGTTCACCACCCGCGTGCTCGACGAGTGGCTGCACGAGGAGTGACGGCTGCGCCGGCGTGACGCGGACGTCAGAGCTGCGGCGTCGCCAGGCGGGTTGAGGCTGTCGGCCGGTGAGTTGCGGACTGCAACTCAGCCATGCGGGGTTGCGGCCCTCGAGTTGGGAGTTGGGGGACTGCAACTCGGCCATGCAGGATTGTGCCTCCGAAGTGCCGCCGGGCGTCAGAGGCGGTTCTTCGTCTTCGCCGTCGCGACGTGTGTGAGAGGGTCCTCGGGCCACGGATGCTTCGGGTAGCGGCCGCGCATGTCGGCGCGCACGCCCGCGTAGGGCCCGGCCCAGAACGAGGCGAGGTCGTCGGTGACGGCGACGGGTCGCTGCCCAGGCGACAGCAGGTGGAACAGCACAGGTGCGCGCCCGTCGGCGAGGCGCGGGGTCTGCGTCAGCCCGAAGCACTCCTGCAGTTTCACTGCGACGATGGGCGGGCCGCCCGGTTCGTCGAGAGGTGGGTAGGTGATGCGCACGCTGGAGCCGCTGGGCACACGCAGCCGCTCGGGTGCCAACTCGTCGAGACGTGTCGCGTCGGGCCAGGGCAGCAGGCGACGCAGCGGTTCCGTCAGGTCGATGGAGGCGAGCTTCCCCCCACGGGCGAGGCGGTCGAGCTCCGGGGCGAGCCAATCGTCGAGTCGGGCGAGCAGTGTGTCGTCGTCCATCGCGGGCCACGGGTCGGCGAGGTGGTGGTGCAGGAAAGCCAGACGACGTCGCAGCGCCGCTGCAGCATCGCTCCATGTCAGCAACGAAAGCCTCTGCGCTGCAAGAGCATTCGCGACGGCTTGTCGCGCCACCTCCGGCGTCGGGGACGTTGGTGTCGCCGAGAACTCGATCGCGCCGAGCGCCTTGACGCGCCGCCCCACGATCTTGCCGGAGGTCGCGTCCCACGTCGCGCGCACCTCGTCGACGAGCAGGTGCGACGCTGCGTCCTCCGCGATCGGTCGAGTGATCGGGGCCGCCAACCGGATGACGGCGCCCGTCCCACGCGCGGCGCGACCATCGGAACGCGCGACGTCCGCGACAGCCAACCACTCACACTCGGTCAACGGTGAATCGTCTAGCCCCGCACGGGTTCCCGACGCCGTGAGGTAGACGCCCTCGGCGACGCGATGCGCCACGCGTTCCGGATACGCAAGAGCGATGACGAGACCGGCGTCGCTCTCGGTCTCGGCGTCCACGGAGCGAGCCCGTCGAGATGCCGCGGCGTGTCCGGGCGCCCACCCGGGGTCCGGGGTGGCGCCGGCGTCGTTCGAGCCGGCCGCGACGACGCGTGTGAGGCGTTCGCTCTCGCGCACCCACCGCGAACGGGCCGGCCCCTGCAGCTCGGCGATCGCGTGGTCGAGGTCGGCGTCCCTCGAGCGGACGTCGTCGGCGAGTGCAGCGACGTATTCCGCGGCCGATCGGGCGCCGATTCGCTCGGCCGCGACGAGCAAGGCGCGGGCGAGCCGCGGGTCGGCGGGTACCTCGACGAGCGTCCTGCCGAGGGCGGTGATGCGACCGTCAGCGTCGAGCGCGCCCAGGCCGACGAGGGTGTGCGTCGCCTCGCGCAGGGCGGGCGCAGGTGGTTGCGTCGGCAGGGAAAGCCCGGTGCCGCCCGGCGTGCCCCACGCCGCGAACGTCAGGGCGACGTCGGTGAGGTCGCTCGTCGCCATCTCGGGCGTGACATGCTCGGGCATGCGCGCGAACGTCTGCTCGTCGTAGCAACGCACCGCCATGCCGGGCCCGAGACGGGCCGCACGGCCGGCACGCTGCACCGCGCTGGCGCGCGAACACGCCACGGTGACAAGGCCGTTCATGCCGCGCGCGACGTCGCGTCGAGGTTCGCGCGAGAGCCCGGCGTCGACGACGAGGCGCACGCCGGGCACCGTCAGTGACGACTCCGCGAGGGCGGTGGAGACGACGACGCGGCGCGGTTCGCCGGGTCCGCGACCGGCCGTCGCGCGATCCTGCTCGGCAGCGTCGATGCGCCCGTGCAGTTCGAGCACGTCGAGTTCGGGGCGCAGTTGCCGCACCTGCTCGGCGACGATCGACACCTCGCGCGCACCTGGGAGGAAGACGAGCGCGTCGCAGCCCCGCAAGCCGGCCAAGTTGGCGACGGCGTCCGTCGCTGCGGCAGTGCCACGCCCGCCGGCATGAGTGTCGGCATCATCCAGCGCGCGGGTCGTGATGCGCGCGACGTGCTCGAGGAAGGCCCGGGTGACGCCGCGCGCGTCGAGGCGGGGCGAGTCGAACGGCGCCCATCGCACGTCGAGCGGGTGCAGCGCAGACGGGCAATCGACGAGGGGTGCCTCACCCGACGTGGTGGTCGCGGCGAGGAGATCGGCGAAACGCGGTGCGTCGAGCGTCGCTGACATCGCGACGACGACGAGATCGTCACGCAGCGCGCGTACGTCGGCGAGCAGGCCGAACGCGACGTCGGATTCGATCGAGCGCTCATGCACCTCGTCGAGGATGACGGCGCCGACGCCCGTCAGTTCGGGGTCGGCGAGCAGGCGCCGATCGAGCAGACCGGGCGTGACGAACTCGACGAGTGTCGCTGTGCTCGAGCGGGATTCGCCGCGCACTGCGTAGCCGACGACGTCACCGAGACGCGTCCCCGTCAGCTGGGCCAGACGCCGTGCAGCAGCGCGGACGGCAACACGTCGCGGCTGGGTGACGATGACGCGGCCGGCTCGGCCGGGCGTCACTCCACGGGCCGCTGCGGGGTCGACGTCGCGCCATGCGTCGCCCCGCTCAGCGAGCCAGTTCGCGACGAGCGGCGGCGCGAGCGTCGTCTTGCCCGTGCCGGGCGGGGCCTGGACGACGCACGCGCCCGCGTCGAGAGCGCGCGTCAACTCAGCGGTGGCCGTCGCGAAGGGCAGCCCGCGTCCGATGGCGTCGAGGTCGAAGGGGGCATTCATCGTGGCCTATTCTCGCCCCGCGCGGCATCTCGCCCCGAATCGCAGGATGCGCGGGCGCCGATCAGAAGTACGGCGTCTTCTTCACGACGAAGTGGGCCTTGCGCACAGCCTTCTCGACGCCGGCCTCCCACGCCTTCGCCTGCAGCGGCATCACGGGCAGCAGCCAGGTGCCGACGTAGTCGGTGATCTCCTTGTTGAACCCCGTCTTGAACTGTCCGACGCCGTAGAGCGGGTGCGTCTCGTCCTTGGCGCGATCCGAGGGCGGGGCGCCGCACAGGTCGTAGTCGGTGACGCCGCGCTCCTTGAGCGCCTTGATCGTGTCGAGCACGAGAAGCGCCGCGGCGCCGCGCACCTTCTTGACGGGCACCGACGCCGCGTCCTTGCGGCTCGCGAGGTGGCCGTTGATCATGACGAAGTCTGCCGAGATGACCTCACCCTCGTAGTAGGCGAAGAAGAAGGCGCCGCGGCCGTCGCGCCCGTACGTCTGCCAGAACGTGCGGTAGTACTCGTAGGGGCGGATGACGAAACGCCCCTCGGCCGTCTTGACGAACAGGTCGTAGAACGTGCGGCACGAGGCGTCGTCGATCGGCACCTCGGCGGTCGTCACGCCGTCCTTGACGGCGCGGCGGATGTTGTAGCGCGCCTTCGAGTCGAAGCCCTTGAGCAGGGTCTCGGCGTCGGGCCGGATGTCGAGCCACACCGTCGAGAACGTGGGCTGGACGTCGGTCGTGCGGTGAGCGCCCGCGGCCTCGAGCGCCGCCCGGTTCTCGGGTGAATCGACGAGCTGCGGCTCGAACTTGATCGCGAAGACGAGGCGCTTCTTCGCCTGCGCGGCAAGCGCCGTCAGCACGCCCGACGGGTCGCTGCCCTCCGCCAGCCCGGGGCCCTGCGGCACGTACCACAGCCGCCCCAGCGGCGGGACGATCCGCTCGAGCACCATGACGGCGACCCCGCCCGCGTCGACGAAGCGGGGCCTCCACCCGGCGTCGGCCTTGATCTCGGCGAACTCCGCGAGCTGGAAGAATGCGCCGCCGTCGGGGTTCGCGGCGACGGAGGCGTTCCAGCCGTCGGGGGCTGATGTGGTGGAGGAGGCTGATGGCGCCGTCACGGTGCGTCCTACGTCTCGGGAATGGATGTTCCCCTCCATCGTGACGCATCCACCCCGCGCGTCAAGCATCGCCGTCCTCGACGTCGGGCACGTCGCCGACACCGCGCGGAGCCGGGCCGGGCGGCGAGCGCGACACCTGGGTCCCGATCAGCCCCTACCCAACGACGCTTATCGGTCACATGTGTCCGTGAATCGCCGTTGGGTCGCTGGATCGCAGATGTGGACGAAAATCGCGGATGGGGACAGGAATCGCAGATGGGGCGGGTGTTGACGCCCAGATGTGCAGCGATTCGCCAAGAGCGCCAGGTCTGAGAAACTGGGAATTCATCTGCCGCCCCCGATCCTGTGGGGCGGCCATCTTGTCGAAGGAGGGCGATGAACGAGCACAGGGGTCTGCGGGCGTCAGGGTGGCCGGGGGTGGTCGTGCTCGCCCTCGGCATCTTCGCGATGGTGACGGTCGAGGAGCTGCCGATCGGCGTCCTCACCCTGATCAGCGACGACCTGGGCGCCTCCGAAGGAGCCGTAGGCCTCGGCGTGACGCTGGCCGGCGCCGTCGCCGGCGTCATGGGGTTGTCGACGTCACTCGCCATCGGCACCCTCGATCGCCGCGTCGTGCTCTTCACGGCACTGCTCGTCGTCGCGGCCGCGACCACGGCGTCCGGGATGGCGACGAACGTCGCCGTCTACCTCGTAGCGCGTTTGTGCGCCGGGCTCGGCATCGGCGTGTTCTGGGCGCTCATCGCCATCGTCGCCTCCCGCATCGTCGCGCCCGAACGCGCGGCGCTCGCGACCACCGTCGCGTTCGCGGGGGCGTCGGGAGCGACGATCCTCGGCGTGCCGATCGGCACGTGGCTCGGCACGACGTGGACGTGGCACGTCGCGTTCTACGCGCTCGCCGCGTTCTGCTTCGTCATTGCCGTGGCGCTGTGGTTCCTCGTGCCGAGCGTGCTCGTCGACGAGAAGTTCACGACCGACGGGTACCGCCGCGCCTGGTCGATCGGCCCGGTGCGTCTCGCGCTGCTCGTGACGGCGGTGCTCGTCGTCGCGCAGTTCTGCGCGTACACCTACGCGAGCCCTGCGCTGCAGGAGTTCGCGCACGTCAGCCCCGCGGGTGTCGGCGCGATGCTGCTCGTCATGGGCATCACCGGGTTGTTCGGCAACGTCGGCTCAGCGCCCATCATGCGACGTCGCCCGATGCTCGCGCTGCTGCTCGTCACGTGCGGCATGACGGCCGGCATCGCGGGCCTCATGCTGTCGGGAACCCCCGCCGTCGCGGCCCTCGCGATGGGCGTGTGGGGACTGTTCGGTGGCGCGATGGCCGTCGTGCTGCAGCACTGGGTGCTGACGAGCGCCGGGCCCTACGCCGAGCCCGCCGCAGCGCTCGATTCGGGCATCTTCAACTTCGCGATCGCCGGCGGAGCCGCCCTCGGAGCGTTCGTCCTCGACGTCTCGAACATCCACACCGTGTTCGTCGTCGCCATCGTCGGCACACTGACGGCGACCGCCATGGTGCTCGCGTACCGGCGTCGCGTCACGGCCTGAGGGCTGCATCGCGCGGCGAACGCAGGGCCCAGCCGCGCCATTTCGTGCACGTCAGGTCATTGCCGCATCCCCCGAGCTCGAACACGCTGTGGCGCAAGCGTGTTTCGGGCGTGTGACACGGCCTGGACGCCGCTGAAACGCGGGGGCCGGCCTCGGCATACTGGCGAACATGTCAGAACTTCTGCACTTCACGACCACTGACGCGGACCGCTCGGCCACCGAGCCGCTGCGCGACGACATCCGTCTGCTCGGCGGGTTGCTCGGTGACGTCATCCGCGAGCACGAGGGTGAACGCGTCTTCGGCCTCGTCGAGGACGCCCGGGTCAGGGCGTTCGGGGTCCGTCGTCAGGAGGTCGACCGCGCGTCGTTCGGCGACACGCTGACGGGGCTGTCGACGCGCGACGCCCTCCACGTCATCCGAGCGTTCAGCCACTTCGCGTTGCTCGCGAACATCGCGGAGGATCTGCACCGTGAGCGTCGCCGCGCCGCTCACGTCGCGGCGGGGGAGGATCCGCAGGACGGCTCGCTCGCGGCGACCTTCCGCAAGCTCGCCGGCGCCCATATCGACGGTGACACGGCCTCCGAGCGGCTGGCGGGCGCCACCGTCGTTCCCGTCATCACGGCGCACCCGACGGAGACGCGCCGCCGCACCGTCTTCGAGGCGCAGAGCCACATCAAGCGCCTCATGCGGGAGCGCACGCGCATGCAGCTCGACCCGAGCGAGGATGCGGAGAACCTGCGCCAGATCAAGCTGTGGGTGCTGACGCTGTGGCAGACGGCCCTCATCCGGCTGAGCAAGATCACGATCACCGACGAGATCGACGCGGGCCTGCGCTGGTACGACGCCGCGTTCTTCGAGGTGATGCCGACGCTCAACGCCGAGCTGCGTGACGCGTTCGCGGCCCTGCTCCCGGGCGCTGGAATCGCGGATGATCCTGTGCTGCAGGCTGGTTCGTGGATCGGTGGCGACCGTGACGGCAACCCCAACGTCACGGGTGACGTCGTCGCCTACGCCACACGCCGTGCCGCGGAGACGGCGCTCGATCACTACCTCGACGAGCTCGACAAGCTGCAGACGAGCCTGTCGCTCTCCCGACGCATGGCGCCCGTCACGGACGAGTTGCTGGCCCTCGCGCAGCACGCGGCTGACGCCGGTGACGCGCGCGACGACGAGCCCTACCGTCAGGCGTTGTCGTACGTGCACGACCGACTCATGGAGACGCATGGGGTCGTCGTGGGGGCTGATGCGGGCGATCCCGGCGCGGCGGGCGCGGCGGGCGCGGCTGGGCCAGCCGGCGCCGTCGGCGCGGGGCAGGGCGGTGAGGCTGACGACCCGTACGTCGCCTATGCGACGCCCGAGGAGTTCCTCGCCGACCTCGACGTCATCGACGCCTCGCTGCGCAGCACCAGTGACGACCTGATCGCCGACGACCGACTCGCCACGCTGCGAGAAGCGGTGCGCACGTTCGGTTTTCACCTCTACGGCCTCGACCTGCGCCAGAACTCCGAGACGCACGAGGCGACCATCGCGGAGCTGTTCGCCTGGGCCGGCGTCTGCGACGACTACGCCGCGCTCGACGAGGACGCCCGCGTCGAGCTGCTCACCGCGGAGCTCGCGAACA
The DNA here is from genome assembly GCF_900447535.1 of Dermacoccus nishinomiyaensis. NCBI lineage: Bacteria > Bacillati > Actinomycetota > Actinomycetes > Micrococcales > Dermacoccaceae > Dermacoccus > Dermacoccus nishinomiyaensis. The sequence goes on along the minus strand of NZ_UFXX01000001.1, from coordinate 1,337,828 downwards.
ACCGTCCCCTCGCCGGGCCGAATGCGACGTTCAGCGAGACGACGACGAAGGAACTCGCGATCACCGCGGCCGCCGCACACGCCGTCAGGACGTTCGGTGAGAAGGCCGTGCCGAACCACGTCATCTCGATGTGCACGAGCGTGTCCGACATGCTCGAGACGGCCGTCCTGCTCAAGGAGGCCGGGCTGCTGACGGTGACGCCAGACGGTCCGCGCTGCAGCGTCAACATCGTGCCCCTGTTCGAGACGATCGAGGATCTGCAGGTCTCCGCGACGACGCTGCGCGCGGCGCTCGCCGTCCCCGCCTACCGCGCCCTCGTCGATTCGAAGGCGCCGCCCGCCGACACCCACTGCGTGCAGATGCACCCGGGTGCACCTGCACGCAAGGGCGGAGGGCTGCAGGAGGTCATGCTCGGCTACAGCGACTCGAACAAGGACGGCGGCTACATGGCCGCCAACTGGGCGCTGTACCGCGCGGAACTCGACCTCGTCGAGGTGGCCGAAGAAGCCGGCATCCGACTGCGGCTGTTCCACGGCCGCGGCGGCACCGTCGGACGTGGTGGTGGCCCGAGCTACGACGCGATCCTCGCGCAACCGCCGGGCGCCGTGCGTGGCTCGCTGCGCCTCACCGAACAGGGCGAGATCATCGCCGCCAAGTACGCCGAACCGAAGCTCGCCACGCGCAACCTCGAGGCACTCGTCTCCGCGACGATCGAGTCGTCCCTGCTCGACGTCGAGGGTCTCGAACCGTCCGAGGTCGACGACGCCTACGCCGCGATGGACGAGATCGCCGCCCTCGCCCGCGAGGCGTACGGCGACCTCGTGCACCGCACCGACGGATTCGTCGACTACTTCAAGACGTCGACGCCCGTCGCCGAGATCGGCGAACTCAACATCGGCTCCCGCCCCAGCTCACGCAAACCGACGTCGTCGATCGCCGACCTGCGCGCCATCCCGTGGGTGATGTCGTGGTCGCTGTGCCGCGTCATGCTGCCCGGCTGGTATGGCACGGGCACCGCCCTCGAACGCTGGATCGGTGACGACGACGCGCGCCTCGCGCAACTGCGCGGCTACGTCGAACGCTGGCCGTTCTTCCGCTCCGTCATCTCCAACATGGCGCAGGTCATGGCGAAATCCGACCTCGGACTCGCCGCCGAATACGCCGAACTCGTCGAAGACGCCGACCTGCGAGCGCGCGTGTTCGACAAGATCCGCGACGAACACGCCCGCACCCTCGCCATGTACGAGAAGATCACCGGCCACGACGACCTGCTGTGGGACAACGCCGCTCTCAAACGTTCCGTCTTCAACCGCTTCCCCTACCTCGAGCCCCTCAACCACCTGCAGGTCGAACTCCTGCGCCGCTACCGCGCCGGCGACGATGACCCCCAACTCAAACGCGGCATCCTGCTCACGATGAACGGACTGGCGACAGCGCTGCGCAACTCGGGGTGACCGGGCAGCGCGAGCGCGCTGCCCGGTCACCCGGAGTTCGATGATCTTTGACGCTGACTCCTCAGCGCTCGCCCAGCGGGCTCGCTTGATCGTCGTCAGCGTGGGGGTGGGGGCTGACCTCGCAGGCTCGGCCAGGAGCTCGCTTGGTCGTCTTCGGCGCGAGGCGTCGAGGGTGCGGCAGAGCGAGGTGCCGAGAAGATGGCGGTCGGCTGTCACCAGGGTCAGGTCTTCGAGGGCTGCCTGGGTGACGAGCATCGCGTCGAACGGGTCGCGGTGGGGCAGTTCGCTGCTGACGCGCGCCGCCTCATCGGCATGCCAAGGAAGAACGGGCAACTCGAAGAGCCCGGCCGCCCGCAGAGGGTCGTGATGTCGTCAGGCCCGGACAGCTTGCCGGAGAGCACCTTGATCGTCGTCTCCCAGACGCTGGCGGCCGACACGTAGGACTTGGGTGCCCCGCTCCGTGGTGCCGCGCGCGTCGCGGGGCGCATCGGCTCGAGCGTGACCGGGATGCCACGATGAGGGCATGAGCGACACACTGATCCTGGGCGCCGGCGGGCTGTACCCGCCGCTCGTCGAGCAGCTCGTCGATGACGGCGCCTTGACCTGGCCACGCGGTGGCGCTGACCGACGCGCGATGCTCGACGATCACGCCGCTGACATCCGCGTCGTTGTCAGCAGTGCGGGCGTCGGAGCGGATGCGCGCCTCATCGACGCGTTGCCGAACCTCGAACTCATCGCCAACTTCGGCGTCGGGTACGACGCCACCGACGTCGACGCGGCCACCGCGCGTGGCATCCCGGTGACGAACACCCCCGACGTCCTCGACGACTGTGTCGCCGACCTCGCCATCGGCCTGACGATCGACGTCATGCGCGCCATCTCCGCCTCGGATCGGTATGCGCGACAGGGTCGTTGGAAGAGTGACGGCCCGTACCCGCTGCAGCGGCGCGTCACCGGAGCGAAGGTCGGCATCTTCGGTCTCGGCCGCATCGGGCAGGCCATCGCGACGCGATTCGAAGGGTTCCGCTGCGAGATCAGGTACCACAATCGTTCGCGCAAGGACGTCGCCTACGACTACGAGGAGAGCCCCGCGGCGCTGGCCGAATGGGCCGACGTCCTCGTCGTCGCGACTCCTGGCGGCGCGCAGACGAAGGCGCTCGTCGACGCCGACGTGCTCGCTGCCCTCGGTGAAAACGGCTACCTCGTCAATATTGCGCGGGGCAGCGTCGTCGACCAGGAGGCGCTCATCGAGGCGTTGCAGCATGACGCGATCGCGGGCGCCGCGCTCGACGTGTTCACCGACGAGCCAGGCATCCCGCAGGAGCTATGCGACCTCGACACGGTCGTCATCACCCCGCACGTCGCGAGCGCGACGCACGAGACGCGCCGCGCGATGGCCGACGTCGTCCTTGCGAACATCGACGCCCACCGTGCGGGCCAGGAGCTGCCCACCCGCGTCAACTGACGATCGATGACGGCCCTTGCGCCACGACCACCCTCGCGGCGAGCGTCATGACTCGTCCTCGGCCTTTCGGCATGGCCGAGCCGGAGGCAGGCGAGACTGCGGATTCCGCCCGCGAGTCCGGTCCCGGATTGGAGCCAGGTGGCGTTTGTGCCGATTCCGAGCGTGTGGGAGAAGACGATGGTGGACGAGGCCGCGACGAGGCAGAGGACATCGCCGAGGAGGAGGGCCTGCCGCAGGTCAGCTACGACCCAAATCAGCAGGCGAGGCTGGACTGGATGCTGCAGGTTCGCCCGCTGATCGGGTTGGACCCGTCGCAGATGAGCGAGCAGGCGGCGAACGAGGCAGCGGCGCAGTTGAGGACGTTGCTGGCGAACAGGCCGTAACGTTCCGGCCCGCGAGCCAGGGCGATCTGGCTCCGTCTGGGCCGAAGGCGCGCTTCGCGGCGAACCTCGCCCCCATGACCACCAGTCGGCAGGTGCGCGACGAGCAGCGCCCGGCGACAGCGGTTGAGCAGCGTGTGATGGCGCTGGTCGAGTTGGGGTGCAATCGACTCTTCGGCAGTCCCTGGTGCTGCCATGCTGTCGATCCTGGCGCCGACTGACAGTCTCTACCGAACCCGGGGCGATTCAACTCGCGATATGGATGCCCCGACGCGGTTGCATCGGGCTGGAACAAACAACCGCACTCTGGTTAGCTACAGGCAGACCCGTAATCCACGGGCCCCTCGACGGGCCGCTTCGAGCTGGGGCGGTCGAAGGAGTGAAAGACATGGCAACTGGTAACCGCGCCGTGGTGTTCCACGGTACCGAAGACATGCGAGTCGACACCGTCGATTACCCCAAGCTCGAGATGCCGAACGGCCAGAAGGCCCCGCACGGCGTCATCCTCAAGATCGTCGCAACGAACATCTGCGGGTCCGACCTGCACATCTACCGCGGTTCGTTCCCGGTGCCCGAGGGCATGCTCATGGGTCACGAGATGACTGGGCAGGTCGTCGAGGTCGGCCCTGACGTCGAGTTCCTGTCCGAGGGCGACCTCGTCTCCGTCCCCTTCAACGTCGCCTGCGGCCGCTGCCGCAACTGCCGCGCCCGCCACACCGAGGTGTGCGAGACGACGAACCCCGACGCCTCCTGCGCCGCCTACGGCTTCAACCTGGGTAACTGGGACGGCGGCCAGGCCGAGTACATGTTCGTACCCTACGCCGACTTCCAGCTCCTGCGCTTCCCCGACAAGGACCAGGCCATGGAGAAGATCCGCGACCTGGCGCTGCTGTCGGACATCCTCCCCACCGCATTCCACGGTCTCATGGAAGCCGGCGCCAAGCCGGGCTCCACCGTGTATATCGCCGGCGCTGGCCCCGTCGGACGCTGCGGCGCTGCTGCGGCCCGCCTGCTCGGTGCGTCGTGCATCATCGTCGGCGACTACGACCAGAAGCGACTCGACCTCGTCAAGCGCAGCGGCTGCGAGACCATCGACCTGTCCAAGGACGTGCCCCTGACCGACCAGATCGAGGCCATCCTCGGTGAGCCGATGGTCGACAGCGCCGTCGACTACGTCGGAGCCGAAGCTCACGGCATCGGCTCCGACGCGGACAAGCTCATGCCGCAGGCCGCGATCAACCAGGTCATGGACGCAACCCGAGCCGGCGGCGCCACGGGCGTCATCGGTGTCTACGGGCCGGACCCGCTCGCGCCGACGCAGGAAGGCAAGGAAGGCACCTTCCCGCTCGACTTCGGCAAGGTGTGGATCAAGTCGCCCCGCATCTCTGCGGGCCAGGCGCCGATCATGCACTACAACCGTGAACTCATGATGGCCATCCTGTGGGACCGCATGCCCTACCTGAGCGACATGCTCAACACCAAGGTCATCAGCCTCGACGAGGCCCCTGACGCATACGTGAAGTTCAACGAGGGTTCGGACGAGAAGTACATCATCGACCCGCACGGGATGATCAAGCACTGATCGTCTTGCACCCCTGACGTGTGAGTGGGGCCCCGCCGCATTTGGCGGGGCCCCACTCACACGTTCACCGGCAAACCTGGGCAACTGGCTCAAACCAGGCCTTTGCAATAGCCCAGGAATGCGGCTGACCGATGTCGAGATGCGCCGTACTTTGCACACGACACGCCTCGGACATTGCACAGTCGGGCCCGGAGCCACCCGCTTGCGCAAAGTCGAGGCAGACCGGCCCTGGAAGCGTTCAGGCACCTCGTGCGATGGAAGCAGTCGGCTCGAACGGACCGTCTGCGTGGCTCGCTGGCGCCGCCATCGGGGCCGGTTTCGGGTACGCCTCGGCCAACATCGTCGGCGCTATGATGACCGCAGCGGGGTTGGCCCTTGCCTTTGTCACCCTGCGACTGGACGCGCGCGAGCGTCGCCACATCTGATCCCCGCACAACGCATCTCATTATCGCAACGCAAGGGAGAACCCCATGAGTGCCACCCTGCCCCTGGCCAGCCAGAACATCCTCATCATCGGCGGCGCGCGCGATATCGGGTTCGCCATCGCGAACGCCATCCACGAAGCAGGGGCAACACCTGTCATCGGTGCTCGCGACCTGGTGAAAGCGCGCGAGGCCGCTGAGCGGATCCCCGGAGCGCGAGCTGTCAGCATCGACATCACCGACGAAGACAGCATCGTGCGCGCTCTGGACGAGGTCGGACCACTCGATCACATCGTCACCACCGCGTCTGCGCATCACAACGTGCCGGTCTCGCAGCTCGACCACGATCATGTCGTCTCCGCCTTCGAGGCGAAGGTGATCGGTCCGATGTTGCTGGCGAAGCATGCAGCCAAGACAGTTCGCCCCGACGGCAGCCTTCTGCTGTTCTCCGGCGTCGCCGCGTGGAACCCGTCGCCCGGATACGCCGTCATGGGCATCACGAACGGGGCGGTCACCTACGCCGTCACGCATCTCGCAAAGGAGCTCGCTCCCATCAGGGTCAACGCGATCTCGCCCGGCATCATCGATTCCGGCAGCTGGGATGCGATGGGAGACAACGCGAAGCACGAATTTCTCGAGGACTCCGGGCGCGCGACCCTGGTCGGCCGAGTGGGGCGGAACGACGACATCGCACGTGCCGTCCTGTGGCTGCTCGAAGGGTCGTTCGTAACCGGCGAGACCATCCACGTCGACGGCGGCGCACGCATCGCCTGACCATCCGGCAAGACCGGCCACCTCAACGAGGGAAACCACCAAGAGGACCGTCCCTAGATTCCGCATCTTCGAAAGTGCACACCTGAGAGGGTGCCTACTTTCGTGGGGTGGGTACACCCCACTGGCACGAGCCGTCGCTCATCGAGTGCGCGTGCACATAGGGCTGGTCGACGTCTTATCGTCACTTCGCGCCTAGGGTCTGAACGTGCCAGGTCGACTCGTGAGGTGCGCACGCGTTTCGTCGATGTCGCAGAAGCTCGCCAGGCCATCGGAAGCGATCGGGGAGGTTTCCGATCTGTTCTCCGCCCACCAATTCGGCGAGAGCCGAGCCCGATCACGTCGGATGCCCGGCGCTACGTGCGTCGCGGTGACACGCGTTGAGAGCCGAGGCGCCGCTGGCGCCGCTGGCCGCTGCGGGACAAAACGCGTGAGAGCCGGAACCCTGTCAGGCCGGGTTCCGGCTCTCACGCGTGACGCGGCGCAAGGCCGCCATCGAATTCTCGGACGGCGACTCCTCAGCCGTCGATCGCATACGTCTCAGACCTCGACGGCCGGGTGCGTCAGTTCTTCGTCATGATGACGGTGACGAGGCCACCGGCGGCGGCGAGGTTGCCGAAGAAGGCGGTCATCTGCTGGTTGCGGGCCTGCGGGTCGTCCTTGATGTCCCAGAAGTTGTGGGCGGAGACCGTCGTGGCGGCCAGCAACGGCAGCAGGCCGATGGCGGCGAGACGCGACTTGATGCCGAGGCCCATCGCCGCGCCGAGGGCGATCATGCCGGCGCCGTTGGCCTGGATGAGCTGCTCGGACGTGAGCGGGAGCTGACCCTTGAGGCCGTAGCGCTCCTGCGCGGCGTCGATCATCGGCACGAGGTGAGCGCGGTTCTTGATGGCGTTCTGGCCGCCGTAGACGAACAGCGAACCGACCATCGCGCGGCCGAGAGCCTTGCCGGGGTTGAACATGCGAATACCACCTTCGTTGAAGAATCAACGACGCTGAGCGCGCCGTTCCGTTCGATGCCCAGCCTATGATGTCGCGCTGCGATCCGCATTCCCGCGGGCGTGGATGCCTGACCTGCGGGCTGATGCGGGGTGCGTCAACAGGCCGAGGCAACCGCAGATGGGTGAGCCCCGGGGCGTCAGTTCACCCCGTCGACCGGCCGACCGTTCTCGAGGTAGAGGCAGTGAGGGGCGCCCCAGCCGTGCGCGACGCGCCGTCCGACGGGCTTCGACAGCAGGGCCAGTGCCTCGTCGCGTTCGGCGAAGCGGTGGGAGGCGATCTCGTCGGCCTGCAGGCGGATCGAGGCAATCTGCTTGTCGTCGAGGGTGCCGCAGTCGAAGAGGAAGCGCAGCCCCAGCTTGCGCTCGAGCTTGCCCGGGCGGGTGTCGACGATGACGAGGTGTCCGCTCGTCACGACCAGCCCCGTCTCTTCGAGCACCTCGCGCCGGCATCCGTCCCATGGACTCTCGCCGTCGGCCTCCATCGCGCCGCCGGGGATCGTCCAGCCGCTCTTGTATGTCGGCTCGAGGATGAGCAGGCGCCCCGAACGATCGAAGAGCAGTGCGCCGGCGGAGGCGGGAATCTCTGGTGGGTTCCATGGCATGGCTCGAACGTATCGTCTCGGGCCGGGGGAGCCGAGCAGGTCGTCGCACGTCGTTCGAGGGCCGGGCGTGGTTCGCCCGGCCCGGCAGTGGCCGGGCGGCGCTGAGATGCGCACGGATCGCTCAGCCGGGCGCCGGTCGGAAGAGCTGGTGGCGATGAACCCCTGGCGCGGCCGACGCAGTCTGTGATGTGATCGAGGTAACTATTGAGCATTGCTCAACAATGCTTCACGACGATGAACGAGGTGGCAGACATGGATGTTCACGGCGCGGTGTGCGTGGTGACCGGGGCGGCAGGCGGCATCGGCGCGGCGCTTGCGGAGGCGCTGCTCGAACGCGGCGCGAAGGTCGCCCTCACCGACCTCGACGGCGAACGTCTCAGTGCCACGCGCGAACGGCTCGCCACCGCCCACGGCGACGTGGTCGCTGCCGCCGGTGACGCCTCGAGCGCCGCCGACATCGCCGAGGTCATCGTCCTCGCCGAACGCGAGTTCGGTGTGCCGGTCGACGTCTACGTCGCGAACGCGGGCGTGGGCGTGGGCGCAGATCTGGCCGACGAGGCGAGCTGGGTCACCGCGATCGACGTCAACCTCATGGCGCACGTGCGCGCCGCGCAGCAGCTCGTGCCGGGATGGGTGGAGCGCGGCCGCGGCTACTTCGTCTCGACGGCGTCGGCTGCCGGCCTGCTCACGCAGATCGGCTCGTCGACGTACGCGACGACGAAGCACGCGGCGCTCGCCTTCGCCGAATGGCTCGCCGTGTCGTACGGCGACAAGGGCGTCGGCGTCAGCTGCCTGTGCCCGATGGGCGTCGACACGAACCTGCTGACCGAGACCGGCGGCGCCTCGCGCGTCGCGCAGCGCGCCGTCACCGAATCGGGCCCGGTGCTCACGCCTGCGCAGGTGGCGGACGACGTCATGCGCGCGATCGAGAACGAGACGTTCCTCGTGCTGCCCCACGCGAACGTGCTCGACATGTACCGCGCCAAGGGCGCCGACTACGACCGGTGGATCCGCGGGATGCAGCGCTTCGGCGCGCACCTGGCATCGAACTGACGCGCGCGACGGTGGGGCCGGGCGACGGTCGACCGGAGGGGAATACCCCCTGGGGGTATGGTGTTGTGTGTCAGTAGAACACGACGAAGGAGCAGTCATGGCTGAGCAGAACACCAGCACGTACACCGTCATCGGCATGACCTGTGGCCACTGCGAGATGAGCGTGCGCGAGGAACTCGAGGAGATCCCCGGCGTCAGCGACGTCGTCGCCAACCACGAGAGCGGCGTCGTGACGTTTACCTCCGAGCAGCCCGTGAGCCGCGAGCAGGTCGACGCCGCCGTCACCGAAGCCGGATACCAGCTCGCCTGAGGATGATCGAGACGACCACGCAGACCCGGACCCCCACCCCAGCGGCGCCAGTAGCCCCCGAGGCTCCGGCAACGCCGACGCAGAGTGTCGAACTGGCGCTGAGGGGCATGACGTGCGCCTCGTGCGCGAACCGCATCGAACGCAAGCTCAACAAGCTCGACGGCGTCGAGGCCAGCGTCAACTACGCGACGGAGAAGGCACGCGTGGCCTTCGCCGACGACGTGACGCCCGACGACCTCGTCGCAACGGTCGAGAAGACCGGCTACGGCGCGAGCGTCATCACGCCGGAACCGGTTTCCCCGCCGTCATCGGCCGACGCTGACGGGGCGGACAGCGGCGCTCGCGCCGGCAAAGCGGGCGAATCACCGGCCGACGCGCACGTGCGCGAGCTGCGGCAGCGCCTCGTCGTCAGCGCTGTGCTGACGGTGCCCGTCGTGCTCATGGCGATGATTCCGCCGCTGCAGTTCACGAACTGGCAGTGGCTGTCGCTGACGCTCGCGGCGCCCGTCGTGGTCTGGGGTGCGTGGCCGTTCCATCGCGCCGCGTGGACGAACCTCAAGCACGGCGCGACGACGATGGACACCCTCGTCAGCGTCGGCACGATCGCGGCGTTCGCGTGGTCGCTGTACGCGCTGTTCTTCGGCGACGCCGGCATGCCGGGCATGAAGCACGGCTTCGACTTCGGCGCGACGCGAGGGCACGGTGCGTCGAACATCTACCTGGAGGCGGCCGCCGGCGTCACGACGTTCGTGCTGCTCGGACGCTTCGTCGAGGCGCGTTCGAAACGCGCGAGCGGCGCCGCGCTGCGCGCCCTGCTCGACCTGGGGGCCAAGGAGGCGACCGTCCTGCGCTCCGGCCCTGACGGCGTCGAGCGCGAGCAGCGTGTGAACGCAGGCGAACTCGTCGTCGGCGACCGCATCGTCGTACGACCCGGCGAGAAGATCGCGACCGACGGCGAGGTCGTCAGCGGTGACAGCGCCGTCGACGCCTCGATGGTGACGGGCGAATCGGTGCCCGTCGACGTCGGCCCCGGTGACGCCGTCATCGGGGCGACGCTCAACACGAGCGGACGGATCGTGGTGCGCGCCACCCGCGTCGGCGGGCAGACGCAGCTCGCGCAGATGGCGAAGCTCGTCGAGGACGCGCAGAACGGCAAAGCGGACGTGCAGCGGCTCGCCGATCGCGTCTCCGGCATCTTCGTGCCGGTCGTCATTGCGCTGTCGGTGCTGACGCTCCTCGGCTGGCTCGTCGTGACGGGGGACGTCGAAGCGGCGTTCACCGCAGCCGTCGCGGTGCTCATCATCGCGTGCCCCTGCGCGCTGGGTCTTGCGACGCCGACGGCGCTCATGGTGGGTACCGGGCGCGGCGCGCAGTTCGGGGTGCTCTTCAAGGGCCCCGAGGTGCTCGAGGCGACGCATCGCATCGACACGGTCGTGCTCGACAAGACCGGAACGCTCACCTCCGGCGAGATGTCGGTCGGTGAGATCGTCTGTGCCGGTGGTGAATCCGAGGACGACGTGCTCGCTGTTGCGGCAGCCCTCGAGAGCGGCTCGGAGCACCCGATCGCTCGCGCCATCACCGACGCGGGCCGCGACCGCGTCGGCGATCTGCCGACCGCCGACGGTTTCATCAACATGCCCGGCGAGGGCGTGACGGGGCGAATGCGCGTGCCCGGCCCGAACGCGGAGGCAGCCGCCATGGTCGACGTCATCGTCGGCCGCCCGGATGCTCTCGCGGCCCGGGGCATGGCTCTCGACGGCCACCTGCGTGGAGCCTTCGACGATCTCGAATCGGGTGGAGGGACGGTCGTCGCCGTCGGATGGGGCGGCGCGGCGCGTGGCGTCATCGCCGTCACCGACACCGTGAAACCGACGAGCGCGGATGCCCTGCGCGGACTGTCGCGCCTCGGCCTGCACACCGTCCTGCTGACGGGCGACAACGAGCGCGCCGCGCGGAGCGTCGCCGACGCGGTCCGCATCGACGACGTCATCGCCGGTGTGCTGCCGGCGGGCAAGGTCGACGTCATCACGCGTCTGCAGGGTGAGGGGCGCGTCGTCGCGATGGTCGGCGACGGCGTCAACGACGCTCCCGCGCTCGCGCAGGCCGACCTCGGCATCGCCATGGGAACGGGCACGGACGTTGCGATCGAAGCGGCCGACGTCACCGTTGTGCGCGGCGATCTGCGTCTCGTCGGCGACGCGATCCGCCTGGGCCGCAGGACGCTGCGCACGATCAAGAGCAACCTGTTCTGGGCGTTCGCGTACAACGTCGCAGCGATTCCGTTGGCCGCCGCGGGGCTGCTCAACCCCATGATCGCGGGCGCCGCGATGGCGTTCAGCTCGGTGTTCGTCGTGCTCAACAGCTTGCGGTTGCGCGGATTCGCCGGGACGGCGGAGCAACGGCCGAGTCATCGATCGAACGAGGAGGGTGGGCGCGCGTGAGCGAGACGAAGTCGAAGGAGCCGGCCGTGGAGGCGATGCGGCAGGAACCCGTCGTCGACGCTCTGACGGGGGCTGAAGACGCCATGGTTGACGCTGTGGAGCCGGGCAACGGGGTGTCCGATGGCGGCGATCACGCCGCGGGGTCGTCGTGCTGTGAACCGTCGAAACCGGGGTACGAGAACGCCGGGTCGAAGGATGCTCTGTCCAAGCGGCTCAAGCGCATCGAGGGGCAGGTGCGCGGCGTCGAGAAGATGGTCGCGGACGACCGGTACTGCATCGACGTCCTCACCCAGATCGCGGCCATCCAGTCGGGGTTGAAGGCCGTGGCGCTCGGGCTGCTCGACGACCACATGGCCCACTGCGTCGTCGAGGCTGCTCGAGCCGGGGGCGACGAACAGGCCACCAAGCTCGCCGAGGTCAGCGACGCCCTGCGCCGATTGGTGCGCTGACGCTCGCCCGCCTCGCGCAGCCGGGTCAGTTGATGCTGGCCGAGTCACGCAGGACTGACTCGGCCGGCACCAACTGACTCACCTGCGCGGCGCCTCGGTGCGAGCGCTGGATCGATCACGCCCCACACACTCGAGCACGCGAAAGGCGTCAGCTGTTCATGCCCCCGCGCTGCGACGGCCCAGGTGTCCACGAGCGTGCCGTTGCGTACGACGTCGACCGCGTTGGCCAGGTTGATCGCGTTGCAGCAGTGATTCGGCACGACGCGCACCGTCGAGCCGAGTGCGGGCAGGGAGGCCCCGGCCATGTCGACGACGGCGTGATGCTCGGACATCTGCACGATGCGCGCGTCGGGATGGTCGAGCAGTCGACCGTGGCCGCTCGCCCAGGGCGCCTTGTCGGCAGCGAGCGTCTTCGACCCGGCATCGAGCACGAGACGCCCACCCGAGTGCGAGACGACCCGCGCGTGTGCGGTGAGCGCGATGTCCCCGGCCGCGCAGGCTCCGAGTTCCCACTGCTACGCATCGTTGAAGACGTACGCGCCGGGCCGCATCTCCGTGGGGGCGACATCCGTCGACGGGCCCGCGCCGTCGTTGACGGCGGAGGTGGCGCCAGGCAGGCTCGTGAGGGCGCTCCCCGACGACGACGCAGCCCCCGGCATGCCCGCGCGCGCGCCTTCGCCAGCGCCGTTGCGTGCAGCGAACGCCATGCTCGGGCTCGACCCGCCGCTACGAACGTGCGGTTCGATTCCCTTGGCGCGCAGGGCTCGTGACGCGCCGGCGAGCGCAGCGCGTTCGTCGTCAGCGGACTGGGCTCGGCCTTCCGGCGAGTACGAGTGGCCGGGAAAGGTGAAGACGCCGCGCACGTCGAAGCCGAGGCTCGCGATGCCCGCGGCGAGCTCGCCTGCGTCACGCGCCGGGATGCCGGTGCGGTGCTGACCCGAGTCGAGCTCGACGAGCACCTCGACCACCGCAGAGCCGAGCGGCTTGCGCAGCTGGCGCGCGGCCGTCATCGAGTCGCAGCCGACGCCGATGCGCGCGCGTTCCGCGAGGGCCCGCAGGCGCCGCCCAGCCTCGTCGTCGACCCACAAGGGGTAGGCGATGAACACGTCGTCGAAGCCCGCGTCGACGAAGACCTCGGCCTCACCGATCGTCGCGACGGTGATGCCGTGCGCCGCCGCGTCACGCTGCATCGTGGCGATCTCCGGCATCTTGTGCGTCTTGACGTGCGGCCGCAGCGCGACACCGGCGTCACGACCCAGGCTCGCCATGGCGTCGATGTTGCGTTCGAGCACGTCGAGGTCGGCGACGAGGCGGGGCGTGGCGGTCACGAGAACTCCTGACGGTCGGGTGCATTCATTCTGCCGGTCGTCGGGCCGCAATCTTGTGCTCCCTGCGCGGGAAACCGCGGTTCACGTGATGCTCGGCGACGAATCGTGACGTGCGCGGGTGCGTCACCAGTCCGCGCGGGTCGTCTCGTGCTGTCCGTCGAGTTCGGTGAATCCGGCGTCGATGATGCTGACGCGGCCCGGCGTCGCGGCCCAGTGCGCCTCTGTATCGCGCACGATGCGGACGCGGTGGTCGTCGGCCGCCCACCGTGCGCGCTCGTCGGCGCTCATCGATTCCCACGCTCGCTGCGCCGCGTGCGCGCACTGCGCGGCGCTCTTTCCGCTCGTCATCGTGACGAGGGGGCTGAGGCGGACGGTGACCATCGCATCCACGTCCTGCGGGTCGCGCGCGTCGCTCGTTCCATCGTTGGGGTGCGACGGGAGCTGCGTGCCCTCGACCTGCATCTTCTTCAGCCCGGGCGGCAGCGGTGACGTCGGCGCCGGCGTGAACGCACGAGCCTCGGCGCTGCCGTGACGAGCCGTCACCCCGTCGAGGGCTTGCGCGTCACTCCAGCGCTTGCCGCTGCAACGCCTCACGATCTTGCGGATGGCGATGCCGCGCCAGGCGTCGATGGCGTCGAGCATCGCAGTGTCGGGGGCGGCATCAGAGGACACGACGGGGTGCGCGCGGCGCTCGGCCTCGACGAGCAATCCGACGCAGGCCTGCGCGGCCGCGGCGCAGGCGTCGAGTTCGTCCGGTGGCGCGGTCTTCTCGACGCGCAGCGCGATCTGCATCGCCAGAGGCGGGGCGTCGGTCTCGGGCGCGGGTCTCGTCTCACTCACCGCACCATTGTGGTCCAGGGGGCCCGGGGCGCGAAGAATGGCGACGATGCGAGCTGCCCCGTGTCGGACGCCGAGAAGGCCGCGCCCGACGCGTCGGGCGCGGCCTTCGCCGTCACGGCTGGCGGTGCGAAAGTGACCGGGATTCGCGGATGGGATCAGGAATCGCGAAGGTGACCGGAAATCGCAGACGTGGACGAAGATCGCGAATGTGGCCAGGAATCGCAGATGGTCACGGCGTGCGGGTGGGGGAGGCCGGATCGTTGGCGGCGTTGCCCTCTGTCACGTTCGGGGCCGTCTCCTTCTGGAACCACACGACGGGCAGCACACAGATCGCGACGACGGCGATCATCGCGCCGGGCGCGGGTGCCCAACCAGTCGAGTCGATGAGCTTCTGCCCGACGAGCGGCGCGAACCCGCCGAAGATGGCGGTCGCCGTCGTGAATCCGAGCGCCATGCCCGACATGCGGGCCTTCGACTTGAACTGCTCCGCGATGGCCGACGCGGCCACGGCGCTCCACCCGCCCGCGACGGCGGCGAGCACGAGGGCGCCCGCGAGCGCCGCGCCCGTCGAGCCGTTCGCCATGAGCTGGAACATCGTCAGCGACGTCACGGCCGCGAGCACCCCGAAGATGAGCAGGATGGGACGGCGGCCGAAGCGGTCGGCGGCGAGGCCCGCCAGCGGCGTCACGAGGATGACGGCGATCGCCGCCGCGGTACCGAGCCACAGGGCGTCGGACTCGCTGAACTTGCCTGCGGACTGCAGGAACGTCGGCGCGTAGCCGATGCCGACGTAGTACGTGATCGACCCGAGCGCCGAGATGGCGAAACCACGCCACACCGCGGCGGGCTCGGTCTTGAGCACCTCGACGAGCGGGTTCTTCGACTTGTCCGCCTCGGATTCCTCTTCGAACACGGGCGACTCCTCCATGCGTGAGCGCATGAACAGGGTCGTCGCAGCCATCGCCGCGCCGATGAAGAACGGCACGCGCCAGCCCCAGGAATCGAGGTCGTCACCGACGAAGTACGACGTCGTAATCGCCGAGAGGCCGACCGCCAGCAGGCCACCGATCTCGCTCGCCGCGGAGGCCAGCGACGTGACGAAGCCGCGGCGGTGCGGTTCGGAGCCCTCGACGAGGTACGTCATGACGCCCGAGTACTCGCCGCCGACGCTGAACGCCATGAGGGCGCGCAGCGCGATCATCAGGTAACCCGCCATTGGCCCGATGGAGGCGTACGTCGGCAGGCAGGCCGTCGCGAGCATCGCCAACGTCATGAGGGCCATGGAGATGAGAAGGACGGGCTTGCGCCCGATGCGGTCGCCGACATGGCCGAAGAACGCGGCGCCGACGGGGCGCATCAGGTAGGTGCCGGCGAAGACCAGCAGCGTCCATGCGGTACCGCTCGTGCCGCCGCCGAAGAAGACGCGCGAGATGACCGTCGTCAGGTACAGGTACAGCGTGAAGTCGTACCACTCGATGACGGTCGACGACCCCGCGACGGCGAGCGACGTCTTGCTCAGCGGGCGATGGGCGTCGAGGGCGCGTGGCGCGTCGACGGGGATGGCTGCCATGGGAGATCCCTTGTGCTGGAGGCGTCCTTGGCTCGGGTGGTGCATCGAGCGTCATGGTGCGAGGGCCGGGCGCCAGGGGCGAATAGGTGACCTCCAGCCAAGCACGATGATGCGACGAATGCCACGCCCGTGACAGTGGCATGTGAAGGTTCGCAACCTTTGCGCGTAGACTGGATGCTTCGTGCAGGTGGCCGACTCGCCCCTGCGCCTCCCCTCGAATCGGAGCGCCCCGCGCTCGTCGTGCGCCCGGCGCGCGGCAGCGCCGAAACGGGCAGCACACGTCGTCGAACGACGCCCTCCGATCTCGGGAACGCGTGGCGCATGAGAGTCGGACGATCGTCGAGATGCGAGATCGCCTGCGACGCGCGGATTCACCGCGCGGGCTTTCACCATCGATCGTTCGTCTTTCCATGCAACCTCTCCAGGAGTCATCTGTGCCCTCGTTCTCCGATCTCGGCGTGCCCGCCGTCCTCGTCAAGACCCTCGACAAGCTCGGCATCGACACGCCGACACCCATCCAGGCCGCGACGCTGCCCGACTCGCTCAAGGGCCGCGACGTCCTCGGCCGCGGCCGTACCGGCTCGGGCAAGACGTTCGCGTTCCTGCTGCCGCTCGTCGCCCGTCTCGACGAGACGCGC
The DNA here is from genome assembly GCF_900447535.1 of Dermacoccus nishinomiyaensis. Taxonomy (NCBI): domain Bacteria; kingdom Bacillati; phylum Actinomycetota; class Actinomycetes; order Micrococcales; family Dermacoccaceae; genus Dermacoccus; species Dermacoccus nishinomiyaensis. The sequence goes on along the minus strand of NZ_UFXX01000001.1, from coordinate 1,321,522 downwards.
TACGAGATCGACGCCTACCGCCCGCGCTCGCTCGTCCTCGCGCCGACGCGCGAGCTCGCCAACCAGATCGCCGACTCGCTCAAGCCGCTGGCCGCGGCGGCCGGGCTGTCGTACACGACCGTCTTCGGCGGCGTCGGGCAGAACCCGCAGGTCAAGGCTCTCAAGGCGGGCGTCGACGTCCTCATCGCGTGCCCCGGGCGTCTGGAAGACCTCATGGGCCAGGGCTTCTGCGACCTGTCCGACGTCGAGGTCTGCATCCTCGACGAGGCCGACCACATGGCCGACATGGGCTTCCTGCCCGGCGTCAAACGCATCCTGACGAAGGTGCCGCGCGAGGCGCAGCACCTGCTGTTCTCCGCGACGCTCGACGGTGGCATCGACGTGCTCGTCAAGAAGTTCCTGTCGAACCCGGTGACGCACCAGGCCGATTCGGCGCAGTCGCCCGTCGCGACGATGGAGCACCACGTCTTCGCCGTCGACTCCGACTCGCGCATCGACGTGCTCACCGACCTCGTCTCCGCACCCGGACGCACGGTCGTGTTCACCCGCACCAAGCACGGCGCGAAGAAGCTCGCGAAGCAGCTCGCCGGCCGCGGCATTCCCGCCGTCGACCTGCACGGCAACCTGTCGCAGAACGCTCGCGTGCGCAACCTCGACGCGTTCCACTCGGGCGCCGTCGAGACGCTCGTCGCGACCGACATCGCCGCGCGCGGCATCCACGTCGACGACGTCTCACTCGTCGTCCACGCCGACCCGCCCACCGAGCACAAGGCCTACCTGCACCGCTCGGGCCGCACCGCCCGCGCCGGCGCCGCGGGCACCGTCATCACCCTCATGACGCCGGATCAGCGCGGCGACGTGAAGTCGCTGCTGCGCATGGCGAAGATCAACGCAACGACGACGAACGTCACTGCCTCGCACCCGCTGCTCGAGAAGCTCGCGCCCGGTGAGCGTCGCACGATGAGCGCCGACGAGGTCGCCGCAGCACTGCCCACCGCACCCGTGCAGGAGCCCTCGCGCAAGAAGGCTCCGAAGGACGGCGGCGAGCAGCGTCAAGGCGGACGTGGCCAGGGCGGACGCTCCGGCGGCCGCAACCAGGGCGGAGGACGCTCCGGTGGCCGAGGCGCTCAGAGCGGCGGCCGCGGCGGTCAGGACGGCGCCGGCCGTGACAACCAGGGCAGCGGACGCTCCGGCGGCGCTGCGACCGGTGGTCGCGACGGCAACCGGGCGGGCGGGCGTCCGTCCGGTGGCTCGGGTTCACGGAGCCAGGGTGGCTCGCGTGGTGGTTCGGGTGCGCGTGGCCAGGGTGGCTCGGGTGCGGCAGGACGCTCCGGCGGCGCTCGTCGCAGCGGCGGTGCAGCCGGGTTCTCGTCGAACTCGCGCGCCGGGCGCTGACCCTCCCGCGATTCCCGTCCACATCGGCGAACGGCGTCCACATCGGCGATTCTCGTCCCCTTGTGCGCTTTTCGGTCACATCTGCAGATCTGCAGATGTGACCGAGAATCGCCGGTGGGTACGGGCGTCGATCACAACCCTGCGGCGTCGAGGGTCTCGGCCATGATGCGCTGACCGTCCTCGACGGCACGTCGCTGCACGTCCTGAGCGCGGCCGACGACCGAGATGCGCGCGACGTCGGCGGGCGGCGCCACCTGCGTCACCCGGTCGTCGTGCGACATGAGGTGCTCGAGCTCCTGCTTGCGCAGGTTGCGGCGCGTCCAGGCCGCGCTCGCGCCGGGCGCGTGACGGGACATCCACCGCGCGACGAGTCGCTTCTCGACCGCCTTGTCGCGGCTCAGATCCAGCGACGGCGCCTTGGTGCGCAGCACGAGCACGTGCGTCGCGCCCTGGGCCAGTGCTGTCTCGACGGGGATGTTCTCAGCGATCCCGCCGTCGATGAAACGTCGCCCGTCGATCTCGACGGGTGCGCCGCCGAGAACCGGCAGCCGCGCCGTGGCGCGCAGTGCGTCCTGCAGGCTCGCCTTGTCGTGGATCATCGGCGCCAGGTCGACCGCGTCGCCACTCGCCGCGTCGGTGGCGATGGGGTGGTACTCGACATCGCTCGCGAGGATCTCCTCGAACCCCATCGGCGTGACGTTCTCGTACAGGTCGTAGACGATGACGTCGGTGTCGACGACGGGTTTGCGACGCAGCGCGTTCGACGGGCGGATCGTCGCATTCATGCTCTCCGGCGCCCACCAGCCGTGCAGATTGGCCCGGGCGCGGCCACAGATCAGCCAGGCGCCGTTGAGAGCTCCGGCCGACGCGCCGTAGACCGCATCGACGGTCGTGAGCAGGTCGCGAGCCTCGAGCTCGGCCACCATGCCGCCGCCGTAGGCCGCGCGGGAACTGCCGCCTTCGAGGACGACGGTGACGCGCGCGTGGTCGTGACGCCGCAGGGGCTGGCTCGAGTTGTCGCGCCGGTGGCGCATGACGTCGAGGACGGTCTTCACGGTTCCCCATCCTGACGCGCGTCGGCCCCACGGGCCAAACGCGAGGGTGAAACCCTCCCGCCCGCCCCAGGCCACCAACGTGGCCCGCTGACCAGAGGAACGGCGGCGGGGGACGACCTGCTTGGATGTGCGGATGGAGTTCACCGCCGCGATGCTCGCCGCCGTCGTCGCGGCGATCCTCGTCGGCGCGGTGCTCCAACGCCTGTCGGGTTCGGGCATGGGGCTCGTCCTGGCTCCGACACTGACGCTCATCATGGGCGCCGCCCATGGCGTCCTGCTCGCGAACGCGACGACGACCGTTTCCGGCCTGCTGCTCACCCTGACGTTGCGACGTGACGTCGACTGGCGGCGCGCCGGCATCATCTGCGCCTGTGTCGTGCCGGGCGCTCTCGTGGGTGCCGTGGTCGTACGCGAGGTCAGTGCGGCCTGGCTGCAGGTCGTCGTCGGAGTGGCGGTGCTCGGCGCAATCGGCTTCACCGTCGGCGCCGATCGCCTCGGCCGTCTACCGCACGTCACGTCCGCGTGGCCGACGCCCGTCGCCGGCGGCATCGGCGGATTCTTCAACACGCTGTGCGGGGTCTCGGCGCCCGTCCTCGTCATCCACTCCCGGCTGACGCGGTGGGAGCATCGATCGTTCGCCGCGACCCTCCAGCCCATCTTCATGACGATGGGGGCCATCTCGGTCATCGCGAAGACGACGCTCGGGTCGACGGGCTCGACCGAGTTGCCGCCCTGGTGGCTCATGCCGCTCGTCGTCGTGCTCGTGCTCATCGGTGTCCGCATCGGCGAGGGTCTCACGCCTCGCGTGACGACGGCGCAGGCGAAGCGACTCGCGATGGCGCTCGCCGCGCTCGGTGGCGCGTCGGCGCTCGTGCGGGGTCTTCTCACGCTCTGACGCTCATCTGACGAGCATCTGCGAGGCGCCGCCGCCTGCCCCCAGGCCGACGTGGTCGAATGACGCATGAGCACTTTCACTCTCGCCGGTCATCGCGTCGGACGCGTCGGGTACGGCGCCATGCAGCTTCCCGGGCCGGGCGTGTTCGGTCCGCCACGCGATCACGACGAGGCCGTCCGCGTGCTGCGTCGCGTCGTCGAGCTCGGCATCGACCACATCGACACGTCGCAGTTCTACGGCCCAAACGTCTCGAACGAACTGATCAAGGAGGCGCTGCATCCCTACGCCGACGATCTCGTCATCGTCTCCAAGGTCGGCGCCGTGCGGGGCCCGTCGGGTGAGTGGCTGCCGGCGCAGCGCCCCGACCAGCTCGTGGCCGCGGTCCGCGAGAACCTCGTGACGCTGGACGTGGAGCGGCTGCCGGTCGTCAACCTGCGCGTCATGCCCGTCGACGAGATCGGCGAGGAGAACGCCTGCCCCCTCGAGGAGCAGCTCGGTGCTATGCAGGGCCTGGTCGAGGCGGGGGAGCTCGAGGCGTTCGGCGTCAGCAACGTCTCGACCGAGCAGGCGCGCGTCGCGCTCGACGCGGGCGCCGTGTGCGTGCAGAACGCCTACAACCTCCTCATGCGTGACGACGACGCCACGCTCGAGTTGTGCCGTGAGCGTGGCGTCGCCTACGTGCCGTTCTTCCCGCTCGGCTCGGCGTTCGAGCACCTGCCGAAGGTCGGCGACGACCGGGCGGTGCAGCGCATGGCCGCCGAACGCGGCGTCACGCCGGCGCAGGTCGGCCTGGCCTGGTTGCTCGCGCGCGCCGAGAACGTCCTGCTCATCCCTGGCACATCGTCGATCGCGCACCTCGAGGAGAACACGGCGGCTCGCGACGTCACCCTCAGTGACGACGACCTCATGACGCTGAACGCCCTGCGCTGAGCGGCGCGTGCCGCGCACCGTCGCAGCGGCAGCAGCTGACGTCGATGGGAGCGTTCTTCCGTGCCCTCACAGACCAGATGCTGCCCTCCGACGTGCGTCAGATGTCGGCGCCGAGCGACTGGGCGAGGCGTCGCACCGGGGCGGCCTCGTCCTTCTTGCCCGCACGCTCGAGCGAGCGGGCCAGGAGCACGGCGGCGTCGACGTTCGTCGGGTCGACGTCGAGCAGTTCACGGGCCGCGACGGTGGCCTTCGTCAGCTGCGCCGAGTGGTAGTAGCTGCGGGCGAGCAGTTCGCGAGCATCACGCGACGCGCCCTCCGGCGTGCCGGTCATGCCCTCGATGAGACGCGCCGCCTCGGTGTACTTGCGCACGTCGAACAGCTCCTTGGCCGTGCGCAGGGTCTCGTAGGGGTCGCCGCTCGGGTCGGTGATCGTGTGCAGGCCTGACGGACTGGTCGCCGCGCCGAGCATCTGCTCCATCGTCGGCGTGGCCGCCGGCTCGTGCGCCTTCATCGGCGTGGTGGGCTCGAAGGTCTCGTCGCTCATGGCTGCTCCTGTGCGTCGCGGTGTGTCCGCGTCAACCATCGCTGCGGCGCCGCTGTTCCCGATCACCTCGCCTCCGAACCGCGCGCCGACGAGTGGTGGCAGCACACCGCGGGGTTCGTCAGTCCGTCGTGCGTGCCGCTTCGGACGTCGACTCGTCCTCCGCGGCCTCCGCGGCGTCGAGGGGTACGGCATCGACGTCGGGGGAGTCGTGCGGGCCGTCGTATCCGGCGAGGGAGCGGCGGCTGCCGCGGGCGACGAGCGCATCGTCGCCGGTGACCATCCCGCGCAGCGTCGTCGCACCGCCACGCAGTCGCGAGAGGAAGCGCACGAGCGAGCGGCGCTCGTCGGGGTTCGTGCGCTGGTCGATCTGTCGATCGCGAGGGTCGTCGTGCGCGGCTTCGGGGTGCTGCATGTGCTCGATGATCAAGGCGGCCACGGCGCCGGCGTGCGCGTACATGACGGAGTGCGCTGCGCTCGGGATCTCCCAGGCGCGTGCGTGCGGCGTGATGTCGCACAGGTGCCGTGCCCAGGAGCGCGGGCTGGTCGCGTCGTGCTGCCCACGCAGGATAAGGGTGTGCGCGCGCACGTGCGGGAGCCGCTCTTCGATCGGGTAGTTCATCATCTTCGGCAGCACCTTGAAGAACCACCACGGCCCGCAGAGCACGTAGGAGATGAGGACGTGCACGGTGATCGCGAAGGGTTCGCGCCCGGCGCACTGGGCGAGGCGCCACGCCTGGCGCGCGATGCTGCTCTCGGCAGAGTTCACGACGGGGCCGATGAGGACGATGGTGCTGAGATCCGGGCGCCGCGCCGCGACCTCGGTGACGACCTGTGAGCCCATGGAATGCCCGACGAGGACCGGGTCGTCCAGCTCGAGCTGGGTGATCGCGGCCTCGACGAGATCCGCGAATCCTTCGATCCCGGGCGTTTGCTTGCCGTGCGGAACGCCGCCGAAGCCGGGAAGGTCGATGGCGTGGACGGTGCCGACCTGATTGAGATCGAGGGCGAGGCGAACGTAATAGTCGGAGGCCACTCCGATGCCGGCGACGAGGACGAAGTCGCGACCGCGGGGACCGCTGATCGAGGTGACGCGCGCTTGGGAGGGGCCGTGCTGCACGCGCGAGACCGTCACGTTTCCGCTCGTCGCGTGTTGCTCGGGCTCTGTCCGCATCGTCGCTCTCCATCGTCCCGCGGCGCCGGCGAACCCACACGCGCTCGCCCTGTCTATCCCGCGATCCTACCCAGGGGTAGTGGCGGCGTCCGCGCGACGGGCGAGGCTCGTCCAAGGCTGACGAGACGGGGCCCGGAGAAAACTTCTGCGACGGGGAATGAAGTGCGGATCAAACAAGTTGAGTCAAGTAACAGCAACTTTGGTGAGCCGAGGGTTGACACTCACGGCGAAACGGAGTTGAGTCAATATCAGTCAATCTGACGGTGTGGGCCACGCCTGCAGGGCGCGCGCACAGATCGTCGTTTCATCGAACGAAGGAGATCCCACCATGGGTCGCGCAGTCGGTATTGACCTCGGTACCACCAACTCGGCCGTCGCCGTTCTCGAAGGCAACGAGCCCAAGATCATCGCGAACGCCGAGGGCGGTCGCACCACCCCATCCGTCGTCGCGTTCACGAAGAACGGCGAGATCCTCGTCGGCGAGATCGCGAAGCGTCAGGCGGTCACGAACGTCGATCGCACCATCCGTTCCGTCAAGCGCCACATGGGCACGGACTGGACGACGGAGATCGACGGCAAGAAGTACACGCCGCAGGAGATCTCGGCCCGTATTCTCATGAAGCTCAAGCGTGACTCCGAGGCCTACCTCGGCGAAGAGGTCACGGACGCCGTCATCACGGTTCCCGCCTACTTCGACGACGCCGAGCGTCAGGCCACGAAGGAGGCCGGCGAGATCGCGGGCCTCAACGTCCTGCGCATCGTCAACGAGCCCACCGCCGCGGCCCTCGCCTACGGCCTCGACAAGGGCAAGGAGGACGAGCTCATCCTCGTCTTCGACCTCGGTGGCGGTACGTTCGATGTCTCCCTGCTCGAGGTGGGCAAGGACGCGGAGGACGGCTTCTCCACCATCCAGGTGCGCGCCACCTCCGGTGACAACAAGCTCGGTGGCGACGACTGGGACAACCGCATCGTCGACCACCTCATCAACAAGGTGAAGAGCGAGTCCGGCGTCGACCTGAGCAAGGACAAGATCGCCATGCAGCGTCTGCGTGACGCCGCGGAGCAGGCGAAGAAGGAGCTGTCGAGCTCGACCTCGACGAACATCTCCCTCCAGTACCTGTCGATGGGCGAGAACGGCCCGATCCACGTCGACGAGACGATCACGCGTGCTCAGTTCGAGCAGATGACGAAGGACCTGCTCGAGCGCTTGAAGAAGCCGTTCGAGAACGTCATCAAGGACGCGGGCGTCAAGATCTCCGACATCGACCACGTCGTCCTCGTCGGTGGCTCGACCCGCATGCCGGCCGTCGTCGAGCTCGTCAAGCAGATGTGCGGTGGCAAGGAGCCGAACAAGGGCGTCAACCCGGACGAGGTCGTCGCCGTCGGCGCCGCGCTGCAGGCCGGTGTGCTCAAGGGTGAGCGCAAGGACGTGCTGCTCATCGACGTCACGCCGCTGAGCCTCGGCATCGAGACGAAGGGTGGGCTTTTCACCAAGCTCATCGAGCGCAACACGGCCATCCCGACGAAGCGCACCGAGGTGTTCTCGACGGCTGAGGACAACCAGCCGTCCGTCGACATCCAGGTGTTCCAGGGTGAGCGCGAGATCGCCAAGGCCAACAAGGCTCTCGGCAACTTCGAGCTCACGGGCATCGCTCCCGCGCCGCGTGGCGTGCCGCAGATCGAGGTCACGTTCGACATCGACGCCAACGGCATCGTGCACGTCTCCGCGAAGGACCGTGGCACGAACAAGGAGCAGTCGATGACGATCTCCGGTGGCTCCGCGCTGCCGAAGGAGGACATCGAGCGCATGGTCCGCGAGGCGGAGGAGCACGCCGCCGAGGACGCGAAGCGTCGCGAGGAGGCCGAGGCCCGCAACACGGGCGAGGCTCTCATCTACTCGACGGAGAAGTTCCTCGAGGAGAACGGCGACAAGGTGCCCTCTGACGAGAAGTCGGCCACCGAGAGCGCCCTCGCCGAGCTCAAGGAGGCCCTGAAGCCGGAGTCGTCCGCGTCGCCGGAGGACATCAACGCGAAGGCCACGGCGCTGTCTGAGGCCAGCCAGAAGATGGGCGCCGCGATGTACGCCGCGCAGGCCGAGAACGGCGACGCCGCGGGTGCGGCCGGTGCCGAGGGCGCTGCAGGCGAGCAGAAGCAGGGTGGCGACGACGTCGTCGACGCCGAGGTCGTCGAGGACGACGACGACACCTCCAAGTGAGTGCCTGACCGGGGTGCCACGCGCACCCCGGTCGGCCCCTGACACGAGTACGGCCGGTGGGCTGCCCACGGGGAGCCCACCGGCCGCTTCGCCACCAGGAGGTGGCAGGAAGGAGTCCGTCATGACGGACCAGAACACGAGCGGCGCCACGCCCCACAACGCCGACGGTGCGACGCAGGGCGAGACCGACAACTCGTTCGCCGGCGGTGTGGGTTCCGACCTGCCCGGCGGAGAGCAGCCCGAGAACCTGCAGACGCGTTCCGACGAGGCCGCCACGCAGGCCGGCCCCGACGCGACGAGCGCTGACGACGCGGTCGCCGAGCACCCGGACACGAAGCTCGCTGCGGAGCGCCTGTCCGACCTGCAGCGCATCCAGGCCGAGTACGTCAACTACCGCAACCGCGTCGAGCGCGACCGGGCTCGTGAGAAGGAGACGACGATCGGCTCGGTCGTCGAATCCCTCATCCCGGTCCTCGACGACATCGAGCTCGCGCGCCAGCACGGCGACCTCACCGAGGGCCCGATGAGCAAGATCGCCGATAAGATCGAATCGACGCTCAACCGCTTCGGTGTGGCACGCTTCGGCGAGGTCGACGAGGCGTTCGACCCCAGCGTCCACGAGGCGCTCATGCACGTCGAGGCCGAGGCGCCCGAGGGCGTCGACGGAACCTTCGTCGTGCAGGTGCTGCAGCCGGGCTACAAGGTGGGCGAGCGCGTCGTGCGTCCCGCCCGCGTCTCGGTCGCAGGCTGATCGAGCGCGCCGCGGCCGAGCCGGGTCGCTTCGTGCCGCGGGGCAACCTGCTTCGCTGACGTCGCGGCGGCGCCCCCACCGGGCGCCGCCGACACACAACTGAAAACCCCATTCGCACGCGCACGCGATGCACGCCCGGTCCGCAACCGGCGGGCGTGAAACCACGAAGGAGGTGCGCATGGCCAGTCAGGACTGGTTCGAAAAAGACTTTTACGCCACCCTCGGTGTCGCGCAGGACGCGAGCGAGGAGGACATCAAGAAGGCCTACCGCAAGCTGGCCCGCAAGTACCACCCGGACAAGAACCCCGGTGACACCTCCGCTGAGCAGAAGTTCAAGGAGATCGGCGAGGCCAACCAGGTGCTCTCCGATCCGCAGCAGCGTCAGGAGTACGACGCCGTGCGTCAGATGGCGCGAGGCGGCGCCCGCTTCAGCGGCGGTGCCGGCGGCGCCGAGGACGTTTTCTCGTCGATGTTCGGCGGGGGCGGCGGCAGCGGTTACCGCACCTATTCGAGTGGGGCGGGTGGCCAGCAGGGCATCAACCTCGAAGATCTGCTCGCCCAGTTCGGTGGCGCCGGCGGAGGCTTCGGGGGCGGCGGGTTCAGCTCCGGCTTCGGCGGCGGCTCCCGTCAGCGCGCCGCCCAGAGAGGCGAGGACGTCGAGGCGCGCGCGTCGATCACGTTCCGTCAGGCCGTCGAGGGCAGCGAGGTGCGCATCAGCGACGCCGATGGTCAGAGCTTCACCGCGCGCATTCCGGCCGGGGTGAAGGACGGGCAGAAGATCCGGTTGCGCGGCAAGGGCCGTCCCGGCTTCGGCGGTGGCCCGAACGGCGACATGATCCTGCACATCAGCGTCGGCACCGACCCGGTCTTCGGCCGCGACGGTGACAACCTCACCGTCGAGCTGCCCGTGACGTTCGCCGAGGCCACCCTCGGCGCCACGGTGCAGGTGCCCACCTTCGACGGCAAGAGCGTCAAGGTCCGCGTCGCGCCCGGCACGCCCTCGGGCCGCAGCCTGCGCGTCAAGGGCCGTGGCGTGAAGACGAAGAAGGCGACCGGCGACCTCATCGCGAAGGTTCACGTCGTCGTGCCGAAGGAGCTCACCGACGAGCAGCGTCGGGCCGTCGAGACCCTCGCGGCGGGCGAAGCCGACCCGCGCGAAGAGCTGCTCGCGAAGGCGCGTCAGGCCGCGTCGTGACGCCGTCGCGGGTCGAACGGCGGCTCGGCGAGATCGTCGACGACCACAACGGACGCGTCGGTGACGAGCGGCTGCACGGCCTCGACGCTCCGGCGAAGCCGGTGTACGTCATCTCCGTCGCCGCCGAACTGGCCGGGATGCACGCCCAGACGCTGCGCCAGTACGACCGTCTGGGGCTCGTCACCCCCGAACGCACGGGTGGCGGCGGCCGCCGCTATTCGATGCGCGACATCGCGCAGCTGCGTCGGGTGCAGGAGCTGTCGTCGGAGGGAGTCTCGCTCGCCGGCATCCAACGCATCATGGAGCTCGAGCACCAGGTCACGGCGCTACGGGCGCAGATCGAGGAGCTGAGCGAACAGAACGCGCAGTACCGGGACGCACTCGAATCGCGCTCTCACACGTGCGTCTTCGCGGCCGGACGCGACGGCATCGTCGCGCTGGGGCCCGGCGAACGACCGCGCCCGCGCTCGATCGGGCGTTCGCTCCGGCCGTACAGCACCCGCTGAGCCCGAGCTCGTCACGACGCACGCTCCGGAGCGCACGACGCAGCGCCACACCGTCGTCGTACAACACCTGCATGGCCGAGGCCCTCATCCCCGACTCGGGATGAGGGCCTCGGCGCGCGATGCGGGCGTCAGGTTGCCGTCACAGGATGCCGTGCTCGCGCAGCAGCACGCCGATCTCGGTGGAGTCGAGCCCCTTCGCGATCTTGCGGCGCAGTACGGCGGGGCCGGGCAGCTCGGTCTTCTCGCCGTCCTTGAGGCGCGCCGAGGCGTCGAGCAGCGTCCGCACGTCGTAGGTCGAGTTGAACACCTCGGGCACACCGCGCTCGACGCCGAACAACTGGTAGGTGGCTTCCATGCCGGTGCGCACCGAGTACTCGGTCGTGAAGATGCAGTCGCGGCTGGTCTCGGCGAACTGGCCGATGAAGGCGAAGTTCTCCGCGCCCTCCGGCACGACGTCAGGGCGGTCACCGGCCTTGCGGGGCATGAAGAACGACGTCACGTACGGCATCATGACCGGTACGCACTTCGCGCCCGTCGCCGCGAGTTCGGGGATGTCAGCCTCGGGCACGCCGAGGTGGTAGAGCCACTCGGCGGTGATCTCCTCGCCGGTGCACTCGCTCATCGGCTTCTTGACGTAGTCGCCGGGCGTGTCGACGAACAGGCTGTAGACCCACACGACGATCTGGTCCTTCGGCTGCTTCTTGAAGTGCGGCTGGCGGTTCACCGTCCAGCTCATGAGCCAGCTCGAATCCTTGACGGTGACGATGCCGCCCGTCACGACCCGTCCGCTGAAGGGGTCGCGCTTGGCGATGCGCCGGATGTACTCGGGGATGCGCTCATCGAGCGTCGTGACGGTCGCCGACTCCCACTTCGTCTCGTCGATGGAGCTGCAGAACACCTCGGGGCGCCCGAACGACGGATCCTTGCGCGCGATCTTCTTCCACAGGTCCCACGCCGAGGCAGGGCCGCGGTTCAGCGTCGCGGCGGTGCGGTGATCGCCCTCGTCGGAGTTGTCGACGAGCGAGCCGATCGTCATCAGGACGTAATCGTCGTCCCCGAGGTCGACGCCCGTGTCACCGGCGTGCTCGCCGGAGCGGGTCCACTCGATGCGGGTCGCGCGCTTGGCCGACGCCGTCAGGTCGAACTCGACGTCCGTCACCTCCGTGTCGTACTGGAAACGCACACCCTGCTCGCTCAGCCACTTCGTCATCGGCAGCACGAGCGACTCGTACTGGTTGTACTTGGTGAACTTGAGCGCCGAGAAGTCCGGAAGTCCGCCGATGTGGTGGATGAAGCGGTGCAGGTACAGCTTCATCTCGAGTGCGCTGTGCCATTCCTCGAACGCGAACATCGTGCGCCAGTAGAGCCAGAAGTTGCTGTCGAGGAAGTCGCGGCCGAACACCTCGTCGATGCGCTTGTTCTCCATCTCCTCGCGCGTCGCGAGGAACACCTTGACGAGATCCTTCTGCGCCTTCTTGTTCAGCGTGAACAACCCGTCGGTGTGCGCGTCCTGGCCGCGTTCGACGGTGGCGCGCTGCAGCGAGTAGTTCGGGTCGTCCTTGTTGAGCCAGTAGAACTCGTCGAGCACGGACGCGCCCTCGACCTCGAGGCTGGGGATCGTGCGGAAGCAATCCCACAGGCACTCGAAGTGGTTCTCCATCTCGCGTCCACCGCGGATGACGAACCCCTTCTCGGGCTCCTCGATCCCGTCGAGGGCGCCACCGGCGAGGGAGCCCTTCTCGAGGATCGTGATGTTCTCGCCGGGGACGGCGGCGTCACGGATCATGAAGACGGCCGCCGCGAGGCCCGCGAGGCCGCTGCCGACGATCCAGGCGTGCTTGCTCGCGGCGTCCTTCGGCGGGCGGGGACGGGCGAAGGCTTCGTAGTTTCCACTGCTGTAGTACATGGGACCTCCTCGAGGTCGGGTGCGCGAGATCATCGCGCGGGACGATGGGTGAGGGGACGGCTGCGTGCGCCGTCAGGGATGCAGGATGAAACGGATCGGGTTGCCGTCCTTGCGCGCGAGCCGCTCGAGCACTTCGGGCGCTTCCTCGAGCGGGAAGACCCCGCTGATCGACGCCGACAGGTCGAGCCGCTTCGTGCGGGTCAACGCGACGAGCTGGTGGACGTCCGTTCCCTCGCTGCCGTAGTGGCCGCGCAGCGTCAGCTGCTTGTAGGCGAATGCGGTGTCGGACGGAATCTCGATGGGCCACCCGGCGAGGCCGACGATGACGAGACGTCCCTGCGGCGCGAGGGAGGCCATCGCCTGGGCCCGCACGGGGGCCACGCCCGCGAAGTCGAACGCGACGTCGAGACCGCGGGGCGAGAGCTGGCGGATGGCGTCCTCCGCGTCTTCAGGGGCGCACGCCACGTCGGCGCCGACGGCGAGCGCCCGTTCGCGCGCGGCCTCGAGCGGGTCGATCGCGACGATGGGGGAGGCGCCGATGAGACGCAGCAACTGCACGGCGTGAATGCCCAGCCCGCCGAGGCCCCAGACGCCGACGGCCTCGCCGGCGCGCACGCGCCCGCTCGTCTGGATGGCTGCCCACGGCGTCGAGACGGCGTCGGGGATGATGGCGGCCTGCTCGAACGGGAGGTCGTCGGGGATCGGGACGAGCGTCTCGGCCTGCGCGAGGGCGTATTCGGCGTACCCGCCGTCGTAGTCGACGCCGCGCGTCAGGATGCGGCCGTTCGGGAGGCGGTGGCCGGCCTGCAGCAGGACGCGGCTGCCCACCTCGATGCCGGGCAGTGTCGGCACGCCGTCACCGAGGGCGGTGACGACGCCCGCGACCTCGTGACCGAGCGTCACCTTCTCGCTGTCGAGGAACTGCGGCGCGATGAGCCCTTCGAGCAGGTGCACGTCCGACAGGCAGACGCCCGCCGCCTTCACCTCGATGACGGCTTGGCCCGGCCCTGGCGTCGGGACGGGTACCTCCTCGACGTTCAGGGTGTGGTGCGTGACGTCGAGGCGTGCGGCCTTCATGGTGTCCATGGTGTCTCCTTCGTTTCCGATATTTTTGACTGTACTCATTTTTTGCGGCGCCACCAGGGCCTTTCGGCCCGGGTAATGTTTCGATCCATGTCGCTTCCCCTCAGCGCCACGGCCGCCTCCGCGGCACCGTCGGCCGGTTCGACGGCCCCGACGAGGCCGGCCCCCACGCCGGGTACGCCTGACGCCACGGTCGTGACCTGCCGACGTCCCGTCGTGAGCGGCTCGGACCAGCAGGGTCGTCGCGCGCGCAACAAGGCTGACAAGCAGGCCCGCATCCTCGCGGCTGCCGAGAGCCTGCTCGGTGAGGTGGGGTACGAGCGCATGACGACGGCCGAGGTGGCCAAGCGCGCCAACGTCGCCGCCGGCACCGTGTTCCAGTACGCCCCGACGAAGGCGGAACTGCTCATGATGGTCGTCGAACACGAGTGGCGTGATCTCGTCGACGATCACCTGCCCGACGACGCCGGTGACGGTGGGGTGCGCGAGCACGTCCTGCGTCTGCTCGAACCGTTCGCGCAGCAGGCCCGTGACTACCCCGAGAACGCGATGGTCGTCGGACGGGAGGTGCTGTTCGGTGCGCCCGGGCCGTATCGCGAGAAGGTCGTCGCGCTGGTCGCCGGTCTCGAGGACGCCATCGCGGCGCTGCTCGTCGCAGCGGGGGGTGACGCGGAGCGCAGCGTCGCCGCCGCGGGCCTCATCGTCTCCGGTGGGGTGCTCGAGCTGAACCGCACGCGTACCGGACGCGCCGAGGTCGAATCCGTGGCGCGCCGCCTCGGAGATCTCGTCGACGTCGCGGTGCGCGGCGCGGGCGTCTGATCGCTCGTGAGCGTGACGCGGGCGCTCAGCCGGCGTGGCGTTCACCTGCGCGTGCCCTGACCTCGACGGCGTCGCCCGCGCGCGCACGGGCCAGTCGCTTCATGCCGTCCGCGGGGCGGATCGGTTCGGGCCACTTCGGGGGAAGCGTATCGCCCTCACGGACGCCGTTGATGCGGCGCCGGAAGAGGGGGATCACCTCGGTGGCGAGCCATCGGCTCTCGGTGCGGATGCTCTCGCGCCAGTGCGGCGCCTCGAACGGAGGCAGCTCCGGCAGTTTGAGCGTGTGGGGGATGCCGAGTTCGGCGAGCACGTAGGCGGCGAGGTGCTTGTGCCCGAGCCGGCTCATGTGGATGCGGTCGAACGCCCACATGCGCGGGTCGTCGAACTCTCGAAACTGGGTGTGATCGACGAGCAGGCAGCCGTACTGGCGGGCCAGTTCGCGCACGGCGTCGTTGTAGAAGACGATGCGCCGCCGCAGCGGCTCGAGCGCCGTCGAGATCTTCACGTCGAACGTCGTGAACAGCAGCACCTCCGCGCCCGATCCGACGAGGCGCTGCAGCGCGGCCTCGTAACGCTCCATGATGGCGGGCATGTCGGAGCGGACGGCGAGGATGTCGTTGCCGCCGGCGTAGAACGAGATGAGCGTCGGTTCGAGCGCGAGGGCGGCGTCGAACTGCTCGTCGACGATCTCGTCGAGACGCTTGCTGCGGATGGCGAAGTTCGCGTACTCCCACGTCGCGTCCACGCGCCCCATCTGGCGGGCCATACGATCGGCCCACCCGCGCACGCCGTTGGGGTACATGAGGTTCGCGTCACCGACGCCCTCGGTGAACGAGTCTCCGACCGCTACGTAACGTCCCTTCATCGGGCTGACGGTAGGTCGTTCGCGTGGCCCGATGTCGGCGTCCGGCTGGCCGTGGGTGATCCGGGGCATGAAGCCTGGGTGAACTCAGGTGGACGAGCAGCTATCGACGAGACGCCGTGACCATCTGCGCTTCCTGTCCCATCTGCGATTCCCGTCCACATTCGTCGATATGACCAAGAATCGCGCACGTGGACGTAGATCGCAGGTGAGGAGCGGGCCACGAGAAGAGTGACCTGACGCGGCTTGACGCGCTCTGACGCCGGCGGCAGGGGCGCCAGCGGCACGTCAGAGCTGGGGGTTGTTCTTGGCGATGACTTCGACGGCGTTCTTGCTCTCGAGCAGGCCGAGGCCCGTCGCGCTGCGATACATCGCGATGGCCTCGATCTCGCGACCCTTGTGCACGAGGTAGCTGACGCGCTCGGACAGATCCTGGCCCGCACGCAGATCGGTGATCTCCTCCTGCAGGTGACGCACCTGCTTCTGCAGCGTCAGGTTGCTCCACCCGATGAGCAGGAGCAGGACGACGGCGACGACGAGGGCCCACACCATGACGATTCCTCACATTCGATCCACGCGCTTGACTCGAGCCGCTCGACTGGAGTCGTCTGACTCGAGCCGCCCCACTCGAGTCGCCAATCTACCGCCTCGCGTGGGCGCGGCGACGATGACAATCCCCAGGTTTCCTTGGCACAGTAGTGCCCATGACCGAGTACCTCATGTTGTTTCCCGAGCGTGACGTCGCCGAGGAGATCGCGGACGACCTGCTCGAATCGGGTGACTTCACCGACGTGCGCGTCGTGCGTGAGGCGCTGGCAGGTGAGGAGGACGACGAGGATCACGAGTGGGGCGTCTACGTCAAGCAGGACACTGTCGACGATCCTGCCTCGGCCGTCGCGCAGGCCCTCACCGAGCGTTTCGACGCGCTCGCCAAGGAGCATGACGGCTGGCTCGACCCCAACCCCGCGCAGCTGCCGACGGACTGAGCGGCGCGGCGTCGGAAGAGCTGACGCGACGCAGGTCGCGCCGCCGGTCGTGCTGACGCGCTGAGCTAAACGCCGCCGGGCGTGCTGACGGGCCAAGAGACGCGCCGGGTGGCGACTGCGCGACCTCACCGACGCGTTGCCGCCGTCGACCGGCACATCGGACTAGTTGCTCCCAGCATCGGTGAGGCCCCATTCCCGCGCGGGAATGGGGCCTCACCGATGAACGGGCGTCAGTTCGACGTGGCGCGCTCTTCGAGCTTCGCGAGCGACTCCTCGAGGGCGTGCTTCTCGACCAGGGGGAAGTGCACCTTCTTGAGCAGTTCCTTGTCGGTGACCTTGCTCCAGTCGTACGTCAGGGTGACGGCGGTCTCCTTCGGGCCGTGGGCCTCGAGCTCGTACATCCACTCCCAGCCCTTGGGCTCGGTGCCGGCGGGCGCCGTCTGCCACGCGACGAGCTTGTCATCGGCGTACCCGGTGACGTGGTTGTCGGTCTGGTATTCGCCGCCCATGTGCTCGCCGACCATGTTCATGGTGAACACCTGGCCGACCTTCTGGATGCGGTCGCCGTGGTCGACGCTGCGGATGAAGCCCGAGCCGTCGAGCTTGACGTGCTCGGCCGGGTTGGTGAGGACGTTGAAGACGTCCTGCGCCGGGGCCTCGATGGTGCGGGTCACGATGATCTTCTTCTCGTCAGTCATGTCTTCACCTTGGCTCACGGCGCGCGTCTTCGCAAGGCGTTCAGGGCGGTTCGGCGTCGATGCGGGCGACGTGTGTGGGCGGGCGCGCTCGCGGCGAAGGGGCGGCGGCAGGCTGAGGGCCATCGGGCGCCGTCGTCGAATCACGCACGTGGCGCGTGCACCTGGACGGCAGCCGCGCCCTCCCGGTGAGCGTCTGCCTCACCCCGAGAGAGCATCGCGCCGTGACGGGCGCTCGGGTAGCGTGATCGTCGAACGGGGCCGCCATGGCCCCCAACCGGTCACGGGCGCAGCGGGGTGCCGCGCTCACCACACGAAGGAGTCTGCAGATGACGAAGAACCGCCCTGACGAGCGTCCCTTCGACGCCGAGGCCTACGAGCAGGACACGCGTCAGCAGGCTGCCGGAATGCGTCGCGATGGCGTGGACTCCGACGAAGCGGGCGTCGTCCTGCACGAGGAGCGTCTCGTCGCGGGTGTCGAGCGCGCCGAGGCCGGGCGCGTCGAGGTTCGCAAGCGTGTCGTCGTCGAAGAGGTGACGATCACCGTCCCCGTGCGCCGCGAGGTCGTCGACGTCGTGCGCGTGTACGACGACGGCAGCGAGGAAGCCGTCGACGTCCCCGCCTCGACGTGGCAGCCGCGCATCGAGAACCTCGACGGCGGTTCGGCGCTGGGCGAGCACACGCATGCCGAGGGCGAGGTGTACGACGTCGAAGCCGCAGAGGGCACGCACACACGTGACGCCGACCGGCGCGACGAGGACGGCGTCATCGTGCTGCACGAGGAGCGCCCCGTGCTCTCGACGCGGGTCTACGCCGTCGAACGGCTGCACCTCGGCATCAGTGCGACGAAGGAGAACGTCACCGTCACCGAGCCGGTGCAGCGCGAGGTCGTCGAGGTCGACGAGGTCGACGACGTGCGCGACCCACGTGGTGAGGGCGGTTCGGCGCGCGCGTGACGACCTTCCCCCACGCGATGACGTGCCGGGCAAGCTGCTGAGCAGCGCCTCCGTGGGCGCCCAGTGCAGCGTCAGGAGGGCGGTACCCGATCGGGTACCGCCCTCCTGACGTTCCGGCCGAGCCGAGCCGTCAGTAGATACCGTCGACGGCACCCGCCGGGCGGAAGTCGCCGATGACGCTGGAGGCGACCGTCTGCCCGAGCGCGACGCTCTGGTCGCCATGACGATCGGAGCTGCCGCTGTTCCTAGAACCGTCCGCGTATGAGGCAATGGTGCGGGCCAATCGGTTGTACTCCGCGACCTTGGCGTCGTAGTAGTTCTGGCACGCAGCGCCCTGCCCGGACGTGAGGGCGATGGGCTCGAGGGTGGGCGGCAGGGGCGTGTTGGGCATCAACGGCGTGATGCGGATCTCGTTCGTGATGCGGCCCCTGAACATGAAGCCGTCCTGTCAGTGGAATCAGAAGTCCGCCTCGTTGTCGCCCTTGCCACAAGCGGGACAGTGCCGACGAACGTCCAGGTGTAGGTGAGGGTTCCCGTCGTCTTGTCGAAGCCACCGCGCGTGATGGTGTGCTACGAGGTGGACGGCCAGGTCCCCGCCCGCTCGGTGTCCTTGGGTCCGGTGCGCCCGACGACGTCGACGCGCGGCGCCAGGGGGTGGTCGGCCGCGAAGCGCAGGGGGACGTCGCTGTCGTTGCGCAGGTTGAGCCAGGATTCGCCCTCGAATCCATTGGCGCTCAGGACCAACTGGTAGAAGTTGACCGTCAGCGAGCCCTGCTTCGTCCGCAGGTCGGCGAAGGCGAGATCCATGGTCGCCCTGCTCTCAGGGCTGCGTGCGGTGTTCGAGGCTGTGCCGGATGGGCTCGCCGCGGCGATCGTGACGGCGGGGATGCTCCACGCGGTGCCTGGGACGACGGTGCGGCGGGAAACGGTCATCAGAGGACATTGACCGACCGTCCAGAGTGTTCTCTGAGGCCGCTCAGGGGCGAGGCGGCGCTGGTGAGCACCCTCCACACGCGCATCCGATCCTGTCGCGGAGGCTCTCCGCCCCGCGCTAACCTCGACGCATCGGCCGGCCATCGGGTGGCTGCCGACGCGCGCGAGAGGCGCGCCGGACACAGGAGGGTGGCTCCATGGGGATGACATCACGACGCGCGACCAAACGCGCCGATCTGCCGGGCACCGACGCGGCGTCACGGCGAAGCGCAGCCGCGCGCGGCCGCATCATGCGGGGCACGGTCGTCACCGTCGCGGCCGCGCTTGCCGTGACGGGGTGCACGAGCGCCACGACCGGTGGCTCCTCGGCGCCCACCTCGGCGCCCGCCTCGGCCACCACCTCGGGACACACCGGCGCCGCGTCGTCGCCGTCCGCGAGCACCCCCGGATCGCAGGCGTCCACCTCGAGCCAGCCCATCGATGTGTCGAAGGTCGTCGTGCGAGGCGACCGGCGCAGCGACGCCGCGAAGCTCGCGACGGCCGCCGTCGCGGACCTCGAACGCTACTGGGGTCGGCAGCTGCCAGCGGTCTACGGCTCGGCGTTCACACCCATCAAGGCCTACTACTCCGTCGACACCAAGGCGGGACGCCGTTCACCGTCGGTCTGCGGTGACGTCACCGGAAATGCCTACTACTGCTACGAGGACGGGGCGATCGCCTGGGATTCGACGGGCCTGCTCACCGACATGCGCAGCGCCTACGGCGACATCGCGCCGCAGGTCATCATGGCGCACGAGTTCGGGCACGCGGTGCAGCACCGTTTCGGCTACCGCGGCAAACCCGTCGTGCAGGAGCTGCAGGCCGACTGCTTCGCCGGCGCCTGGCTCCATCACGCGATCGACGACAAGGTCGTCGCCGCCTCGTCGGAGACGCCGACGCAGGCCGCCGCCGCGATCCTCGCGGTGAAGGACCCGGTGGGTGAGGACCCGCGCTCCGAACAGGCGCACGGCAACGGCTTCGACCGCGTCAACTCCTTCCAGACGGGCTACGACGACGGCCTGAAGGCGTGCAAGGCGTACACGAGCGAGGAGCCCGTCGTCACCGAGCTGCCGTTCACGAGCTACACGGACGCTGCGAGCGGCGGGAACCTGCCGTACGAGTCGGCGATGCAGAGCGGCGCCTACGACCTCGACGACTACTGGGAGCACACCTACCCCCAGGTGACGAACGGTCAGCAGTGGAAGCCGATGGGCAAGCTGACGCCGTTCGCGACGAGGAAGCCGGCCACGTGCGGCGACGAGACGGTGACGGACGCCGTCGCGTACTACTGCCCGAGCGACGACTCGATCGGGTGGAACGACGACGTCACGCGTGAGATCTACCGGGAGACAGGCGACTTCGGCCCAATCGTGCTCCTGGCCGCGCAGTACGGCAAGGCGGCCCTGAGCCGCTCGGGCAAGCCGCTCGGCGACGACGCCGCCGATCGCGGCGTCTGCTACGCGGGTGCCTACTCCGCCGACGTCATCCTGCACAACCGTCCGCAGACCAGCTCGTTCACGATGTCGCCTGGCGACCTCGACGAAGCCATCCAGGCACTGCTCATGGTCGGTGGCTCCGACGGTTTCGACCTCATCCGCGCCTACCGCAAGGGTGCGCTCGACGGGCCGAAGGGCTGCGCCGGCGCCAAGGTGTCCTGACGGCGGTGCTCACCCGGCGATGTCGTAGGCCTTGAGGCGCTTCTTGTCGCGCTTCGACCCCGACGCCTGCAGGGCGAGCAACTCGGCGTAGATGCCGCCGGAGGTGGCGAGCTCAGCGGGCGGGCCGACCTCGTCGATGCGTCCGTCGCGCAGGGTGACGATGCGGTCGACGGCGCTGATCGTCGACAGGCGGTGGGCGATGATGAGGGACGTGCGGCCCTCCATGAGCTCGTCGAGGCCGGCCTGCACGAGCCGCTCCGACTTGGTGTCGAGCGCGCTCGTCGCCTCGTCGAGGATGAGGATCGGCGCGTCCTTGAGCATCGCCCGCGCCACGGCGATGCGCTGCTTCTGGCCGCCGGACAGCTTGAGGCCGCGTTCGCCGATCGTCGTGTCGTAGCCGTCGGGGAACTGGCGGATGAACACGTCGGCGTTGGCGCGTTCGGCCGCGGCCCGGATCTCCTCGTCGGTGGCCTCGGGGTGGCCGTAGGCGATGTTCTCGCGAATCGTGCCGCTGAACAGCGACGCGTCCTGGAACACGACGCCGAAGTCGCTGCGCAGCTCGTCGAGCGGCGTCTCGGCGGTGTCACGGCCGAAGACGCGTAGGTGCCCGTCATGCACCGTGTACAGCCCGAGCAGGAGGCTGATGAGCGTCGTCTTGCCGCCGCCGGACTCGCCGACGAACGCGACACGTTCACCCCGTTCGACGGCCAGCGTGATGTCCTTCAGCACGTCCCGGTCGGCGTCATAGCCGAACGAGGCGTGATCGAACTCGATGACGGACCCGGTGCATGCGGCGGCGCGCGCACGCGCGGCGTCGATCGTCGCACCCGGCGCGGTGTCGGCGGCGCCGAGCAGGTCGAGGCCCTCCCGCTCTGGTCGTTCTTCGAGGACGCGGAAGTAGTCGCGGCTGCCAGCGACGGCCCGCTGGCCCGAGTCAATGAGGTAGCTCATCATCATGACGGGCTGACGCGCCATGTTGACGAGTTGGATGAGCAGCACCATGTCACCGATGGAGAAGTGCCCCTCGACGGTCTGCACGAAGATGATCGAGTAGACGCCGAAGAAGATGACGTTGAGGGCGCCGCGTCGCGCGCCATCCATGAGGTGCCAGTAGCGCGACTGCTCGCGCGTCGTCGCGACGGTGCTCGCGTACCGCTCGTCGAACGACGTGAGCTCGCGGCGCTCCTGACCGAAGCTCTTGACGACGCGGATCTGCCCGACGACCTCGGCAAAACGTCCGCCGGCGATGTCGAACTGGCTGTTCTTCTCGCCCTCGAGCACCTGCCACTTCTTGCTCGTCAGCGTCGTCAGGTACATGAAGACGGGGAAGACGATGAGCAGCAGCAGCGCGAGCGGCCACGAGTAGATGGCGGAGATGACGAGCACCGCGAACGTCGTCAGCAGCATCGGCAGGAAGTTGTTCGCGAACGAGTTGAGGAACTGTGTCGTCTCCGAGATGTTCCGCGAGAGGCGGTTGATGATCCTGCCCGTCAGCTCACGGTCGAAGTAGCTCTGCGGCAGCGTCAGCAGCTTCTCGAAGTAGCGCGTCGACAGGATGCGGCGCAGCCGCACCGCCGTCACGTCGCCGATGTACCCGCCGATGTTGCTGATCGCCGTGTTCGCGAGGTCGGCCACGAGCAGGGCCACCGCGAACCACATGATGGTCGTGACGTGCCCCGACGGGTTCGCGCCCGTCTTGACGACGGAGACCACCTCGTCCGTCGCACCCGAGATGATGAACGGCATGACGAGCGACGTCGCCGTGATGAGAACCGAGCTGACGACGATCGCGAGATACGACGGCCACAGCGCGCGGGTGGAGGACAGGATCTTGCCGATGCTTCGCACGGATGAAGCGTGCCACCCGGCGACGACAACCCCGAAATCTCGCGGCGACGCGGTGTCCGGTGGCCGACACGACGACGCGGGCCGCCCCGGAGAAAGAAGGTGCAGCCCGCGGTGTCGGAGCGGCCGGTGCGTTCGGCGTCGCAGCGGTGTCGTCAACACGTGTTCGATGCGTCGAGCGACTTGACCTGGCACGGCAGCGTCGTGCCGTCGGGCAGCGTGACCGTGACGTCCTGTACGTAGCTGAGTCCGCCCTGCGCCACACCGCACCCGAGCGGGGCGACGGCGTTCGAGTAGTTCGTGATGAAGCGACCCGAAGGGCCGGTGGTGAAGTTGCGGCACGTCGTACCCGTGACAAGGCTGTACGAGCCTGCCCCGCTTCCTGCGCGCCACTCGAAGTGAAGATTCCAGCTCGCGGGGGTGCCATTGAGGTGGGCGATGTTCGTGCTTCGTGAGGTGCTGGTCACCGGCTGCCACCCCGCGCTGCCGTAGGAGTAGGTCATGTAGGAACAGGTGGACGAGCCACAGGAACTCCGGCGGTTGGAGGTGGTGTCACCGACCCAGAAGATGCCAGGGCCGGAAGATGTCTGGCCGTTGCGCAGCCCGAGCCAGTAGTCGTAGGTCACCTGGCAACGGTCACGCCGGCGGGCAGGTTGTCGACGCATGTCGGGGCGCCGACGTTGAGCGATTGATTCGTCGTCGATGCGCTGACATCACCCCAGTCGTAGATGACGCCGCCGCTGACACGAGGTGTGGGGGCGCCACAGGTGGATGCCGCCATCACGGGGGCAGCGCCCGCAACGGTGACGGCGGGGATGCTCCCGGCGGCCCCTCGGGCGAGGGAGCGGCGTGAGATGGGTCTGGTCATGTGGATCCCCCAGGCGATGAAACGTTTTTTGAGCACACTCAGTTGTGCATTCGAGGTCGCCGTCATCAAACGAGGGCCGTCCGTGTGGACACACTCATGAGCTTCGTGTGTACCCGTGAGTTGAGTGGAATACGCGCAACTTTGTTGCGGTTGTACCTGACAGGAAGATGCGCGACCAGCCATACTGAAGGTGAGGTCGCTGTCGAGCCACCGGGCCCGTCAGCGAACGTCGTGCATTGCAGCAAGAAGACGTTCAACGACAAGGAGTCAGCAGTGGATATTCAACTGACAACGAAGGCGCAGGAGGCCCTCTCCGCCGCCGTGACGGCCGCGCAGTCGGCCGGCAACCCCTCGATCGAGCCCGCGCACCTCCTCAAGGCGCTCGCGGAACAGACCGACACGACCACAGGCCCGCTGCTCGAGGCGACGGGCACCACTCCGCAGGCAGTCATCGCGCAGGCCGAGGCCGACCTGCGCACGTTCCCGAGCAGCTCGGGTGCAAGCGTGGGCCAGCCCGGCATGAGCCGCGAGCTGCTCAACGTGCTCGAGAAGGCGCGCAGCGACATGAGCGCCATGGGGGATGCGTTCACCTCGACCGACCACCTGCTGCTCGCGCTCGCTCGCACGGGCAAGTTCTCCACGCTGAACGCGGAGGCGATCGAACAGGCGATCCCCGCGACGCGCGGTGGCCGCAAGGTCACCTCCGCCGAGCCCGAGGGCACGTTCGAGGCGCTCGAGAAGTTCGGCACCGACCTGACGGCCCTCGCCCGTGAGGGCAAGCTCGACCCCGTCATCGGCCGCGACAGCGAGATCCGTCGCGTCGTGCAGGTGCTGAGCCGCCGCACGAAGAACAACCCCGTCCTCATCGGTGAGCCCGGCGTCGGCAAGACGGCCGTCGTCGAGGGTCTCGCGCAGCGCATCGTCGCCGGGGACGTGCCGGAGAGCCTGCGCGACAAGCGCCTCATCTCCCTCGACCTCGGCGCGATGGTCGCCGGTGCGAAGTACCGCGGCGAGTTCGAGGAGCGCCTCAAGGCCGTCCTCGAGGAGATCAAGAACTCCGACGGCGAGATCGTCACGTTCATCGACGAGATCCACACCGTCGTCGGCGCGGGTGCCGGCGGCGACTCGTCGATGGACGCCGGCAACATGCTCAAGCCGATGCTCGCGCGCGGCGAGCTGCGTCTCGTCGGTGCGACGACGCTCGACGAGTACCGCGAGAACATCGAGAAGGACCCGGCGCTGGAGCGTCGTTTCCAGCAGGTGTTCGTCGGTGAGCCGAGCGTCGAGGACACGATCGCGATCCTGCGCGGCCTGAAGGAGCGCTACGAGGCGCACCACAAGGTCGCCATCGCCGACCAGGCGCTCGTCGCCGCTGCGACGTTGAGCGACCGCTACATCACGAGCCGACAGCTGCCCGACAAGGCGATCGACCTCATCGACGAGGCCGCGTCGCGTCTGCGCATGGAGATCGACTCGAGCCCCGTCGAGATCGACCAGCTACGCCGCAGCGTCGACCGCATGAACATGGAAGAACTGCACCTCGAGAGCGAGACCGACCCGGCCTCGCGCGACCGACTCGCGAAGCTGCGGGCCGACCGCGCCGACACCGAGGAACAGCTCGCCGCGCTGACGGCGCGTTGGGAGGCCGAGAAGGCCAGCCTCAACAAGGTCGGTGATCTCAAGGCCCAGATCGACGACCTGCGCACGCAGGCTGAGAAGCTGCAGCGCGAAGGTGACTACGGCAACGCCTCGAAGTTGCTCTACGGCGACATCCCGGCTCTTGAGAAGCAGCTCGACGAGGCGCAGGCAGCCGAGGCGACGTCCTCGAAGGCCGGCGGCGAGGCGCCGATGGTCTCCGACGAGGTGACCGCCGACGACATCGCCGAGGTCATCGCCAGCTGGACCGGCATCCCCGCCGGGCGTCTGCTCGAGGGCGAGACCGAGAAGCTGCTGCGCATGGAGGACTTCCTCGGCGAGCGCCTCATCGGTCAGAAGGCCGCGGTCGAGGCTGTCAGTGACGCCGTGCGCCGTTCGCGCTCCGGCATCGCCGACCCCGATCGTCCGACCGGTTCGTTCCTGTTCCTCGGCCCGACGGGTGTGGGCAAGACGGAGCTCGCGAAGTCGCTCGCCGACTTCCTCTTCGACGACGAGCGCGCCATGGTGCGCATCGACATGTCGGAGTACTCCGAGCGTCACGCCGTCGCGCGCCTCATCGGTTCGCCTCCCGGCTACGTCGGGTACGAAGAGGGCGGTCAGCTGACCGAGGCTGTGCGCCGTCGCCCGTACTCGGTCGTGCTGCTCGACGAGGTCGAGAAGGCGCACCCGGAGACGTTCGACATCCTCCTGCAGGTGCTCGACGACGGGCGCCTGACGGACGGGCAGGGCCGCACGGTCGACTTCCGCAACGTCATCCTCGTCATGACGTCGAACCTGGGCAGCCAGTTCCTCGTCGACCCGACGATGGCGCCGGAGGCCAAGCATGGCGCTGTCATGGGTGCGGTGCGCGCGCAGTTCAAGCCCGAGTTCCTCAACCGTCTCGACGAGATCGTCATCTTCGACCCGCTGACGCGGGACGAGCTGTCGCACATCGTCGAGCTGCAGGTCGCGTCGCTGAGCAAGCGGCTCGCCGATCGCCGCATCACCCTCGAGGTGACGCCGGCCGCGCGCGAGTGGCTCGCCGAGACGGGGTACGACCCGGCGTACGGTGCGCGCCCGCTGCGTCGCCTCGTGCAGAAGGAGATCGGCGACCGTCTGGCTCGTGCACTCCTCGCCGGCGAGGTGCTCGACGGCGAGAAGGTGACGATTGACGTCGAACGTGGCGCGGCGCTGAAGCTGCCGGATGGCGTCACGGCACCGGAGGGCGTCGAGCCTCCGGTGACGGGTCTGCGCATCGTGTCGGAGAGGGTCGAGCCCGACGCGGGCGTCGAGAGCTGATCGTCGCGACAGCTGCCTGAGCAGTGAACCGCACACTGAAACGGGCCGGACACCGATCACGGTGTCCGGCCCGTTTCGCGCGTCCCCTCTGCGGTTCCCGTCCCCTTCTGCGATTTTCGTCCACCCTTGCGAGTTTCGGTCACATTCGTATCGCGGCGCTGATGGCACGGCATCGGGGCAGGTAGATTTGACGTATGACAGAGAACACACCTGCAGTGACGACTCCTGGCACGCGCTACCTCGTGGCCTGGGGTGGGGACAAGCGTTCGGAGGACGCCCTCAAGCTCGGCGCCGTGCTCGCGCGCACCTTCGAGGCGAAGCTCGACATCGTGTACGTCGTCTTCCAGCAGACGAACGGTTTCACCGTCACCGCGGGCGACCGCACCTTCGAGCAGGAGGTCGGACGCGAGGCGGCCGGCTGGCTGAAGACGGCCGCGAAGTCGGTGGGCGAGGGCGTCGAGGTCGAGACGCACGTCGTCTACGGCGAGTCGATCACGCAGGGCATCCTCGCCGCAGCCGAGCAGCTTGGCTCGCAGGCCATCGTCATCGGTGCCGGTTCGGGCGCGGGTCAGCCCGTCGCGACGAACGCCATCGTCGGCGGCCTGCTGCACTCGAGCCCCGTCCCGATCGCCATGGCGCCGCGCAACTACCGCAAGGTGAAGTTCGACTCGCTCTCGTCGCTGTCCGCCGCCATCGGCCCGCGCCCCGGCGCGCACCAGGTCGCCATCGAGGCCGCAGACGCGATCAAGCGCGTCGGCCTGCCGCTGCAGCTCATCTCGCTCGTCTCGCTCAAGCAGGACAAGCAGTTCCACGTCGACGGCTTCGATGAGGCCGAGCGCGTGCTCGCCGACGCAGCCAAGCGCGTCGGTGACCGCGCGGAGGTCACGACCGTCGTCGGTCAGGGCCGCTCGCTCAAGCAGGCCGTCAAGAAGATCGACTGGGACGAGCGCACGGCGCTGTGCGTCGGCTCGTCCCGGCTCGCGCAGAACCGACGCACCTTCCTCGGCTCCGCTGCGACGCGCATGCTCTCGTCGCTGCCCGTGCCGATGATCGTCGTCCCGCGACGCGACGCTTGAGCCGCCACCTCGCGCACATGACTGAGCGCGGCGTCCCCTTCGCGGGGGCGCCGCGCTCAGGCGTCCTGAGCGGGACGCCGACGTGGCCGCGGCAGGCGCACGATGGCCCCGGCGTCACGCGGACGTGACGGCAGAGCCCTGATCGTTCGCGCCGGCCTGCGTGATGACGTCGCCGATGGCGTCGGTGACGAGGTCGGGCTCCTCGTACGTCAGCATGTGGCCCCGGCCGTCCACGATGTCGAGGTGAGCGTCGGGCATGGCCTCGGCGAGAGCGATGGAGTGGCGCTTCGGCGTCAGCAGATCACGCGAGCCGACGAGGATGCGCACGGGCACCTTGCTCAGCGCGGCCAGCGCGGCGAGTTCGTCGTGCGCCATGAGCGCGGTGTAGAACGCGCCGCTCGTCGAGATGCGCGTGGCGGCGATCTGGTCGCGCGCGGCCCGGACGTCTTCGTCGCGCGGGTCGATGCCGAAGCCGCCGCGGCGCTGTGAGGCGAGGGTGACGAGACGGCCCGGGCGGAGCGGAACGTGCTTGAGCGCCTTGACGATCCACTTCTCGCCGGGGACGGTGAAGCCGCGCAACTGCCCTGACGACGTCGAGACGAGCACCGCGCCGATGACCTTCTCACCCAGGAGCCCCGGGTGCAGCCCGGCGAACGCCATCACCGTCATCCCGCCCATCGAGTGACCCGCGACGATGACCGGTGATCCCTCCGGTGCCGTCTCGGCGACGACGCTCGCGAGGTCCTCGCCGAGCGCGCGCACGGTCTCGTCGCCGGGGCGCATGCGGCCACCGGCGAACGTCGAGTCGCCGTGCCCGCGCTGATCCCACAGCACGACTCGCACGCCGCCGCGATCGAGCAGACGCTGCGCAACGGGTTCCCACGAGCGGTGGCTCAGTGTCCAGCCGTGGGACATGACGACGGTCGGCGCGTCGGGCGCCAGATCGGCCGGCTCGGCGGTGAAGACGGCGAGGCGCGCGCCGTCGGCGGCGGTGACGGTGGTGCGGGCGAATTCGTGGTTCACGCGACCCACTCAAACACACCCGGAGACGGTGAACCGCCCCGTTTCGGAACCTGCATTGCATAGGCTGCGTCACAACGACAGGTGAGCATCCGCTCACGACCCCCGACGGACAGGTGAGCTCATGACCTCCCACATGCCCACGCGCCGCAGCGTCATGACGGCAGCGCTCGCGAGCGTCGCCCTGACGGCGTGCTCGTCGGCGAAGAAGTCCGATTCGAACGCCTCCAGCGGCGAGGACGTGACGAAGCGTCTCAAGGCCGCGCAGGACAAGATCGGCAAGACGTCCGGGTACCACACGAAGGTGACGTGCTCGGCCGCGCCGAAGGACGAACCGGCGCTCAAGGCGGGGGAGGGCGACGTCGTCAACTCGCCCGCCGCGTTCAAGGGTGACGTGACGGCGAGCACGCAGGGCAACGAGATCAAGGCCGGCATCATCAGCATCGGCGACAAGAACTGGGTGAAGCCGAGCTTCTCGCCCAAGTACCTGACGGTGAACCTCAAGTCGCTCGGTGTGCCGTCCCCGACGTCGCTTTTCAACGCGACGAGTGGCATCCCGGCGATGCCGCTCATGAGCAAGGACATGAAGCGTTCGGGCGAGAAGCTCGTCGGCGGCGAGAAGGTGACGACGTACAAGGGCACGCTCGACGGCCCGAGCGCCGCGAAGGCGATGGGTTTCGGCAAGACGCGCGGCGACTACACCGTCGAGGTCGGCCTCACCGACTCCGACGAGCTGCGCACCATGATCATCACGGGCCCGTTCTTCGACTCGGCCGACGCGACGTACACGATCGACATCTCCAAGTACGACCAGAAGGTCGACATCAAGCAGCCGTGACCGTGCCTGCCGGTGATTCACCCCTGCTCGTGACGCACCCGGCCGCCGACTGACCACCGACGCGAGAGACCTCGACGACCCATGACGTTCACCGCTGCCACCGCGCCCGACGCCGACGTTCCGGCGATCGCCACCCGTTCGAAGGCGCTGCTCGCGACGGCGGCACTCGCCGTCCTGCTGACGGCGGCCGACACGTACGTCGTCGTCCTCGCGCTGCAGGACATGATGGCGGGCGTCGGCCTCGGCATCGACGAACTGCAACGGGCGACGCCGATCGTGTCGGGCTTCCTGCTCGGTTACATCGCCGTGCTGCCGCTCATCGGACGGCTGTCCGACCTCGTCTCGCGCCAACGCGTGTTGCTGTGGTGCCTCGTGCTGTTCGGCCTCGGCAGCGTCGTGACGGCGCTCGCCGTCGACCTGCCTGTCATCGTCGGCGGGCGCGTCATCCAGGGCATCGGTGGTGGCGGGCTCGTGCCCGCGACGCTGGCCCTCGTCGCGGATCTGCTGCCGCGCGGGCGACGGGGCATGGCGCTCGGGATGGTGTCGGCGGTGCAGGAAGTGGGGTCGGTGCTCGGCCCACTGCTCGGCGCCGCGATCCTCGCCGTGTGGTCGTGGCGCGCGATCTTCTGGGTCAACGCTGCAGCGGCCGTCGTCCTCGCCGTCATGATCGGTGTGTTGGGGCGACGGACGAGCACGCAGGTGCCGGACGTGGGCGGCGGCGTTGAGCCTGTGGGCGGGCGCGGCGCGTCGACATCCGCGGCTGGCGACGGCGCGCACCGCGTCGCTGCTGCGTCGTCAGGCCCCGGGCGCGTGGCCCGCATCGTCGGATGGTTGGGGTGGCTGGCGTTGCTCGTCGGAACCCTCATCGTCCTGCTCGCGCTGTGGGCGCCGGAGCGGCTGACCTCCGACGTCGACTACGGCCTGCCGTTCGTCCCGTACGACGGCTACACCTCGCGCATGGCGACCCCCATTGCATTGCGTGGCCTCGGCGTCCTCGTGCTGGGCATCGCGCTGACCGCACGGATCTGGTGGCCGCGGCTACGCGCCGTCGACCTGCCCGGCGCCGTGCTGCTGACGGGCGCGCTCGCCTGCATCGTGTGGGCGTTCGCCGCGGCCGACACCTCGAAGGAGGTGCTCAGCCCCGCCGGATACGTGCTGCTGCCGGTGGCGGCGGTGCTGCTCGTCGGGTACGGCATCCGTCATCGCACGGCGCGGCGACCACTCATCGAACGCGGCGTCCTGGCGGGTCGGGTGCCCGTCGCGCTACTGGTGTCGTTCCTCGTCGGCACGGCGCTCGTCGCGATCGTCGTCGAGATCCCGGTCCTCGCGCGACTGACGCTGACGGACTCGCAGACGGCGGCCGCGTTCGTCCTGCTGCGCTTTCTCGTCGCCGTGCCCATCGGGGCGTTCCTCGGCGGGTTCCTGCTGCGACGCGTGGGGCCGGCCCTCGTCGCCGCTCCCGGTCTCATCATGGCCGGGGCCGCGATCCTCGCGATGAGTACGTGGGGGCGCGACGCGCTCGGCGGCGTCGTCATCTCGACGCTCGTGCTCGCCGTCGCGGGCCTCGGCATCGGCCTCGCCATCGCGCCCGTCAACGACGCGGCGCTCGCCGACTCGCCCGACGACGCGCACGGCGTGACGTCGGCACTCGTCGTCGTCGGCCGCATGATGGGCATGGTCGTCGGCCTCGCGCTGCTGACGGCGATCGGCCTGCACCAGTTCAGCGTCGAGATGCAGAAGGCCGCTCATACGAGCGAGCAGACCGTGCGTGACGCGGGCGTCGTGCAGGTGCACACCGTGTTCGTCGGCGCAGGCGTCGCGGTGCTCGTCGCGGCGGTGCTGGCGTTCTTCTTCCTGGGGCGCCGGGTCATCGGTTCACGCCGCGTCGAGAGCTGAACGGCCGCGGCGCCGACAGGGGCCGATGACGGTGGCCTCTACCGCTGGGCGTCGACGTTGACCTCGGCGGCCTGCATGCCCGGCCCGCCATCAAGGGCCTGCCGGGACCTCGCCGTCGAGGGCCGGACGTGGCCGCGATGCGGGATGAGCGGGCCCGGGACGCCGCCGCAGCGCCAGCTCGGAGCAGCCCCCGTCATTGCCCCACCGGCCGCGTTGCGTCAGTTCGCGCGTCGCAGGATCTGCTCGGCCTGCTTGAACACCGGCCCGTCGACCATCTGTCCCTCGAACGTGAACACGCCGCGTTCGTGCTTCGCCGCGTCCATGAGGCGCGTGGCCCAGTCGATCTGCTCATCGGTAGGGGCGTAGGCGTCGCGGATCGTGGCGACCTGCTTGGGGTGAATGGCGACCTTCGCGTCGAAACCGATGGCGACGGCGTCATCGGCCTCGGCGCGCAGGGCGAGGAGGTTGCCGATGTCCATGAACACGGAGTCGAGTGCGAAGCAGCCGTGCGCCTTCGCGGCCAGCAGGACGTTGCCGCGCACCTGCTGAACGATCGGGTGGTAACTCCCGTCGGCCAGGCGACTGCGGCGCCCACCGAAGCCCGCCGTCAGGTCCTCGGAGCCCCACATGAACCCGGCGACGTTCGGGGCGGCAGCGATCTCGGCGGCGTTGACGGCACCCTGAGGAGATTCGATGAGGGCGATGACGTCGTGGTCTGGCAGGGCGTCGACGTCGGCGCGCGTCTCGGTCTTGGCGAGCATGACTCGACGGACGGGTAGCTGCTCCAGGCAGACGAGGTCGGCGGCGAACTCGTCCGTCGTCGCGGCGTTGACGCGCACGACGATCGCCTCGACGTCCGGTGCGCCGTCACAATTGAATGCGTCGATGAGGGCCTGACGTGCCGCGGGCTTGTCCGCCGGGTTCACGGCGTCCTCCAGATCGAGGATGACGACGTCCGCCGCCGCAGCGGCCTTCGCGTAGCGCTCCGGGCGGTCCGCCGGGCAGAAGAGCCAGCCCGGCCCCGGCATCGTCCACGAGGTGCTTGTGTCCATGAGTTCCTCCGGTCGGTAGACGGTGACGGTTGGGGTGGATGGTGACGTCTGAACGTCCCCATCCACCCCAACCGTCACCAGGTGTGCATCAGGCCGACGGCGCGCACTTCACGAGCGTCTGACGCACCGCGACGGCGACGACGTCACCGAGCTGGTTCTTCGCGACGTGCCGCAGCGTGACGATGCCCTGGCCGGGGCGCGACTTCGATTCGCGCTTGTCCTCGATCAGCGTCTCGGCGTACATCGTGTCACCGTGGCGCATCGGCTTGGGAAAGCTGATCTCGCTGAACCCGAGGTTCGCGACGATCGTTCCCATCGTCAGCTGGGCGACCGACAGCCCGACGAGCGTCGACAGCGTGAACATCGAGTTGACGAGGCGCTCGCCGAATTCTGTCCCCGCTCCGTACTCGGCGTCGAGGTGCAGGGCCTGAGTATTCATCGTCAGCGTCGTGAACAGCACGTTGTCGGCCTCGGTGACGGTGCGTCCGGGGCGGTGCTCATAGATCGCGCCGACCTCGAACTCCTCGAACCACAGTCCGCGCTGCGTGATGCGCTTGGGCTGTCGCTCGCCCGATTCGGGGCCGGTAGCGGCGTCGTCGCTCGAGGCGTCTTGGGGTGTTTCATGAAGGGGCATGACGGCCTTTCGTCGAGTCGATCTTTCGTCGAGTCGATCTTTCGTCGAGTCGATGTTGCCCGGGTTTCGGGGCGCCTGCGCCCCGAAACCCGGGCAACATCGTGGGTCACAAGGACAGTTCGCGGGCGATGAGCATGAGCTGCACCTCGGTGGTGCCCTCGCCGATCTCGAGGATCTTCGAGT
This sequence comes from Dermacoccus nishinomiyaensis, assembly GCF_900447535.1. Lineage (NCBI taxonomy): Bacteria > Bacillati > Actinomycetota > Actinomycetes > Micrococcales > Dermacoccaceae > Dermacoccus > Dermacoccus nishinomiyaensis. The sequence continues at coordinate 1,288,582 of NZ_UFXX01000001.1, read as the reverse complement.
CGCGGTAGTGACGCGAGACGACGTACTCGTTCATGAAGCCGTAGCCGCCGTGGATCTGCGTGGCGTCGCGGGCGTTGTCCATCGCGGCCTCCGACGCGACCATCTTCGCGATCGACGCGGCCTTCTTGAACGGCCTGCCGGCGAGCATGAGTGCCGCGGCGTTGTAGTACGCCGAACGCGCCGTGTGAGCCCGTGCCTCCATGCGGGCGATCTTGAACTGAATGGCCTGGTACTCACCGATCGCGTGCCCGAACGCCTGACGTTCCTTTGCGTACTTCACCGATTCGTCGACGCATCCCTGCGCCGCCCCGACCGCCAGCGCCGCGATGGCGATGCGGCCCTCGTCGAGGATGCGCAGGAAGTTCGCGTACCCGCGACCGCGTTCGCCGAGCAGGTTCGCCTTCGGCACGCGCACGTCCGAGAACGACAGCGGATGCGTGTCGGAGGCATTCCAACCGACCTTGTCGTAGGCGGGCTCAGCCGTGAAACCCGGCGTGATCGCCGGCACGATGATTGTCGAGATCTCCTTCTTGACGCGCCCATCAGCCGTCTGCGACTCGCCCGTCACCGCCGTCACCGTCACGAGCTTCGTGATGTCGGTGCCCGAGTTGGTGATGAACTGCTTCGAGCCGTTGATGACCCACTCGTCGCCGTCTTCCTTGGCCGTCGTGCGCGTGCCGGACGCGTCAGAACCGGCGCCGGCCTCCGTCAGACCGAAGCCGCCGAGCGCCTCACCGGAGGCGAGCATCGGTAGCCACTGCTCCTTCTGCTCCTGCGAACCGAAGCGGTAGATCGGCATCGCGCCGAGCCCGACGCCCGCCTCGAGGGTGATGGCGACGCTCTGGTCGACCTTCGCGAGTTCCTCGAGCGCGAGGCACAGGGCGAAGTAGTCGCCGCCCATGCCACCGAACTCCTCGGGAAACGGGATGCCGAACAGGCCCATCTCGGCCATGCCGGAGACGACCTCGTACGGGAACGTGTGGTCCTTGTCGTGCTGCGCCGACACAGGCGCGACGACACGCTGCGCGAAGTCGCGCACGCCCTTCGCGAGGTCGGCGTACTCGTCGGGCAGATTGCCCTGCGCGATGAAGTCGGTCATGGCGGTCTCCTACGGGTGTGTGGGCGTCTACCCCTTCTGCGTGCAAGTGCACCCGGGTGCGCTTGCACGCGGAGGGTCAGGGCTCGGCGGGGGATCAGGGCTCGGCGGGGGGCTGAAGAGGCGGAAAGAGCGGGGTGGGATGAAGAGGGAGGTGGTCAGGAGGCGCCGGGCGGTGTGATGCGAGCGAGCACCTCGTCGACGGCCACCTGAGTGCCTGCGGGGGCGAGAACTTCGACGGTGCCGTCGATCGGTGCGGTGAGGGAGTGCTCCATCTTCATCGCCTCGACGATGACGACGACGTCACCCGCCGCGACCTTGGCACCATCGGCGACCTGCACGGCGATGACGGCGCCCGGCATCGGGCTCGTGATGTCACCACCGGCGCTGGCCGCAGCCGACGACCGCAGGCTGACGTGTGGTGCTTCCTTGAGCGAGAACGTCCCGTCGGGTGAGTCGACCCAGACCGTGCGGGTACTGCTCTTGTCGCTCGAGATCGCCGTTCGGTACGTGCGGCGTTCGCCATCGGCGTCGATGACGAATCGCGTTGTGCCGTCGGTCTCCTCGCCCTCGATGACGACGGCGAGCCGCGTTGTCTCCCCGTCGCCGCGGGCCGCCGTCACGGAGGCGGGCACGTCGCGGCTTATCGTGACGTCATCACCGTCGCGGTGATGCACGAGGGCGACCTCGACGATGCCGCTGGCATCCTCACTCGGGTCGGTGACGGCGAAGCGGGCGCGCCGCGGGCTGTTGTGGCCGGTGCGCCATCCGTCTCGCCCGGCCCACAGGTCGCCACCGCCGGCGAGCCCCAACGAGGCCGACGCTGCGGCGACGAGCACGCCGTCGGGCGCGGGGGTGGCGACGTAGTCGGCGACGCGCGCGTCGAGCAGGCCGGTGTCGAGGCGCCCGGCGATGACGTCGGGGTCGGCGAGCAAGAAGCGGCAGAAATCGATGTTGGTCACGACGCCGCCGATGTGCGTCTTCGCCAGCGCCGCGTCGAGGCCTCGCAGGGCGGACGCGCGGTCGGGGCCGTAGGCGATGACCTTGCTCAGCATCGGGTCGAAGTTGCTGCCGACGATCGTGCCGACGCGCAACCCCGAGTCGACGCGCACCCCGGCGCCCGTCGGCTCGGACAGCGAGATGACCTCGCCGCCCGTGGGCAGGAAGCCGCGCGCCGGGTCCTCGGCGTACACGCGCGCCTCGATGGCGTGGCCCGTCAGCGTCACGTCGTCCTGCGTGAACCCGAGCGGCTCACCGGCGGCCACGCGCACCTGCCACTCGACGAGGTCGAGGCCTGTGACGAGTTCGGTGACGGGGTGCTCGACCTGTAGGCGCGTGTTCATCTCCATGAAGAAGAACTCGTCGGGCGCGTCGGCGCTGACGATGAACTCGACCGTCCCCGCACCGACGTAGTCGACGGATCGTGCTGTGTTGCAGGCCGCTTCGCCGATTCGTGCACGCGTGGCTTCGTCGAGCAGCGGTGACGGTGCCTCTTCGATGACCTTCTGGTGACGGCGCTGCAGCGAGCACTCGCGCTCGCCGAGATGCACGACGTTGCCGTGCTTGTCCGCGATGACCTGCACCTCGATGTGCCGCGGGCGCAGCACGAACCGTTCGAGGAACAGCGTGTCGTCGCCGAAGCTCGAGGCGGCCTCCCGACGGGCGCGCGCGACGGCGTCGGCCATGTCCTCGGCGCGCTCGACGACGTGCATGCCCTTGCCGCCGCCGCCGGCGCTCGGCTTGATGAGGACGGGGAAACCGACCTCGCTCGCGGCCGCGACGAGCTCGTCGTCGCTCAGGCCGGGTCGGGCGAGGCCGGGCACGACGGGCACGTCGAACGCGCTGACGGCTGTCTTCGCCGTGATCTTGTCGCCCATCGTCTCGATGGCGCGGCTGCCGGGGCCGAGGAAGGCGATGCCCGCCTCCTCGCACGCAGCCGCGAACGCGGTGTTCTCCGACAGGAACCCGTAGCCCGGGTGCACGCCGTCGGCGCCACTGATGCGGCACGCCTCGATGACGGCGGGGATGCTGAGGTAGTTCGTGCGAACCGGGGCGCTGGCGTCACCGCGCGCAACGTCGAGACGGTCCAGGTTGATGGCGACGTCGGCTTCGCGCACGTGCAGCGCGCTCGCGTCGGCGTCGGTGTAGACGGCGACGCTGCGGATGCCCATGCGGCGCAGCGTGCGCATGACGCGGACGGCGATCTCGCCGCGGTTGGCGATGAGAACCGTTGCGATGTCGCGCTTCTCGACGTTCGTGTCGGGGGCGGAGGTCGTGTTCGAGGTCATCTCACTCACATCCGGAAGACGCCGTAGCTGACGTCGGGCAGGTCGGTGCCGGAGCAGGCCTCGAGGGCGAGTCCGACGAGGTCGCGGGTGGAGGCGGGGTCGATGACGCCGTCGTCCCAGAGGCGGGCGGTCGAGTAGTAGGGGTTGCCCTGCGTCTCGTACTGCTCGCGGATCGGGGCCTTGAACGTCTCGGCGTCGTCGTCGCTCCATGGGGTGCCGGCGGCTTCGAGCTGGTCGCCGCGCACCGTCGCGAGCACGCTCGCGGCCTGTTCACCGCCCATGACGCTGATGCGCGCGTTGGGCCACATCCACAGGAATCGCGGCGAGTAGGCGCGCCCGCACATCGAGTAGTTGCCGGCACCGTAGCTGCCGCCGATGACGACGGTGAACTTCGGTACGCGCGCGCAGGCGACGGCCGTCACCATCTTCGCGCCGTGCTTGGCGATGCCCCCGGCCTCGTACTCGCGGCCCACCATGAAACCGGTGATGTTCTGCAGGAACAGCAGCGGCGTCTTGCGCTTGTCGGCAAGCTCGATGAAGTGCGCGCCCTTCTGCGCGGATTCGCCGAACAGCACGCCGTTGTTCGCGATGATCGCGACGGGGTGGCCGTGGATGTGCGCGAACCCGGTGACGAGCGTCTTGCCGTACTCGGCCTTGAACTCGTGGAACTCCCCGGCGTCGACGATCGTCTCGATGACGTCGTGCACGTCGTACGGTGTGCGCAGGTCGACGGGGACGACGTCGTAGAGGCGCTCCTGGTCATGGACCGCGTCGCGGGGTTCCACGGTGCGCCAAGGGGTTTCGGGCTTCGGCCCGAGCGTGCTGACGATGCTGCGCACCGTCATGAGCGCGTCGTGGTCGTCATCGGCGAGGTGGTCGGTGACGCCGGAGACCTTCGAGTGCAGGTCGCCGCCACCGAGATCCTCGGCCGTGACGACCTCGCCAGTCGCAGCCTTCACCAGCGGCGGGCCGCCGAGGAAGATCGTGCCCTGCTCGCGCACGATGACGGTCTCGTCGCTCATCGCGGGCACGTAGGCGCCGCCGGCGGTGCACGAGCCCATGACGGCGGCGATCTGTGGGATGCCCTTCGCCGACAGCGTCGCCTGGTTGTAGAAGATGCGGCCGAAGTGGTCGCGGTCGGGGAACACGTCGTCCTGCTTGGGCAGGAACGCTCCGCCGGAGTCGACGAGGTAGATGCACGGCAGGTTGTTCTCGCGCGCGATCTCCTGCGCGCGCAGGTGCTTCTTCACCGTCATCGGGTAGTAGGTGCCGCCCTTGACGGTCGCGTCGTTCGCGACGATGACGCACTCGCGACCCTCGACGCGGCCGATACCGCCGATGACGCCGGCGCCGGGGCACTCGTCGTCGTACATGCCGTCGGCGGCGAGGGGTGCGAGCTCGATGAACGGGCTGCCCGGATCGAGCAGCGTCTCGACGCGGTCGCGCGGCAACAGCTTGCCGCGGGCGACGTGGCGCTCGCGCGACTTGTCGCTGCCACCCTTCGCAGCGCGGGCCAGCTTGTCGTTCAGATCGTCGAGCAGGCGCAGATGCTCGGCTCGGTTGGCGGCTTGGTCGAAGGCCATGCGTTCGCTCACCCCGTGACGTCGGTGGGACGGGTCGGTGCGAGCGATCAGGTGACCTGCGTCACTCGCGCATTCAGTTAATCACAATTAACTCAAGTGTGGTGAGCGGGGAGGTCTGCCCGGGTGTCCTCGCCCGAGCACGTGGCGGGAGTCGTCGCAGTGAGCGGTGGGCGGTGGGCCGCTTGTGGCGGCTGGCGTCGTCAACCGTCCGTGTCGCATTCGTGCCAAGGGCTTTACGAGTCGGCGAGGCGAGCGTCCTGGTGAGTGAGGTGCGCATGTGCGCGGCCGGTTGGCGGCGGCCGTCGAGGCTGCGACGGCCGCGGGGGACCAGGGGGATCTGATGACTCGCAGGGATGAATTCACGAATCATGCTCAGTCGTGGCGACGGGCGGCTGTGGGAGCGGGAGCGACGCTCGTCGTGACGCTCGGGGGTGCGGCCTGCGGGTCGTCCGACCAGAGCGCGGCGCAGGCGTCGAGTCTGGCGTCGGCGTCGATGCCGTCGCCGGTGCGTCGGGCTCCCGGTGAGGCGACGCTCGTAGGCTGGCTTCGCGAATCGGCTTCGTACGACCCGAGGTTCGCGTTCGTCGCACTCGATGGGGACAGAATCGTCGGGCACGTGATGGCGACCGGGGGTGACCTCGACGGGGCGCCGACGCTCGGGCTGGGGCCGTTGTCGGTCGAGCCGTCGAGGCAGGGGCAGGGCATCGGGTCACGGTTGATGGGGGCGACTCTGGGCGCTGCTCGCCAGGCGGGCGCGAGCGTCATCGTCCTGCTGGGTGGGCCGGGCTATCACGCGCGTTTGGGTTTCGTGCCGGCTGCGGATCTCGGCATCAGCGCAGACCCGTCATGGGGTGAGTTCTTCCAGGCGCGTCCTCTCGCGGACGGCTGGGGGCGCGACGGTGACGCTGAAAGCCAGGCACACGCCGGACCGCGCGGCGTCATCACCTACCCTGAGCCGTTCGCGCGCCTGGGGTGGCGGCCGGCGCACCCCGTCGTGGCGTCTGAGCGGAGCCAATGAGGGTGGTCGGCCCATGCGGCGCCCAGCGTCGCGTGTGAGGGAGCGTCGCGAGGCCCCTGAGGCGCGACAACGTGTGGCGTCGGCGACGCTACGTCAGGGGCAGGTTTCGTCGAGCTTGACGGTCTTGAACCGCACGTCGACGCCGTCCTTGACCTCGGTTCCGGCCGCAGGGGTCTGTGAGCAGACCTTCCAGTGCTTGTCGAGCAGTTGGGGGCGGCTCGTGCCGAGCGCGTCGTCCGAGTGCGAGACGTAGAGCGGGTTGCCGGAGACCCGCTGCACGTCGTCCTGCGCGGCTTGCAAGGTCTTGCCGGTCTCGTCGGGCATGGTGAACGGCTCGGCCTGTGCCCCGACGGCCTTGGAGCTCGCATCGCCGGCTGCGCTCGATGCTGCGGAGCCTGCGCTCGCCACCGCGCTCGTGGCCTGCGACGCAGCACTGGTTGCGGCGTCCTCGGCCTTGTCGGTGTCGTTGCTCGAGCAACCGGCGAGGGCGAGGACCGCGGTCAGGGCGAGGAGGCTGGTCTTGTTCATAGATCGACCTTAGGCTGAGTTCCCTGGCTTAAGTCTCGCTGGTCATGCTTGTGTCCAACTCGTCACGCACGGCAGGGACCTCTCATGTCCGGGGCTTGCGCCGATGTGGTGGCTTAAGGATGAACCGGGATAACGGACGCTGAGGCCCTCCGTCCCCTTCCGAGTTCACGGGGCGCCGCAGTAGTTCCGTATGAGAGGCGGCTGTACCGTGATGATCAGCGCCGCCGCAGTGATCTTGTCCAACCCCGTCGGGGCGCTGTCCTATTTGTAATAGCCCTTTGCGTTGCCAAAGCCGTTTTCAACCGCGATGACGAGGTCGCCCGTGGCGTCGACACCGTAGGCCTGCTTCCAAGTGAGCGTCTTGCCGGGGAGAATGTCAGCGGTGGGCAGATCAACGCCCTTCTCGGTGTCGAAGACCCCGTCGGATTGCTTATCTCCGCTCGTGGCTGTGGTCGTGAGCGTCATGGCGTTGTAGGGCTCTTTAGATCCGTTCTTCAACGTGACATCGACGATGACGAACTTCTTGAACTTGGTGTCAGAGGCTGCGTAGGGAGACGGTTGAAAGGGCTGAGGCTTCGAGATGGTGATCGCGACGCCGTCGTCCCACGTGAACGTGGATCCGAAGGGCTTGGTCTTGCTGTTGACTTCGTCAGATGACGTAGAGGTCGCTGAGCTGGATGTCTGAGGTGTCGTGCCTTCCCCGGCGGCTGACGAGGCCGACGAGGCGGGGGTGTTGCTGCCAGGGGCGTCGTTCGTGTTCTTGACCTCTGACGAACAGCCGCACAGGGCGAGGGCAGCCGCCACGGAGCAAATCTTCAGATTGCGCATGCGGCCAAGATGGAGGGTTTCGTATCTTTCGCGGGGGTTCGCGAGGTGACTTCTTTGGGTGACTGCCTGCGTTGGTGCGCCATGAGGAGTCCGTCGAGGTCAACCACACTCAGTTCATTGTGATTAACTCAATCGTTGGTATCTGTCTCTCGCCCACGGGGGTTCGCATGGCGCTCGACGTCGCGGCAGGCGCGGAGCTGACGGCCCGGGAGCGCAGCAAGGCTGCCCGGCGTCAGCAGATCCTCGATGCCGCTGCGGGCCTCATCGCCGAGCGTGGGCTCGCGGGGGTGCGTCTCGAAGACCTGGGCAGCGCGGTCGGCATCAGCGGCCCCGCCGTCTACCGCCACTTCGCGAACAAGGAAGCGGTGCTCGCCGAACTGCTCGTCGGCATCAGCCGGTATCTCCTCGAGAACGGTTCGCGCGTCGTCGCTGACGCCGCCACGGCTGACGAGGCGCTCGAGAACCTCGTCGACTTCCACATCGACTTCTCCCTGACCAAGCCGGCGCTCATCCGCGTGCAGGGCCGCGATCTCGCAAGCCTCGACGCAGCCGCTCGTCGCGACGTGCGGCAGCTGCAGCGCCAATATGTCGAGATCTGGGTCGGTGTGCTGCGCGACGTCGACCCCTCTCTCAGCGACGACGAGGCCCGCATCAAGGCCCACGCCGGCTTCGGCGCGCTCAACTCGACGCCGCACTCGACCGGCAGGACGAAGACCGCGGTCGAAGCTCACCGCGAACGCACCCGAGCCGTCCTGCGCGCGATGGCGCTCGCGGCGCTGCGCCCTGCTGGGTGAAGCCGGGTCGTTCCGCCCGTCGAGAAATTCAGTTAAGAACCATTAACCGAGACGGTGTGATGTGGTTCACTGAAATCCTGTGATGTGAGTCACGGATGACGCGACCGGAGGAGAGCCGATGTCCGCCACCGACACCCTCGAGAACGACCTCGACCCGACGCTCAGCCACACGCGTGGGGCGCCCGAATCGCCTCTGATCGAGCAGACGATCGGCGACAACCTCGACGCGACCGTCGCTGCACATCCCGATCGTGAGGCGCTCGTCGACGTGGCGAGCGGCCGTCGCTGGACGTACACGCAGTTCCTCCACGACGTCGACGCACTTGCCCTGGCCCTGCTCGACGCCGGCGTCGCGACGGGCGACCGCGTCGGCATCTGGGCACCCAACTGCCCCGAGTGGACGCTCACCCAGTACGCGACGGCCAAGATCGGCGCCATCCTCGTCAACATCAACCCCGCCTACCGCAGCCACGAAATCAAGTACGTGCTGGGCCAGGCCGGCATCACGACACTGATCGCCGCCCCGAAGTTCAAGACGAGCAACTACGCGCGCATGATCGAGCAGGTGCGCGGCGAGTGCCCCGACCTCGCGCGCGTCGTTCTCATCGGCGAGACGTCGTGGAGCGACCTCGCCGACGCGGGCGCGAAGGCTCTCGCCGCGGAGGGCGGACGCGAGCGCCTCGCCGCCGTCCAGAAGACGTTGAAGAACACCGACGCCATCAACATCCAGTACACGAGCGGCACGACCGGCTTCCCCAAGGGCGCGACGCTGAGTCACCGAAACATCCTCAACAACGGCTTCTTCGTCGGCGAACTCTGTTCGTACACAGCCGAGGACCGCGTCTGCATCCCCGTGCCGTTCTACCACTGCTTCGGCATGGTCATGGGCAACCTCGCCTGCACCTCGCACGGCGCGACGATGGTCATCCCCGCGCCCGGCTTCGACGCCGCCCTCACCCTGCAGACCGTGGTAGACGAACGGTGTACGAGCCTCTACGGCGTGCCGACCATGTTCATCGCCGAACTCGCGCTGCCCGACTTCGACCGCTACGACCTGACGAGCCTGCGCACCGGCATCATGGCCGGCTCGCCATGCCCCGAGCACACCATGCGTCAGGTCATGGAGCGCATGCATATGGAGGAGGTCTCCATCTGCTACGGCATGACGGAGACCTCGCCCGTGTCGTTGCAGACACGCAAGAACGACACCGTCGAGCAGCGCACGCAGACGGTCGGGCGCGTCGGCCCGCACCTCGAGGTCATGGTCGTCGACCCCGTCACGTACGAGCCCGTCAAGCGCGGCGAGCCGGGTGAGCTGTGCACCAAGGGGTACTCGGTCATGCTCGGCTATTGGAACCAGGGCGACAAGAGCGCCGAAGCCATCGTCGACGGCTGGATGCACACAGGCGACATCGCCGCCATGGACGACGACGGGTACGTCGCGATCACGGGGCGCATCAAGGACATGGTCATCCGCGGCGGCGAGAACATCTACCCGCGAGAAATCGAGGAGTTCCTCTACAACCACCCCGACATCGTCGACGCACAGGTCATCGGCGTGCCCGACGAGAAGTACGGCGAGGAACTCATGGCATGCGTCCGGATGGTCGACGGCGCGGAGCCGCTGACGGTCGAATCGCTGCGCGCCTACTGCGACGGCAAGCTCGCCCACTACAAGGTGCCGCGCTACGTGCGCGTCATGGATGAATTTCCGATGACGGTGACGGGCAAGATCCGCAAGATCGACCTGCGCGAAGAGGCGCCGCAGTACATGACGTGACGCTGGTAGGTTCGCGGGCGTGCAGATCGTCCTCGTCGCGCCGCAGATCGCGCCCAACACCGGCAACATCATCCGCCTCGCCGCGAACGTCGGCGCGAGCCTGCACCTCGTCGAACCGCTCGGTTTCTCGATGGACGCCCGCCTGCTGCGCCGCGGCGGGCTCGACTACCACGAGTTGGCCGACGTCCACGTGCACGCGGACGTCGACGCGGCCCGCGCCGCTTGCCCCGGGCGGTGGCTCGCGCTGACGGCGCGTGCCCGGCGACGGTACGACGCCGTCGACTACCGTGACGACGACGTCCTCGTCTTCGGTTGCGAGGCAACAGGATTGCCTGACTATCTCCTCGCGACGTTCAGCGCTGACGAGCGACTGCGCATCCCCATGCGCCCCGACAACCGCAGCCTCAACCTCGGCAACGCGGTCGCCGTCGTCGCGTATGAGGCATGGCGTCAGCTCGGCTTCACCGGCGCGGCTGATGACGGCACCGGCACCCTCGAGGCGCTGAGCGCTGACGCCCCACGACGGGAGGCATGAGTTTCCCGCGTGAGACGCGAGGTGCCCGGTGCGGGGTGTGCGGCGGGGCGGTCATGAACACAGGATGCGACGCCGGCTCGACGCGGGGAGGTCGCCTTGGCAGGATGGCGGCATGGCCGCTCACATGCCCCTGACCGACGCTCCGCGCGTGCTCGCCATCGTCCAGGCCGGAGGTAAGGGCTCACGGATGGGTGTGCTCACCACGCACCGCGCGAAACCGGCGCTGCCGTTCGGCGGCACGCACCAGCTCGTCGACATCGCCATGTCGAACCTCGTCAACTCGGGCATCTCCAGCGTCTGGGTTTCCGTGCAGTACCGCGCGGGCACGCTCGACAAGCACCTGCAGCACGGACGCCCCTGGGATCTGGACCGCAACGACGGCGGTTTCCGCCGCATCGTGCCCGAGGAGATCGACGCCGCGCGCACGGGTGGGTTCGCCACCGGCAACGCGGACGACCTGTACCGCATCCGTCATCAGATCGCCGACGAGAACGCTGACGTGACCGTCGTGCTGAGCGCCGATCAGGTGTTCACGCTCGACCTGCGGGACGTCGTCGCCGCTCACCTCGCCAAGGGCGCCGACCTCACCATCGTCACCACCGAGGTGCCCGTGACGGAGGCGTCGAACAAGGCTGTCGTGACGAGCGACGCCACCGGCAAGGTCACCCGCATCGACGAGAAGCCCGAGGACCCGGCCCACGGAACGATCTCCGCGGAGGTCTTCATCTACCGCACGGCAGCGCTGCTCGACGCCCTCGACGAAGCCGAGAAGGCGACGCGCCCTGAAGCCGACGACGAGGACGACACCGGCCTCGGCGACTTCGCCGAGCACCTCATCCCGACGCTCGTCGCGCGTGGACGTGTGCGCACCCACGCGCTCGAGGCGTACTGGATGGACATGGGCCGGCCCGAGACCTACCTGCGCGCTCACCGCGACCTCGTGCGTGGTGACGTGCCGATCTTCGACGACGAGGCGTGGCCAATGCGCACCCTCGCGACGAACAAGTGCGCGGCGCGCGTGCGCGAAGGGGCCGTCGTCGACGCGTCCTACCTGTCGCCAGGGTGCGACATCGCCGGCACCGTGCGCCGCTCGGTGCTCGGGCCCGGCGTGATCGTGCGCGCGGGGGCCGTCGTCGAGGATGCCGTGGTGCTCGACGGCACGGTCATCGAGAAGGGTGCCGAGGTGCGCACCGCGATCGTCGACGTCGACGTCGCGGTGCGCCGAGGAGCGCGCGTCGGCTCAGCCCCTGCCGCCACCGCGGCGCGCGACGCGGACATCGCCGTCATCGGCGCGGGTGCCACCGTGCGCGATGTCGTGAAGCCGGGGGAGCAGATCGACCCCGGCGACGTCGTCAGCTGAGCCGCGCCGGGGGCGCCCCGGCAACCCCGTGGGGTGACGCAGGGGCGCCGACGGCTGTGGACGATGACGGCTGCGCGGCCTTCCGCGGCCGTCCTGCACCCTCGTCCACAGGGTTTGCGGCCGGCGCCGACGGCACACCCCGTGACATGCCTACCGTCGACGCATGACTATCTTCGCAACTCACGGTGTGCTCGCGGTCGCGGACGATCCCAACGCGGAGGCGCTCGCGACGTTCATCCACTGGTTCGTCGTCGTCGCCGTCCTGCTCTTCGTCGTCGCCCCGGCGCTGTGGCTCACCGGTGCCATCGTGGCGACCCGCAGCCTCAAGAAGTGGCCGAGTCTCGTCGCCGACACCGAGGACGCCATGTACCGCTGGGCCCTGCTCGTCGGCGTCCTGCCCGTCGTGGGCCCGCTCATCTACGCCGTCTCGTTCCAGCAGGCCAAGAACCGTCGGACGCCTGAGCAACTCGTCCTCGCGCGGATGACTCATCGGGAGCGCCATCGTCAGGCGCAACTCGCCGGCATCGGGCGACGGTAGCCGGGCTCTCGTTCGCGCATGACAAGGCGCGGGAGCGCAGGTAAGGCGAACGACTCCGGCCGGCTCGCCGGTGTGCTCAGGTGAAGAGGAAGTCGACGGCCGACGGCTCGGTGAGGCGCCGTTCGTATTCGCCGACCCCGCCGGGCCACAGGGTGCGGTTCTCGCCGTCGTCATCGAGGTACCAGGAGGTGCAGCCGCCCTGCGTCCACACCGAGCGACCGCTGCGTTCGCGCATCTCACGCGTGAAGGCGGGCACGAGTTCGGGGCGCACCTCGACGGCGTGGGCGCCTCGGCGATCGCGTTCGTCGAGCAGCGTCATGACGTGGGCGATCTGCGCTTCGATCATGAGCACGACGCTCGTGTGCCCCAGGCCCGTGTTGGGCCCCAGCAGCATGAAGAGGTTGGGGAAGTCGGCCATCGTCACGCCGAGATAGGACTCGACACCGTTCTGCCATTCCTCGGCGAACGAGCGGCCGTCACGCCCGGTGATGTCGAGGTGGGCGTACGAGCCGCGGGGGTCGAAGCCGGTGGCCAGCACGAGGGCGTCAACCTCGTGCAGGGTTCCGTCGGCGGTGACGACGCCGTCGGGCGTCACGCCCACGACGTCGTCGGTCACGACGTCGACGTCGGCGCGCGCGAGGGCAGGGTAGTACGTGTCGGACAGCAGGACGCGCTTGCACCCCATCGTGTAGGTGGGGGTCAGCTTCTCGCGCAGCTGCGGATCCTTGATCTGGTTGGCCAGGTGCCGTCGGGCCTCGCGGGAGGCGAGTTCGAGCAGCCGCGGCTGGCTGTCGAACGCGACGGCAGGCAGGTCGTTGCGTCGGCGCAGTGCAGCCCGATGGGCCCGCATGAGCGCGGGGTGACGCCGGAAGCGGTCGATCGTCGCGTCGGAGTACTCGCTGTTGCGCTGCGGCATGATCCACGGTGCGCTGCGCTGGAAGACGGTGAGGTGCTCGGCGTCCTCGGCGAGCGCCGGGATGCACTGCACAGCCGAGGCGCCCGTGCCGATGATGCCGACGCGGCGGCCGAACATCGAACTGTCGCGAGGCCAGGCTGCGGTGTGGATGAGTTCGCCGGCGAACGTGTGCAGCCCGTCGATGAGGGGGATGTGCGGCAGGTGCAGCGCACCGACGCCGAGCACGAGTGCGCGGGCGGTGACGGTGTGCGTCGAACCGTCCGAGGAGTGCGTCGCGATCGTCCACACGCCGCTCGACTCGTCGAAGTCGGCGGCGTGCAGCGCCGTGTCGAAGCGGATGTGCTCGCGCAGCTCGTACTTCTCGACGACGGCGAGCAGATAGTCCTGGATGACGTCACCGCGCGAATAGGTGTGCGACCAGTACGGGTTGAGCTCGAAGCTGAACGAGTACAGGTGGCTCGGCACATCGCAGGCAACACCGGGATAACGGTTGTCACGCCACGTGCCACCGATCTCGTCGGCCTTCTCGAGGATGACGAAGCTGCGGCCGGCGTCCTGCAGCGCCACGGCCATGCCGATCCCGGAGAAACCGGTGCCGACGACGACGACGTCCACCTCTGCCACAGTGCTCACCGCACCAACCTAACGGGGCCGACCGCCGCCATCGCGCACCGACACAGCCGACGGCGCGTGATGGCGCTGCTCGCGCCGCCACTGCGTCAGTCAGTGCCGGTTGCGTCACGCAGGACTGACTCGAACGACACGGACTGACGCAGCTGGGCTCGGCTGATCGCACCGTGCGCCGTCACGCTGCCAGCCGACTCGTCAGTCAAGACGCTGTCAGTCGAGCTGCACGATGACGGGCGCGTGGTCGCTCGCACCCTTGCCCTTGCGCTCGTCGCGGTCGATGACGGCGCCCTGGACGCGCCCGGCGAGGGCGGGGGAGCACAGGGCGAAGTCGATGCGCATGCCCTGCTTCTTGGGGAAACGCAGCTGCGTGTAATCCCAGTACGTGTAGGTGCGCGGCTCGTTCGTGTGCGGGCGCACCACGTCGGCGTAGCCTGTGTCGATCATCGCCTGGAACGCGTCACGCTCGGGTTGCGTCACGTGCGTCTTGCCCTCGAAGAACGCCGGATCCCAGACGTCTTCGTCTCTCGGCGCGATGTTCCAGTCACCCGTCAGCGCGATCTGCGCCTCGGGGTTCTCGGTGAGCCACTTCTCGCCGTCGGCGCGCAGCGCGGCGAGCCAGTCGAGCTTGTACTCGTAGTGCGGGTGGCCGATCTCGCGACCGTTCGGCACGTAGAGCGACCACATGCGCACCCCGTCGCACGTGGCGGCGATGGCGCGGGCCTCCGCCGCGATGGGGTCGCCGAAGCCGGGCATGTCCTCGAAGCCGATCTGCACGTCCTCGAGGCCGACGCGCGAGGCGATCGCGACACCGTTCCACTGGTTCAGCCCGTGATGGGCGACCTCGTACCCGGCTTCCTCGAAGCGGGCCATGGGGAACTGCTCGTCCTTGCACTTCGTCTCCTGCATGGCGAGCACGTCGACGTCACCACGTTCGAGGAAGGCGATGACGCGGTCGACGCGGGTGCGGATGGAGTTGACGTTCCACGTGGCGATTCGCATGCCTCAACCCTAGACGGGCCCTGCGACAACCCTCGAAACCAGCGGGATCCTGCGGTTGTCGGCGACGAGTGGCACAGTGGTGAGCATGACGAAATGGGCACTGGTCACCGGCGCGAGCGCCGGCATCGGCAAGGAGTTCTGCGAGCAGCTGGCGGCGCGCGGCGACAACGTCGTCCTGGTCGCGCGGCGCGCCGACCGGCTCGAGGAGCTCAAGGCACACCTCGAGAAGCGCTACCGCGTGCACGCCGAGGTCCTCGCGGCCGACCTCGCCAACGCTGACGATCTCAAGCGCGTCGCCGAGCGTGTCGCGCAGGCGAGCGACCCCATCGAGGTGCTCGTCAACAACGCCGGCTTCGGGCTCAAGACGGCGTTCCTCGACACCGACGTCGAGAAGGAGATCGCCTCCGTTGACGTCATGGTCAAGGCCGTCGTCGTGCTCAGCCACGCCGCAGGCCGCGCGATGCGTGAGCGGGGGCGGGGCGCGATCATCAACGTCTCGTCGGTCGCGGGGTTCATGGCGAGCGGCACCTACTCGGCGGCGAAGTCGTATGTCACCGTGTTCAGCGAGTCGCTCGCCGGCCAGCTCGCGGGCACGGGCGTCACGGTGACCGCGCTGTGCCCAGGTTTCACCCACACCGACTTCCACGCGAGCGCCGACATCGACGTCGACAAGACCTCGGCCATCGGCAAGCGACTCTGGCTCGACGCCGACCGCCTCGTGCGCGACTGCCTCGCCGACGTCGACGCCGGCCGCGTCATCTCGGTGCCGGGGAAGCAGTACAAGGTCGCGACGCAGTTGCTGCGCCACGTGCCGCGCTCCATCGTGCGCGCGGGCGCTTTGAGCAACCGTCATCGGCCGCGCGACTGAGGAACCCCCGCCAAATAGAATG
The DNA here is from genome assembly GCF_900447535.1 of Dermacoccus nishinomiyaensis. Lineage (NCBI taxonomy): Bacteria > Bacillati > Actinomycetota > Actinomycetes > Micrococcales > Dermacoccaceae > Dermacoccus > Dermacoccus nishinomiyaensis. The sequence goes on along the minus strand of NZ_UFXX01000001.1, from coordinate 1,272,799 downwards.
GACGGCATGACGAACATCGCCGAAGACCGCGCCCGCCTGCTGCAACTCATCAAGGACAACGCCATCGTGCACGGCAAGGTGACGTTGAGCAGCGGCAAGGAGGCCGACTACTACGTCGATCTGCGTCGCATCTCTCTCTCCGGCGAGGCTGCGCCGCTCGTCGGACGCGTCATGCGCGATCTGACGAGGGACTTCGACTACGTCGCCGTCGGCGGTCTGACGCTTGGTGCTGACCCCGTCGCGACGTCGATGCTGCACGCTGCGGCTGCTGCGGGGGAGCAGGTCGACGCGTTCGTCGTCCGCAAGGCCGGCAAGGCGCACGGCCTGCAGCAGCGCATCGAGGGCCCCTCGATCAAGGGTCGTCGCGTGCTCGTCGTCGAGGACACGACGACGACGGGTGCCTCGCCGTTGGAAGCCGTCGCCGCGTGCCGTGAGGAGGGCGCCGAGGTCGTCGGCGTCGCGACCATCGCCGACCGTGCCACCGGTGCGCAGGAGAAGATCGAGGCCGAGGGCCTCACCTACGTCAGCGCCTTCTCGATGGAAGATCTCGGCCTCGCCTGAGCGTCTGTCACGCCGCGCCTCTTGGCTGTGCGCGAACGAGCCGTCACCGTCACCGGTGGCGGCTCGTTCGTCTGTGCCTCAGGGGTGCGCGCCCGTCGCCACGGAGCTGGACACCGCTGCAGGTGAACACCCGGTGAATCGGGACCATGGCCCCTTCGCCGACGTCCCGGTGCGCTCGTACGGTGGGATGACACGACCCGTTCCGGAGGAAGCATGCGCCAAGACAGACCCACCCACGTCGTCGTCATCGGCGCGGGGATGGTGGCCCACAAGTTCGCCGAGACGCTCCTCGCGAAGGACGACGCGCGCCGCGTCTCGCTAACGGTCATCGGTGACGAGCCGTTCGCGCCGTACGACCGGGTGCATCTGACGAGCTTCTTCTCGGGCTCCACCGCGTCAGATCTGCTGCTCGACGAGAGTGTCTGGGACGACGAACGGGTGACGTTGCGCACGGGCACGCTCGTCACCGGCATCGACCGAGACGCGCGAGCCGTCGAGACGGAGGGCGGCGAGCACATCTCCTACGACGCCCTCATCCTGGCAACGGGCTCGCACGCCGCAGTGCCGCCCATCGAGGGGCGCGACGTCACGGGTTGTTTCGTCTACCGCACCCTCGACGATGTCGAGGCGCTTCGGCGCTACGTCTCGGACACGGCCGGACGCCACCCCGAGCGGCAGGTGCGCGGCGCCGTCATCGGAGGTGGTCTGCTCGGCCTCGAGGCCGGTGGCGCGCTGCAGGCGATGGGAGCGGTTACGACGGTCGTCGAGTTCGCTGACCGCCTCATGCCCATGCAGGTCGACGCGGGAGGCGGCGAGGATCTCAAGCGCATCATCGAAGGCACCGGCGTGCACGTGCGCACCTCGACCGCCACGGCACGCATCAACGCGGGCGACGACGGTCGCGTCGCCTCGATGGACTACGCGAGTGGCGAGCGGGACGACGTGGACGTCGTCGTCTTCGCCACGGGCATCCGTCCTCGCGACGAACTCGCGCGTGCCGCGGGCCTCGAGCTCGGGCCTCGCGGCGGCGTCCTCGTCGACACCCACTGCGCCACGACGGACCCGGCCATCCACGCGATCGGTGAGGTCGCGTGCATCCAGGGGGAGGTGTGGGGCCTCGTCGCACCCGGGTACACGATGGCCGAGATCGCCGCTGCGCATCTGCTCGGCGAAGCGCCGGACTTCGACGGCGCCGATTCCTCGACGAAGCTCAAGCTCATGGGCGTCGACGTCGCGAGCTTCGGCGACGCGTTCGCCGCGACGCCCGGCGCGCGCGAGGTCGTCTACTCGGATGCCATGACCGGCTGGTACCGCAAGCTCGTCGTCGCCGATGACGGACACACCCTCCTCGGCGGAGTGCTCGTCGGTGATGCGAGCGCGTTCCCGAGCCTGCGGGCGATGGTCGGCCACGACCTCGCAGCGCCGAGCGCCTTCGTCATCCCCGAGGACGAACGCGGCGCGAAGGCCGAGATCAACCTCGAACTGCCCGACGACGCGGGCGTCTGCTCGTGCAACAACGTGAGTGCGGGCCAGATCCGTGCGGCGTTCGCGGACGGTGCCACGACGGTCTCGGACATCAAGACCTGCACCAAGGCAGGGACCTCGTGCGGATCATGCCTGCCGCTCGTCATCAAGCTCGTCGAGGTCGAGCAGGCGAAGGCCGGTATCGAGGTCGACAGGTCGTTGTGCGAGCACATGCCATTGTCACGAAGCCAGCTGTTCAACGCGATCAAGGTCGCGAAGCTCACGTCCTTCGACGACGTCATCGAGCGTTTCGGCGCCGGGCGTGGCTGTGACGTGTGCAAGCCGACGATCGCCAACATCCTCGCCAGTCTCGAGAACGGCCACGTGCTCGACGGTCAGCAGGCGACGATGCAGGACACGAACGATCACGTCCTCGCCAACATGCAGAAGGACGGTACGTACTCGGTCGTGCCGCGCATCCCGGGTGGTGAGGTGACGCCGTCGGGTCTCGTCGCGATCGGGCAGATCGCCGAGAAGTACGGCCTCTACACGAAGATCACCGGCGCCCAGCGCATCGACATGTTCGGTGCCCGCATCGACCAGCTCCCCGCCATCTGGCGCGAGTTGCTCGACGCGGGCTTCGAATGCGGCCAGGCATACGGCAAGAGCTTGCGTGCGGTGAAGTCGTGCGTCGGGCAGACCTGGTGCCGCTTCGGCGTGCGCGACTCCGTCCGTCTCGCGATCGACCTCGAGACCCGGTACAAGGGGCTGCGCAGCCCGCACAAACTCAAGATGGGTGTCTCCGGGTGCGCGCGCGAGTGCGCCGAGGCGCGCGGCAAGGACGCCGGCATCATCGCGACGGAGAACGGGTGGAACCTCTACGTCGGGGGTAACGGTGGCTTCAAGCCGGTGCACGCGCAGTTGCTCGCTGAGGACCTCGACGAAGAAGAACTGATCCGCACCATCGACAGGTTCTTCATGTTCTACATCTCGACAGCCGAGCGGCTGCAGCGCACCGCGCCGTGGCTCGCCGAGCTCGAGGGCGGCGCCGAGCACCTGCGCGAGGTGATCATGGACGACGCGCTGGGCATCTGCGCCGACCTCGACGCGATGATGGCACGTCACGTCAACGCCTACTCCGACGAGTGGCGCGACGTCCTGGAGGACCCTGAGAAGCTCGCCCGGTTCACGGCCTTCGTCAACGACGACACGAACGTCGACCCCGATCTGCTCTACGTCGTGGAACGTGACCAGCCCCGCCCGGCGACCCCGGCCGAGAAGGCCGACGCCACCCTCGAACTCATCGACTCCAACCGACGTCCCGTCCGGATCGCAGGCGAGCGCATCCCCGTCGGCGCAGGCGCTGCACAAGGAGGCCAGGGATGACAACCCCCACACCTAGCGAGGCCGGTACCTCGTGGACCCCGCTGTGCGCCGTCGACCGGCTGACACCGGAGCGGGCCGTTGCGGCACTCACGCCGGACGGCGCGCAGGTCGCCCTCGTGCGCCTCGCGAACGACGAGGTGTTCGCCGTCGGCCACCGTGACCCGTACGCCCTCGCGAACGTCATCGCCCGCGGCGTCGTCGGGACGCGCACTCTGGACGGTGAGACGTACGACGTCATCCAGTCGCCGCTGTACAAGCAGGCCTTCGACGTGCGGACGGGCGAGGACGTCGCCGACCGCGCCGTCCGTCTCGGCACCTGGGCCGTGCGTGAGCGCGACGGGATGATCGAGCTGGGCGAGCGCACGAGCGACTACGCAGAACCGGAGCAGACGACGCGCTGATCGTCCGGCCGCCTCGCCAGGTCGGTCGCCTGCGGCGGGGACGGTGGCGATGTGCCCGGCCAACCGCGATGATGGGACGGTGGCCATCCTCATCGACCCGCCGATGTGGCCCGCGTGGGGCACGGTGTTCTCGCATCTCGTCTCCGACAGCTCGCTCGACGAGCTGCACGCGTTCGCGCACGATCATGGCGTTCCGGATGCTGCGTTCGACGTCGACCACTACGACGTGCCGGAGCGCATGTACGACGCGTTGGTCGCGGGTGGCGCGCTGCCCGTGCGCGCCACTGAGCTCATTCGCCGATTGATCGCCGGCGGTGTGCGGGTTCGTGCCGTGGAGCGCCGATCATGAAACTGCTCGACGGGTGCTGCGCGGGCGTGAGTGCGCGTCGCTTCTCGCGTCACGAACATCACGGCGGCCGCGGCGCGTCGCTGCCTAAGGTCGGGGAGTGAACACAAAGGGCCGCAGCGAGGAGGAACGGATGAGCGACGCAGTCGCGGCGGGGCGCGTCGTCCTCGTCGGCGGCGGACCGGGTTCGCTCGACCTGCTGACGCTGCGTGCCCTGCGCGAGCTCGAGCAGGCGGACGTCATCGTCGCCGATCGCCTTGGCCCGCGGGACGAACTGGCGCGTCTCGATCTGAGCGCCGAGATCATCGACGTCGGCAAGAGCCCGCACCATCACCCCGTTCCGCAGGACGAGATCAACGCGATTCTCGTGCGTGAGGCGCGGGCCGGGCGGCGGGTGGTGCGCCTCAAGGGCGGCGATCCGTACCTGCTCGGCCGCGGGGGGGAGGAATACCTGTCCTGCCACGCGCACGGCATCGACGTCGATGTCGTGCCCGGCGTGACGAGCGCGCTCTCCGCGCCGCTCGCCGGCGGCATCCCGGTGACGCATCGCGGATGGTCGGCGGGCCTGCTCGTGCTCTCCGGGCACGACGAACTGGCGCTGCCGGCGCTGGCGGCATGGCCGCACACCATCGTCGTCCTCATGGGGATGGGACGCCTGGGCGAGCTGACGGCCGGCCTCGTCGCGCACGGCAAACCGGCCGCGACGCCCGCGGGCGTCGTCCACCGTGCGTGGACGCCGCAGCAGCAGGTCGTGCGTTCCACCCTCGACGAGCTCGCCGGCGAGTGCGCCACGCGGGGCATCGGCAACCCGAGCGTCATCGTCATCGGCGACGTCGTCGACGTCCTGCCCGACGCGGCGATCATCGACATGACGACGCAGCAAGCCACCACCGAGGGGACGGGTGAGACCGATGCGTGACCAGCAGCCGGACGGCGCGAGCGCCCCTCGAGACGCCGCTCGGCGTGCGTCGCACGCCTCTGCCGTCGCTTCGGTGGAGTTCGCTTCGGATTCCGCTCCCCAGCAGCGACGGGCGCCGCACGACCTCGCCGGGCGGCGCATCGTCATCACCGCGCAGCGCAAGGCCGATGAGTTCGCCGCACCTCTCGAACGTCGCGGCGCCGAGGTGGTCCGGGCAGCGACGATGTCGCACGTGCCGCACGTCGACGACCCTGAGCTGCTCGCCCATACCCGCGCGCTGACCGAGGAGCCGCCCGACCTGCTCGTCGTGACGACGGGCATCGGGTTCCGGGGCTGGTTCGAGGCCGCGGAGGCAGCCGGGCTGCGCGAGCGACTCCTCGACGCACTGCGGACGACTCGCATCTACGCCCGCGGGCCGAAGGCGCGCGGCGCTGTCGTCGGAGCGGGTCTCGAGGTCACGTGGACGGCCGCCTCGGAGACGACCGAGGAGATCAAGGAACGTCTGCGCGGGGAGTCGCTCCACGGCGTCCGCGTCGCTGTGCAACACCACGGCGCCGGTTCCGACGGCATCGACGAGACCCTGCGCGCCGCAGGTGCTGACGTCGTCTCGCTCGTCGTCTACCGCTGGGGCCCGGCGCCCGACCCCTCTGCGGTCGCGCGCGCCGTCGATCTCGTCGCGCGATCCGACGTCGATGTCGTCGCGTTCACCGCAGCTCCCGGCGTCTTCGCCTTTCTCGACGCCGCGCGCGCCTCGGGTCAACAGGATGCCGTGCTGGACATGCTGCGCGAGGGGCGCGTCATCGCGGCCTGCGTCGGTGACACCACCGCGGCGCCGCTGCGCGAGTGCGGCGTCGAACCGATCGTGCCGACGCGCTTTCGCCTCGGCGCCTTGACGCGCCTGGTCGCCGACACCCTCGGCGGGCACAATGACGGCCATGCCTGACGACATGACGGTCGCCCCGACCGCGCCCGATCTCGCGCCCCCTGAATCCTCCGCTGTTGCAACGGCGCCCGCGCGTGGCGGCCGGCGAGCCGCACTCGTCCTCGTCGCCCACGGGACGGCGAGCCCACAGGGCCGGCGGGTCGTCCACGATCTCGCCGACGCGGTTCGCGCCGCGCGCCCCGACCTCACCGTCACCGAGGCGTATGTCGACGTGCAGGAGCCGAAGGTCGCGGACGTCGTGGCGCGCTTGGTGCCCGAGTTCGACGAGGTCGTCGCCGTGCCGCTGTTGTTCTGCGGCGGCTACCACGTGCGGGTCGACGTCGCGAAAGCCGTTGCGCCGCACGACAACGCGCGCTCGACGGGCGCGCTCGGCCCGTCGCGACCCATCGCGGAACTGCTCGCGCAGCGCCTCCGCGAGGCAGGCGCGCGTCCCGGCGACGCGATCGTCATGGCCGCCGCCGGGTCCAGCCGCGCCGAGGCCACCGCCGACGCCCGCGCCCAGGCACGTCTGCTCGCTGACGTCTGGGGTACCTCGATCGACGTGGCCTTCGGCTCGGCTGCCACCCCGTCCGTGCCCGACGCCGTGAGCGCAAACCGCGACCACCCTCACGTCCGTGTCGCCGTCGCCGCGCTGCTGCTCGGCGAGGGGCACTTCCATGACAAGCTGACGCGTTCGGGCGCCGAAATCGTCACCGCGCCGCTGGGCGCATCCCCCCAGATCGTCGAGCAGATCCTCACCCGCTTCGACGAGGAGTGACCTCCAGTCCCCAGGCGCAGCCGGCCCCGCCGGGGGCGAATCGCGCCGTGACACGCATCGAGCGCTGACGGTGGTCGCTGCCGTCGGCTAGGGTCGAAGCAGACATGACCCCTCGAAGCAGGAGCCACTCATGACGTTCGTCATCATCCTTCTCGTCATCATCGTCGCGCTCGTCGTCGCAGCCGTCATGATGTACAACGGCCTCGTCAAGCAGCGCAACACGGTGCAAGAGGCCTGGCACCAGATCGACGTCGAGCTGACGCGTCGTCACGACCTCATCCCGAACCTCGTCGAGACGGTCAAGGCGTACGCGAAGCACGAGGCGGGCACGCTCGACGCCGTCATCCGCGCGCGTGGTGCGGCCGTCAACACGAACGGTTCGCCGGCGCAGGTCGCCGAGGCCGAGGGTGAGCTGAGCCAGGCGCTGGGTCGCCTCATCTCCGTCTCCGAGGCCTACCCCGACCTCAAGTCGAACCAGAACTACCAGCAGCTCATGGGCGAGCTCAGCTCGACCGAGGACCGCATCTCCAACGCGCGCCGCTACTACAACGCGTGCGTCAGCTCGCTCAACTCGAAGGTCGACTCGATCCCGACGAAGTTCATGGCCGGCCCCGCGGGCGTGACGAAGGCCGAGTACTACGAGGCCGACGAGGCGACGAAGGGTGCCCCGCGCGTCAACATGACGAACGACCAGGCGCCGAACGTGCAGTTCGACGCGCCGCAGAGCCAGCAGCGTCCGTACAACGAGCAGCCGCAGCTGCCGCCGTCGCAGATGCCGTACCCGACGCAGAACACCGCGAGTGGCCAGTACCAGGCGCCCGGCCAGGAGGGTTACGGGGTGCCGTACCCCGAGCAGCGCAAGTGAGCCGAGCCCACCTGCGTCGACGCCCCGAATCGCCTGTGCGGTTCGGGGCGTCGTCCGTCGCGTCCCGATGGACGGGCTGGGGCGTGGGCCTGCCCGACGACGCGATGGGGTCGCTCTGGGCAACCTCGGGCGCGTTTCGCGTCCTGACGCTCGCGTACAGCCTCTTCATCCATTCGATGGCGATCTCGCACTATTCGCGCCCCCACCTGGCAAGCGCCCTCATCGCGGTGCAGTGCATCTGGTCCGGCATCGCGGCGTACACGATGTTCGCGCGCCGCACCTGGCGGCCTGTGCTCATCGGGCTCGACCAGGTCGTCACGCTCGCGCTCGTCTACTCGACGTGGATCGTCGCACCCGAGAGCTGGTGGGATCACAACCAGAGCCTGCCGACGACGATGTGGGTGACGAACGCCGTGCTCACCGCCGGGATGATGTGGGGTGTCGGCGCAGGTTTCGCGAGCGCCGTCGTCCTGGGGCTCGCGTGCCTGCACGTCGGCGGAGATCTGTCGTGGCTCGAACGTTCACCGACGCTGCCCATTCTCGTCAGTGCGGGCATCGCCGCGGGGGTGGCGAGCCACGGTGTGCAGCGCGCCCACGAGCAGTTGACGAGGGCGCTCGAGCTGCGCGCCCGGGCCGCGGAGCGCGAACGGCTCGCCCGGCAGGTGCACGACGGAGTGCTGCAGGTGCTCGCCTTGACCGCGCGCGAAGGGGAGCGCGCGGGTGGTGAGTTCGCGCGTGTCGGGCAGCTCGCCGCCGAGCAGGAGCAGGCTCTACGCCACCTCATCGCGGACGGCGACGACAGCGCGCGCCGCGACGGCACGTGGGCGGGCAACGCGGGGGCAGTGCGTCTTAATGGTCTCGCCGGGGGAGTCGCCTCCAGCCTGCGTGATGCGGGTCAGAACGGGGTGGCGCGGGGTGGGGGAGCTCTCGACGCCGGCATAGAGGCGTCGTCGGTGGACGCGCCGGCGCGGGGTGCTGCCCGCCGGTCTGACGCGCCTGACCCGACGGATCTGCGCCAGGCGCTGCTCGCCCTCGAGAGCCGTCGGTGCCACGTCAGCGCCGGAGCCGAGGCGGTGACGCTGCGCCCCGACGTCGTCGCCGAGATCACCGCGGCGGTGCGGCAAGCCCTGACGAACACCGATTTGCACGCCGGGCGTGGTGGCGCACCCGCGACCTCGTACGTCCTGCTCGAGGATCTCGGCGATGAGGTCGTCGTCACCGTCCGTGACGACGGCGTGGGCATGTCGCCGGAACGGCCGGCGCAGGCACGCGCCGAAGGGCGACTGGGCGTCAGCGGATCGATCGTCGGACGCATCGAGGCGATCGGCGGACGCGCGCATCTCACCACCGCGCCGGGCGAGGGCGTCGAGTGGGAGTTCACGGTGCCGCGCTGAGGCGCGGCAAGCGGCCTCGATCATGATCGTGTCGCGCGACGGGCGTTCTCATCCGCCGCAGCAGTGGAGCGCCGCAGCGCCACGGTGGCTCGCGATCTTGGCGTCCGCGACAATGTCGTCATGAATGACTCGTCCCGTGAGCCCCAGGCCCGCGTCATGATCGTCGACGATCATCCGATGTGGCGTGACGCCGTCGAACGCGACCTCGTCGCGCGCGGCTACGACGTCGTCGCCACCGCCGGGTCCGTGCGCGAGGCCGTCGATCGCGCTCGTGCGACGCGCCCCGACCTGGTCCTCATGGACATGAATCTGCCCGACGGCAACGGTGCCGACGCGACGTCCGCCATCATGCTGACGCTCGCCGAGGTCAAGGTGCTCGTGCTGTCGGCGTCGTCGGCGCGCAGCGACGTGCTCGACGCCGTAAAGGTTGGCGCGTCGGGCTACCTGCTCAAGAGTGCCAGCGCCGCCGAACTCGTCGACGCGGTCGAGGCGACGCTGCGCGGAGACGCGGTGTTCACCCCCGAACTCGCCGGGCTGGTGCTCGCGCACCTGCGTGGCCGCGTCGACACCGCGAACGACCCGGCGAGCGCCCTGACGCCCCGCGAGAGCGAGGTGCTGCGCATGGTTGCGAAGGGGCTCGCGTCGAAGCAGATCGCCTCGCGGCTCGGCCTCAGCAGCCGCACCGTCGACAACCACGTCGCCGCGACGCTGCGCAAGCTGCACCTTGCCAACCGCGTCGAACTGACGCGGTTCGCTCTCGAGAACGGCCTCGACTGACGTTCGCCGCACCTGCGTGGGCAGGGGCGCCCTGAGCACTCACTCGCGTCCATTACTCACGTCGTCTGAGTAGTCCTGCTCAGGCGCCGAAGCCGACGGCCGACGAGGCTCGAAGGCATGAATGAGAACCAGCCCTCGAACTCCTTCGACCCGTCCCGCCCGGTGCCGCCCTACGGTCCGTCGTACCCCGGACGCCCTGCCTTCGACGCTCCTGACGGCCACTCGACGCCGCCGCCACCGTTCATGGGGGCGACGCCGAACAGTGGTCATCGGCAAGGCCAGTACAGCGGTGCCGCTCCCGGCCCGGCTCCCCATGACGGGCGCCCTGGTGCAGGACCGGCACCCGCATTTCCCGGTTCGCTCGCGTTCATCCCGCCGCCACCTCCCGAACTGAAGCCTCGACGGTTCGACAACCAGCAGATCGTCGCGATGCTGCTGGCGGCCGCGGGCGTCGTCGTCACGCTCGTCGGGGTCGTGCTCCTGCTCGTCATGGCGGCGCGTGAAGGCATCCTGACGCCGCCGGTCCGCGTCGTCGGTGGCGCCGCGGGTTCGGCGGCTCTCGCCGCGGCCGCGTCGTGGGTGCGCCGTCGACCGGGTGGCCAGATCGGCTCCATCGCGC